>NZ_CP090059.1:2115000-3315000 GCF_021391395.1 Sphingomonas cannabina | reverse complement strand
CCGATCGCGGACATCTTCGCCAAGACCACCGGCACCGACGGCGACTTCGTGGTCAAGGTGATCGACGTCTATCCGTCCGAATATGCCACCGATCCCAAGATGGGCGGCTATCAGTGGCCGATCGCGATGGACATCTTCCGCGGCCGCTACCGCGACGATCCGGCGAACCCCAAGCCGATCCCGGCGGGAAAGGTGCAGGAATACAAGTTCCGCCTGCCGACGGTGAACCATGTCTTCCAGCCCGGCCACCGCATCATGATCCAGGTCCAGTCGAGCCTGTTCCCGGTCTACGACCGCAACCCGCAGAAGTACGTCCCCAACATCTTCTACGCGAAGAAGGACGATTATCAGAAGGCGACGGTCACCATCATGCGCGGCGGCGCGACGCCCAGCCGGGTGCTGCTGCCGGTGGTGCCGGTCGACCAGTCGGCGGTGAAGGCGGCGGACTGACGCGGGGCGGCGCGCTACCGGGCCACCTGGAAGCTGGCGCCCGGTTCGTCGTCGAATAGCTCCCATGTCCTGATCCGGCGGGATCGATTCGACGACGATTATCGCCGCCGGGAGGGGGCACGCGTCCATCGTACGATGGAGAGTCCGCTTGGCGCTCCCCCCTTTTTCCAGTATTTCCCGTGCAGTCGGTGGCGTTGCTTAACGGGGGCAGGGCGTGCGCGATCCGATTTCGCTGGCCGTGCTGTCGGACATCATCGGCGCGATCTACGATTGCGCGATCGACCCGGCGCTGTGGCCGGCGACGATGGACATGATCTGCCGCGAGCTCGACTTCCGCACCGGCGCGATCGGCCTGATCGCGCTTCCCGACGGCGAGCAGTTGCTGTCCGCGACCACGGGCTTCGAGGCGCCGTGGCTCGACCGGGCGAGCTTCTTCGGCCCTGAGCTCGTCGCGCAATGGGGCGGTCCCGAAGTCCTCGCCAGCCTGCCGGTCGAGGAGCCCGCCGTCCTCTCGCGGGTGAACCCGGCGGCGATCGCCCCCGACACCAGCGACCGTTTCCATATCGAGTTCAACCGGCCGCAGGGGTTCGTCGATTCGATCTCGGTCGGCCTCGTCCGCGATGCGCGGTCGATCGGCTTCATCGGCTTCAACCGGCATGAGAGCGTGGGCCTGGTCGGCGAGCGGGAGGTCGAAACGCTGCGCCTGCTCATTCCGCACCTTCGGCGCGCCGCTGCGATCAGCCGGCTGCTCGACATCAAGACGATCGCGGCGGCGACCTTCCAGTCGGTGCTCGACACCCTGGCGACGCCCGTGGTGCTCGTCGATGCCCGCCTGCAGAAGATCCACGCCAACCGCGCGGCGGAGGACATGCTTGCGCGCGGCGATCTGCTGCAGCTCAAGAACAACCTGGTGACGCCGCGCACGAAGGGCGCCGCAGCCGCACTTGCGGTCGCGGTCAGGCAGGCGGCCGACGACGAGAGCGCACTCGGCCGCAAGGGCTTCGGCATCCCGATCCGCGGCCTGCGCGACGAGCCCCGCGCGCTCCATGTCCTGCCGCTCCAGCATGGCCGGCTGCGCCCCGGCATCGCCCCTGCCGCGGTCGCCGCGATCTTCGTCTCGCCACTCCAGACGCCGGCCTCGCCGCCTGCCGAGATCATTGCCGCGCTGTTCGACCTGACGGCGGCAGAGCGGCGCGTCCTCGAGAAGATCGTGTCCGGGCACACCGTGACCGAGACCGCGGAGGCGCTCGATATCGGCGTCAGCACGGTCAAGACCCATCTCGTCCGCCTGTTCGACAAGATGAACGTCCACCGCCAGGCCGACCTCGTCGCGCTCGCCGCCTCCTTTGCGCTGCCGGTGCGGAGCTGATCGCCGCCATTGACGGCGCCCCTGCGAGCGCCGATGCGCCCGTCATGAGTCTCGATCCCTTCGCCAACCTGACCGCCGAGCTGCCCAGCTTCGTCACCCACCTCGAATGCTCGATGACCGGCGAGCGCTACGAGGCGGACACGCTTCACGGCCTGTCCCGCGCCGGCCGGCCGCTGCTGGTGCGCTACGACCTCGACGGCGTGAAGGCGGCGATGACGAGGGAGGCGCTGGCCGCCCGCCCGGCCGACCTGTGGCGCTACCGCGAGCTGCTCCCGGTGCGCTCGCCCGCGAACATCGTCAGCCTCGGCGAGAATGCGACGCCGCTGGTCACCCTCGACCGCGTCGGCGCCAAGCGCGGCGGGCGCCCCCCGATCGTCAAGGACGAAGGCCGGCTCCCCACCGGCTCGTTCAAGGCGCGCGGGCTGGTGATGGCGATCAGCATGGCCAAGGCGCTCGGCGTCGCCACCATCGCCATGCCGACCAACGGCAACGCCGGCGCCGCCGCGGCGGCCTATGCCGCGCGCGCCGGGATCGAGGCGATCATCTTCTGCCCCGACGACACGCCCGAGATCAACGTGCGCGAGATCGCCGCGCAGGGCGCGCGCGTCTACCGCGTCAACGGCCTGATCGACGACTGCGGCGCCATCGTGGGGGCAGGGGCCAAGGCCAACGGCTGGTTCGACCTCTCGACGCTCAAGGAGCCCTATCGGATCGAGGGCAAGAAGACGATGGGCCTGGAGCTCGCCGAGCAGCTCGGCTGGGAGCTGCCCGACGCGATCTTCTATCCGACCGGCGGCGGCACCGGCCTGATCGGCATGTGGAAGGCGTTCGACGAGCTGGAGGCGATCGGTTTCATCGGCCCCAGGCGCCCGCGCATGTATGCGGTCCAGGCGGAAGGCTGCGCCCCGATGGTCAGGGCCTTCGAGGCCGGTGAGCGCCACGCTGAACGCTGGGAGAACGCCCACACCGTCGCCGCCGGCATCCGCGTGCCGCGCGCGGTTGGCGACTTCCTGATCCTCGACGCCGTCCGCGCCTCGGGCGGGGCGGCGCTGGCGGTGTCGGACGCGGCGATCCTGGCGGCGGTCGACGAGGCCGCCGGTGACGGCCTGCTGCTCTGCCCCGAAGGCGGCGCCACGCTCGCCGCCTATGATCGCGCGCTGGCGGAGGGCATGGTCGGCAAGGACGAGCGCGTCGTGCTGTTCAACTGCGCGACCGGCCTTAAGTATCCGATGCCGGACAAGTCGCGCACGCTCGACCGGCATGGGGAGATCGATCTGGCGAGCTTGTAGAACTGTCTCCGGTCAGCTGAATCTGTTCCCCGGCGAAGGCCGGGGCCCAGTTGCGAGCCGGTCGGAGCTGGGCCCCGGCCTTCGCCGGGGAAACGGGCTTAACTGAAGATCCCTACAGCCGCCCGCAATCGCTCGGCGCCCTTCGCCCCGCGAAGCGAGCATCGATCCAGTCCAGCGTCGTCCGCGCCTCGGTGCGCGCCACCGTCGCGTGCTCGCCGCCGGGCACGGAGATGTAGCGCACCGTCTTCCCGCGCGCACAGGCGCGCCGGGCGAAATCGAGCGTCACCGCCGGCGCGACGATGACGTCGGCGCTTCCCTCCGCGATCAGCAGCGGCACCGGCACGGCATCGGGGGACGGGCTGTTGGCACGCATCAGCCGCCCCCACGGCTCCTCGCGGCTGAGGTCGAGGTTGCGGATCGCGCGCTGGACCACGGCGATGCCGACGATCGTGCCCAGCCGCGGCTTGGCGTTCGGCTCGATGCAGTTGTTGTCGGCCAGCCGCGTCATCACGTTCTGCGTCGATTTGCGGCCGAAGGTCGACATCGGCGCGCCGTACAGCCGCGACCAGCTCGTTGCCGTGAAGGCCGTCAGCATCGCCCGCGCACGCAGGTCGCTGCCTTCCGACATGTTACGGGCGAGATCGGTCGGCGGCACGATCGCGGCGATGCCGACCAGGTCGAGCTCGGGCGCATAGCGCCGCGCCACCTGCCCGGTCCACAGCGCCGCATGGCCGCCCTGCGATTCACCCCAGACGGCGAAGCGCGTGCCGGCCGCCGCACCCCGAATGCTCCGGGCGGCTCTCACCGCGTCGAGCACCGACCGGCCGGTGTCGACCCCGATCAGATAGGGATGCACCATATCGGAACCGAGCCCCGGATAGTCCGGCGCCACCACGGTATAGCCGCGCCCGATCACCTCGCCGAGCGAAGGGATGACGGTGAAGTTGCTGGCGTCCCGCGACGGCGCGCAGCGCTGCGCCACGCCCGTCGTCCCATGCGTCCAGGCGATCACCGGACGAGGCGTGCCGCCAAGGTCAACAGCTGCGCGCGCATCCGGCGCGATCACCATGCCGGTCACCCGGATCGGCCGGTTCCGCTCGTTCGTCGTCCAATATTGCACCCGCCATGCCCGCATCCCCGCGGGAGCGTCATCGACCGGCTGGGCTGCGATCAGCGTTCCGGCGCGCTGGGCCATTGCGGCGCCGGGCACGGCCAGAAGGGCCGTTGCCAGGATGCTCCCCAGGATTCCTCGCAGGCGACGCATGGCGGCATTCTACCACGTCGCGGCGTGTGACGGAATATTACGGTCCCGGAACCGGTCCTTCACCCCGGCTGCCGTTCGGTCGGCACCGGCGTCAGCTCATAGATCCACAGCGCCTTGGGCTCGCTGCGCGGCACCACCAGCCGCCAGCGGAAGGGCCCGACCCGCTCGACCACGCCGGCGACGTCACGCGAGCGGTCCGCGCCATAGGCGATCGAATTGTCCCCCGGCTTCTTCTGCTGCGCGCCGAGGAAGACATAGCGGTCGCTCTCGTCGGCATAGAGCCAGCCGTTGGGCAGGTCGCTGCCGGTCTGCTTGTTGAAGCTCAGCCGCCCGTCCGCCTCGCCGCCGACGAAGCAGAATTGCGTTGGAAAGCCCTGCGTCCGCCCGCGCTCGACGCGCAGCACGCGGCAATTATAGGACCCGGGCGGCAGGGCAGGGTGATCGAGCGCCGCCTTGGGATCGAGCAGCGTGGTGTCGCCCATCGCCGCCGCGCGCCGGCCGCGTTTTGCGGGGGCGGTCAGCGCCTCGCTCCACAGCGCCGGCAGCGAATCGAGCGCGGCGGCGTCGGCGGGGTCGGCGGTGTCGCGCCAGCCGGGCTTGGCCGGCGCGGGCTCGATCGCGACGGTCGCCCGCGAACGGGTCGTCGACGAGGCGCACGCACTGAGCGCGCAAAGCAGCACGAACAGGGGCCCAAGGGCTCGCATGGGATGTCATCTCGCGTTAGCGGGAGTAAACGGACAATGAATCCAAATGGTAAATAATTGGTTAACGCCGCCACGCGCTTCGCCGCAAAAGCCCCGTGCAGCCGCGGTTCAGGCACCGCGCGCTAGGCCCGAAGCCATGAGGGGCCTGGTCATCTTCGCTGCCGGCGTCGCGGGCGGTTTCGCCGCGCCTGCCGCCATGGCGCAGAACAGCCAGTCGCCGATGATCATCACCGTTCCCGGCGTCGAGCGTTACAGCCTGCCCCCCTCGGGCACGCAGACGCCGGCCCCGACGCCTGCGCCCACGCCGACCCCGACGCCGAGCGCCGCGCCGGTCGCCGCGCCCCCGCCGGTGGTCCCGACGGTGCGGGAGACCTCGCGTCCGTCGCCGCCCGCTGCCACGCTACCGCCCCGCACAGAACCCGCCCGAGCAGCTCCCGAGCCGATCGCAACCCCGACGCCGAGCGCCAGCCCGACTCCGGCGATCACGCCGACCCCGTCCGCGCCGGAGCTCCCACCGGCCGCGGCGCCGTCGCAAGCGACGCCTGCTCCCGCGCCATCCGGACAGGGCGTCCCGTCCTGGCTATGGCTCGCCGGCGGGGCCGCGCTGGCATTGGCTGCAGCGGCCGGTGCCTTCCTCTGGCGCCGCGGCCGTCGATCCGATGCCGTCGAGGAGGAGGAGCTCATCCTCCAGCCGGAGGTCGCGCCCACCCCGCCGCTTGCCGCCGCGTGGCCGTCGCCACCACCGGCGCCGCCATCTCCGGCGCTATCGCCCGTTACTCCCGCCGCACCGGCGCAGCCGCTCACCGTCGAGCTGTTTCCCGCCGGCGTCAGCATCGGCAATGGCGCGGCGACGGTCGAGTTCGAGCTCGCCGTCATCAACACCGGCGGGCAGGCCGCGGACGGTATCCGGATCGCGGCGGGCATGGTCGCCGCCGGCCCCGACCTCGAAGCGCGCATCGCCGCGTTCAGCGCCAGCGCCGGCGCCATGCCGGCCAGCGAGCCGCTGTCGCTCGCTCCTGGCGAGGTGCACCGCGCCCGCGGCAGCCTCACCCTGCCGGTCGAGGCGATGCACGTCGCCAACGTCGGCGGCCGCCCGATGGTGGTGCCGGTGGTGCTGATCCACCTGCGCTGGCGCGGCGGGCTCAGCATCCGCGGCCAGGGCAATGCCTTCATGATCGGCACCGGCGACGCCGGCGTGGCCAAGCTCGGCCCGATCTGGCTCGACCGCGGCCAGCGCCGCTACGCCCCGGTCAGCGCGCGGCGCTTCGACCCGGCCCCCGCCAGGCCGCGCGCCGCTTAGAACCAAAATCCTCCCCCGCCAGGGGGAGGTGGCACGCGAAGCGTGACGGAGGGGGCGGAAGCAGGCCGCTAATGGGTCGCCATCCTCCCCCTCCGTCAGCCTGCGGCTGACACCTCCCCCTGGCGGGGGAGGATTTGAAGATCGATCCGCTCTAAAGCCTACCTCACCGCTCGCTGTCGAGCGCGGCCATCTGTGCCGCCGGATACCGGTCTCCCGCCGCCGCGTCGCGCGGAACGGCCGCCTCGATCGCGGCGAGGTCCTCCGGCGAGAGCGTCACGTCGAGCGCGCCCAGCGCCTCGCTCAGCCGGTCGCGCCGGCGCGCGCCGATCAGCGGCACGATGTCCTTGCCCTGTGCCGCCACCCAGGCGATCGCCGCCTGCGCGACGCTGATCCCGCGCGCCGCCGCCACGCTGCGCAGCGCCTCGACCAACGCCAGGTTCCGGTCGAGATTCTCGCCCTGGAAGCGCGGGCTCATCGCACGAAAGTCGCCCGCGCCGACGGCGCCGCTCTGCCAATGCCCGCCGATCAGCCCGCGCGAGAGCACGCCATAAGCGGTGGTGCCGATGCCGAGCTCGCGCAGCGCCGGCAGAATCCTGTCCTCGGGCCCGCGCGAGACCAGCGAATATTCGATCTGCAGGTCGACGATCGGATGCACCGCCGCCGCGCGGCGAATGGTCTCCACGCCGACCTCGGACAGGCCGATGTGACGCACGTATCCTGCCTGAACCATCTCGGCGATCGCCCCGATCGTCTCCTCGATCGGCACCCTCGGATCGAGCCGCGCCGGCCGGTAGATGTCGACATGATCGACCCCGAGCCGCTGCAGCGAATAGGCGAGCGCGGTCTTGAGCGCCGCCGGGCTGCCGTCGAAGCCGAGCCATCCCCCCGCCGGATCGCGTTGCGCGCCGAACTTCACGCTGAGGAGGTAGCGATCGCGCGGCACGCCCTTCAACGCCTCCGCGAGCAGCATCTCATTGTGGCCCATGCCGTAGAAGTCGCCGGTGTCGAGCAGGTTGATCCCGGCGTCGAGCGCGGCGTGGATCGTCGCGATGCTCTCGCCGCGGTCGGACTCGCCGTACATGCCCGACATGCCCATGCAGCCTAGGCCCAATGCCGAAACCATCGGGCCGGTCGCGCCAAGCTGGTGCTGTTCCATCGTCATCTATCCTTCATTGGAGGGGGATGACGCCAATATGCGCGCTGGCGCGGCGTTCGATAATTGGGCATGATCTGCACATGCTGTGCGCGAAATTGCACAATGGCTGAGCTCGACCTCGCCGACCTGGGCGCGGTGGTCGCCGTCGCGCGCCATCGCGGCTTCCGCGGCGCCGCGGCGATGCAGGGCGTCTCGCCCTCCAGCCTCAGCCAGGCGGTCCGCCGCGCCGAGGAGCGGCTCGGCGTCCGCCTGTTCAACCGCACCACCCGCAGCGTCACGCTGACCGAGGCGGGGGAACGGCTGCTCGATCGGCTCGCACCGGCGCTGGGCGAGGTGAGGGCGGCGCTAGACGCGGTCAACGCCTTCCGCGACAGCCCGACCGGCACGCTGAGGCTCAACGTGCCGACGATCGTCGCGCGCCGTATCCTGCCGCCGATCCTCACCGGCTTCCTCGCCGCCCATCCCGGCATCGCGGTGGAGGTGCAGGCGGAGGACGCCTTCGTCGACGTGCTGGCCGCCGGCTTCGACGCCGGCGTCCGCTACGACGAGCGGCTGGAGCAGGACATGATCGCCGTCCCGATCGGCCCGCGCGTTCAGCGCTTCGCCACCGTCGCCGCGCCCGCCTATCTCGCGCGCCATGGCACGCCGGCGCACCCGCGCGACCTGCTCGCCCACCGCTGCATCCGCCACCGCTTCGTCCACGGTACCCGCTCGACCTGGGAATTCGAGCAGGGCGGCAGGCTGGTCCGCGTCGACCCCGCCAGCGTCGTCGCCACCAACGTCCTCGAGCTGGAGCTGGCGATGGCCGAGGCGGGCATCGGCATCCTCACCAGTTTCGAGGAGCTGGTGGCGGATGCCCTCGACGCCGGCCGGCTGGTGCCGGTGCTGCCGGACTGGTGGCAGAGCTTCTCCGGCCCGTTCCTCTACTATCCCAGCCGACGCCTCATGCCGGCGCCGCTGCGTGCGTTCGTCGACTATCTGCGCGGAGAACAGGGTAGGGCCTTGCCCTGACGTTGCTTTTGCGCGCGTTCGTGCGATAGTCGGCCTACGGGCCTGGCGCGGACGCCCGTTCAGACGATTGTCGTCCAAGTCCGCTCCAGCGGCCGCGCCTGCGGCCAAGGAGCGCCTGATGACGTCCATCGACAGCGATGCGGCACCGCCCGCCATCGGCCTTGCCCCCCTCTTCCTCAAGTTCCTGCGCTTCGGCTGCCTCGCCTTCGGCGGGCCGGTCGCGCAGATCGCGATGATCCGCCAGGCGCTGGTCGAAGAGGAGCGGTGGATCACCGGCGCCCGCTTCAACCGGCTGCTCGCCGTCATGCAGGTCCTGCCGGGACCCGAGGCGCACGAGCTCTGCGTCCATATGGGCATGGTCGCCCGCGGCCGCTGGGGAGGGCTGTTCGCCGGCCTCGGCTTCATGCTGCCCGGTTTCGTGCTGATGCTGGGGTGCGCCGCGGCCTATCAGGCGCTGATCGCGGGGCGGGCAGGGCTCGCCGGCGTGCTGCTCGGCGTGCAGATCGTCGTGGTCGCGATCATCGCCCGCGCGGTCGAGCGGATCGGCCGGCATGCGCTTACCGACCGGCTGCTGGGCCTGCTTGCGCTGGCGAGCCTGATCGCCACGCTGGCCGGCGTCTCCTTCTGGATCCCGCTCGCCACGGCAGGGCTGGTCTATGCCTTCGCGATCCGGCCGGGCGTTGCGATCGCCTTTGCCGCCGGCGGACTGCTGCTCGCCTTCGCCTTCCACGCCCTCGGCGATCCATCCGCCGCCGCGTCGCAGATGCTGTCGGGCGAGGCGACCGCCGCCGCGCTGTTCGTCGCCGGTCTCAAGGGCGGCCTGCTCACCTTCGGCGGGGCCTATACCGCCATCCCCTATGTCCGCCACGACACGGTCGGCCGCGGATGGATGTCCGACGGCACCTTCCTCGATGGCGTGGCGCTGGCCGGGATGCTGCCGGCGCCCTTGGTGATCTTCGGCACCTTCGTCGGCTATGTCGCGGGCGGCTGGATCGGCGCGCTGGCGGTGACGGCGGGCATCTTCCTGCCGGCCTTCGCCTTCTCGATGATCCTGTTCGAGCGCCTGGAGCGGATCGTCGAGAATCCCGCGCTGCACCGCCTGCTCGACGGGATCGCGGGGGCGGTGGTCGGGATCATCGCTGCGACATGCCTGCAGTTAGGGCTCGCGGTCCTCGACCGGGCACCGGCGCTCTGGCCAGTGGCGATCGTCTTCGTCGCGGCATTGACGGCGGCTTGGTTCTGGAAAGGCCGCTTCGCCGTACCGGCGCTGGTCGCCCTCGGCGGAGCAATAGGGGCGGCGCTGTTCTCCTGAACAGCCAAAAAGAAAGGGCGGCCCCGACCGGGACCGCCCTTCCATGTCAACCAAGCAGCGAAGCTTACTTGAGCTCGACGCTCGCGCCGGCTTCCTCGAGCTGCTTCTTGATCTTCTCGGCCTCGTCCTTGTTGACGCCTTCCTTGACGGCCTTCGGAGCCGACTCGACCAGCGTCTTCGCCTCGGTGAGGCCGAGGCCGGTGATCGCACGGACCTCCTTGATGACGTTGATCTTCTTGCCGCCGTCGCCGGTCAGGATCACGTCGAACTCGGTCTTCTCCTCGGCGGCCGGGGCAGCGCCACCGGCGCCACCGACGGCCGGGCCGGCAACGGCGACGGCAGCGGCGGCCGAAACGCCCCACTTCTCTTCGAGCAGCTTCGAGAGCTCGGCGGCCTCGAGGACGGTCAGTTCGGAAAGCTGGTCAACCAGCGCGTTCAGATCAGCCATTTCAATACTCCAATCGGATCAGGTTAAAGTCGGTAGATTGCCAGCGGCTTATGCCGCTTCCTTGTTGCCGTAAGCGCCGAACACCCGCGCCAGCTGGGCCGCGGGCGCCTGGGTGACAGTCGCGAGCTTGGTGGCGGGCGCCACCAGCAGGCCCACGATCTTGCCACGCAGCTCGTCCAGCGACGGCAGCGAAGCGAGCGCCTTCACGCCCTCCACGTCGAGCACCTGCTTGCCCATCGCGCCGCCCACGATTTCGAACTTGTCGTTCGTCTTCGCGAAGTCGACCGCCGCCTTGGCGGCAGCGACCGGGTCGACGGAGGTGGCGAGCGCGGTCGGCCCGGTCAGCAGGTCGGAAAGACCCGCGTAATCGGTGCCCTCGAGCGCGATCTTGGCAAGCTTGTTCTTCGAGACCTTGAAGCTCGCGCCGGCGTCGCGCATCTTCGAACGCAGCTGGGTCGACTGGGCGACGGTCAGCCCGAGGTTGCGGGTGACGACCACCACGCCGACCTCGTTGAAGGTGCGGTTCAGCTCGGCGACGGACTCGGCCTTTTGCGAACGATCCATGCCATTCTCCTCAAAATGAGCCGTGCCTGGGGCACAGCCCGGTCCACTCGCCCGGCCCTTGTGGGGTCGAGCGCATTTGTCCGTGAGGGGCAGGATCATGTCGGCCGCGGCAACGCCTGGCCCGATCCGATGCGCCGGCAGCCGGCGCCCGGAAGAATTCTGTCCCCGTCTAGGCGGGAGATTAAGGCCGGCAGATCCCGGCCACCCGCTGTCTCGGACGGCGCCGGCGCGGGGCGAACCCATGCCGGCAAGCGGGCGCCAATAGCCGGGTGTGGGGAAAAGTCAATCCGGTCGTCTTGGAAGAAGGGGTTCACGCGAAGGCGCGAAGGCGCAAAGAGAAGAAGGATTTGTTCACGCGGAGACGCGGAGACGCGGAGGTGTCTCGCCTGTGGCCCCGTCTCGCGTCAGCGAGACCTTACACCTTGAAGCACGCGACGAGCTTGAAGGCCGCTGGCGCGGCTGAGATCGCAACAGGCGACGTATCTCCGCGTCTCCGCGTCTCCGCGTGAACAAATCCTTCTGTTCTTCTTCTCTTCGCGTCTTCGCGCCTTCGCGTGAACAGAATCATTCCCGCGCGGGCCGAGACGGCCTTACTTCTCCTCCGTCACCCCGGTCGGCGCGCTCTCGTTCGAGCCACCGCCGCTGCGGTCGACGCGGGCGGTCATGCCGGTGGCGTCGGCGTCGTCGTACATCTGCTCGTCGGCGGAGCGGTCATCCGTGACGGCGGGAGCCGGCGTGGCGGTGGCGTTCGCGGTCGGCTCGGCCACCGGCGCCTCGTTCACGACCGGCGGCGCCTCGTTGACGACCTCCTCGGTCGTGGTGTCGACCGCGTCGTTGGTCGGCGCCGGCGTGGGCTCGGAGCCCGAGCAGGCGGCGAGCGTCAGCGCGAGCGCGGAAGCGGCGGCGAGGGCGAGACGGCGGGTGTTCAAGTCGGATTCTCCTGTCGATGGTCAGTTGGCGACCGCGGCCTGCGCGACCGAGCGCTTCTCGATCTTGTCGGCGAGCAGCTTGTCCCAGCCATAGGGATCGCCGCGGAAGTTCATCGTGCCGTTGGCGCTGGCGAAGGCGGTCCAGTAGAGCAGGTACACCGCCACCTGGCGGCTCAATTGCACGCGCTGCGTCTTGCCGGTGTCGACCGCGGCCTGGATCGTCTCCGGCGTCCACGCCGGATCGCTCCGCAGCAGCAGCTGCGCGAGGTCCGCCGGCCGCTCGAGCCGCACGCAGCCATGGCTGGCGAGCCGGTCGTAGCTCGCGAACTTCGCCTGCACCGGCGTATCGTGCAGATACACGGCATAAGGGTTGTTGAAGTCGAACTTGTAGCGCCCGAGCGCGCTCTGCGGCCCCGCCTGCTGCTGGAGGCGGCGGTTCGGTCCCTCGCCGATCACCTTGAAGCCATTGGCGCGAAGATAGCCCGCGCCCTTGGGGAACAGCTCGCGCTGGGCGATGCCGGCGGGGACGTTCCACGGCGGATTGAGCACGATCGAGTGGATCGTCGACTGCAGCATCGGCGTCTCGTCGCCGGGCCGGCCGGTCACGCCCTTCATCGACATGATCGGGTTGTCGCCCTCGAACACGGTCAGCACCGCGGCGGCGATGTTGACCTGGATGCGGTCCTTGGGCAGCTCCGGCGGCAGCCAGCGCCAGCGCTCCATGTTCGCCATGATCTGGCGCACGCGATCCTGCGCCGGCACGTTCAGCGCCGCGAGCGTCTGCGTCGAAACGACGCCGGTCGGCTTGAGCCCGTAGCGCCGCTGCGCCCGCACCACCGCGTCCTTGAGCGCCTCGTCGAACTTGCTCCCGGTCCCCGTCACCTCCGGATCCTCGACCGCCAGCCGCTCGCGCAGCGCCGCCACGCGCGGCCCGGTCGCGCCCAGCGCCAGGTCGGGCCCGGCCGGCAGTGCCTTCCACCCGCCCGCCGCGGCGATCGCGCGATAGCGCTCCAGCCCCTTCTGCAGCCCGTCATAGCCGGCGTAGGGCGGCGGCAGCTGCGCGATCCAGCGGCCGAGACTGTTGCCCTTCACCGCCTCGGCAAAGGCGGGCAGGGGATCGTACGCGCCGGGACGCAGGCCCCAGTCCTCCTCGAAGTCCGCCGTATCGAGCCGCCCGTTGTGCACCGCCCGCGCATAGTCGAGCGCCGCGCGCACCAGCGCGTCGTTCTCGGTCGGGATCGGCCGCTCGTCGCGGGCATAGCGCAGCCCCTGCGCCATCCGCCCCTCGCGCAGCATCTGCGTGAGCTGCGCCGCCTGCTCGGCGCTCAGCTTGGGCAGCGGGATGATCGGGGGTGCCGGCACGAACGGCGCGGGCACCGGCGTATTCTGCGCCGGCGTGCCCGTGGTCGCGGCGGGCGGTGCCTCCACCGGGCCCTTCTGCTGCGACAGCACCTGCGGCGGCAACAGCTGCTGCGGCGGCTTCGGCGCCTGCTGCGCGGAGGCGGGCGCGGCGATCGCGGCGGCAAGCGCGGACCACGCCACCACGAGGCGGGCGCGTCCGAAAAAGGTCGGCTTTACTACAGTCCTGATCGGCATGGCCCGCCCTTACCCCATCCTGGCCCGCGGCTTCAAAGAAAAAGGGCCGGAAAATCCTTTCCGGCCCTTTCTTTGCATGGATGAAGTGGATCGACATTCGATCCTCCCCCGCCAGGGGGAGGTGGCGCCGAAGGCGACGGAGGGGGAGGACGCGACCAACTATCGGCGTGCTTCCTCCCCCTCCGTCAGCCTACGGCCGACACCTCCCCCTGGCGGGGGAGGATTGGAGGTTCAGGCCCCCGCGACCTCGGCCGTGTCGACCTTGATGCCCGGGCCCATCGACGAGCTGACGGCGACCTTCTTCAGGTACTTGCCCTTCGCGCCCGACGGCTTGGCCTTGATCACCGCGTCGACCAGCGCGTCGAAGTTCGCGCGCAGGTCTTCCGCCGGGAACGACGCCTTGCCGATGCCCGAGTGGATGATGCCCGCCTTCTCGACGCGATACTCGACCTGGCCGCCCTTGGCCGCCTTGACGGCCTCGGCGACGTTCATGGTCACGGTGCCGAGCTTCGGGTTCGGCATCAGGCCCTTCGGACCCAGCACCTTGCCGAGCCGGCCGACGACGCCCATCATGTCCGGGGTCGCGATGCAGCGGTCGAAGTCGATGGTGCCGCCCTGGACGATCTCCATCAGATCCTCGGCGCCGACCACGTCCGCACCCGCCTCGCGGGCCTCGTCCGCCTTCGCGCCCTTGGCGAACACGCCGACGCGCACGGTCTTGCCGGTGCCCTTGGGCAGCGTCACCACGCCGCGCACCATCTGGTCGGCGTGACGCGGGTCGACGCCCAGGTTGAGCGCGACCTCGATGGTCTCGTCGAACTTGGCGGTCGCGTGGGTCTTGGCGAGGCTGATCGCCTCATCGACGCCGTAGAGCTTCTCGCGGTCGACCGCGGTGGCCAGCGCCTTCGCCTTCTTGCTGAGCTTGGTCATCGGATCAGCCCTCCACCACTTCGAGGCCCATCGCGCGGGCCGAGCCTTCGATGATGCGGGTCGCCGCCTCGATGTCGTTGGCGTTCAGGTCCTTCATCTTGATCTCGGCGATCTCGCTCAGCTTCGAGCGCGCGATCTTGCCCGCGGAGACCTTGCCCGGCTCCTTCGAGCCCGACTTGAGGTTCGCCGCCTTCTTGATGAGGAAGGTCGCCGGCGGCGTCTTCGTCTCGAACGAGAAGGAGCGGTCCGCATAGACGGTGATCACGGTCGGGATCGGCGCGCCCTTCTCGAGGTCGCCGGTCGCGGCGTTGAACGCCTTGCAGAACTCCATGATGTTGACGCCGCGCTGACCCAGCGCCGGGCCGATCGGCGGCGACGGGTTGGCGGCGCCGGCGGGCACCTGCAGCTTGATATAGCCGGTAATCTTCTTTGCCATGTCACTCTATTCCAAGTTTAGCGGTCCAAGCGACGGCACGGCGGCCGTCTCCCGCAGGGATTTTCCGCTATGACGGAAGCCGGCGCGCATAGCCGAAAGGCTGTTCGGCGGCAACAGCTTCATTTCTGGTTCTCGCGAGGGTGCGAGGATGCGAAGGGAAAAGAAGGAAGAATTTGTTCACGCAGAGGCGCAGAGAGCGCAGAGATGCGTCGCTTGCTATACCTTCGGCCGCGCCAGCGGCCTTCAAAACTGGGCTGCCAGCAACCAGTAATGAGAAGGTCTCGCTGACGCGAGACGGGCATTCCAGGCGACACGCCTCTGCGCTCTCCGCGCCTCTGCGTGAACAAAACTTCTGCCTTGCTCTGACCCTGACCCTGACCCCTAACCGCGCTTGCCACCCCGCGCCGCGGCTGTCGTCAGGTTCAGCGCCACCGCGCTCCGGACGAGCGCCGCCAGCGCCGCCTCATCGATCGGGGCGCCCTCCCGGAAATCGATCGCACGCCGGGTGCCGCCGTCCAGGCTGGCGTTGAACAACCCTGCCGTGTCCTCCAGCGACGCCCCGCGGGCAAAGGTCAGCTTCACCTTGTCCTTGTAGGTCTCGCCGGTGCAGATGATCCCGGCATGCTCCCACGTCGGGACCCCCATCGGGTTCGACGGCTTGCGCCACTTCACCGCCTCGACCACATCCGGATCGGCCGTCCTGATGACGGCGCGCAGCCTGGCCAGCATCGCGCCCCGCCAGTCGCCCAGCGCCGCGATCCGCGCGTCGATCAGCTCCGAGGGCGAACCATCCCCAAGTCCATCCGTCATGACGCTCGTCCTCTCCTACAACCGCTCGCCCGGCAATTTGCTCGCCTGCTTCACCCAGTCGGCGAACTGCGCCTCGTCGAACGCACCCTCGTGGATGTCGAGATAGCGCACCGCCTCGTACTTGGATTTGCCCGGCGGCACGGGGTGCAGCGACGCGCCCTGGAAGAAGGTCACCTTGACGTACCGGGTGAAGCAATGGAACGAGAGGAACCAGCCCTCCTCATCGGCACCATAGAAGGGCGAGTTCCACTTCACCGCCTTGCGCACGCCGGGGACGGTGCGTTCGATCACCGCGTCGATGCGCTGCCCGATCTCGCGCTTCCAGCCCGGCATGGCGGCGATATAGGCCTGCACCGGCGCGTCGCCGTAGCCCTTGGCGATCTGCGGATTGCCGCCCGACAGCAGCTTCGGCTCCACGGCGCTAGGCCCGGCTGCCCGCGCGCCGCGCGTCGCGCCACCGGACGGCATGGGGCAGCACGAACATGTACAGCCCGCTGAACAGCAGCAGGAACAGCGGCGGCAGCGGCGAATAGACCACCCAGGCCGGCGGCTCCCCCAGCGCCATCGCGACGAAATTGGCGATCACGGTCACGGTGAAGACGATCGACAGCCAGCGATGGCCTTGCCGGATCCACGCATTCCAGTTCATCGGAGCCTCCCTCTCTCAGTCGGCGCGCGCCGCGACCTGCTCCAGCCGGGCGAGGAACTGCTGCCATCCCGCCCTGGCGCCACCATAGGCCTGTTTCTGGTCCGGCCGGAAGCCTTGCTGCTCCATGCGCAGCCGCGTGCCGGTACCGGTCGGCGTCAGCGTGAAGGTCACCACGCTCTCCAGGCCGAACGCCGGATCGTCGTGCCGGAAGTTCCAGCTGTAGGCCAGCTCCCGGTCCGGCTCGACGACGAGCACCTCGCAGTCCAGCACGCCGCCCCACTCGCCGGTCAGGTTGAAGCGGTGGCCGACGACGGGAACGAAGTCGTTCTTCATCAGCCATTCCTCGATCAGGTGGGGCAGGGTGAGCGCGCGCCAGACCCGCTCCGGCGGATGCGGGATGTCGCGCTCGACGACGACGCTGCGCGTCTCGGCCATGGTCTCGGTCATTGATCCATCCTTTTCAGCAAATCCTCGAGGTCGTCGAACCGCTGTTCCCAGAAGCCGGTCATCCGGCTCGTCCAGTCGACCAGCGGCGCCAGCGCGCCGCGCTGCGCGCTGTAGTGCGTCTGCCGCCCGTCCTGCCGGTCGCGCACCAGCCCGGCCTGCTTGAGCACGCCGAGATGCTTCGACACCGCCGGCTGCGATACGCCGGCATGCGCGGTCAGCGCCCCGACCGTCTGCTCCCCCTCCCGGCACAGCCGCTCGAAGATCGCCCGCCGCGTTGGATCGGCGAGCGTCTTGAAGAGGATGTCGTGGACGTGCGGCATCGAAACCCATAACTCGTTGGCTATGGGTTGTCGCATAACTCACGAGTTATGAGTCTGTCAACGCAGGGCGCCTGCTCCAAATCCTCCCCCGCCAGGGGGAGGTGTCGGCCGCAGGCTGACGGAGGGGGAGGACGGCGACCCCCTAGCGACGTGCTTCCTCCCCCTCCGTCATCGCTACGCGACGCCAGTGTCAGGTTGACCGTGCCCCGCACGGTCAAGGATCGTCCGGGGGACGATCCGACCTGACACTCCCCTGGCGGAGGAGGATCTGGAGTAGATCCCCCCTAGAAATGTAGGATTTTTCCTGCGACCCCGTCGGAAATGACCAGACCGCTCAACCGCAACCAGGTGATGCAGAACCGCGCATTCCTGCGCGTCCTGCGCCGCACCGGCAACGCCCGCGCCGCCGCCGAGCAGCTCGGCCTCAACCGCTCGATGCTGACGAAGCGCCGCGCCAGGCACCCCGCCTTCGCCGCGCAATGGGACGCCGCGCTCGCCATCGCCCATGCGCGGCTGCACGGTCGTGTCGCCGATGCGGGGGAAGGGGAGCCGCGGCCGGTCCGCACCGCCTCGGGCCGGGTCCAGCTCCGCCGCGCACAGAAGGGATCGCTCACCCGCACCGCGCGCCAGACCTTCCTCGCCGCGCTCAGCGTCACCGCCAACATCCGCCTCGCCGCGGCCGCGGCGGGCTTTTCCCATGCCGCCTTCTACGACCTGCGCCGCCGCGATCCCGGCTTCGCGCGCGAGATGCGGCTGGCGCTCCAGGAGGGCTATGAGCAGGTCGAGGCCGCGCTGCTCGCCGGCTTCGCGGTCGAGGCGCATGAGCATGACGACTGGCGCCACAACGACCGCCCCGCCATGCCGCGCATGACGCCCGACCAGGCGCTGCAGCTCCTCCATCTCCACCAGAAGGAGGCGCGGCTGGCCGAGGTGCCGCCCGAGGCCCGCCGCCGGCGCGGCGAATCCGGCGACGCTTATTCGATGCGCCTCGCCCTGATGCACGAGGCGCGGATGGCCCGCGACCGCGAGGCCTTCCTGATCGCCGAAGCCGCCCGCCGCGCGCGCGGCGGGCCGAGCGGCTGGCCCGGCGAGGTCCCCGTCCTCCCCGATCTCGAGCAGGTGACCGGCTGGAGCAAGGCCGACCCGGCGAAGCCGCCCCACGAACCCCGCCGCGCCCTGTTCGGCGGCTGGCGGATCACCGATTGGGACGGGGATGAAGATGACGGGTGACGGGAGGCAGGCGGACGGGCAATTCGCGATCAACTCATAAATCGGACGACCGGAATCGGTGGTGAACGGTCCGCCCGTTGCCGGGAAAGGAGGTGCATTAGCCGCCGTTGCGCGGCGTCACGCCCGGCATCGTGCGCTCCCTCTCGGCCAGCTCGCTCCTCACCCATGTGGCGACGGCGTCGATGAACAGGCGCACCTGCGGCGACAGGAATGCACGCTCGGCATAGACAAGCGCGACCTGCAGCTCCGAGCCGACGATGCCATCGAGGACGTGCACGAGCGCACCGCTCTCCAGGTGCGGCGCCACGAAGTTGTGCGGCAGGAGTGCGATCCCCAGGCCTCTCACCGCCGCGTCCCGAAGAAGGGCGATTTCGTTCGAGAAGAAAATGCCGTCGACGGAGAGCTTGCCGCCGGAGGCCAGGGGCCAGTGCGTCACCGGCAGCTCGCCGCGCACGAAGCCGAGCAGACAGCGGTGATTGCGGATGTCCCGCTGCGTGCGCGGGACGCCGCGATCCGCCAGGTAAGCGGGTGAAGCGACGGCGATCATCGGATCGCGGAACAGCGTGCGCGCGATCAGGCCGGGCTGGATGTGGCTGCTGGCGCGGAGGGCGACATCATATCCGCCGTGAAGGACGTCGACGATCTGGTTCGAGGTGTGAACATGGACGCGCAGTTCGGGATGATGCGCCGCGAAGTCGCAGATCATCGCGTGGAAGCCGTCACTCATCATCGGCGGAACGGAGACGCGGAGGTCGCCGCGCACGATGTCGTCGGTCGCCCGGACGCTCTGCTCGGCGAGACGCACGGCTTCGAGCGCGATGCAGGCCTGCCGGTAGAACACCTCCCCTACCTCGGTAAGGGTCAGGCTGCGGGTGCTGCGGCGGAGGAGGCGAGCGCCAAGCCGCTCCTCGAGACGAGCGAGACGACGGCTCAGGGTTGCGCGCGGAACCCGCAGCTCCGCCGCCGCGCGTGACAGGGATCTGGCGTCGACCGTCCTGGTGAACGCGACGAGTTCAGCGGTTTCCACGGGGTTGGTCATTTGGATCATATCCTAGCAGATGATGCCAGTTTTCGAGGCATTGTTCCGGTTTTCGATCGAACGCAAATAGGCGGCGACCATGGTCGATCGGACGCCACGCAACCGCGGGCGCATGAAACCGGAATCGAAAGAGCCGATAATGTCATCCAAGAAACTGATCGCCGTATTCGGTGCGACGGGAAACCAAGGCGGCGGCGTTGTTCGCGCCCTGAAAGCACGAGGCGAGTTCAACGTGCGCGCTCTCACGCGCGACCCGAGCAAATATGAAGGCCCCGCCGACGAGGCTGCCGAAGCCGACCTCGACCGGCCGGAGACGCTCGCGGCTGCGCTCGAGGGCGTGCACGGCGTTTTCCTCGTGACCAATTTCTGGCAGGAGGGCACGGACGAGACGAAGCAGGCAACCGCGGCGATCCAGGCCGCGAAGGCCGCCGGTGTGGATCACCTGATCTGGTCGACCCTTCCCAACGCCGAGGCGATCAGCGGCGGCAAGTACAAGCTGCCGCAGTTCAGCGGAAAGGCAAAGCTCGATCCGATCGTGGAGAGTGCCGGCTTCCCGCATCACACCTTCGTCGTACCGCCGGCCTACTATCAGAATTTCTCGGGACCGTTCGGCCCTCAGCCGCAGCCGGACGGCAGCCTGGGCTGGACGCTGCCGATCGATCCGACCGTCCGCTGCTTCCACATGGGCGACATCGACGAGCTGGGCGACATCGTGGCGGGCGCGTTCGCTCGTCCGGACCAAGTGGGCGACGGAGCCTATCTGCCGCTGGTCGGCGATTTCCTGCGCTTCAACGACATCCTCGACGCGCTGCGGCAGCAGGGCCACCAGCTCTCGTTCACGCAAGTGCCTCTTGAGGTGTACGCGAATTTCTTCCCCGGGGCGGACGCGCTGGGTGAGACGCTGGCCTATTACGAGGATTATACCTACCTCGGGCCGAACGCCTCGGGCGGACGGATCGCGCTGGCGAATGAGGTAGCGGGCAAGACCCCGACCAGGTTCGCGGATTGGGCGCGCGCCAATTTCCGGATCGAGCCAGCTCCCCAGCGCTGAATCGGTGGAACGGACGTACATGCGATGCTCGTTCATCGCATGTATGTCCTTCCAGTCTGCGATTCGCTGATCGGCCTAAGGTGAGGCGTTAGCGGTTACTCCCGCGTTCAGGGCATGACGCGTCAGGCCGGTAGATGGCCAGTAACGCCACATTACCCTTTCCCCCCTTAGAGCCTCCCCATGGAAAGGGCGTCCGGATATCAGCCGCACATCGACGGCCTGCGCGCGGTCGCGATCCTGCCGGTGCTGCTGTTCCACGCGCACGTCCCGGGCTTCTCCGGCGGGTTCGTCGGCGTCGACATCTTCTTCGTGATCTCGGGCTATCTCATCACCGGCATCATCGCGCGGGAGATCGACGGCGGCCGTTTCTCGATCCTGCGCTTCTACGAGCGCCGCGCGCGCCGCATCCTGCCGGCGCTGACGGTGGTGCTGGCGGCGGTGCTGCTCGCCGCCGCCGTCCTCTACCTGCCGGGAGATTTCCCGACGGTGCCGCGCTCGGCGCTCGCAGCGGCGTTGTTCGTCTCCAACATCTATTTCTTCTCGAAGGTCGGCTATTTCCAGATGGGCGCCGACGTCGAGCCGCTGCTGCACAGCTGGTCGCTCGGCATCGAGGAGCAGTTCTACATCGGCTTCCCGCTGCTGTTGCTGCTGATCCATCGCCTCGCACCCGGCCGGCGACGCGCGATCGTCGGAGCGATCGCCGCCGGCTCGCTCGCCTGGGCGATCGCGCTGCAGGGCGACCGTTCGGGCTTCGCCTTCTACCTGCTGCCACCGCGCGCGTGGGAGTTGTTCGCGGGCGCGCTGCTCGCGCTCGGCGCGGTGCCGCCGGTGCGGGCGCCCTGGGTGCGCGAGGCGCTCGCGCTGGCCGGCCTCGCCGCCATCGCCGGCGCGGTCGTCGCCTACGGCAGCACGACCCCCTTCCCGGGCGCCGCCGCGCTGCCGCCGGTGCTCGGTGCCGCCGCGCTGATCCATTGCGCGCCGGGCACGGCGGTCGGCCGGCTGCTCGGCCGCGGGCCGCTGATCGGCATCGGCCTCGTCTCCTATTCGCTCTATCTGTGGCACTGGCCGGTGATCGTCTTCGCCCAATATGTGCTCGACCGGTCGCTGTCGGGCTGGCTGAGCGCCGCGGCGATCCTCGTCTCGCTGGCGGCGGCGGTCCTGTCGTGGCGCTTCGTCGAGCGGCCGTTCCGTGATCCGCGGGCGATCGGCCGGCGAGCGATCTTCGCGGCAAGCGCCGGCGCGATGGGAGGGCTGTGCGCGGCGTCGCTGGCGATGGCGATGCTGGGTGGCTGGCCGGGGCGCTTCGCGCCGGAGATCGGACGCATGGCCGCCGCCCGCGACGACGTCAGCCCGGAGCGGGCCCGCTGCCACGACACCGCCACCGCCGGACGGAGGCCCTGCACGCTCGGCGCGCCGGGAGTGGCGCCGACCGCGCTGCTGTGGGGCGACAGCCACGGCGTCGAGCTGTCCTATGCGCTCGGCCGCATCGCCGCGCGGGAGGGGAGGGCGCTGGTCGAGCGCACCCAGTCGAGCTGCCCGCCGGCGCTCGGCTATGCGTCAGGCGCCGCGCCCGGCTGCGCGCGCGTCAACGGCGACGTGCTCGACGCGATCCGCGCCGACCGGCGGCTCCATACCATCTATCTCGCCGGCTTCTGGATGGACCCCGCCTATGACCGGGCATGGCCGGGCCTCGATGCCACGATCGCCGAGCTCCTCGCCGACGGGCGGCAGGTGGTGCTGGTCGGGCCGGTGCCGCCCAACCGCTTCGACGTGCCGCGCCGGCTGGCCCGGCTCGCGCTGGGCGGCAGGCTCGCCGAGGCCGAGGGACGCAGCCGCGCCGACCTCGCCGAGGTGGAGATGCGGATGCGCGAGCTCGCCGGGCGCTGGCGTGGGCGCGACCTCGTCTATCTCGACCCGGCCGACGTGCTGTGCGATGCCAGCCGCTGCGCGCTGCTGGCCGGGGGCAAGCCGCTCTATTTCGACTACCACCACCTGAGCCTCACCGGCGCCGAGCGGCTGCTGCGGGATTTCGCGCGGCGTGGGGCGCTGCCGCTGGGGTGATCGGTTGCCCCAGATACAGAGCCCCAGATACAGAAAGGCCGGGGATGCTTTCGCTCCCCGGCCTTGCCTGATCCCGATCGGGTCGGAGATTACTTGCTGCGCTCGACCTGATCGAAGTCCAGTTCCACCGGTGTCGCGCGGCCGAAGATCGACACGCTGACCTTGACCTTGGACTTGTCGAAGTCGAGCTCCTCGACGATGCCGTTGAAGGTCGCGAACGGGCCGTCGAGCACCTTGATCGAATCGCCGATCTCGAAATCGACCTTGACCTTGGCCTTGGGCGCCGCGGCGGCCTCCTCCTTGGTGTTGAGGATGCGCGCGGCCTCGGCCTCGCTGATCGGCTGCGGCTTGCCCGAGCTGCCGAGGAAGCCCGTCACCTTCGGCGTGTTCTTGACGAGGTGATAGACGTCGTCGTTCATGTTGAGCTTGGCGAGGACGTAGCCGGGGAAGAACTTGCGCTCCGACTGCACCTTCTTGCCGCGGCGGACCTCGGTCACCGTCTCGGTCGGCACCTCGACCGCATCGACCAGCGCGTCCAGGCCCAGGCGGGTCGCCTCGGCCATGATCGAATCGCGGACCTTGTTCTCGAAGCCCGAATAGGCGTGAATGATGTACCAGCGCGACATGTGCGTGTCCGTCTTTCGTGAATTACTTGGCGAGGTTCAGCAGGCCGCGGACGATCGCGTCGAACACGGAATCGATGCCGAAGAAGAACAGGCCCAGCAGCACCGTCATGATCATCACCATCACGCCGGTCATGATCGTCTCGCGGCGCGTCGGCCACACGACCTTGCGGGTCTCGGCCTGCACCTGGCGGATGAATTCGATC
Source organism: Sphingomonas cannabina (assembly GCF_021391395.1). Classification (NCBI taxonomy): domain Bacteria; kingdom Pseudomonadati; phylum Pseudomonadota; class Alphaproteobacteria; order Sphingomonadales; family Sphingomonadaceae; genus Sphingomonas; species Sphingomonas cannabina. Next base: position 3,291,806 of record NZ_CP090059.1, on the reverse strand, counting down.
GGGGACGTCTTCGCCACTTGGGATCAGCCTTCTGCTCGCGTCTTGCCCGTCAGCGAGCATAGGACCGCCGCCCGGCCCTCATCAAGGCACCGGCGCAGCCCATCCACGCTGTCGGATTGGGGTCGCTATCTAGCGACGACCGCTCTGCAGCGCAAGCGCCGCTATCCGCGATGACGGGGATTGGCAGGAGTGGAGGGACTCGAACCCCCGGCCCTCGGTTTTGGAGACCGATGCTCTACCAACTGAGCTACACTCCTACGGCCCGCGCCCTCTAACGATCCGGTGATCGGGGGGCAAGGGGCGAGGGACGAATCGGCCGCCGCGGGGCCACCTAAGCAAGCGAAATCCTACATTGAAAGTCTTTTCTTCAGGCGGCGCGGGCCTGGCCCGCCGCGCGGCTCGCGAGCGCGCGTGCCTCCTCCACCGGAAGAGGGCGGCCGAAATAATAGCCCTGCACCTTGGTACAGCCGAGCTCCTGGACCATGCGGTGCTCGTCCTCGCTCTCGACCCCTTCCGCGGTGGTCGCCATACCGAGCGACTGGGCGAGCGCCACCACCGCGCGGATGATCGCGATCGCTTCCCTGACGCCCTTCGACGCGGCCTGGACGAAGCTGCGGTCGATCTTGATCGACGAGAAGCGCGTGCGGCTGAGATAGCCGAGCGAGGAATAGCCGGTGCCGAAATCGTCGAGGCTGAGACGGATGCCGAGGTCGAGCAGTTTCTCGAGCACCTGCGTCGCCGCGGTGCCCTCGCGCATGAAGACGCTCTCGGTGACCTCGAGCTCGAGCCGGTCGGCGGGGAGGCCGGAGTTCGCCAGCGCATTGGCGACGACCGCGACGAGCGCGGGATTGTGGAGCTGCTCGGCAGAGATGTTGACCGCGACCCGCACCGGTGCCTCCCACCGCGCGGCCTCATGGCAGGCGGTGCGCAGCACCCATTCGCCGATCGGCGCGATCAGCCGCGCGTCCTCGGCGAGCGGCACGAACTTGGCGGGGGAGATCGGCCCGAGCTCGGGATGGGTCCAGCGCAGCAGCGCCTCGAACCCGGTGAGCCGGCCCGCTCCGGCGTCGACGACCGGCTGATAGGCGAGGTGGAGCTCGTTCTTCTCCAGGGCGCTGCGCAGCGCCATCTCGAGCACGCGCCGCTCCTCCGCCTGCATGTGCAGCTGCGGCTCATAGGCGTGGAAGGTGCCGCCGCCGGCATCCTTCGATCGATAGAGCGCAAGGTCGGCCGAGCGGATCAGCATCTCCGCGGTGCGCCCGTCGCGCGGACCCACGGCGAGGCCGACGGAGGCGCCGATGTAGAGCGTGTGCTGGTCGACCTCATAGGGCTCGCTCAGCGCCGCGATGATCGTGCGGGCGAGCCTCTCCAGGCGCGCCATGTCGGTGCCGTCGCGCACCACCACCGCGAACTCGTCGCCGCCGAGCCGGCCGATCATCTCGTCGTCGGTCATCAGCGCCTTCAGCCGCTCGGAGACGCGGCCGAGCAGCCGGTCGCCGATCGGATGGCCGAGCGTGTCGTTGACCGCCTTGAACCGATCGAGGTCGATCATCATGAAGGCGCAGCGCGAACCCCATTTCTCCGCCTCGGTCATCGCGTGTCCGAGCGCCTCGTGGATGAGCAGGCGGTTGGGGAGGCCGGTGAGCGTGTCGAACCGCGCCATGCGGTTGATCTTGTCGGCGGTCCGGCGCTGGTCGGTCACGTCCGAGCCGACGCCGCGGAAGCCGATGAAGCCGCCGGCCTCGTCATGGCGCGGCGAGGCCGACATCTCCCACCAGCGTTCCTCGCCGTCGACATAGACGGGCAGGATCAATCCGCGGAACGGCTCGCGCGCCTTGAGCTTGTCGGCCATCTCGCGCAGCGCGGCGGCGAAATTGCCGTTCTCCCAGGTCGGGCCGGCCAGCACCTCCAGGAAGGACATGCCGTTGACCGTTCGGGGATCGCGACCGATCGAATGGGCGAAGCGCGGGCTCGCGCGCACGACGCGCCGCTGGGCGTCTATCTCCCACAGCCAGTCGGCCTGGTTATCCTCCTCGAACTCGCGGAGCAGGAGGCTGACGGTCTGGTCGCGTTCGCCGAGCGACAGCTCGTTGGCGCGGATCACCACCAGCGCACGCCCGCGCGCGAAGCACGCCGCCATCAGCACGGCGGTGAACACCGCGACCGCGCCTGCGAAGCCGTACATGTGCATCGCCGCGAAGGAGGTCGCCGCGGCGCTGCCGATCACGAACAGGAAGGTCAATGTCGCCAGCGGCAGCGCCGCCATGGCGAAGGAGGCGGACGCCATCAGCACCGACAGCACGATCCACAGCCCCAGCAAGGTCATCGGATCTGCGTCGAACGCGAACAGCAGCGGAGGCACGGACCAGACCGCGGCCAGTACGATGCCGTCGATCACCGTGCCACGGACGTCGCGGACGGTGGCGGTGCTGGTAGTGCGGTGGCGCGCTGCCAGTCGGCGAAAGGCGACCGCGGAGGCCGCCGCCGCGACGATCGATCCCCAGCTCGCCAGCTCCCACGAGGGCACGAGGGGGGCAAAGGCCAGCACGACCAGGGCAGCACCGATCACGTTGGCGCCGAGCATGAACAGCGCCATCTGGGCGCCGGCGTTCATCTGCGCGGCGCGAATCGGTCCCCAATCGGTCGTATCCGCCGGGTCATAGAGCCCCAGCAGAGCGCGCGCGTCGATGCGCGGCTGCGCGAATTGCGATGTCGTCCCCTCGTCCACCCGCCGTGCCTAGCGGCAAGACGGTTGACGGATCGTTAGGCGCCCGGCGGTTCGATCGCTTTAGGCCAGATTCAAGCCCCTCCCCTTCACGGGAGGGGTTGGGGGTGGGGGAGTGCGGCAGGCCGTCCGGTTCGCGGATGGCCCCCACCCCAACCCCTCCCCCTGAAGGGGAGGGGCTTAGAGCAGACTCACGCGGGCACGCTGAATATCGATCGTCCGCCAAGCGATCTCCGTCGAAGAAGTCGGGCGACCGCCTTACGCCGCGATGTCGTAGGGCTTGATCTCGCCGGTCAGGTAGAGGTTGCGTGCCTTGGCCCGGCTGAGCTTGCCCGAGCTGGTGCGCGGCAGCGTGCGCGGCGGGACCAGCTCGACCACGCAGTTCATGCCGGTGACCGCGCGCACCCGATCGCGGATCGCGTCGCGCAGGCGCGAACGCTCGGCATCGTCGGAGGTGCGGCATTGGACCAGCACCGCCGGCGTCTCCTCGCCGCCCGGCGTGGTGATCGCGAAGGCGGCGATGTCGCCGGCCTTGAATCCGGGGAGCTGCTCGACCGCCCATTCGATGTCCTGCGGCCAGTGGTTGCGCCCGTTGATGATGATCATGTCCTTGGCGCGGCCGACGACATAAACGTAGCCGTCGGACATGTAGCCCATGTCGCCGGTATCGAGCCAGCCGTCGACCAGGCAGGCATCGGTCGCCTCGGGATCGCGGAAATAGCCGGTCATTACCGACGGGCCCTTGCACCACACCTTGCCGATCGCCTTCTCGGGCAGCGGGGTGCCGTCCTCCTCGCGGATCTCGACCGTCATGTCGCGCACCGGCTTGCCGCAGTTGACGATCGCGCGGAAACGCTGCGGCCGGTCCTCGCCCGCGGCGATGCCGGAAAGCTGCGTCTCCTCGACCAGCTCGACGACGATGCCTTCGCCCGGGGGCATGATCGATACGGCGAGCGTCGCTTCGGCGAGGCCGTAGCTCGGCAGGAACGCCTTGGCCTGGAAGCCCGCGTCGCCGAACGCGTCGACGAAGCTCTGCATCACGTCGGGCCGGATCATGTCGGCGCCATTGCCGGCGACGCGCCAGCGCGACAGGTCGAAACGGTCGCTCGCCTTGGTCTGGCTCGACATGCGCCGCGCGCAGATGTCGTAGCCGAAGGTCGGCGAATAGCTGAGCGAGGTGCCGGAGTTGCGGCTGATGAGATCGAGCCACGCCAGTGGCCGGCGCGCGAAATCCTCGGTCTTGAGATAGTCGGTCGAGACCTGGTTGGCGACCACCGACAGGAAGCAGCCGACCAGCCCCATGTCATGATACCACGGCAGCCAGGAGACGCAGCGGTCGCTCTCGATCAGCTGCATGCCGTGGCTGTGCGCGGCGAGATTGTTGAGCAGCGAGCGGTGCGTGATCGCGACGCCATGCGGGAAACGCGTCGAGCCGCTCGAATATTGGAGATAGGCGATATCGTCCGCGCCCGCCTCGGGCAGCTGGGCCTCCGGCGCCTCGCGCGCCGTGAAGCTTTCCCAGTCGATCCCCTCGACGCCCGCGATCCGCGCGGCTTCGTCCGCCATCTGCGCGAGCTCGACCGGATAGAGCAGCATCCTGGGATCGCAGCTGGCGAGCTGGACGCGGAGCTGCTCGATGTAGGAGCTCGCCCCGCCGAAGCTGGTCGGCAGCGGCAGCGGCACCGGCCAGGCGCCGGCATAGATCACGCCGAAGAACAGGCTGGCGAACTCGGCACCGGTCTCGGCGATCAGCGCGATGCGGTCGCCCGGCGCCACGCCGGCCGCGATCAGCCGCCGCGCCTGCGCGAGCGCGTCCGTCCGCAGCTCGGCGAAAGGATAGGCCCGCACCAGCGTGCCGCGCGCGTCATGGAAATTGAGCCCGCGCTTGCCGCGCGCGGCATAGTCGAGCGCCTCGCCGAGTGTCTCGAAATCTGAGAAGCGGCGTGGAAGCGCATCCTCGGTCGGAGTCGCAGCCAGCGCCGCAGGCTGCTCCAAAGGCACCGTGGTCACCGAATTCATTCGTCGTCGCATCCCTCGTCCGCGCTGTGTCCCCCTTGGGGGCAGCGCTAAAATACCGCCACCCCTGCCGTGCGCAGACGTTCAAATTCGGTTGTCACTGTGGCACAAACAAGGCGCATGTCCTCCGCCCGCCCACGCCCCGCTCTCGATCCGTCCGGGCTCGAACGGCTGGCGCTTCGCTATGTCGAACGATTCGCGACCACCGAGACCAAACTCCGCCGCTATCTCGACCGCAAAATCCGTGAGCGTGGATGGGACGGGCCGGCGCCGCCCGATCCCGCAGCGATCGCCCGCCGGATGACCACGCTCGGCTATGTCGACGACGCTGCGTTCGCCGAGGCGCGGGCGGCGTCGATGGCGCGGCGGGGGCTGGGCGCGCGGCGAATCGCCGGCGAGCTCCGCCATGCCGGCATCGGCGAGGACGAGATGGCGGCACTCCAGCCGGTGATCGCGGCACGCGCACGGCAGAGCGCGCTCGCCTTTGCGCGGCGGCGGCGAATCGGGCCCTATGCCGCCGAGCTGCCGGACCGCGCGGCGCGCGAGCGTGCACTCGGCCAGCTCCTGCGCGCCGGACATCCGCTGGAGCTGGCGCGTTGGATCGTCGCGATGAAACCCGGAGAAGTGCCATTTTCGGACGTTGGAGAAACGGTTCAGAATGGCTAGTTCAAAGACTTTGCGCCGCTCGCCGGGCCTGTGTTACAGATCGCCTCCGGGGGAATTTCGATGCGTACCGATGTGGGGCAGGTCGCGACGAGTCATGATATGGATATGTTCGATGGATCCGTCGAACAGGGTAGCGGTTTGACGCCTCCTGAAGTCCATGGTGGCGTCGTCAAATGGTTCGATGTCACGCGCGGGTTCGGCTTCATCGTGGCCGATGATCCCGCCGTGGGCGACATATTACTTCATTTCTCCGTACTTGGCGCGCACGGCCGCCGCAGTCTGCCCGAAGGCGCGCGCGTGGTGTGCGAGACGGTGCGGCGCGAGCGCGGGGCACAGGCGTCGGCGATCCTGTCGATCGACCTCTCCAACGCGGTCGAGGGGCCGCGCAGCCGCGGCGGCGGCGATCGTGCCGACCGGCTGAAGCTGATCGCCGATGCCGGTCCGTTCGAGCCGGTCGCGGTCAAATGGTTCAATCGCCTCAAGGGCTATGGATTCCTGGTGCGTCCGGACGCGCCCGGCGATATCTTCGTCCATATGGAGACGCTGCGCCGCGCCGGTATCGAGGAGGTCGAGCCTGACCAACCCCTGCGCGCCCGCGTCTTCGAGGGCGAGAAGGGGCCGCTCGCGGTCGAGGTCGAGAAGGACGAGTAGTCATGCGTTCGGGATTTGCGAGGACAGCCCTGGCGGCGGCGGGGCTGGCGCTCGCCGCGGTGGCATCGGGTGGTTGCAGCGGCGACGGCGCCGCCAATGCGACCGCGGCGGTCAAGAAGGTCCCGGTCACGATCACCTCCGCGAACGGCAAGCACATCTTCACCGCCGAGATCGCGCGCACGCCGGCCGAGCAGGAGCGGGGCCTCATGTTCCGCACCGATCTCGGCAAGGACGATGCGATGATCTTCACGCCCTATCCGGCCGACGGCGGCCCGCCGCGCGAGGCGAGCTTCTGGATGAAGAACACGCCGACCCCGCTCGACATCATCTTCATCCGCGCCGACGGCACCATCGCGACGATCGCCGAGAATGCGGTGCCGTTCTCGACCGATCCGATTCCGTCGGGCGAGCCGGTGGCGGCGGTGCTGGAGATCGTCGGCGGCCGCGCGGCCGAACTGGGCATCGCGACCGGTGACAAGGTCACCTGGCCCAAATAGAAGACTGACATCCGTGCTCCTGCGAAGACATTCAAATCCTCCCCCGCCAGGGGGAGGTGGCGCGCGAAGCGTGACGGAGGGGGAGGAAGCAAACCGATAGTGGGTCGCCGACCTCCCCCTCCGTCAGCCTGCGGCTGACACCTCCCCCTGGCGGGGGAGGATTGGAGGGCTTCTCGGATCTGAAGACGTTCGACCAGACCGACTCAAAAACTTGGCACCGGCGCGAGGCTCGGCTATCCGCGGCGCATGGGTATCAACCTCAATCCGTTCACCTGGTGGACCGGCGCCACCTGGGGCACCATGGCGGGCCTGCGCGGCAAGACGAAGGTCGGCGAGGATTCGCTCGGCAACCTTTATTACCAAGGCGGGCGCGACACCGCGGGGCGGCCGCGCCGCTGGGTGATCTACAGCGGCTCCAACGACGCCAGCCGCATTCCGCCCGAATGGTTCAGCTGGCTCCACCACCAGATCGACGACGTGCCCGAGCGCGCACTGCCGCCGGTCCGGCCGTGGCAGAAGCCGCCCGTTCCCAATCTGACCGGCACCACCTCCGCCTATCGCCCGTCGGGTGCGCTCGAGGCGGGCGGGGTCCGCGCCGCGGCAACCGGCGATTATGAGGCATGGACGCCCGGCGAATGAGCTGGACGCGCTGGCTCGGCGGCGCCGCGCTCCTGGCCGTGCTGGGTGTGGGCGCCTGGCAGGGCGCCGAATGGTTCGGCATCGGCCGCGCCGCCGCGCCGCCTGCCGCCAATCGTGCCGCGTCGACACCAACGCCCGCACCCGCTCCGGCACCGGTCGCCGTCGAGCAGGTCACGGCGCTGCAGAAGGGCGAGACGCCGATGGCCGACCGCGTCGCGGTGGTCGGCTTCCTCAACAAGCGCAACGGCAACAGCCGCGACCTGACGATGAAGCCGGGCCAGGCGATCCGCATCGGCAACGCGATCATCCGCCTGCGCGCCTGCGAGACGACCGCGCCCTGGGAGCAGGACCAGCTCACCGGCGCCTTCCTCCAGCTCGACGTCCAGGGCACCGACAATGCGTGGCGGCGCGTGTTTTCGGGCTGGGTCTACAAGGAACGGCCGTCGCTGAACGTCGTCCAGCACCCGGTCTACGACGTATGGCCCAAGAGCTGCACGATGTCCTTCCCCGCCACCGGCCCGGATACGGTGACCTTCTCGGCCGCGCCTTCGGGCGCCGGCGGAGAGCGCGGAACGCGGAGCCGGTCGAGCGCGCCCCAATCGCCGTCGACCGAAGGTGCGCCCGTCGCCAGCCCGCCGGCCGTGGTGCCGAGCGCGGCGCCCAGCAACGCATTGTAGTTCGCCCGCGGTACTTCGATCGCGCCCAGCGACGCTAGGTGCTCGGTCTGGAACTGGCAGTCGAGCAGCGCGAACCCGCCGACCCGGAGCCGCGCCACCAGCCAGGCGAGCGCCACCTTCGAGGCGTCGCGCGCCCGGCTCACCATGCTCTCGCCGAAGAAGGCGCGGCCGAGCGCAAGGCCGTAGAGCCCGCCCGCGAGCTGATCGCCGTCCCACACCTCGATCGAATGGGCGAAGCCGCGCGCGTGGAGCGTGACGAACACCTCCTCGATGCTGGGATTGATCCAGGTATCCTCGCGGTCGCCGGACGGCTCGGCGCACAGCGCGATGATCCGCTCGAACGCCGCATCAGCGGTGACGCGGAAGCGATCGTGCGCGATCGTCTTCCTCAGCGATCGCGAGAGGTGGAAACGATCGAGCGGAAGGATCGCGCGATGCTTGGGCTCGACCCAGTAGACGCCCTCGGCATCGCGCGAGTCCGCCATCGGGAACACGCTCATCGCATAGGCGCGGAGCACCAGGTCGGGGTCGAGACGCGTCGGGGCGGCGGGCCGGCTCACGCCGTCAACCTATCCTGCCTAGCCCCCAAGCAAAAGGGCCGGCGGATCGCTCCGCCGGCCCTCGTATCCGGTTGTTGTCCTTCGGGTCAGGCCTTGCAGCTCTGCGCGCCCTTGCCCGGTGCGGTCAGGTCGATCTGCTTCTTGTCGCCGGTCATCGTGTAGCCGTTGCCCTGATAGGGATTGCCCTCGGCATCGGCCTTGAGCTGGATCGGCGATCCGCCCTTGTCGGTGCGCAGGTTCGCCTGCTTGTGGCCCTGAAAGAAGTCCACATAGACCAGGCTGTTGTCCTTGCAGCGGAAGGTCACCGACGCTTCCATCGACGGCGGCAGCTCGACCGGCGGCGCGTTCTTGATCTGCTCGGCGAGCGGATCCTTCGCGCGGGTGTCGACGACCTCGGGCTGGTTGTTGCAGGCGGCGAGCGGCAGGAGCGCCACCGCGGCGAGAGCGGGGAGGAGGCTTTTCATGACGGGGAGGTGCCTTCGCGCACGCAGCAACTAACGTCAAGACCCTAGCTTTGCAGCGATTTGGGACGGTCGTGCATCGCAGCATTTAAGCAGATATCTTGTGTTTCGGCGGGAAGCCCCGGATTTCATTCGTGGAACTCGTCCAGCTCGGGGATGCGCCCGAACGCGATCTTGGTGCCGACCCGATCGATGCGCCCGCCGTGGAGCGGACCGACGGTCACCGCATTGCGCCCGAATCGCTCGTTGATCCGGTCCATCGCGCGGCTGAGCGACAGCGTCCGAGTCTCCCGTGCCAGGGGATCGTCGGGGTCGAGATGGACGAACAGCGAGCCCTGGTCCCCGGCTACCGCTGCGATCTCGGCGAGCGTCACGCCGATCATCCGCAGCCGGAACCCGCCCGGCCGCGCCCGCCCGGCAGCCGCGAGCCGTGGGAAGATCGCGTCGAGTGCGTGCAGCACCGTGAAGCTGTCCTGCGTCGCCGGCAGGCGGATCGAGGTACGCCAGGCCGATTTGTCGTCCTCGAACTTGCCGTGGAGCACGAGCAGGCGGCTGACGTAACCCTTGCGCCGCAGCCGGCTCGCCGCCTTGAGCGCCAGGCGCCGCGCGGTGAGCCGTGCCGGCTCCAGCCCGCGTTTCGAAGGCGAGAGGACGTGGCTGTGCCCGATCGTGCGGCTCTGGGTCGGCTTCTCGGGCAGATCGAGCCCATGGAGCAGGTACCAGAGCCGGTCGCCGTTGATGCCGCCCCACGCGTTCCCCGCATCGCGCGGTCGCCGTTCGCAGAGCTGGCGGATGTCGTTGATCCCGTCGCGCGCCAGCCGCTGCTCCATCTTGGCGCCGATCCCGGCGATGTCGCGGAGCGGCACGTCATAGAGCCGGTGCGGCAGGTCCTCGCCTTCGAGCACCACCAGCCCGTCCGGCTTCACCATGTCCGACGCGAGCTTGGCGAGCAGCCGGTTGGGCGCGATCCCGACCGAACTGGTCAGGCACTCGCCGACATTGGCGCGGATGCCTGCCTTGATCCGGCGCGCCAGCGCCATCGCGGCCTCGCGGCTATTCTCGTTGTCGAGCAGGCGGCAGGCGACCTCGTCGATCGAGCAGACCTGCGTGACCGGAATATGCTTCCAGATCTCCTCGAGGATGCGATTGTGGAACTCGACATATTTCTCATGCCGCGCCGGCGCGATCAGCAGCTCGCGGCACTTGCGCTTCGCCTCCCAGACCGGCGTGCCGGTCGAGATGCCGTATCGCTTGGCCTCGACCGAGGCGGCGATGGCGACGGTGGTGTCGCTGTCGACCGGCGCGACGATCACCGGCTTGCCGCGCAGCTCCGGCGAGAGCTGCTGCTCGACGCTGGCGAAGTAGCTGTTGAGGTCGAGGAACAGCCAGCGCAGCGGCCGCGGCGGAAAGGCGAGCAAAGCGGTACTCGCCGCATCGTTCCTTCCATCCCGGCGACTCAGCTTGGCCATCGTGGAACATTATCAGAACATTCCGACACCCGCGACCGGCGGTGTCCGCCCGCGTCCTAGTCGCCGGCGGACCGGTGGCGGGGATGCGCCACCAGCAGGATATGCGCGGCGCTGTCGATCAGCACCTCGTCGTCGGCGCACAATCGTTCGAGGCGGTCGAGCCGGTGATCGGTCGCGCCATTGCGGATTCCGGGCGGATTCCAATCGGGATGATCGGCGAAGCGGCTGTGGAAGATGTCGAGTCCGGTCACTTCACCGATCGTACAATCGCCGGCAAACAAGGCGCGGAGTTCGGCCGCGCGGAACAGGTGCGAGCCGAACTCGATATGGCGCCCGTCGGTCAAGTCGACCTCCATGCGATCCCGCTCATTGTCCTGACGGAAGCGCGTCGCCGCCTCGATCCCGGCGACGTAGATCGTCGGCAGGCTGCCGGCGGCGCGCACCGTCGCGATCACCGTATCGCGCGCAACCCGTGCCATCGCCGCCGCCGCGGCGGCATGCGCCGACGTCGGCACGTGATTGAGCACGCCATAGAGGCACATCACCAGGTCGCACGAGGCGTCTTCCTCCTCGGCCAGCGCCGTTTCTAGGTCGGTGACCGCGAACTCGACGCCGATCGCCGGATCGGCCAGCGACCGCGCCGCGACATGGGCGAAGGCGATCATCTCGGGCGACGGATCGATGCCGCGCGCCTCGATCGCGGTGAAGCCGAGCTCGCGGGCGCGCTGGACCGTGCGCAGCAGCCAGGTGCCCGGCCCGCAGCCGAGATCGAGGATGCGGATGGCATGGCGGCGCCGGGTGCGGAGCGCCACCAACGCGGCCTCGATCCGCGCCCACAGCGCACGGTCGGCATAGTCGTAGCGTCCGCCGAACGCGAACAGCCCGCGCTCGGTATCGTCGGCGTAGCGGCAATAGGCCCCGCCCGCGCAGTCATAGGCCTGCGCCGCATCCAGCGCGGGCGTCGAGGCGTGGTGTCGGGGACGGCCGTCACGGCCGCCTGGGATATGGCGAGTCGCCATCGCGAAGCTCCGATGAGAGAGGAAGGGAAGAGCGGATCAGCCGCGGAAGCTGGTCAGCGACAGGGGTCCCGGAATCCGGCGGTGGGATCGAGCGGCGGATCGGCCGACGCGTGCGGACGGGAATACGGCTGGCGGAGCAACCGCCGGTTGATCAGCAGCAGCTGGGTGAGGTTGCTGCGATGCTGGCGCCGGAGCCGTCGGCCGAGGCGGAACAGCAGCACCAGATTCCCCAGCGCGAGCGCCGTGGTGACGCCCCAGAGCGCGAAGGGCGCGGTCATGGTGATCGTCCGTCATGCGCTATGCCTGTCCGGCGTGGCGCCGGGGCGGCGGATCGATAAAGGCATGGATCGGGACTCCTTGGCCGGCGGGAAGCCCGCCGCTACGCACGACGCGACCGTTCGCGCCGCCCCGATCAGATAGGCGCGATCCTCATTAAGGTTCGACGGCGAAGGCGGATCGCCGGCATATGCGCGGCGTTAAGGGGCATTAGGTCGCGGGCTCGTAAATAGGGCGGCTTGCGCTCGCGTTGCGGATGTTGCGAAAGAAGCGCAAACCAACCGGATGAGCCTTGTCACCGCCCTCGCAATTTTCGCGTCAATATTGAGCGTACCTCCGCTTCAAGACACACATGAGGCGGAAGGATTCTATGGCGCGGCAGTGACACTCGTGGACGGCGAATGTCGGTTTTGGACTGGAGATGTGGGATTGAATGCCCGTGAATTCCAAAATGACCTGGAGGAGCGGTTTGACCAGGAGCGAGGAATCATCATTTCTTATGCTCGACGAACGCCATCGCGATGTGTTGAACGCGCACGTCGTTCGGCAAGGCGGGCGGGGTTCACGGTGGTGAAGGCAGTGCTTCGTGATGATGCTGGCCCGATAGGCCCTCCACGGAGTGGCAGCTAACCACCAGTTCCGGCCATTCCCGAATAACGATGGCTCAAAGAAAAGCGCGAAGCGCTGACCAGGCTGCTTGCTTGGCGGCGAGGCCGATGGTGTGGAGCGGACTCGAGGAGGGCAGGGCGACCGTCTCGACCGGAATGCCGGCGAGCAACTCCACGCCATGACGATAAGCCGTCCCGCCATTGAAGGCGGCGGCGCGCAGGCGGGGAAGGTTTCTCACGAGTGCCGCAAGGTCATTGGACTCGAGATCGCGGATCGCCGCGTCGCTGCTGCCCTGGCGCCGCGCGCTGGCGACGACATCCCACAGCCCGACGCCGGCCGCGAGCAGCGCCGTCAGCCGCGCATCATAGTCGAGCGGCGCCAGGTCACGCCCGATCACCGGCGACATCAATCGCCAGAACTGGTTCTGTGGATGCCCGTAATAGCGCCCGGCCCTGAGCGACGCCTCGCCCGGCAGGCTGCCGCAGACGAGCAGGCGCGTGTTCGGGTCGACGACGGGCGGGAAGCTGCGTTTGAGCGTCACCGCGCCAAGGTAATGTCGGTGTGGTTGAAGTCGTCGCCCTTGAAAAGAAGGGGTTCGTTGGTGCCTCTGGCCAGAGCGTAGGCGAAACAGTCCCCATAATTGAGACGGGCGCGATGACGACCCTTACCGTATCTGTTGAAGGCTTCCCGACCGATGCGCGCATGATAGGCGTTCATCGGTATCAGCTCGATCCCGAAATGGGCGATGACCAGTTCCAGCCGTTCGCTGAGAACCTCGTCGTCATTGGCATCGATGACGATCGCCGCTTCGAGATAGTTCGCGACCGACATTTTCAGCGTTCCATAGTTCGCGTTCAATATCGGCTCGATCCATGCGGTTTCGGGCTCTTCGCGGAGGAGCGCCACGAGGACGGAGGCGTCGACGATCATCTCGGCAATCCGTGCTCGTCATAAAGCAGATCGCCATGATCGACGGAAAGCATCGCACCCTTCCAACGCATCCGGCTGCCCCGGATAAGGCGATAGAAGGCCATTTCGCGCTCACGCATGGCATTCGGCTCCTTCGCCTTCTCGAGCGCGATCTGCCGCAGCCTGAGGCGGAGAGCGGCGGTGATCGCCTCGGTAATGCTTTCCCCCGTGGCTTCGGCGAGTTCTTCGGCGAGTGCCCTTGCTTCCGCGCTCTTGATATTGAGCTGAACGCCCATTTCTACCTCCGTCGGCGACCTTTCTACCATATAGGCCGCCGCGCCGCCAATTGCACCGCGGATAGTTTCGCTCGCTTGCCGCCGCCGCGTCGCCGCGCCATGTCTGCGCCATGGCCATCACACCCGACACGCTTGCGCTCATCGGCAACACGCCGCTCGTCCGGCTGAAAGGGCCGAGCGACCTCACCGGCTGCGACATCTACGGCAAATGCGAGTTCGCCAACCCCGGCGCCTCGGTGAAGGATCGCGCCGCGCTGTTCATCGTCGAGGATGCCGAGGAGAAGGGCCAGATCCGCCCCGGCGGCACCATTGTCGAGGGCACTGCCGGCAACACCGGCATCGGCCTGGCGCTGGTCGGCAACGCCAAGGGCTACAAGACGATCATCGTCATGCCCGAGACGCAGAGCCGCGAGAAGATGGACACCTTGCGCGCGCTCGGCGCCCAGCTCGTGCTGGTGCCCGCGGCGCCCTATTCGAACCCCGGCCATTTCGTCCACACCTCGCGCCGCATCGCCGAGGAGACGCCGAACGCGATCTGGGCCAATCAGTTCGACAACATCGCCAACCGCCGCGCCCATATCGTCGGCACCGCCGAGGAGCTGTGGGAGCAGATGGAGGGCCGCATCGACGGCTTCACCTGCGCCGCGGGCACCGGCGGGACCATCGCCGGCGTGGGGCTGGGGCTCAAGGCCAAGGACGCCGACGTCACCATCGCGCTCAGCGACCCGCACGGCGCCGCGCTCTACAGCTATTACGCTTGCGGCGAGCTCCAGTCGGAAGGCTCCTCGGTCGCCGAGGGGATCGGACAGGGCCGGATCACCGCCAATCTCGAAGGCGCGCCGATCGATACGCAGTTCCGCATCGGCGACGAGGAGGGGCTCGAATGGGTCCGCCGGCTGCTGGCGGAGGAGGGGCTGTGCCTCGGCCTGTCTTCCGGCATCAACGTCGCCGGCGCGATTCGGCTCGCGCGCGAGCTGGGACCCGGCAAGCGCATCGCCACGATCCTGTGCGATACCGGTTTCCGTTATCTCTCAACGCTCTACAATCGCGAGTGGCTGCAGAGCAAAGGGCTGAGCGTCCCCGAGTGGCTGGAGGCTCGTTGAGGCTTGCGCGGCGGCTCGGTTCGTCACTCGAATCGGCTCGCCTCGACAAGTCCGTTACGAGATGTTACATTTATACCACAGCTATGAAGCCCGCTCCCCAGGATTCATCCCAGACGATGCAACGCGTGCGGGTCGGCATGACCGGCCTGGCGTCGGTGCTCGTGCTGATCGCGCTGGCCAGCGCCGTGTTCAACTCGGCGAGCCGCGCGCCCGCCGAAGCGGTCGGCGCGTCGAAGGCGGCGACCGTCGCCAATCTCGCCGACGCCTCGCTCGACAACAGCACCAAACCCGCCGAGCCGCTCGCCGAACTCGGCGTCGCACCGAGCACCACCGGCGAGGCCGAAGCGACTGCTGCCAAGTAGGCGGCTGGCCAAGCCTCGATTCGCGCCGCCTCGGATATCAATGCTTGCGCACGAACTCCGCGCGCAGGACCAGGCCCTTGATGCCTTCGTAGCGGCAATCGATCTCCTGCGGATCGCCGGTCAGGCGGATCGACTTGATGACGGTGCCCTTGCGCAGCGTCTGGCCGGCGCCCTTCACTTTGAGATCCTTGATGGTGATCACGCTGTCGCCGTCGGCGAGGAGATTGCCGACCGAATCGCGGACCTCGACGCTGTCGGCCGCAGCGGCGCGCGCCGCGGCTTCGGCCGCGGGCACCCATTCGCCCGAAGCCTCGTCGTACACATATTCGTCCGTGTCGCTCATGGTCCGTTCCTAGTCCCGCCCCACGCCGACCAGCGTCAGCCCGGCGCGCGCCGCCTCGGCGGGCGGGTAGATGTTACGCAGGTCCACCAGCAGCGGCGTCTTGAGCGTCCGCGCGATGCGGCCGAGGTCGAGCGCGCGGAACTCGTCCCATTCGGTCACGATCACCAGCGCGTCGGCGCCGTCGATCGCGGCATAGGCGCTGTCGGCGAACGCGACGTCGTTCAGCAGCGGCCGCGCTTGCTCCACGCCCTCGGGATCATAAGCGCGCACCGTCGCGCCCGCGTCCTGCAGCGTCTGGATCACGGCAAGGCTCGGCGCATCGCGCATGTCGTCGGTGTTGGGCTTGAAGGTGAGGCCGAGCACCGCGACGGTCTTGCCCCGCACCTCGCCGCCCATCGCCTTGATCACCTTGCGGCCCATCGCGCGCTTGCGGCTGTCGTTGGCCTGCACCGTCGCCTCGACGATACGCAGCGGCGTGTCGTTGTCGTCGGCGGTCTTGAGCAGCGCCAGCGTGTCCTTCGGGAAGCACGAGCCGCCATAGCCCGGCCCCGCATTCAGGAACTTGCGGCCGATGCGGTTGTCGAGCCCGATGCCGCGCGCCACCTCCTGCACGTCGCCGCCGACCTGCTCGCACAGGTCCGCGATCTCGTTGATGAAGGTGATCTTGACCGCCAGGAAGGCGTTGGCGGCATATTTGGTGAGCTCGGCGGTGCGGCGTCCGACGAACAGCACCGGCGCCGACTGGTTGAGCGACAGCGGCCGGTAGACCTCGCGCATCACCTGCCGAGCGTCCTCGTCGTCGGTGCCGACGATCACGCGGTCGGGCCGCTTGAAGTCGCTGATCGCCGCGCCCTCGCGCAGGAACTCGGGGTTGGAGACCACCTTGGCGCCGCTGTCCGGCGCGACCTCGGCGATGATGCGCTCGACCTCGTCGCCGGTGCCGACCGGCACGGTCGACTTGGTGACGATCACCGCGGGCTTGGTGAGGTTCTCGGCAATCTCCCGCGCCGCGGCGAAGACGTAGGAGAGATCGGCATGGCCGTCCCCACGCCGCGACGGTGTGCCGACCGCGATGAACACCGCGTCGGCATCCTTGACCCCTTCGGCAAGATCGGTGGTGAAGGAGAGGCGCCCGGCGCGGACATTGGCCGCGACCAGCTCGGCCAGCCCCGGCTCGTAGATCGGCATGACGTTGGCGTGCAGCGCCGCGATCTTGCGCTCGTCCTTGTCGACGCAGACCACTTCATGCCCGAAGTCGGAGAAACAGGCACCGGAAACGAGCCCGACATAGCCGGTCCCGATCATCGCAATCCGCAAGAGACGTCCCCTTCAGGGTGTTTGTTCGGACCGGCATCTAATCCGCGGTGGCGGAAGAAGGAAGGGGCGGGGCTTGGCGGCGGTCCGCGGTCCCGATAGCTTGCCATTGTTGCGCGGAAGGGGGAGCCGCCTTGATGAAGCCGTCACGTCACCTGCGCCGATCGATCGCCGTCCTCGCACTGGCGACGACATTCGCCGCCACGCCCGCCGCGGCCGAGTGGCGGGAGGCGACCAGCGATCATTTCCGCATCTATGCCGACGCCGGCGAGAAGTGGTTGCGCGGCTATGCCGAACGGCTCGAGCGGATCGACGCCGCGATGCGCTACATGCGCGGCATGTCGCAGGATCCGGATGCGCGGTCGAACCGGCTCACCGTCTATGTCGCGGGCGGGGAGGGCGCGGTGCAGAAGCTGTGCGGCAAATGCCGCAACGTCGCGGGCTTCTACGTGCCGCGCGCGGGCGGATCGGTCGCTTTCACCGCAGTCACCATGGCGAATGATGTCACCGATCTCAAGTCGGACACGATCCTGTTCCACGAATATGCCCATCACTTCATGCTGGGCTACACGTCGTTGCCGTTGCCGCGCTGGCTGGTGGAGGGGTTCGCCGAGTTCAACGCCAGCGCCAAGGTCGAACGCGACGGCACCGTCGGAATCGGCATGACTGCGATGCACCGCGCCTATGGCCTGCTCGTGCTGCATAAGCTGCCGATCGAGAAGCTGCTCGATCCGCCGGACAAGCCGTTCAGCGCCGAGGAGACCGAGGTCTTCTACGGCCGGAGCTGGCTGCTCACGCACATGCTGACGATGGTGCCGGAGCGCAAAGGGCAGCTCGCCAGCTATCTGACGCTCCTCAACCAGGGCAAGCCGAACCTGGAAGCCGCGCGCACCGCATTCGGCGATCTGAAGACGCTCGACCGCGATCTCGATCGCTACATGAACGGCCGCACCAACTATCTGCGCATCGAACCGTCGAAGGTCCCGATCGGCGAGATCAAGGTCCGCACCCTCAGCCCCGGCGAGGACGCGATGATGTGGGTCCGGATGCGCTCCGACCGCGGCGTCACCCGCGAGCAGGCGCTGGCGCTGGTGCCGGATGCGCGCCGGCGCGCCGCTCCTTTCCCCAATGACGCGGCGGTCCAGGCCCAGCTAGCCGAGGCCGAATATGACGCGGGCAACGACACCGAGGCGGAAGCGGCCGCCGATCGCGCAATCGCTGCCGATCCCCGATCGCGCGACGGCCTGCTCTACAAGGCGCGGGTCCTGATCCGCCGCGCGGTCACCGAAAAGCAGACCGACCCCAAGGTGTGGCAGGCCGCACGCAGCTGGATCGTCAAGGCGAACCGGCTCGATCCCAACGCGGCCGAGCCGCTGCTGCTCTACTACACCAGCTTCGGCGCGCAGCATGTGGCGCCGAGCAAGAGCGCGATCGCCGGCCTCGCCCGCGCCTACGAGCTGTCGCCGCAGGACCAGGGGTTGCGGATGCTCCACGTCCGGCAGCTGCTGATCGATGGCGACGCCAAGGCGGCGCGGACGGTCCTGCTCCCGCTCGCCTATGATCCTCACAACCGTGCGGCGAGCAATCGGGCGCTTGCGCTTCTCCAGCTCATCGACGCGGGCCAGATCAAGGAAGCGCTGGCGGGAACGCCGGAGGAGGATGAGGACGGCGGCGACGATACCGCCGGCTAGCTTCAATCCTCCCGGATCAGGCTCGCATTCCGCGTGTCGCGCATGGTGAGGTAGGTCGCCAGCGACACCCCGATCAGCGCCGTGACGTACCAGTAGAAGCCGCGCTCGAGCCCCTCCTGCTTGAACCACAGCGCGACATATTCCGCGGTGCCGCCGAACAGCGCGTTGGAGATCGCATAGGGCAGCGCCACGCCCAACGTCCGGATATGCGCCGGGAACAGCTCGGCCTTCACCACGCCCGAGATGGACGAATAGCCCGTGGTGATCAGCAGTGCCGCCAGCGCCAGCAGGAACGCCGTCGTCGCATCGCGCGTGCCCTCCAGCGTCGTGAAGATCGGATAGGTCAGCAGCACGCCGAGCACGCCGAAGCTCACCATCAGCGGCTTGCGCCCGATCCGGTCGCTGAGCGCGCCGCCGAGCGGCTGGGCCAGCATGAACAGGAACAGCGACCCCGCGCTGATCCACGACGCGGTCTCGCGGCTGAAGCCGCTCGTGTTGACCAGGAACTTCTGCAGGTAGATCGAATAGGCATAGAAGGCGAGCGTGCCCCCGGCGGTGAGCGCCAGCACGATCGCGAACTCGCGCGGATGCTCGGTCAGCAGCCGTCCGAACGAGGAGCGCGGTGCCCCCTCGGCGCGTGCGTTCTCGAAGCTCTCGGTCTCCGA
Organism: Sphingomonas cannabina; assembly: GCF_021391395.1. Classification (NCBI taxonomy): domain Bacteria; kingdom Pseudomonadati; phylum Pseudomonadota; class Alphaproteobacteria; order Sphingomonadales; family Sphingomonadaceae; genus Sphingomonas; species Sphingomonas cannabina. The sequence goes on along the minus strand of NZ_CP090059.1, from coordinate 3,272,858 downwards.
CAGGCGCCGGCGGATGTAGAAGACGATCACCGCCAGCCCCGCCCCGATCGCGAAGGGGATGCGCCAGCCCCAGGCATCGAGCGCCGCCTCGCTCATCACCGCCTGCAGCACCAGCAGCACGCACAGCGCCACGAGCTGGCCGGAGATCAATGTGACGTACTGGAAGCTCGCGAAGAAGCCGCGGTGGCGCCGCCCCGCCATCTCGGACAGATAAGTCGCCCCCGCGCCATATTCGCCGCCGACCGAGATCCCCTGCATCAGCCGCGCGAGCACCAGCAGCGCAGGGGCGGCGACTCCGATCGTCTCATATCCCGGCGTCACCGCGATCAACAACGAGCCGAGGCACATCAGCGTCACCGACAGCGCGAGGCCCGCCTTGCGCCCGTAGCGGTCCGAATAGACCCCCATCCACCACCCGCCGAGCGGCCGCACCAGGAAGCCGACCGCGAACACCGCGGCGGAGCTGAGCAGCTGCGCGGTGCGGTCGCCTTCGGGGAAGAAATGGGGCGCGAAATAAAGGGTGAAGGCCGAATAGGCGTACCAGTCGTACCATTCGACCAGGTTGCCCGCCGATCCGCCGATGATCGAACGCAGGCGATGCGGTTTCGGACGCGTCGTGGCGATAGCTTCCTCCAGGGTTGCAGGCAAAGGTAAGCTGAGAGTGTCGTGCCCGGCAACTGGTCGCGGATTCACTCGACGGCAATCGCGAATGCTCAGCAGCTTGAGGTTATGCTCAACCGCACCTTCTGTTCACGACGCGTCGGGGGTAAGGTTTCTACATGAGCCTCGAGAACACCGCGGAAGACTTCAACCCGAGGATATTGATTGCAGCAGCAAAAGCCGTTGCCCACGAGCTGATTTGTTCCGAAGACTGTTCGGCGGCTAGCGTCGGGGCCGCATTGATGACCTCGTCGAATACGATTCACACCGGGGTCTGCATCGACACTGCTTGCAGTCTCGGTTTTTGCGCAGAACACGCGGCTATCGCCGACATGCTCAAGCACCGCAAAACACATATCCTCGCCATTGTCGCCGTGAATAGCGATGGCGATGTGATGCCGCCGTGCGGGCGTTGCCGTGAATTGATGCGACAGGTGGATCCCAGGAATTGGCATTCGCGCATCATCGTCTCGGACGATGCGGTCGCGACGTTAGAGGAACTCATGCCTTACAGCGGCCCAAGCGCCGCAGGGGAGAACCAATGATGGTCGATCCTGGCAATCGACGCTCGCCTGCTGTTATCGCGAGTTCGTCGCCCGGGATTGATGATACCCCCGATACCATTCGACGAACCTCCCGATTCCCTCGGCGAGCATCACCTTCGGCCGATATCCGGTCAGCGCGTTGAGCGCGGAGATATCGGCATAGGTCGCGGTGACATCGCCCGGCTGCATCGGCCGCATGATCTTCTCCGCCTGCCGTCCGAGCGCGCTCTCCAGCGTCCCGATCATCTCCATCAGCCCGACGGGCTTGCTGTCGCCGATGTTGAGGATGCGCGGCGCCTTGCCCTCGGGGGGGCGGTCGAGCGCGCCGACGATCCCGTCGACGATGTCGTCGATATAGGTGAAGTCGCGCGCCATCCTGCCTTCGCCGTACACTTCGATGGGCTCGCCGGCGAGGATGCGGCGGGTGAAGCTGAAATAGGCCATGTCCGGCCGTCCCCACGGACCGTAGACGGTGAAGAACCTGAGACCCGTCTGCGGGATGCCATAGAGATGGGCATAGCTCGCGCTCATCAGCTCGCAGGCGCGCTTGGTGGCGGCGTATAGCGAGACTGGGGCGTTGACCGGGTCGCTCTCGCGAAAGCCCGAGCCGTCGAGCGGCCGGTCGCCATAGACCGAGCTCGACGAGGCATAGACGAGATGCTCGAAGCCCGGCGCATGCCGCGCGGCTTCGAGGATCGCGAGATGTCCGGCCAGGTTGGAGCGCTGATAGGCGAACGGATTGTCGAGGCTGTAGCGGACCCCCGCCTGGGCGGCGAGATGGACGATCCGCGTCATCCCGCTCTCCCTCACCAGCGTCGCGACCGCCTCGGCATCGGCGATATCGAGCCTTTCCATGCGGAAGCCGTCACGTCCCGCGAGCGTCGCCGCCCGTGCCTTCTTGAGGGCCGGATCGTAATAGTCGTTGAAATTGTCGACCCCGACCACCGTTTCGCCGCGGTCGAGCAGTCGATGCGCGACGGCATGGCCGATGAAGCCGGCCGCGCCGGTGACGAGGATGGGAGAGGGGCTCATGCCCCCCGATTATCGTTCGCGCGCCGATTGCGCCAGCGGAACGGCGCGGGGAAGCAGCCCCAGATTGCGCACTGTCCAGCGAACCCCGCCGATCGCCGGCGCCAGCGCGGCCAGCCACGGCCGGTCCGCCAGGCGTGCGCGGTCGGTCGGATTGGCGGATTGGGCCCGCAATTGCGCCCATTTGTAGCGCCAGCTCGGGCGGAGAAGGAATTGCGAGGCGGTAACGGCCAGCGGAATTCCGGTCGGGTTCCTGCTTTCCTCGGTCTCGTTCCGGCCGGTCATGCAGCCGAGGGCTATGCGGACGAGGCGCCGGATCGCGCGATCGGCGCGCAGTCGGTTCGCCAACGCGTCCGGCAATTCCAATCCCAATAACGCTTCGCCGAGCAACAGTGCCTGTGCGGAGCAGCGTCCGGCCCCCATAGCATCGGCCATGGCATGAAGCTCCGCGACCGAAACGGAGGCGCTGCGGACCATCCCTGCCAGATCGGCCAGCCATTTGAGACGGGTCCAGCCATGCATCGCTCCATGCGCGACGAGATGTGCGTAAAGCTCAGGCACGGCCAGGGTCTCGACCTCGGCGCCTGACTGCAGCGCCACCGTCTGCCGCGGACTGCGCGCCGTGAGGGCAGGCACGAGCAAGGGATTGTGAAGGATTCGGCCGTGAAGCTCGATGCAGGTGCCATGAACAGGATGGCGCCAACTCGCTTCCTTGGCATGACGGAACCAGGCGGCGAGGGCGGCGGGCGGCAGATCGGGCGCGGGCGTGTTCCGTATATAGCCGGCATCGTCGAGCGCCGCCGCCGCCGCCGGGAGCGCGTCCGGCTCCACGACCACGTCGATGTCGATCGAATGCTTCAGCAGCGGATTGCCATAGGCGAGCGCGCCGAGCGGCATGCCCTTCAGGAACAGCGGCCGCGCGCCTGCCGCCCTCAGCGCCTGATCGAGACGGATCGTCTCGGCGATTTGGCGAAGCCCGTTCGCCGCCATGCTCCGGGCGAGCTCCTTCAGCTCGCCGGCGATCTCGTCTGGCGCGCCGCCGCAGCGGCGGACGCCGTCGGCCGTCAACCCGATCACCCGATGGCGTCGGGCGATCGCCACGACGCGGCTCCAGTCGGTGACGGCCCGGCTTGCGTTCGTAATGGCCGACTCGCGCCCGGGATCGGCCGGCGCCCGGCAACAGGCACAGACGAACCGGAACTCCGCGCTTGCATTCAGAGGCGTCATCGCCAAGGCGTGCCGCCTCGGCCGCGGCCTGGCAACCTCCGTAAGGACCACTTCGGCGGCTTGCCTTTCCGGGCGTCCGCTGCTAGGGGCGGCGCTTCCCGCTGCGGGTGTTTGCTCGCGGCGCACTTCCATTTGGACCGGAGTTTGGCGGATTTATGCAGATCATCGTTCGCGACAACAATGTCGACCAGGCGCTGCGCGCGCTCAAGAAGAAGCTGCAGCGTGAGGGCGTCTATCGCGAGATGAAGCTGCGCCGTCACTATGAGAAGCCGAGCGAGAAGCGCGCCCGCGAGCGTGCCGCCGCGGTCCGCCGCGCGCGCAAGCTCGAGCGCAAGCGCATGGAGCGTGACGGCGTCAAGTAAGCCTCGACCGTCGCGCGTCCGCGCGATGGCCTGAGTCAATTTAGTCAACTTTTCTCCTGCCGGCCGCCCGCCGGGGACTAGGACGCCAGCCATGTCGACGGTCACCGCCGTTCCGATTCCGCCCACCAAGCGGCGGGTGATCGTTTACCTCGTCCTCGGTATCCTGCTCGCGGTGGCCGCGGCGGCGGCGCTGGCATGGCAGATGCCGACCGATCCGGCGCTGGCCTTCCTCGGCAAGAACGCGCGGCAACCCGGTGTGGTCACCACGGCCTCCGGCCTTCAGTATAAGGTGCTGGAGAAGGGCCAGGATGGCCCGTCCCCGACCGATACCGACGTCGCGCTCGTCAATTACGAGGGCAAGCTCGTCGACGGCACCACCTTCGATAAGTCACAGCAGCCGACGCCGATGCCGGTCGCCGGCGTCGTGCCGGGCTTCTCCGAAGCGTTGAAACTCATGCACAAGGGCGCGAAGTACCGCTTCTGGATCAAGCCGAGCCTCGGCTACGGCGCGAAGGGTGCCGGGCCGATCCCGCCCAATTCGATGCTGGTGTTCGACGTCGAGCTGCTCGATTTCCTGCCCGAGGCGGTGATCCGCCAGATGCAGATGCAGCAGCAGATGCAGAATGGTGGGGAACCGAATGTTCCCGGCGGACCGAACGGTGTTCTGGGAGCGCAGCCTGGTCGTTGATCGCCTGCGCCTCATGTGTTGACGAAACGACAGTCCTGGATGGCGTTGTCTCTCATCGTTCCTGCTGCTGATTACGCCCAATGAGGAAAGTGACCCGACGGGATTGGCTCGCCCTATCTGCTCCGGCCATTGCCAGTATTCTGGTGGCCTATTTTCATAGTCAGCAGAAGGGATGGGTCGCAGGTATAGCGACCGGAGCAATCATGTTTGCTTTCGCCGTTTGGATATGGCGGCGACAAATCATCAAATATCCCGAAGACACTTGGAAAGCCCGCCTCTAGGCAATTTGTCCACGCCGCCTAGAAACAGCGGAGGTTGCTAGATTGCAAAGCTGCCGCAGAACCGCGCGGTGATCGAAACGGTCGCGGGCATGAAGAGCATATTAGCCGCACGTGCCTGTCAACGTCGAGATGGGGCAGTCGAGGAACTGCTTTTCGCTTCGGCGAAATATCAGCCGGTGCTGCCAACCGCTCGTGCGGCGCTCGATCTCGAAGGATGAAGCGCGTAGCGTCGGTCGGTAGTCGGAGCGGCTGATCGCCGAACATGTATCGCTGCGCGGAGTGCGGGACGCGGCAATGCATCTATGAGGATTTGCCGGCGCTGGCCGGCTCAGCCAGGGTCGCTTCTATCCCGCTACGATCATCTCGCTGACGCGACTGCGCTCCGTCGCGCAAGAAACCATGCCGCTGAAAGTTTCATCCTCGACATCGGGAGGAAACTATCGGTAAAGGCCGATGGCTGCGGGGAAGGACAGCCTAGAGCTATCAGTACCGCTTCCGCCTACGCGGCCTTGTCTCGGATGAGGAGCGAGGATCGAGCATCGGAGTAAACGTTGATGTCCGTAAGAGTCCTGTCCGGTCACAACGATTAATGTTCCGGTCTTTGCTCCGCACCACCATGGAGTAGTTGGCGAACGCCCGTGCAATATGACCTCCAGTATCCTGTCGCATCATAGTCATTGGCATCGTCTGCGATGGCAGATGTTTTGGGGCGTGGTCGCAGCCATTCTGCCGATTGCCGCGCGTGCGATCTTTATGCCACAAGCGGAACAAGTTTTTTTTGTGACGGCGTATGCCTTCTGGGGGAGTTTGGTAGGAATATTTTCTGGTATCATATTGGCCCGGAATCTTGGGCGCTATCCAGGAGTCGAAAAGGCTTCGGCAATTATTCCTAGTTTTTCGGTAACATTTGGAATTGTATTTGCAGTATTTTTACTGCTGCGCTTGGATTACAGCCGATGGATTTTGATTGGCGCATATATCTGCGCCGTTGGCATATTTTACCTTGGATATGCGCAGGTTTTCGGACGTAAGCGCCTGACCATCGGTGCCCTGTTGCGAGAAGACGACGCACTTTTGGATATCGAAGGTGTCGATTGGGTTCCGTTGGAGAACCCGGGACAGCAAGTCTCAGAAATGGATGCCATCGCCGTCGATCTTCGTGCGGACCTTCCTGTCGAGTGGGAACGGCGCATCGCGGATTTCGCACTGTCGGGGATTCCTGTCTACCACAGCAAGCATCTGGCGGAATCGCTAACCGGCCGCGTCGAACTCGAGCACTTGTCTGAAACCAGTTTTGGCACTTTGTCGCCCCCATATGCGTATATGGCCCCCAAACATCTGGCAGATCGGATTGCGGCGGCCGTGGCGCTCGTTCTGCTGTCGCCGTTGTTGATCGTTGTGGCGATCCTGATTCGTTTCGATTCACCCGGGCCTGCAATTTTCAAACAACAACGCGTCGGGTTTCGTGGTAAGCCGTTCATCGTTTACAAGTTTCGGACCATGCGTATCAAAGCGCCGGGTGATGAGGAGGGCCGAGACGAAGCGATCACCCGCGCCAACGACGATCGTATTACCTCTTTGGGTAAATTCCTGCGCCGGTCCCGCATCGACGAGCTGCCGCAAATCATCAATGTCCTCAGGGGGCAGATGAGTTGGATCGGCCCCCGACCCGAAGCGCGGGTTCTGTCGAGTTGGTATGAATCCGAGATCCCATTCTATCGCTATCGACATGTGGTGCGGCCAGGAATCACCGGCTGGGCGCAAATCATGCAAGGACATGTAACGAATGTCGATGATGTGAGAAGTAAATTATATTACGATTTCTATTATATTAAAAATTTTTCTTTGTGGATTGATAGTCTAATCATCGTTCGTACATTTGTCACCATGGTTACTGGATTTGGTGCAAAATAATCCTTGAGATTATTTATTATAGTATCTGAGGGGCTATGGGTAAACTAGAAATATCTTTGAAAATGGAAAATAAGTCGGCGGTCATAGGCGTCATTGGCCTGGGATATGTCGGTTTGCCGCTGGCCCTGCGCTTCTCCGAAGTGGGCTACCCGGTCCTCGGTTTCGATATCCATCCCGGTAAGGTCGAGCGCCTCAACGCCGGCGAGACGCTGATCGAGCATATTCCATCCTCCGCGGTTGCCGCCGCGCGCTCGCGGAGGTTCAGTGCCACAACCGATTTCTCGCGAATCGGGGAAGCGGATGCGCTTATCCTGTGCGTGCCCACTCCATTGACGAAACACCGTGAGCCGGACCTGTCGTTCGTTCTCAATACGCTGGAATCACTCCTGCCGTTTCTGCGTCCAGGCCAGATCCTGTCGCTCGAGAGCACGACTTATCCGGGCACGACGGAGGAGGAGTTGGCGCCGCGGATCGAGCGCAGGGGCTTTACCATCGGCGAGGACGTGTTCCTGATCTACTCGCCTGAACGCGAAGATCCCGGCAATCCCAACTTCAGCACTAACACGATCCCGAAGATCGTTGGCGGCATGACGCCCGCGTGCCTTGATGTCGGCCTGGCATTATATGGTAAAGTGATCGATAAATTGGTTCCAGTTAGCTCAACTCGAGCAGCTGAACTCACCAAGTTGCTTGAGAACATTCATCGCGCGGTGAATATCGGTCTAGTCAATGAAATGAAGATTGTCGCCGACAAGCTCGACATCGACATCCACGAAGTGATCGCCGCCGCTGCTACGAAACCATTTGGCTTCACCGCCTATCAGCCGGGGCCAGGGTTGGGCGGCCACTGCATTCCGATCGATCCCTTCTATTTGACGTGGAAAGCACGCGAATATGGCGTGCATACGCGTTTCATCGAGCTTGCCGGGGAGGTCAATTCGGCCATGCCCGATTATGTTATGATGAAGCTTGTCGCGGCTCTCAACGAGCGTTCCAAGCCGTTGAAGGGTAGCAAGGTACTGGTACTTGGTATCGCCTACAAGAAGAATGTCGACGACATGCGTGAATCTCCTTCCATCGTCCTGATGGAGAAGCTGCGCGATGCCGGTGCTGATGTAAGCTATTACGATCCGCATGTCCCGATCTTCCCGGAGACGCGGGAGCATCATTTCGACCTTTCCAGCATTACTCTGACCGAGGCAAACATCGCGGATTTCGATTGCCTCCTGCTCGCTACCGATCACGATCGATTTGATTATGAGCTTATCGCACGTGCTTCACTGGTCATTGATAGCCGCGGACGGCTTCCGGCCGCGGCCAATGTGGTGAAGGCGTAATCGCATGACAGCATTTGTTCCCATAAAGGGTCGCAAAGTCCGCTTCGCCCTGGTCGGATGCGGTCGCATTTCCAAGAATCATCTCGATGCGTTGGGCGCGCTCGCTGAGGATGCTGAGCTGGTGGATGTGTGCGACATCGATCCTGCCGCCCTGCGTGCGGCAGGCGAGCGGTCCGGCGCGACATGCCATGACTCGCTCGATGCGATGCTGGCGTCCACGACGGCCGATGCCGTGATCTTGACGACGCCCAGCGGCATTCATCCGGCGCAGGCCATCGCCGTCGCGCGTAGCGGCCGCCATGTCGTGTCGGAAAAGCCGATGGCGACCCGCTGGTCGGACGGGTTGCGCATGGTGCGCGAGTGCGACGAGGCCGGCGTGCGGCTGTTCGTAGTCAAGCAGAACCGTCGCAACGCCACGCTGCAGATGCTCAAGCGGGCAATCGAGGCGGACCGTTTCGGACGTATTTATCTGGTAGCTCTCAACGTTTTCTGGACCCGCCCGCAAGATTATTACGACGCTGCCAAATGGCGCGGAACCTGGGAGTTCGATGGGGGCGCGCTGATGAATCAGGCAAGCCATTACATCGACCTGCTGAGCTGGTTGATCGGGCCGGTGGAAAGCGTCCAAGCTTATTCGGCAACGCTGGCACGCAAGATCGAGGCGGAAGACACGGCGGTTGCCAGCCTGCGCTGGCGTTCTGGAGCGCTCGGCAGTCTGAGCGTGACGATGCTGACCTATCCCAAGAATCTTGAAGGGAGCATCACTGTCCTAGGCGAGAAAGGGACTGCGCGCATCGGTGGCGTCGCGGTGAACGAAATGAAGGAATGGAGCTTCGCCGAACCGCACCCCGACGATGCCGCCATCGAGGAAGCCAGCTATCACACCACTTCGGTGTACGGCTTCGGCCACCCGCTCTATTATCGCAACGTCATCGACGTGCTGCGCGGCGAGGCGGAGCCGGAGACGGATGGCCGAGCGGGTTTGCAGTCGCTGGAATTGCTGACCGCCATCTATCGTGCCGCGCGCGATGGCACGCGGGTCGCATTGCCACTGGAGCGATCCGCGTGAAAGCCCATGAAACCGCGATCGTCGATCCCGGCGCCGTCATCGGGGAAGGTACACGGATCTGGCACTGGACTCATGTATGCGCAGGCGCGCGGATCGGGGCGGGCTGCTCGCTCGGACAGAATGTGTTCGTTGCCAATGATGTGATCATTGGTGACAACGTCAAAATCCAGAACAACGTCTCTGTCTATGATGCCGTGACGCTGGAAGACGATGTGTTCTGCGGGCCCAGCATGGTTTTCACCAACGTTTACAATCCGCGTTCGGCAGTCTCGCGTAAGGATGAGTACCGGCCTACGCGCGTAAAACGTGGCGCCACGCTGGGAGCCAACTGTACGATCGTGTGCGGCGTCACGATTGGGGAGTATGCCTTCGTCGGCGCCGGCAGTGTCGTAAATCGAGACGTTGTCCCCCATGCGCTTATGATCGGCGTTCCGGCGCGGCGGGCAGGATGGATGTGCCGGTGCGGGCTGCGCCTCGTCGGTCAGGGAGAGGTGCGCTGCGCGTGCGAGCGCACCTATACGGTAAGCACGGAAAGCTGCGTGGAGCATGACTGACAAGATCGAATTCATCGACCTCAAGGCGCAGTATCGCGCGCTCAAGCATAAAGTCGACGCCCGCATCGCCACCGTACTCGATCATGGCCGTTTCATCATGGGGCCGGAGATCGCGGAACTCGAGCAGCGGCTGGCGGCCTATGTCGGGGTGGAGCATTGCATCGGCGTCGCGTCGGGCACGGAGGCCCTGCTGATTGCCCTCATGGCGCTTGATGTCGGGCCCGGCGACGAAGTCATCACCACGCCCTTCACCTTCGCGGCCACGGCGGAAGTCATTGCGCTGGTCGGCGCCACCTCGGTGTTCGTCGATATCGACCTGGCGGACTGCAACATCGATGCGAGTCTGATCGAACGGGCGATCACGCCGGCTACCAAGGCGATCATCCCGGTATCGCTCTATGGACAGTGCGCCGACATGGACGCGATCAACGCAATCGCCGCGCGCCACGGCGTGACGGTGATCGAAGATGCGGCGCAGAGCTTCGGGGCGACCTATAAGGGCCATCGCAGTTGCGGCGTGTCGACGATCGGCTGCACCAGCTTCTTCCCGAGCAAGCCGCTCGGCTGCTACGGTGACGGCGGCGCTATCTTCACCACCGACGCCGCGCTCGCGCAGGCCATGCGCGAGATCCGCGTCCACGGCCAGAGCAAGCGCTACCAGCACGACCGGGTCGGCGTAGGGGGGCGGCTGGATACGATCCAGGCCGCGATCCTGCTCGCCAAGCTGGAGACCTTCGAGGAGGAAGTCGCGGCCCGGGTCCGTATCGGCGATCGTTATCTGGCGATGTTTGAGGGCGCGCCCGGCATCGACGTGATCCAGGTGGGGCGTGACAGAAGCTCCGTATGGGGCCAGTTCACAATCTTGGTCGAGGACCGCACAAAGTTTGTCGCGCACCTCACGGCCGCCGGCATCCCTACCGCAATCCACTATCCGATCCCGTTGCATCGCCAACCCGCCTATGTCGAACTCTGCCGGCTGGCGGGGTCGCAGGATCGCGCCGAGTGGGCGGCCGCCAGGGCGGTCAGTTTGCCAATGCACCCATTTCTGTCCGCCGAACTTCAGGATCGGATCGTCGAGGCCGCGCTGAAGGCAGCGCAAGCCTAGTTACAAACGGGTAAGGCGACTGATGCGCCCGTGGAGAAATATCCGTAAATCACCGTTTGCGCGCAGCGTTGGCGGCATGATGGCATATACAGCAATCGGCCAGAGCGTGTACCTTCTGACCGGACCGTTCATAGGGAGAATATATTCTCCCTATGAGTTTGGACTGTACGGCCTGTTTTTCACCTTCGCGGTGACAGCGGTCGGGATCATATTCCTCAACTATGATTTTGCCATACCTGCAGCGAGCTCCGACGATGATGCGCGAGCCCTGACCAGGGGCGCTTTCACGCTCGCGCTGGCGCTGACACCGCTTGCCGGCATGGTCATGGCAGCGATGATTCTGTTCCAGGTGGCGGCGTTCGGAGGCCTGCCCCTCACCGCACCATTGATGCTTATGGCACTTCTCTCCAGCCAAGGTTTGGTCCAGCTGCTGCAGAACTGGAGCATCCGCCGTCACGAGACCGTCGTCATCGGAAAAGCCAGCGTGACGATGAACGTCGTGCGCGGCGCGACACAGATCGCGCTCGGGGCGCTGCTGCCGAGCTGGTGGATACTCGCGGCCGGAGAGGTTCTGGGAAGGATCGGAAATGCATTTCATCTGGCGCGGATATCGCCCGCGCCGGGATCAGATATCGCGCCTCGGGGCTTGCAGCAGGAGGCGGTACCGAATGCATTGCGCCGGTATCGCCAGTTCCCGCTGGTTCTGCTTCCTTCTCAGGTCATCGACGGCAGCGTCGCTTTCATCCAGTCAGCCGGACTGGCCTATCTCTTCGGTGCGTCGGGACTCGGTCTCTTTTTCATGATGCGCCGTACGCTGGACCTGCCGGTTGCCTTCGCATTCAGGAGCCTGAGCGACGTCTTCTACGCGAAATTGGCGCAGGATGCGCGGCAGGCGCCGGAACGCGTGCGTCCATTTTTCGTTCGCAGCGTTCTGTTGATTATGGGCTTCGGCTTTGCCGGAGGCATTCCGGCCATGTTCGCGAGCCCGACCCTATTCGCCTTCATTTTTGGTGCTGAATGGCGGGAGGCTGGCGTGCTGGCCGCAATCATGGCGCCCGCCTCGATCATGAATCTTGCAGTTGCGCCGGTCGCTCGCGTCTTTGCGCTGACGACTCGACCGTATCTGCGATACTGGTTCACTGGAATCAATCTGCTGGGAACGATTGCCGCGCTCGTTGCGGCCTGGGCATGGCCTCTGAACCTTACGTGGACCACGGCCTGCCTCTCGGCAGTGACATTCACGGCATATGTTGCCTATTTTGCGGCTGGGTATGTGGCGAGCGCAGCGCTGATCGGACAGGAACCAGGAACCGTAAGGAGCATCCCTTGATCGATGTCTCACGGCGTGGGTCGTTGGGCGCAATGTTGACGATGTCGGCCTCCGGATCCGTCTCGTTGAAGCATTTCCCTCCGCATGGCACCGTTGTATCGGTGACGGATTTCGGTGCTGTCGGGGATGGCCGCGCCGATGACACGAATGCGTTCAGAGCGGCGCTCAGCGCCGGCGCCCATGTGTTGGTTCCGCCCGCGCTGAAGCACTATCGCATCACGCGGTCGATCACGCTGCAGCGTCCAGGCCAGCGGCTCGTCGGGTTCGGCCCGCTTTCGCGCATCGTCTTTGATCCCCAGACAGGGCGGCAGGAAAACCTCTTCATCACGCAGCAGGATGATAGCGGTTTCAGCCAGCTGCATCTCACGCCGAGCGCCACGACGAGCAGTCTGTTCGAAGGATGGGCGATCGTGATCGTCGGTGCGCGGCGCGTCGTGGTGGAGGATTGCCAGTTCAGCGCGATGCGGCGAGGTGGCGTGCTGTTGTCGGACAGCAACGACTGTCGCGTCATCGGAAACAGCTTCATCGACAGTCTCGTGAAGGGCGATGGCAGCGAGCGTCAGGCAACGACTGGATACGATGTTCTAGTCGCGGGTGCCTCCTCCCGAAACCTGATCCAGGGCAATCAATGCTTCAGCGGCGTCGGAGTCGCGATCGGTTGTCAGACGGTGACGGCAGGTAAATCCCAGCATGGGAATATCGTCAGGGATAACACCATCGTCGGCTATCCCTGCTACGGTATCATGGTTTATCTGAGCGCCCCGACGGACAGCATCAATGGCGTGAACATTGAAGGCAATGTCATAGAGGACGTCAGCGGCAGCATCTGGACTGACGGAAAGACGCTCTTCTACGGATGCGGGATATATCTCCAGACCTGCAACGACATGATCGTTACCGGAAACCGTATCCTGAGAACCAATACGGACCGACGACTTCCGTTTTCTGGAAGCGCCGTCCCCGCGGCGATCGGAATCAGCGGCTTTGGCAATGCTGTAATCTCGGGAAACATTATCGATACCTGTCACCACGGGATCGCCAGCATCCAGACAACCGCACCGCCAAAGCCGGGCGACGGTACGATCGTCGCGGATAATCTGATGCGAAATTGCGACGGTGCCGGGGTCTGGTTGGCCGACGGCGTGGCTGCCACCGTACATGACAATCGCCTCATCGCGACACCGGGGAAGGGCACGCACGGCATTTTCGTGGGCCAGTTCGCCTCCACCTGGATGGACGCGTTCTCGGTGCGGGGAAACGACGTGGCGAATTTCGCCGTCGGCGTGGAGGTGAGCGGGGCGAAGATACCGAAGGCAGAAATCTCCTCAAATCGGATCAGGGGGGCAACCGGGAACGCAATCCACTCCGCGGCGGCAACCACCATCATCCATTTCAACGAGACTGAGGGCCGATTTGGCATCAGCATCGCTCCGACAGCGGTCCGCGGGTTCTGCCGCGACAATGTCGTGACGGCATCCAAGACCGGGATCATCGACGATGGCGGCAGCGGTATAGTCGTCGAGGACAATGCGGTGACTGCCAAAGCACCGTTCAGCACATCGATCGCGCAGACGCTGCCGGCGGGCAGCGCACCGGCGGTGCTGCCAAAGCGCTGGTTCCGCAAACAGGAATCTAGTCCAATCACGGAGCTTCAAGGCGGATTCGAGGGGCAACGAATCTCGATCATTGCCGATGCGCCGTTCATATTGCGCAATAGCAGTTCGATGATAATGCGGAGCGGCGGCGACGTCGAAGTCGCGCGCGGTACAGTTATCACGCTCGTCCGCTTGGAGGGTGTTTGGCGTCAAATGATGTAAGCGTGATAATGAAGGTCGATAAAGCAACATTTGACTAACTGAGTCTCATTGCAAGTTACTAGCTCAGATGGGCAATCCGATATGCTATCGGTGGAGGCGGTTCGTTGAAAATTCTCATCATGTGTGACCTGTTTGATGAAAATATCGGTTCCCAAGAAAACATTCTTGTGAAATATTTTCGTAAACACGGTCACCAGGTGACGATATTTACTTCAACATACGAATCAGTTTTTGACTTTATTGCTAATCGGCACGATGCGACGAAGCCAGGTATGGTGTATTACATTGACGATTTGAAAGTAATACGTGCCCAATTTCGGATGAATTTACTTCATAAACTCCGTTCCTATCGGGGTGTCAAGGAAGCCATCAAAGAAGTGGCGCCGGACATGATATTCATGCTCGATATCATGCCGGATATGCTTGAGGTTGTTCGTTACAAAAAGCGAAATCCACATGTTCGATTTGTAATGGATTATCACGCTGACTACAGCAATTCTGGAAAAAATTGGGCATCCATAAAGATACTTCATGGCGTACTGCGTAAATTTATATTATATCGTGGATTGCCATATCTTGATGCGATTTATCCAGTCACTCCTGGATCCGGAGATTTTCTTAATGAGGTTTATGGGGTAAGCTGGGATCAGATGACATTGCTCCCTTTAGGGGCGGATATGGATAGTGGCATCGAGATCGCTCGACGCGAGGAAGGCCGCGCCCTGCGTAAAGAGCTGGGGATAGCGCCCGAGACAAAGGTGATCTTCTCGGGGGGGAAGTTCGCCAAGCTCAAGCGCACCGAGTTGCTGATAGAGGCTGTGCGGAGGCTGCCGCATCAGCCAATCGAGCTCGTGATTGTAGGCGCGGCAAATATCGGTGAGGAGGAATATGCAGCCATGTTGCGGGAGGTCGCAGGCGATGACCCGCGCATTCATTTCGTCGGGTGGCAGGACAACGCGGGCCTGTTCCGCTTCATGGACATGGCCGATCTCGCCATCTTTCCTGCCAGCCAGTCGAGCCTCTGGGTCCAGGCGGTGTCCATGGGATTGCCGCTGGTCGTCGGCAATTTCGGCGCGCAGGATACGTCTTATATGAACGCGCATGACAATATCATCGAGCTGTCACGCGACGAGATACGCGCCGATCGGCTCGCCGAAATAATCGAGGAGCTGGTTTCCGATCCGGAGCGTCTGGCGTCCATGGCCGCCGGCGCCCGGCGAACCTTCGAGGAGGTTCTTGACTGGGATACGCTCGTGGGGAAGGTGACCGGTCAATCCGAATCCACGAGCCGGATCGAGCGCGCTTCCGCCTAAAACAGGAGAGTGTTTTGTCGAACATTCTGGTGAATGGGCTGAAGTCAAAAGTCGGTGGTGGGAAGATTATATTTGATACTTATCTTCGTCTCCTGGCCGAGAGCGAGCCAGATGATACCTATTTTGTCCTGACGCCAGATAGATGCAGCTATGCTAGTTTTGAATCTGATAATATCAAGATAATTGATATTCCGCGCTGGGCGCACAGTAATTTAGCAACGCTGCCGCTATATCGATTCATCATGCCAAACCTTTTGAACAATCTCGGGATAGATGCTATATTGAATTTCGGGGATATTGTTATCCCAACGGACGTGCATCAAGTGTACAACTTCGATTGGGCGTTCGCCGTATATCCGAATCATGCGATATGGGGGAAGCTGCCTTTACGAGACAAGGTGTTCTTCAGATTGAAGCTCCATTTTTTTGAGGCGTATTTGCGAAGAGCCGCCGTAATCATGGCTCAAACACAGGCAATGAAGAGCCGTCTCGAGGCGCGCTATCGTTTAGACAATGTGGTTCTGGTTCCTGCCGCGGTGACCGTGGCCGAGGCCTCATCGTCGAAAAAATCTGTATTCGACCTGCCGAAAGGCCGATTCAAGTTCGTGTATCCGGCGAATTACTATCCTCATAAGAATATTGATATCCTCGAGCGCGTCGCCGCGGAACTCAAGGCGCGCGATGTCGATGTCGTGATCGTGCTGACGATCGATCCGAAGGAGCATGAAGCGGCAGGGCGGTTTCTGGATCGGATCAAGTGCGGCAACCTAGACGACGTTCTGATAAACGTCGGCCGCGTCTCCGCCGAGTATATTCCGGCGCTCTACCAGGCTTGCGACGCGCTGCTGATGCCGACGTTGCTCGAGACCTTCGGTCTCCCCTATGTCGAGGCGATGGATCATCGAAAGCCGATCGTCACATCAGATATGGATTTTGCGCACGCCGTCTGCGGCGAGGCTGCGCTGTATTGCGACCCGATGGACCCATTGTCGATCCTGGCGGCAATGGAGCGCGTCTGGCAAGACGAAGAGGTGCGCGCCTCGCTCGTCACCAATGGTGTGCGGCGGTTAAGCGCAATGTGGGATTGGCCAAGAGTTTTCGCGGAATATCAGTCTCTTGTCATGCAGGGGTTGGCGGGGCGCTCGCCTATCGGCGAGCAGGGAGTTGCATCTTCATGAGCGGTCCGGAAATCGGAATAATCGAGTCGACGCCAGATTGCAGCGCGATCGGATGTCAGGAGTCGATCTTCAGTATCGGCCGGACCGTCAATATGATTATTGGCTTGGTATATTTGATAACATTCAGGCAGGTGTACTGGAGTTACATCAGTTTGGAATGGGGCTATACTGGTCTGATATATAGTGATCTCAATTTTTATGAATTATCATTTATATATTTGTCCGTTGCTATAGTATCGCTTTTTCTTCCTTCAAAATTCAACAGGCCATCCTCCATAATCATATGGTTCATGTACGCCTTCTTGTATGTGCCCACTATGGCAATCACAATGATGATTGGTGCAAAGGGGGCGGGAGAATACATACCAAGCCTGGCATCTTTCTCGATCGGCTTTCTGTTGATATGCCATATAACTAATAAATCTCATGTGGAGAATCCAAGCGACGGATTTGAGCCTGGATACCTATTGGTAAGTGTCATTGCAATTCTATTTGCTTTAAGTACGGTTGTTATATGGTATGTTTTCAATGACATCATGACCTTTGCTGGCATAGATGATGTTTACGTCCAACGATTCGTCGCTGCAGATCGGACCGTCGGGGTTACGGGCTATCTGCGCACCTACTACGGCTCTATTTTCGCCCCTCTGTTGATCGCGATTGGGGCGGCGCGCCCTTCCCGGTGGCCGCTGGTGATATTGGGAATACTGGGTATGATCATGTCATACATGGTCGATGCGTCCAAGATATCGCTGGTTATTCCCTTGGCCATGCTTGTCACAGCCGCCGCGTTCCGTTGGTCTGGCCTGAAACTCTACCACTTCACTGCGGGTATGGTAATGATATGTCTCGTTAGCGCCCTGCTGACGAGTTCAACGCGGTTTGTGCGCTTCCTTGCGGATCTTATTCTGCTTAGGTCTATATCCATTCCTGCGCAGACGTTTGCTCAATATTACGACGTGTTTTCGGTCAAGGGATATACTTGGTGGAGCAACCTGTCCGGATTGAATCTCATTTTGCCGCCGCCTGCCACCTTTCGGCTTGATCAGTTCTGGCCCGTCCTAGGTCAGATAGTCGGCGCGGAGTATTATGGTTTCTACAGTCGCGTGAATCTTAACGCTAACCCATTTGTGGGTGAGGGGGTGGCCGCTGCGAGCTGGTTTGGCGTACTGGTGATTTCGATTGTTCTGGCTTTCTATCTTAAGTTTTTGGACCAACTCTCGGCGAAATGGAATCGGCAACTGGTGCTCGTATTGATGGTGCCGGTCGGGCTCACGTTGACCAACGTGCATCTATCGACGTTCCTGGTCTCGTTCGGCGGGTTGGCATGGCTGGCCCTGTTCCGCTTTTATGGTCCGAGAGGCGAAGTTTGACCAGGCGCTGACCTCGCGCTTTCTCGGGTCGGCGAACGATGCTGGGATCCAGACCCATAACCGGCAAGGCCCTGGACTGAACTGATTTTGGCGCAGAGCTAGGAGTGAGGAGAGAGCGATGCGGATAGCATCGTGACTGACGAGCGATAACGCCATGCGCCAAAATCCGCTCGTTGCTGCGCGTTCGCGTTCAGGAGCCCGCTGGTCGGCGTTGCTTGCTTGCGCGTAGCTTCAGCTACACGTCTGCGCCGTGCTTCTTGCCGGTGCGCCTCTTCGGGCGATCCAAGGCATTGCCGATTTTGGGTCTGGATCCTAAGGGGTGACATCGCAACGAGAAGTCGCGACAAATTCAAGCGTTAATGCCTTACGCGAGAGACAACGTGCGTCCATATCAAATTTGTAACAACTGCATCATGGATACGAGTGACTCGAGCATAGTGTTCGACGAGCGTGGATGGTGTGATTATTGTAACAACTATTATGATAACATCCTGCCAAATTGGCACCCCGACGAGCGCGGGGAGCGTGAGATTATGGCGCAGGTCGAGCAGATCAAGCGCGATGGCAGAGAGCGTGATCATGATTGCCTGATCGGCCTCAGCGGCGGAGTCGACAGTAGTTATGTTACGTACATAGCCAAGGAAAGATTCGGCCTTCGTCCGTTACTCTATCACGTTGATGCGGGGTGGAATTCTCAGCAGGCGGTCAACAACATAGAAAGGCTGGTGGACGGGTTAAACCTCGATCTTTTCACGGAAGTCGTGGACTGGCCAGAAATGCGTGACCTGCAGCTTGCCTTTTTCAAGGCGAGTGTACCGCATCTGGACACGCCGCAGGATCATGCGTTCTTTGCGGGACTCTATAACTTCGCCGCGAAGAACAAAGTGACCTACATTCTGACCGGCGCGAACTATTCCACCGAATGTGTGCGCGAGCCGCTAGAATGGCACTATCACGCGTCCGACCTGCGCCAGCTGAAGGACATCCATCGCCGATTCGGCACTCGACCGCTCAAGAAATTTCCTCTGGCGGGAGTGC
The DNA here is from genome assembly GCF_021391395.1 of Sphingomonas cannabina. Taxonomy (NCBI): domain Bacteria; kingdom Pseudomonadati; phylum Pseudomonadota; class Alphaproteobacteria; order Sphingomonadales; family Sphingomonadaceae; genus Sphingomonas; species Sphingomonas cannabina. Next base: position 3,254,038 of record NZ_CP090059.1, on the reverse strand, counting down.
TGCGCTTCAAAGTGTGGTATCGCTTTGCCAAGGGCGTGCGTGTCGTGAAGCCACTCAACTACATTCCCTTCCGTAAGGAGGCGGCGATGCAGGAGCTGATCGACCGGTTCGGATGGCAGCGCTACGCTCACAAGCACTATGAATCGCGTTTCACCCGCTTCTATGAAAGCTACTGGCTGCCGACCAAGTTCGGATACGACAAGCGCCGCGCGCATTTTTCGAGTCTGATCCTCACTGGTCAGATGACGCGGGATGAGGCGCTTGGGAAGGTAGCCGTTCCCGCCTATGATCCAGAGACCATTGCCGAGGATTTTGAATATATCGCGACCAAACTCGGCATCTCGGTCGCCGAGCTCCGGGCGTTGCACGACGGCCCGAACAAGACCTTCCGCGACTACAAGAACGACAAGATGATTATGGATCTGGGCGCAAGGATTCTTCGTATGGCTGGTATCCAGCGGGCGATCATCCGTTGATCTCCATTGTCGACTACGGCTTGGGGAACATCGGGGCGTTCCTCAACATGTACAAGCGGATGAACGTGCCTGCCAAGGCAGCGCGCACCGCCGCCGAGCTCGCGGATGCTGAGCGGATCGTGCTGCCCGGCGTGGGTGCGTTCGATCACGCCATGGAATTGCTAGAGGTGTCTGGCATGCGTCCGCTGCTCGAGGAGAAGGTGGTGGGCCACAAGGTGCCGGTGATAGGCATCTGCGTCGGCATGCAGATTCTTGCTGACAGCAGTGAGGAAGGGCGCGGGCGGGGACTTGGCTGGATTCCGGGTACGGTGCGGCATTTTCGTTCAATGCCGCTGCCGGAGAAGCTGCCGTTGCCGCACATGGGCTGGAACGATGTCGAACCTTTATCGAATGGTGGAGGGTTGTTCCAGGGGCTGGAGCGGGATGCCCGCTTCTATTTCCTCCATTCCTTCTATTACGCATGTGCCGATCCAGCCGACCAGGCGGCCACTGCGACCTATGGGGCGCCATTCGCGTGCGCGGTGCGGCGTGGCAATGTCTGGGGGGTGCAGTTCCACCCCGAGAAAAGTCATCATTTCGGCGCGATGCTGCTCAGGAATTTTGCTGATCTCTAGGGTGTAAGCGGCAGGTCGCGATGATCAACGACAGTGCGAAGAGGGGCAATGGTGGGAAATTCTCCTAACGCCCGGGATATCCGGGACAAGATTTGGCCGGAGGGCGCCGTTCTTGGCGATGCGGATCGGTGCATCACCGCACCAAGTGCCTTGGATGCTCTCAAGCCAAATGGGCTCAGCTTTCTTTCGCGTCCTCTCACCGAGGAGCGGCTGAGTGAGCTTCGCGGTAAGCTCGCGGGCGTTACGTTGATCTGCGAGGAGAGCGCCGTCGATACCTTGCGGGGTTTGCAGGACACGACGCTGATAGTCGTTCCTGCCGCGCGGCTCGCGTTTATGCGTGCCGTGAAGCACTTCTTCGCGCCGGCCCGTCCGCCTGCAGGCGTACATCCTACGACGGTGGTCGATGAAACGGCCCAGCTCGATCCTAGCGCTTCGATCGGCCCTTTCTGCTTGATCGGACCGGGCTGTGTCATTGGTGCGGAATGCGTGATCGGGCCCAATGTGTCGCTGATGCAGGATGTCCGCCTTGGTAGTCGCGTAACGATTGCCGGCGGCACCGTGATTGGCGCTGACGGCTTCGGCTACGAGCGGAACGAGATAGGGGAACTGGAGAAGTTCCCCCATGTCGGCGGCGTCGTGATCGGTGACGACGTCGAGATCGGATCAAACACTAGCATCGACCGCGGAACGCTCAATCCCACCATTATCGGCGCCCGTGCTCGCATCGATAACCAGGTCCATGTCGCGCATAATGTGATAGTTGGCGAGGACGTGGCGATTATCGCCGAAGCGATGATCGGTGGCAGCGTCAAGATCGGCGATCGCGCATGGATTGCGCCTTCCGCGACCATCATGAATCAGGTGACGATTGGTGCGGATGCGGTCGTTGGCCTGGGAGCGGTGGTCGTTAAGCCCGTGCCGGATGGCATGACGGTCATGGGAGCGCCGGCGCAGGCGGATGCCGAGTTCCGCCGGACCCGCGCCGCTTTGAAGAGGTTGGCGGATGCTGACTAATGCGTTGAGCGGTTTTGTGCTTGACCGCTATCGGTCACTCCTCGTTCGTCTTCGCGATAACGGCTATTCCTCGGTCAGGTTGCAGGATTTGCGACCGGAGGAGCCCTGCATGTATCTCCGGCACGACGTCGACCTTTCGTTGGAGCATGCGGCCACAATGGCTCAGGTCGAGGGAGAGATGGGCGTTACCTCGACCTATTTCGTGCTACTGTCGACGGACATATACAACCCGGCATCGGCGAAGAGCCGGGCGCTGATGACCCAAATTATGGACTGTGGGCACGAGATCGGCCTGCATTTCGATGCCACGCAGTATCCCGCGTGCGATCTCGACGTCGCCGCCGAGCGCGAGTGCGATATCCTTTCCACGCTGACCGGGCGTCCGGTTGATACGATATCCTTCCATCGTCCCGCACCGGAGCTTCTCAATCTCTCCAGACGATTTGCCGGCCGGCGACACACTTATGAGCCCGCGTTCTTCTCTGAGATCGCCTATATCTCCGATAGCAATGGCGGGTGGCATTATGGCCACCCGCTGGATCATCCGGCGATTGCCGCAGGAACGGCGGTTCAGCTACTGACCCATCCGATCTGGTGGGTGGGGGACGGCGAGCGCGAAGCTGTCCCGCTTATTCGCAATTTTGTCTCTGCGCGGATGAGACATATCGACGATGCCGTTGCCGGCACGGTAACGGCCTATGGCAAGTGGCGGGCAGCTCTGATGGAAGGCAATCCTGCATGATGACGGCGTTCCCGTTCGACAATGACCTATTCGCACGGCGCAAGAACCTCGCGGAGCTCTGACATGTTGCGACCGCGCATCATTCCCTGTTTGCTGATCCATGAAGGCGGCTTGGTGAAGACCGTGGGGTTCAAGGATCCCAAATATGTCGGCGATCCGATCAATGCGGTTAAAATCTTCAACGAGAAGGAGAGTGATGAACTCGTTGTGCTCGATATCGATGCGACTGCGAACGGTGTAGAGCCCGACTACGCCGTAATCGCGCATCTGGCGGCAGAATGCCGTATGCCACTTTGCTACGGCGGCGGGGTACGGACCGCAGCGCAGGCGAAACGGATCATCGGCCTGGGCGTCGAGAAAGTCGCCATTAGTGCGGCGGCGGTCGAACGGCCGGAGCTAATCGCCGAAATTGCGGCCGAGATCGGGCGGCAAAGTGTCGTGGTAGTACTCGACGTCCGCAAGAAGATGCTTGGCGGCCATGAGCTGCGCACACGCAATGCGAAACGTGCCCACAAGATTGATCCGATCGCCTTCGCCCAGGAAGCGGCGCGGCTCGGTGCCGGCGAGATCGTGGTGAATTCAATCGATCTCGACGGAACGATGAAAGGTTACGATCTGACGTTGGCCACGCGGGTTCGAGAGGCGGTGGGCGTGCCGGTCACTTTCCTGGGTGGCGCTGGATCATTGGACGATATCGAGGCGCTGATCCGCGAGGTCGGCGTGGTCGGAGCGGCTGCCGGCAGCTTATTCGTGTTCAAGGGCGCCTATCGCGCGGTGCTCATCAATTATCCGGCGCCGGACATCAAGGAGGCCATGGTGCGCGCCGCGCTCGCCGCCTGATTAAGGAAAGAGAATGTTCACAAACAAGATTCTGCTTATCACCGGCGGTACTGGCTCCTTCGGCAATGCAGTGCTGCGTCGCTTCCTCGATTCCGGCCTGCGCGAGATCCGAATCTTCAGCCGTGACGAGAAGAAGCAGGACGATATGCGCAAGCTGTACAACAGCTCGCGGATAAAATTCTATCTGGGCGACGTGCGTGATGAGCGCAGCGTGGCGCCGGCGATGCGCGGGGTAGATTATGTCTTCCACGCCGCGGCGCTGAAGCAGGTGCCGAGCTGCGAATTCCATCCGATGCAGGCGGTGCGCACCAATGTCTTCGGCACCGAGAATGTTTTGACCGCGGCCGTCGCCGCTGGCGTGAAGCGTGTCGTTTGCCTGTCGACGGACAAAGCTGTTTATCCGATCAACGCCATGGGTATCAGCAAGGCGATGATGGAAAAGGTGATGGTCGCGTCCTCGCGCAATTTGGAGGGCACCGGCACCGTTATCTGCGGTACCCGTTACGGCAATGTGATGGCGTCGCGTGGATCGGTGATCCCGCTGTTTGTCGATCAGATGCTGGCTGGGCGCCCGATCACCATTACCGATGGCAACATGACGCGATTCATGATGACACTCGACGATGCAGTCGAGCTGGTGCTTTATGCCTTCACCCACGGCAACAACGGCGACATCTTCGTCCAGAAGGCGCCGGCGGCGACCGTCAACACACTCGTGGCAGCGATGAAGGAACTGCTTCACCGGCACGACCACGAAGTGCGCGTCATCGGCACCCGTCATGGCGAGAAACTGTTCGAATCCCTACTGAGCCGCGAGGAGCGCGCAGTCGCCGACGATATGGGCGACTATTTCCGCGTACCGCCTGACGGACGCGACCTCAACTATGACAAGTTTGTCGAGCAAGGCGAAGCGCGGCTGAGCCAGGGCGAGGAATATAATTCGCACAATACTCGTCGGCTCGACGTCGAAGGCATGAAGGAGTTGCTGCTCAAGCTGCCGTTGATCCATCGCGTGCTGCGCAACGAACCGATTTCCGAGGATGCCTACGCATGAAGGTCCTGGTTACTGGCGCGAACGGCTTCATGGGGCGCAACGTGGCAGTGCGCCTTGGCGAAGTCGGTCATACGGTGCTGGCGATCAGCCGCGATACCGACGCGCAGAGCTGGCTGAACGCCGTGCGCGAGGCGGAACTCGTCGTCCATCTGGCAGGAGTTAATCGTCCCGCCGATGTGGCGGAATTTGAAACCGGCAATGTGGGACTGACCCGTCAACTTTGCACCATGTTGGCTGAGGCCGGCAATCCAGCGCCGATCATCTATTCCTCCTCTATCCAGGCCGATCGCGATCAGCCTTATGGCAACAGCAAGGTCGCGGCCGAGGCGGTCCTGCTTACGCATGGCGAGGCTTCGAGCGCGCCGATCGCGATCTTTCGCTTGCCTAATGTGTTCGGCAAATGGGCGCGGCCCAATTATAATTCCGCAGTAGCCACCTTCTGCCATCGCGTCGCGCGTGGCGAGACGATCGAGATTCATGACCCGAGCGCAACGCTGCGGCTCGTCTATGTCGACGATGTCGTTGAAGTGTTCCTGCGCTTGATCGAGCAGGGCGTCTCAACCGGATATCATGAGGTGACGCCCGCTTATCAGACGACCGTGGGCGAGCTGGCGGAGATTATCCGCAGCTTTCCGGAGAGCCGTGGCACCCTGACGACACCGCGCGTCGGCACAGGGCTGACGCGCGCCCTGTATTCCACCTATTTGAGCTATCTGCCGGTCGATCTGTTCGACTACAGAGTGCCGATCCACGCCGATCTGCGCGGCCGCTTCGTCGAGATGCTGAAGACTTCTGATAGCGGCCAATTCTCCTATTTCACCGCCGGCCCCGGCATCACGCGTGGCGATCATTATCACCATAGCAAGGTCGAGAAGTTCCTCGTCATTTCTGGCCGTGCGCATTTCGGCTTCCGCGATCTTCAAAGCGGACAGCGTCACGAGATCGTCGTGGAGGGGCATGAGGGCCGGATCGTGGAAACGATTCCGGGCTGGACGCATAACATCACCAACATCGGCGACAACGAACTGATCGTCATGCTGTGGGCGAACGAGATTTTTGACCGCGCCCGGCCCGACACCGTCGCCATGAAAGTCTGACTGCCATGAAGAAGCTGAAGGTGATGACCGTGGTCGGCACGCGACCGGAAATCATCCGCCTGTCGCGAGTGCTGTGTGCGCTGGACGCGCATTGCGATCATATTCTGGTCCATACTGGCCAGAACTATGATTACGAGCTGAGCCAGGTGTTCTTCGACGATCTCGGCATCCGCAAGCCGGATCACTTCCTCGAGGCCGCCAAGGGCAGCGCCTCGGCTACGATCGGTAATATCCTGATCGCCATGGAGGACGTGCTAAAAGTGGAGCGGCCCGATGCGCTCCTCGTGCTCGGTGATACCAACAGCTGCCTGTCGGTGATCCCCGCCAAGCGCCGCCGCGTGCCGATTTTCCATATGGAGGCTGGCAATCGCTGCTTCGACGCGCGCGTGCCGGAGGAGACGAACCGCCGGATCGTCGATCACACCGCTGACGTGAACCTGACTTACAGCGATATCGCGCGCGAGTATCTCCTTGCCGAGGGGCTGCCGCCCGATCGCATAATCAAGACCGGCAGCCCCATGTTCGAGGTGCTCCACCACTATATGGACCGGATCGACGCGTCCGATGTGCTCGAGCGGCTTGGCCTCGCCGAACAGGATTATTTCGTGGTCAGCGCGCATCGCGAGGAGAATATCGAGTCCGATCGAACCTTCTTTCGCCTGGTCGAAATCGTGAACCATGTTGCCGAAACCTATGACCGGCCCGTGATCGTCTCGACGCATCCTCGAACCAAGAACCGGATCGATGCGGCCGGTATCTCGTTCCATCCCCAAGTCCGGCTTGGAAAGCCGCTCGGCTTCCACGATTATGTGCGGCTGCAAAAATCGGCGCGCATCGTGCTTTCGGACAGTGGCACGATCACAGAGGAATCGTCGATCCTGAACTTCCCGGCGGTCAACATCCGCGAGGCGCACGAACGGCCCGAAGGGATGGAGGAGGGGGTGGTGATGATGACCGGCCTCAGCCTCGAACGCGTGCAGCAGGCCATGGCGATCCTGGCGACGCAGGGCCGTCGCGAGCAGCGCGACCTGCGCCTAGTTGCCGATTATTCAATGCCAAACGTGTCGGCCAAGGTGGTGCGCATCCTGCATAGTTATACGGACTATGTTCGGAGAGTGGTGTGGAGGGAATATTGAGAGCCGCCGCGTTCCGCGCGATGCCCCTTTGGTCTAACATGGCGTCTGTCTGAAAGAGTATGGGATTTCAAGGATATGGTCATTCAGACGAAGCTTTCCGCCGAGCAGATCGAAGCCTTTTATCACGATGAATTCGTCGATGATCAGGTCAGGGATTTCCGCGATATGCTGGGCAGCGGCCGTGGCGGCAAGCGAGTGGTCGATATCGGGGGCGGTTGTGGATTTTTCGCCAGGCAGCTGGCGGAAATGGCGGGCGAAAGCACGCGGGTGATCGACATGGATCCGCGCTCGATTGAGGAATGCCGAAAGCTGGGGGTCGATGGCCGCATCGGCGATGCGCTCTCGCCGATTGCGGACGGCGACGAAGGCGTGGTCACGTTCAATCTGATCCTGCACCATCTCGTCGGCGCCACTGAAGCGGAAACGCGTCAGCTTCAGATCAAGGCTCTGAGGGCGTGGCGCGGCAAAGTAGATTACTTGTTCGTCAATGAATATATCTATCAATCCTATGCGTTGAACTTATCAGGTCGGCTGATATATGAAATAACTTCGAGCCGGCTTTTATCAGCCATCGCTAAGAGAATCTCCGATTTCGTTCCTGCGTTCAAGGCTAACACCTTTGGGGTTGGCGTGCGGTTCCGATCTCATGAAGAATGGCGAGCACTCTTCGCCGAGGCGGGTTATCGCGTGACCGACAGTCGCATCGGCCGAGCTGAGCGCATCTCTACGCCATTGCGCGCGCTGTTGATCAAGGCGATCCGACGGGACAGCTTCGTACTAGTGCCGGCTTGATCAAGATGAATAGGCGGGAACCGGATTCTGAAAGAGCGCTTCGTCTACTTATCGTCAGTCAATATTTCTGGCCAGAAAATTTTCGGATCAACGACCTGTCTGCGGAGCTTGTAAGGCGTGGCCATGAAGTAACTGTACTGACGGGCAAACCTAACTATCCGGAAGGATATATCTTCCCGGCCTATCGTGCCGATCCGGCTGCGTTCGATCGCTTCGGCGATGTGCCGGTCATACGGGTACCGGTCATTCCACGGGGGCAATCGAGCCTGTGGCTCATGCTCAACTATCTAAGCTTCGCAATCAGCGCGTCGCTGGTCGGTACATGGAAGCTGCGCGGCCGGCCGTTCGACGCGATCTTCGTTTTCCAGACGTCGCCGATCACGGCGGCGTTACCGGCAGCGCTGCTGCGCAGGCTGAAGCGCGCGCCAATGCTGATGTGGATCCTCGATCTATGGCCCGATACGCTTTCGGCGATCGGCGTGGTGAAATCGCCGCGCTTGCTCAGCGCCGTGGGGAGGCTGGTGCGCTTCGTCTATGCGCAGTGCGATCGTATCCTCGTGCAGTCGCGCGCATTCGAACCGAAGGTGGCGAGGCTTGCCGGCGGGGCCGGCAAGATCCGCTATTTCCCCGGCTGGGCGGAAGCGATCTTCGACACGGGGAGTGCCGCGCCCGTCGAGGCTGCGCCGGAACTCGCTCCCTATGCCGATGATTTCAAGATTCTGTTCGCGGGCAATATCGGCGAAGCGCAGGATTTTCCCGCGATACTGGACGCGGCCGATGCGCTGCGCGACACGCCCGGCGTGCGATGGCTTGTCGTCGGCGATGGCCGCGCTGCGCCGCAGGTGCGCGAGGAGATCCGGCGGCGTGGGTTGACCGATCGGGTCGTCCTGCTCGGCCGTTACCCGCTAGAACGTATGCCATCCTTCTTTGCCGGTGCGGATGCGCTGCTGGTGACGTTGCGCAACGAGCCGGTCTGGAGCATGACCATCCCGGGTAAGGTTCAGAGCTATCTCGCCGCGGGAAAGCCATTGCTCACCATGCTGGATGGCGAGGGCGCGCGCGTGATCAAGGAAGCCGGGGCGGGACTGGTGGCGCCAGCGGGAGACGGTCCAGCACTCGCCGCCCAGGCACGGCGTCTGATGGAGATGGATGGGGAGCAGCGGGCGTCGATGGGGCGGAACGGGAGGCGCTATGGCTTACAAGAGTTCGGCAGGCAGCATATGGTAGATGCCCTAGTATCATGGATCGATGAATGCCGCGTTGGGAAGAAATCGATGGACGTGCCGACGGCAACGAGGAGTTAGAGTACCGACATGGCATCGAAACCGCGCCTAATGGCCAATTTTCGGCCGAGTCTGGCCTTCATTCTGCTGGCGGCGTTGCTCGGTATGCTCTGGCTTGCCGGGGGGGCATCGCAAGCCGGCGTATTGGGACAGGCAGTTGTTCGCACTGCCGCCTGGGCCGCGATTATTTTGTTCTTTCTTTTCGGCGAGCGCGTTTCTCCGATTGCTTGGCCGGTGGCGTTGCTGATGGGCGCGGCGCTGGCGATTGCGCTGCTGCAAATCATCCCGTTACCGCCAGCTGTTTGGCAAGCATTGCCAGGTCGCCAGCCGCTGATAGAAGCGGCGGTAGCGAGCGGACAGACGCAACCTTGGCGGCCCTTGTCGATCGTGCCCGATGCCACGCTCAATGCGGCGTTCTCGTTAGTCGTGCCATTCGCGGTGTTGTTGCTGGTGGTCGGACTTCGGGAAAATGAGCAGAGGTGGCTGCCTGGGATGTTGCTGATTGGAGTCTTACTGTCGAGCCTTGTGGGGCTGCTGCAATTTTCCGGAGCTCCATTCGACAACCCGTTCGTCAATGATTCAGTCGGGGAAGTTGATGGAACCTTCGCCAATCGCAACCACTTCGCGATGTTCACGGCGCTCGGCTGCCTTATCGCGCCGGTATGGGCGTTTTCGGCCGGCAGCGTGTCCAGATGGCGCGCGCCAACCGCCTTGGGGCTGCTGTTGCTCTTCGCCCTAACCATTCTGGCAAGTGGGTCGCGTGCCGGGATCATTGTGGGAGGACTCGGAATCGTAATCGGCCTGGTGCTTGCCTGGTCGCGAATCCGGCGCCGGCTGACCACCTATCCGCGGTGGGTGACCTGGGTATTAGTCGCGGGCGTGGTTGCAGCCATCGGCATCGCTGTGTTGCTTAGCGTTGCCGCGGGGCGTGCAGTTTCGATCAATCGTGTGTTCGTGGCCGATACGGGGACGGACATGCGCGTCCGTGCGTTACCGACCGTGTTGGCGATGGTGCAGGAATATTTTCCATTTGGCGCCGGACTCGGAACCTTTGATCCGGTGTTTCGGATGCACGAACCATTGGGTCTGCTGAAGCCGACCTATTTGAACCACGTACATAACGATTGGCTTGAGATCGTACTCGACACGGGACTGGCTGGCCTACTGCTGCTGTTGGCCGCTGTGGGATGGTGGCTATGGGCAAGCGTTCAAGCATGGTGGCTTCGACCGGATAGGCACCATCCGCTCCCACGCCTGGGCAGCGCCATGTTGTTGCTGATTTTTGTCGCCAGCATTTTCGACTATCCCTTGCGGACACCGATGATGATGGCCATGGCAGTGATCGCAGGGATATGGCTGAACAACTGGTCGAAAACGACCGGTTCGTCAGCTTTACCGGCCTCTAAACAGCATCTATAGCCCGCCCGGCTCCTTTATCTGGAAATTTTCGAGCGTATGCGAAAGGTTATCACCGCTTCCCTTTTGGCGATCGCCGTTTCGGCGTGCGCCCATCGGGAGCCCATGGTATCGACGGCGCAATTGACCGTGGTGAAGAACAGCACGACGCTGCCTGCGCCAACGCGGCAGGATCTGACCGTGGGGGATCGTCCGGCTCTGATCGGACCGCTTGATACGATTCAGATCGATGTCTTCAACGTGCCCGATCTCAGCCGAGAAGTGCAGGTCGACGCGAGCGGCCGGATAGCCATGCCGCTTGCGGGCACGATCGATGCACGCGGAAAGACGTCGGAGGAGCTGGCGCAGGCGATCGAAGCGGCCTTGAGCGGGCGTTACGTCCGCAATCCCGAAGTGACGATCAACATCAAGAGTTCGGTCAGCCAGGTCGTCACGATCGACGGCCAGGTCGTTGAACCGGGGTTGTATCCCGTCACCAACCAGATGACGCTGATGCGTGCGATCGCATCGGCCAAGGGTCTTGCGGAGTTTGCGCGGCAAGATGACGTCGTCATTTTGCGTACTGTCGAAGGACGTAAGATGGCCGGGCTGTATAATATTGCGGCAATACGGCGTGGGGCATATGACGATCCGCCAATCTACGCCAATGACGTGATAGTCGTCGGAGATTCTCCGCAGCGCCGGTTGTTCCGGGACTTCGTGTCGCTGTCGCCCCTTCTCGCCGCTCCTTTAGTGGCGTTTCTGCAATAAGGTGGCCGACGCATGAATATGGTTATATCGAACCCACACGCCGGCAGCGGTCCCACGACGGGTCGTGTTTTGAGCGGCGCTCGGTCGCCTAGCATCGAGAAGATGTCGCTTATCCGCCAATATTTGCGCGTCGCCTTGCGCTGGCGTTACGTCATCATCGGCATGGTTGCCGCCTGCTTTCTTCTGGGCCTGATCGCGACACTCTTGATGACGCCGAAGTATACGGCAGTGGCGACGGTCGAGATTTCGCGTGAGACGAGCAAAGTCACTGATTTTCAAGGCGTCGAGCGCGAAGGTGGCATCGCAGATCAGGAATTCTATCAAACTCAATATGGCCTGCTGAAGGCGCGTTCGCTGTCGGAGCGCGTCGCCAATCAATTGCGTCTCGTAGATGATCCGAAATTCTTCGAGATGTTCGGCGTGGCCGGCAATGAGTCGGCGTTCCAGGTCATCCAAGGGCGTTATTCTGCCGCGGGGCGTGCCGATCGTCTTCGTACAGCCGGAGAAATTTTACGCCGAAACCTCTCGATTAATCCTACACGATTGTCGCGTCTGGTCGATATCTCTTTCACCAGCCCCGAGGCGGCATTCTCCGCTAAAGTTGCCAATGCCTGGGCTGATAACTTCATCCAGACCAATCTTGAACGTAAGTCGCAGGCCACGTCCTATGGGCGCAATCTGCTGCAGCGCCAGTTGACCCAGGCAAAGGAACGACTCGACGAATCCCAACGGCAGTTAGTGAGCTATGCTTCTGCACAGCAGATTATCAATCTGCCCGCCCAAGGCGGTGCGGAAGGAAGCGCGACCGCCGAGCGCTCGATCGTCGCCGACGATCTCGCCAACCTCAACACCGCGCTAGTGCGGGCGACTGCCGAGCGCATCCAGGCCGAAGCGCGTTATCAGCAGGCTGGGCGCGCGGGTGCATCAGCCGAAGCATTGAGCAATGCGGCAATCAATAATTTACGCCAACGCCGCGCAGAGTTGGCTGCGGAATACCAGCGATTGATGGTGCAGTTCGAGCCCGGCTATCCGGCCGCGAAGGCGATCCAGTCGCAGATCGATCAGCTCGATCGGTCGATCGGTCGCGAGGAGAATCGGGTCTCGGGGTCGCTGCAAGCCAGTTATCGTGAGGCGCAGGAACGTGAGCGCGCGCTGAAAGATAAGGTTGATCAGCTCAAGTCGAGTTATCTCAACCTGCGTCGCCGCAGCATTCAATATAATATCTATCAGCAGGAAGTAGATACCAACCGCGTCCTGTATGATGGGCTCCTCCAGCGCTTCAAGGAGATCGGCGTCGCTGGCGGCGTCGGTATCAACAACATCTCCGTTGTGGATGCTGCCGATGTGCCGCAGAAGCCTTCAAGCCCGCGCCTAATGCTGAACCTTGCTCTTTCCTTGCTTGCAGGGCTGGCTCTTGGCGGACTTGCGGCCTTCGCGCTTGAGCAAATGGACGAGGCGATCACAGATCCGGGCGAGGTCGAGCGGCGACTTGGCTTGCCGCTCCTAGGCTCGGTGCCCAAGGTTGCGGACATCACGCCGAAGGACGCTTTGCTCGATCGGAAGTCGGAGCTGGTTGACGCCTATCTTGCGGTCCAGACCAATCTTGCGTTCACCACGGAGCATGGGGTTCCGCGCTCGTTTGCGGTTACCTCGACGCGTCCGGCGGAGGGCAAATCGACCAGTGCGCTGGCCCTTGCCACCACGCTTGCTCGCGCGCAGCGCAAGGTTATCCTTGTTGATGGCGATATGCGTTCACCGTCCATCCATTACCTCGGCGGAGTTAGCCATGATCGCGGACTCAGCAACTTCCTGACCGGCGATGATAACATCGCCTCGCTCATTTTCCCGATGCGCGATTTGGGCTTCACCGCCATGTCTGCGGGGCCGGTCCCGCCCAACGCGGCCGAATTGCTGACCGGCAATCGCCTGTCGCTGTTGATCGACCGGTTGCTTGAGGAATATGATCACGTTGTGATCGACTCCCCGCCGGTTATGGGCTTGGCCGACGCCCCGCTAATCGCAAGCCGGGTGGAAGGTGTGATATATGCGGTTGAATCACACGGCATCCGCTCAAGCTTGGTCAAGACCGCGCTTGGGCGACTAGCAAGCGCCAATGCCCGCATTTTTGGCGGCATTCTCACCAAGTTCGAGGCACGCAAGGCGCATTACGGCTACGGCTACGAATATGGCTATGGTTACGGCCGTAGTGACAAGGCAAAGGCGTAAGCTGGCTGTGCCGCGACGATCCGTCTTGGCGAGGCGTACCCGGAAAGAATGGATGGTACGCGGTGCGCTGACGATAGTCGCGGCGGTGCTAGGCTATGTTTCGATCACCCATACGGTGGCGGCGATAGCGGCGCGTAGAAACGCCGAGCTCGCTCATCGCCTAGCACCCGGCAATGGTCCAATTGCGGCGCGGTTGGCACTATCTCTGGCAGGACCGGAGGCAACGCCTGCCGACCGCCAGCGAGCGAACTTGCTCGCGCGACGGGCCTTATTACGGGATGCAACGACAGTACCGGCCGTCGTTGCGCTTGGTATGAACGCCGAGATTCGTGGTGACCATGCGACGGCCCAGCGGCTTTTTGCATATTCGCAGAAACTATCGCGCCGCGATCTACAAACACAGTTCTGGGCGATCGAGGACGCGGTCGGACGCGGTGACGTTCCGGAAGTGCTACATCATTATGATATCGCCTTGCGTACAAGCGTGGCGGGCGCGGGTATTTTGTTTCCTTTGTTGGCAGCTGCTGCCAATGAAGCAGAGGTCCGCTCCGAACTAATCAAGATTTTAGCAACTCGGCCGAACTGGAGCGAGAGCTTCATTGGTTATATTGCTGGAGCTGGCCCTGATCCGCGATCGACTGTCGCATTGTTCCTTGGATTGCGGCGTGCCGGAATCGCTGTACCAAAGACTACGTTGGCTCCACTGATTAACGCGCTGGTGACCGGCGGTTTTGTGGAGGATGCATGGCGCTATTATGCGTCCGTGGTCCCGGGCGTCAATCGGGATACTTCGCGCGATCCCGAATTTGCCGCCGATATGGACCCGCCGTCGTTATTTGATTGGATGCCGATCAACGACGGCAGCGTGACCACGTCGATTCAGCGTGGCGATGGGAAGGATGGCGTGTTCGATTTCGCCGCGCCAGCAAGCATAGGCGGCCCATTGTTGCAGCAGTTGCAGCTATTGCCGCCGGGTATCTATCGCATTGCGGGCTCCAGCAGTGGGATTCAGCAAGAAGAGTCTGCCCGGCCTTACTGGGTGCTCAGCTGCAGGCGGGATGGGCGCGAGTTGGGTCGTGTACCGCTACCTAATTCAACGGGAACAAATGGTCGTTTCGCAGGTAACTTCACCGTTCCGGTGGATTGTCCGGTGCAGACGCTGATATTGGTTGCACGACCTTCTGATGCTGTGGCGGGCCTGTCCGGCCAGATCAATCGCGTGCAGCTGGCGCCGGTGCGGCGCGCACGATGATGGTGAAGCTGGCGAGGCGTGGCAGCGTGCCGATCGTTCTGGGACTAGCTGCCTTATTGCCAGCGGCCGGGCAAGCACAGAGCCAGGCGAAGGATCCGCAGATTGCGGTGCCGCGCCAGCAATCGGCGCAGCCCAATCGAGCGGGACAGGTCGCAAGCTCATCCGTTGGTGAAGTTGGGCAACGCCAGACGAATGAACAGCGGGGGCCTAACACACAGCCAACCGCGCGTCTCGATACCCGTATCAACAATCGTGTGCAGAATCGCATCGGTAACCGGATCGACAGGAGTTACTATCAGCAAGCTGACGCTGCCTCCTCGTTTGCCCTCGCGGAGGAGAAGACGCGCGAACCGGGGCGGCGTAATTGATCTCGTAACCTACGGCCCGCGCGGATTCATCGTAAATCACCGACGGCTGCGGCAAGGTGGATCGTGGCCCTGAAGTTCAACCGGTTGTAGTCACGTATGACGATGCGTTTTAACTTGACGTGTTCTGACATGCTCCCCTGAACTCCTCCAGTTTGAGCCAGGGCGAGAACCCATAAACAGGATTCCCTTGGCGTGTAGAATGTGGTTCACACTCCTGGTCGGAGTTGGTAGTGCCGGACGAGTTTTGGTTGAGTGACAGGCAGCGGGACCGGCTGGACCGTTGCTGCCGAAAGGTGCCGCGAGTAGCTGACCGGCAGGTGATCAGCGGGATCGTGCATACACTGCGGTCGGGTGCCGCGGGAAGAGCGCGCCGGTGATCTACGGTCCACACAAGATGCCGTGCGCCCGGTACAGGCGCTGGCTTGAGAAGGGCGTATGGCGCGCCGTGTTCGAGGCGTTGGCCGCCGAGGGGATACACCGGCAGAGGTGCTGATCGACAGCGCGCACGTAGAGGTGAACCGTTCGACAGCAGGTGAAAAAGGGAGAGAGAGCTCACGCCCCAGGCGATCGGTATCAGCGGGGGTGGCCGCAAAACCAAGCTCCGCGCCATCACTGACGCGCAGGGCCGGGCCCGGCGCAGGGCCCCAAACATCCCGCCAAAGATCAACCGGCGCTGGAACGCTGCTTCAGCCACCCACTCTGGGCCGCAACGCTATCGAGCGCATGTTCTGCCGCCTCAAGGAAGCCGTGTGGCCGAGCAGGATCGACCTGACGTTGCAATCGCCCACCAGTGCAAAACGTTGGCCGAGTTCGACCTTGAGCGACTGGCGTTCGTTGATGAGACGGACGCGATCGTCTTCATCGGCACGGTCATTGGATAGTGCAGGCCTTCACTGCCTACCTAACGCGCGATGACCCCTTGTTCCCAATGCTGTTGTCTATCCGATGACGGACAGCTTCTTATGAATAGCAAACGCGTGCTAGCGGGGAATGGGTCCACTCTACCCCATTTCTCGCGCTATAGTCCCGACCTCGAACTGATCGAACAGCCTCCGCCAAGATCAATATCTCGCTCAAACGTATCGCGTTGCGATCGATCGAATCCGAATCTGGTGAGGGAACAATAAAAAACGGCGGTCGATTGACCGCCGTTTTTCGAATTCAGTTACGACCGGCTGAGATCAGTTGCTGTCGGGATCGTCGTTGCCGCTGTCGAACACGCCCGCAGCGATGCCGATGCCGCCCAGGGCGACGATCGCGGCGACCACGCCCAGGACCGGCGAGAGGTTGCTGCCGTCCTTGGCCTTGGTGCCGGCGCGGACCGACTTGGACGAAGCGACCGACAGCTTGGCCGCCGGGTTTGCGCTCGCAGCAAGCGCAGGGCTGGCGATCAGCATGAGCGCCGAAGTCGCTGCAGCAAGATTGGCAAGACGCATGTCAAACTCCCTTTATGACCATTTCCACCCGAATGGCGGCGACTAAGTCCCCGGATTCCAATGGCACAGGCTATCGCCGGGTGCAACTGGCTTCTCGCAAGGCGCAACGGCGATTGCCAGCAAAACCCTATGCTTCGATTAAGATTCGATCAAACCTGTTGCACAATAGCCGCGCTGCGCGCGCCGGCGCCGCTGCCGGCCGTCGAGAGATACCAGCGCTCGCTCGATTCCAGGCCGATCGCGGTCAGATTGCCGGTGGCGAAGGCGCCGGTGTCGATCCCGATTCGGTTAGGCTGCTCGTCGACCCCGTCGGAGACGGTATGGCCGTGGACGACGATGCTGCCGTGATCGCGTTTCGAATTCAGGAATTCGCCGCGGATCCACTTGAGATCGCTGGGGGATTGCTCCTCGACCGCGACGCCGGGGCGGATTCCGGCGTGGACGAACAGATAGTCTCCGATCGCCACGTAAGGTTCGAGGCTGCCCAGGAAGGCGACATGGTGGGCCGGGACGCGCCTGCGGGCGAGATCGCGCAGATCGGTCAGCGTGCCGGCTTCATATTCCGCTTCGGTGATGCCGTAGCTGAGCAGCGTCTCGCGTCCGCCGTTCTGGATGAAGAAGCGCATCGCCTCGCCGCGTTCCGAGCGGAGCGCGGCGAGCAGCATCTCCTCGTGATTGCCGGCGATCACGCGAATGTTGGGGCGCTCCGCCTTCAAACGCATCACGCGCTCGACCACGCCGCGCGACTGCGGGCCGCGGTCGATCAGGTCGCCGAGGAAGATCAGCTGCGACCGTGCCGGCCCGCGGGCGGCATCGTCGGCCTCGATCCGCTCGAGGAGGCGGTCGAGCAGGTCGAGGCGGCCGTGGACGTCGCCGATCGCGTAGACGCGTTCCCCTTCGGGAACGCTCGACGGTGCAGCGGGTAGAGGAAGGCCGAAACGGCGAAGCAAACTCAAAGCCACTCGTTCACCTAAGGCGCAGTTGGAGGTGCCAATAGTCCTTGGGGAGGCTTGGCGCAATCGCGGGAGCAATCAAGGGCTTGCCCGGCCGCGCGGCGGCGCTATCGCCTCCGGAATGGACAAGATCGGGCGGGGCGGTCGCCGGCTGCGGCGGGGAGTTCGGTGGTGGTTGCCTGCGCTGCTCGCGCTGGCGGCGCCGGTCGTGCCGGCCGCGCAGGCGCAGACGACAGGCGTTACCGACGTGCTCGCGGCGTTGCGGGCGGAGGACCTGCGCGTGGCGGCGATCGCGGAGCGGCTCACGCTCGCCAACCGGGCGCTCTGCCGCGATCTCGCCCTGCGGACGGGGCTGCAGATCCACGACCTCTCCCAATATGCGGTCGCGGCGAGGGGGGAGGCGCGCCGCTTCTTCGGCTTCGAGGCGCCGATCGCCGTCGAGGGCGTGGTCGCGGGGAGCGCGGCCGAGCGGGCGGGCATCCGCGCCGGCGATTCGATCGTGCGGGCGAACGGCGAGGTGCTGGAGCCGGGGCCGATGGATACCGGCAAGGCCGAATCGACCGACCGGCTGATCGCCGCCGAACGGCGGCTGCGGGAGCGGGCGGCATCGGGGGAGCTGCGCCTCGACCTGCTCCGCCAGGGACAGCCGCTGACGATCGCGTTCAAGCCCGACATGGGCTGCGCGAGCCGGTTCGAGGTCGTCGTCAAGGACAGCTATGACGCGCAGGCCGACGGGACCACGGTCCAGGTCACGACCAAGATGGTCGAGGCGATCGACAGCGACGACGAGCTCGCCTTCGTCATTGCGCATGAGCTGGCGCACAATATCCTGCGCCATCGGGTCCGGCTTGACCAGGCCGGCGTCCAGCGCGGGCTGTTCGAGGCGATCGGCCGGTCGGTCGGCTATATCCGGCGCAGCGAGATCGAGGCAGACATCCTGGGCAGCGCGCTGATGGCCAATGCCGGCTATGATCCGGTGGCGCCGGCGCGGTTCTGGCGCTGGTTCGGCAAGGCTCATTTCAACAGCATCCTGCTGGCGCGCACCCATCCGCGCTGGACGCTGCGCGCCAAGCTGCTCGACCGCGAGGCGGCGGCGTTCGCCGCGTCGCCGGAGCGGCCCTATGTCCCGCCGATCCTGGCCGAGCGGGACAAGCCGATGAGCAACGACTGGCAGGCGCTGGTTGCGGGGCTGTAGGAACCGATCGACATTCAGATGTTGATCGCCCCGACGTCGGCGCGTCCTAAAAAATCCTCCCCTGCAAGGGGAGGGGGACCATTCGCGTCAGCGAATGGTGGAGGGGTGTCGCGCTATAGATAGGGGGACACCCCTCCGCCACGCTTCGCGTGCCACCTCCCCTTGCAGGGGAGGATTTTGGGACGATGCCGCGCGGCCGGTATCTGAATGTCGATCCGTCCCAGGGACAGGCGCCGGAAACCCGCGGAAAACCGTCGAAGGTCACGAAAGTCATAGGTAGAACGCCCCCTGATCCGAGGCCGCATCCGGTATCAGGGTACCCGAAAATGTTGACTAAGTTGACTGAGGTCGCGTGTTTGCGGGCCGATGCGCCCGGTAGCTGCACGGTTGCGGCGGGATGCGACGCGGACGCGACAGCAATGCGGCATGGACGCGACACGAGCGCGCCGCGACGCGACATGGACGAGATCGACGGGATCAAAGAGCGGACCGAGGCTTGCGCGGTTCGGACCGGATGAGCCAAGCAGGCGAAATCCTACATTGCAAAGGAGAGGAGGCGAGCTGGCGGCGTTCGGCTCCGGATCGGCGTGCGGGTCCCACCTCTCACCGGGGAGGATCGAAGAAGGCGCCTCCAGTATGTCGACTCGTCTTTAGGCGTAGACTCATGAACTTCGGCGACCGCTAGCGCCCCAATTGCGGACCTTGCGATTTCCCGGTTAAGTGCGTCTATGAACGCAGCTCGATTGGTCCAAGCAGGTTTTTTCATCACTGCGATAGCGGCCCTGGCCGTCATATTTTTTGGAATTGGCGGCTGGGCGGGCATGGCGGTAGCGGTAGCGCTTACGATGCCGTTTACCGCCCTAATAATGTTCGGAATGAAGTGTCCGAATTGCGGCGTCAGCTACTACTTCGCGCCGTCGAAGGATGGATGGAACATAACCGGAGCGAACATGCTCGCGCCTGTTGCCACGCACTGCCGGAAATGCGGAGCCGCCCGATAAGTTGGAAACAAGTATCTTCCGCTAACCACCCAGTCTCGGTCATTCCCCGCTATGAGCTCACGGTCTAGCTCGCCAACCGGAGCGCGTCCTGGGCCGCCCTGACGCGAGGCTGGTCGGGCCAGATGCCGCGGGTGTCGTAGACCGCCTTGTCGGCGCGCTCGTCGAGCGGGACCGACTTGAACACGTCGTGGTCGACCAGCACGACCAGCACCGGGCAGGTCTCCAGCGCGGTGTCGATGTCGGTCAGCGTGGCGCCGGTGTCGGCGAAATCGTCGGGTAGCGCGCGGGCATGGGGCTCGACGATGCGGATGCGCTCGCCGAAGCGCGTCGCCAGCGCCGCCGCCACCTTGAGCGCGGGGGATTCGCGGAAGTCGTCGATGTTGGCCTTGAAGGCGAGGCCGAGCAGCGCGACCGGGCCGGGATGGTCCTCGATCAGCGCGGCGGCCCGGGCGATCGTCACGTCGACCTTGCGGTCGTTGACCTCGCGCGCGGTGCGGATCAGCGGGCTGTTCGCCGGATCGGCGGCGACAAGGAACCAGGGGTCGACGGCGATGCAGTGGCCGCCGACGCCGGGACCGGGCGAGAGGATGTTGACGCGCGGATGGCGGTTGGCGAGCCGGATCACCTCCCACACGTCGACGCCCATGCCGTCGGCGATCACCGACAGCTCGTTGGCGAAGGCGATGTTGACGTCGCGGAAGGCGTTCTCGGTGAGCTTGGTCATCTCCGCCGCGCGGCTGGTCGTGGTGACGCAGGCGCCGCGCACGAAGCGCCGGTAGAAGCCGAGCGCCTTGCGCGCGCAGCGGGGCGTGATGCCGCCGATGACGCGGTCGTTGTCGATCAGCTCGATCAGGATGCGGCCGGGGAGCACGCGCTCCGGGCAATAGGCGATGGCGACGTCCGGCGTCTCGCGGCTGTGGCCGGGGATGTTGAGATCGGGGCGCAGCTCGGCGAGGAGCTCGGCCACCTTCTCGGTGGTGCCGACCGGCGAGGTCGATTCGAGCACGACCAGGTCGCCGGGCTTGAGCACGGTCGCGACCGTCGTCGCGGCGCGCAGGACGTAGCCGATGTTGGGCTGGTGATCGTCGTCGAACGGCGTCGGCACCGCGATCACGAACACGTCGGCGGGCTCGATCTGCAGTGAGGCGCGCAGCGTCCCGCGCGCGACAACGCCGGAGACGAGGCCGTCGAGGTCGACCTCCTCGATATGCACCTTGCCCGAATTGATCGTGTCGACCACCGACTGGTGGACGTCGATGCCGAGCACCCTGGCGCCGGTGCGCGCGATCACCGCGGCGGTGGGAAGACCGATATAGCCGAGGCCGAGAACGGCGACCTTGAGCTCAACATCCGAAACCATGCGCGACGATCCTCGCAATCCTTGCCGCGGACTGGCCGTCGCCGAACGGATTGTGGGCGCGCGCCATCGCGGAATAGGCGGCCTTGTCGTCGAGAAGGGTGAAGATACCGGAAACGATCGCGTCCTCCTTCGCGCCGACGAGGCGGGCGGTGCCGGCGGCGACGCCCTCGGGTCGCTCGGTGGTCTCGCGCATCACCAGCACCGGACGCCCAAGCGCGGGCGCCTCCTCCTGCACGCCGCCCGAATCGGTGAGGACCAGCTCGGCCATGCCGAGCGCGCGGATGAAGTGGGGGTAGTCGAGCGGGTCGATGCGGGCGACGTTGGCGCGGTCGCCGAGCAGCGCGTCCATCACCGACACGACGTTGGGATTGGGATGGACGGGGAAGAGGATCGCGACGTCCTCGCGCTCGGCGATGCGGCCGATCGCGCGGGCGATCTCGGCCATGCCGTCGCCGAAATTCTCGCGGCGATGCGTGGTGACGAGGATCAGCCGCTTGCCGGCGAAGCGAGCGGCGATGGGATCGAGCCCGGCGGCGAGCGAGGGGTCGGCGGCGATCGCCTCGCGCGTCGCGAGCAGCGCGTCGATCACGGTGTTGCCGGTGACGTGGATCGTCGCGGGATCGATGTTCTCGCGCTTGAGCGCCTCGGCGGCGGTCTCGGTCGGGGCGAAGTGCTGGTCGGCGATGGGGGCGACGATGCGGCGGTTCACCTCCTCGGGCCAGGGCTGCCAGATGTCGCCGGAGCGCAGCCCGGCCTCGACATGGCCGACCGGCACCTTGCGGTAATAGGCGGCGAGCGCGCCGACCATCGCGGTGGCGGTGTCGCCCTGGACGATCACCCGATCGGGCCGCTCGGCGTCCATCACCTCGCCGAGGCCGGTCAGCAGCCGCGCGGTCAGCCGGTCGAGCGACTGGCCGGGCTCCATCAGGTCGAGGTCGATGTCGGGCGCGAGGCCGGCGATCGCCAGCACCTGATCGAGCAGTCCGCGGTGCTGCGCGGTCACGCAGGTGCGCACGGCGATGCCCGGTGCGGCGGCGAGGGCGCGGACGACGGGGAACAGCTTGATCGCCTCGGGCCGCGTGCCGAACACGACCAGGACCTTGTGAGCCTTGCTTGCCATGGAACCCGCCTAATCCTCACTCGCTTAAGAGGGCGCTAACCGCCGATTGCGCTAATCGGTGCACCGCCGTATCGATCGGCAACTTTCCGGGGACTTCCATTGACCATCAAGCCGCTGCGCAAGGCCGTGTTTCCCGTGGGCGGGCTCGGCACCCGTTTCCTGCCGGCGACCAAGGCGATGCCGAAGGAGATGCTGCCGGTGGTCGACCGGCCGCTGATCCAGTACGCGGTCGACGAGGCGCTGGAGGCCGGGATCGAGCAGATGATCTTCGTCACCGGCCGCGGCAAGTCCGCGATCGAGGATCACTTCGACATCGCCTATGAGCTCGAGACGACGATGAGCGGCCGCGGCAAGTCGCTCGAGGTCCTGGAGCCCACCCGCCTCAAGCCCGGCGCGGTCGCCTACGTCCGCCAGCAGGAGCCGCTGGGGCTCGGCCATGCAGTGTGGTGCGCGCGCGACATCGTCGGCGACGAGCCGTTCGCGGTGCTGCTCGCCGACGACCTGATGGTGGGGCAACCGGGTTGTCTCAAACAGATGGTGGAGGCCTACAACCGTCTCGGCGGCAACCTGATCTGCGCGCAGGAGGTGCCGGACGACCAGACGCATATGTACGGCATCATCACACCGGGTGCGCGCGACGGGGCGCTGACGGAGGTGAGGGGGCTGGTCGAGAAGCCCAAGGCCGGCACGGCGCCGTCCAACCTGTCGGTGATCGGCCGCTACATCCTCCAGCCAGAGGTGATGCGCGTGCTCGAAGGGCAGGAGAAGGGCGCGGGCGGCGAGATCCAGCTCACCGACGCGATGGCGCGGATGATCGGCGAGCAGCCCTTTCATGGCGTCACCTTTGCCGGGCGGCGTTTCGACTGCGGCGACAAGGCGGGTTTCATCCAGGCGAACCTTGCGCTGGCGCTCGCTCGGGACGACATCGGGCCGGCGGTGCGCGAATTCGCGCGCGAGGCGCTGGCCAACGAAGCGTAAAGATTTCCGCTCTAATCCCCGTGGCCTGGATCACGGGGGCGGACAGTGAAGGGGATCATTCTGGCGGGCGGCAGCGGCACGCGGCTTTATCCCGCGACGCTCGCCATTTCGAAGCAGCTGTTGCCGGTCTTCGACAAGCCGATGATCTATTACCCGCTGTCGGTGCTGATGCTGGCAGGTATCCGTGAGATCCTGATCATCTCGACCCCGCGCGACCTGCCGATGTTCGAGCTGCTGCTCGGCGATGGATCGGCGTTCGGCATCGCCCTCAGCTATGCCGCCCAGCCGGAGCCGCGGGGATTGCCCGAGGCCTATCTGATCGGCGAGGATTTCCTTGGCGGCGACCCGTCCGCGCTGATCCTTGGCGACAATATTTTCTATGGTGAAGGCTTGCCGGGTAGATGTCGCGCGGCGGCGGGGCGCGAGGGTGCCAGCGTGTTCGCCTATCGCGTGACCGATCCCGAGCGCTACGGTGTCGTCAGCTTCGATCCGGTGACCGGCCGCGCCTCGGCAATCGAGGAGAAGCCGAGCAGGCCGCAATCGGACTGGGCGATCACCGGCTTATACTTCTGCGACGGCGATGCTCCGGCGCGCGCCCGCGATCTCGCGCCTTCCGCTCGCGGCGAGCTCGAGATCGTCGATCTGCTGACCGCCTATCTCCGCCGTGATGCACTGGACGTCGTGCGATTGGGGCGAGGTTTCGCGTGGCTCGATACCGGTACGCACGACAGCCTGCACGACGCCGGCGCCTTCGTGCGGACGATCGAGCATCGCCAGGGCATCAAGATCGCCTGTCCGGAGGAGATCGCGCTCGACCAGGGCTGGCTGGATACGGAGGCGGTGCTGGCGCGCGCGGCGGCGCTGGGGAAGACCGGCTATGCCGCTTACCTTCGCGACCGCGTGGCGAGGGCGGCATGACGCGGACGGCCTTGGTCACCGGCGGCGCCGGATTCATCGGGTCGGCGCTGGTGCGGCATCTGGTCGCGACCGGCACGCGTGCCGTGGTGCTCGACAAACTCACCTATGCCGCCTCGCTCGACGCGCTCGCGCCGGTCGGGGATTCGCCGCTCTTCCGCTTCGTCGAGGGCGACATCGCCGATCGTGCGCTGGTGGCGGAATTGCTGGCGGGCGAGGGGGTGGACGTCGTCTTCCACCTCGCCGCCGAGACACATGTCGACCGCTCGATCGCCGGGCCGGCAGCGTTCGTCGAGACCAATATCGTCGGGACCTATCACCTGCTCGAGGCCGCGCTCGATCATTGGCGTCGCGTCGGCGGCGGCTTCCGGTTCCATCATGTCTCGACCGACGAGGTCCATGGCGACTTGCCGATCGACGGCGGCCACTTCGACGAGGAATCCGCCTATCGGCCGTCTTCGCCCTATTCGGCGTCGAAGGCGGCGTCGGACCATCTCGTCGCGGCCTGGGGCCGGACCTATGGCCTGCCGGTCACGATCAGCAGCTGCAGCAACAACTACGGGCCGTTCCAGTCACCCGACAAGCTGATCCCGCGCACCATCGCACGAGCGCTCGGCGACGAGACGCTGCCGGTCTACGGCACCGGCGCCAATGTCCGTGACTGGCTGTTCGTCGACGACCATGCCCGCGCGCTCGACCTGATCGCGCGCCGCGCCGTGCCGGGTGCGCGCTATGCGATCGGCGGAAGGGCGGAGCGGAGCAACCTCACCGTCGTAAGGACGCTGTGCGACCTGCTCGACCGGCTGGCGCCGCGCGGCGACGGGCGATCCTACCGGCGTCAGGTGAGCTTCGTCGCCGACCGCCCGGGGCATGATCTGCGCTATGCGATCGACCCGAGCCGGATCGAAAGCGAGCTCGATTGGCGGCGGGAGCAGAGTTTCGAGAGCGGGCTGGAGGCGACGGTCGCCTGGTATCTCGCGCATCCCGAGTGGTGGCAGCGCTTCGCCGCCGCGGGGCATGGGCTGGAGCGGGTGCGGGCCTGAAGGTGGAATCGCGCTCCTGCGAAAGCAGGAGCCCTGGATCATGGGTGTTTCGCTCGCGGCCTGAGCTCCTGCTTTCGCAGGAGCACTGTTTCAGAGACGCTAGAGCGTCACCAGCCGATCCTCGCCCAGCTCGGCGAGCAGGCTGACGAGGCCGCCGGCTTCGGCGAAGTCGGGAAGCGGCAGGTCGTGCGCGGCGAGGCCGGTCTGGCAGGCGATCAGGATGACGCCCAGCTCCAGCGCGGTGTCGACCAGTTCCGAGCGTGCGAGCAGCGTCACCGCCGCTTCGTGGCAATAGACCCGCGCCCGGCCGCGGAGCGCGGCTTCGGCGCTCGCCAGCATCAGCGCCGCGCGCCAGCGGTCCGGGTCGGCGGTGGTGACGACGACGGTCAGGCCGCGCAGGTCGGGCATCCGGGATCCTTGGGCAGCGTGACGGTGCGGAAGCGCAGCGACAGCGCGTCGACCAGCAGCAGCTTGCCGGCAGGGTCGTCGCCGAACGGGGCGACGGCGCGGATCGCCTCCAGCGCGGCGAGGCTGCCCATCACCCCTGCCAGCGCGCCGAGCACGCCCGCCTCGGCGCAGCTTTCCTCGGGGCGGTCCTCGGGATGGCCGACCAGGCAGCGGTAGCAGGGCTTGTCCGGCTCCCAGCCGCGGTAGACGGCGAGCTGCCCCTCGAACTGCGCGACCGCGGCGGAGACCAGCGGGATGCGGAGGCGCAGCGCCGCGTCGGCGACCGCGCCGCGCGTCGCGAAGCTGTCGCTGCCGTCGAGCACCACGTCCGTGCCGGCGAGCAGCCTTTCGGCGTTGCCCGGGTCGATGCGTTTGCGAAGGGGGATCAGCTCGACATGCGGGTTGAGCCGCGCCACCGCCTCCGCACCGGCCTCGACCTTCGCATGGCCGATGTCGGCGGTGCCGAACAGCGTCTGGCGCTGGAGGTTGGCGAGGTCGACCGCGTCGTCGTCGATCACCGTCAATCGCCCGATGCCGGCGGCGGCGAGATACTGGATCGCCGGCGAGCCGATGCCGCCGGCGCCGATCACCGCGACATGGGCGGCGCGCAGCCGCATCTGTCCGGCGCCGCCGAACTCCCGGAGGACGATGTGTCGAGCGTAGCGGTCGAGCTCGGCGTCGGTGAGGGTCATTGCCCCAATGTGAAGGTGACGGTGGCGCGATACCAGCCCTCCGGCGTCGCGCGGAGGTTGTTGCGGGCGAAGCTGGTGACGAGGCCGGCGGCGAACTGCTCGACCGTGGGGCAGTCGATCGCGCGCGGCACCGCCACCCGCACCACGCCGTCCGCGCGCACCAGCACCGCGACGTCGACGTCGACCATCGGCTTGCCGTCGGCGCGCTTGGGCGGGGTGCAGCGCTTCGCCTGCACCTCGTCGTCGACGAACTGGCTGAGGTCGGTAGTCATCTGCGGCGGCGTGCGCCACGGCAGCGGCGTCAGCCGGTCCCAGTCCAGCGTCCCGCCGCCGGGCAGCTGCTGCGCGAGGGCGAGCGACAGGAAGAAGATGGGGGCGATGCTCATCGTCCGGTCGATCCGAAGCCTCCGTCGCCGCGCACAGTCTCGTCGAGGCTGGCGACCTCATCGAGCGTGGCGGGCTGGACGGGGGCGGGGACGAGCTGCGCGATCCTGTCTCCGCGGGCGATCGTGAACGGTGCGTCGCCGAGATTGGCTAGGATCACCTTTACCTCGCCGCGATAATCGCTGTCGATGGTCCCGGGGGTATTAAGACATGTGACCCCGTGCCGGAGCGCCAGGCCCGACCGGGGGCGCACCTGGACCTCATAGCCGGGCGGGATCGCCATCGCGAAGCCGGTCGCGACCGCGTGGCGCTGGCCGGGCGCGAGCGTCAGCGCCTCGGCGGCGACCACGTCCATGCCCGCGGCGCCGTCGGTGGCATAGGCGGGCAGCGGCAGGTCCTCGCCGTGCGGCAGGCGGCGGAGCGCGATGCGGATCGGGGCGAGGCTCACGGCAGTCTCGGCAGCGAGGCGGCGAGCCGCTGGAGCGCGGTGATCACCTCGGGATCGTCGAGGATCTCGTGCCCCTTGCCGGGGACGATGCGGAAATCGGTGGCGATGCCGCGCAGCGCCAGCGCCTCGGCATAGCCGCGCGAGAGAGCGGGCGGGGCGATCTCGTCCTTGGCGCCGACGATGATCGCGGCGCGGGTGTCGGAGGGGATGCCGCCGACGGTCTTCAGCGGATCGAGGCTGGTGACCGGCGCCTCGAACGGCGCCTCGGGCATCCGCTTCTCCATGCCGGCGCGCCATTCGTCGAGCATGCAGGGGCAGCCGACCAGCACCAGCCCGTCGACCAGCCCGCCGCGCGTGCCGGCGAGGTCGGCGGCGATCGCCGCGCCGCCCGAATGGCCGACCAGGATGGTGCGCGCGTGCGGATAGCGCTGGCGGAGCGCGCCGATCGTCTGCGCGACGGCGGCGATGCGGTCGGCAGTGTAGTTGTCGCCGGTGGTGAGGCCGCGCTCGCCGACCGAGCGGTGGCCGGCGGCGTCGCTGTAGCCGGGGCGGAGCACCGCGACCACGGCGCTTTCCGGCACCGCGGCGGCGAAGGTGCGGGCGGCGGCATATTGGTAGGAGGGCGGCGCGGTCGGCGCGTCGCCGTGGAGGACGACGATCAGCGTGCGTACCGCGTCGCGCGGCGTGTTGCCGAAGCTCTCGGTGTAGAGCGTCGGCTGCGCGGGCGCGGTGCCGGACGACATCGGCTTGGGCGCGCAGGCGGCGAGCAGCAGGAGGGGCAAGAAACTATAGCGCATCGGCGATCCGTTGAGCGAGGCGATGGGCGACGTCCTCCTTGTCCATGGGTTCCCAGTCCTCGATCCGGTCGGCGGTGACAAGATGCACCGTGTTGCGGTCGCCGCCCATCACGTCGCCGGAGACGTCGTTGGCGACGATCCAGTCGACGTGCTTGCGCGCGCGCTTCTCGGCCGCCTGGGCGGTGACGCGTTCGGTCTCGGCGGCGAAGCCGATCAGGAGCCGGGGGCGCTCAGGATGCTCGCCGAGCGTCGCGAGGATGTCGGGATTGGGCGAAAGGGCGAGCGCGGGCGGACCGTCGCCCTTCTTGAGCTTGTGCGCGGCGGGCTCGACGCGCCAGTCGGCGACGGCGGCGACCAGCACCGCAGCGTCGGCGGGAAGCGCCGCCTCGACCGCCGCCGCCATCTCGCGGGCGGTCTCGATATCGATGCGCTCGACGCCTGCGGGCGTCGGCAGCGTCACCGGCCCGGCGACCAGCGTCACTCGCGCGCCCAGCTCGGCGAGCGCGCCGGCGATGGCGAAGCCCTGCTTCCCGGACGAGCGGTTGGCGATGTAGCGGACGGGGTCGATCGGCTCGTGGGTCGGGCCGGCGGTGACGACGACATGCCGGCCGGCAAGCGGGCCGGGACCGGCGAAGTGGCGTTCGATCGCGGCGAGGATCGCCTCCGGCTCGGGCAGCCGGCCGGGGCCGTATTCGCCGCACGCCATTGGTCCTTCGTCGGGCTCCATCACCGTCACGCCGTCGGCGCTGAGCGTGGCGACATTGCGGCGGGTGGCGGCGTGCTGCCACATGCGCACGTTCATCGCCGGCGCCGCCAGCACCGGCTTGTCGGTCGCGAGCAGCAAGGTGGTGGCGAGATCGTCGGCGATGCCCGCGGCCATGCGCGCGAGCAGGTCGGCGGTGGCGGGGGCGACGACGATCAGGTCGGCCTGGCGGCTCAATTGGATATGGCCCATCTCGGCCTCGTCCTTGAGGTCCCAGAGCGTGGTGTAGACCTGGTTCTCGCTAAGCGCCGCCAGCGTCATCGGCGTCACGAAATGCTGCCCGCCCTCGGTCAGCACGCAGGTGACGCGCATCCCCGCCTTGCGGATCAGCCGGACGAGCTCGCACGCCTTGTACGCCGCGATGCCACCGCCGACGATGAGCAGGATGCGCCTCATGGCGCTATCCTCTGGACGCGGACGCGGCGCCTGTCGAGCAGGGCGTGGGCGATGTCGCGCAGGCCGTCGGGTGCGAATGCCAGGCCGACGAGGATCACGGGCGCGACCATCAGCCCCCAATAGAAGCTGTCGGGCTGCACGACCAGCCCGAGCGCGAGCGCATAGGCGGAGAAGGTCGCGAGCGCCCTCAGCGCCAGCGGATCGCGCCAGCAGGCCCAACCGAACAGCGCCAGCGCCACCAGCGGCCCCGCGACCGCCAGCGGCAGCAGATCGAGCGCCGTCACCGCCGCGACCGAATGCACGAAGAAGCCGAAGCCGAGCATCCCCGCCCAGTCGGTGACGGCAGGGTCGAGCGGACCCATGACCTGTGCCACCCCATAGGCATGGGCGACCAGCGCGACGGCGAAGAGGATGAGCGCGCCGAGCCAGCCGAAGGCTTCCCCGCGGCGGCGCTCGATCAGCGCCATGCCCGCCATCACCAGCGCGTAGAGCACCGCCGTCTCGCGCACCAGCATCGCGAGCAGCGCGATCGCGGCGGGCGCCAGCCAGCGCGTCGGCGTGCGCAGCGCCAGCGACAGCGCGACCAGCTGCGCCGCCCACAGCTCGTGCAGCGCAATGAGATCGGTGTTGACGAAGGTGACGAGTCCGCCGGCCAGCAGCACCGCCGCCGAGACCCGCGCGGGCGTCCGCGGCAGCGCCCGGCTGAGCCGCACCCACCAGGCGGCCGCCACCGCGACGGCGAGCGATCCGAGCAGTCCGATCGCCGCCAGGCGCGGCAGCTCCGCCTGCACGATGCTGTGCGCGGGCAGGCGGAAGGCGGTGAACGGCCGCAACGGATAGCCGCCGGCGCGCAGCGCGTCCGCGGTGAGCTGGTAATAGTCGCCGCCCGCGCGCAGGCCGTCGATCACGCTCTCGTAGAGCGCGAGCGGGCCCAGTGCATTGAGACGCTGGCCGTCGTCGGGCGAAGGCAGGGGCGCGCCCAGCGCGGTGAGGCTCGCCACGATCAGCACCACGAGCGCCGCGACCACCCAGAGCGCACGCCGCCGCGACAGGCCGGCGAACCGGCTCGAATGGGCGAGCCAGAGAGGGGGGAGGGGACGGGGCATCAGGTCAACAGCAGCGTCGCCGCCACTGCCGCCGCCGCGGAGAGCATGGCGACCGCCACATAGCGCCAGCCGCCGCCGACCCGCACCACCTCGATCTCGCGCAGTGGCGGGGCGGGGGGGGCGCCGCCCGGCGGCGGATAGCGGCGCTCGATGTTGCGGATGAGGTCGGGCAGGCGGGCGAGGGTGCGCAGGTCCTCGACCAGCCGGTCGGCGAGCGCTGCCTCCGGGCCGAGCTCGGTCCTGATCCATTCGCCGACGAAGGGTTCGGACACCTCCCACATGTTGATGTCGGGATCGAGCGCGGTGGCGACGCCCTCCACCACCACCATCGTCTTCTGGAGCAGCAGCAGGTGCGGCTGCGTCTGCATGTCGAAGTCGCGGGTGATGTTGAACAGCCCGTCGAGCATCTGGCCGACCGACATGTCCTTGACCGGTAGCCCCCGCATCGGCTCGCCGACGGCACGGAGCGCGGTGGCGAACTCGGCGACGTTGTGGTGCGGCGGGACGTAGCCCGCCTCGAAATGGATCTCGGCGACGCGGCGGTAGTTGCCGGTGATGAGGCCGTAGATGATCTCGGCGAGCCACACCCGCGCACGGCGGTCGATCCGGCCCATGATGCCGAAGTCGATCGCGGCGATGCGGTCGCCGGGCAGCGCGAACAGATTGCCCTGGTGGAGATCGGCGTGGAAGAAGCCCTCGGCGATCGCCTGGCGCAGGAAGGCGCGGACCAGCTTGCCCGCGAGCGCCTTGGGATCATGGCCGGCGGCGATCAGTGCGGCGCGGTCGCTCAGCTTGATGCCGTCGATCCATTCCAGCGTCAGCACCTTGCCCGAGGTGCGCTGCCAGTCGATCGTCGGGACGACGAAATCGGGCTCGGCCTGCATTCCCTCGGCAAGCTCGCTGGCCGAGGCGCCCTCGCGACGCAGGTCGAGCTCGCGTGCGGTCCAGCGCTTGAAGGTGGCGATGACCAGGCGCGGACGCAGCCGCGCCGCCTCGCCGCCCATCGCCTCGACCTGGGCGGCGGCCCATTCATAGGTGTCGATCGCCTTGGCGAAGTCGGCCTCGACGCCGGGGCGCAGCACCTTGACCGCGACCTGGCGGCCGTCGGTGGTGACGGCGCGGTGGACCTGCGCGATCGAGGCGGCGCCGATCGGCACTTCCTCGATGCTGGCGAACAGCTCGCCGACCGGGCGGCCGAGGCTCGATTCCATCACCCGGCAGACGGCCTCGAACGGGACCGGGGGCAGGGCGTCCTGGAGGCGCATGAGGTCGTGCGCCGCCTCCTCGCCGACCAGATCGGGGCGGGTGGCGAGCGTCTGGCCGAGCTTGATCGCGGCGGGGCCGATCGCCTGGAAGGCATCGGCATAGCGCGGCACCTTCGGCACGCGGGCGCCGAAGCGGGCGATGCGGGCGAGCCGGCGCACCGGGGGCGGGGTATTGGGGTCCTGCTCAATGCCGCGCAGCGCCCCGTGGCGCGCGGCGATGCGGCCCCATTTGAGCAGGCGCCAGAGGTGAATGACGGGGTGGGTCATGTATCAAAATCTTCCCCGGTACGGGGAGGGGGACCGCCGGCCGCAGGCCGGTGGTGGAGGGGGCTCGCCTCGCTCGAGTCGCTGGTGGAGGGCCCCCTCCACCATTCGCTGCGCGACCACGGCTTGCTCCGCAAGCCGGCTCCGCGGCTGCGGCCTGCCCCCGGCAGGCCGCTGATCGCCGCTACGCCCCCCTCCCCGTGCCGGGGAGGATCTTTCGGAAACCATCAAATCTTCCAGCCCCAATGGATCGCCACCAGCCCGCCCAGGATCGGCTCGGCATGGGTACGGACGAAGCCGGCCTCGCCGATCATCGCCTCGAACCGGGCCATGTCGGGGAAGCGCCGGATCGATTCGATCAGGTAGCGATAGCTGTCCTCATCGTTCGCGAGCAGCTTGCCGAGCTTGGGCACCAGATGGTGCGAATAGGCGTCGTAGACGTCGGCGAATCCCGGCCACAGCGTCGTCGAGAACTCCAGGCAGTAGAAGCGCCCGCCGCGCCGCAGCACGCGATGCGCCTCGCGCAGTGCTGCGGGCACGTCGGTCACGTTCCGGATGCCGAAGGCGATGGTGTAGGCGTCGAAGAAACGGTCGGGGAACTGCAGCGTCTCGGCATTGGCCTCGGTCCACACGAGACCGTCGATGCCGCGCTGCTGGGCGCGCTCCATGCCGACTTCGAGCATCGCCGGGTTGATGTCGGCAACGGTGATGCTCGCGCCGCTCTTCGCCAGGCGGAAAGCGATGTCGCCGGTGCCGCCGGCCATGTCGAGGATCTGCTCGCCCGCGCGCGGCTTCACGCGGCGGACGAAGCGATCCTTCCACAGGCGGTGCATCCCGCCCGACATGGCATCGTTCATCAGGTCGTAGCGGCCGGCGACGCTGGCGAAGACCTCGCCGACGCGACGGGTCTTGTCCGCGGGGGCCACGTCCTCGTAGCCGAAGGAGACGGTATCGGGCATGAGCCGCCTCTAGCCGCAGCCTGCGGGACACGCAAAGGCTGGCGTCGATGGAGGTGCAATGCCCGAGCTTCCCGAAGTCGAGACCACCGTCCGCGGCCTGCGCCCCGTGCTGGAGGGGCAACGGATCGCCCGCGTGACGCTGCGGCGGCCGGACCTCAGGCGGCCGATGCCGGAGGATCTGGGCCAGCGGCTGACCGGGGCGACGGTGACTGCGCTCTCGCGGCGCGCCAAATATGGCCTGATCGATACCGATCGCGGCGACACCCTGGTCTTCCACCTCGGCATGTCCGGGCGCTGGCGGGTCGATCCGGCGGAACTGTTGGCGCACGATCATGTCGTGCTGGAGACAGAGGCGGGCCACCGACTCGCGCTCAACGATCCGCGGCGATTCGGCTCGCTCGATCTGGTGCCGACCGCGGAGCTGGCGGACTGGCCGGCGTTCCTGGCGCTCGGGCCGGAGCCGCTGGGGCCGGCGTTCACCGCCGATCACCTCGCGCGCGTGCTCGCGGGTCGAATCGCCTCGATCAAGGCGCTGCTGCTCGACCAGCGCGTCGTGGCGGGGCTCGGCAATATCTATGTCTGCGAGGCGCTCTACGAGGCGCGGATCGCGCCGGCGCGGCCGGGCGGACGAATCACCGCGCCCGAGCGCAAGCGGCTGGTGACGGCGGTGCATGAGGTGCTGGAGGCGGCGATCGCGGCGGGCGGCTCCACCCTGCGCGACTATGCGCGGCCCGACGGCGAGCTCGGCTATTTCTCCAAGCAGTTTAGGGTCTATGGCCGCGAGGGCGAGCCATGCGAATGCGGCGGCACGGTCGCGCGCTATGTCGAGGGCGGCCGCTCGACCTTCTGGTGCCCGAAATGCCAGCGCTGAGAGTCCGTTTGGAAATGCGCCCGCGGGCGCATTTCGGCGGCACCGGCCCGCTCCCCCACCCGGCCACCCATCAGGGTACGCTCGTGGGTGGCCGGGTGGGGGAGCGGGCCGGTGCCGCTTTTCCAAACGGCTCTGACGGTTGACCAACGGCCGGTGCCTCGCTAAGGGCACCGCCTTTCCGCGGCCTCGTGCGGCCGCATCCAGAACAAGCAGGAACGGAACGACATGGCGAATACGCCACAGGCGAAGAAGCGGATTCGGCGCAACGAGCGCCGCGCGGAGATCAACGGTGCGCGCGTGAGCCGCATCCGCACCTTCGTGAAGAAGGTCGAGACCGCGCTCGCCGCCGGCGACAAGGCCGCCGCCACCGCCGCGCTCGCCGAGGTCCAGCCCGAGCTGGCCCGCGGCGTCGCCAAGGGCGTGTTCCACAAGAACACCGCCGCGCGGAAGTTCTCCCGCCTCAACAAGCGCGTCTCCGCGCTCGCCTGACCCCGTTTCAGACGGATCCGATCGGCCCCGCCGGGACAGCATCCCGGCGGGGCTTTCGTCGTTCGTGAACAGCAAGTGAACACTGTAACATAGGTTTCACAGAAAAGTCAGGATTCGCCGCGATTCGCGAGATCAGATTTCGAGAAATTCGGGCTAAGATACCGTCTCGAAAGCAGAAATGAAAAAATTTGACGGGAATCCGTGAGTCAACATCTATATTTCAAAATCTTGACATGAGTCGGGCTTGATCGACTCACGCAGACGTACCTAAACAGTCCCTCCGGGCCGCAATCTGCCGTCCCGGCACTCACATTCCAGGCGTTTCGCAGGCGGAGTTCGATTCCGGCTGTGGGGGTCTTTGTCGGCTGAAAACGGGGGCCGCGGGGGTGCACCGCGGGCCTAGAACATAAAGGGCAAATGCACGTGGGCGGGATGGCTTTGAGGCGCGAGGGTTTGGATGATGCGGTGGCAAAGGCCTGGAACCGGGTACGAACCAACCTCCGCCATTCGGCCGGCCAGCGGCTGTTCGACCAGTGGCTCAAGCCCGCGGTCCTGATCGAGGGCAGCGACTCGGATTCCGTCCGCCTGGGCTTTCCCTCGGCGTTCATGACGACCTGGGTGAAGAGCCACTATGCCGATCGGCTGTTCTATGAGTTCCGCGCGATCCTGCCGGAGCTGCGCTCGGTCTCGATCGAGACGCTGAGCGACGCGCGGCCGCAGCGCGTGCTGACGGTCGATTCGCCCGCGCCCGCCGAGCTGCCCGAGCGCGCGCCGGCCAAGCGCGGGCAGGTGCAGAGCTTCGATCCGCGCTTCACCTTCGACCGCTTCGTGGTCGACCAGTCGAACCGCGTCGCCTTCAACGCTGCCAAGCTGCTCGCCGAGCCGGGCACGCCGCGGTTCAGCCCGCTCTACCTCCACTCGACCACCGGGCTCGGCAAGACGCATCTCATGCATGCGATCGGCCATGCCTTCAGCGAAGCGTGCCCGGACGCGGCGGCGCTCTACATGTCGGCCGAGCGCTTCATGTTCGAGTTCGTCCATGCGCTGCGCGCCCGCGACACGCACGCGTTCAAGGCGAAGCTGCGCTCGGTCGACCTGCTGATGATCGACGACCTGCAGTTCATCGCCGGCAAGGATTCGACGCAGGAGGAGTTCTTCCACACCGTCAACGAGTTCATGAGCGCGGGCAAGCGGCTGGTGATCGCATGCGATCGCTCGCCCAACGTGCTCGACGGTATCGAGCCGCGGTTGCTGAGCCGGCTCCAGTCGGGGCTGGTGGCGGACATCAAGGCGCCCGAGCCGGAGCTGCGCCGCGCGATCGTGGCGCGCAAGCTGGAGGACATGCCCGACGCACGCGTGCCGGAGGAGGTGCTGGAGCTGCTCACCAGCCGGATCACCGGCAGCGTGCGCGAGCTGGAAGGGGCGCTCAACCGCGTCGTCGCCTATGCCCAGCTGATCGGCCAGCCGATCACGCTCGACTTCGCGATCGAGACGTTGGGGGAGGCGCTCAACGGGCCGCAGCGGCGCATCACGATCGACGAGATCCAGAAGGCGGTCTCCACGCATTTCGACCTGAAGCCGGTCGACCTGCTCTCCGCGCGGCGTGCGGTGGCGGTGGCGCGGCCGCGGCAGATCGCGATGTACCTCGCCAAGCGGCTCACCACCCGCTCGCTGCCCGAGATCGGCCGCAAGTTCGGCAACCGCGACCATTCGACCGTGATCCACGCGGTCAAGCGCATCGAGGAGCTGCGCGCGAAGGACGCCGAGATCGACGCGGCGGTGAAGGCGCTGATGCGGACGCTGGAGCGGTAGGAACTTAGATCCTCTCCGTGCCGGGGAGGATTTGGGATTGGCCGCAAGCGTCGGGAAGCGGCACGGCCGCCCGCCCGCTATCTCGTTCCGGACGATGCAATCGGAGGAACGAACGATGGTCGACAGGTTCAAGACGATCGACTCGCCGGTCGGCGAGCTGACCCTGGTCGCGAGCGACAAGGGGCTCGCGGCGATATTGTGGGAAGGGGACGATCCCGCGCGGGTGCCGCTCGGGACGATGGTCGAGGCGGCGGACGATCCGCTGCTGTGCGAGGCGGCGCGCCAGATCGACCGCTATTTCGCGGGCGAGCTCAGGGCGTTCGACCTGCCGCTCGATTTCCGCGGGACCGATTTCCAGAAGAGCGTGTGGGCGGCGCTGCTGACGATCCCGTTCGGCGAGACGCGCAGCTATGGCGAGATCGCCCGCCAGCTCGGCCGCCCGAGCGCTTCGCGGGCGGTGGGGGCTGCCAATGGGCGCAACCCGATCTCGATCGTCGCGCCGTGCCATCGCGTGATCGGGAGCAATGGAGCGCTCACCGGCTTTGCCGGCGGGTTGGAGGCGAAGGCGATGCTGCTGCGGTTGGAAGGGGGCGCGATTTGAGCGACTCTCCTTCCGACAGCCGGGTCGGGATAGGCTTCACCGATCCTCTTTCGCGGACACGCGGAAGAGGATCGCCGACATCAGCCACAGCACGGTAAAGAAACCGCTGTACAACCATGCCCTGAGCGGGCCGTCCGGGATGCTCACGGTCGACGGAGCGGTCGCGATGGCCAGGCCGAGCAATGCCTGCATGATCGCTATCCCGAACATGGTCCGCGCCATGCCGGCGGGTCGAAACCAGGCCGAAAAGCTG
Source organism: Sphingomonas cannabina (assembly GCF_021391395.1). Taxonomy (NCBI): domain Bacteria; kingdom Pseudomonadati; phylum Pseudomonadota; class Alphaproteobacteria; order Sphingomonadales; family Sphingomonadaceae; genus Sphingomonas; species Sphingomonas cannabina. The sequence goes on along the minus strand of NZ_CP090059.1, from coordinate 3,217,430 downwards.
CCTACCGCTGCTGCCATGATCACCATGAAGAAACCGATGCCATTGCCGTCGTCGCGAACGATCGTGCTCCACACGAGCAGGACCGGTGCCACCAGCGCGATGGCCGCTCCGGCGCGGTAGGCCCGGCTTCCGCTTGCCCGTTCGGCAAGCTCGTAGAGAAGGCCCACTCCGCCAATGATGGTGCCGGCAACGAGGAAGCTGCCGATGTTCCAGTGCCATTCGTCGCTGATCTGCATCATCACCAACGGCGTGAGCAGCAGAGCCAATGCCGCCGTCCAGCGCGCGATCCGCCAATAGTTCCAGATCCTCGCGCCCGACCGTTCGCTCGATCCCGTCATGGACTTGCCTCCTGTGGAAATTGCGCTCTTATCCTGGCGTGGATCCGGATGAGCGGCATGAGCCGGAGATGAGAAATGGCTGAAGAATGACGCTCGGTCGCCTTCGCTTCGGGGATTTCACCTTCGACCCCGCCGAGCGTTCGCTGACTCGCGGAGGCGAGCGGCTCGACCTGGGCGGCCGCTATCTCGATGCGCTCGGGCTATTGCTCCGCGAGCGGGGCAAGCTCGTCACCAAGAACCGGTTCATGGATGAGGTCTGGAACGGCGTGCCCGTGACCGACGAGGCGCTGACCCAATGCATCCGCGCGTTGCGCCGCGAGCTCGGCGACGATGCCGCGCGCCCGCGCTTCATCGAAACCGTGCCGAAATACGGCTATCGTTTCATTGCCGAGGCGCAATGGGCCGGTGTCGAGGGCACTGCACCGGCGAAACCGCGAGGCTTCGACCTGCATCAGGTCCTGCGGACTGCCGGGGCAGCCGGTCTCGGCGGCGCGTTGGCGGGAGTCGGCGGCGGGCTGCTCTACGGGTTTGCGGTGTCTCCGGCTTCGCCCGCGCAGGGAATGGGGGCGATCTCGGTGCTGCTGGTGCTGCTCGCGATCAATGTGCTGATCGGTCTCGTCGCCGGCCTGGGGGTTGGCGGCGGAATCGCGGTGGCGCGCCTGATGCCGAGCGACAGGTGGCAATGGAGCACCGCGGGAGGGATGGTCGGTGGCCTCGCGATCGGCGGGATCGCCAAGCTCCTCGGGCTCGACGCGTTCGCGCTGCTGTTCGGCGCGTCGCCCTCGGGAATGACCGGCCCGGCGGAAGGGGCTTTGCTCGGTGCGGCGCTCGGCTTTGCTACGTGGATTTCCGTCGACCGGCAGCTCGAGTTCGGCGGCAGCGCTGCAGTCGGCGGACTTGCCGGTGGAGCCGCGGGGCTGCTCGTGCCTCTGCTTGGCGGACATCTGCTGGGTGGCAGCCTCAATCTTCTCGCGCATGGATTTGCGGGTGCGCGTTTCCGGCTCGACGCGATCGGCGCGTTGCTGGGCGAGGAGGGTTTCGGCCGCGTGAGCGAGGCTTTGACGGCGACGATCGAAGGTGGATTGTTCGGCATCTGCGTGGCCGGTGCGCTGGCGCTTGGCCGATCACGCGGCCACGGTGACCGCGTAATCGAGTGACGCCATCGGATTACAAGTGGGTGAGGACGATCGCCGCTGCGCGGCGCCCCTCCACCGCCTTCGGCGGTCCCCCTCCCCGAGCAAGCTCGGGGAGGATTTTATAGCTCCAGTCCCATCGCGTCCTGCGCGGCTCTCAGCGTCGGTGCGGCGAGGGCGGCGGCTTTCTCCGCCCCCTTCGCCAGCACCGCCGACACCGCGGCGCGGTCGTCGAGCAGGCGGGTCAGCCGGTCGCGGATCGGGCTCAGCACCGATACCGCCAGGTCCGCCAGCGCCGGCTTGAACTGGCCGAAGCCCTGTCCCGCATATTCCTCGACCACCGACTGCGGCGTGCGGTCGGCGAGGGCGGCATAGATCGTCACGAGGTTGCGCGCCTCGGGGCGCTCGGCCAGCGCGTCGAAGCTGTCGGGCAGCGGATCGGGATCGGTCTTCGCCTTGCGGAACTTGGCCGCGATGTCGTCGTCCGAATCGACCAAGTGGACGCGCGACATCTCCGATGGGTTCGACTTGGACATCTTGGAGGTCGCGTCGCGCAGGCTCATGATGCGCGGCGCTTCCTTGCTCACCATCGGCTCGGGCAGCGGGAAGAGCTCGACCCCGTAATCGGTGTTGAACTTGGTGGCGATGTCGCGGGCGAGCTCGAGATGCTGCTTCTGGTCCTCGCCGACCGGCACGTGCGTGGTCTTGTAGAGCAGCACGTCGGCCGCCATCAGCACCGGATAGTCGTACAGGCCGACGCTCGCGCCCTCGCGGTCCTTGCCCGCCTTGTCCTTGAACTGGGTCATGCGGTTGAGCCAGCCGACGCGCGCGACGTTGTTGAGCAGCCAGGTGAGCTCGCTGTGCGCCGGCACGCGCGCCTGGTTCCACAGGATCGAGCGTTCGGGATCGATGCCGGCGGCGATCATCGTCGCGGTCATCTCGATCGTGTTGGCGGTGAGCTCGCGCGGGTCGATCCACTGGGTGAGGCCGTGGAGGTCGGCGATGAAGTACATCGTCTCGCCGCCCTGGGCCGCCACCTCGTCCTGCATGCGCACCCACTGCTTCACCGCCCCCAGGTAATTGCCGAGGTGGAGATTGCCGGTGGGCTGGATGCCGGAAACGACGCGCATTGTGGTCCTCTAGCTGCGGCGGCGGGCCAGCGCCTTGAGATCGCTGAGCCGGAACGCGCCGGTGATGAAGCAGGCGACCGCATAGGCCGCAACGCCCAGGCTGACCAGAGCGGTGAGGCCGGCGAGGCGAATCCAGAAGCCGCCGGTGAGATAGGGATCGAGCAGCCGCTCGGTGCCGAACAGCACCGCACCCATCAGCACCGCGGCGACGGCGAGGCGGGGGATGCGACGCCTGAGGCGCTGGTCACTCTCGAAATGGCCGCGCTTGCGGAGCGTCCAGTAGAGCATCGCGACGTTGATGCTCGACGAGACGGCGGTCGCGAGCGGTGGGCCGATATGGCCGATCAGCGGGATCAGCGCGAGATTGAGCGCGATGTTCACGCCGATCGAGATGGTGGCGTAGCGGACCGGCGTCTTGGTGTCGTGGCGGGCGTAGAAGCCGGGAGTCAGCACCTTGACCAGCACATAGCTGGGCAGGCCGATCGAGAAGGCCGACAGTGCCCACCCGCACTTCATCGTATCCTCGGCGGTGAAGGCGCCATGCTGGAACAGGCCGCGGATGATCGGCTCGGCGGCGACGATGAAGGCGACGGTCGCCGGCAGCGTCAGGAACAGCGCCAGCTCGATGCCGCGGTTCTGCGTCTCCATCGCCTCGCCGTCCTTGCCGTTCGAGAGGAGGCGCGAGATCGTCGGGAGCAGGATGGTGCCGAGCCCGATGCCGATGAGGCCGAGCGGGAGCTGGTTCAGCCGGTCGGCGTAATAGATGTAGCTGATCGAGCCAGGATCGAGCAGCGCCCCGGCCAGCGCGGTCGAGACGACGAGATTGATCTGCGCCGCCCCCGCACCCGCCGCGGCCGGGATGATCAGCCGGAACAGCGCACGGACATCCTCGTCGATGCGCGGCACGGCGAGGCGGAGCTTCACGCCCGCCCGGCGGCACGCCCAGATCAGCCAGAGCAGCTGGAGCAGGCCGCCGACCGGCACGCTGATCGCCTGCACCCGCGCGGTCTCATAGGCGTCGGCGCCGTGGAAGAACCACAGCCCGGCGACCATTGCGATGTTGAGCAGGATCGGCGCCGCGGCGTTCACCCAGAATTTGTCGAGCGAATTGAGGATGCCGCCGAGCAGCGACACCAGGCTGATCAGCGCGAGATAGGGCAGGGTGATCCGCGAGAGCGTGACGGCGTAGCTGAACTGCTCCGGCGTCGGGTTGTTGAACCCGCCCGACAGCAGCCAGGTGAGGGGCCAGGCTGCGGCGATCAATATGATCGTGAAGACCAGCAGGATCGGGAACAGCACCGCCAGCGCACGCTCGGCGAAGAGCAGGCCGGCGTTGAGCTCGCCGCCCTCGGCCACCTTCTTGTTGAACAGCGGGATGAAGGCGGAGGAGAAGGCGCCCTCCGCGAACAGCGCGCGGAACATGTTGGGCAGGCGGAAGGCGACCAGGAAGGCGTCGGACGCGAAGCCTGCACCGACGAAGGCCGCCTGGAGCGAATCGCGGACCAGAGCGAGGACGCGGCTGACGAGGGTCAGCCCGCCTATCGAACCGAGCGAACGTGCGAGATTCATGGTCTTAACTCTCCCCGTTCGCCCTGAGCTTGTCGAAGGGCCGTACTTCCTTCGACCGAAGAACGGTGCTTCGACAAGCTCAGCACGAACGGGGAGAGCGTCGGAACGAGGCTCAGGCCTGCCCGGCCGTCTCGCCCTGGGCGAGCTGCTCGGCCTGGGCCGCCTGCTGGAGGTAGAGCGCGCCGAAGTCGATCGGGTCGAGCATCAGCGGCGGGAAGCCGCCGTCGCGTACCGCCTCGGCGACGATGTGGCGCGCGAAGGGGAACAGGATGCGCGGCGCCTCGGCCAGCAGGAACGGCTGCATCTGATCGGCCGGCACGTTGCGCAGGCCGAACAGGCCCGCGTAGGAGAGGTCGACGACGAAGGCGACTTGGCCGTTCTCGGTCTCGGCGCGCGCCTCGATCTTGAGCATGACCTCGTAGACGTCCTCGCCGACCTGGGCCGAGCCGATGTTGAAGCTCACGTCGATCTTGGGCGCGCTCTGATTCTGGTAGATCGCCGGCGCGTTCGGATTCTCGAACGAGAGATCCTTGATATATTGCGACAGCACGCCCGCGACGGGGGCGGTGTCCGCACCATTGCCGAGCGTCTCGCCGATGCCGGCGTCCGTGCTCTCTTCGGCCATTTGTTACGTCCCTTCGTGGAAGATCGGCGCCGGCGGTCCGGCGCCTCGAAAAACAGGCGTGGCGACTAGCAGCCGCCGCGGGGCGAGACAATGGCACGGACCGTCCTATTTGAATGTCACGCAACGCTTGCCTATGTTGGGCGTTCGATGCTTTGGAGGCACGGTGCTTTTCTACGTCATTCTCCTCGCCATGGTCGCGGCGTTCCTTGCGCTCAGGCTCTATTCGGTCCTGGGCAAGCGCACGGGGCATGAGCAGACCCCGCTGAAGCCCGCCGAGGAGCGTCTGAGCGCGCCGCCGGTCGCGCGTACGATCGATGTGACGCCCGAGCACCGCGAGGCGGCGCCGCGCACGATCGAGAGCGGTGCCGAGAGCGGCCTGCGCGCGGTGGTCTCGGCCGATCCCGGCTTCGACGTCGCCCAGTTCATCGAGGGCGCGAAGGGCGCCTACCGCATGATCCTGGAAGCCTATTGGAAGGGCGATCGCGAGACGCTCAAGTGGCTGTGCGAGGATGAGGTTCGCGCCGAGTTCGTGCACGCGATCGACGAGCGCGAGGCGAAGGGCGAGGTGCTCGACAACCGCCTGGTCAGCATCGAGCGCGCCGCGATCACCGAGGCGCAGGTCGAAGGCCGCACCGCGCGGATCACCGTGCGATTCGATGCGGACGTCGCCGCCGTCACCCGCGACAAGGACGGCGCGGTGATCGCCGGTTCGCTGACCGACGCGATCGAGACGCACGAGTCGTGGACGTTCACCCGTACGCTGCGCAGCAGCGATCCCAACTGGAAGCTCGCCGACACCGATGAAGCCTGACCGCGGCTTGTCTGAGGCCGGGGGTTTCTTCTAGGACGTAGCTCAATTTCCTCTCCCATTGGGAGAGGGAGGGGCCCGCTCGGGCATAGCCCGAGTGGGAGGGTGAGGGTGACCACGCCGGCCGCAGTCACCCTCACCCTCCCGCCGCCTTCGGCGGCTCCTTCCCTCTCCCAAAGGGAGAGGGAATACGTGAGCGGGAGGGCGCATGTGCGTAGACTAGCTCTGTTCGGAGTCCTGGTGCTGCTCGGCGGCTGCGCGAGCGGGATCGTGCCGCCCGGCGAAGGTCCGGGCAGGGCGCCGCCAGCCGCACCCGGCGATCATCTGCCCGTGCGCCAGCCCACGCCCTCGACTCCGATGGCGGCCCAACCGGCCGCGCCCGCACCCGCCGATGCCGTGACCGCCGCTGCGGCCGGCGTCGTTGCCGGGCCGGCGATCGCGACATTGCCGATCGCGTCCGACGACGCCCAGCGAGCGCTGGCGGCGTTCCGCACCTCCTGCTCTGCGCTGACTCGGCGTGCCGATGCGTCGGGCCTCACCCGGCCGGAGGACTGGGCCGCGGCCTGCCAGGCGGCGGCGGGCACGTCCGACAGCGGCGCGCGCGACTTCTTCAATCGCTATTTCGAGGCGGTGCAGATTGCCGACGGCAAGGCATTCGCCACCGGCTATTACGAGCCCGAGATCGCCGGGTCGCGCACCCGCCGCCCCGGCTATGAGGTGCCGATCTACGCCCGGCCCAAGGACATCATAGAGGTCGATCTCGGCCTCTTCTCCGACACGCTCAAGGGCAAGCGCATCCGCGGGCGCGTGGATGGGCAGAAGCTGGTGCCCTATTACGAACGCGCGGAGATCGATCGCGGCGCGCTCGCCGGGCGTGGGCTCGAGATCGCCTGGGCGGCCGATCCGGTCGAGCTGTTCTTCCTCCAGGTCCAGGGCTCGGGGCGGCTGCGTCTGCCCGACGGCGGGGTGATGCGGATCGGCTACGACGGCCAGAACGGGCGCGACTATACCGGCATCGGTGCGCTGATGCGGCAGCGGGGGCTGCTCGGGCCCGGCGAAGCGTCGATGCAGGGGATCATGGCCTGGCTGCGCGCCCACCCCGAGGAGGGACGCGCGATCATGGAGGAGAACAAGAGCTGGGTGTTCTTCCGCGAGCTCACCGGCCCGGGACCGCTCGGTGCGCTGGGTGTACCGGTGACGGCGCAGGTGAGCGTCGCCGCCGATCCCAAGTTCGTGCCGCTGGGCGCCCCCGTATTCCTGTCGATGGACCGCGCCGACGCCAACGGCCTGTGGGTCGCGCAGGATACCGGCGGGGCGATCAAGGGCGCCAATCGGGTCGACACCTTCTGGGGCGCAGGGGCCGAGGCGCGCGCGATCGCCGGGGGCATGTCGGCGCGCGGCACCGCCTTCCTGCTGGTGCCGGTGGGCACGCTGGCGCGGCTCCAGGGAGGAGGCAGCGGTGGCGGAGCGCCGACTCAGCGCTGAGGAGGCGGCGCTGTGGCGGCGGGTGATGGCGAGCGTGCGGCCGCTCGGGCCGGTGCCGCCGCTGCCGGTCGCCGACGCTCCGGAGCCGGTCAAGCGTAAGCCGGCTGCGGCGGCGGGCAAGCCGCCGGTGCAGGTGCCCGTGCCGAAGCCGAAGCCATCGGCGCCCGGGACCACGCTCGACGCGAGCTGGGACCGGAAGCTGGCGCGAGGACTCGTCTCGCCCGATCGGACGGTCGACCTCCACGGCCATGGCCTCAACTCGGCCTATCTGCTGCTCGACCAGTCGCTCGACCGCGCGATCGCGGCGGGCGAGCGGCTGATCCTGCTCGTCACCGGCAAGCCGCCGCGGCCGGATTCCGAGCGGCCGCACGCGCGCGGCGCGATCCGCGCAGCGGTGGGCGACTGGCTCGCCGCCTCGCGCCATGCCGATCGCATCGCGGCGGTTCGCGGCGCGCATCCGCGGCACGGCGGGGCCGGCGCACTTTACATAGTGTTACGAAAGTCACGGCAAGTTTCTTAACCCTTCACCGCCATCATCGCCGCATGGGGACAGGGCGCAGAGCGCTCGACAGTGTAGGGCGAGCGTTACACGAGACGATGGAGAATTTCTCGCTCAAGAGCCGGGCGATCGCCTTTGCGATGTGCGCGGGCGCGGTGGTGTTCATCCTCGCGCTGATCGCCACGTCGGGCGGGCGAGCCGATCAGGAAAGCGCCGGCCGGGCGCTGGTCCCGGCGATCGTCTGCGCCGTGATGTGCTGGGCCTATGCCGAGCGGACGGTGAGCGTCACCGCCGCGGCGATCGACGCGGCGATCGCGCGACTTGCCAGAGCGGGCAACGGCGATCTCGAAAGCGAAATCCCTGGTGAGGTGAGCGAGCATGTACCGGCGCTCGCCGCCGCGATGGACGGGCTGTTCCGCCAGTTCCACAGCCAGATCGAGAACGTCCAGCAACTGGCGATGTTCGATCCGGTCACCGGTCTCGCCAATCGCACCAATTTCCGCCGGAGCGCCGAACATATCCTTGCCGGGCTCGAGCCGGGGGCGAGGGCGGCGATCTTCTTCATCGATCTCGACCGCTTCAAGGGCGTCAACGACACGCTCGGCCATGCCACCGGCGACCAATTGCTGGCGATGGTCGCCAACCGCTTGCGCGCCGTGGCCGAGCGGTTCGCGCCGCGCAACACGGCGCTGACGCCGCTGATCGGCCGCCTTGCCGGCGACGAGTTCACGATGTTCTTCCCGGCGCTCGCCAACGCCGGCGACGCCGACCGGATCGGGCGCGGCATCCTGTTCGCGCTGAGCGAACCGTTCGGCCTCGGCGACCAGGAAATCACGGTCGGCGCGTCGATCGGCATCGCGATGCGGCCGGATCACGGCACCACGCTCGCCGAGTTGATGCGTTCGGCCGACGCCGCCATGTATCATGCCAAGGGCTCGGGTCGCGGCCGTGCCGAGCATTTCACCGAGAGTCTCGCCAGCGAGATTGCCGACCGGGCGAAGCTCGAGGCCGACCTGCGCGATGCGATCGAGCGCAGCCAGTTCGCGTTGGTGTTCCAGCCCCAGATCGCGATGGGCGAGGGGCGGATCGTCGCCGCCGAGGCGTTGCTGCGCTGGCGCCATCCGTCGGGCGAGCTGCGGCTGCCGGGCAGCTTCCTGCGCCGCGCCGAGGAGACCGGGCTGATCGTCGAGATCGGCGAATGGGTGGTGGGCAGCGTCGCCGACACCATCGCCCGCTGGGGCGCGATCGGCATCGACGCGCGGCTGGCGGTCAACATCAGCGCACGGGAGCTCGACAACGCCACCTTCTTCCGCCGCCTGCGCGATGCGATGCGCGCGGCCAGGGCACCGGCCGGGCTGCTCGAGATCGAGCTGACCGAGACGCTGGCGATGCATTGCTCCGACGACGTGATCGACGCGATCAAGGCGCTGCGTGCCGATGGCGCGACGGTGGCGGTCGACGATTTCGGCACCGGCTATTCCAATCTGCCGCGGCTGCGCGACCTGCCGATCGACCGGGTCAAGCTCGACCGCAGCCTGACCGAGCAGGTCGCGCATCAGGCGAGCGCCCGCGCCATCGCCCAGGCGGTGATCAGCCTGGTCCATGGGCTCGGCTATGAAGTGGTCGCCGAGGGGATCGAGGACGATGCCCAGGCCAACGTGCTGCGCGTGCTCGGCTGCGACGTGATCCAGGGCTATGTGGTCGCGCCGCCGATGGACGAGGCAGCCTTCCTCGCCTGGGTTCAGGGGGACGACAGCGCCCGCTGGAGAATGTCGGCGTAGACCGCCGAGAGCGCGCGGAGGTCGGCGAGCGCGACCGCTTCGTCGAGCTTGTGCATCGTCGCGTTGACGAGGCCGAACTCGACCGTCGGGCATAGTTTCGAAAGGAAGCGTGCGTCGGAGGTGCCGCCGGTGGTGCTGAGTTCGGGCCGCACGCCCAGCTGCGCCTCGATCGCGTCGGAAACCATCGTCGAGAAGGCGCCGGGCTGCGTCAGAAACGCCTCGCCCGAGATCATCGCCCGCACGTCGGCCTCCGGTGCGTGGGAGTGGACGATGCTGCGGATCAGCTCGACCAGATCTTGCCCACGCTGCTGGTCGTTGAAGCGGATGCTGAGCCGGGCCGAGGCGGCGCCGGGGATGACGTTGGTCGCGGGATTGCCGACGGCGAGGTCGGTCGGCTCGATGTTTGACGGCTGGAACCATTCGCTGCCGTGGTCGAGCACCACCGCGTCGATCTCCGCCAAGGCGGCGACCAGCTTCGGGATCGGATTGTCGGCGAGATGAGGGTAGGCGACATGGCCCTGCCGCCCCGGCACGTCGATCCAGATGTTGACCGAGCCGCGCCGGCCGATCTTGACCGTGTCGCCGAGGCGCTGGGCGGACGTAGGCTCGCCGACCAGGCAGAGGTCGGGCGTCAGGCCGCGCTCGGCCATGCGATCGATCAGCGCGCGGGTGCCGTGGAGGGCGGGGCCTTCCTCATCGCCGGTGATGATCAGGCTGACGGTGCCCTCGGCCGGCGCGACGGCGACAGCGGCGACGAAGGCGGCGACGGCGCCCTTCATGTCGACCGCCCCGCGTCCGTAGAGCAGGTCGCCGCGGATCGCGCCCTCGAACGGGCCGCTGGTCCAGCCTTCGCCCGGCGGCACGACGTCGACATGGCCGGCGAAGGCGAAATGCTGCCCGCCCGAGCCGCGCACCGCGAGCAGGTTCTCGACCTCGCCGCCCGCCACGAACCGGTCGACCGCGAAGCCGAGCGGGACCAGCGCCGCTTCCAGCACGTCGAATACCGGCCCGCGCGCCGGCGTCACGCTTTCGCACTCGATCAGCGCCTTCGCCAGCGCTACGACATCCACCGCATCTCTCGTCATCGGAGGCGGCATTGCCCAAGCTCGATCTCGACGCAATCCCGCAGACCAATCGCACCGGCTATCCGGCGCCGTTCGACCGGCCGGTGCAGGGGCGCTGGTATCGCCGGCTCTCGCCCGCATCGGGGCTGACCAGATTCGGCGTCAGCCACGTCACGCTGAAGCCTGGCGCCTGGTCGTCGCAGCGCCACTGGCACGTCGGAGAGGACGAGTTCCTGGTGATGCTGGCGGGCGAGGCGGTGCTGGTCGACGATAGCGGCGAGACGATGCTGCGGCCGGGGGACTGCGTCTCGTTTCCGGCCGGCGAGCCGAACGGCCATCATCTCCAGAACCGCAGCGAGGCGGATTGCGTGTTCGTGGTGGTCGGCGCCGGCGACGATCTCGGCGGTGACTATCCGGATATCGACATGCGGTTCACGCCGGAAGGCTATGTCCACAAGGACGGGACGCCGTATCCGGCGGAGCGGATCAAGTGATCACGCCGGCGTCTGCTCGAACTGCTCGAGCACCCATTCCTCCTCCTGCGCTGCGGCGATCCAGTCCTGCATGAAGGGGTGCTGGAGCACCGCGTTCATGTACGCCGGAGCGAAGCGCGCGACGGGCAGCGAATAGGTGACGAGCCGCGTCACCACCGGCGCGAACATGATGTCGGCAGCGCCGAACTCACCGAACAGGAACTGGCCGTCTCCGCCGAAGCGGGCGCGCGCCTGTGCCCACAGCTCCATGATCCGCTGGAGATCGGCGAGCACGTCGTCGTCGGGCTGCTGCGCGGGATAGACCTGGCGGATGTTCATGCTGTGCTTGCGGCGCAGCGCCGCGAAGCTTGAATGCATCTCCGCCGCCATCGACCGCGCCATCGCGCGCGCCGCAGGGTCGGCCGGCCAGAATTTGTCGCCGCCCGACGCCTCGTTCAGATATTCGACGATGGCGAGGCTGTCCCACACCACCACATCGCCGTCCCACAGGATCGGCACCTTGCCGGACGACGGCGCGAACTCGTCGCCCTCGCGCCGCTTCTCCCACGCATCGTCGTAGAGGGGGACCACCATCTCCTCGAACGGCAGGCCGGATTGCTTGCAGGCGAGCCAGCCGCGCAGCGACCAGGACGAATAGGCCTTGTTGCCGATGATGAGCTTCATGGGTGCGTCCTAGCCGCGATCGTCCGGCCGAGTCGAGGGTGACGAGGCCGCTTGCCAAGCCTCCGCGACAAAGGCAGCATCGGGGCGGGGCAAAGATGTGACTCAGGGGGAATGGGGGATGCGACGTCGGCTTGCCGGCCTGGTTTTGGCCGCGGGTTTCATGTGCGCGAGCGCGATCGGGGCGGAATCGCCGCCGAAGCCGCAGCCGCTCGATGTCGCGGCGTTCGCGGAAGTGCCGGCGCTCGAGGGCCCCGAGCTGTCGCCGAACGGCAAGATGCTGGCAGCCAAGATCGCGGTTCAGGGCACGCAATATTTCACGATCCTGCCGCTCGACGGCGGCAAGCCGCGCTATGTCGCGCTCGGCGACAACGACCTCAACTGGTGGCGATGGGTCAACGACGACTGGCTGATCCTCGGCGTCGGCCAGCAGGTGCCGGTCGAGGGCGATGACTGGTACGTCCGGCGCGCCGTCAGCGTCAGCGCCGTCGACGGCAAGCTGGTCCGGCTTGCCACCCGCGACGCGGGGCAGAATGCCGACGACGTCCTCTGGGTGGCGAATGACGGCAGCCCGCGCATCCTGATGGCGTCGCAGACGTCGATCTACACCAACGACCCGGGCTTCTGGCCCGGCGTCGACGAAATCAACGTGAGCAATGGTCGGCGCAAGTCCGTGCTCGCGGGGCGCAGCGGTGTGTTCAACTGGTATGCCGATGGCGCCGGCACGATCCGGATGGGAATCGGTCGGTCCGACGACGGCCGTTCGCGGCGCGTGCTCTACCGGCCCGATGCGCACAGCTCCTTCCGGACGATCGACAAGGCCGGGAGGGGAGACGACGACCTGCTCGTCCCGTCGCTGTTCCTGAAGGATCCGAACAAGGCGGTAATGATCTCGGATGACGATGAGGGTTATTCGGCCCTGTACGAGCTCGACCTCCAAACGCTCGAGCGGGGCAAGCAGCTCGTCTCGTCCAAGGGCTATGACCTCGGCGGGCTTATCACCGATCAGGATGGCTTCGGCTATATCGGCTATTATGTGAACGAGGACCGGCCGGGAATCCGCTGGACCGATCCGGCGTTGGAAGCGCTGGAGAAGACGGTGGCCTCGAAGATCAAGGGGGGCTCGCCACGTATCGTCTCGCTGAGCCGCGACCGTTCGGTCGCCATCGTTCATGTCGGAAGCGCCGACGCGCCGGGTGCCTATTTCATCTATCGGGCAGCCGAGGACACGATGGACCTGCTCCAGCTGAACAACAGCGCGATCCGGATGAAGCACATGCATCCGGTACGCACGATCCGCTACAAGGCGCGGGATGGGCTGGAGATCGCGGCGGTGCTGACGCTGCCCAAGGGGAAGAGCGCGAACCTGCCGCTGATCGTCATGCCCCACGGCGGCCCCCGCGCGCGCGACAGCGAGGAATGGGACTGGTGGGCGCAGTTCCTCGCCGACCGCGGCTATGCCGTGATCCAGCCCAACTACCGCGGATCGACCGGCTACGGCACGTCGTTCATGAGGAAGGGCGAGGGCCAATGGGGCCTGGCGATGCAGGACGACCTCAACGACGCCGTCACCGCGCTGGCGGCGCAGGGGATCGCCGACCCCAAGCGCGTGTGCATGGTCGGCGCCTCCTATGGCGGCTATGCGGCGCTGCGTGCGGCGGAGCGCGACGGCAGGCTCTACCGCTGCGCGGTGTCCTATGCGGGCGTGTCGGACCTCACGCGCTGGATGCGGCAGGACAGCAACAGCCTCTGGTCCGGCGCGAAGCGGGACTGGGTCCGCACGCAGGCGCCGGACCTCAAGGGCGTGTCGCCGGTCAATGATCCGGAGGGCTTCTCGATTCCGGTGCTGATCGTGCACGGGAAGAAGGACCAGACCGTTCCGGTGGTCCACTCGCGCGTCATGGCGCAGAAGCTCAAGGCTGCGGGCAAGGACGCGATCTACATCGAGCAGCCGCTCGCCGACCATCATTTCACGCGGAGCGAGGACCGGCTGGAGTTCCTGAAGGCGCTGGAGAGCTTTCTGGCCAAGCACAATCCGGCATAGTGGAAGGCTATCTGATCGGCGTGACCTGCACGTAGACCACCTGCCACCGCCCATCGATGCGGCGGAAGGTGTCGGCGTAGCGGAAACGTTCCTCGAACGGCTTGCCGCTCTCGGTGCCGCGGATGATGCCTTCGCCGCCGACGATGCCGGCGTCGGCGCCGAGCGGCACGTACATCGGGTCGCGGATCACGAACGGCTCGAAGGTGACGTTCGGATCGGTGAAGCCGGCGATGAACTCGTTGCGGTCGGTGAACTTGCCCGAGCCGCGCACGAACTTGAAATCTCTGGCGAGGAAGCGGTCGAGCGCGGCCTTGTCCTTGTGGAGCTGGGCGTCGTCGAATGCCCGGGATGCTGCCTTGATCTCGGCCTCGGCGTCTCCGGCCGCCAGTGCCGGCGCGCCGGCGGCGAGCGCCAGCGCGAACATGAGCTTCAGCATTGCCCTCTCCCTGTCTAGCTGACCGCTTCTAGCACGGCGGCGCGCAGCTCGGCGATGCCCAGGCCCTTCTCGCTCGAGGTGGCGATGATCTCGGGATGCGCGGCGGGGCGCTTGCGCGCCTCCTCGGCGGTGCGCTCGGCGACGGCGGCGAGCTCGCTCGCCTTGATCTTGTCGGCCTTGGTGAGGACGAGGCGATAGCTGACCGCGGCGGCATCGAGCATGTCCATCACCTCGCGGTCGACCGGCTTGATGCCGTGGCGCGAGTCGATCAGCACCAGCGCGCGCTTCAACGTGCTGCGGCCGCGCAGGAAGTCGTTGACCAGGAATCGCCATTTCTTGACGATATCCTTGGGCGCCTCCGCGAAGCCGTAGCCGGGCATGTCGACCAGACGGAAGCGCAGCGGCTCGCCCACGTCGAAGAAGTTCAGCTCCTGCGTCCGTCCGGGCGTGTTCGACGTGCGCGCGAGGCCGTTGCGGTTGGTGAGCGCGTTGAGTAGCGACGACTTGCCGACATTCGAGCGGCCCGCGAACGCGACCTCGGGAACGTCGGCCTCCGGCAGATGCTGGAGCGCCGGCGCCGATTTGAGGAACGCGACCGGACCGGCGAAGGTCTTGCGCGCAGCTTCGATGAGATCGGCGTCGAACTCCTCAGCCATGATGTTCCGCGATCATCACTTCGCCGGTGCCGTCTTGAGCTGCGGGTGCTGGCGGTAGAGCACCCATTGCTGCAGCATCGTCAGGCAGTTGGACGTGATCCAGTAGACCTGCAGGCCGACCGCGAACGGCGCCATCAGGAACATCATCATCCACGGCATGATCGCGAACACCTGCTTCTGCACTTCGTCCATCGGCGCCGGGTTCAGCTTGAACTGGAAGTACATCGAGATGCCGAGCAGGATCGGCACCACGCCGATCGCCAGGAAGTGCGGCGGGGTGAAGGCGAGCAGGCCGAACAGGTTGACCGGCGTCAGCGGATCGGGCGCCGACAGGTCCTTGATCCAGGCGACGAACGGCTGGTGCCGCATCTCGATCGTCAGGATCAGCACCTTGTAGAGCGCGAACATGATCGGGATCTGGAGGAGCGTCGGGGCGCAGCCGGCCAGCGGATTCACCTTCTCGTCGCGGTAGAGCTTCATCATCTCCTGCTGGAGGCGCGGCTTGTCGTCCTTGTGACGCTCCTGCAGCGCCTTCATCTTCGGCTGGATCGCGCGCATCGACGCCATCGAGGCGAACTGGCGTTGCGCGATCGGGAACAGCAGCGCGCGGATGGTGAGGGTCAAGAGGATGATCGCGACGCCGAAGTTGCCGACGGCGCGGAACAGCCAGTCGAGATAGTAGAACATCGGCTTCTCGATCACCGCGAACCAGCCCCAGTCGATCGCGCGGTCGAACTGGACGATGCCGGACTGCTCATAGGCCTCCAGCGTCTTCACCTCCTTGGCGCCGGCGAAGAAGCGCGAGGTCTGGGTGATCGCCTTGCCGGGCGCGACATCGGCCGAATCGCGCACCGCGAAATCGGCCTGGTAGCCGCCGTTCGGCGCCGAGCGGAGCTGGATGTCGACCGGCGTCTTCTGGTCGGGCACCAGCGCCGCCAGCCAATAATGATCGGTGAAGCCGGCCCAGCCGCCGGTGGTGGTGTATTGCGACGGCGCCTTGTCGACCTCCTTCCAGTCGACATAGTCGGCGCTGCCGTTCCGCACCGCCATCGGGCCGACGTGCGCGACCCACTGATCGACGTCGGCCGAACGCGAGCTGCGGCTGAGATAGCCGTAGGGCGCGACGGCGATCGTGCCGGCGCCGCCGTTCAGCACCGACTGCTTGGCGATGAACATATATTGGTCGTCGACGGCGAGCTCGATGCGGAAGCGCTGGCCCTGGCCGTTGTCGGCCTCCAGCGTCACCGGCTTGCCCGGCGCGAGCAGGTCGCCCGAGGCGTGCCATACGGTATTGGCGTCGGGCACCTTGAGGCCGGCGCTGCCGCGCCAGCCGAAACCGGCGAAATAGGCCCCCTGCGCGCCGGAGGGGGAGAGGAGGCGGATCGGCGGTGAGTTCTTGGCGATCGTCTCCTTGTAGGTCTTGAGCACCAGATCGTCGAAGCGCGCGCCCTTGAGGTTGATCGAGCCGCTGAGCGTCGGGGTGTCGATCCGCACGCGCGGCGCCTCGCGCAGCACCGTCTGGCGGTCGCGCAGCGCCGTCGCGCTGTCGGCGGCCGGGGTTGCGCCGGGCTGGGTCACCACCTTGGTCTTGCCGCCCTCGATCTTGGTGACCGGGGGATTGCTGGGGAAGAAGCGGCTCGTGACCCACGGCCAGGCGAACAGCAGCAGCGCCGCGATCACCGCGAACAGGACGAAATTCTTCTGGTCTTCCTTCACGTCAGTCCCCGAAAAAACCTAGTTCACGGCACCGGATCGTAGCCGTGCCCGCCCCATGGATGGCAGCGCGCGATGCGCCGTGCGGCCAGCCAGCCGCCTTTCACAGCGCCATAGCGGCGAAGCGCCTCGATTGCATAGGCCGAACAGCTCGGCTGATAACGGCACGACGGCGGCAGAATCAGCGAGGGGCCCAGCTGCCAGGCGCGTGCGATGAGGATGAGGAGGCGGGCGATCATGCCGACCTTCTCCCGTCACCCCGGCCTTGTGCCGGGGTCCACCGTGCCGCCGGTGCAGGGCGGGAGGCGAGAGCGATGTGCTCGCCGCACGGTGGATGCCGGAACAAGTCCGGCATGACGAAGATGTGAATCATACCCGCCGCACCTTGGTCAGCGCCTTGGCGAGCTCGGCCTTGAGCGCGTCGAAGTCGCGTTCGATGCCGGATGGGCGGCCGATCAGGACATGGTCCGCCCCAGGCAGGCCGCTGTCCGGCAGCACCGCGCGCGCAAGTTCGCGGAAGCGGCGCTTCATGCGGTTGCGCACCACCGCGTTACCGACCTTCTTGGATACGGTGATGCCGACGCGAATCGCCGGATCGCCGTCGGCGCGGTCGCGCACGAGCAGGACGAAGCCGGGCATGGGCGCCCGGCGTCCGCTGTTGGCCGCGAGATAGTCCGCCCGGCGCGTCATCCGCGCCAGCGTGCCGGCGCTTACGCCGACAGCGTCTTGCGGCCGCGGGCGCGACGGGCGCGGATCACCTTGCGGCCGCCCGGCGTCGCCATCCGCGCGCGGAAGCCGTGCCGGCGCGCACGCACCAGATTGCTCGGCTGAAAGGTCCGCTTCATCGGTCATTCCCTGGTATCTAGAATTAAAAAGGCCGCCACAGGGGACGGCCCGAACGAACCGCGCCTTATCGGGGGTGAGAGCCAAAGTCAACGGATGTGACCGCCGTGTTGCACGGGCAGGCATGTGGCGACGGTGTATCGCCGATACAAGACACCGGAACCGCGATCGTTGCGCAGGCGTTCGCATATGCATGGATGAGCCCGAGCTCGATATCCCTGCGGTGCGCCGCAGCCAGATTTCGTGGAAGGCGCTGTTGGACCGCGAGGGCTGCCTCCAACTCCCCGCCGCGCACGACGCGCTCACGGCCAAGCTGATCGAGCGGGCCGGCTTTCCTGCCTATCAGGTCGGCGGCTTCGCGCTGGTCGGCACGCGCTACGGCCGGCCTGACGTCGACCTCGAGCATTTCGGCGAGAAGAACCGCGCGGTGCAGGACATCATCGATGGCTGCGCGCTGCCGGTGCTGGTCGATTGCGACGACGGCTACGGCGACGCCAAGAACGTGACGCGCACCGTGCGCGGCTATGAGGCGCTAGGCGCCGCGGCGCTGTTCATCGAGGACCAGACCGCGCCCAAGCGCTGCGGCCATATGGCAGGCAAGACGGTTGTGCCGGTCGAGCAGATGGTCGGCAAGATCCGCGCTGCCGTGGCCGCGCGGCAGGAGCGGGACACCTTCATCCTCGCCCGCACCGACGCGATCGAGCCGGAGGGCGTCGACAGCGCCTTGCGGCGGGCCGATGCCTATCTCCAGGCGGGGGCTGACGGCGTCTATGTCGAGGGGCCGCGCAACCGTGCCGAGCTGGAGCAGATCGGACGCGCACTGGGCGGCGTGCCGCTCGCCACCAGCGTGCTCGAGCGCGGCGGGGTGACGCCGTGGCTGTCGCCGGGCGAGTTCAAGGCATTGGGGTACAGCATGATCCTCTACCCGACGACCCTGCTGTTCCGCCTGGTGCGCGCGATCGAGCGCGGCCTCGACGACCTGCGCGCCGGCGGGCCGCTGGACGAGACCGACAGCATCGACTTCGCGCGGTTCGAGGACCTGGCCGACCTCGAGAAATGGGGCGCGATCGAGGACCGCTACACGCCGAAGCAGGGCTGATCACGGTCTGTTCCCAAGCACGGGAAAGCCGCTATGAGTGCATCCGGGGCAGGGGGAAGCATTCATGGTCGCGAGCGTCTCGACGGTGGCGTATCTCGGGCTGGAGGCGCGGAGCGTCGAGGTGCAGTGCACGCTCGTCGCCGGGCTGCCGGCCTTCGTGGTGGTGGGCCTGCCCGACAAGGCGGTGGCGGAGAGCCGGGAGCGGGTGCGCGGCGCGATCGCGGCGCTGGGGCTGTCGCTGCCGCCGAAGCGCATCACCGTGAATCTGTCGCCGGCCGATCTTCCCAAGGAAGGATCGCATTTCGACCTGCCGATCGCGCTGGCGCTGCTCGCGGCGATGGGCGTGGTCGATGCCGAGGCGCTGGCGGATCATGTCTGCGTGGGCGAGCTCGGGCTCGACGGGCGGATCACCGCCTCGCCGGGCGTGCTGCTGGCGGCGCTCCATGCGAGCACGGAAGGAAAGGGGTTGATCTGCCCCGCGGCGCAGGGTTCGGAAGCGGCATGGGCGGGATCGGTCGGGGTGCTCGCCGCCGCCGACCTGATCGGCCTGCTCAATCATCTGAAGGGGCAGCAGCTGCTCTCCCCGCCGGTGCCGGGAGAGGTCGAGGAGCCGGCTATCGGCCCAGACCTTCGCCAAGTGAAGGGACAGGAGACGGCGAAGCGCGCGCTGGAGATCGCCGCGGCGGGCGGGCACAACCTGCTGATGGTGGGTCCGCCTGGCGCGGGCAAGTCGCTGATGGCGTCGTGCCTGCCGGGCATCCTGCCGCCGCTCGACGCCGCCGAGGCGCTGGAGGCGTCGATGGTGCAGTCGGTGGCCGGGACGCTCTCCGGCGGCCGGCTCACCCGTGCGCGGCCGTTCCGCGCGCCGCATCATTCGGCGTCGATGGCGGCGCTGACCGGCGGCGGACTCAGGGTCAAGCCAGGGGAGGTGAGCCTCGCCCATCTCGGCGTGCTGTTCCTCGACGAGCTACCCGAGTTCCAGCGCGCGGTACTCGATTCGCTGCGCCAGCCGCTGGAGACCGGCACGGTCAGCGTCGCGCGGGCGAACGCGCACGTCACCTTTCCGGCGCGGGTGCAGCTCGTCGCGGCGATGAACCCGTGCCGTTGCGGCCATCTCGGCGATCCGGCGCTAGCGTGCGCACGGGCGCCGAGATGCGCGGCTGATTATCAGGCGAAGGTGTCGGGGCCGCTGCTCGACCGCATCGACCTCCATGTCGAGGTCGCGGCGGTGAGCGCCGCCGATCTCGTCCTGCCGCCCCCGGCTGAGGGCTCGGCGGAGGTGGCGGCGCGCGTCGCCGAGGCGCGGTCAGTGCAGAGCGAACGCTATCGCGGCGAGGCGATCCGGACCAATGCCGAGGCGGAGGGCAAGCTGCTCGAAGCCCATGCGACGCCCGATGAGCCGGGACGCCAGCTGCTCGCGCAGGCGGCCGCGGCGATGCGGCTGTCGGCGCGAGGCTATACCCGCGTGCTCCGCGTCGCCCGCACCATCGCCGACCTCGCGGGAGCGGAGACGATCGGGCGGGTCCATGTCGCCGAGGCGCTCAGCTATCGCCGGCAGGCGCCGCGCAGCTGAACCTCCGGCGCCTCCCCGCGTTTGAGCGAACGAAACGGGAGAGGAACGATGGCGACGGTTCCCGAGGCGACCGACCAGCGCCAGGTGCTGCTGCGCTACACCAGCGGTGCGATCGCGCTCCACTGGCTGACGGTGGTGCTGGTGCTGGCGCAGATCTATGTCGGCTTCACCTTCGCCGACATGCCGCGCGGTCCGGCGCGGGGCGAATGGTTCACCTGGCACAAGACCATCGGCGCGACGATACTGGTGCTGAGCCTGGTCCGCCTGGCCTGGCGCCTTGCCCACAAGCCGCCGCCTTTTCCCGAAAGCCTGCCGCGTTGGGAGCGGATTGCGGCAGTGTGGAACCACCGGATCTTCTATTTCATGCTGATCGCGCTGCCGCTGACCGGCCTTGCCACCATCTCGGCGGGCGAATCGGGCGTGACGAAGCTTGCGGGCGGCATCCCGCTGCCGCTCATCCCCGGATTGCCCGAGGCGGCCGGCGACACCTTCGGCAGCGTGCACGAGGTGCTGGTGTTCACCACCATCGCGCTGGTCGTCCTCCACCTCGCCGCCGCGCTCAAACATCAGTTCGTCGATCGGGCGCGGGTGGCGGGCCGGATGCCGCCGTTCCAGGCGCCCGGCGGCGAACGGGCCGAAGTTCCGGATCGGTGACCGGCGAATAGCGACGGACCGAGTCTCGCTTCGTCGCAACTGTCTTTTTCCTGCCATCTAGTCCCGCTAGCGCACTGCGAACCAGTCGCAAGAAGCGACGGAGAGCAAAGGGGTGAGAAGGATGTCACATGTGCGCCATGCCTGTCCCCCGTACCCGTTCCGCCGCTTTCCTGGTCGTTGAGGCCGCGCGCTGCTGGCGCGCCGTCCGCGATGCCTGTGCGCCTGTCCAACCGGCGCTCTTCGCGCGGCTCCAGCCGTTCGGGCTGGGCATCCTCGCGCCGGTGTTCGACAGCCTGATGGCGCTGTTCGAGGCGCGGTTCGGACGGCGGTTCCGTACCGGCGACGCCGGGACGTCGAACCTGAGCGAGGATGAGGTTCAGCTGATCGAGCTGCTCGCCGGCGAGGTGCCGGTCGATATCGGCGATGCCGCCGCGTCCGCGCCGATCCATGTCGCGCTACGGTCCACCCGGATCATGCTCGCGCTGGCCGAGGCGGACCCCGGTGCGCACGATCGTCCGATCTTCTTCACCGTATCGGAAACTCAGACAACCCGCCCCGACGTCGTGACGGCGGGGACGCCGATCACCGGCTCATAGGGTTCAGCGGAACAGCGACAGCGGGATGGCGTCGGCCATCGCCTTGTATCCTGCAGGACCCGGGTGGAGATGGTCGCCCGAATCATAGGCGGGCAGCATCCGGGTGGGTTTGTCCGGATCACGCAGCACGGCGTCGAAGTCGATCACCGCGTCAAAATTGCCGGGCGCGCGGATCCAGGCATTGATCGCCTGGCGGTCTGCCTCGTTGGCGGCGTCTGGGTGGTAATAGTCCGATCCGCCATAGGGAGTGATCGTCGCGCCGATCGCCTTGATGCCGTGGGCGCGTGCGCGGGCGACGATCTGGCGATAGGCGCCGATCAGGCGGCGGACGAGGTCGGCATGCGCCTCTGCGCTGACGGGCGCGTCGCGGGTGAGCGTGCCGAGATCGTTCACACCCTCCAGCACGATCAAGTAGCGCACGCCGCTCATCGCCAGCACGTCGCGGTCGAAGCGGGCGAGGGCGTTGGGGCCGAGCCCATCGAGCAGCAGCCGGTTGCCGCCGATGCCGTGGTTGAGCACCGAGACCATGCGGGTTCTCGGGTCCGCCTGGAGCCGCTCGGCGAGGCGATCGGGCCAGCGCTCGTCACGGTTGTCGCGGACGCCGTGCCCGTCGGTGATCGAATCGCCGAGCGTCACGATCGCGCGGCCCGTGCCGCGGACGTCGATCGCGGCGAGCTGATACCAGTGGGTGACGGTCTTCGCGCGCGGCAGGTCCGGGTCGCTCACATGGTTGCCGTGCACCAGATAGGAGGTGGCACGCGAGCCCGGATGGCTGGTCTGGCGTGCGGGCGCGGCCGGCAGGTGGATCGAGACCGCCAGGCTCGACAGCGGCGGTACGTCGATCGCGACGGGGTCGGACCAATAGGCTGCACCCGCCGGGATCGTGACGTGCGGCGCGCCGTCGAAGGTTAGCGCCTGCCCGCGCCCGATCCGCGCGCTGCCCGCCGTGCCGAGCGCGACATGCGCGGCGTCGACCACCAGCGGCTCGGTGCCGAAGGCATTGGAGAGCAGCACGCGCACCGATCGGCCGCCGGTGCTGAGGCGGACGACCTGGCGCAGCGTCGTGTCGGTAAGGTCGGCATCGGGCAGCGCGTTGTGTTCCTCCGGGACCTGTTGCGATGCGGCCCAGCTTCCGAGCCATGCGGGCGGCGACTCCGCCGGTGCCGCGCCGGTCCACAGCATCGCGATGCCGGCGAGCGCCGCCAGCCATGTCGAGCGCAGTCGCGTCATGTCGTCGGTTCCTCCACGGGCGCGAACTTGGTGACCGGGGCGTAGCTGGGGTTGATCGCGTGCACGACCGCGAGCGCGAGCAGATAGGCGATGCCGCAGAACAGGAAGATCGGCGTGTAGCTGCCGACCGTCTGCAGCACCCAGCCGGCATAGGTCGACATCAGCATCCCGCCCGCCGCGCCGGCGAAGCCGCCGAGCCCGACGATCGAGCCCTGCGCCCAGCGCGGGTAGAGGTCGGACGGCATCGAGAACAGGTTGGACGAGAAGCCCTGGTGCCCGGCGCAGGCGAGCCCGATCAGCAGCACCGCGATCCAGGCGCTCGGCGCATAGGCCGCGAAGGCGACCGGCACGACGATGAGCGCGCAGCCGAGCATCGCCAGCTTGCGCGCGCGGTTGGCGCTGACGCCCCGTGCCAGCATCCGCGACGACGCCCAGCCGCCGAGGATCGAGCCGATGTCGGCGATGACGTAGATCGCGATCAGCGGCGGGCCATAGCCCTTGAGGTCGATGGCATAGCGCCGGCTCAGGAAGTCCGGCAGCCAGAACAGGAACATCCACCAGACCGGATCGATCAGGAAGCGCCCTGACATGTACGCCCAGGCCTGGCGGGTGGCGAGCAGGCGGCGCCACGGCACCGGCTGCTGCACGATCGGCGGGTCCGATTCGATATAGGCGACCTCGGCCTCGGTGATCCGCGGATGCTCGCGCGGGCGGCGGTAGTAGATCACCCAGGCGGCGATCCACACGAGGTTGAGCAGTCCCGTGCCCCAGAAGGCGCTTTCCCAGCCGAGCCAGAGGGTGAGGGCGGGCACGATCAGCGGCGTGACGATCGCGCCGACATTGGCGCCGGCGTTGAAGATGCCGATCGCCAGCGCGCGCTCGCGCTGCGGGAACCATTCGGATGCGGCGGCGAGCGCGGCGGGGTAGGTGCCGGACTCGCCGATCGCGAGCGGAATGCGCGCGATCGCGAAGCCGAGCGTCGAGGTGACCAGCGCCTGCGCCATATGCGCGACGGTCCAGGTGCCCATCGCGATCAGATAGCCTGCCTTGGCGCCGACGCGGTCGATCAGCCGGCCGAAGAACAGGAAGCCGATGCCGTAGGCGGCCTGGAAGGCGACGTTGACGTAGCCGTAGCCGGTCTCGCTCCAGCCGTACTCGGCCTGGAGCATGGGCTTGAGCACCGGCAGCACCAGCCGGTCGACGTAGCTCAGCACCACCGCCGCGAACAGCAGGATGCAGATCGTCCAGCGGATGTAGCCGACCGGACGGGGCCGCGATGCGGCGGAGGACGCCACGCCGCTCACCAGTTGAACATCGTGCCGTCCTCCAGCCGGTTCACCGGCAGGAAGGCGCGCTTGTATTCGTACTTGGTGGCGAGCGTCTCGTCGATGTCGACGCCGAGGCCGGGGGCGTCGCCCGGGTGCATCAGGCCGTCCTTGAAGCTGTAGGCGTGGGGGAACACCGCATCGGTCTCCTCGGTGTGGCGCATATATTCCTGGATGCCGAAGTTCGGCACGCTGAGGTCGAAGTGCAGCGCCGCGGCCATGCACACCGGTGACAGATCGGTCGCGCCGTGGCAGCCGGTGCGGACGTTGTAGAGATCGGCGAAGCTGGCGATGCGCCTGAGGTGCGTGATGCCGCCCGCATGGACGACGGTCGCGCGGATATAGTCGATCAGCTGTTCCTCGATGAGCTGCTTGGCGTCCCAGATCGAATTGAAGATCTCGCCGACCGCGAGGGGAGACGTGGTGTGCTGGCGGATCAGGCGGAAATTGGCCTGGTTCTCGGCGGGTGTCGCGTCCTCCAGCCAGAAGGGGCGGTAGGGCTCGAGGTCCTTGCCGAGCCGGCCCGCCTCGATCGGCGTCAGGCGGTGGTGGATGTCGTGGAGCAGGTGGACGTCCCAGCCGAGCGCCTCGCGCGCCTTCTCGAACAATGGCGGCACCGAGCGGAGATATTTCTCGCTCGACCAGAGGTTCTCGGTGGGGAGGTCGGCGTCGGCCGGCTCGTAGAAATAGCGGTCCTTCGACACGCCGTAGGTGGAGGCGAGGCCCGGCACGCCCGACTGGAGCCGGATCGCCTTGTAGCCCTGTTCCTTGTAGTGGAGCGCGTTGTCGATCGTCTCCTCGATCGTCTTGCCGTTGGCGTGGCCGTAGACCATCGCGCCCTCGCGGCTGGCGCCGCCGAGGAGCTGGTAGACGGGGAGGCCCGCGATCTTGCCCTTGATGTCCCACAGCGCGGTGTCGACCGCGGCGATCGCCGACATGGTGACGGGGCCGCGCCGCCAATAGGCGCCCTTGTAGAGGAACTGCCAGACGTCCTCGATCCGGTGGGCGTCGCGGCCGATCAGACAGGGGATGACATGGTCGGCGAGGTAGCTCGCCACCGCCAGCTCGCGGCCGTTCAGGGTAGCGTCGCCGAGGCCGTAGACGCCCTCGTCGGTCTCGATCTTCAGCGTAACGAAATTGCGCCCGGGCGAGGTGATGATGACGCGGGCGGCAGTGATCTTGGGCACGAAGGGCTCCCGGTTAGGCGATGGTGAGCGTGGTGGACTGGACCGCGGCGGAGCTGTTGCCAACCATGATCGCGACCTGGCCGGGCTCGACCACCTCGCGCATCGCGGCGTTCCAGATGCGGAGATGCTCGGGGCCGAGGGTGAAGGTGACGGTGCGCGCCTCGCCGGGGGCGAGCGTCACGCGGCGGAAGCCCTTGAGCTCCATCACGGGGCGCGTGACCGACGGCGTCAGGTGGCGAATGTAGAGCTGGACGACCTCGTCGCCCGCCCGCGCGCCGGTGTTGCGGACCTCGACCGAGACGGTGACCTGGCCGTCGCGGGGAATGCTCGGCGAGGAGATCACCGGCTTGCCGACCGCGAAGCTGGTGTAGCTGAGGCCGTGGCCGAAGGGGAACAGCGGGGCCGTGCTCTCGAACAGATAGCCGCGGCGGGCGCTCGGTTTATGGTTGTAGAACAACGGGATCTGGCCGGCGTCGCGGACCACGCTGACCGGCAGCTTGGCGCCCGGATTGACGTCGCCGAACAGCGCCTCGGCGATCGCGGTGCCGCCTTCCTGGCCGGCGTACCAGCATTCGAGGATAGCGTTGGCGCGCTCGGCCACCGTGGGCCAGCTCGGGGGGCGGCCGTTGATGGCGCAGACGACCACCGGCTTGCCGAGCGCCGCCAGCGCCAGGAACAGGTCGTTCTGCTGGGCGAGCAGGTCGAGGTCGGCGCGGTCGCCGAGGTGGTTGGCGGCGAAGCCTTCGCGGCTGGTCTGCTCGGTGTCGCCGATCGCGAGGACGATGACGTCGGCGCCCTTGGCCGTCTCCACGGCTTCGGCGATCAGGCGGCGGTTTTCCGTGGGATTGCCGAGGGTTACCTCGTCCGCCGAGCGGTCCTCGCTCTGGGTGATGAACACGCCCTGGGCGGTGACGACCCGGGCCTTGCCGGCGAGGCGGGTGCGGATGCCGTCGAGGAGGCTCACCGTCTGCTTCGGCACGCTCGAATAGCCGCCGAGGCGGGCCACGGCCGCGTTGGGGCCGATCACCGCGATGGTGCCGGCGGGCTTCAGGGGCAGGGTGCCGTCGTTCTTGAGGAGACATAGCGCCTTGCGGGCGGCCTCCAGTGCGAGGGCGCGGGCTTGGACATTGCCGGTCAGGCGATTCGTCGATTCGACATCGCCGTAGGGATTGTCGAACAAGTCGGCGCGGAACTTGAACGTGAGGATGCGCGCGACGGCGACATCCACGGCGGCGATGTCCACCTTGCCCGCGCGGACCTGGTCGGCGAGCGTCCGGTAGGCGACGCCGTCGGGGAGGTTGCTGTCCACGCCCGCCGCCAGCGCCTGACGTGCCGCCTCCTCGAGGTCGGCGGCGACGTGGTGGAACTTGGCGAGCTCCTCGACCGCGCCATAGTCGCTGGAGACGATGCCGTCGAAGCCCCATTCACCGCGCAATACGTCGTGGAGCAGCCAGCGATTGGCATGGCTGGGGACGCCGTCGATCTCGTTGTAGCTCGGCATCACCGCGGCGATCGCGGTGCGCTCGACCACCGCGCGGAACGGCGGGAAGAAATTCTCCCTGAGCTCGCGTTCGGAGATCTGGGCGGGGCCGATGTTCTCGCCGCCCTGGGGCTGGCCGTGGCCGGTCATGTGCTTGAGCGTCGCGAACACCTTGCCGGGCGCGAGCCGGTCGAACTTGCCGGGGCCCTGCAGTCCCTCGACCGCCGCCACGCCCATCTCGGCGCAGAGATAGGCGTCCTCGCCGAAGGTCTCCTCGATCCGGCCCCAGCGCGGATCGCGGACGATGTCGACCACGGGGGAGAGGACGTAGGGCACGCCGCGCGCCCGCACCTCGCGCGCGATCACCGACTGGACGCGGCGCATGAGATCGGTGTCGAAGGTCCCGGCCAGCGCGATCGCCTGCGGGAACATCGTCGCCTCGGTCGCCATATAGCCGTGGAGCGATTCCTCGTGGAACAGCACCGGGATGCCGAGCCGGGTCTTCTCCAGCGCCCAGCGCTGCACCGCGTTGACGAAGGCGACGGTCTCCGCCGGGGTGCGCCAGCGCGCGGCGTTGCCGCCGGCGGCGGCGCTGATGCCCGGCCCGCCGCGCTTGTCCGACGCGCGCGAGATCGCGCCGACGCCGTCCGGATAGGCGGCCGAAGCCTTGGCGGGATCGAAGGTCAGCCCGTCCATCACATCGGCCTTGGTCGCCCAGAGCGCGACGAGCTGCGCGACCTTCTCCTCCAGCGTCATGCGGCCGAGCAGGTCGCGGACGCGGTCGGGGATCGGCGCACGCGCGTCCTTGTAGAGCGGGGCGGCGGCGAGCGCGGCGCGTGGCAGCAGCGGCAGGGCGGAGGCCGAGGCGAGCAGCCCGAGCAGACGGCGGCGGGCGATCATCGGACGGCCAATCATCGAATGGTCAGCGTCGCGGTCTTGAGGTCGACCGAATTGCCCCCGGCCATGATGGTGAAGGTGCCGGGCTCGACCACGCGCTTCATGTCCTTGTCCCACAGCTCGAATGCGCGGGAATCGAGGCGGAAGGTGACCGTCTGGCGCTCGCCGGGCTTCAGCGTGACGCGGCGGAAGGCCTTGAGCTCCTTGACCGGGCGGGTGACCGAGCTGACGTCGTCGCGGACATAGACCTGCACCACCTCGTCGCCCGCCCGCGCGCCGGTGTTGGCGACGTCGACCGCGACGTCGACGCTGCCGTCGCGCGCGATCGAGGGGGAGGAGAGGCGCGGCGCGCCGATCTCGAAGCTGGTGTAGCTGAGGCCGTAGCCGAACGGGAACAGCGGCGTGTTCGGCGAGAACAGATAGCCGCGGTGCGCGGTCGGCTTGTAGTTGTAGAACATCGGCAGCTGGCCGACGCTGCGCGGGATGCTGACCGGCAGCTTGCCGCCCGGATTGACGTCGCCGAACAGCGCGTCGGCGAGCGCGTTGCCGCCCTGCTCGCCGAGATACCAGCCCTCGATGATCGCATTGGCCTGGTCGGCGACCTTCTGGATCGAGAGCGGGCGGCCGTTGAGCATCACCACGGCGATCGGCTTGCCCAGTGCCTTCAGCGCGTCGAACAGGTCCTGCTGCTGCCCGACGAGGTCGAGGCTGGCGCGGTCGCCGAGGTGATTGTCGGCCCAGGCCTCGCGGCTGGTCTGCTCGGTGTCGCCGATCGCGAGGACGATGGTATCGGCGCCCCTGGCCGCCTCGACCGCGGCGGCGATGCGCTTCGCGTTCTCGGCCGGGTCGGCGAGCTTGACCTCATCGGCCCACCAGTCGTCGTTCTCGGTGATCCTGACCCCTTCGGAATAGACGATCCGCGCCTTCGACCCGAGCTTGGCCTTGATGCCGTCGAGCAGCGAGACCGGGTGCGGCGGTTGGCCGTAATAGCCGCCGAGCCGCGGCACCGCGGCATTGGGGCCGATCACCGCGATCGTGCCGGCCGGCTTCAGCGGCAGCGTGCCGTCGTTCTTGAGCAGCACCATCGAGCGCTCGGCGGCGAGGCGGGCGGCGGCGATGGCGTCGGCGTTGTTCGTCACCTTCCGTGCCGCGGCGGCGTCGGCATAGGGATGCTCGAACAGGCCGGCGCGGAACTTGAGCGTCAGCATGTTGCGCACCGCGTCGTCGACCAGCTTCTCCGATACCTTGCCCGCGCGCACGGCGTCGGCGAGCGTCGCATAGTTGATGCCGTCGGGCAGGTCGGCGTCGACGCCCGCCTGCAGCGCCAGCACCGCCGCGCCGGCATGATCGGGGGCGATGTGGTGGAGGTCGGCGAGCTGGTCGATCGCCGAATAGTCGCTGGTCACCGCGCCCTTGAAGCCCCATTCGCCGCGCAGCACGTCGCGCAGCAGCCAGCGGTTGGCGTGGCTGGGAACGCCGTCGATCTCGTTGTAGCTCGGCATCACCGCGGCCGGGCCGGCACGGCGGATCACCGTCTCGAACGGCGGGAAGAAATTCTCGCGGAGCTCGCGGGTCGAGATCGGGGCGGGGCCGACGTTGGTGCCGCTCTCCGGCTGGCCGTGGCCGGTGAGGTGCTTGAGCGTGGCGAAGACCTTGCCGGGGGCGAGCCGCTCGGGCTTGCCGGGGCCTTCCAGCCCCTCGACCGCGGCGACGCCGAGCTCGCCGACCAGATAGGGGTCCTCGCCGAAGGTCTCCTCGATGCGGCCCCAGCGCGGGTCGCGGGCGATGTCGACCACGGGGCTCAGTGCGAGCGTGACACCGCGCGCAGCGATCTCGCGCGCGGTCACGCCGTTGAGGCGGCGGACGAGGTCGGGATCCCAGCTCGACGCCAGCGCGATCGGCACCGGGAAGCTGGTCGCGCCGACCGCGGCGTAGCCGTGCAGCCCCTCCTCATGGAACAGGATCGGGATGCCGAGCCGGGTCCTGGTGAGCGCGTAGCGCTGGAGGTCGTTGACCAGCTCGATCGTGCGGGCGACGTCGCGGCCCGGCACCACGCGCGGCGAGACCGGGCCCTGCGCGTCCGAGGGGCGGGCGAAGCCGCCGATGCCGTTGGGGTAGAGCTCGGCCATCTTCGCGGGATCGAGCTTCTGGTTGGCGTCGAGCAGCTTGGTCTTGCCGACCCACACGGTCAGCAGCTGGGCGACCTTTTCATCCAGGGTCATGCGCTTGAGCAGGTCCTCGACGCGGTCGGCGACGGGGGCCTTGGGGTTCTTGTACAGCGCGTTGGCTTCGACGGCAGGCGGCGCGGACTGCGACAGCGCGGCGGTGCCCGGGACGATCGCCGTGCCGAGCAGGAGAGCGGTCAGCAGGCGGTGGGCGGGCAGGGTGCGCAAGGGTCGAATCCTCTCTGTGGGTGCAGCCCGCTGCGACATGCATCGCGCGGCCGCTTTATTGATAGCGCTACCAATGCTATCGGTTGGGCGAACGATGTCAATGCCGACGAAGGTGGGCAAAGTTCATTTAAGCCCCTCCCCTTCAGGGGAGGGGTTGGGGTGGGGCCTATCCACGGGCGATATCGTTTGCGGCACTGCCCCACCCCCAACCCCTCCCCTGAAGGGGAGGGGCTAAGAAGGGAGGATGAGGATGGGCTGGTTCGGGCGATTGGCGGCGATGGTTTGTGCGGTGCTGTGGCTTGTCCCCACGGCTGCCTTTGCCGAGGACGGCTATGACCTCTGGCTCCGCTATCGTCCGTTGGCTCCGGCGAAGGCTGCGGCGGTGCGGGAGCGTGCTGCCGCAATCGTGCTGCCCGAACACCCCTCGCCGACGATCCGCGCGGCCGCGGATGAGGTCGAGCGCGGGATCGCCGGCCTGACCGGAGCCCGGCCGCCGATCGCCGATGCGCCGCGCGCGGGGGCGGTCCTGCTCGGCACGCCCGCGACATCGCCGGCGATCGGGGCATTGCGGCTCGATCTCTCCAAGGTCGGCGACGAGGGGTATCTGATCCGCACCGCGACGGTGAACGGCGCCCCGGTGACCGTGATCGCCGCGAACCGTGACGTCGGCGTGCTCTATGGCGCCTTCGCCTGGCTGGCGCGCATCCAGCGGGGCGAGGCGATCGACCGGATCGACGTTGCCTCGGCGCCGAAGATCCGGCTGCGCGTGCTCGACCATTGGGACAATCTCGATGGCTCGGTCGAGCGCGGCTATGCCGGCCAGTCGATCTGGGACTGGTGGAAGCTGCCGGCGTGGACCGATCCGCGCTACACCGACTATGCCCGCGCCAACGCCTCGGTCGGGATCAACGGGACGGTCCTCAACAACGTCAACGCCAAGGCCGACAGCCTGACCGCGCCCTATATCGCCAAGGCGGCGGCGGTGGCGGACGTGCTGCGTCCCTACGGCATCCGCGTCTACCTCTCGGCGCGCTTCACCGCGCCGATCGAGATCGGGGGGCTCAAGACCGCCGATCCGCTCGATCCGGCGGTACGGGCGTGGTGGGCGGCCAAGGCCGATGAGATCTATCGCGCGATCCCTGATTTCGGCGGTTTCCTGGTCAAGGCGAACAGTGAGGGGCAGCCGGGGCCGCAGGACTATCACCGCACCCATGCCGACGGCGCCAACATGCTGGCGGCGGCGGTGGCGCCGCATGGTGGCATCGTGATGTGGCGTGCGTTCGTCTATTCGGAGCACGACAGCGAGGATCGCGCGAAGCAGGCCTATTCGGAGTTCAAGCCGCTCGACGGCCGGTTCGCCGCCAATGTGCTGCTGCAGGTCAAGAACGGTGCGATCGACTTCCAGCCGCGCGAGCCCTTCCATCCGCTGTTCGGCGCGATGCCCAGGACGCCGCTGATGCTGGAAGTCCAGATCACCAAGGAATATCTCGGCCAGGCGACGCACCTCGTCTATCTCGGCGCGCTGTTCGAGGAGGTGTTGAAGGCCGATACGATGGCCGAGGGGCCGGGGTCGACGGTGGCGCGGGTGGTGGACGGGTCGCTCGACGGCCACCGGCTGACCGGGATCGCCGGGGTCGCCAACATCGGCAGCGACCGCGACTGGAGCGGATCGACCTTCAACCAGGCCGACTGGTACGCCTTCGGGCGGCTGGCGTGGGACCCGGAGGCGTCGGCGCGGGTGATTGCCGGGGATTGGGCGCGGATGACCTTCGCGCCCGATCCGGCGCTGGTCGGGCCGGTCGTCGAGATGATGATGGCCTCGCGGCAGGCGGTGGTCGATTACATGACGCCGCTCGGGCTCGCGCACATGATGGGGACGGGGCACCATTACGGGCCGGCACCATGGGTGAGCGATCTCGCGCGGCCGGAGTGGAACCCGGCCTATTACCATCGCGCCGACAAGGCGGGGATCGGCTTCGACCGGACCGCGAGCGGCAGCGATGCGATCGCGCAATATGCGTCGCCGGTGGCGCGGCGGTTCGGGTCGTTGAGGAGCGTCGGCGACGATTATCTGCTGTGGTTCCATCATGTGCCCTGGGGTTATCGCATGGCCGATGGCGCGACGCTGTGGGATACGCTGGTGCGGCGCTACGACGGCGGGGTCGCCGCGGTGGCGAGGATGCGCGCGGGCTGGCAGGCGTTGGAAGGGCGGGTCGATGCCGAGCGGTTCCGCAAGACCGCCGCTTTCCTGGCGATCCAGCAGGCGGAGGCGGGGTGGTGGCGCGACGCCTGCATCGCCTATTTCCAGAGCATCAACGGCCTGCCGCTGCCCGCCGGTAGCGCGCCGCCGGCGCACGACCTCGGCTATTACAAGGCGCTCAGCTTTCCCTATGCGCCGGGGCATTGAACGTCACCGTTCGCCGCATCGGCGTTGACAGCGACTTGGGGCAGGGGCCAGGAATGTGAGCGATACCATTTTCAGCTTTCGCTTTCGCCGGCATCGCGCAGCCTCCCATCCCCGCGCGCCGTCGGTATCCTCGCTGGCGGCCGGAGCGATCCGGCCGCCATTTCTTTGCCGTCTGTTGCGCTGGCGGAACCGACGGCGTAGCGAGAGCAGGAGGAGTATCGCGGCTTGAGCCGAAGACCATCACGGCGGCAGGGCAATGCCGCGACGATCAACGACGTGGCGAAGCGGGCGGGTGTCTCGCCGATGACCGTGTCGCGCGTGATCAACAACGAGGACAGCGTGCGCCCGGCGACGCGCGAGCGCGTCAACGAGGCGATCGCCGCGCTCAACTATTCGCCGAACCAGGCGGCGCGCAGCCTGGCGGGGGCGCATCCGATCCGGATCGGGCTGCTCTACAGCAATCCGAGTGCCGCCTATCTCAGCGAGTTCCTGGTCGGCAGCCTCGACTATGCCAGCCGCGCCAACGTGCAGCTGATCGTCGAGAAATGCGATCCCGGCGAGCATGAGAGCGAGGTGGCGGAGCGGCTGATCCGCGACGGGGTCGACGGGATCGTCCTGCCGCCGCCGCTGTGCGATTCGACCGAGCTGCACGCGGTGCTGCGCCGCGCCGACGCGCTGGCGGTGGCGGTGGCGAGCGGGCATCCGCCGGCGGGCTTCTCCGCGGTCAGCATCGACGACCACCGCGCCGCGTTCGAGATGACGCGGCACATCGCGCGGCTCGGGCACCGGCGGATCGGCTTCATCACCGGCAACCCCAACCAGACCGCGAGCGAGCGCCGGCTGGAAGGGTATCGCGACGCGCTGGCGGCGGCGGGGCTGCCGGCCGACGACGCGCTGGTCGAGCAGGGGCTGTTCACTTATCGCTCCGGCCTCGACGCGGCGGAGCAGCTGCTCGGCCTCGCCGATCCGCCGTCGGCGATCTTCGCGAGCAACGACGATATGGCGGCGGCGACGGTGGCGGTGGCGCATCGGCGCGGGCTCGACGTGCCGAGCGACCTTACGGTCTGCGGGTTCGACGACACCGCGCTCTCGACGACGATCTGGCCGGAGCTCACTACCATCCACCAGCCGATCACCGACATGTCGCTGGCGGCGGTCGAGCTCCTGGTGCGCGAGATCCGGGCGCGGCGGTCGGGGTCGCCCGAGGCGCCGGTGCACCGTCAGCTCGACTTCACGCTGGTCCGCCGCCAGTCGGACGCCGCGCCGCGGCGGCGTCCGCCGGTGGTGTAGGGCTCCTTTCAATCCTCCCCCGCCAGGGGGAGGGGGACCGCCGAAGGCGGTGGAGGGGGAGGACGGCGATCCGCTATCGGCGTGCTTCCTCCCCCCTCCGTCACGCTTCGCGTGCCACCTCCCCCTGGCGGGGGAGGATTGAAAGATCAGCCGACCATCTCTTCCAGCTCGCGGCCGCGGGTCTCGTGGACCAGGGCGCGGACGAAGAAGAAGGAGACGAGGGCGCTGAGGGCGTAGAAGCCGTAGGTGAAAGGCAGGCCGACGCCTGCCGCCAGCGCCGGGAAGCTCACCGAGATGGCGAAGTTGGCGATCCACTGCGCGAAGCCGGACACCGCCAGGCCCGAGCCGCGGATCTGGTTGGGGAACATCTCGCCGAGCATCACCCACATCACCGGGCCCCAGCTCAGGTTGAACAGCGCCGAGTAGAGCAGGGCGCTGATGAAGGCGAGGCGGCCGAAGCCGGGCGAGAGCGCGAGGTGGCCGCCTTCGCCGAGCGCGCCGGTCGAGAAGGAATAGGCCATCAGCGCCAGCGTCACCGCCATGCCGGCCGATCCGATCAGCAGCAGCGGCTTGCGGCCGATGCGGTCGACGGTGAAGATCGTGACGACGCAGGCCGCGATCGAGACGAGGCCGGAGATGATGTTGGTGATCAGCGCGTCGTTCTCACTGAAGCCGACCGACTGCCACAGCACCGCGCCGTAGTAGAAGACGATGTTGATGCCGACGAACTGCTGGAACACGGCGAGGCCGATGCCGGCCCAGACGATCGGGCGGACGCGGCCGTTGGCGCCGATCAGGTCGGACAGCTTGGGCCGATGGTGGTCGGCGGCGAGGCTGGCGCGGATCTCGGCGACCTTGGCGCGGGCGTGGTCCTCCCCGAACAGGCGGGTCAGCACCCCTTCGGCCTCGGCATCGCGGCCCTTGAGGACGAGGTAGCGGGGGCTTTCCGGGATCAGCAGCAGCGTGACGAGGTAGATCGTCGCCGGGATGACCTGCAGCCAGAACATCCAGCGCCAGGCCGGATAGCCGCCCCACAGCGGCGCGGTCGACCCGCCGGCGCTGTGCGCGAGCGCGTAATTGGCGAAGAAGGCGCCGGTGAGGCCGGTGATGATCATCACCTGCTGGATGCTGGACAGGCGGCCGCGGATGTTCGCGGGCACCACCTCGCTGATATAGACCGGCGCGAGCACGCTCGCCGCGCCGACGCCGAGGCCGCCGACGATGCGCGCGACGATGAACACCGCCGACGAGCCCGCCGCGCCGGCGCCGAGCGCGCTCAGGATGAACAGGATCGCGGCGATCATCATCACGTTGCGCCGCCCGATCAGGTCGGCGAGCCGCCCGGCGGCGAAGGCGCCGGCCGCGCAGCCGATCAGGATCGCGCCGACGTTGAGCCCGGTGCCGAGCTTCGACAGGTCGAACGCCCGCTCGAGCCCCTCCTGGGTGCCGTTGATGACGCCCGAATCATATCCGAACATGAAGCCGCCGATCGTCGCCACCGCGACGACCAAGGCGACGAACGCGTAGTTCGTGCGTGCTGCTGCCTGTGTCGTGGCCAATTGACCCCTCCCATCTCGCGCGGCGGACATTCCGCCGGCGGTTATTGCTTCATCGTGACGGCCGCCTCGGTGACCGGCACGCCCGGCACGTCGACCGCGAAGGCGAACAGGTCCCCCGCCTCAGGTTGCGCCGCGAGCGCGGCGGCGTCCAGCCCCTGGCGCGCGGTGGTGGCATAGGCGGTCTTGAGGTCGGGACCGCCGAGCGCGATCTTGGTGACGTTGGCCGTCGGCAGCTTGACCGTCTCGACCAGCTTGCCGTCGGGCGCATAGCGCCGCGCGCCCCAGCCGCCGTAAAGGCCGATCCACACGCAGCCCTCGGCATCGACGGTCGGGCCGTCGGGATAGCCGGCGCCGTCCTCGATCGTCACGAAGACGCGCGGCTTGCCGAGCGTCGCGTCGTCATTGATCGGTACGGCGTAGATGGTGCGGCCGGTGGTATCGACCGGATAGAGCGTGCGGCCGTCGGGCGAGATCGTCGGGCCGTTGGTGATCGTCACCGGCGGAAAGCCGGTGTCGCGCACGCCGCGATCGTCGAAGGTGTAGAAATGGCCGGTCGGCTTGCCCTCGGCATTGTCCATCGTGCCGAACCAGATGCGGCCGCGGGCGTCGGTGACGGCGTCGTTCAGCCGGTTCTGCGGCCGGTCGGGCTCCACCGCGGCGAGCGGGCGCAGGCTGTTGTCCGCGGGATCGAAGGCGGCGAGGCCGCGCTGCAGCCCGACGACGAAGCCGTGTCCGCGCGCCGGCAGCACCCAGCCGACCTGCGCCGGCATGTCCCATTTCGCGAGCTTGCCCGTCGCCGGATCGAAGCGGTGGACGTGCGGCCCCTTGATGTCGACGAACCACAGCGCGTTGTCGCGCGCGACCCACACCGGTCCTTCGCCGAGCTCGGCCCCGACCTTCGCGACCCGATCCACCTTGCCTGCCATGTCAGCGCCACCCCGCGTCGACGAAATAGTCGTGACCCGTGCACATACGCGCATCGTCCGAGGCGAGGAAGAGCACCAGCGCGGCGACGTCCTCGGGCTGGATGCGTCCGTCGAGGCATTGCGCCGCGACGATCTCCGCCTCGCCCTCGGGCGTGTACCATTTCATCTGGCGCGGCGTCTGGACGTTGCCCGGCACGATGGTGTTGACGCGGATGTTGGCGCGGCCGAGGTCGCGCGCGAGGCTGCGCGTCAGGCCCTCGATCGCCGCCTTGGCGGTCTGGTAGAGCACCAGCTCGCCGAGCGCGAGGTGCCAGCTGATCGAGCCGAAGTTGAGGATCACGCCGCCGCCGCCCCGCTTCATCGCCGGCACCACCGCCTGCGCGGCGAAGAACTGATGGCGCAGGTTCACCGCCATGCGCTCGTCCCAATAGTCGGGCGTGACCTGCTCGATCGCATGGCGGTCATCGCTGGCGGCGTTGTTGACGAGGACGTCGAAGCCGCCGAGCTCGCGCTCGATCTCGCCCAGCGTGCGCTGGAGGGCGGCGACGTCGGTCAGGTCGCAATGGGTGAACCGCGGCGCGTGGCGGCTGTCCGGCGCGAGCCGGTCGACCAGCGCGCGGCTTTCCTCCTCGAGGATATCGATGAAGGCGACGCGCGATCCCTGGCGGGCGAACGCCTCCACCAGGCCCGCGCCGATGCCGCTGCCGCCGCCGGTCACGAGCACGCGCTTGTCGGCCAGGCTGGGATAGATGGCGTGCTGGGTCACGGAGGATGTCTCGGAGATACTCAACATAGGGTCCTGATCGGGTGCCGGCTCCGGAGCGGAGGCGGTGAGGTCGGTCACTCGGCGGTCTCGGGCTGGCGCGTACCGAGCAGGCCGCGTGCGGCGAGGTTGCTCATCAGCGCGCCGATTCCGAAGCGCCATGGCGCCGCGTCCCTGGCGGTGACGACGCGGTTGGCGAGGCGGCCGAGGCGGGGCGCGGCGATCGTCACGACGTCGCCGACCTTGTGGGTGAAGCCGCGCTGCGGCTCGTCGCGGTCCTGGGTCGGGGCGAACAAGGTACCGAGGAACAGCACGAAGCCGTCGGGATAATGGTGCTCGCTCATCGTCTGCTTGAGCAGGATCTCGGGATCGCGGCTGATCTCGCTCATGTTGCTGCGGCCTTCGAGGCGATAGCCGTCCTCGCCCTCGATCAGCAGTTCGACCTCGGCACGGCGCACGTCGTCCATGGTGAAGCCGTCGTCGAACAGGCGGAAGAAGGGGCCGATCGAGCAGGAGGCATTGTTGTCCTTGGCCTTGCTCAGCAGCAGGGCGGAACGGCCTTCGAAATCGCGCAGGTTGACGTCGTTGCCGAGCGCGGCGCCGACTGCCTGGCCCCGTGAATCCGCCAGCAGCACGACCTCCGGCTCGGGGTTGTTCCAGGTCGAATCGGACCGCACGCCGATCTCCGCGCCCCAGCCGACTGTCGCCAGCACCGGCGCCTTGGTGAAGATCTCGGCATCGGGGCCGATCGCGACCTCGAGATATTGCGACCACATGCCCTCGGCGATCAGCGCTTCCTTGAGCGATGCCGCTTCGGCGGACCCGGGGGTAACGGCGCGCAGCGAGCCGCCGATGATGGTTTCGAGCCGGGCACGCACCGCCGCCGCGGCGTTGGCGTCGCCGAGCGCGCGTTCCTCGATCACGCGTTCCAGCGTGGAGACGGCGAAGGTGACGCCGGCCGCCTTGACGACCTGGAGGTCGAGCGGGCTCAGCAGGCCGTAGCCGGCGCCGTGGTCGGGGCCGATGCCGATCGCGAGCTCGTCGAGCGGGCCGAGCGCGCGGCCGCCTGCGGATGTGAAGGCGCGTCGTTCGACCAGCGCGGAGACGGTCGGGGCGACGGCGGCCATGTCATAGGCGATGCCGTTCGCGACGAGGATCGGGCTCGGGCCTTCGGGGCCTTCCAGCCGGCCGAGGAATTTGCCCTGCCG
The DNA here is from genome assembly GCF_021391395.1 of Sphingomonas cannabina. NCBI lineage: Bacteria > Pseudomonadati > Pseudomonadota > Alphaproteobacteria > Sphingomonadales > Sphingomonadaceae > Sphingomonas > Sphingomonas cannabina. The sequence continues at coordinate 3,179,565 of NZ_CP090059.1, read as the reverse complement.
CCAGTCCTCCGGCAAGGCGCGATCCGCGCTGAAAATCCTGTCAAACATCCCCGTCCCAGTCTTGAATAGGTGGTAGCGCTACCATCTTGTGAGAGGGGGCGAGTGTCAAGCGAAACCTTGGTCGGATATGATCGGTCCTTTCGTTAGAGAGATCGACATTCAAGCCCCGTGGAGAGTGCGTATCCCCTTTCAATCCTCCCCCGCGAGGGGGAGGTGGCAGTTCTCGCGAAGCGGGAGCTGACGGAGGGGGAGGGTGGCGACTCGCCATCGGTTTGCTTCCTCCCCCTCCGTCACACTTCGCGTGCCACCTCCCCCTCGCGGGGGAGGATTGGAATCCGATTGCCGTAGCACGCTAACGGCTTTCATTTGACAAAAAGTTTTATTTAATCGAGGTTGAGGCGATCGGGCGGTCAACGGCTCGGCCGGCGATCGCGCGGCGATAACAGAAGCATGGGAGAGGGCGCACGCCCTCGCAGCGAATGAGGGGGTGATGGCGATTCAGTCTCCAAACGCGCGTCGGCGCACGTTCCTTTTTGCAGCCGCGGCGGCCTGCGCCATCGCCGGCGCGGGCGTGGCCTGTGCCCAGGCCGGGCAGTCCCGACAACCCGTCGACGAGGCCAACCCCCTCGTCGGCACCGCGCCGCTCGACCGGCCCGAGCTGCTCGGCAATGCGCCGCCGCCGGGGGAGCCGGCCTATTCGGGCCAGACCTCGCCGGGCGCGCGGCTGCCGCACAGCTCGACCGAGGCGGCGCCGGTCAACGTCAATGTCGAGCTGAGCTATCCGTTCGGCGTCCCGGCGCCCTATCATTATCCCAATCCGACAATGATCGGCTTCACCGGGGGCGGCGGCAGCTCCTATGGTGCGCGGGCCGAGCCGATCGTCATGCCGGTGGTCGGCGACTGGACGGTGCCGCCGGCCTATAGCCAGGCCTGGTACGACAAGTCGCGCGAGAAGGCGTCGCCCGGCTATTATTCGGTCTATCTCGACACTTTCCGGACCAAGGCGGAGCTGACCGCGACGCAGTGGACCAGCCTGATGCGGTTCACCTTCCCCGAGAACAAGCGGTCGAACGTCATCGTCAACCTGCGCCGCGATGGCGGCGAGGTGGAGATCGTCGGCGACCGTACCGTCCGCGGGCATTCGCAGGACCGCGACGCAGGGCATGGCGCCGACGGGCCCTATTTCGTCGCGGAGTTCTCGCGGCCGTTCACTGCCTCCGGCACCTTCCGCGCGACCAGCGAGCACAAGGGCTGGGGCATCGGCGACAAGGGCGTCGAGCCGGGCAGGCGCAGCGTCTCCGGCAGCTATGCGGGCGCCTATCTCACCTTCGCTACGGGTGCCGGCGAGACGGTGCTGATGAAGATGGCGCATGGCCACAGCTATGCCGAGGCCGAGCAGCGGCTGCGCGCGGAGCAGCCGGGCTGGGATTTCCAGCGCGTCCATGATGCGGCGCGCGGGGAATGGGCCAAGATCCTCGATCGGGTCCAGGTCACCGGCGGGACGGCGAAGCAGCGGATGCTGTTCTATTCGACGCTGTTCCAGTCCTTCGCCAGCCCGCGGCTGATCGCGGGCAAGGGCGAGCGGTTCACCGACGCCAGGGGGCAGGCGCGGACGGTCGACTACGACCGCTACAGCCCGGTGCCCTTCTGGGATACCGGCCGCAACCAGATCGTGCTGCTCGAGCTGATGGAGCCCGAGCTGACGCGCGACGTGATGCAGTCCGAGCTCGACATGGCGCGCGAGAAGGGGTTCATGAACACCTCCTTCCACGGCGACAATGCGGTGTTCCTGTATCTCGGCGCGTGGCGGCGGGGCATCCCGTTCGACTATGCCGCGGCGTACGAATATCTGCGCAAGAACGCGATGGATCCCAAGGGGCCGCGCGACTATCTCGCCGAGTATCAGAAGAACGGCTGGATCGCGGACATCGTCCCCGACGGCAACCCCAGCCCGCCCTATGCCGGCGGCAAGGCGGGGGCGGCGACCACGCTCGAATATGCGTGGGACGATTTCGCGATGGCCGAATATGCCGAGCGGCTTGGCAAGCACGACGATGCGCGGCTGTTCCGCCAGCGGGCGCTCAACTACCGCAACGTGTTCGACCGCTCGGTCGGCTTCATCCGCGGGCGCACCGCCAACGGCAAGTGGATCGCGCCGTTCGATCCGGGCGAACCCTATTACAACTTCATGATGAAGGAGGCGTCGGGCTGGTCGACGCTCTGGCTGGTGCCGCACGATGTGCAGGGGCTGATCGACCTGCTCGGCGGGCGCAAGGCGTTCAATGCCAAGCTCGATGAGTTCTTCGGCACGCCGTACAATCCCAAGGGCATCTGCCGCGACTGCACCGGCATGATCGGGCAGTATGTCCAGGGCAACCAGCCGGACCAGCATGCGCCCTATCTCTATGCCTGGAGCGGGCAGCCGTGGAAGACGCAGGCGCTGACACGGCGCATCCTCGACCAGCTCTATGGCAGCGACGCCTCGGGCTATGCCTTCCCCGGCATGGACGATCAGGGGGCGACCTCGTCCTGGTACGTGCTGAGCGCGATGGGCTTCTACACGGTCGATCCGTCGAGCCAATATTATGTCCTCGGCAGCCCGATCTTCGACACGGTCAAGCTGCGGCTGGGCAACGGCAGGACGCTGGAGATCGTTGCGCGGAACAACTCGGCGGCGAACATGTACGTCCAGTCGGCGACGCTGAATGGGCGGCGCTGGACCAAGCCCTGGTTCAGCCATGACGACATCAAGGATGGGGCGAAGCTGGTGCTGGAGATGGGGCCGAAGCCAAATCCGGCCTGGGGCAGCGCGCCGACCGATGCGCCGCCGTCGCTGTCGGGGAAATGAGGGGATGACGATGATCGTGAAGCTGGCGGGCGCGCTGCTGGGGCTGGCGCTTGCGTCGGGTGCGGTTGCGCAGGATGCGGTCTATACCGGCGAGGTGATGACGCGCTGGGGGCGGGAGGTGACGCCCGAGAACGTCTGGCGCAGCTATCCGCGTCCGCAGATGAAACGGGACAAGTGGCTGAACCTCAATGGCCGCTGGGACTATGCGATCACCCGCGCCGCCGCGCCGCAGCCGGCGCAGTGGGACGGCCGGATCCTCGTGCCGTTCCCGGTCGAGGCCAAGCTGTCCGGCGTCGCGCGCAAGGTCACGCCGGATGATCGGCTGTGGTATCGCCGCAGCTTCACCGTGCCGGCCGATTGGGCCGGGCAGAATGTGAAGCTGAACTTCGGCGCGGTCGACTATGCGGCGCGGGTGTGGGTCAACGGCGCGATGGTCGGGGCGCACGAGGGCGGCTTCGACGCGTTCGGTTTCGACATCACCGATTATCTGCGGCCGGGTAGCAACGAGCTGGTGATCCAGGTCGCCGACCCGACCAGCGCCGGCAGCCAGCCGCGGGGCAAGCAGTCGCTCGATCCGTCGGGCATCTGGTACACTGCCGTCAGCGGCATCTGGCAGACCGTGTGGCTCGAGCCGGTGCCGAAGCTCCATATTGCCGACGTGCGCGCGACGCCCGACATCGACCGCGGGGTGGTGGAGGTCGACGTCGCGCTCAGCGGCTGGGCCAATGACACCGATGCGGTGCGCCTGACCGCGCGGAGCGGCGGCAAGGCGATCGCCTCGACCCTGATCCGCGCCAATCGCCATACGACGCTGGCGATTCCGAATGCGCATCTCTGGTCGCCCGAGGACCCGTTCCTCTACGACCTGACCGCCGAGCTGGTGACGGTGCGCGATCCCTATGCCGGTAAGCCGGAGCGCGACCGCGTCTCCTATGATGCGCGCTTCACCAAGGGCGAGCGCGATACCTATGCCGCGGCGCGGGTCGCCGGCGCGCCGCGCGACCGGGTCGAGACCTATTTCGCGATGCGCAAGATCTCGGTCGGGCCGGGGCGCGTCGCCGGCCAGCCGGTGCTGCTGCTCAACAACAAGCCCTATTTCCAGAACGGCACGCTCGACCAGGGCTGGTGGCCCGACGGGCTCTACACGCCGCCGTCGGAGGAGGCGATGAAGAGCGACCTCGTCTTCCTCAAGAAGGCGGGATTCAACATGCTGCGCAAGCACATCAAGGTCGAGCCGGCGCGCTATTACTATGACGCCGATCATCTCGGGATGCTGATCTGGCAGGACATGCCGTCGGGCGGGGGCGAGGACCAGTTCGTCACCGGCACCAGCCAGAGCCAGGCGGTGTTCTCGTCCGACCTGATGGCGGTGCACCAGAACGAGCTCGCCCGCATGGTTGGCGGGCTGCGCGCCTTTCCGTCGATCGTGATGTGGGTGGTGAACAACGAAGGCTGGGGCCAGTATGATTCCGCGACGCTGGCGCGCTACGTCAAGGGCATGGACCCGAGCCGGCTGGTCAATGCCGACAGCGGCTGGCTCGACGTCGCGCCGACCGTGTCCGACGTGTTCGACATCCACACCTATGAGGACGTGCCGCGGCGGCCCGAGCGGCAGAGCGTGCGGGCGATCGTGCTCGGCGAATATGGCGGCATTGGCCTGCCGGTCGAAGGGCACATCTGGCGGCCTAGCAAGCGCAACTGGGGCTATCAGACCGCGAAGGACGAGGGCGACTATCTCGCCCGCTATCGCCGCAAGCTGGAGGAAGTGATCCGCCAGGCGAAGGACCATGGCCTCAGCGCCTCGGTCTATACCCAGACCACCGACGTCGAGGACGAGGTGAACGGCCTGCTCACCTACGACCGCGCGGTGGCCAAGGCGCCCGCCGAGTCGCTTGCCAGGATCGCCGCGCCGCTGTGGGAGAGCGACGGAAAGCGATGAGCGGGGTGGCCTAGGCGCGACGTTCGTCGCGCTTCGGCACCGCACCGGCGCTGCGCGGGCGGCGGTGCCGGCGTCGCTGCCCCGCCGAGCGGCGGAAATCCGGGCTTTCGGTGTGCCTTGTTCGGACAGCTGAAAACGTCGCTCCAATGATCCAATTGACAAATTGCTTTTTATATTCTGAAACAATGTTGCTTTCGCTGCTGCTGCGAATCGGACGGCCTAGAACCGCGTCCGGCCGGGCGGCGTGAAGCGAGGGACAAGCCGGAGGCCGTGGACGCCTCCGTCAGAGGGAGGACTATCTGAAATGCACGCTCGTCACGCACACCGCTCGCGCACCGTTTCGCGTAACCGCTTCACCCGCGATCTCATGTTGTCGGCCAGCGTGATCGTCGGCTTCGCCGGCGTCGCGCAGGCGCAGGATGCGTCCCCGGCCGCTCCCGCCGCGCAGGCGTCGCAGGAGGCTGCGCGGGCGTCGCAGGAGGCGGCTCGGGCGTCGCAGGAAGCCGCCCGGGCATCGCAGGAGGCGGCACAGGCCTCACAGGAGGCCGGCCAAGCCTCGCAACAGGCCGCGGAAGACATCGTCGTCACCGGCTATCGCCAATCGATCGAGGCCAGCCTCGAGCAGAAGCGCAACGCCAATGCCTTCGTCGACGTGATCACCGCCGAGGACGTCGGCAAATTCCCCGACAAGAACGTCGCCGATTCGCTGCAGCGCGTGCCGGGCGTCATCATCGACCGCGACGGCGGCGAGGGTAGCCGGGTCAGCATCCGCGGCCTGAGCTCCGACCTGACGCTGACCGAGCTCAACGGCAATTTCATCGCCTCGGCCGACGGCGACGATCCGGACCGGTCGTTCAACTATTTGTTGCTGCCGTCGAATTTCATCGGCAGCGTCGAGGTGTTCAAGTCACCCGAGGCGCGGCTCGACGAGGGTGGTGTCGGCGGCGTCATCATCAATCACACGCGCAAGCCGTTCGACCTCGATCCGTGGTCCGGCAGCGTCCAGGTCGAAGGCACCTACGCCGACGTGAGCAAGAAGGTCGAGCCGACCGTCTCGGGCATGCTTTCATGGCATGATCCGGAAAACCGGATCGGCTTCCTGGTCGGTGCGACCTATCAGGAGCGCACCAACCGGACGCTCTCGGCGAGTGGCGACAGTTGGCATTGGTGGACCGACGACAAGACCACTAATCCCGCGACCGACGTCAACGGCAATGTCTTCGCGAACGACGCCGCGATCGATTATTGGAACAGCGGCCAGGATGCGGGCACGACCACCCGCGACGGGACGCACTATAGCGGCTATTGGGCGCCTCAGTCGGTAGCCGAGACCATTCGCGACGAGAAGCGCAAGCGGCTCGGCATCCAGGCGACGATGCAGGTGAAGCCGTTCGACAATTTCACGGTCACGGCGAACTATTTCCGTTTCCAGCTCAACGGCAACTACACGTCGAGCACCATCAAGATCCCGGAATGGGGCTACGGCAATTTCTTCACCGGCGCGACGCTCGACCCGAGCGGGACGATCTTCACCGGCGCCTCGTTCGAGGTGCCGCCGGAGGGAACCGGGTGCCGCGTCCCCGGCAATCTTTGCACGATGGAGACGCCGGCGCCTCAGGACACCTATGTGCGCCAGAAGACCGTTTCCAACACCTATGACGTGCGCGGCGAATGGACGCATGACCGTCTGGGCGTGAACTTCGTGCTCGGCAAGACGAAGGCGACCGGCGGGCCGTCGTTCCAGTTCTTCGCCCAGGCCAAGCCGCGCGCGGGGACGGTCAACGGCAACATGCTGAGCGCGTGGAACTTCACCGACCAGTCGATCGCGATGCAGGTCTCGCCCGACGTGCTGCAGAACATGCTGAACGGCGTCGCCCAGATCGATCTCGGCTCGACCGGTTCCGGCTTCACCAACAGCTCGATCTCGCAACGCTACGCACAGGTCGACGTGACGCGCGACTTCGACAGCTTCATCGACTCGGTCCAGGTCGGCGCCAAGTGGCGCGACGGCCGCGTTCACCGCCAGACCGGCCGCTTCGAATGGTATTCGGATGAGGCGAACACGCTGCGTTTCCAGGATACCCCTGGCGGCGCGCTGGCGCTGCCGGAAATCTTCTACCCCAAGTCGATGGGGAATATTGCCGGCGGCTTTGAGACCAATGTCTTCCCAGCGATCAACATCGCCAACTACATCGATTATCTGAACAAGACCTATAACGGACCGGTGCGCGTGCCCGAGCCGCAGAACGTCTACGACATCGGCGAGCGGATTTGGGCCGGTTACGCGCAGGTGAACTTCAAGACCGATACGATCCGAGGTAATCTCGGCGTCCGCGTCGTCAACACCAAGCAGACCGGCACCTCGACCGACACGCTGTATTATGAGGACGATTACTGCGTGAACGGCCCGGGCGGCCCGTTCTCGCCGCCGCCGGTCGGCGAGGACGGCAACTGCCTCGTGATCCCGCAGGCCCAGCGCGAGCGCCGGGTATACAGCCAGAACGATGAGTCGAAGAGCTACACCGACGTCCTGCCGAGCTTCAACATCGCGTGGAACGTGACCCCGACCCTGCTGGCTCGCGGTGCGGTTTCGAAGGTGATCTCGCGGCCGGGCTACGGCGATCTTGCCGGGGCGCGCTCGCTGACCTTCAATGCCGATCCGTTCGTCTACGACCGCGCGCAGTTCGGCGCCCTGCCGGGCTGGTTCGGCAACGGCGGCAATTTCGACCTGAAGCCGTTCAATGCGTGGCAGTACGACCTTGGCCTCGAATGGTATTTCCACCGCGGGTCGGTGGTCGGCGTGACGCTGTTCCGCAAGGACGTCTCCGATTTCATCGTGCCCGTCGTGGTCGACCTGCCGCAGGAGGTCGCCGGCGAGACGGTGACGGTCCAGCAATATGCCACCCAGGCCAACGGCTCCAAGGCGGTGTCGCAGGGCGTCGAAGTCTATGCCCAGCATACGCTGGATTTCGGTCTCGGCGCGCAGGTCAACTTCACCTACAACGACACCTCGATCGCCGACGTGAGCCTGAACGGCACCAATATCGGCAAGTCGCCGCTGGTGGGCAGCGCCAAGACGCAGATCAACGCGTCGGTGTATTACGAGCACGGACCGGTGCTGCTGCGTGCGTCGTACAACCGTCGCGGCGAGGTCGTTCGGGGCCTGCAATCCGGCCTGAACGTCTATGACGATCCGTACGAGCAGGTCGACCTCAACGCGTCGTACGACATCTTCAAGAACTTCCAGCTGACCGCCTCGGTCATCAACCTGACCAAGTCGGAGCAGCGGTCGCATCTCGGCAACGACACCAAGGATCGTTTCGTTTCGAACTATTATTCGGGGCGCCGTGCCTATGTCGGCCTCGCGTACAAGTTCTGACGATCGGGTTTGACCAGCTCCCCGGGGATGGCCCCCCAGCCTCCGCCATCCCCCTCTCCCGCCGGGCGCCACCACTTGCGCCTGGCGGGAGTGATGGAGGACCATGAGGCTGTGAGTATTGTAGGGGTCAGCGCCGAACCATGAGAAAGAGTCTCGCCGGCATCGCGGCGGCAGCGGCGCTGGGGCTGTCGGGATGGGCATTCGCCGAGAACCCGATCGTGCCCGGCTGGTATGCCGATCCGGAGATCCGGGTGTTCGCCGGCCGCTACTGGATCTATCCGACCCTGTCGGACGATTCCGACCCACCGGAGGCGAGCCCGCGATTCTCGGCGGAGCAGGCGCAGGCGCGCAAGCGGCGGACCGTCCGGCCGTCCTACGTCAAGCAGACCTATTTCGACGCCTTCTCCTCGCCTGACCTCGTCCACTGGACCAGGCATCGCCGCGTGCTCAGCACCGAGACCGTCGCCTGGGCGGCCTATGCGGTGTGGGCGCCCTCGGTGATCGAGGTGAAGGGGCGCTACTACATGTTCTTCGGCGCCAACGACATCCAGAGCGACCAGGAGCAGGGCGGCATCGGCCTCGCCGTCAGCGACCGGCCGGAAGGGCCGTTCAAGGATGCGCTCGGCAAGCCGCTGATCGGTGCCTTCCACAGCGGCGCGCAGCCGATCGACCCGTTCGTGTTCCGCGACGATGACGGACAGGTCTATCTCTATTACGGCGGCTGGAGCCACTGCAACGTCGTGCGCCTGAGCGACGACCTGCGTTCGGTGGTGCCGTTCGCCGACGGCACGACCTACAAGGAGATCACGCCGCCCGGCTATGTCGAGGGCTCGTTCGTGATCAAGCGCAAGGGCGTCTATTATCTGATGTGGTCGGAGGGCGGCTGGACCGGGCCCGACTACAGCGTCGCCTATGCCATGGGGCCGAGCCCGCTCGGGCCGTTCAAGCCGATGGGCAAGATCCTGCAACAGGACTTTCGCATCGCGCGCGGGGCGGGGCATCATTCGGTGGTCAACGTGCCCGGCACCGACGACTGGTACATCGCCTATCACCGCCGGCCGCTTGGCGACGATATCGGTGAGCATCGCCAGCTCGCGGTCGACCGGATGATCTTCAATCCGGACGGGACGATCCGGCCGGTGGTGATGACCAATGAGGGCGTGACGCCGCGGCCGATCGGCCACGCGCGAACAGGAGGAGAGTGATCTTGAACAGGGGTCTGGGCGGGGCGCTTCGCGGCGCGATTGCGGTGCTGGTGACGACGAGCCTGTGCGCGCCGTTGCCGCTGACGGGCGCGGCCATCGCGCAGACCGCGCCGGACGAGGCGCTGGTCGACCTCGCCAATCCGCTGATGGGAACCGATTCCAGCTACACCCTGTCCTACGGCAATACCTATCCGGCGGTCGCCGTGCCGTTCGGCATGAACTTCTGGACGCCGGTGACCGGCAAGCTGGGGAGCGGCTGGGGCTACACCTATGACGCCGAGAAGATCAACGGCATCAAGCAGACCCACCAGCCGAGCCCATGGATGAACGACTACGGCGCCTTCGCGCTGTTCGCGGAGACGGGACCGCTCAAGCTCAAGCAGGAGGAGCGCGCGAGCTGGTACAGCCACAAGGCCGAGGAGGCGCGGCCGTACAAGTACAAGGTCTATCTCGCCGACTATGACGTGACCGCGGAGGTCGCGCCGACCGACCGCGCTGCGCAGTTCCGCTTCACCTTTCCCAAGAGCGACGACGCGCACATCATCCTCGACGGCTATGATGGCGGGTCGATGGTGACGATCGATCCGGCGCGGCGGCGGATCACCGGCTATGTCCGCAACAACAGCGGCGGGGTGCCCAAGAACTTCCGTAATTATTTCGTCGCCCAGTTCGACCGCGACTTCACCGTCAGCCGCACCTGGGACGACAATTACCAGCTCGCCGCCGATCTTTCCCGTGAAGGCGGGCATGTCGGCGCGGTCGTCAGCTTCAAGACGCGCGACGGCGAGCAGGTGGGGGTGAAGGTCGCGTCGTCCTTCATCAGTCTGGAGCAGGCCGAGCGGAATCTGACGAGCGAGGTCGGCAAGGACAGCTTCGAGGCAACCGAGGCCAAAGCCAAAGCGATTTGGGAGAAGGAATTCGCCCGGATCCAGGTGAGCGATCCCGACCTCGACAACCGGCGGACCTTCTATTCGGCGCTGTACCGGATGCTGCTGTTCCCGCGGCGTTTCTACGAGTTCGACGCCAAGGGGCAGGTGGTTCACTACAGCCCCTACGACGGGCAGGTGCACCCCGGCTACATGTTCACCGACAACGGCTTCTGGGACACGTGGCGCGCGGTATTTCCATGGTTCGCGCTCATGTATCCCGAGCTCGACGGCCAGATCATGCAAGGGCTGGTCAATACCTACAAGGAATCGGGTTGGCTGCCGGAATGGGCGAGCCCCGGCCATCGCGACGTGATGATCGGGTCGAACTCGGCTTCGCTGATCGCCGACGCGTACATCAACGGCGTGCGCGGGTTCGACGTGGAGACGCTGTACGAGGCGATGGTCAAGAACGCGACCACCTCCGAGGGGCGGCCGAAGGACGAGCGGGGCGAGGTCGTCCATGCGGTCGGGCGCGAGGGCGTCGAGTACTACAACCGGCTCGGCTATGTGCCCTATGACGTCGGCATCAAGGAGAATGCCGCGCGGACGCTCGAATATGCGACGGCGGACTTCGCCATCTCGCGGCTCGCCGAAGCGCTGGGCAAGACCGAGGATGCGAAGCTCTATGCCAGCCGGGCGCAGAACTATCGCAAGCTCTACGACGCGCAGTCGGGCTGGATGCGCGGGCGCAACCAGGACGGGTCCTGGGCGACGCCGTTCAACCCGTTCAAATGGGGCGATGCGTTCACCGAGGGCAACTCGACCCACTACAGCTGGTCGGTGATGCAGGACGTCCAGGGGCTCATCGACCTGATGGGCGGGGACAAGCCGTTCGTCGACCGGCTCGATTCGATCTTCACCATGCCGCCGGTGTTCGACGAGAGCTACTACGGCCAGGTGATCCACGAGATCCGCGAGATGCAGATCGTCAACATGGGCCAGTACGCCCATGGCAACCAACCGATCCAGCACATGATCTATCTCTACGACTGGGCCGGCGCGCCGTGGAAGGCGCAGTATCACGTCCGCGACGTGATGAGGCGGCTCTATTCGGCGGCGCCCGACGGCTATCCGGGCGACGAGGACAATGGTCAGACCTCGGCCTGGTACGTGTTCTCGGCGCTCGGCTTCTACCCTGTGACGCCGGCGGTGGGCCAATATGCGATCGGCAGCCCGCTGTTCCGCTCGGTCCGGCTCACCATGCCGGGCGGCAAGGTGCTGACGATCGAGGCGGAGAACAACGGCGCCAAGAACGTCTACATCCAGTCGGTCAGCTTCAACGGCAAAGCGCACGACAAGGCGTGGCTCGACCGCGCGGCGCTCCAGCAAGGCGGCACGCTGCGGTTCGTGATGGGGCCGACGCCCAACAGGCAATGGGCGAGCGGTAAGGCCAGCGCGCCCTTCTCGATGAGCGCGCCGGCGGCGAAGTGAGAGAAGGGGAGATGACGATGTTCACGCGCCGCGAGGTGATGGCGGGCGCAGGTGCGCTGGCGATGGCGTCGGCGCTGCCGGCGAGGGCCGCGGAGGCGCTGGTCACCAAGCGGCCGCCCAAGAGCGCGCGGCACTTCACCAGCCGCGCGGTCGAGGCGGAGATCGCCCATGTGAAGCGCAAGATCGCCGACCCGGAGCTCGCCTGGTTGTTCGAGAATTGCTATCCAAACACGCTCGACACCACCGTCCAGCTGGGCGAGGTCGACGGCAAGCCCGATACCTTCGTCATCACCGGCGACATCGACGCGATGTGGCTGCGCGACAGCTCGGCGCAGCTGCAGACCTATGTCCATCTGACTCCGAAGGATGCGGAGCTGCGGAAGCTGTTCCACGGCGTGCTGCAGCGGCAGGCGCGCTGCATCCTGATCGATCCCTACGCCAACGCCTTCATGCATGATCCTGCTGCGCTCTCGAGCCTGCCGGCGCGGACCGACGCCACCGACATGAAGCCCGGGGTCGCGGAGCGGAAGTGGGAGATCGATTCGCTCTGCTATCCGATGCGGCTCGCGCACGCCTATTGGACGGCGACGCGCGACAAGGCGCCGTTCGACGAATTGTGGGCACGCGGGATGGCGCAGGCGGTCGCGACGCTGCGGGAACAGCAGCGCAAGGAAGGGCCAGGCTCCTATCATTTCCAGCGGGTCGACAAGTCGCCGACCGAGACGCTGATGTTCGGCGGTTATGGCGCGCCGACGCGCAAGGTCGGATTGATCCACTCGGGCTTCCGGCCCTCGGACGACGCGTGCGTCTATCCGTTCCTGATTCCGTCGAACCTGTTCGCGGTGTCGGCGCTCGGGATGCTCGCCAAGGTGCTGCGTGAGGCGCGCGGCGACGATGCGGCGGCCAGCCAGTGCGAGGCGCTGGCGGACGAGGTCCGCCAGGCGCTCGACACGTACGGCAAGATGCCGGACGGGCAGGGCGGCGAGGTCTGGGCGTTCGAGGTCGACGGCTACGGCAACGCCATCTTCATGGACGACGCCAACGTGCCGAGCCTGTCGGGCCTGCCGCTGCTCGGGGCGGCCGAGCGCAACGACCCGCTCTACCGCCGGACGGCGGCGCTCGCCTGGAGTCCACGCAATCCCTATTTCTTCGCCGGCAGCGCGGCCGAGGGGATCGGCGGGCCACATGTCGGCATGGACATGATCTGGCCGATGTCGATCATCACCCGCGCGCTCCTCAGCGACGACGATGCCGAGATCGTGAAATGCCTGCGCTGGCTCAAGACCACGCACGGCGGCACTGGTTTCATGCATGAATCCTTCCACAAGGACGATCCGGCGAAGTTCACGCGGAGCTGGTTCGCCTGGGCGAACGGGCTGTTCGGGGACCTGATCATCGATCTGTCGAAGCGCCGGCCCGCACTGCTCGCCGAGCGGTTGTAAGACTTTGAAACACGGAGACACTTCGATGATCACCGCCAACCGCCGCCAGCTGCTGTCCGGCACCGGGCTGGCCGTGCTCGGTGCGGCGCTGCCCGCCCGCAGCTGGGCGCAGGCGCCGGCGGCGGGGAGGCCGAACCTGTTCATCGGTACCGGTGGGCATGGCCATACCTTTCCCGGGCCGTCGCTGCCGTTCGGCATGGCCCAGCTCGGGCCCGATACCGACAATGCGCGCTGGGACGCCTGCTCGGGCTATCACAGCGATGACGGCTCGATCATGGGCTTCTCGCACACCCATCTGTCGGGCACCGGCATCGGCGACATGCTCGACGTGCTGGTGGTGCCGACGCGCGGGCCGCTCCAGCTCGAGCCCGGGCCGCTCGACAATCCCGACGCGGGTTATCGTCAGCGCTTCTCCGAGGAGCACGCCGAACCCGGCTATTATCGCGTGCGGCTGGAATCGGGGGTGCTGGCCGAGCTGACGGTGACCGAGCGGACCGGGCTCCATCGCTATCGCTTCCCGCAGGGGCCGGGGCATATCCTGATCGACTTCGCCCATATGATCATCGACCGGTGGGACAAGGGGACGCTGGTCGACGAGGCGTCGCTCGCGCTCGATCCCGACGGCACGCTGACCGGCAGCCGGCGCGTGCACCGCTGGGCCAAGGGACGCCGCATCCATTTCGCGATGAAGCTGTCGCGCAAGCCCGATCGGGTGCAGTTCTTTGCCGACGGGACTTCGCCTTCGCCCGAGGGCACGACGAAGGTTGCCGGCAACCGCCTCAAGGTCGCTCTGTTCTTCGACGACGCCGGCGGCGAGCCGATCCTGATCAAGACTGGTATCTCCGCGATCGACGTCGACGGCGCCCGCGCGGCGCTGGCGGCGGAGGCGCCGGGATGGGACTTCGACGGCGCCCGCGCCGCGGCTGCCCGCGCCTGGGCTAAGGAGATCGGCAGCGTGCGCGTTTCCGGCGGCACCGAGGCGCAGCGCACGATCATGGCGAGCGCGCTCTATCATTCCTTCCTCGCGCCGACCCTCTTCACCGATCGCGACGGCCGCTATGTCGGTCTCGACCGGCAGGTGCATCAGGCGCCCGAGGGCGAGCCTGCCTTCAGCACCTATTCGCTGTGGGACACCTATCGCGCGCTGCATCCGCTGCTGACGCTGGTACGGCCCGAGCGCGCCGAGATGCTGACCCGCGACCTCGTCCGCCAGACGCGCGAAAGCCCCTATGGCCCGCCGGTGTGGCCGCTGCAGGGCGTCGAGACGGGCACGATGATCGGCTGGCACGCGGTGGTGGTGCTCGCCGAGGCCTATGCGAAGGGGATCAAGGCCGACTATGCATCGGCCTGGCCGGTGATCCGCCGCCGGGCGTTCGACCGCACGATGACCGACATCGACAGCACGCTGGGGCGGAGCTTCTACTACGATCTCGGCTACATCCCGGCGGACAAGATCTGGGAGTCGGTCAGCCGCACCCAGGAATATGCCTATGACGACTGGGCGATGGCGGCGCTCGCCGAGGCGGCGGGGGCGAAGGAGGACGCCGCGGCGCTGCGCAAGCGCAGCCGCAACTACCGCAACGTCATCGACCCGAAGATCGGCTTCGCGCGCCCGCGTTTCAGCGATGGGAGCTGGTGGAAGGATTACGACCCGATCCAGCTCGGCCATGATCCGGAGAAGCACCGTGACTATACCGAGGCGAACGGCTGGCAGGCGACCTTCCTCAACCAGCACGACATCTATGGGCTGATCGAGCATTTTGGTGGCGACGCCGTGTTCGAGAAGAAGCTCGACGCCTTCTTCACCGCGCCCTCGACGCTGCCCAAGAATGCGCCGCCGGACATCTCTGGCCTGGTCGGCCAGTATGCCCACGGCAACGAGCCGGATCAGCACGCCGCCTATCTCTACGCCTATGCCGGCGCGCCGTGGAAGACGCAGGCGATGGTGCGCCGCCTGCTGGTCGAGATGTACAAGGACGATCCCGACGGCGTGATCGGCAATGACGACTGCGGGCAGATGAGCGCCTGGTTCGTGCTGAGCGCGCTCGGCTTCTATCCGGTCGATCCGGTGAGCGCGGTCTATGTGTTCGGCTCGCCGCTGTTCGATGAGGCGGAGGTCGAGGTCGGCGAGGGCAAGACGCTGCGCGTCCGCGCGCCGGGCAATGCGCCGGACCGGCCCTATGTCCAGTCGGTGCGCTGGAACGGCAAGCCGTGGACCCGCAACTGGATCGCCCATGCCGAGCTGATCAAGGGTGGTGAGCTGGTGTTCGAGATGGGAGCGCGCCCTTCGAAGTTCGGCGCGGCGAAGAAGGATCGGCCGCCGTCGTTCGGGCGAGGGGCGGCCTGAGGAACGCCGTCATCCCGGCGGAAGCCGGGATCTCGTGCGGCTTACGGTCCTGCAACTGCGTGAGATCCCGACTTTCGCCAGGATGACGGGATTTGCTACGCCGCGTAATCCGCGACGCCCGCTCCCGATGCTTTCCACAGCGCGCCGGGCTTGGGCAGCAGGAAGTGGCTGAACGGCAGGATCGCCGCGCCGACCGCGGGGGCGTCCTCGGAGAGTGCCGCGCGCGCGACGGGGGCGATCGCGGGGAACAGGTTCGTCTCCTCCCGCATCAGCGCATTGGTCCGCTCGGCGAGCTGCTCGAGCAGATGGCTGGGGAGGCGGCCGCCCATCAGCACCACCGCCGGATTGATCAGGCAGTTCACCGCGTCGAGCGGTACGGTCAGCTGCCGCGCGGCGCGCTCGATCCATTCCGTAACGCACGCATTCACCCGTGCATCGGCGGAGGGCTTGCCCATCGCATCGGCCAGCGCGAGGCCCTGGCCCTCGAGATGGCGGGCGAGGCCGGAGAGCGACACCAGCGCCTGAATCTGCTCGCCGTGGCCGTTGCTGCCGGGCGCGCGCATGAAGCCGAGCTCGCCGCTGCGCCCGTCCGCGCCGCGGACATAGGCGCCGTCGACGACGAGACCGCCGCCGAGGCCGGACGAGATCAGGATGTAGAAGAAGCTGTTGTACTTCTGTCCGAGGCCGAGCTGCATCTCGCCCATCGCGGCGGCGGCGGCGTCGTTCTCGGTGAAGACGGGAAGGTCGAAGGGTTCGGCGAAGAGATCGGCCATGTCGATCCCTTCCCAGGCGGCATAGGCGGCCGGGCGGCCGGGCAGGTCGACCGAGCCCAGATCGTCGGGCACCGCGACGCCGAGCCCCACCACTTTGCCGATCTCGACGCCGGCCTGGCGCAGCATCTTCTTGATCGAGCGGCGATAGAGCGAGCGGACGTGGTCGGGGAGGGCGAAGCTCACCTCCTCCGACACCCGGGCCAGGGTGTGGCCCGAAAAATCGACCAGCACGACGGTGATATGGTCGCGGTCGATGTTGACGCCGATCGAGTAGCAGGCGTCCCTTCGGATCACGAGTTTTGTCGGAGGCTGGCCGCGTCCGCCGCGGCGCTGGCCGGCTTCCTCGATCAGTCCGTCGTCGAGCAGGCGGCGAGTGATGTTGGCGATGGCCGGCGCGGTGAGGCCGGTGATGCCGGCGAGCTCCACCCGGGTCAGCGAGCCGCACACCCGGATCGCATGCAGCGTCACGCGCTGGTTATGGTCGGCGGCACGCTCGAGGTTGGTGCCGGACAGGCGCGGGCGGGCGCGGGACGGGGGCGTCATGCGGCGGTTCCGCGGATGGTGGCTGCGATCACGTCTGGGCTGTCCGGTTCAATCGTTGCGGCGTGCATCGCATGTTTTCCTTGCTATCGCTATCACGAACCCTCCACCGCCTCTTCCATCGTTTCCAGCGATATGCCGCGGGTTTCGGGGAAATAGCGCCATACGACGATGAATTGCACCACCATCGCGGCGGCGAAGAACCAGAAGGGCAGCGCCTGCATGTGCTGCGCGACCACGGGGAAGCCGAAGGCGATCAGCGCGTTCATGCCCCAATGGGTCGCGCTGCCGATCGCCTGGCCGCGGGCGCGGACGGCGGTCGGGAAGATCTCCGACAGATAGACCCAGATCACCGCGCCCTGCGAGATGGCGAAGAACAGGATGAAGACGATCAGCGCCGGCAGCAGCCAGACCTGGCCCGTGCCGCTGGTATAGATCGCCGCCACCGCGGCCAGCGCCGCCGCCGTCCCCGCCGCGCCGGTCAGCAGCAGCGGCTTGCGTCCGATCCGGTCGATCACCGCCATGCCGACCAAGGTCGCGACCAGGTTGGCGACGCCGATCGCCACCGACTGCAGGTCCGCCGACAGGCCGCTGAAGCCGGCGGCGGCGAAGATGTCGCCGAGATAATAGAGGATCGCGTTGATCCCGGAGAGCTGGTTGAACAGCGCGATCGCGACCGCGAGCAGGATCGGCTTGTGGTGCCGGCGCCAGTCGAGACGCGCGCCGCTGCCCTGGTCCTCGCCGGCGCGGAACTGTGCGATCAGCCGGTCGGGATCGCCCATCGAGAGCTGCCGGATCGCCTCGCGCGCCTCGGCCTCCCGCCCCTTTTGCACGAGCCACCGCGGGCTTTGCGGAATCCGCAGCAGCATCGCCAGGAACAGCAGCGCGGGCAGCGCCGCCACGCCGAGCTTGAGGCGCCAGGCGAGTTCGCCGTCGATGACCCGGCCGATCAGGAAATTGCTGACATAGGCCGCGAGGATGCCGGCCACGATGCTGAGCTGAAACGATCCGACCAGCAGCCCGCGACGCTCGGCCGGGCTGATCTCTGCGATATAGACCGGCGCCAGCACCGAGGAACCGCCGATCGCGAGGCCGCCGATGAAGCGGAAGCCGATCAGCATCGCCAGTCCGCCGCTCGCCGCCGAGCCGACCGCCGAGACGACATAGGCGATCGCCACCCACAACAACATGGTGCGGCTGCCGTAGCGGTCGCCCGGCGCCCCGGTGCCGAGCGCGCCGATCAGCGTGCCCACCAGCGCCGCCGAGACGGCGCTCCCCAGCGCGACCGGCGAGAGGCCGAAGGAATGCCGCAATGCGTCGGTCACGCCTGCGATCACCGCGGTGTCGAAGCCGAACAGCAGGCCGCCGAGCGCCGCCGCCACGACCGCATTTGGATTCAAGCTCCTAGTCGCCATGCCTTGATCCCCCTCCTGTTTGACCGACCGGCATCGATCGTTGAATTATGCAAATTGAAGTATTAATCGAGCCGATGCGCTGCACAAGCGGCTCCGGGCGCGCTCGGACCCGCTCGGGACACGAGCAGGCGTCTGGCAAGGGAGAGGGGGAAGCCTTCGTATGGTTCGATGCTCCTGTCTCGTGCCGAGGACGCCGATCCGGTTCCGCCTGGCGCTCATTCCCATGATCGGCGCGATCGTCCCTCCGCCGCCTTCCGTTCCAGTCGAAAGCAAGCTGCCATGATAATCGTCCCCGGCGCCGTGTTGCCGTGCGCAATCCTTGATCCATGTTCGCCGGACGGCAAGGCTGCTCTGCGTTTCGAGGATTGCGCATGAGCGTCGGCGCGGACGAGCTGCCGCTGGCGGGGATCGAGCTCGGCGGGACGAAATGCATCTGCACGCTGGCGCATGGGCCCGACGCGATCATCGACCAGCGCACGATCGCGACGACCACCCCTGACAAGACGCTGCCGGCGATCCTGGCGGCGCTGCACGAATGGGAGGACTCACATGGCTTTCGCGCGCTCGGCATCGCCTCCTTCGGTCCGCTCGAGCTGAATCCGGCCTCGCCGCGTCACGGGCAGATCCTCGCGACCAACAAGCCCGGCTGGCCCGGCACCGACGTGCGCGGCGTCCTGTCCGCGCCCTTTGCCGTGCCGGTGGGGTTCGATACCGACGTCAACGGCGCCGCGCTGGCCGAGATTCGCTGGGGGTGCGCGCAGGGCCTCGACGACTTCGCCTATGTGACGGTCGGCACCGGGGTCGGAGTCGGGCTGATCGTGCACGGGCGGCCGACGCGCGGCATCGGACATAGCGAGATCGGCCATATCCGCGTGCCGCGGCTGCCGACGGATCACCTCCCCAGCGCCTGCCAGTTCCACGACGATTGCGTCGAAGGGCTCGCCTCGGGCTCGGCGCTGGTGGCGCGGCTCGAGGGGCGCGCGGTCGCCGATCTCACGCCTAACGATCCGGTGTGGGAGCCGATCGTCGATGTGCTTGCTACTATGTGCCACGCGCTCGTCTGCGCGACCGGACCGCATCGCATTGCGATCGGCGGCGGCGTGGTGTCGGGCCAGCCCCATCTGCTCGAGCGGATCGAGGCGGCGCTGCGCAGGAGCATCAACGGCTATATGGAGCTTCCGCCGTCCGACTATATCGTCGCTCCCCGATTGGGAGCCTCGGCGGGGCCGCTCGGTTCGATCGCCCTGGCGGCGGGCGCCTGCGGGTAATCGCCCGGCGGGAACAAATCCGCGGTCCGGCGATTCGTGCAGTTCGCCGCCGCCACCGTTGAAAGGTGGCAGGGCGAAACTAACTAGGGGCGTAACGGCGTCACAGAGCGCCGGACATCGCAGGGAGGAGACCCCATGACCAGGAAGACCCAATTCGTCGCGCTGCTCGCCGGCAGTGCCGCGCCGTTGTCGCTGTTCGCGATGGCCGTACCGGCCCAGGCGCAGGACGCGGCGACTGCCGCACAGCCGCAGCAGACCGAACCGGCTGCTGCCGTACCCGAGGAGACGGGCGAGGATATCATCGTCGTCGGTACCGCCGGTGGCGGCACGCGGCGGCAAGATGCTGCGTTCGCCCTGACCACGCTCAACGCCGATGCGATCGCCCAGGCGGCGCCCAATAGCACTGCCGACCTGCTGCGCACCATCCCGGGCGTGATGGCGGAGAGCTCGGGCGGCCAGAACGGCGCCAACATCTTCGTGCGCGGCTATCCATCGGGCGGCGACGCGCAGTTCGTCACCTTTCAGGTGGAAGGCGTGCCGATCTTCCCGCCGCCGACGCTGTCGTTCCTCGAGAATTCGCAGCTCGTCCGGCTCGACGAGACGGTCGAGCGGGTCGAGGCGGTGCGCGGCGGTACGGGATCGCTGTTCTCGAACGGGCAGCCGGGCCTCACCGTCAACGTCGTCCAGCGCACCGGCGGCAGCAACTTCCACGGGCTCGGCAAGATTTCCTACACCGATTACGACGAGATTCGAGGAGACGCCTGGATCTCGGGGCCGCTCGACGAAGATACCGGCTTCATGGTCGGCGGCTTCTACGCCCAGGGCAACGGCATCCGCGATCCGCAGTTCCGCGCCGAGAAGGGCGGGCAGATCACCGGCAACATCCACCACGACTTCGGCAACCGCGGTTCGGTCGAGGTCTATGCGCGCTACCTCAACGACCGCGGCCAGTGGCTGCTGCCGATCCCGATCGTCCAGGACCAGGATGGCGACATCCACGCCTATCCGGGCTTCGACGCCGGCACCGGCGCGCTGCCGGGGCGCGAGACGCGGGTTACCACCAACCTCGCGGGCCGCACCGTCGACCTCGCCGACGGGCGCGGCGCCAAGGTGATCAACACCGGCGTCAACTTCGACTATGAGATCGCCGACGGCTTCCGCTTCCGCGAGCGCGCCAGCTATCTCGGCGGCCATGCCGATACCGTCGGGCTGGTGCCGACCGAGGCGCCGATCGCCGCTTCGGACATGGCGGAGCTGCTCGGCGGCGACGGTGCGACGCTCTCGAGCCTCAGCTACGTCAACGGCGGCGGGGCGCTCGCGGCGACGACGCCGGTGATGCGTGCCGGCGTGTGGGAGGTGCGCAAGAAGATATCCTCCTTCGTCGCCGATACCGGCTTCGAATGGTCCGCCGGCAAGAACAAGCTGACGGGCGGCTTCTACTACGCCAACTACACCTCGCGTGACCGTTGGGCGCTCGGCAACCAGGTGCTGCTGACGGGCGAGCCCAATGCACGGCTGCTCAACATGACGCTGACCAACGCGGCCGGCGCGCTGCAGACCGCGACCTTCAACGGGTTCACGAGCGGGCAGGGCTTCATTGTCGACGGGCAGTATGAGGGCAACGACTATGCCTTCTATGCGGTCGACGAGTTCCAGATCACGCCGGAGCTGCGCGTCGATGGCGGCGTGCGCTGGCAGCAGCACAAGGTCGACGGGATGATCCGCACACCCGCTGCCGCCACCGTCAATCTCGATGGCGATCCGAACACGCTCTACGACAATGCCGTCTCGGTGTTCGGTGCCCCGCGCCCGATCGACTATTCGGACTCGGCCTGGTCCTGGACGGTCGGCGCCAACTACGACATCACGAGCCAGATCGGCGTCTTCGCGCGCTACAGCCGTGGCAACAGCTTCCCGCAGTTCGACAATCTGCGTGACGGCCTGACGATCACCGCCAAGGTCGACACCTACGAGGGCGGGATCAAGGTCTCGATGCCGTGGCTCAACCTCTATGCGACGGTGTTCCACAACAAGTTCGACGGGCTGGCGAGCACGCAGCTCGTCGACAATGTGCCGCTCAGCCAAGTCGGCGGTGCCAAGGCGACCGGCGTCGAATTGGAGGGCGCGCTCCGGCCGTTCCGGGGCTTCACCCTGTCGGGGGCGGCGACCTACCTCCACGGCACCTATGAGGATTTCTTCACGGGTGGCGGCACGATCGACAACACTGGCAACCGCGTGCAGCGCCAGCCGCGCTGGGCGTGGCGCGTGACGCCGGCCTATGAGGTCGACATCGGCGGCTTCAAGCCGTCGATCTTCGCGACGCTGCAATATACCGGCGACCGATTCTCCGACCCGGAGAACGAGCAGCTGCTGCCGCACTTCTATCAGCTCGATGCCGGCGTGTCGGTCGACGTCAACGATCGGATACGGCTGCAGGTCACCGGCAACAACCTGACCGACGAGATCGGCCTGACCGAGGGCAACCCGCGCGTCATCGGCTCGCAGGGCGAGGGACCGATCCTGGCGCGGCCGATCCTGGGCCGGTCATTCCGGTTCAGCGCGGCGGTGAAGTTCTGATCGTGGAGCGGGTGCCGGGTTCCGGCGCCCGTTTCCTTTTCGCGTAACCCGCGAGGGGCCATGGACCGCCGCACGCTGCTCCGCCGCACCGCCACCCTGGCCGCCGGGACCGCGCTGGCACCGGCGCTAAGGGCGGCGCCGGCGGGGCGGCAGCGCAACGTGCTGCTGCTCATCTCGGACGACCAGGGGCTCGATCTCGGCTGTTATGGCGTGCCGATCCGCACGCCGCGGATCGACCGGCTGGCGCGGGAGGGGACGCGATTTACCCAAGGCTATGCCGCCGTCTCCTCGTGCAGCCCCAGCCGGGCTGTCATCAATACCGGCCTCTACACGCACCAGAACGGCATGTATGGGCTGCAGCACGACGTGCACCACCAGTCGCTGCTCGACGGGATCGAGACGCTGCCGTCGCTGCTGCGGCGTGCGGGCCATGCGGTCGCGCTGGTCGGCAAGAAGCATGTCGGGCCCGACAGCGCCTTTCCCTATGAGGTCGAGCTGGTGCCCGAGCGATCGGGCATCCGCGACGTGCGTGAGCTGGCGGTGGCGGCAGGAAGCTTCATCCGGTCCACCAACGACCGGCCGTTCTTTGTCACGGTCGGCTACAGCGATCCGCATCGCGCGGCGGCCGATTACGGCAACGACCGCCGCTGGCCGGGAGTCAAACCGGCGCGCTACGATCCGAGGCGCGTACTGATCCCGTCGCATCTGCCGGACATTCCCGCGGTGCGACAGGACCTTGCCGAATATTATGAATCGCTGAGCCGCCTCGACGTGGGCGTCGGCATGATCCTGGCCGAGCTGGAGGCGAGCGGGCGGGCGAAGGACACGCTGGTGATCTTCCTCAGCGACAACGGCCGGCCGTTCCCGGGCGCCAAGACCAATCTCTACGATCCCGGTCTCCATCTGCCGCTGATCATCCGCGCGCCGGGCCAGCGGGCCAGCGTCAACGACGCGATGGTGAGCTGGGTCGACATCGCGCCGACCGTTCTCGAGTTCACCGGTGTGGCAGGGCCGAAATACCCGCTGTCGGGCCGGTCATTGCTGCCGCTGCTCGGGCAGCGGGGCGGGGAGGGGCGCGACGCGGTGTTCGCCAGCCACGACTTCCACGAGATCAACCAATATTATCCGATGCGCGCGATCCGCACGCGCACGCACAGCTATATCCTCAACCTCGCTTCACCGCTGGACTATCCGATCGCGGGCGACGTCGCCGGATCGCCGAGCTGGAAGGCGATCAGCGCCGATCCGTCGATCCGGCTCGGCAAGCGGACCCAGGCGGCCTATCTCAAGCGGCCGGCGGAGGAGCTCTACGATCTCGGGCGCGATCCCGACGAGCTGACCAACGTCGCCGCCGATCCGGCCTATGCCGGCGTGCTTTCCGACCTGCGCGAGCGGCTGCGGGCGATGCGCGCGGCGACGCGCGATCCGTGGCTTGCCGGGCAGACCGATCCCTATGCGCACATGGAGCATGGCGCATAGGCGGTTCGATCAGCTCGCCGGAGCGTTCGCCAGGTCCGGGTAGCGCTCCAGGATCGCGCTCGCGATGCCGTTGGTCCAGCCGAAGCCGTCCTGCGTCGGATATTCGCCGCCGCCGCCGGCGCGATGCTCCTCGACGTCGTATTTCTCGAGCATCTTGCCGGTCTCGCCGTAGGTGAGCGCGACGGTGTGCATCCAGCGCTTCGAGATCTCGCGCGCGAGGTCCTTCTGGCCGTAGCGATCGAGCCCGGCGATCGCGACCCATTGCAGCGGCGCCCAGCCGTTGGGCGCATCCCATTGCTGGCCGGTGCGGACCGGCGTGGTGCGCAGCCCGCCCGGCGCCAGCAACACGCGGCTGACGGTCTGCGCCACCGCCGACGCCTGGTCGGGCGAGGCGGCGCCGACGAACAGCGGATAGAGCGTCGCCGCGGAAACCACGGAGGTCGGCTTGCGTGCGATCCGGTCCCAGTCGGCGTAGCGGCCCTCGCGCGCGACCCAGAGATAGCGGTCGATCGCCGCCTTGCGACGCTTGGCCTGGGCGGCGAAGTCGGTGGCGCAGGCGATGTCGGCGAGGGCGCGGCAGCGGTCAGCGATCCGCTCCTCCATCGCGAACATCAGGCTGTTGAGGTCGACCGGCACGATGTCGGCGGTGCGGATCGTCGCCAGCGTCCTGGGGGCCGGGAGCCAACGCGCGCTGAAGTCCCAGCCGCTCTCCGCGGCGGCCCGCAGGTGGCGGTAGACCTCGCCCGCCGGACGGCCGCTCGCGCGGGCGGTGGCGACGTCCTCGGCATAGGATTCGTCGCGGGGGGTGTCCTTGTCGTCCCAGTAGCGGTTGAGCAGCGAGCCGTCCGGCATCCGCACCACGCGCGCGCAGACGCCGGTCCTGTCGAGGCAACTCGTGCCTTTCATCCAGAAATCATGCTCGCGCCGAAGCGCCGCCAGTCGCCGCCTGGCGAGCGCCGGGTCCTCGCTCTTCGAGAGGTCGAGCATCAGCGCGTAGAAGGGCGGCTGCGATCGGCTGAGATAATAAGTGCGCATCCCGTTGGGGATATGGCCGTAGCGCTCGATCGTGTCGGTGAAGTCGGCGAGCATCGATTCGACCAGCGGCTGCTGCCCGTCGACGGCCAGGCCGACCATCGTGAAATAGCTGTCCCAATAATACATTTCGCGGAAGCGGCCGCCGGGGACGACATAGGGCTCGGGCATCGGCAGCGCCGAGCTACCCGGCGGCACCGGCTCGGGCTGGCGCACCAGCGTCGGCCAGAGCC
Source organism: Sphingomonas cannabina (assembly GCF_021391395.1). NCBI lineage: Bacteria > Pseudomonadati > Pseudomonadota > Alphaproteobacteria > Sphingomonadales > Sphingomonadaceae > Sphingomonas > Sphingomonas cannabina. The sequence goes on along the minus strand of NZ_CP090059.1, from coordinate 3,154,728 downwards.
TGCGGACGTGCGCGCGCACGTCGCTCGGGCCGTGGTCGTTGACGCCGGGAACGGTGAAATTGTCCAGCACGAAGCGGCGCAGCGCCTCCTTGCCGTTCGGGCGCGCCTGGGAATAGGCGGCGACGATCGCCTTGGGGTCGCGCTTCGGCACGGCGTCGACGAAAGTCTTGCCGTCAGGGAAGAGGCGCTGCATCTGCACCGCGGCGAACAGGTCGCCGTAGAGCTCGGCCGGCGATTGCGGCGCGGCTTGCTGCGCGGGGGTGGCGGTGGCGAACCACAGCGCGCAGGCCAGCGCCGCGCCTTTCGACCATTGCCTGAACATGACTGTCCTCCCTTCGTCTGTCGGTGTGCTCCTGCGAAGGCAGGAGCCCTGGCCGCGAGCGAGGCCTCCGCGATCCAGAGCTCCTGCTTTCGCAGGAGCACGAGTTCACTGACTCTAGACCCGGACGCCGACTTCCGTCCTGCCTTCCTCGCCGAAGATCCTCAGATAGCGCCGAATCTCGTCCGGATCACCGGTAGCCTTGGCGGGATTGTCGGAAAGCTTCACCGCCGGCCGGCCGTTCGCCCGCGTCACCTTCGCCACCAGCGAGATCGGTTCCAGTTCCGCGGCGCCGTCGGGATCGCAGCCGCGGAAGTCGTTGGTGAGGTTGGTGCCCCAGCCGAAGCTCATCCGGACGCGACCGTGGAAATGGCGCCAGGTCGCCTCGATCGTGTCGACGTCCATCCCGTCGGAGAAGATCAGCAGCTTCTCGCGCGGATCGCGGCCGCGCGCCTGCCACCAGGCGATGATCTGCTCGCCCGCCTCGATCGGCGGCAGGCTGTCGGGGCGGAAGCCGGTCCAGTCGGCTACCCAGTCCGGCGCATCGCGCAGGAAGGCGGCGGTACCGAACGCGTCGGGCAGCACCACGCGCAGGTTGCCGGAATAATGCGCCTGCCATTCCTCCAGCACGCGATAGGGCGCCGCCGCGACGCCGGCATCGTCCTCGGCCAGCGCGGCGAGCACCATCGGCAGCTCATGGGCGTTGGTGCCGATCGCCTCCAGGTCGTTGTCCATCGCCAGCAGCACGTTGGAGGTGCCGATGAAGCGCTCGCCGAGCCCTTCCTTCAGCGCCTCGACGCACCAGCGCTGCCAGAGGAAGCCATGCCGCCGCCGCGTGCCGAAGTCGGAGAGCATGAGGTCGGAAAGCTGGCGCAGCCGCTCGACCTTGTCCCACAGCTTCGCCTTGGCACGGGCGTAGAGCACGTCGAGCGCGAAACGGCCCTTGCCGCGCATCGCCGCGCGCGACCTGAGCTCGTTGACGATGGCGAGCGCGGGAATCTCCCACATGGTCGTATGCGTCCAGGGGCCGTCGAAGGTCAGCTCATACTGGCCGTCGACCGCACGCAGCTCATAGTCGGGCAGGCGGAAGTCGCGCAGCCAGGCGATGAAGTCGGGCGCGAACATCTGCTGGCGGCCGTAGAAGCTGTTGCCGGCGAGCCAGATCAGCTCCTTGTTGGTGAAGCGCACGGTGCGCGCATGGTCGAGCTGCTCGCGCAGCTCGCGTTCGTCGATCACCTCGGCGAGCCGGACCGACCTGGTGCGGTTGATGAGCGAGAAGGTCGCCTGCACATCCGGATGCAGGTGCCGGATCATCTGCAACATCAGGAATTTGTAGAAATCGGTGTCGAGCAGGCTGCGGACGATCGGGTCGAGGCGGAAGCCGTGGTTGTAGGTGCGGGTCGCGATGTCGGTGACGGCCATGTGCCCCTCCCAAGAACAAGGGACATCTGCCTGCGCTCCTATGCCCGCTGCAAGCATTGATCCGTGCGGTGGGTTAAAGGCCGATAATCCCAAGGAGGTAGCGCGCGGACATTATCGGGGACAGCCGGTGCCGCTGTCGCGATCAATCCACCGACGTCGGAAACTCTTGGGCCGCGCAGGGGTTCTTCTACGGTGGACAACAGGGAGGATGCCCCGGCCGGCGAACCGGCCAGGATCACTCCCCTTGTTCGACGGAATATTCATCCGACGAGTTCGGCCGCATGCCGCCGCATGGTGGTGGAACGTGATCGGCCCCTCTTCAGCCGGAGGAGGAGGAGGTCGGTATGGAGATCCTGCACGAGCGCAATCCCGACATGGCGACCTTGGATGGTGATACCGGCCGCGAGATGGCGGAGCAGGCCGTCACCCGGTCCCCCGAAACGCAATCCGCTCATCGCAAGGAGGTGAGTCCGGGTCTCCGGCGACTGGCGACGCTGACCTCTCTCGACGAGGCCGAGCTGATCCGCATCGCTTTCATGGCCGAGCGCACGCAACGCAGGGTCAAGGCCCGGTCGGAGCTGATGCGGGAGGGTGATCCCATCGCGCGACCGCTGCTCATCCTGTCCGGCTGGGCCGCGCGGATGCGCACGCTCTCGAACGGGCGGCGGCAGCTTCTGAGCCTGCTGCTGCCCGGCGACCTGATGGGGATCGGGCGCGGACATCAGCCGGTCGCGCTCAGCACGATCGTCGCGCTGACGGATGTAGCGATTTGTCACCTTCCGCGTCAGGAGGAACTCGATCCCGACTCCGGCCTGGCGGCCGCCTATGACCTCAGCCGCACGCTCGACGATCATTATATGCTCGCGCAGATCATGCGGCTGGGGCGCCTTACCGCCTACGAGCGGATCGCGGACTTCCTGCTGGAGCTGTACGAGCGGCTCGAGCCAGCCGGCGTCGCCCGCGGAGGCAGTTTCCCGATGCCGCTCACCCAGGAACTGATGGCGGACGCGATGGGGCTGACCAGCGTCCATGTGAACCGCACGCTCCAGGCGCTCCGGCGCGAGGGGGTGGTGACGATCGGCAACAGCATGGCGACGCTGCACCAGCCGGCCGCGCTGGCCGAGATGGTGGGGCATCGCGTGCCGATCTTCTGACGGCCGGGGTATCGAACGCTCGACAGCGCGCGCCGATGATCGCAAACGGGGCCCTTGATTCATCCGTCAGGGGAAAGCGTGCGATGGCGTTCACGGCGAAGCTGATGCTGTTGGGGTCGGGCGAGCTCGGCAAGGAGTTCGTCATCTCCGCAAAGCGGCTCGGCTGCTATGTCGTCGCCTGCGACAGCTATGCCGGCGCCCCGGCGATGCAGGTGGCGGACGAGGCCGAGGTGTTCTCGATGCTCGATCCCGAGCTGCTGCGCGTCGCGATCGACCGCCATCGGCCCGATTTCATCGTTCCCGAGCTGGAGGCGATCCGTACCGAGGTGCTGGCGGAGGTCGAGGAGCGCGGCCTGAACGTGGTGCCCTCGGCGCGTGCGACGGTCATGACCATGAACCGTGACCGCATCCGCGAGGTCGCCGCGGCCGAGCTGGGGCTCACCACCTCGCGCTATCGCTATGCCGAGAGCCTGGACGAGGTACGGGCGGGCGCGGCGCATACCGGTCTCCCTTGCGTGATCAAGCCGGTGATGTCCTCGTCCGGCAAGGGGCAGACGACGGTGCGGCGTGAGGAGGATCTCGCGGCCGCGTGGGACTATGCCGTCGCCAACATGCGCGGCGACCGGCGGCGGGTGATCGTCGAGGAGTTCGTCGACTTCGATTACGAGATCACGCTGCTCACCGTCCGCAGCCGCGAAGGCGTCAGCTTCTGCCCGCCGATCGGACATCGCCAGGAGCGCGGCGACTATCAGGAATCGTGGCAGCCGGCGGCGATGTCGGCCGGCGCGCTGGCGGCGGCGCAGGAGATGGCGCGCAAGGTGGTCGATGATCTCGGCGGCTACGGCATCTTCGGCGTCGAGTTCTTCGTGCGGGGGGAGGAGGTGATCTTCTCCGAGCTGTCGCCGCGTCCGCACGATACCGGCATGGTGACGCTGATCTCGCAGAACCTCAGCGAGTTCGACCTGCATGCGCGCGCCGTGCTGGGTCTGCCGGTTCCGGAGGTGCGGCTGCGCGGCCCTTCCGCCTCGGCGGTCATCCTGGCGGAGCAGGATGCGAGCGACTATGTCGTCGAGGGATTGGCCGACGCGCTGGCCGTGCCGGGCGGCGAGGTGGACGTGCGTATCTTCGCCAAGCCGACGATGCGTCCGCACCGGCGCATGGGCGTGGCGCTGGCGCTGGCGGAGGGTATCGGCGAAGCCCGCCGCGTCGCGGGCGAGGCGGCAGCGAAGGTGAGGCTGCTGCCGGCCGGCGAGATCGCCTGAACGATCGTTTCCGCCGCTCCAGCGCTTCCATCCGAGTGTCTCAGCCGCGCCAATGCGCGACGCCGGCGAGCACGAGCAGGATCGCGAGCACCACCATGCCGACCAATCCGGCAAGGAAGACCGCGCGCCGGGCGCGGCTCCTGAGGATGATCTCGCCGCCGCGCGCATCCTCGGCGGAGATATGGACCGGCTTCTCTTCGGGCTCCGTCGGCATCGGATCGCTCCGTGCGGTTGGCGTCAGCCCCCGCGCGATCAACGTTCCGGCAGCAGGTCGGTTCAGATCGAGGGGGCCGTCAGCGGGACCGGACGCGCCCGCGCCAGGCGATAGCCATCACCACCAGCGTCGATCCGAGCGTCAGCCAGGACAGAAGATCGTATCCGCCGTCGCCGACCAGCGCAGAGAGAAGGCCGACCAGGCTCACCGCCGCGATCAGCAGCGGCCAGCGGAAGATCCGCCAGTTGCTCCGGCTGCGGTCCGCCTTCATTCCGCCGGCTCCATCACGCCGCCGCTGGTCAGCTCGTTGATCCGCTTCTCGATCGGCACGCGCCGCCGGCCGAGCCACAGGTAGAGGCCGGTCACCAGCACCACGATCGCGGCGATGTCGAGCAGCGCCCAGATGATCTTGAGCGGCATCCCGCCATAGTCGCCGAAATGGAGCGGCACCGACAGGAACAGCGCCTGGACGTACCAGGGCATCTCGCGCACATCGCTGAGCCTGCCGCTCTCGGCATCGACCATCGCCGGCTTGATCAGCCGTTCGGTGAGCGGCGTGTTGCCGGCGAAGGCGACCATATAGTGATGCTTGGTGCTGAACTGCGTGCCCGGCCAGGCGACGAAGCTGACCCTACCTTCAGGGACCGCCGCCTTCGCAGTGGCCACCGCGCCGTTGACCGACGCAAGCCGGGTCGGAACCGCAGCGTCCTTGTAGGGCGCCGCCAGCTCGGCGAGCTCGTCCATCTGCCAGATCGCGGTGATCGGCGTGGTCATGGTGATGATGAAGCCGGTGAGGCCGACCACGCTCACCCAGCCGAGCGTGACGATCCCGACCATGTTGTGCGTGTCGAGCCACTTGAGGCGGCGGCTGCGGTCCTTGCGGACCGTGCCGAAAGCGAGCTTGCGCATGAAGGGAGCGTAGACGACCACGCCCGACACCACCGCGACGAGGAAGACCACGCCGATCAGGCCGAGGAACAGCTGGCCGGGGATGCCGAGCAGCAGCTGCGAGTGGAGCTCGAGCAGGAAGGCCATCACGCCTTCGTTGACCGGCGGCGCGTCGACCGTCCGGCCGTCGCGGGCGTCGTAGAGCAGGATCTTCGCCTGGTCCTGCGTCGCGTTCAGCGACGGGGCGACGACGGAGTAGATCAGCGGCTTCTCGTCGTCCCAGCTCAGGAACAGCATCTTCCAGCCGGGCGGCTGCTTGGCGAGCGTGTCGCGGGTGACTTGGTCGAGGTCGATCGTCCTACCGGCGGCTGTCTGCGCGAGCTGGGGCGCGCGGGTCAGCTCGTCGATCTCGTGATGGAAGATCAGCGGCAGCCCGGTGATGCAGAACATCAGCAGGAAGGCGGTGCAGACGATGCTGGTCCATTTGTGGACCAGATACCAGCGGCGGGTGGCGTTGCGGGTCATGGCGGTCAGAAGGCCAGCTCGACGCCGGCGGTCACGCGGCGGGGGCGGGAGATGGTCGCGACGTCCTGGGCATAGGTCGAGCCCGGCGACAGCCGCACCACGTCGGTGGTGTCGAACAGGTTGGAGGCCGCGACGAACAGTCGCGTCGGCCCGGTCCGCCAGCCGATCTGCGCATTGGCGATGGTGTAGGGCCTGGTCTTGCCGCGGGCGTCGTTGATCGCGTCGGAGAAATAGGCGTCAGTGTAGCGGATGTCGAACGACAGCTCGAGCGGCGCGACCGGCTGCGCCAGCACCCCCGCGTTGAGCGAGAAGGCTGGCGCGCGCGGCAGCTCGTTCCCCTGGATCGCGGGGTCGTCGTAGCGGTTGACCTTGGTCTTGAGGAGGCCGGCGTTGGCGAACAGCGTCAGGCCGTCGAGCGCCCGGTAGCGCGATTCCACTTCCGCGCCGTAGGTGGTGGCGCGCCCGGCATTGCGGATGACGTAGGAGAAGATCGCCGGGTCCGGATTGAGATCGAACGGCAGCTGCAGCCCGCGATAGTCGTTGAAGAAGACGTTCGCGCGCAGGTCCAGACGCCCGCCGGCCAGCGTGCTGCGGACGAAACCTTCGTAATTGGTCACCGTCTCCTTGTCGTAGACATAGGGCTGGAACGGCGGCTCGTAGCTGAAGCCGGCGCCGCCGGCGTTGTAGCCACGCCCGACCGTCGCGCCGATCGTGACATTGTCGCTCGCGCGCACCGCTACCGTGGCGCGGGGCAGGAAAGCCTTGAAGGTGCGATGGAAATCGATCGCGAAGATGCCCGCGCCGCCAATGCGGTCGCGCTCCTCGGCCTCGTAGCGGGCGCCGAGCGTCAGGTCGATCTTCGGCGTCGCCTTGAACACCAGTTCGCCGAACACCGCGTTGGTGTGGGTACGGTCGTGGAAGATGCCGCCTGCGAACAGGTCGATCGCCTCGTCCTGATGGGTGCGATAGACCAGCCCGGCGATGAAGCCGGAGAGGCGATCCTCCGCGGAGCCGAAGCGCAGCCGCGGCTCCGCGGTATATTCGCGACCGTCGATCAGCGCATTGCCGTCGTTCAGCGCGGCGAGGCGCTGGACGCGGAAATCGGTCGCGGTTCCGAGGAATGCGAAGGACAGGCCGTCGGCGATGCGGAAGTCGGTATCGGCGACCAGCACGTCGGCGCGCGTGCGGAACCGCGGCATCGCCGGGTAGGACGCCTCATGCCGGTCGAACGGCCGGAGGACGTCCATCGCCTGGGGCGCATAGGCATCGGTGTGCGAGACGGTGATGAGCGCCCGCACGTCGGGCGAGGGCGTGAACAGCAGCTTGCCGCGCAGCATCAGCGAGCGGCTGCGCTCGGGATCGTCGATCTCCCTGGTCTCCGTCGAGATTCCTTCGCGACGGGCCGTATAGGGCTCGAAGTCGACGAACGACCGCTCGGTCCGCCAGTCGGCCGCGACGCGGAAGGCGAGCACGTCCGGCACGATCGGGCCGCCTAGCGCGCCCGAATATTGGCGGACCCGGTCCTCGCCGACCACCGCGCGTGCCTTGCCGCTCCAGGCGAAGCCGGGATCGACCGTCTTCACCGCGACGACGCCGCCGATCGCGTTACGCCCCTGCAGCGTCGATTGCGGTCCGCGGTAGACCTCGATCTGCTGGATGTCCCACAACAGGCCGTCGAGATAGATGGTCTCGTTGAAGGTCAACGTGCGGTTGTCGACCTGGAAGTTCACGCGGGGGCGGGTGCCGCCGAAGAAGGCGTCGCCGCCCACCGCCGGTCCGGTGCCGTCGATGCCGCGGATCGCCGGCGCGCTGCTCGACGGCCGCGCCGTGACGACGTTGGGGATGCGGCCGATCACGTCGTCAGTGCTGTAGGCGCCGCCCATCCGGTCGACGTCCGCCCCGGTCGCGACCGAGACGCTCGACGCGGTCTGCCGCAAGGTGCGGTCGGTGCGGTCGCCAGTCACCACGATGTCCTCGGCGTCCTCCAGCTGCTGCGCATGAGCCGATCCGGCGAGAACGGACACACTTGCCCCGGCCAGCATTGCCACGCGCAGAATCACCATCAGCCCCCTTTTTGATTGTCAGGGGCTCTTATTGAGAGTGACTCGCACACGCAATCGCAAAAAGATCAGCCGGACAGTGACGGCAGGTCGAGCCCCTTCTCGCGTGCGCAGGCGATCGCGGCCTCGTAGCCGGCGTCGGCGTGGCGCATCACGCCGCTGGCCGGGTCGTTCCACAGCACCCGCTCCAGCCGGCGCGCGGCCGCCTCGGTCCCGTCTGCGACGATCACCATGCCGGCGTGCTGCGAATAGCCCATGCCGACGCCGCCGCCGTGGTGGAGCGACACCCAGGTTGCGCCGCTGGCGGTGTTGAGGAGGGCGTTGAGCAGCGGCCAGTCGCTGACCGCGTCCGATCCGTCGCGCATCGCCTCGGTCTCGCGGTTGGGGCTGGCGACCGAGCCGGAATCGAGGTGATCGCGGCCGATCACCACCGGCGCCTTGAGCTCGCCCTTCGCGACCATATCGTTGAAGGCGAGGCCGAGTCGGTGGCGGTCGCCCAGGCCCACCCAGCAGATGCGCGCGGGCAGGCCCTGGAACCTGATCCGCTCCTTCGCCATGTCGAGCCAGCGGTGGAGATGGGCGTTGTCGGGGAGCAGCTCCTTCACCCTGGCATCGGTGCGGTAGATGTCCTCGGGATCGCCTGAGAGCGCCGCCCAGCGGAACGGGCCGACGCCGCGGCAGAACAGCGGGCGGATATAAGCGGGCACGAAGCCGGGGAAGGCGAAGGCGTCGGCGACGCCCTCGTCCTTGGCGACCTGGCGGATGTTGTTGCCATAGTCGACCGTGGGCACGCCCGCCGCCTGGAAGTCGAGCATCGCGCGGACGTGGGTCGCCATCGATGCCTTGGCCGCCTTCGCCACCGCATCGGGCTCGCGTTCGCGCTTCTCGGTCCATTCGGCGACGGTCCAGCCGGCGGGGAGATAGCCGTTGACCGGATCGTGCGCGGAGGTCTGGTCGGTGAGCAGGTCGGGCCGGACGCCGCGGCGGTAGAGCTCGGGCAGGATCTCGGCGGCGTTGCCGAGCAGGCCGACCGACGTCGGGCGCTTCGCCGCGCAGGACTCCTCGATGATCGCCAACGCCTCGTCGATCGTATCGGCGCGCCGGTCGAGATAGCCGGTGCGCAGGCGCATCTCGATACGGCTCGGCTGGCATTCGATCGCGAGGCAGGAGGCGCCGGCCATCACCGCCGCGAGCGGCTGCGCGCCGCCCATGCCGCCGAGGCCGGCGGTCAGCAGCCAGCGGCCCGACAGGTCGCCGCCATAATGCTGCCGCCCCATCTCGACGAAGGTCTCGTAGGTGCCCTGAACGATGCCCTGCGTGCCGATGTAGATCCACGACCCCGCGGTCATCTGGCCGTACATAGCGAGCCCGGCGCGATCGAGCTCGTGGAAATGCTCCCAGGTCGCCCAGTGCGGCACCAGGTTGGAATTGGCGATCAGCACGCGCGGCGCGTCCTCGTGCGTGCGGAACACGCCGACCGGCTTGCCCGACTGGACGAGCAGGGTCTCGTTATCCTCCAGCCGGCGCAGTACCTCGACGATGCGGTCGAAGCTCTCCCAGTCGCGTGCGGCGCGGCCGATGCCACCGTAGACGACCAGCTCCTCCGGCCGCTCGGCGACGTCGGGGTGGAGGTTGTTCATCAGCATCCGGAGCGGCGCTTCGGTCAGCCAGCTCTTCGCCGATCGTTCGGGGCCGGTGGCGGGGCGGATGGTGCGGCTGTTGTCGAGGCGGGTCATCGGCGGCTCCTGCTGCTGGCGAAGGCGAGGCAGGCCTTCAGGATGTCGGTAAGTGTGGCGCGCATCGGCGCGGCGAGGGTGGGGTCGTAGGGGGAAGGCCAGTTGGTTTCGTCGGGCCGGTCGGGCTCGCCCATGTAGCCGCGGCAAGCCAGCTCCATCTGGATCGCATGGACGCCGCGATCCGGCCGGCCGTAATGCCGCGTGGTCCAGCCGCCGCGAAACCGGCCATTGCGAACGTGCGTGAGGCCGGTCGCGGCGCAGATCGCCAGCACCGCGTCGGCCAGGGCGGGATCGCAGGTGATGCCACCATTGGTGCCGATGTTGAACTGCGGCAGCTCGCCTTCGAACAGACGCGGAATGCGGCTGCGGATCGAATGGGCGTCATAGAGCACGACATGCGGATGCCGTTCGTGCAGGCGCTCGATCTCGACGGAGAGTGCGGCATGATAGGGATCGAACCATGTCGCGCGGCGCCGGGCGATCTCATCCGCATCCGGGAGAGCATCGACATAGAGCGGCTCGCCATCGAACGTAGTCGTCGGGCAAAGCTCGGTCGTCGCCTGTCCCGGGTAGAGCGACACGCCGCTCGGATCGCGGTTGACGTCGATCACGCTGCGCGAAACGCGCGTCCGCACGACGGTCGCGCCTAGATCGGCCGTGAAGTCGTAGAGGCGCTCGATCCACCAGTCGGCATCGCGCCGAGCCAGCCATGGCGAGGCGAACCTGTCGGCCAGACCGTCCGGCAGCTCGATGCCGGTATGCGGGAGGCCGACCAACAGCGGCGCCTCGCCACGCGTCACCTCCAGCCAGTCGGTCATGCTACCAGTCCCGGCAGGGGCAGCCCCACCGCCTCGGCCAATGCTCCACCGCGCACCAACGCGGTCGCGTGTTCGATCTCCGGATGGAAGTAGCGGTCGTCCTCCAGGTGCGGCACCTCGCACCGCACCAGCGCCCGCGCCGCCTCCAGCATCGTCGAGGAGGCGAGACCCTGGTGGAAATCGCACGCCTGCGCCGCCGCGAGTAGCTCGATGCCGATCACCGCCTGCGCATTCGCCGCCATCGCCAACAGCCGGCGCGCACCGTGCGCGGCCATCGAGACATGATCCTCCTGATTGGCCGAGGTCGGGATCGAATCGACGCTGGCCGGATGGGCGCGCTGTTTGTTCTCGGAGACCAGCGCCGCCGCCGTCACCTGCGGAATCATGAAGCCCGAGTTGAGCCCCGGCCGCGGCGTCAGGAACGCGGGGAGGCCCGACAGCGCGGGATCGACCAGCATCGCGATGCGCCGCTCCGCGATCGATCCGATCTCGCAGATCGCCAGCGCGATCATGTCGGCGGCGAAGGCGACGGGCTCGGCATGGAAATTGCCGCCCGACAGCGCCTCGTCGCTCTCGGGGAAGATCAGCGGGTTGTCGGAGACGCCGTTCGCCTCGATCGCGAGCGTCGCCGCCGCCTGACGCAGCACATCGAGCGCCGCGCCCATCACCTGCGGCTGGCAGCGCAGGCAATAGGGGTCCTGCACACGCGGGTCGTTCTCGACGTGCGAGGCGCGGATCGCCGATCCGGCCATCAGCGCCCGCAGCGCCTCGGCGACCGAGATCTGGCCGGCGTGGCGGCGGAGCGCATGGATACGCGGGTCGAAGGGGGTGTCGGTGCCCTTGGCCGCCTCGGTCGAGAGTGCGCCGGTGACGAGCGCGGCCTGGAACAGCGTCTCCGCCTCGAACAGGCCGGCGAGGGCATAGCTGCAAGAGAATTGCGTGCCGTTGAGCAGCGCCAGCCCCTCCTTGGGGCCGAGCTCCAGCGGCTTGAGGCCGGCGGCCTGTAGCGCTTCCGTGGCGGGCCGGCGTTCCCCGGCCACCAGCATATCGCCGACGCCGATCATCGCTGCAGCCATGTGCGCCAGCGGGGCGAGGTCGCCGCTGGCGCCCACTGATCCCTGGCACGGGACCACCGGTAGCAGGTCGCGGGCGAGCATCGCTTCGAGCAGCGCCACCGTCTCCGGCCGCACGCCGGAGGCGCCCTGGGCGAGGCTGGCGAGCTTGAGCGCCAGCATCAGGCGAACGACGGGCGCGGGGGTGGGCTCGCCGACGCCGGCGGCGTGGCTGAGCACGATGTTGCGCTGGAGGGTGGCGAGGTCGGCGTCGGCGATGCGGACGCTCGCCAGCTTACCGAAGCCGGTGTTGATGCCGTAAACCGGCGCGCTCTTCCCCAGGATGCGGTCGACCGCCGTGGCGCTCTCGGCGATGCGGGAGGCGCAGTCGGGGGAGAGGCGGAGGCCCGCGCCGCGGTAGATGGCGCGCCAGTCGGCGAGGGGGACCGCGCCGGGGGTCAGGATGATGTCGTGCATTGGCCGTTCCACACGCGGGTGTGCAGCGGGTTGAACCCGATGCGGTAGACGAGCTCCTCGGGCCGATCGATGTCCCAGATCGCGAGGTCGCAGTGCTTGCCGGTCTCGATCGTGCCGAGATGGTCCAGCCGGCCCAGTGCCCGGGCGGCGTGGCGGGTGACGCCCTTGAGACATTCCTCCACGGTCAGGTGGAACAAGGTGGCTCCGAAGTTCATCGCGAGGAGGACGGACGTCAGAGGCGATGTCCCCGGGTTGCAGTCGGTCGCGAGCGCGATGGGGACATCGGCGGCGCGCAGCGCGGACACCGGCGGCAGGCGCGTCTCCCGCGTGAAGTAGAAGGCGCCGGGGAGCAGCACCGCCACCGTCCCCGCCGCCGCCATCGCCGCGATGCCCTCGGCGTCGAGATGCTCGAGATGGTCGGCCGACAGCGCTCCGTGGCGCGCGGCAAGGGCCGCGCCGTGCTGGTTGGAGAGCTGCTCGGCGTGGAGCTTGACCGGCAGGCCGTGGCGCGCCGCCGCGTCGAACACGCGTGCGGTCTGTTCCGGAGTGAAGCCGATCCCCTCGCAGAAGGCGTCGACCGCATCCGCCAGCTCCGCGACGGCCGGGATCATCTCGTCGCAGACGAGGTCGACATAGGCATCGGGACGGCCGGCATATTCGGGCGGCACGGCATGGGCGCCGAGGAAGGTCGTCGCGACCCGCACCGGCCGTTCGCGCCCCAGCGCCCGCGCGGCAACGAGCATCTTGCGTTCGTCCGCAAGCGTGAGGCCGTAGCCGGACTTGACCTCGACCGTGGTCACGCCCTCGGCGAGCAGCGCATCGAGCCGGGGGAGGGCGGCGGCGACCAGCGCCGCCTCGTCCGCTGCCCGCGTCGCGCGCATCGTCGACAGGATGCCGCCGCCAGCGCGTGCGATCTCCTCATAGCTCGCGCCGGCCAGCCGCATCGCCCATTCGCCCGCGCGGTCGCCGGCGTAGACCAGGTGCGTGTGGCAATCGATCAGCCCCGGCGTGATCCAGCGACCTCCGCAGTCGATCACCTCCGCCGCGGTCGCCGGTGCGTCGGCGCGGGGGCCGGCATAGGCGATCCGGCCGGCCGTACAGGCGACCGCGCCGTCTTCGACGATGCCGAGCCCATCGCCCGCCATGGTCGCCAGACGGGCATTGATCCAGAGCCGGTCCATGAGCCGATCCTTGCTGGTTGGAAGGATTATGTCTAGTCATAATAATGCAAATCCTCCCCGGCACGGGGAGGGGGACCGCCGAGCGAAGGTCGGTGGTGGAGGGGGTGGGCCGCTACGGATTCCGGTGCCGAGGGCCCCCTCCACCATTTGCTCCGCAAATGGTCCCCCTCCCCGTGCCGGGGAGGAGCTAAGGTGGAGGCGGCGATGCAGCGGCTTTGGTTTGAACAGGCATGGCTTCCGGACGGCTGGGCGCGATCGGTGCTGGTGACCGTTGCCGACGGCCGTATCGCCTCGGTCGAACCCGGCGCCGAGCCCGGCGACGCCGAGCGGCACGGCGCCGCCATCCCCGGCCTCGGCAACGTCCACAGCCACGGCTTCCAGCGCGGCATGGCGGGGCTGTCGGAGACGCGCGGCCAGCCCGAGGACGACTTCTGGAGCTGGCGCGAGGTGATGTACCGCTTCCTCGACCGGCTGACCCCCGAGGACGTCGCCGCGATCACCGCCCAGGCTTATGTCGAGATGCTGGAGACCGGCTACACGCGGGTCGGCGAGTTCCATTACCTCCACAACGACATCTCGGGCGAACGTTACGCCGATCCGGCCGAGATGGCGGGCGCGATCGTCGCGGCGGCGGAGGCGGCGGGGATCGGGCTCACGCTGCTGCCGGTGTTCTACGCCCATTCGGATTTCGGCGGAGTTGCGCCGGTGCCGGGACAGCGACGCTTCGTCAGCGACGTCGACGGCTTCGCGGAGCTGGTGGAGGCGAGCCGAGCGCACCTCAAAGGCGACGCTAATCTCGGCATCGCGCCGCATTCGCTGCGCGCGGTGACGCCCGAGGAACTCGACGCGATCCTGCCGGTGGCAGGCGGCGGCCCGATCCATATCCACGCCGCCGAGCAGCAGCGCGAGGTCGAGGCGTGCCTCGCCTGGAGCGGTGCGCGGCCGGTGGAGTGGCTGCTCGATCATGCGCCGCTCGACCCGCGCTGGTGCCTGATCCACGCGACGCATCTCACCGATGGCGAGTGCGACCGCCTGGCCACCAGCGGCGTGGTCGCCGGCCTGTGCCCGGTCACCGAGGCCAATCTCGGCGACGGCATCTTTCCGGCGACGCATTATCTCGCGCGGGGCGGGCGGATCGCGACCGGCACCGATTCCAACATCTGCGTCGATGCGGCCGGCGAGCTGCGCGCGCTCGAATATTCGCAGCGGCTGCGCGACCGGCGGCGGGTGCTGACCGCGGACGAGGCGGCGCCCTCGGCCGGCACCCGGCTGTTCCGCGACGCGCTGGCGGGCGGCGCGCAGGCGCTGGGCGTGCGGGGCGGGCTGGTCGTCGGCGCGGCGGCGGATATCGTGAGCTTCGCCATGTCGCATCCCTGCTTCGCCGCGGCCGATCCTGCGACGATCCTCGACCGCTGGGTCTTCGCCGGCCGGGCGGGCCTGATCGATCGCGTGTGGCGGGCGGGGCGGCTTTGCGTGGAGGGCGGCCGCCATGTCGCGGCGGAAGCTGTGGCGGTGCGCTACGCCCAGGCGATGCGGCGGGTGCTCGCTTGACGCTCGACCAGCGCATCCGCTGCGACATCGAGGCGCGCATCCACTCCGGCGACTGGCCGCCGGGGACTCGGATTCCCTTCGAGCATGAGCTGGTCACGCATTACGGCTGCTCGCGCGCGACCGTCAGCAAGGCGCTGCAGCGGCTCGCCCATGACGGGCTGATCGAACGGCGGCGCAAGGCCGGATCGTTCGTGGCGCGGCCGCATATCGAGTCGGCGGTGCTCGAGGTGCCCGACCTCGCCGAAGCCGTCCGGGCGCGGGGCGAGGTCCATCGCTGGGAATTGCGGATGCGGCGCCGGGGCGATGAGCGGCGCGGCGCGGAAAGCGGGATCGTGGGGCCGGTGCTGCACCTGGCCGGCGTCCATCATAGCGGCGACCTTCCACTGGCATGGGAGCAGCGCACGCTGTCGCTGTCGGCGGTGCCGCAGGCCGAACATGAATCCTTCGAGGAGATCGCGCCGGGGAGCTGGCTGCTCGCGCACGTGCCGTGGACCGAGGCCCGCCACCGCATCCAGGCGGTCGAGGCCTCGCCGGAGGAGAGCGGGCTGCTCGGCATCCGCAGCCATGCGGCGTGCCTCCAGCTCGAACGCTGGACCTGGCGCGCGAGCGAGCCGGTGACTTACGTGCGGCAGCTGTTTCCCGGCAGCCGGTATGACCTGGTGGCGGAGTTCCGGCCTTAGAGCCGGTCCTGCCTCAGAGTGCAGAGTCGGTGCTCCTGCGAAAGCAGGAGCCGTGGCCGCAGGCGGAGCGCCCATGATCCAGGGCTCCTGCTTTCGCAGGAGCACGATTCCATCTCATTCATGCGCGCTCCTAAAACCGATTGCGAAATAAAACCAGTCGAGTTAGCTTGAACCGATCGTGTCATGCAATTGGAGTCACGCGGACGCGCCGCGCGAGAAGGGAAGTGGACATGGCCAAGCTCGTGTTCGGAATGAACCAGTCCCTCGACGGCTACGTCGATCATACGGAGTTCGCGCCGGATCCTACGCTCTTCCGCCACTTCGTCGAGGAAGCCGAGGGGCAGGCGGGCAGCGTGTACGGTCGTCGGCTATATGAGCTCATGCGCTACTGGGACGACGATCATCCCGAATGGGGCGCAGACGAACACGCCTTCGCGGCGGCGTGGCGGAAGCAGCCGAAATGGGTCGTCTCGCGGTCGTTGACCTCGGTCGGCCCCAACGCCACGCTGGTCGGAGATGATCTCGAGGGCGCGATCCGCGAGCTGAAGGCCGGACGCGACGGGGAGATCGAAGTCGCCGGCCCGACCCTGGCGCGAAGCCTCACCGACCTTGGCCTGATCGACGAGTATCGCATCTACCTGCATCCCGTCGTGCTCGGCCGCGGCACGCCATATTTCGCGGGACCGCGGCCGCCGCTCCGCCTGATCGCCAGCGATCGGATCGGCGAGGATGTGATCCGGTTGAGGTACGTTCCCGCCTGATCCCGCGCGCCGGGCGGAAATCGCGCGGCCCCTTTTCAATCCTCCCCCGCCAGGGGGAGGTGTCAGCCGAAGGCTGACGGAGGGGGAGGAAGCACGCCGGTAGCAAATCGCCGTCCTCCCCCTCCGTCACGCTTCGCGTGCCACCTCCCCCTGGCGGGGGAGGATTGAGGGGGTTAATCCAGCCGGCTCGCCAGTTCCTTGTTGAGCGCCAGCGCCGCCAGCGTGCCGAGCGCACCCGACAGCAGGTACGCGCCCGCCGCGATCAGGCCGAACGAGCTTGCCAGCACCAGCGCCGCCAGCGGGGCGAAGCCGGCGCCGAACAGCCAGGCGAGGTCCGAGGTGACGGCGGAGCTGGTGTAGCGCTCGCCCTTGTCGAAATTGGCCGACACCGCGCCCGACGATTGGCCGAACGACAGGCCGAGCAGCACGAAGCCGAGCACCATGAACACCGTCTCGCCGCCGGGGCCGGCAGCCAGAAGCTGCGGGGCGAAGCCGCTGAACACCGCGATCGCCGCGGCGGTGTAGCCGAGCAGCGAGCGTCGTCCGATGCGGTCGGCGAGCAGCCCCGACACCACGATCGCCGCGAGCCCGCAGAAGGCGGCGACGATCTCGATGGTGAGGAAGCGGACCAGCCCTTCCTTGGTGTAGAGGAAGATCCACGACAGCGGGAACACCGTCACCATGTGGAACAGCGCGAAGCTCGCCAGCGGGGCGAAGGCGCCGATGATGATGTTGAGCCACTGCGAGCGCACGGTGCGGACCACCGGGGTCGGCTGGAGCTCGCGGTTCTCGAACAGCCGTTCGTATTCGGGCGTCACCACCATGCGCAGCCGCGCGAACAGCGCGACGACGTTGAGCGCGAAGGCGACGAAGAAGGGATAGCGCCAGCCCCAGCTCAGGAAATCCTCCTGCGAGAGGGTGGCGAGGAAGAAGGCGAACAGCGCGCTCGCGACGATCAGGCCGAGCGGCGCGCCCAGCTGGGGGATCATCGCATACCAGCCGCGCTTGCCCTCCTGCACGTTGACGGCGAGCAGCGAGGCGAGGCCGTCCCAGGTGCCGCCGAGCGCGATGCCCTGGCCGAAGCGGAGCAGCGCGAGCAGGATCGCGGCGATGATGCCGACCTGCTCGTAGCCGGGCAGGAAGGCGACCGCGACGGTCGAGCTGCCGAGCAGGAACAGCGCGATGGTCAGCTTGGTGCCGCGGCCGTGGCGGCGGTCGATCGCCATGAAGATCAGCGAGCCGATCGGACGCGCGATGAAGGCGAGCGCGAAGATCGCGAACGACCACAAGGTGCCGGCCAGCCGGTCGAGATAGGGGAAGACGATCTGCGGGAACACGATCACCGAGGCGATCGCGTAGACGAAGAAGTCGAAGAATTCCGACGTGCGGCCGATGATCACGCCGACCGCGATCTCGCTCGGGCGGACCTCATGGCTTCCGCGTGTGTTGAGGGCGCGAGCATCGCGCTCGAGCGGCGTGGAGGAGGCGGCCTGTGCGGACATGCTGGGTTCCCGTAACACCGGAAGACTATGATACACCGTCTTCCGTAAACGTTCGAATCGATTGAAGGTGGCGTGCTGCGCCTGCGAACGTCTAGCCCATGGAGAGCGGTCATGGGGATAGGACAAAATGTCCAATGGTCCGTGTTGCAGCGCAGCGATAGCGGCGGCGGCATGAGTCCCGTACCGGCCCTCCGTCCACCGCGCCTGAAGGCGGTTTCCGCGTTCGCCATGCTTCCGCTGCTGCTCGGCGGTTGCGGCATGACGGTGCTCGATCCCGCCGGCGACGTCGCCCGCCAGCAGGGCCAGCTCGTCATGATCTCGACCGGGCTGATGCTGCTGATCATCGTGCCGGTGATGGCGCTGACCATCTTCTTCGCCTGGAAGTACCGCCAGTCGAACCGCGATGCCGACTATGATCCCGAATGGGACCATTCGACCCAGCTCGAGCTGGCGATCTGGGCGGCGCCGCTGATGATCATCATCGCATTGGGCGCGCTGACCTGGACGAGCACGCATCTGCTCGATCCCTATCGGCCGATCGAGCGGACCGCGCCGGGCAAGCCGGTCGCGGGCCATGTGAAGCCGCTGGAGATCCAGGTGGTCTCGCTCGACTGGAAGTGGCTGTTCATCTATCCCGAGCAGGGCATCGCCACCGTGAACCTGCTGGCACTGCCGGTCGACCGGCCGGTGCGCTTCCGGCTGACGTCGAGCAGCGTGATGAACGCCTTCTACGTGCCCGAGCTCGCCGGCATGATCTACACCATGCCGGGGATGGAGACGAAGCTCCACGCGGTGCTCAACAAGGCCGGGCAGTTCGAGGGCATCTCGTCCAACTACAGCGGCGCCGGCTTCTCCGACATGCGCTTTGCGGTGGCGGGGATGGACGAGGGCGCGTTCGAGCGCTGGGCGGCGGGGCTGCGCGGCGGCGGCGGCAGGCTGGACGCGGCGGAGTATCTGAAGCTCGAGAGGCCGAGCGAGAAGGTGCCGGTGATCCGCTACGCCGCGGTCGAGAGCGGGCTGTTCGACCGCGCGGTGCAGATGTGCGTGCGGCCGGGCCAGACCTGCATGGCCGAGACGATGCACCACGACATGATGCGCGGTGGCGGCGGGCATGCACCGGTCAACGATGCGCCGCAGAAGCCGGGCGAGCCTGAGGGCGGCCTGCTGCAGTCGCCGGAGGAGCATAAGACCACGCCGCACCAGTCGGCGCCGCATCATCCCGAGGCTGCGCCGGGCGGACACGCGCCCGGCCATCAGAGCAACGAGAACATGACCCGGAACGACATTCCGGCCCGGCCGGGCGCCACGCCCGCCACCGCGGCCTGAGGCGAGACGCGATGAACGAGACTTTCCTCAAGACGATCTTCGGGCGGCTCTCGCTCGAGTCCCTGCCGATCCACGAGCCGATCCTGGTCGCGACCTTCATCGGCGTCGCGCTGGGCGGCGTCGCGCTGCTGGGCGTGATCACCAAGTATCGCCTCTGGGGCTATCTCTGGAAGGAGTGGTTCACCAGCATCGACCACAAGAAGATCGGGATCATGTACATGATCCTGGGCATCATCATGCTGCTGCGCGGCTTTTCCGACGCGATCATGATGCGCGCGCAGCAGGCGATCGCGTTCGGACCGAACGAGGGCTATCTGCCGGCGCACCATTACGACCAAGTGTTCACCGCGCATGGCGTGATCATGATCTTCTTCGTGGCGATGCCGCTGGTCACCGGCCTCATGAACTACATCGTGCCGCTGCAGATCGGCGCGCGGGACGTCGCCTTTCCGTTCCTCAACAACTTCAGCTTCTGGATGACGACGGCGGGCGCGGTGCTGGTGATGGCGTCGCTGTTCATCGGCGAGTTCGCGCGGACCGGCTGGCTGGCGATGGCGCCCTTGTCAGGGCTCGACTACTCGCCCGACGTCGGGGTCGACTATTACATATGGTCGCTGCAGATCGCGGGCGTCGGGACGCTCTTATCCGGCGTCAACCTGCTGGCGACCATCGTCAAGATGCGCGCGCCGGGCATGTCGATGATGAAGATGCCGATCTTCACCTGGACGTCGCTGTGCACCAACGTGCTGATCGTCGCCGCCTTCCCGGTGCTGACCGCCGTGCTCGCGCTGCTCAGCCTCGACCGCTATCTCGGCACCAACTTCTTCACCAACACCATGGGCGGCAACCCCATGATGTACGTGAACCTGATCTGGATCTGGGGCCACCCCGAGGTCTACATCCTGATCCTGCCTGCGTTCGGCATCTTCTCCGAAGTGACCTCGACCTTCTGCGGCAAGCGGCTCTTCGGCTACACCTCGATGGTCTATGCGACGGTGGTCATCACCATCCTGTCGTACCTGGTGTGGCTGCACCATTTCTTCACCATGGGGTCGGGGGCGAGCGTCAACAGCTTCTTCGGCATCACGACGATGATCATCTCGATCCCGACGGGGGCGAAGATCTTCAACTGGCTGTTCACCATGTACCGCGGGCGCATCCGCTTCGAGCTGCCGATGATGTGGACGGTCGCGTTCATGCTGACCTTCGTGATCGGCGGCATGACCGGCGTGCTGCTCGCGGTGCCGCCGGCGGACTTCGTGCTGCACAACTCGCTGTTCCTGGTGGCGCATTTCCACAACGTCATCATCGGCGGCGTGCTGTTCGGGCTGTTCGCGGGGATCAACTACTGGTTCCCCAAGGCGTTCGGGTTCAAGCTCGACAGGAAGTGGGGCCTGGTGTCCTTCTGGTGCTGGGTGATCGGCTTCTGGGTGGCGTTCATGCCGCTCTACATCCTGGGGCTGATGGGCGTGACGCGGCGCCTCCGCCACTTCGAGGACCCGAGCCTGCAGATCTGGTTCGTGATCGCCGCGATCGGCGCCGCGATCATCGCGGTCGGCATCGCCGCCTTCATCATCCAGCTCGTCGTCAGCTTCATGAAGCGCGAGGAACTGGCCGACACCACCGGCGATCCGTGGGGCGGGCGCACGCTCGAATGGGCGACCTCGTCGCCGCCGCCCGACTACAACTTCGCCTTCACGCCGGTCGTCCACGACCTCGACGCCTGGTACGATATGAAGAGCCGCAACTACCAGCGGCCGACCTCCGGCTTCCGGCCGATCCACATGCCGAAGAACACCGGCGCCGGCATCATCCTGGCGGGATTCAGCGTCGTGTTCGGCTTCGGCATGATCTGGTACATGTGGTGGCTGGCGGCGATCGCCTTCTTGGGGCTGGTCGCGACGGCGATCATCCACACCTTCAACTACGACCGCGACTACCACATCCCGGTGGAGACGGTGATCGAGACCGAGGACGCGCGCACCAGGCTGCTCGCGAGCGCGGAGGCCTGACGCGATGAGCACGACCACGATCGACCAGGCCGAGGGCAAGCCGCCGGTCTTCTACCTCGCCGACGAGCACGACCATGCGCCGGGCGGCAGCACGCTGCTGGGCTTCTGGCTCTACCTGATGAGCGACTGCCTCATCTTCGCGGTGCTGTTCGCCTGCTACGGCGTCTACGGGACGTCCTATGCCGGCGGGCCGACCGCGCGCGAGATCTTCGAGCTGCCGCTGGTGGCGCTCAACACCACCATGCTGCTGATGTCGTCGATCACCTACGGCTTCGCCATGCTGGCGATGGAGCGGGGCAGGGTAGGGCAGACCCAGCTGTGGCTGGCGATCACCGGGCTGTTCGGCGCCGCCTTCCTCGGCATCGAGCTCTACGAGTTCGCCAATCTGATCCACGAAGGCGCTGGGCCATGGCGCAGCGCCTTCCTGTCGTCCTTCTTCACTTTGGTGGGGACGCACGGGCTGCATGTCACCTTCGGCATCATCTGGCTGGTGACGCTGATGGTACAGGTCGGGCGGCGCGGGCTGATCCAGGCCAACAAGCGGCGGCTGATGTGCCTCAGCATGTTCTGGCACTTCCTGGACGTCGTCTGGATCGGCGTCTTCACCTTCGTCTATCTGCTTGGGGTCCTGAGATGAGCGCCGACCACACCGCCGACCACGGCCATGAGGACCACGACGTCCATGCGCCGCACGGCTCGCTCAAGGGCTATGTGATCGGCTTCGGCCTGTCGGTCGTCCTCACCGCCATTCCGTTCTGGCTGGTGATGGGGGGAGTGCTGTCGCCCGGCGCCACCGCGGCGCTCGTCATCGCCTTCGCCGTGGTGCAGATCCTCGTCCACATGATCTTCTTCCTCCACCTCGACACCAAGTCGGAAGGCGGATGGAACCTGCTCGCGGCGATCTTCACCATCGTGCTGGTGGTGATCACGCTCGCCGGGTCGCTGTGGGTCATGTACCACATGAACGCGAACATGATGCCGTCGATGACCCAGGGCGAGATGAGCGGCCAGAGCGAGATGAGCGGGATGTGACCAGGCACCCGGCCGCGCGCGCCGCGGTCGCGCTGGCGCTGCTTGCGGCGATCGCCGGGCTGATCGCGCTCGGGGTGTGGCAGCTCCATCGCCGCACCTGGAAGCTGGCGCTGATCGCCCAGGTCGAGCACCGCCTCGCCGCCGCGCCGGTCGCCGCGCCGGGGCCGGACAGCTGGCCCCGGATCGGGCGCGACGACGCTTATCTCCGCGTCCGGCTGCGCGGCAGCTTCCTTCACGATCGCGAGACGCTGGTGCAGGCGGCGACCGAGCTCGGCGGCGGCTATTGGGTGATGACGCCGCTCAGGAGCGAGCGCGGCTTCACCGTGCTGATCAACCGCGGCTTCGTTCCGCCGGAGCGGCGTCAGGCGCATGATCGGCCCGAAGGTGTCGTGGAGGTAGCGGGCCTGCTGCGCGTCAGCGAACCGGGTGGCGGCTTCCTGCGCGCCAACGATCCGGCAGGCGGCCGCTGGTATTCGCGCGACGTCGCCGCCATCGCCGCGGCGAAGCGGCTGGGGCCGGTCGCGCCCTATTTCGTCGACGCCGACGCGACGTCGAGTCCGGGCTGGCCGCGGGGCGGCCTCACGGTGGTGCGCTTCCCCAACAACCACCTCGTCTATGCGCTCACCTGGTTCGCGATGGCCGCGCTGCTGGGCAGCGCGCTCATTGGGCTGGCGTGGCGGGGGCGGCGTGGTGAGCCAACACTCAGGTCCTCCCCGGCACGGGGAGGGGGACCGCGCAGCGGTGGAGGGGGCTCGCCGCAAGCGACATCGCCTGCGGAGCTCCCCCTCCACCATGCTTCGCATGGTCCCCCTCCCCGTGCCGGGGAGGACCTGAAGGGCGAACCGCGCTAACACTATGAACATGACCTCCTGGTTCCCAACCAGCATCGACCGGTCGCCCTTCCGCGGCGCCGACGCCGCCGGGCGGCGCAACCTGCTGCTGCTCACCCACCTGCGCTGGCTGGCGGTGGCGGGCCAGGCGGTCACCATCGCGGTCGCGCATCTCGGCTTCGGCATCCGCCTGCCGCTCGCCGGCATGATCGCGGTGCTCGCGGCGCTGGTGCTGCTCAACCTGGTGACGCTGGGCGCGCTGCGGCGGCGCGAGACCGGCAACCGCACCATCTTCCTGTCGCTGCTGTTCGACGTCGCCGCGCTGTCGGTGCAGCTCTACCTCAGCGGCGGCGCGGCCAATCCGTTCGTCTCGCTCTATCTGCTCCAGATCGTGCTCGGCGCGCTGCTGCTGGAGGCGTGGTCGAGCTGGGCGCTGGTCGTCATCGCCGCTGCGCTGTTCGCCCTCGTCGCCGCCACCGCGCCGCCGCTGCCGCTGCCGCCCGCGCTGGCGATCCGGCTGCCGGTGCCGTACGTCGCCGCCTATTGGGGCAATTTCGTCCTGTCGGCGGTGCTGCTGGTGCTGTTCCTGGCGCGCATCAACCGGAACCTCAGGAGCCGCGACGCCTATCTTGCCGAGATGCGACAGCGCGCCGCGGAGGAGGATCATATCGTGCGCATGGGCCTGCTCGCCTCGGGCGCGGCGCATGAGCTCGGCACGCCGCTGTCGTCGCTCGCGGTGATCCTCGCCGACTGGAAGACGTCCGCGCCGATCGCCGCCGACCCGCGGCTCGCCGAGGAAGTCGCCGAGATGCAGGGCGAAGTCGCGCGCTGCAAGGAGATCGTGAAGGGCATCCTGCTCGCCTCCGGCGAGGTGCTGGGCGATGCGCCGATGCGCACCACCTTGCGCAGCTTCATCCGCGAGGTGGCGGCCGGCTGGGACGCGCTGCATCCCGACATGCTGCGCTTCACCGATCTGCTCGGGCCCGACCTGCCGATCGTCGGCGACCGCGCGCTGGCGCAGGTGATCGCCAATGTCCTCGACAATGCACTGGAGGCCGAGGCGACGGCGATCACGCTCACCGCCGAGCGATCGCCCGAGGCGATGGTGCTGACGCTGGAGGACGACGGCACCGGCTTCCCGGTCGAGATGCTGGAGACGCTGGGCAAGCCCTATCAGTCGAGCAAGGGCAAGCGCGGCCACGGGCTCGGCCTGTTCCTGGCGGTGAACGTGCTGCGCAAGCTCGGCGGGACGGTGACGGCGCGCAATCGTGAAAGAGGTGGGCGTGAAAGAGGTGGGCGCGACGAGGGCGGGGCGACGGTGACGCTCACCATCCCGCTCGCCTCGCTCGCCGTGGAGACGGAGCAATGACCGGACGCCTGCTGATCCTGGAGGATGACGAAGCCTTCGCCCGGACCCTCCGCCGCTCGTTCGAGCGCCGCGGCTACGAGGTGCGGACCGCGAGCGCTCCGGCCGAGCTGGACGCGCTGCTCGCCGACTTCGCGCCCGGTTATGCCGTGGTCGACCTCCGCCTCGAAGGCGCGTCGGGGCTCACCGGCATCCAGGCGCTCCATGCCTTCGATCCCGACATGCGCATCGTCGTGCTGACCGGCTATGCCAGCATCGCGACGGCGGTGGAGGCGATCAAGCTCGGCGCCACCAACTATCTCACCAAGCCCGCCAACACCGACGAGATCGAGGCCGCCTTCGCCAGGGTCGAGGGCGATCCCGACGCGAGCCTCGATGCGCGCCCGACCTCGATCAAGACGCTGGAATGGGAGCGTATCCACCAGACGCTGGCGGAGACGGGCTTCAACATCTCCGAAACCGCGCGCCGGCTGGGGATGCACCGCCGCACGCTCGCGCGGAAGCTCGAGAAGCGTCACGTCTGAAGAGCGTCAGCCGCCGATCGAAGGGCCGCGCATCAGCGGGCAGAGCTGATAGCAGGTCTGAACGAGCTGCTGCATCGGCGCCGGCTTGGCGAAGAAGACGCTGCCCGGCACCTGGCGCGCCTCCTGCGGCGGATTGGCCGACGCATAGATCACGGCGATATCGGGCCGTGCGGTGCGGAAGGCTTCGGCGATATCCCAGCCGCTGAGCGTGCCGACCAGGCGGATGTCGGTGATCAGCACATGGATCGGGTGATCACCCTGGAGATAGGTCAGCGCATCCTCGCCGGCGCTCGCCTCGAATACCGTGACACCCGCCGCGGCCAGCGCGTCGGCCAGCTCCATCCGGATCAGCCATTCGTCCTCGACGATGAGCGCGACGCATCGTTGGCCCTCGCCGTCATTCAAGGCGAGCACTCCCGACTGCGCGAACGAGATTTCGAGACCAATTCCTGCCTGCTTCCCCGGTCATCGTTTCTCGTTTCGTTGCGGCGATGCTGCACATTTGCCGCGTCAAGGAACGCTCTTCGCCACCAAGGGTTTCCTTTGAAGAGGAGCGGTTTATGCAAATGTCCCTGATGGGCGGTACCGAAAGCTGCCGACGATGAACGGTGAGCGCGGGAGGGCGCTCGAGGGTTCCGCCGAACGGTCGGTTGAAGCTGTGGTGCGCCTGGTAGGCGAAGCGGGGTTCGCGGAGAGGATCGGGGACGGACATTTTCGCCGGATCGTTGAGGCGCTGCCGACCGCGCTCTATACGACCGATGCCGACGGCCGGATCACTTTCTACAACACCGCGGCTGCCGAGCTGTGGGGGCGTCGTCCGAAGATCGGCGAGGACTGGTGGTGTGGCTCGTGGCGGCTCTACTGGCCCGACGGCAGGCCGATGGCGCACGACGAATGCCCAATGGCGGAGACGCTCAGGACCGGAAAACCGGTGAGAGGCGCCGAGGCGATCGCCGAGCGGCCCGACGGCAGTCGTTTTCCTTTCGTTCCCTATCCGACGCCGTTGTTCGACGAGGCCGGCGAGCTGGTCGGCGCTGTCAACATTTTGGTCGACATCACCGCCCGCAGGAAGAGTGAGGAGGCTGCCCAGCATCTGGCGGCAATCGTGACCTCGTCGAACGACGCGATCGTCAGCAAGGATCTGAACGGGAACGTCAGGACATGGAACGAAGGCGCCGAGCACCTCTTCGGCTATGCTGCGGAGGAGATCGTCGGCAAGTCGATCCTGACGATCATCCCGCCCGACCGGCATGATGAGGAACAGCGAATCCTGGAACGGATCCGCAGGGGCGAGCGGATCGAACATTTCGAAACCGTCCGCCGGTGCAAGGACGGCAGCCTGGTCGAGGTCTCGCTGACGGTCTCGCCGATAAGGCGCAATGACGGGATGATCGTCGGCGCATCGAAGATCGCGCGCGACATTTCGGAGCGCAGGCGCGCCGAGTCGATGCTCGCGAGGCAGGCGGCCCGGCTGGAGCAGCTCAACCGCGCCGCGCGCGAAATCTCGCGCGACCTCGACCTCGACCGGGTCGTCCAGTCGGTGACCGACATCGCCACCGAGCTCAGCGGGGCCCGTTTCGGCGCCTTCTTCTACAATGTCACCGACGAGGCTGGGGAGAGTTATCTCCTCTACACCCTGTCCGGCGTCGCGCGCGAGGCGTTCGAACGCTTCGCCATGCCGCGCAACACCGCGGTGTTCGATCCCACCTTCCGTGGACATGGGATCATCCGCTCTGACGACATCCGCAAGGACCCCCGCTACGGGCACAATCCGCCGTACCAGGGTATGCCGGAGGGGCACCTTCCGGTGGTCAGCTATCTTGCCGTGCCGGTGGTCTCCTCGTCGGGCGAGGTGCATGGGGGTCTGTTCTTCGGCCATGACGAGCCGGGCATGTTCGACGAGGATGCCGAGGCGCTGGTCGCGGGGATCGCGGCCCAGGCGGCGGTGGCGATGGACAACGCCCGGCTCCATGAAGCCGCCAAGGTCGAGATCGAACAGCGCAAGCGCGCCGAAGCAGGGATGGAACTGCTCCTCAACGAGATCCGTCATCGCGTCAAGAATACGCTGGCGATGGTCCAGGCGATCGCGATGCAGACCTTCCGCAGCACGCCTGTGGCGGAGCGCGATGCGTTCATCGCGCGGCTGCGGGCACTGTCGGAGGCGCATGACCTGCTCACGCAGAAGAACTGGGACACGATCTCGGCCGGCGAGACGGTGGAGCGGGCGCTCCAGCCGTTCCTCGACCGCGACGGGAGGCGCATCGTCTTCGCGGGGCCGGAGGTGCGCCTTCCTGCGGCCAAGGCGCTGCTGATCGCGATGGCGTTGCACGAGCTCGGCACCAACGCGGTCAAATATGGCGCGCTGTCCGACGAGAAGGGCAAGGTCGACCTCCGCTGGGAGGTCACCGAGGTCGAGGGCAAGACCCGCCTGCGGCTCAGCTGGCGCGAGCATGACGGGCCGCGGGTGGAGCCGCCCACGCGCGCCGGCTTCGGGTCGCGGATGCTGGAACGGGCGCTGCGGAGCGAGCGCGGGGATGCCCGGATCGAGTTTCCGCCCGAAGGCGTCACCTGCACGATCGAGATGTCGGTCTAGTTTGGGTTGCCCCCCGCGTTGCGGCATTGCGCGTCGAGCGCCGCCTGGGTCGCCGCGTTGAAATGGCCGCGTGCGCTGCGGGCGCGCTGGCAGATCGGTGGGTCTCCGGCCGGCGAGGCGGGGCGCACCTTCCCGAGCGGCTTGGCGGTCGGGACGCGGATCGCCTCCTGCCGCGTCAGGCCGGGAGTCGCGTTGACCAGCGGGGGCTTTTCCGCCGGCCGTACCTTGCCGAGCGCCTTGGGCTTCACGAGCGCGATCTCGCCGCAGATGATACCCAGCGCGTCCACCATTGCGCCGGCCCGTCCATGCAGGCCGACCGGCGCCATGTGCGACGGGCATTCGGCCAGGTTGGAGTAGCTCAGGGAATTGCCGCCGGTCCCCGGTAGAAGCGAGCTCGAATAATAATTCGGACCGCTGAGGAGCACGTAATTATATTCGAGGACGGGCTGAGGCATCGGCCCCGACAGCGGACCGCAACGGATTTCTATGCTGTTGACGACGATGGTCCGGGACCCTTCGGCACCGATCGTCGCCTTGCGGACAAAGGGCGCCGAGGCCGGGCAGGCGAATTCGCGCAGCCTTCCCCCCGTGCCTCCGAGCGTTCCGGGCCGGCCGGCGGGGTAGATCCCGCCGGTCGTCAGCGCCTGCGCACAGATCGGGCCGATAGCGTCCATGTCGTCGCCGATGCGTGCAACTACGCCAGCGAGATAACTGCCCGCCGGACATCTCAGCGCGGCAGACGTGCCGCCGCGGCCGCCCACGACGGGGCTGGACCAGTCCGCTTCACCGGCCGAGGCCGGGGTGCCGGACACCAACGCGGCGGCGACCGCGACGGCCTTGAGATACTGACGCATCGCTTCATCTCCCTGGACGCGAATGTCGTGCGACCGAGTCGTTGCCCGAGTTCGTCGCGCTGCGCGTCCACCAAATGGTGGATGCAGCCCTTTGCTGTTTTGTCCGTCGGTTCCGAACTATGTTGCGATCTATTCTCATTAGCGATACGGCAGGCGCGAATCGCGAGAAGGGGAAAGCAGGTCCGGCAATGGCGACGAACGCGCTTCTGCGCCGTAAAACGGGCCGCCGGCCGAGCCGGTGGAGCGTCGCCGCGCGTGTCGTGGCGGCGATTCCAGCGAATTACCTGCTGACCTCGCTCGCCACCGCCTGGCTCGCGCGCGTGCTGCCGGGGCCGCGCCATGAAGCGAGCGTCGCGGCGACGCTGATCGCCTTCGCGCTGTTCGCGACGCTGGTGCTGACCGCCTTCGCCGTCCGCTCGATCGGCCGGCTGTGGTTCGCGATGGCGGCCGCGGGAGCGATCCTCGGCGCGCTGCTGTGGCTGTCGCTGGCGAGCGGAGGGCGGCTGTGAAGGAGGGCCTCCGCCAGTCGATGGCCTGGCTCCATACCTGGGCGGGACTGCTGCTCGGCTGGCTGCTGTTCGCGATGTTCGCGACCGGCACTGCCGCCTATTTCCAGGACGAGATCACCCGCTGGATGGAGCCGGAGATCGCCGGCACCGTCGATCCGGTTTCCGCGACCGAAGGCGCGGTGCGCTACCTCCAGACCGTCGCGCCCGATGCCAGGGCATGGTTCATCTCACCCCCCAACAGCCGCAGCGCGACCACCAAGGTCTTCTGGCAGCCCGACGGCGAGCGGCGCGGCCGCCGTGGCGACACCAGCGCGACGCTCGACGGCAGCGGCAACCGGATCGAGGCGCGGGAGACGCAGGGCGGCTATTTCCTCTACCGCTTCCATTTCGACCTCCACTACATGCCGGTGATCTGGGCGCGGTACCTGGTCGGCATCGCGGCGATGTTCATGCTCGTCGCGATCCTGTCGGGAATCGTCACGCACAAGAAGATCTTCGCCGATTTCTTCATGCTGCGCTTCGGCAAGGGGCAGCGCAGCTGGCTCGACGCGCACAATGTGACGGCGGTGATCGCGCTGCCGTTCCACCTGATGATCACCTTCACCGGGCTGGTCACGCTGGCGACGCTCTACATGCCGTGGGGAATCGCGGCCAATTATTCGGATGAGGCCAAGTTCTACGACGCCGTCTTCGCCGAGCCGGCGGCGGTGGAGCGCAGCGGCAAGCCGGCCGCGCTGGCACCGGTCGGCTCGATGATGCGGCTGGCGTCGGCGGAGTGGCATGGCGCGAGGGTGGGCGCGGTACGCGTGACCAATCCCGGCGACGCTACTGCGAAGGTAGTCCTGACCCGCGCGCCGGAGGCCGCGATCGGCGCGCGCGGCGAGGCGGTGATCGTCGACGGCACCACCGGTCGCCAGGTTGGCGCCGGCGCGTCCAAGGGCGCGGCGCTCGCGACGGAGAGCGTGATGATCGGCCTGCACACCGGCCGCTTCGCCGAGTGGGGCCTCCGGGGGCTCTATTTCCTGTCGGGCGTCGGCGGGACGATCATGGTGGGCAGCGGACTGGTGCTGTGGACCGTCAAGCGGCGCGCGCGCCTCGCCGATCCCGAACGGCCGCATTTCGGCTTTCGGCTGGTCGAGCGGCTGAACGTCGCGGCGATCGCGGGGCTGAGCGCCGGACTTGCCGCCTATTTCCTCGCCAACCGGCTGCTGCCGCTGCGCATGGAGGGGCGGGCGGACTGGGAGATCCACTGCCTGTTCATCGCCTGGGGCGCGATGCTGGCCTGGGCGATCGTGCGGCCGACGCGGCGGGCGTGGGTGGAAGGGCTGTCGGCAGCGGCGCTGCTGTTCGCCGCGGTGCCGGTGGTGAACGCGCTGACGACGCCGCGCAATCTCGTCGCCAGCCTCGCCGCGGGCGACTGGCTGTTCGTCGGTTTCGATTGCGTGATGCTGGTGCTCGCTGCCGGCTTCGGCTGGGCGGCGCGCAAGGCCGGCCGCGTCCGTTCGGACCGGACCCGCCGCAGCGAGCCGGCGGTCGCCGAGGCGATGGCGGCGGCATGATCCAGCTTCTCGCCGTCCTGCTCGCGCTGGCGGGTTTCGCCGCGGTCGCCGGGTCGATGAGCCGGCACCAGCAGGACATGATCGGCCGCAGGCTCGATCCGCGCGAAGCGCGTGCCGCGCGTGGGATCGGAGGGCTTCTGCTGGTGGCGTCGTTGCTGGCCGACATGCTCGCGCTCGGCCCGGCGCGCGGCGCGATCATCTGGTGCGGCCATCTGAGCATCGGCGCGTGGGTCACCGTCGCATGGCTCTGTTGGCGCGTGAGCCGCCGTGCCCGTTCCCGGTAACGATTGGAGAGAGATGATGCGCAGACTGCTGCCGTTCCTGCTTGCCGCCGTCGCGGCGCCCGCCGCCGCGCATGAGGTGTGGATCGAGCGCGACGCCACCGGCCCGGCACGCATCTACCTCGGCGAGCCGGCCCAGCCGGTTCCGGATGGCGGCGACCCGGAATTCCATCGGCTCAAGGCGCCGCTGGTCTTCCTCGCCGATCCGGCGCGGCCGCTCGCCACCACCCGCCGCACCGATCATCTCGAGGCGGCGCCGGGCGGCGTGGGAGACGTGCGCGCCCGCGACGACAATGTGTTCGAGCCCTGGGCATCGGACGGCGTGCAGCAAGGGGCGATCTTCTACGCCCGCGCGGGCCGTAGCGAGACCGAGGCCAGGCTCGACCTCGAGCTGGTGCCGGTCACGCCCGGCGCCGACCGGTTCACCGTCCGCTTCCGCGGCCAGCCGCTACCCGGCGCGACCGTCAACGTGATCACGCCGGGGCGCTGGCAGAAGGCGTTCAAGGCGGATGGCGACGGCCGCGTTGACGTGCCCGACATGGGCGCCGGCCGCTATATCCTGGGCGTCACGCATGGGGAAACCAAGGCGGGAACGGTAGCGGGGAAGCCGGTCGCCAAGCTGATGCACGTCTCGACGCTCAGCTTTTTGCGTTAAGATCGACACTCAAATCCTCCCCCGCCAGGGGGAGGTGGCACGCGAAGCGTGACGGAGGGGGCGGAAACACATCGATAGTTTGTCGCCGTCCTCCCCCTCCGTCGCCTTCGGCGCCACCTCCCCCTGGCGGGGGAGGATTGAGCATTGGCCAAATTGATCTCTCCGGTGAGCCGCGGCTAAGCTGCCTGACACGCCATCCGGTGTGACGGATTCGCTGCTGAGAGGACGAATGGAAGGGCACATCGAAACGCGGCTGACGCGCCGCACGATGCTGGGCGCCGCCGCGGTGCTGGCGTCCGTACCCGGCGCGGCGTTCGCGCAGATCCAGCCCGGCGACGAGGTGATCGAGCTGTGGCCGGGCGATCCGCCAGGCAAGACCGATGCACGCATCGTCCGCAAGATCGATGACCAGTCACATGATCCTGCCAAGCCCGACCGCTGGGTCACCGGCATCGATCGTCCGGTGCTAGTGGTGCGGCGACCCGCGCGGCCGAACGGTTCGGCCGTGCTGGTGGTGCCGGGCGGCGGCTATGGCTTTCTCTCCTATGACAATGAAGGGATCAGCCAGGCGGACTGGCTCAACGCGCGCGGGATCACCGCCTTCATCCTGCTCTACCGCCTGCCGGGCGAGGGCTGGAGCCGCCGTGAGGATGTGCCGCTGCAGGATGCCCAGCGCGCGATGCGGCTGGTCCGCGCCCGGGCGGACCGGTTCGCGATCCGGCCGGACCGGGTGGCGGTGCTGGGCTTTTCGGCGGGCGGGCACCTCGCCGGATCGCTGGCGACACGCCATGCCGAGCGCGTCTACGAGCCGGTCGACGAGGCGGATCGCCTCGCCGCCCGGCCTGACGTCGCCGGGCTGATCTATCCGGTCGTCAGCCTCGATGCGCCGTTCGCCCATGGCGGATCGCGCGACAATCTGCTCGGTCCCGATGCGTCGCCGGCGCAGCGGCGCGCGCGGTCGGTCGAGCTCCGGGTGGATGCTGAGACGCCGCCCGTCTTCCTCCTCCACACCGTCGACGACGATGTGGTGCCGGTCGCCAACAGTATCGCCATGTTCCAGGCGATGCAGGCCGCCAAGCGGCCGGTGGCGATGCATGTGTTCGAGGAAGGCGGCCACGGCTTCGGGGTGCGCCTGCCCGCGACGATGCCGGCGTCCGTCTGGCCGTCGCTGTTCGCGGCCTTTGCTGCGCGGCATGGGGTGTTCGCGGAATCGGGCGCCTAAGGCGGATCGGCATCGGTATTGGGATCTTCCGTAGCCGGTTCCCAGCCGTCACCCCGGCCTTGGGCCGGGGTCCACTGGGCCTCGCGGGCTGCGCTCAAGCCTCTTGTCCAGTCCTTGCATCCCAGTGGACCCCGGCCCAAGGCCGGGGTGACGGGGGTGGCTATGGGGTAACGGGGGTGGCTATCGCGCGCGGCGTTCCGCTCGGCGGCGGGCCCAGGATTCCTCGATGTGGCTGCGCATCGCGCGCGACGCCGCCTCGGCGTCGCCGGCGACGATGGCCTCGTAGATGCGCCGGTGCGCGGCGTGGGTGTCCTTGATGTGCTCGATGTTGAGCTTGCCGCTATATTCGTGGGTGCGCAGCGCCTCCGATTGCACGCCGTCGATCACCGCCTTGCTCAGCCGGTCGCCCGACATGCGCATGATGATGTCGTGGAACATCACGTCCTCATGGACATAGGCGGCGGGGACGGGGATCAGCGTCTCCAGCTTGTCGATCTGGCGGGTGAGCGCGTCGACCATCTCCGGCGTGCGGCGCTCGGCCGCCTTCGCCGCCATCGCCCCTTCGAGCAGCGAGCGGATCTCGGAGAGATTGTCGAGATAGGCGAGGCCGTCCTCCCGCTGGAACAATGCGCCGAGGATCATGGGGTCGAGCATGTCCCAGGCGCTCGATTCCCGGACGATCGTGCCGCGGCCCTGCTGAGAGACGACCAGGCCCTTCTCCGTCAACGCCATCGTCGCCTCGCGCACCACCGTGCGGCTGACGCCGTACATGTCACCGAGCATCCCCTCGGGCGGCAGCGCGGTGCCGGCGGGATAGGTCTCGGTCACGATCGCCTTGACCAGATCCTCGACCACCGCCTCGGCCAGGCGGGGGCGCCGGCGGACGCGGGCGGCTTCGGGGGTGGGAGGAGAATGGGTCATGGCCTTGCTCGTTGCGCCCCGTGTCTGCCGCCGCTCCGGCGGTGGGAGGTGATGAGCCGATTGCCGCCCGTCGGTCAATGCTTGCCATCGGCGAAAGATCATACATAATATGTTATCGTCGGCGGGGGTAGCCTGGTCGGTGTCGTCTCGGCACTTAAGCAAGGATGTTGCATGAAAGTCACCGGCTACCGAAGCCTCGTCACCTCGCATGATTGGGGGCGCCCGGTCGGTGACGTGAACGGCGTGGTGACGTCGGGCATCACCGAGGTGCCGATCCTGATCCTCGAGACCGACGCCGGGCTGGAAGGCATCGGGCTCGGTCAGCATGTCGATATCGACCGCGTCTTTCCGGCGGTGGAAGGGCAGGATCCGCGTGCCGTCGCAGCGCTTTACGACAGCATGTTGTCGCATGTCTTCAAGAGCGGCCATGGCGGCGCCACCTATGGCGCGATCGCGGCGGTCGACATGGCGCTGTGGGATCTCAAGGCGAAGATGGCGGACGAGCCGCTGTGGCGGACGCTGGGGGCGGCAGACCGGTTCGTTCCGGGCTATGCCTCGGGATTGTGCTTCGGGCTCGACGACGATGCGTTTGCGGTACTCTATGCGCGCTGGGCGGAGCGCGGCTTCACCTCGGCCAAGATCAAGGGCGGCAAGGATATCGCGCGCGATATCGTCCGACTGAAGCGGGCGCGGGAGATATTGGCGGCCAACAGCGCAGAGCCCGCGCTGATGCTCGACGTCAACGAGAGCTGGAACCGCAAGCAGGCGATCCGCCATCTCGCCGCGATCGAGGCGGCGGGGATCGACCTCACCTGGATCGAGGAGCCGGTGCGGCGCTGGGACGCGGCGGGCCATGCCGCGGTGTCGCGGGCGACGCGCGCGGCGGTGGCTACGGGCGAGAATCTGACGGGGCTGGAGCAATTCGCGCCGCTGTTCGACGCGGATGCGGTCGATGTCGTGCAGACGGGCAGCGTGTGGGGGATCACCCATTTCAACCGGGTTGCCATCGCCGCACATGCGCGCGACCTGCCGGTCTCGCCGGTCGCCTATGACGGCAATCCGGTCGCGCACGCCGCTGCGGCGGTGCCGAACATGATCGGCATCGAGGTGCAGGATTTCGAGTGGCCGCTCGGGCTCGATGTCGACCAAGAGATCGCCGACGGCGGGATCGTGCTCGGCGATCGGCCGGGGCTCGGCATCGTCGTCGACGAGGGGATGATCGCGCGCGAGCGGGTCGAGGGGAGCTGGGAGGCGAGCGGCGGGCCGCACCGGCGGCCGCGCGAGGCGGGGCTGCGCCTCGTCCCCGACCGGCGGGCCGGCGCGGACCAGCGCGGATGACCACGCACGCCTGGGTGCTCGGCCGGCAGCGGACGCGGCTGCAGTTCTCGCTGATGGTCAATTTCTTCCTGCTGATGGCGCTCTACAGCGGCGTGCTCGGTGTGCTGCTGCCCAACCAGATCGCGAAGCTCGATCCCGGCGACAAGGCGAACAACCTCGCGCTGCTGTTCGCGGTGACCTCGGTCTTCTCCACGCTGGCGACGCCCGTCGCGGGGGCGCTGTCGGACCGGACGCGCAGCCGCTGGGGGCGGCGGGCACCGTGGATCGCGGTCGGATCGCTGGTCGGATCGCTGTGCCTGTTCGGCGTGTCGTGGATGACCAGCTTCTGGTCGGTGATGGTGCTGTGGGTGATGGCGGCGATCGCCTACAATTCCATGCAGCCGGCGATGACCACGCTGATCGCCGACCGTTTCGCGCCGGAGACGCGGGGCGGCGTGTCGGGGATCGTGGGGGCAGGAATGACGGCCGGCCTGACCGCGGGCACCGTGGTCGCCGGCTATCTCGCGAGCACGCCGACGGTCGCCTACGGCCTGTTCGCCGCCGCGATCGCCGCCTCGTGCCTCGCCTTCATCGCCGTGAACCGCGAGCCGTCGAGCGCTCAGATGCCGGCGCGGCGTTTCGTCTGGGGGGAGTTCGTGCGCGGCTTCTGGATCAGCCCGCGGGAGCATCCCGACTTCGCCTGGGCGTTCCTCAGCCGCTTCACCATCTACATGGGCTATCAGGCGGTCGCGGCCTATCTGCTCTACATCCTGCGCGACTATATCGGCCTCGGCGACGGGGAGTCGAACATCGCCATCGCCAACATGGCGATCGTGACGCTGGTTACGTTGATCATCGCGTCGCTGGTCTCGGGCTGGTGGTCCGATCGCATCCAGCGCCGCAAGCCCTTCGTGGTCGCCGGCAGCCTGATCATGGGCTGCGCGATGGCCGCGCCGCTGATCGCGCCGTCGATGGCGGGGATGTGGGTCTACGCCGCGGTGATCGGGGTCGGCTACGGCATGTTCATGTCGATCGACATCGCCCTGATGACGCAGGTGCTGCCCAAGAGCGCGCTGGGCGACGAGGGCAGGGACCTCGGCGTCCTCACCACCGCGGTCAACATCCCGCAGATCATCAGCCCGGTGATGGCGGCGGTGCTGCTCGGCATCTTCGACGGGAACTATCGCGCGATCCTGTGGGCGGCGCTGGCCTTCGTCTTCGCCTCGGCGCTGTGCGTTCTGCCGATCCGGTCGGTCCGTTAGACATATTACGTATTATGATCATTTGACATACGAACTCGCCTGAGTGCAGGATGCTTCTCAAACAAGCACGGGGAGGTCTGCATGGCGTATTTGGATGGGCGCGCGCGCAGGGCGTTGCTCGCGGCGACGGCGGCGGGTGCGCTGCTGTGGAGTGGTGTGGCCGCGGCGCAGCAGGCGCAGGCGACGGACGAGGAAACGGCGCAATCCGAGGCGGATATCGTCGTCACCGGCATCCGCGCAAGCGAGCGCGCGGCGATCGACCTGAAGCGGGACGCGGTCAACGTCGTCGACTCGATCGTCGCGCAGGATCTCGGCAAGCTGCCCGACCAGAACGTCGCCGAATCGCTTCAGCGCATCGCCGGCGTCACCATCGAGCGCAACCGCGGCGAGGGCCGCTACGTCACCGTCCGCGGTTTCGGACCCAAGTTCAACGCGGTGACGGTCAACGGCCGTACGCTCGCCACCGACAACAACGGCCGCGAGTTCTCGTTCGACGTGCTGCCGTCGGAGGTGATCAGCGGCGCCGACGTCTACAAGTCGCCCCAGGCCAACATCAACGGCGCGTCGATCGGCGCGACGGTGGACGTGCGCACCCTGCGCCCGCTCGACCAGAAGGCGGGGCTGCTCGCGACCGGATCGGCCAACATCCAGTGGGCCGAGGTCGCCGACCGCTACAATCCCGAGGTCTCGGGCGTCGTCAGCTGGCGCAACGACAGCAAGACGTTCGGCGTCTCGCTCGCCGCCGTCTACACCGACCAGCATGTCCGCGACGACGAGTTCACGATCGGCGCCGGCCATGTGCGGCGGTCGAGCACCGACTCCTACTATACCGCCGGCGGCGTGCAGGGCGGGCGCATCGGGCCGGACGTCGCGCCCTTCTCCAACGTCTCGATGCCCTCGAACCTGTCGCCCTTCTTCTTCGAGCGGCAGCTGAAGCGGTTCGGCCTCAACGGATCGATCCAGTTCAAGCCGACCGACACGCTCACCGTCACGCTCGACGGCCTCTATGCCAAGGCCGACTTCACCGAGCAGCAGACCGGCCTCGCCTACGACTTCTCCGGCGGCACGCTGGTCGAGCAGGTGGTCGAGGGCAACGAGGCGGTCTACCAGCGCTACCGGGGCGGCTTCGTCGACGAGATCATCCAGTACGACGTGCGCAACGTCACGACCGACCAGTACGGCCTCAACGTCGCCTGGGAACCGAGCGACCGGCTCAAGCTGACCGTCGACGCCTCGCAGTCGGCGGCGCGGCGACGCGGGCGGAACGACAGCCTGTTCACCACGATCCGGCGCAAGAACGTCGACCTGTGGTTCGACCGCCGCTCGGGCAGCCCGATCTACGACTATGGCTTCAGCAGCCCCAATTATCCGAACGCGGCGACCAATCCGCAGGGGCTGACCGCGCATTACTATATCTGGGGCGGCGGCACCGACGTCGACGACGAAATCGGCGAATATCGCAGCGAGCTGCAGTACAAGCTGTTCGACAACCTCACGCTGAACGTCGGCGGCATGTATGCCGACCGCAAGAAGACGCTGACCGGCAACGACATGCCGTTCGGCCAGCAATGCGCCTATTGCGGATCAGACCGCGCGCTGCCGACGTCGCTGTTCGGGCCGACCAACCGCTATTTCTTCTCAGGCGGCGGCAGCGACAACATCGTCCGCGACTGGATCAGCTACGATCCACGCGCGCTGGTCCAACTGATCGACCAATATGCCGCGCAGGACGGCAAGACCTTCGACCCCGCCGTCTTCTCGCCGGCCGCGTCCTCGGTCGTCGACGAGCACGTCAAGGTCGGCTTCGTGATGGGCACCTGGGAGACGCGGCTCGCCGGCATGCCGCTGACGATCAACGCCGGCGTCCGGTTCGAGGACACGATCTACACCTCGAACGGCGCGTCGCAGACGATCGTCAGCGCGAAGCAGCGCGTCGACGCCAACGGTAACCCGACCGGCCAGAACGACATCGTCCTGTCGGGCGTGGTCCCGGTCGGCTTCCGCGGCCATTATCAGGACTGGCTGCCGTCGCTGAACGCGCGGCTGTCGCTGACCGACGACCTGATCTTCCGCGTCGCCGCCTCGCGGGTGATGACCCGGCCGACGCTGTCGGACCTGTCGCCGCGCCAGTCGATCCAGACCAATCCCGGCAACGAGACGATCCGCCGCGGCAATCCCGACCTGCAGCCGTTTCGCGCGACGCAGGTCGAGGCTGGCCTCGAATGGTATTTCTCGCCTTCGGCGCTGCTCAACGCCGCCGTCTTCTACAAGGATATCGATTCGTTCGTGACGC
Source organism: Sphingomonas cannabina (assembly GCF_021391395.1). Classification (NCBI taxonomy): domain Bacteria; kingdom Pseudomonadati; phylum Pseudomonadota; class Alphaproteobacteria; order Sphingomonadales; family Sphingomonadaceae; genus Sphingomonas; species Sphingomonas cannabina. Next base: position 3,116,570 of record NZ_CP090059.1, on the reverse strand, counting down.
TGGTGACGACGCCGCAGCTCGTCGACCAGGTGACCTTCCAGGTCACGGTGCCCGACAATGGCAAGGGCGCGACGGTGAAGGGCTTCGAGCTCGGCTATCGCCAGGCCTTCACCTTCCTGCCCGGCGCGCTCAGTGGGTTCGGCGTGCAGACCAGCCTCAACTACACCGACTCCAACGCGAGCTACACCAACACGGTGGCCAATGTGAGCTTCGGGCTCGAGGGGCTGTCGAAATGGTCGTACAGCCTGGTCGGCTATTATGAGAAATACGGGCTGCAGGCGCGCGTCGCCTATACCTGGCGCGACAATTTCCTCCAGGTCGCCTCCGGCCGCAACGGCGAGCCCGAATATTTCGACGCCTATGGCCAGCTCGACGCGAGCCTGTCCTACGACGTCAATCCCCAGTTCACCGTCTTCGCCGAGGGCACCAACCTCAACGACGCGAAGGAATTCATCTATTCGGTGAGCGAGGACCGCACCAAGGAGTATCGCAAGACCGGACGGCGCATCTCCGCCGGCGTGCGCTTCCGCTTCTGACGCGGCGAGGGGAGCTATGGAACGATCGGGGCGGAAAGCGTTGCTGACCCTCTTGCGGCGCGGAGCTGCGCTTCTCGCCGGCCTGTGCCTCGCCACAGCGGCGCAGGCACAGGATGCGACGATCCACGTCTCGCCCCAGGGCGACGACCGCGCCCCCGGCAGTGCGGCGCGGCCGGTGCGGTCGCTCGAACGGGCGCAGGCGCTGGTCCGGGCCGCCAACGCTCGCGGCGACGTGACGGTGGTGCTGGCCGGCGGCACCTATCGGTTGCGGAAGCCGCTCGTCTTCCGTGCCGCGGACGGCGGGCAGCGCGGCCACCGCGTCGAATGGCGTGCGGCGGACGGCGCTTCGCCGGTCATCTCCGGCGGCATCACCGTGACCGGCTTCCGCCCCTATGACGAGGAGCGGCGCATCTGGGTGGCCGACGTGCCGAAGGGGCTCGAGTCCCGCCAGCTGTGGGTGAACGACACGCTCGCCGAGCGCCCGTGGATCGAGATCAAGCCGACCGACCTCGCCTTCACCGCGACCGGCTTCGAGATCGTCAATCCCGACCTCAGCTATGTCGCGGCGGTCAAGCATCCCGAGCGGCTGGAGCTCGAGGCGACCGGTTTTTTCACCGACCGCGTCTCGCCGGTGAAGGCGATTTCCGGGCGTAGCGTGACGATGCAGCAGCCGGCGTGGGACAACAACAGCTGGGGCTACGACACGCTGACCAAGCCGATCTTCCCGGCGGATTCGCGGCTGTTCCTGGTCAACGCGCTGGAGTTCATCGGCAAGACCAACGACTGGCACGCCAAGCCGCGCCAGTGGTTCCTCGATCCCGCGGCGGGCAAGCTCTACCTCCGGATCGGGCAGGACGAGGACATCGGCAAGCTGACCGTCGTGCTGCCGACGCTGGAGACGCTGGTGGCCATCGCCGGCACGCCGGCCGCGCCGATCGAGCGGCTGACCTTCCGCGGTCTGCGTTTCTCCTACAGCTCGTGGCTCGGGCCGTCGCGGCCGGCGGGTTATGCCAATCAGCAGAGCGGCGCCTTCCTCGCCGAAGTGTCGCCGATCCGGCCGAAGGATGCCTGGCAAAGCTGCGGCTGGGGCTGCGTCGAGTTCGAATCGATGCGCCAGCGCTGGAACCAGATCCCGGCCGCGGTGCAGGTCGCGGCGGCGCGCGACGTGACGTTCGAGGGCAATCGCTTCACCCAGCTCGGGCAGGTGGCGCTCGGCATCGGCAACGATGCCAATGCCAATCTCGCCGGCACCGGTCTCGCCACCGCGGGCATCCGGGTGGCGCGCAATCATTTCGGCGTGCTCTCGGGCGGCGCGATCATGGCCGGGGGCGTGCGGGCCGATGCCCATCACCCGAGCGACCCGGCGCTGGTGAACCGCGACCTCACGATCGAGGACAATGTCGTCGCGACCGTCAGCCAGGATTACAAGGACAATGCCGCGATCCTGACGACCTATATCACCGGCGCGCGCATCGCCCACAACGACGTCTCCGATGCGCCCTATGATGGGATCGCGGTCGGCTGGGGCTGGGGCTACAACGATGCGGGGGGCAACCCGAACTACGACGAGAACCAGAAGGGCTATGTCCACAACACCCGCTACACGACGCCGACGACGCTGCGCGACACGGTGATCGAGGGCAACCGCATCCATGGCGTGAAGCAGTGGTTCATGGACGGCGGCGCGATCTACAACCTCTCCGCCAACCCCGGCGCGGTGATCCGCGGCAACCATATCTTCGACATCGGCGACCGGATCGGCATCTACCTCGACGAGGGCAGCAAGCATTTCCGCGTGACCGGCAACGTCGTCGAGACGCGGGGCAAGTGGCTCAACATCAACACCGCGGGCAAGATGTACCGCCGGCGCATCTCGACCGACAACGTCGCCACCGGCAACTGGCACAATTCGGAGACGACCGGCGGCCGCTGGCTGGAGGAGATCGGGAATGTAGCGCGCGACAACGTGCTGGTGCCGGATCGCGACTGGCCGGCCGAGGCGCGGGGGGTGATTGCCGGGGCCGGGGCGAGGCGTCCGCCGGAATGACGCCCCAGTGTCCCTCTCCCAAAGGGAGAGGGGTTTTGGTCAAGCCACCCGGTCGGGCGGCGCTTCGCCTGCGAAGAAGCGGTCGAGATTGTCCGCGACCTTCATGCCCATCGCGATGCGCGTCTCGACCGTCGCGCTGCCGAGGTGCGGCAGCAGCACGATGTTGGGGGCATCGAACAGCGCCGGATGCACCTTCGGTTCCTCCGCATAGACGTCGAGGCCCGCTGCTGCGATTCCGCCGTCGGTGAGCGTCGCGGCGAGCGCGGGCTCGTCCACCAGCGATCCGCGCGCGGTGTTGATGAGCACCGCGTGCGCCGGCATCCGGGCGAGCAGCGCGGCGTCGATCATGTGCCGCGTCTCGGTCCCGCCCGGCGCGTGCAGCGACAGCACGTCGGCCTTGGCCGCCAGTTCGGCGAGGCTGGCGTGATAAGCCTCCGCCGGCATGTCCTCCGCGACGTGGCGGCTGTGATAGGCGATCCGCATCCCGAACGCCTCCGCGCGCTTCGCCGTCGCGCGGGCGATGCGGCCGAAGCCGACGAGACCCAGCAGCTTGCCTTCCAGCGAATGGCCGAGCAGGTGCGTCGGGCGCCAGCCCCGCCAGGCGCCGGCACGCAGCTCGCGCTCGCCCTCCAGCGCACGGCGCATCGTCATCAGCATCAGCATGACCGCGATGTCCGCGGTCGCATCGGTGAGCACGCCGGGGGTGTTGGTGACGACCACGCCCGCCTCGCGCGCGGCGTCGATGTCGATATGGTCGTAGCCGACGCCGTAGTTGGCGATGATCCGCACCCGGCGCCCCGGCGTCTCGATCACGGCGCGGGGAAGACGATCGGAGGCGGAGGGGCAGAGCGCGTCATAGTCGCGCATAGCCGCGGCGAGCGCGTCGGCGCCGAGGGGCTTGTTGTCGGGGCTGACGGTGAGGTCATAGCGCTCGGCGAGCCGCGCCTCGGCCGCCTCGGGCCAGCGGCGGGTGAGCAGGATGCGGGGGCGGGTCATGGGCGGTCCCGCTCAGCGGCGCCGGAAGATGGGCACGCGCTTCTCGGCGAAGGCGGCGCGGCCCTCGCGGGCGTCGTCGGTGGCGAAGCAGATCGCCTGGAGGTCCCGTTCATATTCGATCGCCTTGTCGTGGGGCATGCTGAACGCGGCGGCGAGGTTGAGCTTGGCGGTCTCCGCCGCGATCGGCGCGCGGGAGGCGATGGTGCGCGCGATCTCCTGCGCGCGGGGCAGCAGCGCGTCGGGGGCGAGCACTTCGCTCACCAAACCCCAGGCGAGCGCCCGCTCGGCATCGATCATGTCGCCGGTCAGCAGCATCATCGCCGCATTGGACATGCCGATCGAATGCGCAAGCCCCGCCGCCATGCCGCCGCCGCCGATCCAGCCGAGCTTGATTTCCGGCGCGGCGAAGCGCGCGGTGGCGGAGGCGATGCGGATGTCGCAGGCCAGCGCCGTCTCCAGCCCGCCGCCCAGCGCATAGCCGTTCACCGCCGCGATCACCGGCTTGCGGCAGGCGCGCAGCGCGTCGCAATAGTCGGCACGGTTGCGGAAGTCCCATGCGGTTGCATAGGCGTCGAGCGTCGTGATGTCGGAGCCGGCGCAGAACGCCCGGTCGCCGGCGCCGGTGACGATCACGCAGCGGATCGCGTCGGACGTGTTGCACTCGGTCACCGCCACGACGAGCGCGTCGGCCATCTCCGGAGTCATGGCATTGAGTTTGTCGGGACGGTCGATCAGGATCGTCGCGACCTGATCGTCGATGGTGAAGCGCAGGGTGCCAGTCATGCTTCCGCTCCGTCAGGCGTGCTGGCGCACGACGCCGGATTCGACCAGCCGGTCGATCGCGGCCTCGTCGAGGCCGATCTCGGCGAGCAGCTCGCGGCTGTGCTCGCCGACCAGCGGCGCGCCGCGCTCCACCTTTGACGGCGTCCTGGAAAAGCGGATCGGGAAGCCCGGCGTCTTCACCCGGCCCTCGGTCGGATGGTCGTACTCGACGAAAGTGCCGTTGTGGCGGATCTGCGGGTCGTCGACCAGCTCGGCATAGCCGTAGACCGGGCCCGCCCAGATGTCGGCGGCGCGGAAGCGTTCGAGCCAGTCGGCGCTGGTCGCGGTGGGCAGCCTGGCCTTCACCTTCGCGAAGATCGCGTCGCGGTGCGTCCATCCGTCGGTCTGGTCGTCCATGCCCGCGAAGAACGGCTCGCCCAGCACCTCGCCGAGTTTCGCGAGGGGGGCCATCGCCAGCGTGATATAGCCGTCGCTGGTTGCGAACACGCCATAGGGTGCGCGGATGTAGCTGTGCGCATGGGGCTCGGCGGAGCGGGCCTGCGGCTTGCCGCCGACGGTGAACACCGACAGCTCCTGCATCTGGATGGTGGTGATCGCGTCGAGCATGTTGACCTGGACGAGCTGGCCCTCGCCCGTGCGCTCGCGGTGGAAGAGCGCGGCCAGCGCGCCCTCGAAGGCGCTGTAGGCGGTGACGGCGTCGACGACATATTGGCCTGCGGGGGAGGGGGGCTGTCCCTCGGCGCCGGCCGACAGCATCGCGCCCGACATGCCCTGGAGCAGCAGGTCCTGGCCGGGATAGAGGCGATAGGGGCCGTCCTCGCCATAGCCGGAGATCGAGACGTAGACGAGGCGCGGGTTGATCGCGGCGAGCGTCGCATAATCGACCCCCAGCCGCTCGGCGACGCCGGGGCGGTAGTTCTGGAGAAAGACGTCGGCGGTCTTCACCAGCTCGAGCAGCGTCGCCTTGCCCTCGGGCGCCTTGAGGTCGATCGCCAGCGAGCGCTTGTTGCGATTGAGCGAGAGGAAGGAGACGTTGACCTGCTTCCCCGTCGCCCCGCCCGCGGCGGCGTGGCGCTGCCATTCGCCCGAGGTCGGCTCGACCTTGACCACGTCCGCGCCGAGGTCGCCGAGCCGCTGGGCGGCAAAGGGCCCCGCCATCGCGATCGAGCAGTCGAGCACGCGGATGCCGCTCAGGATGTTCATGCCGTTCATGTCCTCAGGCCATGATCCAGCCGCCGTTCACGTGCAGCGTCTGGCCGGTGATGAAGCCCGCCTCGTCGGCGGCGAAGAAGGCGATCGCGTGGGCGATGTCGGCGGCGGTGCCGCGGCGCTTGATCGCCTGGGCGTCGAGCACCATGCGCTTGTAGCCTTCGGGATCGGGATGGATCTTTTCGGCGTCGGTGGGGAAGGCACCGGGTGCGATCGCGTTGACGGTGACGCCCCAGCCGCCGAACTCGCGCGCCCATGCCCGCGTGAGGCCGATCAGCGCGGCTTTGGATGCGACATAGGGCGACAGGTTCGCCCAGCCGCCCGAGATGGTGATGCTGGAGATGTTGACGATCCGCCCGAAGCCGCGCTCGCGCATTCCCGGCAGCGCCGCCTGCACCGCGACGATGCCGGCGTCGACGTTGACGCGCTGGACCGCCTGATGCTCCTCGATCGAGACCTCCTCGAACGGCTTGGCGGGGTAGATGGCGGCATTGTTGATGACGACGTCGAAGCCGCCGGCCTCGTCGAGCAGCCGTTCGAGCTCGGCGCGGAAGCCGGCGAGGTCGGACAGGTCAGCGGTCGAGACGATCAGGCTGCCGGTCTTCACGCTCTCGGCCGCCGTCCGCAGCTTCGCGACCTTCGCCGGATCGTTGTCGACCGCCACGACCGTCGCGCCGCGTCCCATCAGCAGCAGCGTGGTGTCGAGACCGAGCCCACCCGCGGCGCCGGTGTAGAGGACGGTGCGGTTTTTCATAGCTCAAGCCCCTCCCCTTCAGGGGAGGGGTTGGGGGTGGGGGAGTGCGGCAGGCAGGGTGGCCTGAGGATAGCCCCCACCCCGACCCCTCCCCTGAAGGGGAGGGGCTTAACTTTCCGCACCCCCATCACTTTCGGCCTCCGATCGGTGGAAAGTTGCCGGACTGCGCGGGATAGTCCTCGCCGGGCTGGAGCGCGACGCTTTCGATGCGCCGGATCGCGTCCTGCACCGCCCCGGCATCGGGCAGCATGCGGAACACGCTGTCGTAGCGCCGCTCCTCGCCATGCTCGAGCCAGATGAGCTCGTCCCGCTCGCGCGCGAACTCCTTGCCGAAGACGTGGTTCGTCGAGGGCTCGATGCCGACGGCATAATGGCCGGCGTGCAGGTTCTGCCACTCGTACATCGCCGGGAACTGCGCCTTCAGCGTCTCGACCTCGAAGCCGAAGCCGAGCGCCTCGTTGACGATGGCGACGTTGACGCGGCCGTCGGCGTCCGGCGCCATGTCGTGCTGCCACACCTGCTCGTGGAAGTTGGCGATCGGCGCGGGGAGGGTACGATAGCCGACGCCCTGCGCGCGATACTGCTCGGCATGGGCCGCCCACAGCACCTCGCGGATCGGCGCCACGTAGCGCGATCCCTCGGCGACCACCGGATGGCCGACGTTGACGTGGTAGCAGTACATGTGCGGCGTCCGGTAGAAGCCGTGGTTGACGACGCGGTCATGCAGCCGGATCTCGTCGCCGCCGACGCTCGCCTCGATGTGGCGGATGAGGTGCAGGTCCTCGCCGAACACGGTCGCCTGCTGCACCACGCCCTCGGCCCACAGCACGCATTCGTCGCCGTCCCAGCGCTCGCCGTAGCCGGTGAGCCGAGCCGGGATCGTGCCGACCCGGCCGTGAAGCGACGAGGAGACCGACTTGCGCGGGCCGTAATGGTAATGGCCGGCGGGATCGTCGTGCATGAACAGGATGTGGTCGAGCCCGCAGGTGATGTTGAGCCCAGACATCGAGCGGAGCCAGGCGAACCCGCCTTCGCCCTCATATTCGTGCAGCCCCGGATGGCGGAACCCCGACGGCGAATGCCACCCGACGGCGCGGCCGGCGTGCTCGCATTCGGCGATGTCCATCGCGCGGTCGACGAGCACGGTGAAGCGCAGGCCCGTGCCGGTGCGGAACTCCAGTTGGCGTATGCCCCGCTCGACCCCGTCGCCGAGCGTCATGAGCCGGACGCCGGCGAACTGCGACAGGCTGCCGGTGCGTTCGGCGAGCGCCCGCCGCGTCATCGCTTCGCCGTAGAGCTGGACCACGCGCCTCTCCGATGTTGTCAGATGTATGATGTTTATGAGGCGGGCGGCTGCGCGTCAACGGCGCTTTCAAGAGGCGCGGCCGTCCGGAAGTCTCCGCCGGCGCCAAGCGAAGATTCCAGCTTTGATTGTCAGGAGGCTCCGATCCTTACGTCCGCAAGTTTCGGATCGCCGCTTCCATCAACGCGGAAGTGAGATGGGGGGCGAGTAGTCGGTCATCGTCATGAACACGCTATCGACCTTCGTCACCAGCTTGCCGCCGGCCTCGGACTTGGCGACTACTGCGCGCCATTCGGGGTCCTCGCCGAAGGCCTTCCAATCCTCGTCCCTTGCCTGCCGGCTCGGATATGCGAGCACATAGACCACCCGTCCCTCAGGGGAGTCCTTGGTCGGCTGCTCGTTCCAATAGGCGACATTGCGCATGCCGTGCTTCTCGAAAAGCTTGAGCGTATGGTCGCGAAACCGTGCGTTGAGCGCAGCAAGCTTGCCGGGTGCCGGATAGTAGATGCGTAGTTCGTAAACCGCGTCATGCGGATCGAGCGCCGCTCGCTGCGCGAGCGCCATCGTTCCGGTGGCAGCCAGAGCGAAGCAGGCGAAAAGGGCAGGGCGCATTTGGCGGACTCCCGAAGCAGCAGGAAGGACACCTGCCATAGGAGTAGCTGCGGCCGCTTTCCATCCGTCGCGGGTCCTCCCGCCGGCTTATGCCCTCGACAGGAGCGTCTCCCTTCGGCCGCTCGCCGGCGCGGCAGAGGCATCGCGAACGCCGCCGATCCAGGTCGCCGCCGTGCGGAGGTCATCGTCCATCAGGACGAGATCGGCCCGCAAGCCCGGTGCGATCCGGCCAGTCACATGCCCCAGGCCCAGGAACGCCGCCGGCACCGCGCTCGCCATCGCGACAGCCTCGGGCAGCATGAGCCCCAGCATCGTTACCGCATTCCGCACTGCCGCCGCCATGTCGAGGTTCGAGCCGGCGAGCGTTCCCGCCTCGTCGGTGAGCAGGTCGTCCGCTACCCGGATGCGGCGGCCCTGCAGCAGGAACTCGGTCGCGTCGGAGCCGACTGACGGCATCGCGTCGGTGACCAGCATGACCCTGTCGCGCGGCTTGCAGCGCAGCGCGAGGCGCAGCGTCGCGGGGCTGACGTGGTGGCCGTCGACGATGATGCCGCAGGTCAGCTCGTCGCGCTCCAGCGCCGCGCCGACCACGCCCGGCCGGCGCGATCCGAGCGGCGACATGGCGTTGAACAGGTGCGTGATGCCGGTGAGGCCTGCGTCGACCGCCGCATTCACCTCCTCATAGCTGCCGTTGCTGTGGCCGGCGGCGACGATCACGCCCGCTTCCGCCAGCCGGCGCACCATCGTGGGCGTGGTCCGTTCCGGCGCGAGCGTAACGAGCGTGCGGCCGCGCTTCAGCGACGTGAGGACGGCGAAGCCCTCCTCGTCGAGCGGGCGGATCTTGCCAGCGTCGTGGATGCCCTTACGCTCGACGTTGAGGAAGGGCCCCTCGATGTGGATGCCGAGCACTCCCGGCACGCCTGCCTCGATCGCGGCATTTACCGCGGCGACGGCACGGCGGATCACGTCGAGGTCGTCGCTGATCAGCGTCGGCAGCAGGCCGGTGGTGCCGAAGCGGCGATGCGCGGAGGCGATCGCGGTGATGCCCTCGACGGTCGGCGCATCGTTGAACAGCACGCCGCCGCCGCCGTTGACCTGCGTGTCGATGAAGCCGGGAACGAGCGAGCCGGACAGCGCCTCTCGTGCGATGTCGCCGGGCAGCTCGGCCGTGGCCGTGATCGCGGCGATACTGCCGTCGTCGATCACCACGGCGGTGCCGCCGCGCCAGGTGCCGTCGACGAGCACGCGATCGGGAATGATGGCCTGGCGCATCAGATGGTCTCGGTGACCTTGGCGAGGCGCGGCGGGTGGTCGGGGTCGAAGCCGCGCCGCAGCGACAGCGCGTTGGCGGCGCGGTAGAAGGCCTGGATCTGCAGCATCGGCTCGATCGCGGGATGGGCGTCGACGTGCGGAAGCTGGATCGCGCCGGCCACCTCGCCGCCGCTCACCAGCACTTCGCCGCCGCGCGCGACGACGTCGGCGACCAGCTCGTCGACGCCGTCGCCGGTCGCATCGCCCTGGCGGAACACCAGCAGCGGGAAGCCGGGACCCACCAGCGCCATCGGCCCGTGGCGGACCTCGGCGGCGCTGAACGCCTCGGCATGGAGGCCGCAGGTCTCCTTGAACTTGAGCGCCGCCTCCTGCGCGATGCCGAAGCCGAGGCCGCGCCCGATCACGTAGAGGCCGCGCGCCTCGGCCAGCCGATTGACCAGCGGAGTCCAGTTGCTTGCCCACGCCTTGCGCAGCAGGGCAGGCGATTCCCGCACCGCCTCCAGCAGGATGTCGTCCCGGCTCCAGCGTGCGGCCAGATGGAGGAGGCCGGCGAGCGCGGTGATGTAGGATTTGGTGGCGGCCACGCTCACTTCCGGCCCGGCGTGCAGCGGCAGGCAGGTGTCGGCCTCGGCGGCGAGCGGCGAATCGGTCACGTTGACCAGCGCCAGCGTGCGCGCGCCGCCCTGCTTGGCGGTGCGCATCGCGGCGAGGATGTCGGGGCTCTTGCCCGACTGCGAGATGCCGATCGCCAGCATCCCCGAATAATCCGGCGCCGCGCCGTAGACCGAGGCGACTGACGGCGCGGCAGAGGTGGTGACGAGGCCGAGCCGCGTCTCGATCAGATATTTGGCGAAGGTGGCGGCATGATCCGAGCTGCCGCGCGCGAAGGTCACGACGGCGCGCGGGCGCTCGGTGCGGAGCGTCTCCGCCAGCGCCTCGACCGCTTCGGCGTTCGCCGCGAGCTGGCGCGCGACGGCGTCGGCGGATTCGGCGGCCTCCGCGAACATGCGGGTCTCTTGTGCTTGCGTCATTCTGTTCAGATCCGGGTGTCGGGTTCGGCGACGAGATCGTGGCCGCCGGGAAAGCTGTGCCGCTCGATATAAGGCCGTGGCGTGCCGGGTTCGATCCCCGACCGGTCCTGCGCAGCGCGCAGACCCCGGCGACTTTCGCCAAGCGATTCAATTCCCTGGCCCGGAAGCGGCATTGGACCCCCACTATCGAGTGCTTGCCCAGGCTTGTTGCGCAACAATGGAACCAATGCAATACCATTTTCAGCTACGAAATGGCTTTCACCGTAACATTGCTGCAAAGAATCCTACTTGACGTCGATCCGTTGCTAGCGGATGGTCTGGTCATTGGTATGCAAGTGGTACAAGAGAAAGCATACCATAGCTATAGCTGCAAAGGGGATGGAGATGAGGTTCAGGGCTTTGTTGATCGGCACCGCCAGCGGCCTCGCGCTGCTTTCGGGGGCCGCATATGCGCAGACGACCGATGCCGCGCCGCAGGCTGCCGAGGAGCAGGGCGAGGATATCGTCGTCACCGGCTATCGCGCTTCGCTGGCGGCCGCGCTCGACACCAAGCGTAACGCCGATGCGATCGTCGATTCGATCAATGCCGAGGATGTCGGCAAGTTTCCCAACACCAATGTCGCCGAGGCGCTGACGCTGGTGCCGGGCGTCACCGTCGACCGCCAGTTCGGCCAGGGCGAGAAGGTCTCGATCCTCGGCACCGACCCGGCGCTCAACCGCACGCTGCTCAACGGCCAGACGGTGGCGTCGGCGGACTGGTTCATCCTCGATTCGCCGGGTCGCACTTTCAACTACGCGCTGCTCGCGCCGCAGCTCATCAACCGCGTCGACGTCTACAAGTCGCCTGAGCCGCGCATCGACGAAGGCTCGATCGGCGGCACCGTCAACGTGGTGACGCGCAAGCCGCTGGAGCTGAAGCCGCTCACCGTCGCGGGCTCGCTCAGCTATCTCTACAACGACCGTTCGAAGAAGGGCGACATCCAGGGCTCGGCGTTGGTCAGCTGGCATAACGAGTCCAAGACCTTCGGCATCCTGGCTGCCTTCCAGCGCAGCAAGGACCGCCTGCGCCGCGACGGTCTGGAGGCCTATGGGTCGATCACCGCGGATTTCTGGAACGGCGCGAACGACGCGAACACCAGTTCGCTCGCGACGCCGGCCGATCCGGTGCCGGGCCGGACCTACACCGGCAACTGCACCGGCGCCTGCGCGACGACGCTGGCCGCCAATCCCGATGCGGTGGCGCCCAATGCGTTCGGCACCTCCTATTTCGAGCAGGGCCGCGAGCGCCTCACCTATTCGGCGACCGCGCAGTGGAAGCCGGTCGACGAGCTCACCCTCGAGTTCAACTGGCTCAAGATCGACGCGAAATACAACAACCTCAACCAGTCGATGTACAGCTTCGCGGGCAATACCTGGAACAGCGCCGGCGCGCTGACCGGGATCGAGGTGAAGGACGGCATCGTCACCAGCACGATGCTCAACGACGGGCTGAGCGTGCTCGACGTCCAGTATCGCGAAGCCGAGATGCACTCGGACACCTATCACGCCAAGGCCGGCTGGGACGGCGGCAACTGGGACGTGAACGTCGAGGGCGGCATCTCCGACGCCGACGGCGGCACCAAGCGCCAGGTGTTCCTCGAGTTCCTGAACAAGGCCGACTATACGGTGGACATCGGCGGCGCGCCGGGGCGTCCCGGCTCGATCAGCTACACCACCGACGTGCTCGGCAATCCCGCGGCGTTCGTGACCGATCCCGGCTGGAGCGGCAACACCGTGGCCAAGCCGACCTCCGACAAGGAGCGCTACGCCCAGGCCGATTTCGGCCTCGATCTCGATGGTCCGATCAAGCGGATCCAGGTCGGCTACAAATATCGCCATCACGAGACCGCTCAGGCCTATGCCGGCATCTCGCTCACCGGCCTGTCGGCGCCGGCGTCGCAGTTCGACCCGCGCCAGGTGAAGGACAATTACCTGTCCGGCATCAAGGGCGTGAACGACCAGATGAGCGACCGCTTCATCATCAGCGGCCCGTCGATGGTGGATTTCCTCGAGGGCCGGACGCTGCCGACACCGTCGCCGTTCGCCGCGCCCGAGTTCGCCGCCGGCAACTGGGAGGTCAAGGAGAACATCCACGCCCTTTACGGCCAGGCCAATTTCGACGTCGGCGGCCTGCGTGGCAACTTCGGCGTACGCTATGTCCACACCGGCTTCGACAGCGCGGGCTATGTCTGCAATCCCGGCGCGCTCTGCACCGCCGAGGCCGACTGGGCCTGGCAGAGCGCCAAGCGCAGCTACGACAACGTGCTGCCCAGTGTGAACATCATCGCCGACGTGAAGCCGAACCTCTTGTTCCGCTTCGCCGCGGCGCAGGTGGTGGCGCGGCCGAACTATGCCGATCTCACCAACTTCTTCTGGCTGTCGGACCAGGTCCTGACCGGTGCCGGCGGCAACCCGGACCTCAAGCCCTACAAATCCAACAACTTCAACGCGTCGCTGGAATGGTATTTCGCGCCGCGCGCGATCCTGTCGGCCGAGGTCTTCTATAAGGACATCAGCAACTACATCCTGTCGCAGACGGTGCCGGAGGAGCATTTCAACCAGTCGCAGAATATGGTGTCGACCTACGACATCAGCCGGCCGTTCAATGCGGGCTCGGCCGAGGTGAAGGGCTTTGCCGTCGCCTATCAGCAGAATCTGCCGCTCGGCTTCGGCATCCTCGCCAACTACACCTTCTCGGACGGCGAGGGACAGGACGGGCGGGACCTGCCGTACAATTCGCGCCATCAGGCGAGCCTCAGCCCCTATTTCGAAAGCGGGCCGGTGGCGATCCGCGGCACCTATACGTGGCGGTCGAAGTATTTCACCGGCATCGACCGCGGCGACGAGATGTACGTGCGCGACACCGCTAACGTCGACGTGTCGGCGACTTATAATTTCACGCCGAACGTAGGACTGACGCTCGCGGGCATGAACCTGACCGACAGCGAATATTATGGCTACGCCAACACGCCGCGCCTGCCGCGCAGCGTGTACCGTACCGGGCGCAAGCTGCTCGCCACGGTCAACGTCAACTTCTGACTTATGGGTTCGAGCTGAAACACATCGCCGGGCGGCGGAAAGGGGCCTTCTCCTTCCGCCGCCCTTCTTTTTTGTCCTTGAAAGCAGCGTAAGTTGATGTCCATGCCGTTCCCAATCCCCACGATCGTCCGTCGATGCTGCGCAATGCCGGAGCCGGTCGCGTGACGGGGGCGGGAGACGGTATCGCGTTGCTCGCCCCCTTTGCAGGCTGGCTGGCGCCGCTCGACGAGGTGCCGGACCCGGTGTTTGCCGAGCGCATGATGGGCGATGGCTTCGCGATCGATCCGGTCGAGGGCCTGCTTTGCGCGCCGGCCGACGGCATTGTGCTGTCGATTCCGGCGAGCGCCCATGCGGTGACGCTGCGGCTGGAGAATGGTGCGGAGCTGCTGCTCCACATCGGCCTGGAGACGGTCGCGCTGGCGGGGAAGGGCTTCACGCCCAAGGTTGCGGCCGGTGCATCCGTTCGCGCCGGCGATCCGCTGATCGCGTTCGATCTCGACGCAGTGGGCGAGATGGCCAAGGCGCTCATCACGCCGATGGTCGTAGCGAACGAAGGCTATGCGCTCGCCGTCGACCGGCCCGGCCGCGAGGTGGCTGCAGGAGAGGTGGTGGCCCGCATCGCGGGTGGAATACCGTCGGTGGCGGGGGCGGTGCCCGCAACGGACGAGCGCTACGAACGTGAGCTGCGCGTGGCCGCGCCCCACGGCATTCATGCCCGCCCCGCCGCGCGCATCGCCGCCGCGCTCAAGCCCTTCGTTGCGGAGGTGGAGATCCGGCGCGGCGAGCATGTCGCCAATGCGCGCAGCACGGTCGCATTGCTCGGTCTCGGCGCGACGCTGGGCGAGACCATCACGCTCACCGCCAGCGGTGCCGATGCGCGGGCGGCGGTCGACGCGGTTGCGGCTCTGCTCGATCGGATCGCCGAGGAGGAGGCTGCGACGCCGATCGTTGCGGCGGCACCTGCGCCGCCCGGGCGGCCGGTCTGCGCTTCGCCGGGCCTCGCGATCGGGCAGGCGGTGCAGCTTCGTTCGGTGGATATCGAGGTGCCGGTGGATGGCAGGGGCATCGCGCAGGAGCGCGCGGCGCTTGCCGATGCGTTGCGGCAGGTATCGGATGCGCTGGCAGGCGGCTCGGGCACGGCCGCCGCGGTCGCCGAGGCGCATCGCGCGCTGCTCGCCGATCCGGAGCTTGGCACGGCGGCGGAGCAGGCGATCGCCGAGGGCCGTAGCGCCGCCTTCGCCTGGCGCATGGCGAGCCGGCAGGCGGCTGATACGATCCGGGCGACCGGCGATCCGCTGCTGATGGAGCGTGTCGCCGACCTCGCCGATCTCGAGCGGCAGGTGATCGGCGTGCTGACCGGGGAAAACGGGGCGGCCGTCCCGGCGCTGCCGCCTGATGCGGTCCTGATTGCCGAGGACCTGCTGCCCTCGCAGTTCCTCGCGCTCGACAAGGGCCGGCTCGCCGGCATCTGCACCGCTGCGGGCGGGCCGACCGCCCATGTTGCGATCCTTGCAGCGTCAGCCGGCATTCCGATGATCGTCGCTGCGGGACCCGCGGTGCTCGACATCGTCGAGGGCGCAACCGTGATCCTCGATGCCGACGCCGCCACGATCACCGCCGATCCCGGTGCGCCGGCGCTCGCCGCCGCGAGCGAGCGGCTGGCGCGCGTGCGCGAGCGTCGGGCGGCGGAGCTCGAAGCCGCGCATGGCGAAGGCCGCATGGCCGACGGCACGCGCATCGAGATCTTCGCCAATCTGGGATCGATCGCCGATGCCGCCGCCGCGGTGAAGGCGGGCGCGGAAGGCTGCGGTCTGCTCCGGACCGAATTCCTGTTCCTCGACCGCGAGACCGCACCGGACGAGGAGGAGCAGCGGGACTGCTATGCTCGCATCGCCGCCACGCTCGGCGAGCGTCCGCTGATCGTGCGCACGCTCGACATCGGCGGCGACAAGCCGGTGCCCTATCTGCCGATGCCGGCCGAGGAGAATCCGGCGCTCGGCGTGCGCGGCGTGCGGCTGAGCCTCGCGCGGCCCGACCTCATGCGGCTCCAGTATCGCGCGATCCTGCGCGCCGTGCCCGGGGAGCAATGCCGGATCATGCTGCCGATGGTCGCGGATCTCGGCGACTATCGCGCCGCGCGTGCGATGCTGGAGGAAGTCGCGGCCGAGCTCGGCATCGTCGCACCGTCGCTAGGCGTGATGATCGAGACGCCGGCGGCCGCAATGCTGGCGGGCCAGATCGCGCGGGAGGCCGCTTTCCTCTCGATCGGCACCAACGATCTCACCCAATATGCACTCGCCGCCGATCGCGGCAATGCCGGCGTCTCGCAGCGGCTCGACGCATTGCATCCCGCCGTGCTGCGGCTGATCCGGGAGGTGGGGAAGGGCGCGCGCGAGGCTGGCCGCTGGGCCGGGGTATGCGGAGGGCTCGCATCCGATCCGCTGGCGGCGCCGATCCTTATCGGCCTCGGCATCACCGAGCTTTCCGCCACGCCGGCCGCGATCCCGCGGCTGAAGGCGGTAGTGCGCGAGCTGACGATGGAGCGCTGCGTCGCGCTCGCCGAACGGGCGTGCGAGGCGGAGTCGGCGGACGAGGTACGCGCGATCGCGCGGGAGACGATATGATGAAGCTCGACCTATCCGCGGCACTGGCCCGACTCCAGCCGCTCGGCCGCGCGCTGATGCTGCCGATCGCGGTGCTGCCGATCGCGGCGCTGCTGCTCCGCCTCGGCCAGCCCGACGTGCTGAACATCGCCTTCATCACCGCGGCGGGCGATGCGATCTTCTCGAACCTGGGGCTGCTGTTCGCGGCCGGCGTCGCCGTGGGGCTGGCGCGCGAGAACCATGGCGCGGCGGCGCTGGCCGGCGTGGTCGCCTATCTCGTCGCGGTCGAGGGCGCCAAGACGCTGCTCACGCTCCCGCCCGACCTCGTTTCGGCCAACGCGGCGGAGCAGGGAGTCTGGCGCGCCAAGGAGATCGCCAAGCTGAGCGTGCCGGCGGGCCTTTCCGCGGGCATCGTCGCGGGCCTGCTCTACAACCGTTTCTATGCGATCAAGCTGCCCGACTATCTCGCCTTCTTCGGCGGCCGCCGTTTCGTGCCGATCGCGGCGGGTTTCGCGGGCCTCATCGGAGCCCTGCTGTTCGGGCTCGGCTTTCCCTGGTTCGAGAGCGGTGTCGACAGCCTGAGCCGCTGGGTGCTGGGCGCAGGGCCGATCGGCCTGTTCCTGTTCGGCGTGCTCAACCGGCTGCTGCTGATCACCGGCCTCCATCACATCATCAACAACGTCGCCTGGTTCCTGCTCGGCGACTTCCATGGCGCGACGGGCGATCTCAAGCGCTTCTTCGCAGGCGATCCGAGCGCCGGCGCCTTCATGGCCGGTTTCTTCCCGGTGATGATGTTCGGCCTGCCCGCCGCCTGCCTCGCCATGTATCGCAATGCGCTGCCCGAACGGCGCAAGGCGGTCGGCGGCCTGCTGCTGAGCCTGGCGCTCACCTCGTTCCTGACGGGGGTGACCGAGCCGATCGAGTTCAGCTTCATCTTCCTGGCGCCGTTGCTCTACCTCCTCCATGCCGTGCTGACCGGCGTGTCGATGGCGGTGATGAACCTGTTGGGGGTGAAGCTCGGCTTCGGCTTCTCCGCGGGGCTGTTCGATTATGTCCTGAACTATGGGCTGTCGACGCGGCCGCTGCTGCTGCTGCCGGTCGGCGCGGCCTATTTCGCGATCTACTATTTCACCTTCAGCTGGTGCATCCGCCGCTTCGACCTGAAGACGCCCGGCCGTGAAGCCGAGGCGGTTGCGACACCGTCCGCCTCGACTGGACGAGGACGCGGCGCGGACATGGTGGCGGCGTTGGGCGGTGGCGCCAACATCCGGTCGGTCGGAGCCTGCACCACACGCCTGCGGCTGGTCGTCGCGGACCAGACTGCGGCGGACGATGCTGCGCTCAAGGCGCTCGGCGCGCGCGGGATCGTGCGACTTGCCGATGGCGGGCTCCAGGTGATCCTGGGCCCGATCGCCGATCAGGTCGCGGGTGAGATACGCGATGCGCTTGCCGCGGCGCCGGCAGGACCTGTACCTGTTCCCGCGCTCGATGCCGCGGCGATCGCCAAGGTGCTGCAGCCCGCGGGCATACGATCGGTTTCGGCCAAGGCCACGCGGCTGATCCTGGACGTTGCCGACAGCAGTGCAGTCGATGCCGAAGCGCTCAAGGCCGCCGGGGTGCGGGCGGTCGCCAGTGGTCCTCGTCTTCACCTGATCGTCGGGCCGACTGCCCCCAGCCTCGCGAAGCAACTGCTAGGCTAGGCTAGC
Organism: Sphingomonas cannabina; assembly: GCF_021391395.1. Taxonomy (NCBI): domain Bacteria; kingdom Pseudomonadati; phylum Pseudomonadota; class Alphaproteobacteria; order Sphingomonadales; family Sphingomonadaceae; genus Sphingomonas; species Sphingomonas cannabina. Next base: position 3,098,640 of record NZ_CP090059.1, on the reverse strand, counting down.
CCTCTACAGCCGCAAATTACTCTGGGCGGCGCAGCTTCTCCGAAAAAAACGGCCCGCCTCCGAAGAGGCAGGCCGAGCGGGGAGGAACTGTCAGAGGTCAGAAGTTGACGGTGGCGCCGACCGCGATCTGCCGGCCCAGCGAGTCGTAGCGCGCCGACAGCGTGTTGTTGCGCGACAGGCCGTAGCTGTACGAGTTCGGCAGGATCGGCGGCGTCTTGTCGAGGATGTTGTTGGCCGCGATCCGGAACGAGAAGCTCTTCTGCACGCGGAAGTTCAGCGCCAGGTCGAAATAGTCGTAGGCGCCGATACGATAGAAGGTCGTCCGCTCGCCCTCCGGCGTCCAGCCGAGGTTCGGATCGCCCGAGTTGGTGACGTTGGTCAGCGGCCCCAGGTGGCGCCAGTTGAGCGAGGCGCTGAAGAACTGGTCCGCGGTGGTGTAGGTCGCGCGCAGGTTGTGCGTCCACTTCGGGATCAGCTGGCCGCAGCCGCCGCCGTAATAGCCGGCACAGTTGTACTTCGGCAGGATCGGCGAATCCTGGCCGCCGGCGAGAGTGGTCAGCGAGCCCGAGAAGTCGAAGTCCAGGCGGCCGGCGGCGCCGAGGCCGAGGTTGTACTGGGCCTGGAAATCCCAGCCGTGCGACTTGCTCTTATAGTAGTTGGTCGTGCCGCCGCGGAGGAAGCCGGTGGCGGGGTTGGTGCCCGGGTTGCTGTACAGCGTGCCGTCCGGGTTGCGCACGAACATGCTGCAGAAGAATTCCTGACCGGTGGCAAGGCAGCCGTTCGAGAAATAGTCGTAGTCGTTGTAGCCGATCGAGTCCTTGAGATCGATCAGGAAGCGGTCGACCGAGAAGGTCAGGCCCTTGATGAAGCGCGGCCGCAGCAGCACGCCGAACGTCTTGGTATAGGCCGTCTCCGGATTGACCGTGAAACCGCCGCGGCGGACGGTGCAGCCGATGTCGGTCGGGCAGAGCAGGGTCGGGCTGCCGTAGAGGCTGTCGGCGAGGCCGGTGGCGCGGCATACCTCCTGCGAGGCCTGCGGAGCGCCGTAGATCGGCACCTGCTGACCGTTCGGACCGGTGGTATAGCCGGTGATTGTCGGCGCGCAGATGTCGTTGAAGGTCGGGACGATCCGGTCATAGCTGATGTTGCTGCCCTGGAAGGCCTCGACCACGGTCGGGGCGCGCTGGGCGCGGTTGATCGAGCCGCGGAAGGTGATGTCGCGGACCGGCGACCAGATCGCCTCCGCCTTCCACGTCGAGAAGGTGTCGGGATTGCTGCTGTACTTCGACAGGCGGTAGGCGCCGTTGAACTGAAGCAGCTCGGCGAACGGCTTCTTCTCGATGATCGGCGCCTGGAGCTCGACATTGCCTTCCCAGGCATGCTGGCTGAGGCTCTGGTCGGTGCCGCCGTAGCGTTCGCGCCAGAGGTCGTCGGCATAGCCCTTCAGCTGGTCCTCACGATATTCGGCGCCGAACGCGACCGCCAGGCCCTGCTCGGCCCAGGGGCTCTTGATCCCATAGGTGCCGAGATCGCCCTGCACCGTCGCGACGACGTTGTAGAGCGTGTTGATCGTGGTCTGGTTGGCGTAGCTGCCTTCGACGAGATAATCGAACAGCGCGCTGTTGTTGTACGGGGAATTGGCGCTGAACGGATCGAACGGCAGGCAGCCGTCGGCGGCGCCCGAGGCGCAGGCGGGGGTGCCGTTGACGTTGACGACGTTCAGCGCGTTGTTGACGCGGTCGAAGTCGGGCATGGCCCAGGACCAGTCCTGGCGGTTGCGCGCGTAGACGCCGCCGACATCGTAGTTCCAGCCCTTCGCGAACTCGCCGCGCACGCCCGCCGAGATGCGCGTGCCTTTGTTCAGATAGAGATCGTCCAGCGCAGGGGCGCCGTTGAAGCGGTAGCGGACCTCGATCGGCACCATCGTGCTGGTGCCGGCGGCGGCGCCGCAGATCGTCGACGCCTGCGCCGCCGACAGGAACGGATTGTCGCAGTTCACCTGATACGGGGTGCTGCCGTCGCCATAGGCGGTCGAGCTCAGCACCCGCGCCGGATAGGGGTTCGCCGAGCGGTCGCGGAACCACATCACATTGGCATAGAGCTCGACGGCGTTCGAGATCTCGAAGGAGGTGAAGCCGCCGGCGTTCCAGCGCTTGTTCCGCCGCTGGAAGGAATAGCCGTCATAGGGATTGGCCGCGACCGCGTCCGAATAGGGCACGAAGGTGCGGGTGCCGTCCGGATTGTTGACATATTGCGCGCCGTCGTTCGCGCCGGTGCGCGGCGAGATATAGCCGTTCGGGGTGTAGGTGGAGACGGTGCAGGTGAGGGGACCGTCCTTGACCGCCTGGCTCAGCTGGCAGCCCGAGGTCTCGCGCGACATGTAGGGGACCAGGTCGCCCTGGCGATAGTTGACATAGCCCGAGATGTGGAAGCGGTCGTCGAACAGCTTCTTGCCTGCCGTCAGCGACAGGTCGACGCGGCCGCCGTCGAAGGCGTTCCCCCTGGCGGGCTGGGTGAAGCCGTATTGGCTCGCGACCTCGGAGACGAGGCCCGGCTTGTTCTCGTGCGCGTAGAAATTGTAGTTGGCGTTGAGCTGGACGCCCTCGAAGTCCGGCTTCATGATGAAGTTGACGACGCCGGCCACCGCGTCCGAGCCGTAGACCGCCGAGGCGCCGCCGGTCAGCACGTCGACCCGCTCGATCAGCGAGGTCGGGATCATGTTGACGTCCTCGCCGTTCATCGTGCCCAGGCGCTTGCCGTCGACCAGCACCAGCGTGCGCTCGAAGCCGAGGTTGCGCAGCTTGAGGCGCTGGCGGCCGTCCGAGTCCTGGTAGTTCTGCTGGCTGTCCGGCGCGATCTGCGGCAGCCGGTTCATCACTTCCTCGATGTTCACCGCGGCCTGGGCGCGGATCGAATCGGCGGTGACGGACTGGATCGGCGCGGCGGCGGTGGTGTTCGGCCGGTTGATGCGCGAGCCGGTGACGACGATCTCGCGATCGGCGGTGTCGTTCGACGCGACCTCCTGCGCCATGGCGGGCATCGCCGACAGGCCGGTGATGCAAGTGGAGGCCAACAGCAACGCGTGTACGGATTTCATGGTCTGTCCCCTTTGATCATCTTTTGTGTGGTGATGTCGTCCCGGCCGCGCCGTTGAGGCTGTCGGCAGGTTGAACCCTGGTGGCGCCGCTCTCGTCGGTGACGGCGTAGGTGAAGCCGGGCTGAAGCGCGTAGGCGCCGACGGTGCCGTGACGGTCGATCGCCAGGAAGGCGACCTGCGCGTCCTTGACCGCGTCGCCGCGCAGCCGGGCAATGTGCTGGACGGCCTCGCGGCAGGCGGCCATCGGCGACAGGCCGGCGCGCATCGACGCCACTACCCGGGCCGAACCGGCGATCCGCGTCACTTCCTCGCCGACACCCGTCGCGGTCGCGGCGCCGACGCCGGGCTCGACCAGCAGGCCGCAACCCGACTGGGGCGAATCGCCCACGCGGCCACGCAACTTGAACGCCATGCCCGAGGTGGTGCAGCCGCCCGCCAGTCGTCCGTCGGGCGCGCAGGCGAGGATACCCAGCGTGTCGTGGTCGAACGCGGTGCCGCGCTGGTTCTCGATGTTGACGATCGGCTTGTATTTCGCGGTCTTGAGCCACTCGCGCCAGGCGGCCTCCGCCTCGGGCGTGAGCAGGCGGGTGGTGGCGAAGCCCTGTTCCAGCGCGAACTGGCGGGCGCCTTCGCCGACCAATATCGTGTGCGGCGTCTTCTCCATCACGCGCCGCGCGACCGAGATCGGGTGGAGGATATCCTCCAGCGCCGCGACCGCGCCGACGTTGCCGCGATCGTCCATGATGATGGCATCGAGCGTCACGTGGCCGTCGCGATCCGGATAGCCGCCGAGGCCGACCGAGTGATTGGCGGGATCCGCCTCGGGAACCTGCGCGCCTGCTTCGATGGCGTCGAGCAGCGATCCGCCCGCCTTCCATCGCGCATAAGCCGCGGCGTTAGCGGCGGCACCGAAATCCCAGGTCGATACGATGAGAGCGCGGGCCCGAGGCTGCGCTGCCGCCGTCCGGGGCAGGCCGGCCAGGGCGGCTCCGCCCAATCCCATCGCCAAAGCGCCGCGGCGCGACGTGCCCATCGATGTCTTCCCCAATGATGGGAGCGTTATCATTCTGTCGCGCCCATGCAATAAGATTGTCATAGATGAAAAATCAATTCAATACCAAAAAGAAAATTGGTTTTATCGTGCGCCTATCCAGGATCACCCTTCGGCATGTTGTGATGCGCGTTGGGAATTTCCTGGCGGTTGATGCAGGCGCGCAGCCGGGAGCCGCCGATCGACCGGCTTTGAGGGATGGATGGCTTCAACCCTTCTCCACCGTCACCCCGGCCTTGTTCCGGGCCCACGGGGAGGCAAGAGCAGGACAAGAGGCTTGAGCGCGACCAGGGGGGGGCGGTGAAACCCCGGAACAAGTCCGGGGTGACGGTGGGGATGGGCCAGTAGGGCCCGGAGCTTCAAATGTCGCTCGGTCCTAGCGCGTTGCGGTGAACCCGCCGATTCCGGCGATGGCCAATCTCCGTGCCGTGACGGCAGTCTCGGCGAAGGTCAGGCGGAGGTAGCGTGCCTGCCGGGGCGTGGCGAAGGCGATCCGCTGCGTGGAGAGCGCGTAGGCGATGTTGGAGAATTCCCCGCTCGCCGCTGGCTTCCAATTGGTCCCATCGTCGCTCGTTTCGGCGACATAACCTTTAGGTGGTGCCGCGCCGGTCATTACCTGGCGCGAGGGAGTCAGGCTGAAGCCGGCGAGCTCGACCGGCTTGCCGAGGTCGATCGTCACGCGCGCCGGTCGATCGTGCGTGGGGGCAGGTTGCAGCCAGATCGTCGCGGCGTCGTTGTCGAGCAGGCGCTCCGCGTCGGGTGCGCTCGCCTCGACGATCCGCCATCCGCTCGTGTCGAGCACGCTGGGATCGGAGGAGATGATCGGTGGGACCGGGACGGGCGCGACCGAGCGGAACAGCGCGAATTCGCTGATCGCCGGGCACGCGGGCGCCTCGACGATGCGCAGGCGGGCGCGGCGCGGTGCGATCGGGGCGGGCAGGCGGATAATCCGCTGGGCGGAGATGCATTCATGCTCGGCGAGTGTGCGCCAGGCGCCGCCGATCTCGGCATCGATCGCGAAGCGGGTCACGCGCACGCCGAGCGGCAGATATTCGCGCAGGCGAATGACGTCGAAGCTCGTGCCCGGCTTCAGGTCGAGTATCAGCTCCGAAACGGTCACGCCGTCGGGCGTCGACCAATAGGTTTCGCGATTGCCGTCGAGCACATGGGCGGGCTCGAAGTCCGGGCCGCGGTTGTGGCTGGCATGGGCCACGGCGCCCTTGGCGAGATCGCGCGCGAAGGTGGCGCGGATCGCGTCGCCGAAGGATTTGAGGATCCTGACGTCCTGGTCGGGGATCCGGCCGCGGCGGTCGGGCGGAATGTTGAGGTTGAGGTTGGTGCCGCGGCCGACCGATTCATCGTAGAGGCGGATGAGGCGCTCGGGGCTCTTCACCTTGGAATCCTCGTCGGCATGGTAGAACCAGCCGGGGCGGATCGAGACGTCGGTCTCGGCGGGCCACCAGATCGCGCCGCCGCGCACGCCGGCGTTGCCGTTCTTCTGGTCGTAGGGCTGGTTCGGCATGGTCGGCCAGCACGGGTCGCCGGCGACGCCGTCCTCGTTGCCGACCCAGCGGATGTCGGCGCCGAGCGGGTCGAAGGTGCAGGCATTCGGCTGAAGCCGGTGGACCAGCGCGACGATCGACGGCCAGTCGTAATAGCGCGGCGCATCGATCTTCCGCGCCTCGCGCGCGCCGCCGTAATAGCCGTCGCCGCCGTTGGCGCCGTCGAACCACACCTCGAACAGCTCGCCGTAGCGCGTGCAGAGCTCGGTCAGCTGGGCGCGGTAATAGTCGACATAGGCGGGTCGGCCGTAGTCCGCGTGGTTGCGGTCCCAGGGGGAGAGATAGAGGCCGAAGGGCAGGCCGGCGCGGCGGCAGGCATCGGCCATTTCGCGGACGATGTCGCCCTTGCCGTCCTTGTAGGGGCTGTTGCGGATGCAATGTTCGGTGAGCGTCGTCGGCCACAGGCAGAAGCCGTCGTGATGCTTGGCGGTGAGGATCAGTCCGCGCAGGCCGCCGGCCTTGGCGGCGGCGACGATCTGGTCGGCGTCGAAGTCGGTCGGGTTGAACAGCTTGGGGCTCTCGTCGCCATAACCCCATTCCTTGTCGGTGAAGGTGTTGATCGAGAAATGCACGAAGGCATATTGCTCGCGCCCGTGCCAGCGCCACTGCCGCGGGCTCGGCACCGCGCCGTAAGGCTTGGGCGGAGCCGTGCGTGGTGCGGCCAGCGCCGGCGCGGTGGCCAGCGTGCCGGCGGCGAGGCCGGTGGCGAGCAGCGAACGGCGCGAGATTTCGGTCATTTGGGCAGCGTCTCCGGCTCGCCGGTGAGGGTGAATTCGGTCCATTGGCCGGCGCCGTCCTGCGGCTGGCCGCCGCCGAGCCACAGGCGATAGCGGCCGGGCAGCACACGGCGCGTACCGTCGCGCTCGACCGTGCTCAGGTTGCGCGGGTCGATCGTGAAGCGGACGGTCGCGGTCTTGCCCGGCGTCAGCGCGACGCGGCGGAAGCCGGCGAGCTGGCGTTGGAGCACGGGGGCCGTGAAGCCGCCCCCCTTAGCGGACGGTGGGACCAGATAGACCTGAACGACCTCCTCGCCCGCACGGCCGCCGCTGTTGCGGAGGCGAACGCTTGCCTCCACCGGAACTGCCGTGGAGCCGGCCTTTGCCGTGGCCGCATCATAGGCGAAGCTGGTGTAGCTGAGACCATGGCCGAAGCCCCAGAGCGGCGTGCCGGTGAAATAGCGGTAGGTCCGCTCCTTCATGCCGTAATCGATGAAGGCGGGGAGGTCGGAGGTGCTCTTGTAGAAGGTCACCGGCAAGCGGCCCGAGGGGTTGTTGAACCCCGCCAGCGTCTCGGCGATCGCCGTGCCGCCGGATTCGCCCGGATACCAGGCGGCTAGGATCGCGTCGGCCATCGCCGGATCGACCGCGACTGCGCTGCCGCTGGTCAGGACGAGGACGACCGGCTTGCCGGTGCCGCGCAGCGCCGCCAGCAGCCGCTGCTGGGCCTGGGGGAGCGCGATGTCGGTGCGGTCCCCGCCGACGAAACCGGGTACGCTCACCTGGAGCGCCTCGCCCTCGAGATCGGGGGAGAGGCCGAGCACCGCCACCACCACGTCCGCGTTCCGCGCCGCCGCGACCGCCTGCGCCAGCATCGGCTCAGCGGGCGGGAGCCACATCAGCCGCAGCCCCTCGTCCTCGCCGTGATGGTCGAGCTCCAGGCGGAAGGCATGGCGGCCGCCGTCGCTGTCGAAGGGGATCTCCACCCGCGCCTTGCCGAGCGGACCGGCGTGGAACGGCTTGCCGTCGATCCACAGCCGGACGGCGTCATGGGTGGTGCAATCCTTCCAGCAGGCCGGGATGTCGATCGCGAGCGTGTAGCGGCCCGGCCCTGGAGGCACGAGCTCGCCCGACCAGCGCACCGAGAAACCCTTGGGATCGAGCTGGGGCAGGGGAGCGGCGCGCGTGTAGTTGAAGTCGATCCGCCGGTCCTGCCGCGTCGCGACCGGCGTACCGCCGACGGTCGGGCTCGCGAAATATTCGGCCTTGAGGCCGGGCTTGCCGTCGGCGGCGAAGGCGGTTTCGGGCACCACCACCGGGGCGCCGTCGGCGAGGACGGAACCCTGGGCGTAGCTGACGTTCGCAGCACCGAACTGGCGGCGGATGCCCTCCAGCGGCGTGACCGGATCGATCGCGGTGCCATGATAGTTGGCCTCGAGCACGCCGAGGTCGTCGGCGTCGGCGCCGATCACCGCGATGCGGCTGCCGGACTTGAGCGGCAGGCGGCCGGCGTCGTTCTTGAGGAGCACGATCGACTTGCGCGCGGCGTCGAGCGCCAGGGCGCGATGCTCGGGCGTGCCGATCTCGCTCGGCTTGATCCGGCTCCACGGACTGTCGCCGCCGAAGGCGATGCCGAGCGCGCGTCGAGCGTCGAGCGCGCGGGAGAGGGCGGTGTCGATCTCGGCTTCGCTGACCAGTCCCCTGGCGACCGCCTGGGGGAGCGCGGCATAGGCGCTGCCGCAGTTGAGGTCGTTGCCGCCCTTGATCGCCGCCGCCGCCGCTCCCGCGGCGTCGAGGCGGTAATGGTGGAACAGGTGGATGTTGGCGACCGCGTCGCAATCCGAGACGGTGAAGCCGGTGAACCCCCAATCCTTGCGCAGCCGGTCGTTGAGCAGCGGCGAGGAAGCGCACGCCGGGGTGCCGTGGATCGCGTTGTAGGCGCACATCAGCGAGCGCGCCTTGCCCTCGGTGATCGCGAGGCGGAAGGCGGGGAAATAGGTCGCTTCCAGGTCCTGCGGGCTGGGGTCGACGTCGAAGCCGTCGCGGCCTGCCTCAGGGCCGCTGTGGACGGCGAAATGCTTGGGCGTGGCGATGACCTTCGGGTGCGCCGGGTCGGGTCCCTGCAATCCCTGGATGAAGGCGACGCCGAGATGCCCGGTGAGGTACGGGTCCTCGCCATAGGTTTCCTGCCCACGGCCCCAGCGCGGATCGCGGAAGATGTTGATGTTGGGCGACCAGATCGTCAGCCCTTCATAGATGCGGCGGTCGGCATTGGCGGGGCGCGCGTTGAACTTGGCGCGCGCCTCGGTCGCGACGACATCGCCGACCTTGTGCGTCAGGTCGGTATCCCAGGTCGCGGCGAGCGCGATCGCCTGGGGGAATACCGTCGCGTGGCCATTGCGCGCGAGGCCGTGCAGCCCTTCGTTCCACCAGTCGTAGGCGGGGAGGCCGGCATCCTCGTCGGCGGGCGCGGTGCTCTGGAGCTGGGCGGCCTTTTCCTCGACGGTCATGGTCGCGATCGACCGGGCGACCGGATCATCGGCGGTGGCGGCGGCAAGAAGCAGGAGCGGGATCACGATCGGGGTCCAAGTGTGCGGAGGGTGAGGGCGCGCTTCAGCGCCGCGGCGGAGGCGTCGGAGCGCACGTCGACCGTCACGCTCTCGCCCGGCAGCAGGTCGAAGCCGTCGTCGCTCGGCCGGGCGGGGAGGGCGCCGAAGTCGAGCATCACCGCGCGGGCGAGTGCCTTGGCGGTGATCGTCACGCGTTTGCCTTCCCAGCGGGCGGTGAGGCCCGAAGCGGGATAGGCCATGTCCTTGGGGACGGCGCGCTCGACGATGGTGCGGGAGACGGGGCGGCCGTCGACCTGCAGTTCGGCGACCGCATAGCTCGCCTTCGGATCGGCGCCGGCGAACAATTCCGCATCGGTAAGGTTTGCCACGTCCTTCGCCGAGAGCGGATCGAGCGTCACCTCGCCGCCTCGCTCGCCGATCGGCTTGCCGGCCATGTCGAACGCCCGCACCTGCCAGCGCGCCTGGACCGGCGCGGTCGCGTCGGAGACGAGGGCGATCCGTGTGCTGCCGTCGCGATGCTCGGCGACCACCGCCTGCGGTGCGAAGAAGCGCCGGGCGGCATAATGGAGCAGCTTCCACCGGCCGTAATAGTCGATGCTCGCCCAGGAGATCGCCGGCCAGGTGTCGTTGATCTGCCAGTAGAGCGATCCCATCGTCACCGGCCGACAGCCGCGATGATGGCGCGCCGCCATGTCGATCGCCTGCATCTGGTTGACCTGGGTCAGGTAGACGAGGTCGGCGAAATCGCGTGCCGGACGCAGCCGCTGGTCGAGATAGAGCTGGAGCCGGGCGTTGCCTTCGCCGGCCAGGAATTTCTGGTGCGCCTTGAGCACCGGACTGTCGAGCGTGAGCGGCCCATTTCCGGCGAACTCGCGGATGGTCGACAGGTCGGGCATCGCCTGGAAGCCATATTCGGACATGAAGCGCGGACAGCTGTCGAGATAGCGCTCGACCGGCTTCGATCCCGACCACACGTCCCAGAAATGGCGGTCGCCGTCCTTGTCGGTGTCGGTCGGGCCTTCGTAATCGGTCGAAGGCGAGCCCGGCCAATAGGGCGTGCCCGGCGAGCGCGTCAGCACGGCACCCCGCAGCACGCGGTCGAACAGCACCGCCATGCCGACGCCGATCCGTTCCTGCTCGTCGGCGCCGACGCGGCGCTTGAAGGCCTTGCGGTCCGACCAGTTCTCCCAGCCGGACAGCACCTCGTTGTTGCCCGCCCACAGCACGATCGAGGGGTGCGCCTGGAGCCGTTCGACCTGCTCCTCCGCCTCGATGCGGACATTGTCGCGGAACCTGGCGTCGGGCGGGGTGATCGATCCGCCGAACATGAAGTCCTGCCAGACCATCACGCCCAGCTCATCGGCGATCGCGTAGAAATCGTCGTCGAGATAATAGCCGCCGCCCCAGACGCGCAGCATGTTCATGTTGGCGTCGCGCGCGCTCTGGAGGATGTCGCGCATCTGCGCCGTGGTCACGCGCGACGGGAAATTGTCGAACGGGATCAGATTGGCGCCCTTGGCGAAGATCGGCACGCCGTTGATCCGGAAGCCGAAGCTGCCGTCCTTGCGGATGAGCTCGACGGTGCGCAGGCCGATGCGGTGCTCGACGCGGTCGTCGCTGCCGAGCGCTCCGGCGACGCGGTAGAGCGGCTGCGCGCCGTAGCCGACCGGCCACCAGCGTTGCGGCGCGGCGACGCTGAGGGGCACGCTGACCTCATTGTCGCCCGCGGCGACCTTCACCGTGCGGGTCACGGCCTGCGAAGTGCCGTCGGGCGTGGTGATCCGCGTATCGAGCGTCACCGTCGCGTCGTGCCCGGCGACGATGCGATAGCGCGCCACCAGCCGCGCCTCGGCGTCGTTCAGCGCCTCCTGCTCGATCGTCAATGCGTCGATCCGCGCCTCGTCCCAGCCTTCGAGCTTCACCGCGCGCCATACGCCGACGTTCACCAGGCGCGGGCCCCAGTCCCAGCTATAGTGGTACTTCGGCTTGCGGATATAGGGCGAGGTCTGCTTGCCCTTGGGCTCGTCGCCGAACGCGGAATCATATTCGCCGGGCAGCGGATTTGCTTCGGCCAGCACCATCGGCTGGAGCGTCCTGATCGGCGAGGCGATCGTTACGATCAGCTCGTTGCGGCCCGGCTTCAGTGCGGCCTTGGCATCGACGCGCCAGCGGCGGTGGGCGTTGTCGGCCTTGAGCAGCACCTGGCCGTTCACCGACACCGTTGCGAAGGTGTCGAGCCCGTCGAACACGAACTCGACATGATCGCGCGCCAGCATCGCCGGCGTCACCGCGATCGTGCGGCGGAACTGCCAGTTGGTGAGGCCGGCCCATTGGATCGGCGCCTCGTTGATCCCCTTGAATGGATCGGGGACGCGCCTGGCCGCGATCAGGTCCTGCTGGACGCTGCCTGGCACCCTCGCGGGAAACCAAGCGGTTTCGCGCGGATGCGCCTTGGCGGCTTCGGCGTCGGCGGGATCGATCCGAACTTCCCAGACGCCGTCGAGCGGGATCGTCTCCTTGGGGGCAGCCCAGGCGGGCAGTGTGGCGAACAGCAACGGCAGAAGCGCGAGCCGTGGCTTCACTTGGCGGCCTCCGTCAGCGTCATGCGCTCCACGGCATAATAGGGATCCAGCAGCGACGAGGTGAACTGGAGGCACAGGTCCTCGTCCCCCGCCATCGCCGGCAGCGTGCCGCTGAAGCTGAAGCGGGTCGGCGACCGCTCGGGATCGGGCAGCGGGAAGGTGGCGAGCACGACCGGCTTGACGCTCTTGTCCTTGGCCGCGGCGAAGCAGCGCGCCTGGATCACCAGCTCGCCATGGGGCGTGACGTTGTAATGCGCGCGGAGCGCCGAGGCCTCATGCGCGAGGCCGTAGTGGCGTGCCAGGCGCGCGACCTCGACGGTGAAGCCCTTGGCGACGTCGAGCGGCGCGGCCGGGTAGGCGCTGCAGGTGTCGAACAGGTTGATGTTGAAGGCCGGTGCATTGTCCGTCGCTTCGGAGGTCAGCGGCACCCGGAGGCCGAGGCTGCCGCGTGGGCAGGCGATGAGGTCGGAGCTGGTACGGGTCAGCAGCGCGGCACGGCTGGTGTCGAAGCTGCGCGGCGTGGCGGTGGCATTGCCGACGGCATCGAAGGCAGCGGCGCGGATCGTCGCCCCGGGCTTCAGCGTCAGCGGGGCGGAGTAAGCGCGCGACTTGGCGGTCGGGGCCTTGCCGTCGAGCGTGTAGCGGATCGTGCCGTAGGGTGCCTGGGTCGAGAGGGCGACGGTGACCTTGTTCGCCCGCAGCGCGTCGCCTCGGCTGCCCTGAACCTCGAAGCCGACCGCGAAGGCGCTGTCCGCCACCTCGACGCCCGAGCGGCGCCAGCGCTGCACCTGCGGGTCGAGCCGGGCGACGAAGCCCGCGAAGTCGCGCTTGTCCTTGTCCGACCAGGTGATCTCGGCGAGCGCCGCGGCGCGCGGGAACAGCATGTGCTGGACCTGATAGGGCGTCACCAGATACTCGCTCCAGGCATTGGCCTGGGCGCCGAGCACATGCTTCGCCTTCTCCGCGTCGATGCCGGCCGGCATCGGCTCGTATTTGTAGACGTCCTCGAGCGTCTGGATCGCGATCCGGCCCGGCGGCTCGTCGGCGCGGCGGCTCTGCAGGCTGTCGAGGTAGAGCGTCGGCGCGGGGCTCAGCACCACGTCGTGGTTCTGGTTGGCGGCCTCGACCGCGCCCTTCTCGCCGCGCCACGACATCACCGACGCGGAGGGCGGCAGCCCGCCCTCCAGGATCTCGTCCCAGCCGATCAGCCGGCGGCCCTTGCTCGCGAGGTACTTGCCGAACTCGTCGATCAGCCAGCTCTGGAGCTGGTTCTCGTCCTTGAGGCCGAGCGCCTTGATCTGCGCCTGCACCTCCGGCGAGCGCTCCCACTGGTCCTTGACCGCCTCGTCGCCGCCCAGATGGATATAGGTGCCGGGGAACACCGTCATCAGCTCGTCGAGCACGTCCTTGACGAACTGGACACCCTTGGGGCCGGGGTTGATGAGATAAGGATTGACGCCCCAGTCGTGCGAGACCTCGGGCCGGTCGCCGAACACGCCGAGCTCGGGATAGGCGGCGACCAGCGCCTGGGCGTGGCCGGGCAGGTCGATCTCGGGCACGATGGTGATGCCGCGCTCGGTGGCATAGGCGACCAGCGCCTTCAGCTGCTCCTGGGTGTAGAAGCCGCCGACCTTCTCGGTCGGTGCCGGGCCGCCGGTGGAGGGGCCGGTGCGCCAGGCGCCGATCTCGGTCAGCTTGGGATAGCGCTTCACCTCGAAACGCCAGCCCTGATCGTCGGTGAGGTGGATGTGCAGCGTGTTGAGCTTCACCGACACCATCTGGTCGACGACCGAATAGAGGAACTCGATCGGCTGGAAATGCCGCGCCGGGTCGATCATCAGCCCGCGCCAGCCGAAGCGCGGCTTGTCGGTGACGGTCACTGCGGGAACCTTGACCGGCTTGCCGAACGCGCGGTCGGGGCTGAGCAGCTGGGCGAGCGTCATCGCGCCGTAGAGCAGGCCGCGGTCGCCCGAGGCGGCGATGCGGATGCCCTTGGCATCGACTTCGAGCCGGTAGGCCTCGCCGCCCTGCACGCCCGGGTCGCGCGTGAAGCTGATCGGGCCGGTGCCGGCCTTGTCGACGAGCGTGATGCCCCGCTCGACCTTGACATGGGCCGCGAGGATGCGCGCCGCCGCCGCGGCTCCGGTGTCGTCCGCGGGAACGGCGATGATCGCGCCGTCCGCGACGGTGAAGCTGCCCTGGCCCGGCTGCACCGAACTGGGCAGCGGCGTGAGCGGGAGCGCCGCGGGAGATTGCGCATATGCCGGCACTGCGAGCGTCAGACTCGTCCAGCAAAGCCACCTGGCGCTCGTCCGCATCATTCGTTGCTCCCTGTTGCGCCGGCTCGGCGATGCGCGGCGGATGTAACCAATGTATATCCTATCCGGCAATAGCGGCGGCGCAACGATTCGGCGGGGCGCGGAAATCCTTTGAAATATCTTGACTGCATCGGGGTGAGTGGTCGAAAGATCGTACCAATCTAGACCTGAACCCAGACCGGTTGCTCCTCATGGCGCCGTGGGATACCAGCCGGCCGTGTTGGGGCGAGGGGTCTCGGCAGGGGGAAGGAATGGCATTTTCGGATCAGATCGGACGCTTCCGGGACGACAACCCCTCGCCGTTGTATCTCCAGCTCCAGCAGCTCATCCGCGACGCGATCGGCGGCGCGGTGCTGAAGCAGGGCGACGCCATCCCGCCCGAGCGCGACCTGGCGCTCGAATATGACGTGTCGCGCATCACCGTGCGCAAGGCGATCGGCGGACTGGTGGAGGAGGGTTTGCTGACCCGCCGCCGCGGCGCAGGCACCTTTGTCGCCGAGCGCGTCGAGAAGAGCTTCTCCAAGCTCTCGTCCTTCACCGAGGATATGGCGGCGCGCGGCCGCAAGGCGAGCAGCAGCTGGATCTCGCGCGCCCCCGGGCAGGTGAACCCGGAGGAGGCGATGGCGCTGGGCCTGTCGCCGGGCGCGGGGGTGCTGCGCTTCGCGCGCATACGCTATGCCGACGACGAGCCGATGGCGCTCGAGTTCTCGACCATCCCGGGCTACTGCCTCTCCTCGGTCGATGTGGTGGGGGACTCGCTCTACGCCGCTCTCGAGCAGGCCGGCAACCGGCCCGTCCGCGCACTCCAGCGGCTGCGTGCGGTGCCGTTCGGGGGCGAGCATGCCAAGATGCTGGGCGTCGATCCGGGCCACGCGGGCCTGCTGATCGAGCGCCGCGCCTTCCTGCGTGACGGCCGGGCTGCCGAGGTCACGCGCTCCTATTATCGCGGCGACGCCTATGATTTCGTGGCGGAGCTGAGCGACGTCTGACGCGGCGCCCTCATCGTTCTTGTTCGAGTAGGAGTACCCCGATGGATCGCCGCCAGCTCCTTCTCGGCAGCGCGGGAATGGGGGCGATGCTTTCGGTCCGGCCGGTGCTGGCTGCGCCGCCGCGCGGGATGGACGACGGCTTCCCCATGCCGCCGCCGATCCGGTCCCTGCCGCCGCGCCTGCCGGAGAGCGACCCTTCGCGCACGCTGCTCGATCTCGGCTGGCGTTTCCACGAAGGCGACATCCCGATGCCCGAGCCGGTCGGGCACAACGCCACCTATCTCAGCGTCAAGGCGGGTAACGCACCGGGCGCCGCTGCGGTCGTCTATGACGACAGCGATTGGCGGGAGGTCCGGCTGCCGCACGATTGGGCCGCGTCTCAACCCTTTGTCGAGACCGCCAATGTGTCGCAGGGCTATCGCCCGCGCGGCATCGGCTGGTACCGGCGGACGCTCCGGCTCGATCCGGCGGATCGCGGCAGGACGATCGAGCTGCATTTCGGCGGGATCGCGACGAACGCGACGATCTGGGTCAACGGCAGCGTCGTCGCCCACAACTGGTCGGGCTACAACAGCGTCTATGTCGATCTGACCCCGTTCGCGCGCTTCGGTGACGAGACGAACGTCATCGCCGTGCGCGTGGATGCCGATGCCAAGGAAGGCTGGTGGTACGAAGGTGCCGGCCTATACCGCCATGTCTGGCTGGTCCGCCGGGCGCCGGTGGCGATCGTGTCGGACGGGGTGCATTGCGATCCACGCCGCAACGCAGACGGCTGGCATGTGCCGGTCACCGTCACACTCGGGAACATCGAGAATGCGCCGGCTTCGGTGGAGGTCGAGGCGGAACTGATCGATCCGGACGGCCGCTCGGTCGCCGTGCAGCGGGTCGAGGCGAGCGTGCCGGTGCTCGACCGTGCCGAGGCGGTGCTGCGGCTCAATGCCGATGCGCCGCGGGTCTGGTCGGTCGAGGAGCCGACGCTCTACACGGTGCGCACGCGCGTGCTGCGCGAGGGCAGGGCGGTCGACGAGCGCAACATCGCGATCGGTTTCCGCACGATCCGCTTCGATGCCGACAAGGGCCTGTTCGTCAACGATCGTCCGGTGAAGCTGAAGGGCGTCTGCCTCCACCAGGATCATGCCGGTGTCGGCGTAGCGGTGCCGGACGCGCTGCTCGCGTGGCGGCTCGAGCGGCTGAAGGCGATGGGCTGCAACGCGATCCGCATGTCGCACAACGCGCCCAATGCGGAGCTGCTCGACTGGTGCGACCGGATGGGCTTCCTCGTCATGGACGAGAACCGTAACTTCAACCCGGCGCCCGATTATCTCGCCCAGCTTGAATGGCTGGTGCGGCGCGACCGCAATCATCCGAGCGTGATCCTGTGGTCGGTGTTCAACGAGGAGCCGATGCAGGGCACCGAGGCGGGGGTGGAGATGGTCCGCCGCATGGCCGCCGCGGTACGCCGGCTCGACGACAGCCGGCCGATCACGGCGGCGATGAACGGGTCCTTCTACAACCCGGCCAATGTCTCGACCGTCGTCGATGTGATGGGGTTCAACTATTATCAGAACGACTATGACAAGTTCCATCGGCTGAACCCGACCAAGCCGATCACCAGCTCGGAGGATACCAGCGCCTTCGAGACGCGCGGCGCCTTCTCCAGCGATCCGGCGCGGCATGTGATCACCTCCTACGACGACGAGGCGGCATCCTGGGGCGATACGCATCGGGGAAGCTGGAGGAAGATCGCCGAGCGGCCGTTCGTCGCGGGCGGCTTCGTCTGGACCGGGTTCGACTATCACGGCGAGCCGACGCCTCACGAATGGCCGACGATCTCCAGCTTCTTCGGCATCCTCGACCTGTGCGGCTTTCCCAAGACGGCCTTCGGCATCCACAGCGCGCATTGGATCGACGACCGGCCGGTGCTGTTCCTGGCGCCGCATTGGACCTGGCCGGGCCGTGAAGGGCAGGCGATCCGCATCTTCGCGATCGCCAATGCCGAGACGATCGCGCTCAGCCTCAACGGTCGCGAACTCGGTGTGCAGCAGGCCGACCGGATCATGGGCAACGCATGGCAGGTGCCTTACGAAGGGGGACGGATCGAGGCAGTGGCGATGCGGGGCGGCAAAGTGGTCGCGCGCGCTTCTCACGAGACCGCAGGACCACCTGTCGCGCTGCGCCTCACGCCCGCTCGAACGGTGATGGCGGGCGACGACGAGGATGTGCAGCCGATCACGATCGACGCGGTCGATGCCAGGGGCCGTCATGTGCCGACGGCGAACCTGATGACGCGCTTCGTCGTCGAGGGCGGGACGATCATCGGCGTCGGCAACGGCGACCCCAACAGCCACGAACCCGAGCAGGGCGGCAGCCGGTCGCTGTTCAACGGCCTCGCACAGCTCATCGTCAGAGCGGGCAGGGGACGAGGCAGGATCCGGATCACTGCCACGGCCGAGGGATTGAAGCCCGCGACGCTGGCACTCGACCGCGCCGACATTGCGCCGCGGCCGCAGGTGCCGGTGACGCCGCCGGTCATGTCGGTCCGCGAATGGCGGCGCTCCCCCCTGCTGGCGGCCCGGCCGGAGCCGACGCTCGCCCCCTCGGACGATGACAACAACAGCTGGGCCTTCGTCCGCAGCGGCACGCCGACGCCTGCAGAGCCCCAGGCGGGCTGGCGCGTCTATCGCAGCCGGTTCACGCCCTGGAAGCGCATGGCGGCCGCGGGTGGAGTGATCCGGTTCGAGCGCATCGGCGGCCGCGCCGAACTGTGGGTCGACGGGCAGAAGCTCGCCGACAAGGCCGATACCGCGCCGGCACCATTGGAGGCCAACCTGCCGCCAGGCGCGAAGCCGCGCGTCGTGGTGCTGGTGATCGAGGCGTCGGCAGGAGCAGAGTCAGGTATCCTCGGATCGGTGGACGTGCTCCCGCGCTGAAGCTCAGGGAGCTGCCGCCCGGTCGAGCAGGCTGCGCAGTGCCTCGACCTTGCCCCGGTCGGTACGCAGACGCGGCCCTGCCTGGAAGCCGAACCGCTGCTCCGTCTCACCGGCCGTGCCGGCTGGGCTGCGGCACGAGGCATGGACCTCCGTGACGCCGGTATCGAGGATCGCGGGAAGGGTCGCCGCGTCGACGCCGCTTCCGGCGAGGATGATGATCCGTCCCTCCGCCTGACGGACCAGCGACGCCAGCATGGGCAGCGCATCGGCGGCGCGTGGTGCACCGCCGGACGTCAGGATACGGTCGAAGCCCAGCTCGATCGCGGTCTCCAACGCCGCCAGCGGGTCGGGCGTGAGGTCGAAAGCGCGGTGCAGCGTGAGCGATAGCGGCCGGGCGCGCCTGGCGGCGGCGGCGCGGGCATGGGCCACCCACCGCGCAAGCAGCGGCGCGTCCAGTCCGCCATCGGATCCGCTGGCGCCAATCACCACCCCTGCCAGCCCTGCCTCTGCCGCTGCGTCGATATCGGCTGCGACCAGCGTTGCCTCGTCGGCCTCGTATCGGAAATCCCCCTCGCGCGGGCGGGCGAGCAGGTGGACCGGGATCGGCGCTCCGGCCGCATGGCGGATCAGCGACGCGGGGGGCGTGAGCCCGCCCAGCGACAGCGCGGCGCAGAGCTCGATCCGGTCGGCCCCACCGTCGATCGCTGCCGCGATACCGGCCGCTTCGTCTACACAGATTTCCAGCATGATCTGCCTCATGGCCCGAAAGGCTTGCCAATTCCAGACGGGCCCTTCGCGGCCGACACGATCCGGTCTAGCAGCGGAGGGAAGGGAGTCGGTGATGTTCGGACGCACGCTCGCCGTGATGGCTGCACTGTTGATGATGCCGGCGGCGAATGCGCAGGACGTCTCGCATCCGATCCTCCTCGTGCCCGATCGCGTGTTCGACGGCGTCGATCCCAAGCCGCACGAAGGCTGGAAGGTGCTGGTCGAAGGCGAGAAGATCGTAGCGGCCGGTCCCGACGTGACGGCGCCGATCGGAAGCGAGACAATCGCCTTGCCCGGTACGACTTTGATGCCGGGGCTGATCGATCTCCACGTCCACCTGTTCCTGCACCCCTATAACGAGACGAGCTGGAACGATCAGGTGGTGACGGAGCCCCTAGCGCTCCGCACCGCGCGCGCGGTGGCGGCGGCGCGGGCGACGCTGGCGGCGGGCTTCACCACCGTGCGCGACCTCGGCACCGAGGGAGCGCTCGATGCCGATGCGGGGCTCAAGGTGGCGATCGCGCAGGGGATCGTGCCGGGGCCGCGGCTGCTGATCGCCAATCGCGCGCTGGTCGCGACCGGCGCTTATGGTCCCAAGGGATATGCCTTCGAGGTGCCGCAGGGCGCCGAGGAAGTGAGCGGCGTCGAGGGCGTCGTCGCGGGCGTGCGGCGCCAGATCGCGCGCGGGGCAGATTGGGTGAAGTTCTACGCCGACTATCGCTGGGGGCCGGGCGAGCCGAGCCGCGCGACCTTCAGCCAGGAGGAGCTCGCCGCAGGTATCGCCGCCGCGCACGATGCGGGCCGGAAGGTCGCGGTCCACGCCAGCACCGCAGAGGGGATGCGGCGCGCGATCCTGGCCGGTGCCGATACGATCGAGCACGGCAACGACGGTACCGCCGAGGTATTCGCGCTGATGAAGGCGAGGAATGTCGCCTATTGCCCGACGCTGGCGGCTTCCGATGCGATCGCGCGCTACGCCGGCTGGAATGGCGCTGGACCCGAGCCGGCAGCGATTGCGGGCAAGCGGACGAGCTTCGCCGTCGCGCGCAAGGCGGGCGTCCGAATGTGCGCCGGCGGCGACACCGGCGTCTTTGCGCACGGCCGCAACGCGCGCGAGATCGAGCTGATGGCGGAATGGGGCCTCGGCCCCGCGCAGGCGCTGATCGTCGCGACCTCGGGCAATGCGGCGATCCTCGGCTGGCAGGATCGGATAGGCGCGGTTCGGCCGGGCCTCGCCGCCGATCTGATCGCGGTCAACGGCGACCCGACCAAGGACATCGCCGCGATCGAGCATGTCGCGCTTGTGCTCAAGGCAGGAAAGCGTTTTGATTCATTGCGTTAGTCCATGAGTGTCATCGAATAGTCATCGATAAGTCGCTGAAACGACTTCATAATGGCATCCAACTGTCATCTCAGAGTCTCCGAAACGTCGCTGAACTGGCATCTCGCCGTCACACAGCGCCCCTAGCGACCACGGCAAGGTCGGCCGGGGGGAACCGAGTCGATCCCGGGCAAAACAGGCCCTTCCCGCACAACCGTCGGATCGGACACGGAGACCCTCATGCGAAGCTTCCAGCGCCTCGGCCTTATTCTCTTGACGACGGCCGCCTCGGCGGCGCTTTCATCGTGCAACGGCGCGGACAACGTCGCCTCGCCGGGCGGCGGCACCATCGTCATTCCGCCGGCTCCGACGCCGACCCCGACTCCCACGCCGACTCCGACCGGCCCGATCACCGCGGCACAGTTCGCAGCGGCGACGACGCAGGGCAGCCTCACGATCACCGCCGACGAGCAGCTGGTGATCGTCAACACCGGCAGCAACAACAATGTGAACGGCACGGCGAACGCCTCGAGCCTCCTCAACGGCGTCTACCCGACGAGCGCTACCTCGGCGACGCCGGCGACCGATCCCTCGACGCTCAATGCCTTCTTCACCAGCACCAACTATGCCGGTGCCCTCAACGGCCCGACCGACACGGCCTTCCAGGACTGGACCTGCAACTCGACCAGCGCAAACTTCGGCGGCGCCAGCGCGGCTTGCACCGCCGTGCCGGCCGTCGGCACCGGAGGCAGCGCCGCGGCTTGCCCGACCGGCACGACCGACGACGGCTTGGTGCAGACCTTCCGCGCCTGCCGTATTCCGCAGGCGATCACGGCCAATCTCACCTTGCCGAAGATTCCCGGCGTCTTCTATCGCCTTCGCGGCCAGACCGAGGTCGGCACCGACCTCGGCGCCACCGGCGGTGCGGGCGTGACCCTCACGATCGAGGCCGGCGTGGTGATCGCGGCCGATTCGAGCGAGCCCACCAACGACCTGCTGCTCGTCAACCGCGGTTCGAAGATCCAGGCCATCGGCACCCGCACCGCGCCGATCATCTTCACCTCGCAGCAGAACCTCGCCAACAACGGCGTCAGCGATTCGACGCAGGGCCAGTGGGGTGGCATCATCCTGCTCGGCCGTTCGACCACGGCAGTCTGCGCGACCGGCACCGGCGGCACCAGCGGCACGCCTTGCCAGCAGGCGATCGAAGGCGTGACCGGCCGCTTCTACGGCGGCACGGCCGAGAACGACAGCAGCGGCCAGATGTCCTATGTCCAGATCCGCTACAGCGGCATCGCCATCTCCGACGGCAATGAGCTGCAGGGCCTGACGCTCGGCGCGACCGGCTCGGGCACGGTGCTCGACCACATCCAGAGCCACAACTCGGCCGACGACGGCATCGAGATTTTCGGCGGCACCAGCAACATCAAGTATATCGCGGTGACCGGCGCCGACGACGACGGCTTCGACGTCGACAACGGCTGGCGCGGCTTCATCCAGTTCATGATCGCGGCGCAGAAGGTCTCCGGCGCGACCGCCGACTCCTTCTCGACCGAGATCGACTCGAACGGTGCCGAGGACCTGCTGCCCCGCACCTGGGGCCGCTACGCCAACTTCACCTTCATCCAGACGGCGAATGCGCCGGCGGCGATCCGTCTGCGCGGCGGTGCCGACATGACCTTCGTCAATGGCATCGTGAAGACGCCGACGAACGTCGCCTGCGTCAACATGATCGCCGGCGAGACCAGCGCGTCCGACCGTTCGACCATTCGCCCGAAGAACGAGGCGCTGCAGGACCAGGGCCCGCCGGTGTTCAACTCGGTCTACTTCTCCTGCAACGGCCGCTGAGGCGAACGCACATGCGCAACCGTGTCGGGGCGGCTCCCAAGCCGCCCCGGCATTTGCCCATAATTCTCATTGGATGACACGGCCATGCAGCGACGCCTCGCCTACGCCACCCTTCTTCTCCTGACCTCGCAACTCGTTTCGCCGGCGGCGTTGGCGCAGACGACCGGCAACGCTCCTCCGGCCAGCGATCCGGCCGCGGCGGCTGCCCCGCAGCAGGATGCCCAGGCTCCGCAGACGGATCAGCAGCAGGACGTCGAGATTTCCGCGCCTGGCGTCGATCCTAGCGCGGCCCAGGACATCGTCGTCGTCGGCCGGCACATCCCGAACACGATCCGCGCCACGCCGCAGGTGGTGTCGGTGCTCTCGAGCGCCGACATCGCGCGGACTGGTGAGGGCGACATCGCCGGCGCGCTGACGCGCGTCACCGGCCTCAGCGTGGTGGGCAACGGCTTCGTCTATGTCCGTGGTCTCGGCGACCGCTATTCCTCGTCGCTGCTCAACGGGTCGCCGCTGCCGAGCCCCGAGCCGCTGCGCCGCTCGGTCCCGCTCGATATCTTCCCGACCACGATCGTGGGTTCGGCGCTGATCCAGAAGACCTATTCGGTCAACTATCCCGGCGAGTTCGGCGGCGGCGTGATCAACCTCACGACCAAGGCGATCCCGGACGACAATTTCATCAAGGTCGGCGGCTCGCTGTCCGCGGACACCGCCACGACGAGCGAGCTCGGCTATACCTATTACGGCGGCGACACCGACTGGCTGGGCTTCGACGACGGTACCCGCAAGGTCCCGGACTTCATCCGCAACGCGACCAAGAACTCCGGCCTCATCCCGGCCGAGCAGGTGCTGCAGCTGTCCAACGCCTCGACCACGCTGCTCCAGCGCAACAACCAGCTCCCCGCCAACTGGTCGGCCGAGATCAGCGGCGGCGGCGCGTTCGACATGGGCGGCGGCCGGCTGGGCGTGATCGGGTCGATCGGCTACAGCAACAGCTTCCGCACGCGCTCGATCCTGCAGCAGGACAGCGTCACCGAGACGGGTGCGATCCGCAACGATTTCCACACGCTGCTCACCGACAATCATATCGTCGGCAACGCGCTGCTCGGCGTCGGCTATTCGTTCGGCGAGAACACGATCCGCTGGACCAACATCTATATCCGTGACGTGCTCAAGCAGGCGCGCGGCTCGGCGGCGGAGGTCTACAACAACGCCAGCGGCCTGCGCTTCCAGCAGAACACCAACTGGTTCGAGCGGCAACTGATCGAATCGCAGCTCGTCGGCGAATTTCATCTGACGGATGCGTTCAAGCTCGACGTGCGCGGTGCCTATGCCAACTCGAAGCGTAATGCGCCTTACGAGCGCCAGTTCGACTATCTATGCTCGTCGACGACGACTACGGGGCAGCCGATCCAATATGACGGCGGCAACGGCGCGACCGGCTTCCAGTGCAACGGCGCCTGGCAGGTCACGCAGCGCTTCTCCCCGTTCGCGTCGATCATCTTCTCCGACCTGAACGAGGACCTTTGGACGGGCCAGGCGGACCTGTCGTACAAGATCGACGCGCCGCGCCCGATCACGCTGTCGGCGGGCTATTATTATTCGGACACGGACCGCTTCTCGCGGCGCCTGCAGTTCAACTACCAGACCAGCGCGGGCGGCGGCACGGCGCCCGGCTATCCCTTCAACCTGCTGCGGCCGGACTATCTGCTGAGCCCCGACGTCGTGAACAACGCCTGTCCGCTCCAGGGCACCGGCGCGTGCACGATCGAGATGCAGTTCAACACGCCGCTCGGTGCCTATGCCTATGACGCCAAGCTGCGCATCCACGCGGGCTATGCTCAGGCGGAAGGCGAGCTGCTCGACGGCCTGCGGGCCGTCATCGGTGTCCGTTACGAGAGCGGCGATCAGCGGGTAACGCCGGTCGCGAGCCCCACCACCAAGCTCAAGAACGATTATTGGCTGCCGGCGGCAACGCTGACCTGGAACTTCGCGCCGGACATGCAGCTGCGTGCCAGCGCTTCGAAGACCATCTCGCGGCCGCAGTTCCGCGAACTGGCGCCGCAGCAGTTCCGCGATCCGGATTCGGACCGTCTGTTCTTCGGCAACCCGCTGCTCAAGGATTCTGAGCTGCTCAATTTCGAGGGCCGCTTCGAATGGTTCTTCGCACGTGACCAGCGGTTCACGCTCGCCGGCTTCTACAAGAAGATCGACAATCCGATCGAGCAGGTCGGCTTCTACACCGGCGCCGACGACCGCCTGCAGACCGGCTTCACCAACCTTCCCAAGGCGCAGCTGTACGGCGGCGAGGTCGAGGTGCAGAAGTACTTCCCGCTCGATACGCTTGGCGGCTTCTTCGCCACGCGCCGGGCGGTGGTGATCGCGAACTACACCTATACCCATTCGGAGATCACCGCGGATTCGAGCTGTGTGCCGAACGTCCTCAACCAGACGCTCGGCGGCTGTCCGACCGGATTCGGCCCGGCGAACCTCCAGTTCCGCGACGGCGCGCCGCTGACCGGCCAGTCGGATCATCTGGTCAACCTGCAGCTCGGCATCGAGGACACGCAGCAGCTCTCGCAGCTGACGGTGCTGTTCAACTATGCGAGCGACCGCGTGACCAACCGCGGCCCGTCGTTGCTGTCGGGCGTCGGGTTCCAGCCGGACATCGTCGAGCGCCCCGGCATCCGCCTCGACGTCGTCGCCCGCCAGGGCTTCGAGCTCGCCGGCGGCAAGTTCGAGCTCAAGCTCGAGGCCCGCAACCTGACCAAGACCCGGTTCAACGAGCGGCAGACGTTCGACAACGGCAACGTCGTCTACATCAACCGCTACAACGTCGGTCAGGTCTTCTCGATCGGGCTCAGCACGACCTTCTAAAGTTCGATCCATCTGGCTTGAAGAGGCTGTTCCCCGGCGAAGGCCGGGGCCCAGTCTCGAACCGCTCGCAGCTGGGCCCCGGCCTTCGCCGGGGAACGGATTCAAACCTGGCCGAATCCGACTCTAATCGTGAGCGTCTTGTTCCGGCCGGCTGCACGCGATTGTGCAGCCGGCCCTTTCATTGATGGACGGCGGCGACCGTCAGCCCCAGGGCCGTTCCCGGAACCATTGGGTGATCACATATTTGAGGCCAGCCCGCACTTTCATCGCATGATGGATCGTGGCGGGGTTGGGCGTGCCGTCGGGGCGCAGGTTGTTCCAGGCGAGCAGCTTGCCGGCTTCGGGCTGCACGATCTTGTCGATCGCCTTGAAGCGCGTCGCGCCGCCGGCCTCGACATCGTTGAGATAGAGCATCACCGTCCAGGTCCGCTGGCCCGCGACGCTGCAGTAGCGCGCGAAATCGGCGCCGCGCGGGTCGAAATAGTCGGTGTGCGCCTTGAACTCCTGGCCGACCTCGTAGCGCTGCCCCTGCATCGGCTCGCCATGCGCGGGGTCGAGGCCGGTGAGAGTGACGATCCGCCGCTTGACCTCCGCCACCTCGGGATCGCTCGGGTCGAGATCGCAGGTCTCGCTGGTGCGAAAGGCATAGTCGCCATTGGCATCGGCGATGGTCGAAGGGCGGCGGTCCTTGTCGATCTTGGCCATCAGCGACCGGCAGAGCTCCGGCTCGAGGAAATCGCGGAGCATGAACAATGTCAGCTTGGGACTGGGCACGCGCTGCACGCCCGGACGCGCCATGATCGACTCGATCACCGGCTCGGCGGGAAAGCCGGAGCCGGGGGCGGGCTGGACATGGGCGTCAGGGGCGAGGCTGACCATGCGGCGACCCTGCCAAAGCCGGCGTGCGGATTCCAGCCCCCGGCGCCTTGATTGCCGGGCAAACCCCGGCTAAGCGCGCGGCTTCACGGCGATCGTAGCTCAGTTGGTTAGAGCATCGGTTTGTGGTACCGAGGGTCGCGGGTTCAAGTCCCGTCGATCGCCCCATTCCCACAGCATTGCATTTTGGGCTGGCACCCCGGCCGCTAAAACAATATTGCCCGCGCGAGCAATTTTCGATTGAGCGCGGAGGCGGCATTGAGCTCGGCTTGGGATCTTCCCGATTACGACGATCACGAAGGCGTCCATCTGTTCGCGGACCCCAAGTCCGGCATGCACGCGATCATCGCGGTCCATTCGACCGCGCTTGGCCCGGCTGCCGGCGGCGTGCGCTTCTGGCATTATGCCGACAGCCAGCGGGCGCTGACCGACGCGCTGCGGCTCTCCAGGGGCATGAGCTACAAGAACGCCATGGCCGGCCTGCCGATGGGCGGCGGCAAGGGCGTGGTGCTGGCGAGCGCGCCGGGGACGGAGATCACCACCGCGCAGCTCGAGGCGTTCGGCGACGCGGTCGAGTCGCTGGGTGGACGCTATGTCACCGCCGAGGACGTCGGCATGTCCGAGGCGCGGATGAAGGTGATCGCGACGCGGACCAAGCATGTCTCCGGCCTGCCGGTCGCGGCGGGCAGCGCGGGCGGCGATCCGGGGCCGTTCACCGCAATGGGCATCTACCTCGGCGTCAATGCCGCCGCGAAACGTGCGCTCGGTGCCGAGGGCATGAAGGACGTCCATGTCGCGATCCAGGGCGTCGGCAGCGTCGGCGGCGGGCTGGCGCGGCTGCTGGCGGCGGACGGGGCGCGGCTCACCATTGCCGACGTCAACGTCGAACGGGCCAAGGCGCTGGCGGCACAGATCGGTGCCGAGGTGGTGCCGACCGAGGAGATCCTGGCGGTGTCCTGCGACATCGTCAGCCCCAATGCGCTGGGAGCGATCCTGACCGAGACCTCGATCGCCGCGCTCGACTGCAAGGCGGTGGCGGGTGGCGCCAACAACCAGCTCGCGACGCCCGAGGACGGTGCGCGGCTGGCGGCGCGCGGCATCCTCTATGCGCCGGACTATGTGATCAACGCGGGCGGCATCATCAACGTCGGGCTCGAATATCTGGGGCAGGGCGACCGCGCCGAGGTCGAGGCCCGCATCGCCCGCATCCCCGACCGGCTGGTTGAGGTATGGGACGAGGCCGACCGTACCGGCCAGCCGGCGAGCGACGTCGCGGATACGATCGCGCGGCGGCTGATCGGGCGGGGATGATTCGCGGGCGCTTGCGTCACTCACCGTCATGCCGGACTTGTTCCGGCATCCACCGATCCGCCAGCATGGTGATATTGGATATGTCGCTCGGTGGACCCCGGAACAAGTCCGGGGTGACGATGGTAGAAATGGTGCCGGAAAGCCCCTAGACACGCGTCCGTGCCTGCGATCCACGCCCTCGCCAATCCCGCGCGATTCCTGCGCATTGCCCGGCCGCTGACGGCGCCGCTGTTCTGGGTGGGCGTCGCGCTGATCGCGTTCGGGGCCTGGGCCGGCCTTACCCAGACGCCGCCCGATTATCTCCAGGGCGAGAGCGTCCGCATCCTCTACATCCACGTGCCGACCGCCTGGCTCGGGCTTGGCGGGTGGAGCGCGATCGCGGTTTCCAGCATCGTCTATCTGGTCTGGCGGCACCCGCTGGCGAGCATCGCCGCGCGCGCTGCGGCGCTGCCGGGCGCGCTGTTCGCCTTCCTGTGCCTTGCCACCGGATCGATCTGGGGGCGGCCGACCTGGGGGACCTGGTGGCAGTGGGACGGGCGGCTGACCTCGATGCTGCTGCTGTTCTTCGTTTATTGCGCGTACATGGCGCTGAGCCGTGCCGACGCTGAGCGCGGCGGCGACGGGCGCATCCCGGCGCTGTTCGGGATCGCGGGCAGCGTGCTGCTGCCGATCATCCGCTACTCCGTCGTGTGGTGGAACACGCTGCACCAGGGGCAGAGCATCGGCCTCACCAGCTCGAGCATCGACGGATCGATGCTGTGGCCATTGGGCTTCACCCTGTCGGGCTTCACCCTGTTCTTCGCCGCGATCGTGCTGATGCGGATGCGGACGATGATCGCGACCACGCGCGTCGAGGCGCGGATGCGGCGGATGGCGGCAGCATGAACCATTGGGCCTTCATCACCGCCGCCTATGCGCTGACGCTGGCCGCGTCGGCGGCGGTCGCCTTCGCAAGCTGGCGGGCGATGCGCCGGGCGGAGAAGGCGGCGGAGCAGCTCAAGCGCTCATGAAAGCCAAGCATCAGCGCCTGACGCTCGTCCTGCTCGCCGTGGTTGCGGTGATCGCCGCAGGATTGCTGGCGCTGTCGGCGCTGAGGGACCAGGCGGCATTCTTCTACGCGCCCGGCGATGTCGCCAAGGGCGTGCCGGTCGGCAAGGCGGTGCGGCTCGGCGGGATGGTGGAGAAGGGGTCGCTCAAGCGGGCGGCGGATGGGGTCACGCAGACCTTCGTCGTCACCGACGGCGTCGCCCAGGTGCCGGTGCGCTTCGCCGGCATCGCACCCGACCTGTTCCGCGAAGGATCGGGCGTGGTCGCCGAGGGCAGCTTCCTGGCCGACGGGTCGTTCAAGGCGACCAACCTGCTCGCCAAGCACGACGAGCGCTACATGCCGCCCGAGGTCGCCGGCGCGATGCACAAGTCGAAGTCGCTCGCGCCGTGATCGCCGAGGCCGGGCTCGCCGCGCTGTGGTTCGCCGCGGCGATGGCGCTGATGCAGCTTCTGCTGACGGTGATTGGGCTGCGTTCTTCTCCCTCTCCCCTCCGGGGAGAGGGTCGGGGAGAGGGGCATGCCGCGGGCGACGGTCTCGGTGAGACTCCGCCCCTCTCCCAACCCTCTCCCCAAGGGGGAGAGGGCTATTGGGCGATCCTCGCAGCCGTCCGTCCTGTCGCGATCGTGGGGGGAGTGCTGACCTGCGTCGCTTTCGCCTGCCTGATCGCGGTATTCCTGCGTTCCGACATGTCGGTGCTGCTGGTCGTCGAGAACAGCCATTCGGCGAAGCCCTGGCTCTACAAGTTCGCGGGCGCGTGGGGGAATCACGAAGGGTCTATGCTGCTGTGGGTGACCGTGCTCGGCATCGCCGGGGCGGCGATCGCGGTGCTCGAGCACCGATTGCCCGAGCGGACGCTGGTGGCGACGCTGGGGGCGCAAGCGGCGATCGCGCTCGGCTTCTTCGCGTTCCTGCTGATCGCGTCCAATCCCTTCGCGCGGATCGACCCGGCGCCGCTGGACGGCGCGGGGCTCAACCCGCTGCTGCAGGACCCCGGCCTCGCCTTCCACCCGCCGACGCTCTACTTCGGCTATGTCGGGCTGTCGGTGGCTTTCTCCTTTGCCGTGGGGGCATTGCTGACCCGCGACGTCGGCCCGGCGTTCGCGCGGGCGATGCGGCCGTGGGTGCTGGGAGCGTGGATCTTCCTGACGATCGGCATCACCGCCGGCAGCTATTGGGCCTATTACGAGCTCGGCTGGGGCGGCTGGTGGTTCTGGGACCCGGTCGAGAACGCCTCGCTGATGCCATGGCTCGCGGCGACCGCGCTGCTCCATTCGGTGACGGTGCTGGCGACGCGCGACGGCCTCCGGGCCTGGACGGTGATGCTGGCGGTGGTCGCCTTCTCGATGTCGATGATCGGGACGTTCCTGGTGCGATCGGGCATCCTCACCAGCGTCCATGCCTTTGCCGTCGATCCCGAGCGCGGCAGCTTCATCCTCGCGCTGCTGGCGGTCTACATCGGCGGGGCGTTGCTGCTGTTCGCGCTCCGCATCGGCACGGTGAAGGCCGGCAACACATTCGAGCTGCTGAGCCGCGAGGGCGGCCTCGTCCTCAACAACCTGCTGCTGAGCGTGATCCTGGGCGTGGTGCTGATCGGGACGCTCTATCCGATTGTCGCCGCGGGGTTCGGCGTGCAGCTGTCGGTCGGCAAGCCCTTCTTCGACAAGGCGGTGGGGCCGGTGGCGCTGCTGCTGACGGTGGCGCTGGCGGCGGGGCCGCTGATCCGCTGGCGGCGCGACGACTGGGACGCGCTGCTCGGGCGGATGATCGCGCCGATCGCGGTTACGCTGTTCGCCGGGGTCGCGCTGGTGGTGTTCGCGGCCGATGCGGCCCACCCGATCGGCGTGCTGCCGTTCGCCGGGCTGGCGCTGGCGGCGGGGCTGGCGGTGGCCAGCGTGGCGCCGCTGTGGAAGCGCGACCTTCGCCGCACGCCGCTGTTCACCTGGGGCATGGTGGTCGCGCATCTCGGCGTCGCGGTGAGCCTCGCCGGCATGGCGAGCGACAGCGCCTTCACCCAGGAGCGGCTGGTGGCGGCACGGATCGGCGCGCCGATCGAGGTCGGGCCGTTCCGGGTGACGCTCGACGGCATCGCGCCGGCGATCGGACCCAATTGGTCGGCGCTGGAGGGGCATCTGACCGTGACGCGCGGCGAGGAGGGCAGGCCGTTCGTGCTGCGTCCGCAGCAGCGCTTCTTCGCCAATCCGCCGACCACCACCAGCGAGGCGGCGATCGCCACGCGGATCGACGGGCAGCTCTATGCCGTGCTGGGGAAGGACAACGGCGACGGGCGATGGCAGCTTCGGCTGTGGTGGAAGCCGTTCGTGACGCTGATCTGGCTCGGCGGCGCGCTGATCGCGATCGGAGGAGCATTGTCGCTGATCGGCCGGGTGCGGCGTGAGCGGCGGAGCGCGCTGAGGGAGGCCTACGCGTGAAGCGCTGGCTGATCTGGGCGCCGTTCGCGGCGTTTGCGGTGATCCTGTGGGTGGTGGCGGGGCAACTGCTCAAGCCGGCCGACCGCACCGTCAAATCGGCGATGGTCGGCAAGCCGCTCCCCGAGTTCGCGTTGCCGGCCAACCAGCCGAACAAGCCCGGGCTCGCGACCCGCGACTTCAAGGGTGGCGAGCCGCGGCTGCTCAACGTGTTCGCGAGCTGGTGCGTGCCGTGCATCGCCGAGGCGCCGCAGCTGATGGCGCTCAAGCAGGCCGGCGTGAGGATCGACGCGGTGGCGGTGCGCGATACCGGACCGAACGTGGCGCGGTTCCTCGGGCGATATGGCGATCCCTACGAGCGGATCGGCGACGACAGGGCGAGCCAGGTGCAGCTGGCGCTCGGATCGTCGGGGGTGCCGGAAACCTTCGTGATCGACGGCAACGGCGTGATCGTCTCGCAGCATATCGGCGATATCCGGCCCGAAGAGGTGCCGGCGATCCTCGAAGCGGTGAGGAAGGCGCGGTGACGGCCCCGCTCATCCGTCATGCCGGACTTGTTCCGGCATCCACCGGGCGGCAAGGGCCGGAATCGATGAGTGCGCGGCGCCGTGGACCCCGGCACAAGGCCGGGGTAACGATGGGTTTGTGGCTGACGGCGTTGGCCGTTCCAGCACTGGCCCAGACCGCGCTTCCCGCCGCTCGCTATGCCAACACGCAGCTTCCCGACCCGGCGCAGGAGGCCAAGGCCAAGGCGCTGATGGAGACGCTGCGCTGCCTCGTCTGCCAGGGGCAGTCGATCGCCGACAGCGATGCCGACATGGCGGCCGACATGCGCTCGCTGGTGCGCGAGCGGATCGCGGCGGGCGAGAAGCCGGAGGCGATCCGCGAATGGCTGATCGCCCGCTATGGCGACTATGTGACCTATGATCCGCCGATGAGCCCGCTGACCGCGCCGCTGTGGCTGGCGCCGGTGGTGCTGATCGTGCTCGGTGCGCTAGTCGCCCGAGCGAGCTTCCGGCGGCGGAGGCGCGGCTGATGGGCTGGCTGGTCCTTGTCCTGATCGGTGTCGGCGCGGCGGCGCTGCTGTGGCGGCTCCGATTGCCGCGGATGCTGTGGTCGTTCGCGGGTGCGGCGTTGATGCTGGGGGCGGCGGGCTATGCGCTCCAGGGACGGCCGATGCTGCCCGGCCGACCGACCGAGGCGTCGAAGGTGCCCGGCGTGGTCGAACCGGTGATGAGCGAGCTGCGGCTCAAGATGTTCGGGCGTTTCACCTTCGCCGAACCCTATTTCGTCGCCGCCGACGCGCTGCAGCGCTCGGGGGCGAAGGGGAGCGCGGTCAGCCTGCTGATCGGCGGCATCGCCAGCGCCAAGCAGAATGCGGCGCTGTGGACGGCGCTGGGGCAGGCCTATGCCGCGCATGACGGCAGCGTCTCGGCGCCGTCGCGCTTCGCCTTCGATCAGGCGATGCGGCTGGCGCCGGAGCATCCGGGGCCGCCGTTCTTCCTCGGCGTGGCCTATCTCGATGAGGGACAGTTCGCGGAAACGCGCAAATGGTGGGCGCGGGCCTATCGGCTGAGCCCGCCCGGGACCAGCTACCGCGACGAGATCGGGACGCGGCTGCGGCTGCTCGATCGCTATCTGGCCGAGGAGGGAGCCGGCGCGACGCCGGCTCCCTGATCGTCAGCCCTTCCATGCCTCATACGGCAGGTCGAGGTCGTCGGCGACGGCCTTGAACGCGATCTTGCCCTTGTAGACGTTGAGGCCGTTGGCGAGGTGCGGATCGGCCTTCATCGCCGCTTCGGCGCCCAGGTTGGCGAGCTTCAGCGCGAACGGCAGCGTCGCGTTGTTGAGCGCGAAGGTCGAGGTACGCGCGACCGCGCCGGGCATGTTGGCGACGCAATAGTGGATCACGCCGTCGACCTCGAACACCGGATCCTCATGGGTGGTGGCATGGCTGGTCTCGAAGCAGCCGCCCTGGTCGATCGCGATGTCGACCATCACGCTGCCGCGCTTCATCGTCTTCAGCATGTCGCGCGTCACCAGCTTCGGCGCCGCCGCACCCGGCACCAGCACCGCGCCGATCACGAGATGGGCATTCTTCACCGCCGCAGCGATCGCCGCCTTGCTGGCATAGGCGGTCTTGATCTGGCTCGAGAAGAACATGTCGAGCTCGGCCAGGCGGTCGTTGTTGATGTCGTAGATGGTGACGTCGGCGCGCATGCCGACCGCCATCTGCGCGGCGTTGACGCCGGCGACGCCGCCGCCGAGGATCGCCACCCGCGCCGGCGCCACGCCCGGCACGCCGCCAAGCAGCACGCCGCGGCCGCCCTGTTCCTTCTCGAGATAATGCGCGCCGACCTGCACCGACATGCGGCCGGCGACCTCACTCATCGGCTTGAGCAGGGGGAGGGCGCCCGTCCTCGACGTCACCGTCTCATAGGCGATGCAGGTCGCGCCCGACTTCATCAGCCCCTCGGCCTGCGGCTTGTCGGCGGCGAGGTGAAGGTAGGTGAAGAGGGTATGGCGCGGCTCCAGCAGCGCGATCTCCTGCGGCTGCGGCTCCTTGACCTTCACGATCATGTCCGACTGGGCGAACACCTCGGCGGCGCTGCCGACGATGCGAGCGCCGACGTCGACATAGTCCTGGTCCTCGAAGTCGATGCCGAGGCCGGCCTTGGTCTCGACGATCACCTCATGGCCGGCCGCGGTCAGCTCGGCCACCGACGGCGGCGTCAGGCCGACGCGATATTCGTGGTTCTTGATCTCCTTGGGCACCCCGACGCGCATCGTACGATCTCCTCGATTTTCTCTGTGGCGCGCCCATAGCGGAAAGGGCTTCGCGAATCCGTGCAAAGTCGCGTTTCCAATTGAGGGTTAAGTGCATAGATTCTTGAGAGTGGCCATCATAAACAACGAATCCATGCAGACCGATCGAATCGACTCGGCGATCCTCAAGATTCTCGCCGAGGACGCGCGTGCGAGCGTCAGCCAGATCGCGGCGCAGGTAGGGCTGTCCCAGTCCGCCTGCTCGCGGCGCATCCAGGCACTGGAGGCATCCGGCCATATCCTCGGCTATGGCGCGCGGCTCGGGCACAAGCGACTCGGCTTCCATGTCACCGCGCTGGTCGACATCACCCTCTCGACCCAGGTCGAGGAGGATCTTGCCCAGTTCGAGCGGGCGGTATCGGCGATCGACGGTGTCGTCTCCTGCGCGTTGGTGTCGGGGCACCAGGACTATCGCCTGCAGATCATCTGCCGTGACCTCGACGATTACGAGCGGCTCCATCGCGAGCATCTGGGGCGTTTGCCCGGCGTCAACACCATCGCCAGCAGCTTCGTGCTCCGCCAGGTGCCGACCCGCAGCGAGGCCGACGCGCTGTTCGGCTGAGGGACACGCCCGGGCGATGCCGTGTTGCGGGGGGAGCGGCGGAGTGCTAGGCGCGCCGCCTATTCGTAGAACAGCAGGTATGCGGTCTCACATGACCCACATGCGTTTCCCCCGGGCACAGATTCTCCGCCCGTGAACCAGCCAGCATCAGCGTCGACGGAAGCCCCGTCGGCGTCCGGGGAGGCGTCCGCCGACGAGTCGGCTTCCGCCTACCATCATCGCAGCGACAACATCGCCAAGCTCGTGCTCGGCGCGATCGGCGTGGTGTTCGGCGACATCGGCACCAGCCCGCTCTACGCACTGAAGGAATCGTTCATCGGCCACCATAAGCTGGCGGTCGACCATCTCCACATCTTCGGCGTGATCAGCCTCATCTTCTGGACGATGATGCTGATCGTCACCGTCAAATATGTCTTCATCATCATGCGCGCCGACAACAAGGGCGAGGGCGGCAGCCTGGCGCTGCTCGCGCTGATCACGCGGCGGACGGGGGCGAAACGCTGGTCGGCCGGCCTGGTGATGCTCGGCGTGTTCGCGACCGCGCTCTTCTACGGCGACAGCATCATTACGCCGGCGATCTCGGTGCTGTCCGCGGTCGAGGGTCTCACCGTGGTGCAGAGCTCGTTCGAGCCGTTCGTGCTGCCGATCGCGACCATGATCCTGGTATTCCTGTTCTTCCTGCAGGCGCGCGGCACCGACCTGGTCGGCAAGCTGTTCGGGCCGATCATGGTGGTCTACTTCGTGACGCTTGCCGGTCTCGGCATCGTCCATATCGTCGACCGGCCGGAAGTGCTCCAGGCGCTGTCGCCGCATCATGCCTTCAATTTCTTCGCACACGATCCGGTGCTGGCGTTCCTCGCGCTGGGGTCGGTGGTGCTCGCGGTCACGGGCGCCGAGGCGCTCTATGCCGACATGGGGCATTTCGGACGCAAGCCGATCGTCTTCGCCTGGTATTTCGTGTTCGTCGCGCTGATCCTGAACTATCTCGGGCAGGCGGCGCTGCTGATGAACGATCCGGCCGCGGTCGCGAATCCCTTCTTCAACCTGGCGCCGGAGGAATGGCGGCTGCCGCTGGTCGTGCTGGCGACGATGGCGACCGTCATCGCCAGCCAGGCGGTGATCTCGGGCGCCTTCTCGGTCACGCAGCAGGCGATCCAGCTCGGTTTCATCCCGCGCATGCGGATCACCCACACCAGCGCCGCCGCCGCCGGCCAGATCTACATCCCGGGGATCAACTGGGCGCTGCTGGTGATGGTGCTGCTGCTGGTGTTCTCGTTCCAGAGCTCGACCAATCTCGCCGCCGCCTATGGCATCGCGGTGACCGGCACGATGTTTATCACCAGCTGCATGCTTGGCGTGCTGATGTTCCGGGTCTGGCGGGTCAACAAGGTGCTGGCGACCGTCACCGTCGCCACCTTCCTGCTGATCGACGGCGCCTATTTCGCGTCGAACCTCACCAAGATCCCCGACGGCGGCTGGTTCCCGCTGCTGGTCGGCCTCGTCATCTTCACCCTGCTCACGACCTGGGCGAAGGGGCGGCACCTGATGATCGACAAGCTTCGCGAGAGTGCGATGCCGATCAAGGTGTTCATCCAGTCCGCCGCCAACTCCGCCTCGCGCGTGCCGGGCACCGCGGTGTTCATGACCTCCACCGCCGACGGAGTGCCGCACGCGCTGCTCCACAACCTCAAGCACAACAAGGTGCTGCACGAGCGTGTGGTGTTGCTGACCGTCAAGATCATCGACGAACCCTATGTCCCCGACAGCCGCCGGGTGAAGCAGGAGGATCTGGGGCAGGGCTTCTATCGCCTCGTCCTCTACTTCGGCTTCATGCAGGAGGCGGACGTCCCCGCCGCACTCAAGACGATCAAGACCCACGACGGCGAGTTCCGGATGATGGAGACCAGCTTCTTCCTCGCGCGGCAGACGCTGCTGCCCTCGTCGCGACCCGGCATGGCCATTTGGCGCGAGCAGCTGTTCGCGTGGATGCTGCGCAACGCCGAAAGCGCGATGGAATTCTTCCGCCTGCCCACCAACCGCGTGGTCGAGCTCGGGAGCCAGGTCGAGATTTGAGCGGTCCGCCCGTCCACATCCTCCACCTGCATTCGAGCTTCTCGCTCGGCGGCAAGGAAGCGCGCGCGGTGCGGTTGATGAACGCGTTCGGCGACCGGGCGCGGCATATGATCGTGTCCGGGGTGCCGGATCAGCTCGACGCCCGCGACGCGATCGCCAAAGGCATCAAGTACGAGATCGCGCAGGACCCGCCGGCGCTCACGGGCAAGCCCTCCGTCGCGCGCTACGAGGCGCTGGCGCGGTTCATGCGCCGGTTCGACCTGGTGCTGACCTACAATTGGGGCGCGATCGACGCGGTGATGGCGCGCCGCGTGTTCGGCAAGGGCCTGCCGCCGCTGGTCCATCACGAGGACGGCTTCGGCGCCGATGAGGCGAAGCGGCTCAATCCGGTGCGGAACATGTACCGCCGGCTGGCGCTGCCAGCCGCACATGCACTGGTGGTGCCGTCGCTGAGGCTGGAGGAGA
The DNA here is from genome assembly GCF_021391395.1 of Sphingomonas cannabina. Taxonomy (NCBI): domain Bacteria; kingdom Pseudomonadati; phylum Pseudomonadota; class Alphaproteobacteria; order Sphingomonadales; family Sphingomonadaceae; genus Sphingomonas; species Sphingomonas cannabina. The sequence continues at coordinate 3,062,427 of NZ_CP090059.1, read as the reverse complement.
TCGCGCGGACCGTCTGGAAACAGCCGGCGGGGCGGCTCCGGCGCATCTCCAACGGCATCGATACGGCGCGCTACGCCCGCACGCCCGATCCCAAGGCGATACCCAGCTTCGTCAAGAAGGCGGGTGAGGTCGTGATCGGCACCGTCGCCGGGCTGCGCGAGGTCAAGGACCTGCCGATGCTGGTCCGCGCCTGCGGAGGGCTTGCCGGCAACATCCGGCTGGTGATCGTCGGCGAGGGACCGGAGCGGCAGAAGATTCTGGATACCGCCGAGGCGATGTTCTTCGAGGATCGGGTGGTGCTGCCGGGCTTCCTGCCCGATCCGGCGCGCTACATCGGCCTGTTCGACATTTTCGCGCTGTCGTCGAAAAGCGAGCAGCAGCCGATCGCGGTGATGGAGGCGATGGCGGCCGGATTGCCGATTGCCTCGCCCGTTGTCGGCGACGTCCGCGAGATGATCGCCGAGGAAAACCGCCCGCTCATCCCGGACGACCGGTTCGAGGTCCATCTGCGCGACGCCATCCAATATTTCGTCAACGAACCTGGTGCGCGCCGGCATATCGGCCAGGCGAACCAGGCGCGCGCACGTGCGTTATTCGACGAGAGCGCGATGATCGCGGCCTATGCCGAGCTGTATGGCGCCGCGATGGGACGGCCGGGCGTTCTTGGCTGAGCGAATTTCGCTCGCGTTGCACCGCATGTCCGTCTAGCGTCGGCAGGATTTTTTCGGAGGTTATATTGTTCAAGGGGCTGACGCCGATCATCTACAACGGCCGCGAGGTCTGGCCGATTGTCGAGGGTGGCAAGGGCGTGGCTGCGACCAACCACGCGTCGGCGGGCGCCTGGGCGGCGGCGGGGGGTATCGGCACGGTGTCTGCGGTGAACGCCGACAGCTACGATCCCGAAGGGCGCATCATTCCGCAGGTCTATAATGCGCTGACCCGGCGCGACCGGCACGAGGAACTGATCGCCTATGCGATCGAGGGCGCGGTGCAGCAGGTCAGGCGCGCCTGGGACATCGCCGGCGGAGCCGGTGCGATCAACATCAACGTGCTGTGGGAGATGGGCGGCGCGCAGCGGGTGCTGCACGGCGTGCTAGAGCGGACGCGCGGGCTGGTGGCGGGCGTCACCTGCGGCGCGGGCATGCCCTACAAGCTGTCGGAGATCGCCGCGTCCTACGGCGTCAACTATCTGCCGATCGTCAGCTCGGGCCGCGCCTTCCGCGCGCTGTGGAAGCGCGCCTATTCGAAGGCGGCGGAGTGGCTGGCGGCGGTGGTCTACGAGGACCCGTGGCTCGCCGGCGGGCACAACGGCCTGTCGAACGCCGAGGACCCGCTGAAGCCCGAGGATCCCTATCCGCGCGTCAAGGCGCTGCGTGAGACGATGCGCGAGGGCGGCCTGTCCGACGACGTGCCGATCGTGATGGCGGGCGGCGTCTGGTATCTGCGCGACTGGAACGACTGGATCGACAATCCCGAGCTCGGCAAGATCGCCTTCCAGTTCGGCACGCGGCCGCTGCTCACCAAGGAAAGCCCGATCCCGGAGGAGTGGAAGGCGAAGCTGATGGACATCGAGGAGGGCGAGGTGCTGCTGCACCGCTTCTCCCCGACCGGCTTCTATTCCTCGGCGGTGCGCAACACCTTCCTGCGTAATCTTGAGGCGCGGTCGGAGCGGCAGATCCCCTTCTCGACGCAGGAGGCGGGCGACCACACCTTCCAGCTCGATGTCGGCGTCAAGGGCAAGAACTTCTGGGTGACGCGCAACGACCTGCTGCGCGCGCGGGCCTGGTACGGTGCGGGCTTCACCGATGCGCTGAAGACGCCGGACAACACCTTGGTGTTCGTGACGCCGGAGGAGAAGGGCACGATCCGCAAGGACCAGGCGGACTGCATGGGCTGCCTCAGCCAGTGCCAGTTCTCGTCCTGGGCGGATACCGAGACCAACTCGACCGGCCGCCTCGCCGACCCGCGCAGCTTCTGCATCCAGAAGACGCTGCAGGACATCGCGCATGGCGGACCGGTGGATCACAATCTGATGTTCGCCGGGCACGGGGCCTATAACTTCAAGCGCGATCCCTTCTATTCCAATGGCTTTGTCCCGACTGTGAAGCAGCTGGTGGATCGTATCCTGACCGGGGATTGAGAAAGCCCCCTCTTACCGTCATCCCGGCGAAAGCCGGGATCTCGTGCCGTTGCCTGAGATCCCGGCTTTCGCCGGGATGACGGTAGGAAAAAGAAGTCGCTATCACCGCCGCCAACGGAACTTGGCGATCGAGGCTTCGGTGCTCGTCCAGTCCTCTTCGTCCTCGCATTCCTGTTCCAGTGCTTTGCGGATCTCCTCGATCTCGACGTCGGTCTTGTGTTCGATGCCGATGAAGCGGTTGCGGGCGCCGTCGAGCGTGCGGATGACCTCGTCGAGTTTTGCCTGAATCGCCGCCGCGTCGCGGTTCTGCGAGTTCTGGATCAGGAACACCATCAGGAAGGTGACGATGGTGGTGGCCGTGTTCACGACCAGTTGCCAAGTATCCGAGAAGTGGAAGATCGGACCGGTCACGCCCCACACGATGATGAACAGCGCGGCCAGGATGAAGGCGACCGGCTGGCCTACGAAGCCGGAAATCCTGCCGGCGATCGTGGTGAAGATACGGTCCACTGTGGGCTCCCTCAGCTGATCGGAACGGCGGGCTCGCCATGGGCGTGCGGCTTGGAATGGCCGATGTGACGCAGATAGCGTTCGTCGATCGAATCGATGATCGTCTCGCCGCGCTCGCCGGCCTGAAGACGGATCAGCGCGTCGATCTTGGCCTCGACGCGATCGTCATTCTCCTTGGACGACGGCGAGCCGACGTAGAGGAAATAGGCGAGGCCGACGACCTGCCAGAGCAGCTGGAGGAACTCCGACTGCCAGTTCTCGAAGGTATCGCGCAGCATCTCATGGAGATAGCCGGAAACCTCCGGCGCCTGACTGTGCTGGGTCGCTTCATCGACGAAGGCTTGCCAGCCGAAGAACCAGTGCAGCGCGAGCGAACCGAGGAAGAAGGCGAGGGTGATCCACGCATAGGCATAGCGCTTCATGGGTGAGCCTTTCGCAACCGGAATGACACAGAGGCGAAACGACGACCCTTGCCAAATGGTTGCGGCGGCTCCTTCAGGCCCAGCCTTCGAGCACCTGGTCGGGCGGGCGGTGGCCGTCGGCCCAGGCGCGGATGTTGGCGATCACCTTCTCGCCGGTCGCCAGCCGGCCCTCGAAGGTCGCCGAGCCCATGTGCGGTGTCATCACGACATTGGGCAGCGCCAGCAGGCGCGGATCGATCGCGGGCTCGTGCGTCCACACGTCGAGGCCGGCCCCGGCAAGGCGCCCCATCTCCAGCGCGGCAATCATCGCATCCTCGTCGACGATGCCGCCGCGTGAGGTGTTGATGAGATAGACGTGTGGCCGCATCAGCGCGATGCGGCGGGCGTCGATCAGATTCTCGGTGTCGGGGCTGCGCGGGGTGTGGATCGTCAGGATGTCGATCATCCCCAGCATCTCATCGAGATCGGCGTGCCAGGTGGCGCCGAGCTCCTCCTCGATCACCGCGGGCAGGCGATGGCGGTTGTGGTAATGGATCGAGAGGCCGAAGGCACGGGCACGGCGGGCGACCGCCTGGCCGATCCGGCCCATGCCGAGGATGCCGAGCGCCTTGCCGCCGATGCGGTGACCGAGCACGCCGCCGGGCGACCAGCCCTTCCACCCGCCCGACCGCACCAGCTTCTCGCCCTCGACCAGCCGGCGCGGCACCGCGACGATCAGCGCCATCGTCATGTCGGCGGTGTCTTCGGTCAGCACGCCGGGCGTGTTGGTGACGATGATCCCGCGGGCCCGGGCGGCCTTGAGGTCGATGTGGTTCACGCCGGCGCCGAAATTGGCGATCAGCTTGAGCCGCTCGCCGGCACCGGCGATCAGCTCGGCGGTGATCTGGTCGGTGACGGTCGGGACCAGGACGTCGGTGTCGGCCATCGCCGCGGCGAGATCGACCGGCGCATCGTCGCGATTGAGCGTCGCGTCGAACAGCGTTTCGAGCCGGTCCATCACCGCGATCGGCAGCTCGCGGGTGACGACGACCTTGGGACGGGCGGGACGGCTGGCCATCGAGTCCCGAATTGGCGAGGTGGCGAGGGTCAGTCAACGGTTGAACCTTGCGCCGATCGCTCGCTAGATCGCGTTATGAGCGGAGGGACGACAATGCGCATCGCAAAGCTGCTGGTCATGGCGACGATCGCCGCCGGACTCGCCGCGTCCGCCGAGGCGCAGACCCGCAAGACACCCTATTATGCCTCGATCAACGCCGGGCAGGCGCGGATGCGCACCGGCCCCGGGCGCAACTATCCGGCGAGCTGGCTTTACCAGCGCGCCGGGCTGCCGGTGAAGGTGGTCGACATCTACAAGGAATGGCGCAAGGTCGAGGACCCCGGCGGCACGCAGGGGTGGATGCTCGCCAACCTGCTGACCGACGCGCGTACCGGCTACGTTACCGACACGATCGTGGCGATGCGATCCGCGCCGGATGCGAACGCGGCGATCCAGTGGCGCGCGGCGCCTGGGGTGGTCGGCAGGATCAGCAAGTGCAGCCGCGGCTGGTGCCGGTTCGACGTCAAAGGTCGCGCGGGCTATGTCGAGGCGATCCACCTCTGGGGCGTCGATCCGGGCGAGGACGTGCCGTGAGGATCGTGCCGGCGGACCTCGATCATCCCGCGGTCGTTGCGCTCATCGAGCATCATCTGCGCGAGGCCCATCGCAACTCGCCGCCGGGCAGCGCCTTCGCGCTCGACCTCAGCGGGCTGCGTGATCCCGCTCTGTCCGTCTTCGCTGCTTGGGAGGGCGAGACGCTGCTCGGGCTCGGCGCGCTCAAGGAGCTCGCGCCGGACCACGGCGAGCTCAAGTCGATGCGCACCGCGCCGGATCAGCTCCGCAGAGGCGTTGCCAAGGCGATGCTCGAGCACCTGATCGCCGAGGCACGTTCACGCGGCTACCGGCGGGTAAGTTTGGAGACCGGCACCAACGACGCGTTCGCACCGGCGCGGGCAATGTACGAAGCGGCAGGCTTCACGCCCAGCGGGCCGTTCGGCGACTATGAGCTGACCGAGTTCAACCGCTGCTATTCGCTGGCGATCTGAGACGCTTCGCCGGTCCGGGGAATTTCAAGAAAAGGGGCGGCCGCCCTGCGACGACCGCCCCGATTGTTCGGCAACAGCCGCGCGTCAGAACTTGAGACGCGCGCCCATGGTGAACGACCGCCCGATCGGATCATAGATTGTCGGGAAGGTGTTGCCGCTGTTGAACGTCGTGCCGCCCACGCCCGATCCGACCAGCGGCGGCTTCTTGTCCAGCAGGTTGTTCACGGTGAGGCTGAACTCGACGGTGTCGGTCGGCTTCACCCGGAATGCCAGGTCATAATAGTCGTATGCCGGGATGCTGCGGAACGCCTCCAGGACGGTGGTGGGGTTCGGCCCACCCGGCTGTGGGACATCGCCCGGAAGACGCGTCGCCAGATACGGCTCGAGCGAGACCGCGCTGATGTGCGTCCACAAGAGCGAGATGTCGAACAGCTCCCGAGCATAGGTCAGGCGGCTGTTCCAGCGCCATTTCGCGCGCGGGTTGGTGCATCCGCCCGCGCTGTAATAGCCGGTGCAATCGCGGTTGATCGCATTCGGCGTGGCCTGGAAGTGATAATAGCTGAGACGGGTCGCGTTGAATTCGAGCGAGAGCGTGCCCTCGTCGTTGATCCCCAGATCCTCCATCTTCGTGCGCTGTGACAGGCCGATGTCGACACCGGCCGTCTCGATCACGCCCAGGTTCGAATAGGTCAGGATCACGCCCGGCGTCTCGCCCGCGCCGTTGAGGCTGCCGGTGAGCGGGTTGCGCCCGATCAGCTGGCAGAACGCATTGTAGGTGAAGCCGGGATTCAGCGCTGCCGAATAGCAGCCGTTGAGGATGTCCGACTGCGCCGGCTGGGTGATCGCGTCGCGGACGCGGATGTTGAAGTAATCGACGGTCAGCGCGAAGCCGGGCATGAAGCTCGGCGTGAACGCGCCGCCCAGCGTATAGGTCTTGGCGCGCTCGACATCGAGGTCGCGGTTGCCCGAGGTGGTGTTGTTGATCTGGCCCGAGGTCGGCGCAGGGATCGAGCCGATCGTGCCCGCAGGGGCGCCGGTCGCCACGCAGAGCGCGGCCAGTCCGCCTGACACCGCGCCCTGGCACGGATCGACCGTCAGGTTGCCGAGCGCCTGCACCGGCGACTGGTACAGCTCCTGGATGTTGGGCGAGCGCACCGCCACCTGATAGGTGCCGCGGAACTTGAACCCCTGATAGGGCTCCCAGGTGCCGCCGGCCTTCCAGGTCGTGCTGCCGCCGGTCGTGGTATAGTCCGAATAGCGGACGGCGGCTTCGACGCTCAGGCGATAGAAGAACGGCTTGTCCTCGATCAGCGGGGCGTTGATCTCGCCGAAGACTTCCTTGACGCTGTACTGGCCGAAATCGGGCGGCGTGCGCGCGCCGGTTCCGAGCACCTCGCCCTGGATCTGCGACGGGCCGTCGGGCTGGCTGGCCGCCGAGATCTTGCGATACTCGCCGCCGACCGCGAAGGCGATCTTGTTGCTGGCGAACGGCGAGGCGAACAGGTCGCCGTTGACGCTGCCGGTCACGACGGTCTGGCGCACCTTGCGGTTGATGATCGCGTCGAGATCGATGAAGGCGAGCTGTTCGGGGGTGATCGATCCGTTCGCGCCGAACAGGTTCAGCGGCACGCAGTTGTTGCTGGTGTCGACGCAGCGGAGCGTGCCGTCGGCCGCGCGATAGGCACGCAGCGCCTGCTGGACCTTGCTGTACGATCCCCAGTTCTCGCGGGTCTGGTTCTGGGTCGTCTCGCCATATTGCGCCGAGAAGTCGTACTTCAACCCCGAGGTGATGTTGCCGCGGAAGCCGCCCTGCACCTGGAACATCTCGGATTCGACGACGTTGCCGCGCGGGCCGTATTCGGTGAAGCGGCGCTGCGCGATCACCGGGATCTCCAGATAGCCGGCCGTGCCCGGTCCGCCCTGGACGGCAGCGGCTGCATCGCAGCTCGCAGCGCTGATCCCGCGCGCGGCACAGAGCTGGCCGCGGACGCCGGCGGGCAGATAGGGATTGTTCAACGCGAGCTGATAGGTGTTGCTGAACGTGCCGGACGAGGCGAGCTGCAATCTCACCTTGTTACGCGTGAACATCGCGCTCGAATAGAATTCGACGCCGTCGGTGATCTCGTAGCGGCCGGCCGAATAGAAATTGATGCGGTCGAGCGGCGTCTGGAAATAGGTGCCGTTGTTCGTGTTGTAGGTATCCGAAGCGGTCGCCGCCCTCAGCCGGCCGGTGCTGGGATCGACGACTGCGCCGAAGCTGCTGGCCGGCAGCCCAAGCGCGGCGTTGGTCGGCGAGGCGAAGATCGTGACCTGTGCGGCCGTCGCGCCGGAGAATTGTCCGGTCGTCGAGCTGATCGGAACCTCGCTGATCGAGCGGGCGGTGTGCAGGAGCGGGTTGGCTTTGGTGTAGCCGACGCTGAAGACGACGTTGCCGCGACCGTCGTCGATGTTGGCGCCGAGCACCACGTCCGCCTTGAAACGGGCAGCGTCGCCGCGTTCGGAGATGCGGTAGCTCGCGCTCGCGTCGATGCCCGTGAAGTTGCGCTTGGTGATGAAGTTGACGACGCCCGCGACGGCGTCGGCACCGTAGGTCGACGAGGCGCCGCCGGTCAGCACCTGGACCTGCTCGATGAGCGCGACGGGGACGTTGTTGGTATCGGTCAGGCCGTCGAGGCCGAACGGTACGAGCCTGCGGCCATCGAGCAGCACCATCGTGCGTTGCGCGCCGATACCGCGAAGCTCGACCGTCGCCGAGCCGTCCGACCCGTTGTTGACGCCGGCGCCCAGCGACGGGCGGATGCCGGGGAAGTTGCGGAGCAGGTCATCGGCAGTGCCGGGCTGACGGAACTGGATCTCCTGCTCGCCGATCACGGCAACCGGACTGGCGTATTCGAGATTGGCGCGCGCGATGCGCGTCCCCGTAACCACGATCTCGGAATCCGCTCGGGATTCATCGGTCTGCGCCGCGGTCGTTTCCAGCGATGTCGTATCCTGTGCATGTGCCGGTGCCACGGCGACGACGAAGAAGGTCGAGGCAAGCAAGCATTGCCGTATCGAGATAGCCACAGATGGTTCCCCCGTTTGAGCATCACGGGCGTGATGCTTTCGCGCCCGCAGCGCATGTGCTGCGGTGCAGCGAAGTCTGCATGAGGGAAGGACGGCGGCAAGGTTGGCAAGCCGCCACGATGCAGAACGCCGCGATTATGTGGCAAAGATGTTACAGAATCGCGGTTCCGGCAACAATCCGGCAATGTTTTGCTTAACAAGCGGAAATGATCCGCCCGACCGATCGGACGGAAGGAGTCGGCGCCTAGCGCAGCATCTCCACCGCGACCGCCGTCGCCTCGCCGCCGCCGATGCAGAGCGAGGCGAGGCCGCGCTTCTGGCCGGTGGTCTCGAGTGCGGACATCAGCGTTGCGAGGATACGCGCGCCGCTCGCGCCGATCGGATGGCCGAGCGCGCAGGCGCCGCCGTGGATGTTGAGCCGGTCGTGCGGAATGCCGAGGTCGCGCATCGCGATCATGGCGACCGTGGCGAAGGCTTCGTTAACCTCGAACAGATCGACGTCCTTCAGGTCCCAGCCGGCCGTCTCCAGCGCCTTTTTCATCGCGAACACCGGCGCGGTGGTGAAGCGCGACGGGGCGTGGGCATGGGCGGCATGGGCGACGATGCGCGCGACCGGATCGAGGCCGTATTTCTCCGCGACCGACGCGCGGGTCATCACCAGCGCGGCGGCGCCGTCCGAGATCGACGAGGCATTGGCGGCGGTGATGGTGCCGTCCCTGGAGAAGGCAGGCTTGAGCGTCGGGATCTTGGCGGGGTCGGCCTTGGCCGGCTGCTCGTCGAGCGTGACGGTGACGACGCCCTTGCGGGTCTTGACCTCGACCGGAACGATCTCGCGGTCGAAGGCGCCCGATTGCTGCGCCTTCTGCGCGCGGGTGAGCGATTCGATCGCATAGGCGTCCTGCGCCTCGCGGGTGAACTGATACTCGACCGCGACATCCTCGGCGAAATTGCCCATCAGCTTGCCGGGCTCATAGGCGTCCTCGAGGCCGTCGAGGTACATATGGTCCTTGAGCACGTCATGGCCGATGCGCGCGCCGCCGCGGTGGCGGAGCGAAAGGTAGGGCGCGTTGGTCATGCTCTCCATGCCGCCGGCGATCAGCAGGTCGACCGATCCGGCGGCGAGCGCGTCGGCGGCGAGGATCGCGGCCTGCATGCCGCTGCCGCACATCTTGTTGACCGTGGTCGCCTCGATATGGTCGGGCAGCCCCGCCTTGAGCGCCGCCTGCCGGGCGGGTGCCTGGCCGAGACCGGCGGGAAGCACGCAGCCCATGTAGATGCGCTCGATCGCTTCGCCCTTGAGTCCCGCACGCTCGACCGCGGCGCCGACCGCGACCGCGCCGAGATCCGTCGCCGACGCATCGGTCAGCGAGCCCTGGAAGCTGCCCATCGGGGTGCGGGCGTAGGAAGCGATGACGATCGGATCGGCGGACATGAGATGGCTCCTGAAGGTTGGGAGCGATCTAGGGCGGCCGCAGCAATTAGTGAAGGTCGACCGGCGCCGCCTTCTCGCTCGCCTTCGGCCGCGGCGGCTTCTTGAGGAACAGCACCAGCGGGATCGACAGGGCGGTGACGATCATCATCGCCTTGAAGTCGTCGAGATAAGCGATCATCGCCGCTTGCCGGTTCACTTCGCCATCGATCATCGCCATCACCGAATCGCCGATACTGCCGCCTATGCCGAGCAGCGACGGATCGAGCGTGCCCAGTGTCTCGGCCGTCACATGCTGGCCGACTTCGGAATGGCTGACCTGGATGTTCTGCGCGAGCAGCGCGGTCACGCCCGAGATGCCGACCGACGCGCCGACGTTGCGCATCAGGTTCATGAGGCTCGACCCCTCGGTGCGGTAGTGCGGCGGCAGCGTCGCGAAGGCCATGCTCTGCAGCGGCATGAAGATCAGCCCCATGCCGAGCCCCTGGATGAGGCCGGAGACGATGAACGGGGTCGAGCTCATCACGATCGTCCACTGGGTCATCTGCCACAGCGAGAAGGCGGCGACGACGAAGCCGACGCCGACCAGGATGCGCGGATCGAAGCCGCGCTGGGTGAGGTTGGCGGCGAGGAACATGCTGAACACGATGCCGAACCCGCGCGGCATCAGCAGCACGCCGGTGTCGAGCACCGGATAGCCGTAGAGGTTCTGCAGCATCGGCGGCAGCAGCGCCATCGTCGCCATCATCACCACGCCGATCACCAGCATGAACAGGATGGCCGTCACGAGATTGCGGTTCCTCCACAGCTCGCGGTCGAACATCGGCTTCTTGGCGGTGAACATGTGGACGATCGCCATCCACAGCGCGATGCCGGCGACCAGCGCCTCGATCACCACCTCGGTCGAGGAGAACCAGTCCTGGTTCTGGCCGCGGTCGAGCATGAGCTGCAGCGACGCGATGCCGAGCGAGAGCAGCGCGAAGCCGGTGATGTCGAACTCGCGCCTGCGGACCGGGCGGGAGGGGAGCAGCCACCACAGCACCGCGAAGCAGAACACGCCGAGTGGCAGGTTGACGTAGAAGACCCAGCGCCAGTTGTAGTTGTCGGTGAGCCAGCCGCCGATCACCGGCCCCAGGATCGGACCGACCATGATGCCCATCCCCCAGATCGACATCGCCTTGGCCTGCTTCTCGGGCGGGTTGATGTCGAGCAGCACCGTCTGGCTGAGCGGGTTCATGAAGGCGGCGCTGATGCCCTGGAGCAGGCGGAACGCCACCATCTCGGTGAGGCCGGTCGCCATGCCGCACAGCGCCGAGGAGACGATGAAGCCCGCGACCGACCACAGGAACAGGTTGCGCGATCCGATACGGTCGGCGAGCCAGCCGGTGATCGGGATCGCGATCGCCGAGGCGACGATGTAGCTGGTCAGCACCCAGGTGATGGTGTCGGCGGTGGCGCTGAGCGTCGCCTGCATGTGCGGAAGCGCGACGTTGGCGATCGTCGAGTCGAGGATCTGCATGATCGTCGCCAGCATCACGCCGACGGTGAGCAGCGGGCGATTAGGCGTGTAGAGCGCGGCGCCGTCCGGTGCGGGCGGCGCGGATGGCGCCTGTGCTGTCGAGGCTGCTGCGGTGGCCACGACGGTGCTTACTTCCCACCTCTCAAGTCGACCGTCACATCCGCCGACAGGCCGGCGATGAGCTGGCGCGGGCTCTTTTCGTCGATGGCGATGCGCACCGGCACGCGCTGGGTGACCTTCACCCAGTTGCCGTTGGCGTTCTGCGCCGGGAGCACCGAGAACTCGCTGCCGGTGCCGGCGCCGATCGACTGGACATGGCCCTTGAGCTTGAGCCCGCGATAGGCATCGAAGCTGACCTCCGCCGGCTGGCCGACGCGCATGTGGTTGAGGTCGGTTTCCTTGAAGTTCGCCTCGACCCAGCTGTTCTGGTCCGCGACGATCGTCACCGCCGGCAGGCCCGCCATCATATACTGGCCGAGCACCAGCCGGTCGGTCTGGCTGACCTGCCCGCTGATCGGCGCGCGCACCACCGAGCGCTGGAGGTCGAGCATCGCCTTGTTGCGCTGGGCGACGGCGGCGGCGATCGCCGGGTTCTGGCCGGGAACGGCCGAGCCGGTAGCGAGCTTCGACCGCGCCTCGGCCGCGTCGGCGAGCGCGCTCTGATAGGCGGCGCGCGCCTGTTCGAGCGCGTGCTGGGCGGCCTGGAAGTTCGCGCGGGTGGTGAAGCCCTGCTTCATCAGCGCGGCCTGGCGGTCGTAATCCTCCTGCGCCTGCTTGATCCGGTCCTTCGCCGCCTGGATATCGGCGCCGGTGCCGACGTAGCTGGTCTGCAGCGTCTGGAGCTCGACCTGCGCATTGGCGATCGCCGCGTCCGCCTGGGTGATGGCGATGCGATAGGGCTCGGGATCGATGCGGAACAGCACGTCGCCGGCGTTGACGTGCTGGTTCTCGCGCACGTCGACCGAGACGATCTTGCCGGCGACATCGGCCGAGACCGAGGTCTTGTCCTGGTGGACATAGGCGTTGTCGGTCGAGACCGACCGGCCGGAGATCGCCCAGAAATAGCCGGCGATGGCGACGACGATCAGCGGCACGCCGAACATCAGGATCGGGCGCAGCAGGCCGCGGCGCTTCCTCGCGGGCGCTGCGGGCTCGAGGGTCACCTCCGTCCCCGCGGAGGTTTCGATCTTGGGATCGGCGTCAGCCATTGGCGGTCTCTTTTATGGTCTTTTCGGGATCGAACTGGGCGAGATTGTCGCGGATCTTCTGGAGCGCGGTGGTGACGGCGGCGCTTTCCCGCGCGTCGACGCCGAGCAGCGCGGCCTCCATCAGCTCGGCGCCGCAGCCATGGGCCTGATCGATCACCGGCTGCGCCGCGTCGGTCAGGTAGATGCGCCAGGCGCGGCGGTCGGTGGGATCGCGGCGGCGCTCGACCAGGCCGGATTGCTCCAGCCGGTCGAGCATGCGGGACAGCGTGATCGGTTCGACCTCGAGCAACTCCGCGAGCCCGCCTTGGTTGATGCCCTGATGACGCGACACGATCGCCAATGTCTTCCACTGCGCACGCGTCGCGCCAAAGCTGCGCGCGCGCTCGTCGAAGCGCTTGCGCATCAGGCGCGAGACGTCGCTGATGAGAAAGGCCAGGCTGTTGTCACTCATAGGCCGGCATATAATGAGCGTGCTTATATATAGCTAGCACATGCAACATGCACAATGCGCAATCACGATTGCACGGGAAGGACGAGGAGATGAGCGAACCGATGACCGGCGGCTGCCAATGCGGCGCCAAGCGCTATCGCGTGACGATCGCGGACGACGAGGCCTATCTCTGCCATTGCCGGATGTGCCAGCGGGCAACCGGCGGCGTATCGATCGCGTTCAAGAACGTGATGAAGGCGGACGTGGAATGGACGACCGAGGAGCCGGACCGCTACGCCTCCTCATCCTTCGCCAGGCGGGGGTTCTGCGCGCATTGCGGGACGCCGCTCACCTATGAATCGGACGGCCACGACCGCATGGACCTGACCGTCGGCAGCTTCGACGATCCGTCGCGCTTCCGCCCGGTCAGTCATTCGGGCGTCGAGAGCTGGCATCCCCAATGGCTTGACACCAGCCACCTGCCGACCTCACGGACCGAGGACAACCCGCGCATCGTCGCCCGCTGGATGGAAAGCCTTGGCCGAGTCCCCTGAATATTTCGAGAGCTTCGACGGCGTCCGCCTCGCCTGGCGGGAGATGGGAGAGGGACGGCCGGTGGTGATGATCCACGGCTATTTCTCGAATGCCCATACCAACTGGATCCGCTACAGCCATGCCGCGGCGGTGGCGGCCGAGGGCTTCCGCGTGATCATGCCGGACCTGCGCGCGCACGGCGACAGCGACAAGCCGCACGATCCAGCCGCCTATCCGCCCGACGTGCTGATGCGGGACGGCTTCGCGCTGCTCGAGCATCTGGGGCTGAGCGATTACGACTTGGTCGGCTATTCGCTGGGCGGGCGGACGAGCGTGCGGATGCTGGTGGGCGGCGCGCGGCCGCGGCGGGTGGTGCTGTCGGGCATGGGGTTCCAGGGGATCGTCCACACCGAAGGGCGGGGCGGCTATTTCCGCCGGGTCCTCACCAACCTCGGCAGCTTCGAGCGCGGCACGTCCGAATGGATGACCGAAGCGTTCCTCAAGACAACCAAGGGCGATCCCGAGGCGCTGTTGCTGATTCTCAATACCTTCGTTGACACGAGCGAGGCAGAGCTGGCGGCGATCGACGTGCCGGCGCTGGTGGTGAACGGGGCGGACGATGACGACAACGGATCGGGCCAGCAGCTCGCCGACACGCTCGCCGACGCGCGCTATGCCGAGGTGCCGGGCAATCACATGAGCGCGGTGACCAAGCCCGAGCTGGGGCAGACGATCGCGGCGTTTCTGGCGGAGGGGAAGTGATGAAGCGAAGGACGATCCTGGCCGCATCGGCCCTTATGGCGGCCATGCCGGCGTCGGCCCAGACGGCGCTGACGACGCTCGCGCCCGGCGAGACGCTGCTCGAGGTCAATGCTGCCGGCGAGGCGAAGGCGACGCCCGACATCGCGGAATTCTCGACGAGCGTGACGAGCGACGGGACGACGGCGCAGGCGGCGCTCGCCGCCAACGCGAAGGTGGCCGAGCGGCTGGTCGGCGCAGTGCGTGAAGCCGGCGTCGCCGATGCCGACGTCCGTACCAGCGATCTGAGCGTCGGACCGCGCTATCGTCCCGACAAGGATGGCGGCGAGACTGACGAGATCATCGGCTATCGGGCGAGCAATCGGCTCTCGATCAGGATTCGCGACATCGGCGCCGCGCCGCGCGTCATCGACGCATTGATGAATGCGGGTGCGACGGGACTCAATGGACCGACCTTCTCCTTCAGCGACGATGCGCCGCTGAAGGCCAAGGCACGGACCGACGCCGTTGCCGCCGCGGAACGGCAGGCGCGGGACTATGCAGCCGCATTGGGGATGAGGATTGCCCGCGTGTTGCGGGTGAGCGAGCGGTCGGCGCGTCACGACGGTGACAACGACATCATCGTGACGGGCTATGCCGCCGGTCGGGCCAAGGCGCCTGTCAAACCCGGCGAGCAATCGGTCGCCGTCACCGTGTGGATCGACTACGCCCTAGCCAAATAGCGCTCGCCGCCACCCTAGGATTTCGGCGCATCCCCTTTTGCCTTGCCGTCCGCTTTCGGCCGGCGCGCGAGGAAGATGCCGGCGACGGTCGCGCCGATCGCCAGGGCGCCGCCGATCAGCGCGCCGAAGAAGGTCTTGTCGCCGACCTTCTCGCGGGTTTCGGTCACCAGCTTGCCGGGGGGCGAGGCGGCGATCGCCTTGCCCGCGTCCGTCGCGGCGGTGGTGACGGTCTTCGCGGCGTCGGAGGCGGCGGCGGTCACCGTCTTGGCGGCGGAGGCGACCGCACCCGGCTTGCGTGCGGCGGAAGCGCTGCGCGTGGTGCCGGTCTCGGTCTTGCGGCTGCGCGTGCGCGGTGCGGCGGCCTTGGTGGCGCGGGGCTTGGGCGCGGGAGTCGGCGTCTCGTCGCTGGCGCCTTCGGGGGATTTGGGCGCGCTCGCCTTCGGCGTCGCCTTGCGCGCGGCCGCCTTGCGGCGCGGCGGGGTGGGGGTGCCGGTCGGCTTCTTCGGCGGAGTGGCCATCGCTATCGCTCCCTGTTGTTCCAACGCCTAACGCCCAACTCCTAGCCGGTTTCCCTCCATCAACGGAAGGGTGGTTCGCTGAATGCCCGGAGCTTGCGGCTGTGGAGCTTGGCGCCCTCGCGGCGGAGCTCCTCGCAGGTCTCGATGCCGATGCGCATATGCTCGTTGATCGCGCGCTCGTAGAAGCGATTGGCCTGGCCCGGCAGCTTGAGCTCGCCGTGGAGCGGCTTGTCCGAGACGCAGAGCAGCGTGCCGTAGGGGACGCGGAAACGATAGCCCTGCGCGGCGATCGTCGCCGATTCCATGTCGATACCGACCGCGCGGGACAGCGAGAAGCGCAGCGCCGAGCGCGAGAAGCGCAGCTCCCAATTGCGGTCGTCGGTGGTGACGATGGTGCCGGTCCTGAGGCGGCGCTTGAGCTCGTCGCCCGACTGGCCGGAGACGGTCTCCGCAGCGCGGGCGAGCGCCTGCTGGATCTCGGCGATGGCGGGAACCGGGATCTCCGGCGGCAGCACGTCGTCGAGGACGTGGTCGTCGCGCAGGTACGCATGGGCGAGGACATAGTCGCCGATCCGCTGGCTAGGGCGCAGGCCGCCGCAGTGGCCGATCATCAGCCACGCCTCCGGCCGCATCACCGCGAGATGGTCGCAGATCGTCTTGGCGTTGGACGGGCCGACGCCGATGTTGACCAGCGTGATGCCGGTGCGGTCGGGCGCGATCAGGTGGTAAGCCGGCATCTGGTGACGCCGCCACGCGCTGTCGCTGACGATGACGTCGACGTCGTCGGGCGACTCGATCACCACCCCGCCGGCGCCGGAAAGGGCGGTGAAGCGGTTGCCGTCGCCGAGCTGCGACGCCGCCCAGCGGACGAATTCGTCGACGTAGCGGTGATAGTTGGTGAACAGGACGTAGCGCTGGACATGCTCGGGCGGGGTGCCGGTGTAGTGGCGCAGGCGCGCGAGGCTGAAGTCGGTGCGCAGGCCGTCGAACAGCGCGAGCGGGCGGGTGTGGTCGACGCTGGCCCACAGGCCGTCGGCGATCTCGTCGCCGATATGGGCGAGCTCGGTCGCGGGGAAATGGCGGGCGAGCTCGGCGGCGGAGACCTCGTCGAGGCTCAGCGCGTGGCCGGGATCGAGGACATAGGGGAAGGGGATCTCCTGCCGGCCCTCGACCGCGCGGACCTCGACGTCGTAGTCTTCGATCAGCAGGGTGAGCTGCTCGGTCAGATAGTCGGCGAACATCGCCGGCTTGGTGACGCTGATGCCGTAGTCGCCGGGATCGACCAGGCGGCCGAAAGAGCGCAGCGGCGTCGGGCGGTCGGCGCCCGGGCGGTAGGTGAGGCGGATCTCGGGATAGGCGAAGCTGCCGTCGAAGCGGCTCGCCGGCGCAGGCGGGGTGCCGTCGGTGAGGTAGCGGTTGAGAGCGGCCTTTAGGCGCTCGATCGAGGCCTGGTAGAGGCGGTCGAGCTCGGCGACGATGTCAGCGGCTTGGGTCATCTTCAGCGGTTAAGCCGTGAAGATGACGCTGGCAAGTCGCCAGTTCCGCTCCCGTTCGCCCTGAGCTTGTCGAAGGGCCGTCCTTCTTGTTCCAGATCACTAAGAAGAAAGGCGACCCTTCGACAAGCTCAGGGCGAACGGGATGAGGTGCGGGACCTTCCTTACTTCTTCCGCGACGCGCTCTTGCTGCTGCCGTTGCTCATCAGCCTCGACGCGCCATAGGCGGCGCCGGCGACCGCGGCGGCAGCCCCTGCGACCGCCGCGGCGGCGGCGACCGGGTGCTCCCGTACCGCGGAGGCAGTGGAGTTGAAGGCGCTGGTCGCGGTCTCCTGCGCCTGCGTGAAGAAGGTCTTGCGCTCGCTCGTGCCCGTCTCCGGGGTGGCGAAATCGGTCTGGGTGGCCATCGTCTCGAATCCCTTTCCTAATGACCGGGATTCAACCCGTTGTACCCGCCGCCGGTTCCGCTCCCGGAACGGTATAGGGGACGTAGCGCGTTTCAGCTGCGCCGAAACGCTTCAACTCAAAGCTGTCCCAGCAGATGCTCGGCCGAACTCACTTCGAACGCGCCCGGCTGCTCGACGTTGAGCTGTTCGACCACGCCGTCGTTGACCAGCATCGAATAGCGCTGGCTGCGCTCGCCCATGCCGAACTTCGAGCCGTCCATGGTGAGCCCGACCTCGCGGGCGAACTCGCCGTTGCCGTCGGCGAGCATCGTCACCTTGCCCGCGGCCTCGTTCGCCTTGCTCCACGCGCCCATCACGAAGGCGTCGTTGACCGAGGTGAAGGCGATCTCGTCGACGCCCTTGGCCTTCAATTCCTCGGCCTTGTCGAGGAAGCCCGGCAGGTGGCGCGCCGAGCAGGTCGGGGTGAAGGCGCCGGGCACCGCGACCAGCGCCACCTTGCGGCCCTTGAAGAATTCGTCGCTGCTGACCGCCTCTGGCCCATTCTCGGTCGCCTTGACAAGCTGCGTGCTGGGCAGGCGGTCGCCAACCTTGATCGTCATTCGCGCTTCCTTTCAGACTTGCCCGTGCCGAAGTGGCCGGTCGACGGGTCAGTTGGACGGATCGTGGGATTTTTCAAGCGTGGTGCGCGGCCGGCGGGCCCTTTATGGTGGGGGGATGGAGTCGACTTCGTTCCTGACCGGTCAGTTCCTGCTGGCGATGCCGGGCATCGGCGATCCGCGCTTCGAGCATGCCGTGATCGCGATGTGCGCGCACGATACCGACGGCGCGCTGGGGATCGGCGTGGGAACGCTGATCGACTCGCTGAGCTTCCATGACGTGCTGCGGCAGCTCGAGATCGATCCCGGGGAGGCCGAGGACCGGCCGGTGCTGCTCGGCGGGCCGGTCGAGCCGCGGCGCGGCTTCGTGCTGCATTCGCGCGACTGGTCGGGCGGAGACACGATCGACGTCGCGGGGCGCTGGGCGCTGTCGGGCACGATCGATGTGCTGCGTGCGATTGCCGAAGGCACCGGGCCGGAGCGCTGGCTGGTCGCGCTCGGCTATGCCGGCTGGGGCGCCGGGCAGCTCGACGGCGAGATGACGCGGCACGGCTGGTTCAACACCGCCGGCGACGAGCGGCTGTTGTTCGACACCGCCGCGCATCATCGCTGGGAAGCGGGATTCGCCGCGGCGGGGATCGATCCGCGGCTGCTGGCGAGCTCGACCGGCACCGCATGAATCCCGCGTAGGAAAGTGCCAAGTTGAGGTTGCTCGACCGGCCGGTGTGGAATGCTCTGACGAGCGGTTGGGCCGCGCTCGCCGAAGGGGATGCGCGGGCATGGCGGCTGAATCGCGATTATGGCGTGTTCGGCGCCGCGGGGGACCGGTCGTCGGAGAGCCTTGCCGCGCTGGCGGCGCTGGTGCCGCCGGACGGCGAGCTGTGGACCGTCGAGAAAGAGCTATGGCCCGCGCCGCCGGGAACGCGGGTGGATCGCTCGGCGGCGTGCGTGCAGATGGTGGCAGAGGCGATCACCCCGGCGCCGCAGCTGCCGTTCGAGGTCGTGCCGCTCGGCGAGGACGATGCGGCGGAGATGTTCGCGCTGGCGATGCTGACCGAGCCCGGACCCTATGTTGCGCACACCAACAGGCTCGGCGCGTTCATTGGGGTGAGGCAGGAGGGGCGATTGGTGGCGATGGCGGGCGAGCGGATGCGGATGCCGGGGCTGGCCGAGGTGAGCGGAGTGTGCACCCACCCCGACTTCCGCGGCCGCGGTTACGCAGGCGCGCTGATGCGGGCAGTTGCCGAGCGGATGCTCGCGCGGGGCGAGACGCCGTTCCTCCATGCTTACGCGTCCAATGCCGGTGCGATCGCGCTGTACGAGAGCCTGGGGTTCCGGGTCGACGGGGAGGTGACGGCGAGCGTGCTGGTGCGGGCGTGAAGCCGGCTACAGGATCGCGCGCAGGGCCAGCGATCCCGCCAGCGCCAGCATCGTCGCGCCGACCAGCGCGTCCAGCACGCGCCAGGCCGCCGGCCGCGCGAACAGCGGTGCCAGCAACCGCGCGCCATAGCCGAGCGCGGCGAACCAGGCGAAGCTGGCGGTAACGGCTCCGGCGACGAACAGCGGGCGCAGATCGGCGGGCTGCGCCGATCCGGCTGCGCCCATCAGCAACACGGTATCGAGATAGACGTGCGGATTGAGGAAGGTGAAGCCGGCGGTGGCGGCGATCGCCCGGCCGAGCGTCAGCCCCCCGCCACCGGCGACGACCATCGCATCGGGCGCCGCCATGCGCCGCAGCGCCTTGACGCCGTACCAGCCGAGGAACGCGGCGCCTGCGAAGGCCAGCGCCTTGGTGAGCTGGGGGATGGCGGCGAGGACGGCGCCGACGCCGCCAACGCCTGCCGCGATCAGCAGCGCGTCGGCGCCGCCGCAGAACAGCACGATCGCGCCGACGTGCTCGCGCTTCAATCCCTGGCGCAGCACGAAGAGATTCTGCGCGCCGATCGCCATGATGAGTGCCGCCGACAGGGCGAAGCCGGTGAGAAAGGGGGAAATGCCGTTTGTCATCCCCGCGAAATGGCACTCGGCCGTGGATTAGGAAAACTTGTTTTCCTAAGGCCAATGAAGCATTGCTTCACACGTGCTCGACTATCCCGCTCTGGCCGCCGTTGCCGCGGTGATCCGCGAGGGCAGCTTCGAGCGTGCGGCCGAGGCGCTCGGCATCACGCCATCGGCGGTCTCGCAGCGCATCCGCGGGTATGAGGAGCGTCTGGGGACGATTCTGATCGTCCGGGGACAGCCGTGCCTGCCCACCGATCTCGGCCGGGCGCTGTGTGCGCATTTCGATAAGGTTCGGCTGCTGGAAGCCGAGCTGACGCCGGTGCTGACCTCGACGGGTGAAGGGGTGGAGGCGCCGCTCACGCTCAGGATCGCGGTGAATGCCGACAGCGTGGCTACCTGGTTTCCTCATGCGGCCGCTGCGTTCGTCCGGGACACGGGCACCTTGCTCGATCTGGTGCTGGAGGACGAGGCGCATACCGCGGATCGCCTCCGGTCCGGCGAGGTGCTGGCGGCCGTGACCGCCGACCCCGAGCCGGTGCCGGGGTGCAGGACGATCGGGCTGGGCGTGCTGCGCTATGTCGCCTGCGCCAGCCCGGATTTCATGGCGAGGTATTTCGAGGACGGCGTGAATGCTCAGACGCTGGCGAAAGCGCCATACCTGCGCTTCGACCGGCGGGACGCACTGCAGGCGCGCTGGGCGAAGGACGCGCACGGCATCGCGCTCAAGGCGCCGAGGCATTGGGTTCCGTCGACCCAAGGTTTTCTGAACCTCGCCCTTGCCGGCCTGGGCTGGGGAATGCAGCCTTTATCCTTGGCCCAGCCGTACATCGCTGCGGGACATCTGGTGGAATTGACACCGGCACTGCCCGTCGAGGTCAAGCTCCATTGGACCGTCGCGCGGCTCCACGCCGCGTCGCTGCGCGCGCTGACCGATGCGGTGCGCGCGGCGGCGGGCGCGAACCTGCAGCCATGAGCCGGCCGTGCCGGATCAGGCCGTCTGCGAGTGCAGTCCGCTCGGCCGGGCGATCTCGCGCAGCACCTCGCCTGCGTGCGTTTCCCCGCCGCTGTCGACCAGATCGGTGATCGAGACCACGCCGACCAGCCGCTTGTTGCGGTCGAGCACGGGCAGGCGGCGGACCTGGATCTCGGCCATATTGTTGAGGACGTCCTCGACGTCGTCGTCCTCGAAGCAATAGAGGATTTCCGGGCTCATCACCTCGCGGACGGTCGCGTTGGGGGCGCGTCCCTGCCCGGCGCCGCGGATCGCGATGTCGCGGTCGGTCACCATCCCGATCAGCCGGTCGTTTTCGCCGACCGGCAGCGCACCGGCATCAATGTCCGCCATCGTGCGCGCGGCCCGCTGGAGCGTCTCGCCGGGGTCGACGATCAGCACCTCGCGCGTCATGCATTCGTTCACCTTCATGATCATCCTCCTCCCGCTGCTGCGGTTCCCTGGAGTGGGCGAACGGCATCGCCGGCTCGGTCGAGCGAATGATGGGCCGGAATGATGGGCCGGGATGATGCCGGTGTCGGTACTACGGTTGCGGCGCACGGCGGTTCCCCCCGGTGTGACGGATCGGTGGCGTATCTGGACCAATCGAGCCTGCTGCCGATCCCCGCCGCTCTTCCGAACATATAAAGATATCTTTATATTTGATTCCAGGCGCCGCTGCGGCTAGGGGCAGCGGCATTCACTCATTCGGAGACTGCCCGTGGCCACCGCTCTCGCCGCCGACACGAACGACTACGTCATCAAGGACATCGCCCTCGCCGATTTCGGCCGCAAGGAGATCGAGATCGCCGAGACCGAGATGCCCGGCCTGATGGCGCTGCGTGCCGAGTACGGCGCGTCCAAGCCGCTCAAGGGCGCGCGCATCACCGGATCGCTGCACATGACGATCCAGACCGCCGTCCTCATCGAGACGCTGACCGCGCTCGGCGCCGACGTGCGCTGGGCGTCATGCAACATCTTCTCGACCCAGGATCACGCCGCCGCCGCCATCGCCGCCTCGGGCGTGCCGGTGTTCGCGGTGAAGGGCGAGACGCTCGAGGAATATTGGGATTACGTCATCCGCATCTTCAATTGGGGGACGGACCAGACCGCCAACATGATCCTCGACGACGGCGGCGACGCCACCATGTTCGCGCTGTGGGGCGCGCGCGTCGAGGCGGGCGAGGCGCTGTTCACCCCGACCAACGAGGAAGAGGAGATCTTCGTCGCGACGCTGAAGCGCTTCCTCGCCGAGCGTCCGGGCTACCTCACCAAGACCGTGCAGGCGATCAAGGGCGTCAGCGAGGAGACCACCACCGGCGTCCATCGCCTCTACGAGCTGGCCAAGAGCGGCAAGCTTCCGTTCCCGGCGATCAACGTCAATGACAGCGTCACCAAGTCGAAGTTCGACAATCTCTACGGCTGCAAGGAATCGCTGGTCGACGCGATCCGCCGCGGCACCGACGTGATGCTGGCAGGCAAGGTCGCCGCGGTCGCCGGCTTCGGCGACGTCGGCAAGGGCTCGGCGGCGTCGCTGCGCAACGGCGGCGCGCGCGTGCTGGTGACCGAGATCGACCCGATCTGCGCGCTGCAGGCGGCGATGGAGGGCTATGAGGTCGTGACGATGGAAGAGGCGGCCAAGCGCGCCGACATCTTCGTCACCGCGACCGGCAACGCCGACGTCATCACGCTCGACCACATGCGCGAGATGAAGAACATGGCGATCGTGTGCAACATCGGCCACTTCGACAGCGAAATCCAGATCGCGGCGCTCAGCAACTACAAGTGGACCGAGATCAAGCCGCAGGTCGACGAGGTCGAGTTCCCCGACGGCAAGAAGATCATCGTGCTGTCGAAGGGCCGCCTGGTGAACCTGGGCAACGCAACGGGGCACCCGAGCTTCGTGATGTCGTCCAGCTTCACCAACCAGGTGCTGGCGCAGATCGAGCTGTGGACCGGCGCCGACAAGTACAAGAACGAGGTCTACGTCCTGCCGAAGCACCTCGACGAGAAGGTGGCGGCGCTGCACCTCGATAAGCTGGGCGTGAAGCTGTCCAAGCTGACCGAGAAGCAGGCGGCCTATATCGGCGTGCCGATCGAGGGGCCGTTCAAGCCGGATCATTACCGTTATTGATCGTAAGCCGGCCGCAAGCCGGCGTTAAGCAGAACACCGCGTCCGGACCCCGTCCGGGCGCGGTGTTGCATTTGTGCGACAGGGCTGTTGCCTCTTTCTTAGCTAGCTTGCGAACGAGGGGCACGACGCGCAGGAACGAGCGTTGAGGGGAGTATCACAGTAACAAGTCCAGGGAGTATCATGTCCAAGACCCTTCGCGCCCGCGGGGCGCTCGCCGCGACCGCATCGCTGCTCGCCGTCATCGCCGCCGTTCCGGCCTTCGGGCAGGATACGCCGCAGGAGCAGACGACCGGTTCAGACCAGAGCGCCGCTCCGGACACGCAGGAGAGCGCGAACGAGCAGGAGATCATCGTCACCGGCTCGCGCATCGCGCGGCCCGAGTTCGATACCGTCCAGCCGACGCTGGTCGTGGGCGCCGCGCAGATCGAAGCCCGCGGTTACACCAACGTCGGTCAGGTGCTGAACGAGCTGCCCGCCTTCGGCCCGCCGGGTAACAGCAATGCCGGCGCTCAGTCGTCGTTCGGGCCTGCGCAGACCTTCGTCGACTTCTTCGGCCTCGGTACCCAGCGTACGCTGGTGCTCGTCAACGGCCGCCGCTTCGTTTCGTCGAACACGGCCAGCATCTTCGGTCCGGTGGACGCGGGAACGCAGGTCGACCTCAACAACATCCCGACGACGCTGATCGATCGTGTCGAGACCGTCGCCGTCGGCGGCGCGCCGATCTATGGCTCCGACGCGATCGCCGGCACCGTGAACGTCATCCTCAAGAAGGATTATCAGGGTCTCGACGTCCAGGGGCAGTACGGCATCTCCGACCGGGGCGACGCGCGGGAGTTCCGGGTCAGCGTCCTCGGCGGCAAGAACTTCGCGGACGGCCGGGGCAACATCGTCGTTTCGGGCGAATACAACAAGTCGAGCGGCTTGGTCGCCAACGACCGATCGGTCACCTCTCAGGGGTATTTCTTCGGCACTCCGCCGGCTTCGGCGAACTCGCCGTTCCAGCGGGTCCTCTATCCGGCGCAGCGCTACAGCGCGTTCACGATCGGTGGCGTTCCGTTCAGCGACGATGACTATCTTGCGTCGCGCTCGGGCATCCGGGATGCCTCCGGCCAGCTGCTGCAGTTCGGCGCGGACGGGCGGCTGGCGCCGCTCGACCTCGGCACCGTCATGCGCCAGGGCTACATCAGCAGCGGCGGCAACGGCTACAACCTGCCGGCCCAGACGAATCTGCTGACGTCCTCGGAACGCTACATGGGAACGGTCCAGGGGCATTTCGACATCACCGATCACGTCCGCGTGTTCGGCGAGGCTTGGTATACGCACAGCAAGGGCGTCAATCTGATCGACCAGCCGAACTACAATACCGCGCTGTTCGACGATGCCGGCACGCCCGACGGCAACCTGATCGTCTCGCTCGACAATCCCTATCTGAACCCGGCCGACCGCGCGATCATCGCGGCGAACCTGCCCGCCGGCCAGGACAGCTTCTACATCGGCCGTGCGCTGAGCGACCTCACCACGGGCCGCTCGCAGGCGACGGTGGAGACCTATCGCTTCGTCGGCGGGCTTTCCGGTGACTTCTCGGTGGGAGGCCGCAGCTTCAACTGGGAGACCTCGGTCACTTATGGCCATTCGAAGACGACGGGCCGCAACTACGAGCTGGACAACCAGAACTTCTTCAACGCGCTCGACGCGGTGACCGACGCCAGCGGCAACATCGTCTGCCGCCCGGGCTACACCAGCTCGACCGCGCCGACGATCAGCAGCACCTGCGCGCCGCTGAACATCTTCGGCGTCGGGCAGGCCAGCCAGGCGGCCGCGGACTATATCTTCGCGATAGCGCGGCCGGTGTCGGTCAACGAGCAGCTGGTGTTCAACGCGAACCTGACGGGTTCGATCTTCACGCTGTTCGGCAACGATGTGAAAATCTCCGCCGGCTATGAGCACCGGCGCGAGGAAACGGACTTCGATCCGGGCGCCTTCTATTATGGCGAGGACAATGGCGACGGGACGCGCACGCAATATGGCCGCAGCATCCCGATCGACCCGATCAAGGGCTCGTATCACACCAACGAGGTGTTCGGTGAGCTGGTGATTCCGTTCGTCACCGAGGACAACGGCTTGAGCTGGCTCAAGACGCTCGAGTTCGACGGTGCCGCGCGTTATGTCGACAACTCGCTGTCGGGCGGGGACCTCACCTGGACGGCGGGCGGCCGTCTCGGCTTCATCCGCGGCGTCACCTTCCGCGGCAACTTCACGCGGTCGATCCGCTCGCCGGCGATCACCGAGGTGTTCAATCCGACGTCACGCGCTTTTGACCTGGGCAGCGACCCCTGCGATACGCGTTACGTCAACAGCGGTCCGAATCCGGCGGTGCGCCAGGCGAACTGCCAGGCAGCGGGAATCAACACCGCGGACTTCACGTCGAACTACAGCGACTTCACCGTTCCGGTCACGGTGTCGGGCAATCCGAACCTCGACAACGAGAAGGCGAACAGCTGGACCGCCGGCGTGATCCTGCAGCCGCGCTTCGTCCCCGGCTTCTCGCTGTCGGCCGACTGGATCGACATCAAGCTGAAGGGGGCGATCACCTCGCTTGGCGGCGACGACATTCTCAACGCCTGCTATGATTCGCCGGGTTATCCGAACAGCTTCTGCGGCCTCGTCGACCGCGATTCCGCCGGGCAGATCACGATGATACGCGAGGGCTATTACAACGCCGCGTCCTACGAGACCGCGGGCCTCAGCGTCGTCGCGGCATACCGGCTTCCGCTCAACCGCGTCGGAATCAACAACGGAGGCGTCGCCGGCCTGTCGATCAACTATTTCTATCGCGACAAGCTGGAGCAGCAGGTCGGAGCCGGTGACATCGACCACCGCGCCGGCGAGATCGGCTATCCCCGCCATGCGGGTACGGCGAACCTCACCTATGACAGCGACAGCTTCAACCTGCTGTTCCAGGCGCAATATGTCGGCAAGGGCCGCTTCGACATCGACGAGGCCGCGAATGCGCGCGACATCATGGGCGTCGGCGATTGGTGGCTGTTCAACGCCACGGTGGGAGCGAAGGTGAACGAGCGCTTCGGGCTGAAGTTCATCGTCGACAATCTGTTCGACACCAAGCCGCCGTTCCCGGCGGCCGCGACCAGCGCGAACGCCCTTAAGACCTATTCCTCGGGCATCATCGGCCGCTATTTCAGGGTGGCTGCGAACGTGAAGTTCTGATTCCGCGCCAGCGGATCGGAAGAGGGGCGGGGCGCCTTGGCGCTCCGCCCTTTTCCTTTGCGGCGAGGAGCGCCTAAGGAAAGGCAGATGAAGGCCAGGCGATGCGGGGCGGGCGAGGGCTCGTGCCTGTCGACATGATCACCATTTCGACCACTGCCGCGATGATCGCCGGTGCAGTGCTGGCGGTGCTCGTCGTCGGGGCCGCAGCAATGCTCTATGTTGGCCTCGCAGGGCGGCGCAGCGGCGTACGCCTGAAGGACGTTGCCCGGCGCGATGCCGCGTTGCTGGCGAGCGGGCCCGCGCAGGCGGCGCTGGTGCGCTCGGATGGACGGATCGAGCTGCCGCAACGGGTCGCCGACTGGCTGGGGCTGGCGACGGAGCCCAGATACCTCACCGATCTCTCGGCGCCCGATACCGGACTCGATCCCGCGGATGCCGAGATACTAGCCGGTGAAGTGACCGCCGCCGCCAAGGCGGGACGGCCGTTCCGCCTTTCCGTTGCGACGCGCGGATCGGCGCGCAAGCTCATCGTCAGCGGTGCGCGCGCACCTGAGGCGGCGCTGGCGCCGGGCGGCGTGGTGCTGTGGTTCTTCGACGCGACCGAGAGCGAGGAGGAGATCGCCCGGCTCGCGCAGGAGAGCGAGCGGCTGCACGCCGCCTTCGACGCGCTGGCCGGTCTGATCGAGGCGGCGCCGATGCCGATGTGGTACCGCGACCGCAACCTGGCGCTCACCATGGTCAACACCGCCTATGTCCGCGCCGTCGAGGGCGAGGACGCGCGCGACGTGATCGACCGCGGGCTCGAGCTGGTCGAGGGCGGCGCGATCGGGGGACCGCTCGCCAATGCCGCTATCGCGCGTGACACCAGGGAGCCGCAGGTGGCGGCGGTGCCGGCGACGATCGGGGGCGCGCGGCGGATGCTGCGCATCCATGACGTGCCGCTGCCTTCGGGCGGCGTGGCGGGCTTCGCGGTCGACATCGAGGAACTTGAGCAGGCGCGGGGCGGGATCAAGCGCTTCGCCGATGCGCAGCGGGCGATGCTCGACCGGCTCTCCGCCGGCGTCGCGCAGTTCGGGCCGGACCGGGGGCTCAGCTTCTGCAATCAGCCGTTTCGCCGCATCTTCGCGATGCGCGAGGAATGGGTGAAGGACCGGCCGGAGTTCGATCGCGTGCTCGAGCGGATGCGCGAGGCGGGGCGGCTGCCCGAGGTGCGCGACTTCCCCGGCTGGAAGGCCGAGCGGCGCGACTGGTTCCTGAGCGCCAACCAGGAGGCGATCGAGGAGCCGTGGCACCTGCCCGGCGGCACGCATCTGCGCGTGGTGGCGCAGCCGCTGCCCGATGGCGGGCTGCTGGTGATCTTCGAGGACCGCACCGAACAGGTCCAGCTCGCCAGCGCGCGCGACACGCTGCTGCGCGTCCGGACCGCGACGTTCGACAATCTGTTCGAGGCGCTGGGGGTGTTCGCCTCGGACGGTCGGCTGCAGATCTGGAACCAGAAGTTCCGCCTGCTGTGGGGCTTCGAGGAGGCATTGCTCAATAAGCATCCTCGCGTCGACGATCTGGCGAAGCGGGCGAGCGAGAAGCTGGAGAATCCGGCCCGCGCGTCGCTGATCGGCGAGCTGGTGCGCTCCGCCACCGCCGAGCGGCAGCAGCGCGGCGGACGGGTGAGCTTCGCCGACGGGCGGCATTTCGAGTTCGCGGCGGTGCCGCTGCCGGACGGCAACGCGCTGCTGACGATGCTCGACATCACCGACAGCCGGCGGATCGAACGGGCGCTCACCGACCGCAACGAAGCGCTGGAGGAGGCCGATCGGGTCAAGACCCAGTTCGTCGCCAACATGAGCTACGAGCTCCGCACGCCGCTCACCTCGATCAAGGGGTTCGCCGAATTGCTCCACGGCGGCTATGCGGGGGAGCTCAGCGAGAACGGCACCGGTTACGTCCAGGCGATCCTCGAATCGGTCGAGCGGCTGTCCGCGCTGGTCGACGACGTGCTCGACCTGACGCAGGACTCGAGGGCAGGCGAACGGGTGACGGTCGACCTGGAGCTGACCGCCAATGCCGCGGCCGAGACCGTGGCGGCGTCGGCGCGGGCGAAGCGGATCGGGCTTGCGCTGGACGTGCTGGGATCGGCGGGCAGCGTCACCGGCGATCCCGAGCGGTTGCGACAGACGATCGAGCATCTGCTGCGCCATGCCATCTCGTGCACGCATGAAGGCGGACGGGTGCTGCTGCATCTCGACGGCGACGAGGTCAAGGCGCGGATCGTGGTGTCCGACGACGGACCGGGCATGGACAAGACGGCGGTGGCGCGGGCGTTCGATCGCTTCGCCCGGCCGGGGATCACGCAGAGCGGCGAGCGGGCGCTGGGGCTGGGGCTGCCGCTCGCTAAGCAGTTCGTCGAGGCGCACGGCGGGACGATCTCGCTGATCAGCGAGCAGGGGGAGGGGACGCTGGTCACCGTGGAGCTGCCGCGGTGAGGGGGTTTGCGATCCTCAGCTCCTCCCCGTGCCGGGGAGGAGCTTTTGATCCTCTCCTCTCCGGAAGCGAGCGAAGCGCTCGGGCGCGCCCTTGCGAGTGTCGCCCGCCCCGGCGACGTGATCGCGCTGTCCGGCCCCCTCGGCGCCGGTAAGACCAGCATCGCGCGCGGGTTGCTTACGGCGCTCGGCCTGGAAGGCGAGGCGCCATCGCCGAGCTTCGCGATCGTGCAGCCCTACGACCCGCCGGAGGTCGCTTTTCCGGTCCTGCATGTCGATCTCTATCGCATCGAGGACCCGGACGAAGCCGATGAACTGGGGCTCGACGATGCCCGCGCGGATTCGCTGCTGATCGTCGAATGGCCGGAGCGGCTGGACGCCGGCGCATGGAGCGACGCCTTATGGCTGACGCTCTCCGTCGCAGCGGACGGCACGCGCGTCTTGACAGCTGAGGTGCCTGCGGCATGGAAGGAGCGATGGCCGCCGCCGACATGAACCCGCCCGCCGCGGCCCCGGATTTCCTCGCGAATGCGGGATGGGGCGACGCCGAACTGTTGCCGCTCGCCGGGGATGCCTCGTTCCGCCGCTATTTCCGTGCGGTAGCCCCCGGGCGCAGCGCCGTGCTGATGGACGCGCCGCCGCCGCACGAGGATCCGCGGCCGTTCATCACCATCGCCGAATGGCTGAGCGAGCGCGGCTTCGCGGCACCGGAGATCTATGCGCGCGACCTCGATCAGGGGCTGGTGCTGCTCGAGGACTTCGGCGACGCGCGGATGCGCGAGACCGCCGATGCCGCGCCGGAGAGCGAGCTCCGGCTCTATGAGCAGGCGGTGGACCTGCTGATCGCATTGGCGGGACATGGCGCGGCGGAGCTGCCGTCATATGACGAGCAGGTCCTGCACCGCGAGACCGGGCTGCTGCCCGAATGGTATTGTCCGGCGGTGGGGATCGAGCCGGACGTGGAGGGTTATCGCGCGGCGTGGAACGAGGTGTTCCACCTGGCGCTCAGCGGTCCGACGGTGACGGTGCTGCGCGACTATCACGCCGAGAACATCATGCTGATCGAGCATGGACCGCGCAAAGGTTTCATGGGGCTGCTCGATTTCCAGGACGCGCTGGCGGGGCATCCCGCCTATGATCTCGTCTCGCTGCTGCAGGATGCGCGGCGCGACGTGCATCCGGCGCTGGAGAAGGCGCTGCTCGACCGCTACCTGCGCACCACCGGGGCGGAACAGGACTTCGTCGACGCCTATCACGTACTCGGCGCGCAGCGGAACGCGAAGATCGTCGGTATCTTCACCCGTCTGTGGCAGCGCGACGGCAAGCCGCGTTATCCCGGCCTGTGCCCGCGCGTGTGGGGGTATCTCAACCGTGACCTCGAACAGCCGGTGCTGGCACCGGTCCGGGCGTGGTTCGACGCGAACATTCCCGCCGAGATGCGGGGCGATCCGATGGTGGTGGGCGGGCATCTATGAGCAAGGGGCGCACGCTGGCGCTGAGACCCGATCCGGGCGGCCATGTGCCGGAAACGGCGATGGTGATGGCGGCGGGGCTCGGCAAGCGGATGCGGCCGCTCACCGCGACGCGGCCCAAGCCGCTAGTCGAAGTGGCGGGCAAGCCCTTGATCGACCATGTCTTCGACCGACTGCGCTCGGCCGGGGTCAGGCGCGCGGTGGTCAATGTCCATTACCTCGCCGATGCGCTGGAGGCGCACCTCAGGGCGCGGGTGAAGGACATCGACGTCGTCATCTCCGACGAGCGCGGGCAATTGCTGGAGACGGGCGGCGGGCTGGTGAAGGCGCGGCCGCTGCTGGGGGACGAGCCGATCCTGGTGATCAACGCCGACAGCCTCTGGATCGACGGGCCGACCGATGCGATCCGCGCGCTCGCTGCCGCGTGGGACGGCGAGCGGATGGACGCGCTGCTGCTGATGGTGCCCTATGCGCGTGCCCACGGCTATCGCGCGCAGGGGGATTTCCACCTCGACGCGCTGGGCCGCATCACCGGGCGGCGCAAGCGCGGGCGGGTGGCGCCGTTCGTCTATGTCGGCGTGCAGATGATCCATCCGCGCATCATCGCCGATGCGCCCGAAGGACCGTTCTCGACCAATCTCTTCTGGCAGCGGGCGATCGAGGCGGGCCGCGCCTGGGGGCTGGTCCACCAGGGCCTGTGGTTCGAGATCGGCGAGCCGGCCGCGATCGGCGAGGCGGAGGCGATCCTGGCCCATGGCTGAGGCGGCTGCCCGGCGCCTCAACCTCTACACCATCCCGCCGCATCGTGCCTTCGCCGATGCCTTGGCGGCCGGGCTGATCCGGCGCTTCGGCGGCGAGCCGACCGGGCTCGCGCGCGGCATCGTGCTGGTGCCGACCAACCGGTCGAAGCGGGCGATCACCGATGCCTTCGTGCGCGCGAGCGGGAGCGGCCTCCTGTTGCCGCGGTTGGTCGCGATCGGCGATCCCGAAATCGACGAGGCGGTGGGGCCATTGTTCGATCCTGCCGATGCCGAGGAGCCGGTGCCGCCCGCGGTGGCGCCGATGGCGCGGCGGATGATCCTGGCGCGGCTGGTGCAGGAGGCCGATCCGGCGATCGACAGCGCCGAGGCGGTGCGGCTGGCGGGCGACCTTGCGCGCACGCTCGACCAGCTGCTGGTGGAAGAGGTGGCGCCCGGGCGGTTGCGCGAGATCAGCCTGTTCGAACCGCTCAGCGCGCATTGGGAGCGAGCGCTGACGACCTTTGCGGTGGTGCTCGACCGCTGGCCGGGGGAGCTGGCCCGGCTGGGGCGGATCGACCTCGCCGATCGGCGGGGGCGGCTGCTCGATCGGGTGGCGAAGGTGTGGCGGGAGCGGCCGCCGGCGGGGTTCGTGTGCGCGGCGGGCGTGACCTCGGCCGCGCCGGCGATCGCGCGCGTGCTGCGCAGCGTCGCGGGACTGGCGCAGGGTATGGTGGTGCTGCCGGGGCTCGACCTGGCGATGGACGAGGAGGGCTGGGAGGCGCTGGGGCCGTTCCCGCCCGATCCGGTCACCGGCCGGCGGCGCCAAGCGGAGGAGACGCACCCGCAATATCACCTCAAGCTGCTGCTCGAGCGGATGGGCGTGCGGCGGGGCGAGTTCCGCACCTGGCAGGCGACGAGCGAAGTCGACGCGCCGCCCGCGCGCAGCCGCGCGATCGCAACCGCGCTGGCGCCGGCGGAGCTGACGCACCGCTGGATCGCCTTGAAGCCGGGGGAGCGCAACCTGGGCGGGGTCAGCGCGCTGGAAGTGGCGACGCCGGCCGAGGAGGCGCAGGCGATCGCGCTCAGGCTGCGCGAGGCGCTGGAGATGCCCGGACGGACGGCGGCGCTGGTGACGCCCGACCGCGCATTGGCGCGGCGGGTGGCGGCGCATTGCGCGCGGTGGAACATCGCGGTCGACGATTCCGCCGGTCAGCCCCTGTCGCAGACGCCGCCGGGAACGCTGCTGCTCGCGATCGCCGAGGCGGGGGCGCAGCGTTTCGCCCCGGTGCCGCTGCTGGCGCTGCTCAAGCATCCGCTGGTCAGGAGCGAAGAGCGCGCGGCCTGGCTGGAAGGGGCGCGGGCGGTCGATCGAGCGCTGCGCGGACCGCGGCCGGCGGCGGGGCTGGATGGGCTCGACCGGCATCTCGGCGAGGCGGGCGGGCTGGCGGCGAGCTGGTGGGCCGAGGTGCGGCCGTTGCTCGACGGGATCGAGACGGCATTCGGCGGCGGGGTGCAGCCGCTGCCGGGGCTGCTCGGGTGCCTGCGCGAGGCGGCGACGGCGCTGGCCGGCGATGCCGCTTGGGCACGCGCCGAGGGCCGGGCGGCGGCGGAGCTGCTCGCGGAGCTGGAGGAGCGTGCGGCGCTCGGACCGCCGCTGGTCGAGCCGGCGACGCTCGCCGCATTGCTGCGCACGCTGATGGACGAGGTGGCGGTACGGCCGCCGCAGGGCGGGCATCCGCGGCTGGCGATCTATGGCCTACTCGAGGCGCGGTTGCAGGCGGCGGACGTGATGATCCTGGGCGGCCTCAACGAAGGGGTGTGGCCGGGGCGGCCGGCGCCCGATCCGTGGCTGGCGCCGCGCATCCGCTCGGAGCTGGGGCTGCCGGGGCTGGAAGCGCGGATCGGCCTCACCGCGCACGACTTCGCGATGGGGCTGGGCGCGCCGGAGGTGTTGCTGACACGCGCGCGGCGCGATGCCAAGTCGCCGACGATCGCCTCGCGCTTCTGGCTGCGGCTCCAGGCGCTGGCGGGCGAGGGATGGGTGGCAGCGGACGCGCTGGCCCGCTGGGCGCGTTCGCTCGACGATCCGGGCATGTTCGCGCCGAGCCCGCGTCCGGAACCGGCGCCGCCGGCGGCGATCCGGCCGAAGCGGATCTCGGTGACCGAGGTCGACCGGCTGAAGGCCGATCCCTTCGCCTTCTACGCACGGCGGATGCTGCGGCTGATGCCGCTGGAGCCGGTCGATGCCGACGCCACCGCCGCCTGGCGCGGGACCGAGGTCCATGCGGTGCTGCGCGTCTGGGCCGAGGAGGACGATTGCGCGCCCGAGAAGCTGCGTCCGCGGGCCGAAGCGATGCTGGCGGGGGCGCATCCGCTGATGCGGGCGCTGTGGGCGCCGCGGCTCTACGAGGCGGTGGACTGGATCGCGAGCCGGATCGCGGCGATGGCCGAGGAGGGGCGGCAAGTGATCGCGGTCGAGCGCCAGGGGGCGATCGATATCGCCGGAGTCGAGCTGCGCGGCACCTTCGACCGGCTCGACCGGATGGCGGACGGGACGCTCGGCATCGTCGACTACAAGACCGGCAAGGCGCCCTCCGTCGCGGCGGTGAAGGCGGGGTTCAGCCTGCAGCTGGGGCTGCTCGGGCTGATCGCGGAAGAGCGCGGGTTCGAGGGGATCGCAGGGCGCGCCGGCTGTTTCGAATATTGGTCGCTGGCGAAGGATCGGGGGGCATTCGGCAAGATCAGCTCGCCGGTCGATCCGACGGGCGCGCGGGACAAGATCCGGACCGACGAGTTCGTCGAGATCGCGCGCGGGCATTTCGTCGAGGCGGCGGGGCGGTGGCTGACCGGGGAGGAGCCGTTCACGGCGAAGCTGCGGCCGGAGTTCGCACCTTTCGCCGACTACGACCAGCTCATGCGGCGGGACGAGTGGTATGGGCGGGAGTGATACCCTTCGTCATGCCGGACTTGTTCCGGCATCCACCGTGCCGCGCTCCCATCGGCGCGTTGGCTTGCTGCGCGGTGGACCCCGGCACAAGGCCGGGGTGACGGTAGGGAGGAGGCAGCGGTGAGCAAGTCCACCAGCCCACTCCCGCCGCTCAAGGGCAACCAGCGCGCGGCCAGCGATCCGCGGGCGCATGTGTGGCTGTCCGCTTCGGCCGGCACGGGCAAGACGCAGGTGCTGGCGGCGCGGGTCTATCGGCTGCTGCTGCGCGGGGTCGATCCGTCCGCGATCCTGTGCCTCACCTTCACCAAGGCCGGCGCGGCGGAGATGGCGGGGCGGATTGGCGCGCGGCTGGCGGCGTGGGTGCGGATGCCGGACGTCGATCTCGCGCGCGATCTGGAAGCGCTCGGCGAGAGCGGCGATCCGGCGATGCGCGAGCGGGCGCGCAAGCTGTTCGCGCGGGTGCTCGATGCGCCGGGCGGGGGCATCCGCATCCAGACCATCCACAGTTTCTGCCAATCATTGCTCGCCGCCTTTCCGGTCGAGGCGGGGCTCGCGGCGGGGTTCCGACCGCTCGAGGCGCGCGAGGAGGCGGTGCTGGCGCGCGAGGCGCTCGCCGAGATGCTGGCCGAGGAGGAACGCAACGGCCGGCGCCGGCTGGTCGACGCTGTGGGGGCGTTGAGCCTGAGATTGGGCGAAGGGGATGCCGAAAAGTTCCTGCTTGCCTGCGCCCGCACGCCCGAGGCGATGACGGCGCTGCCGAGCGGGGTGCAGCCGTTCCTCAGGCGCGCGCTCGACCTGCCCGAAGGCGACATCGCCGCGGAGGTGGAGCGGTGCTGTGCGGCGTTCGACTGTGAAGCCTTGGGTGCGCTGGTCGAGCACAACCGGGCCTGGGGAACGCCACGCGGGCTGGCGCGCGTTGAGGTGGTCGAACGCTGGATCGCAGCCGATGCCGCCGGGCGGGTGGAGGGGCTGCGCGAGCTGGCCGGCGTCTTTTCCACCGCCAAGGGCTGGGCGCCGCAGGTCGACGGCTATGCCGCGCTCGTCGAGGGGCTGCGCGGGGAGTGTGCGCGGCTGCTGGGGCTGCTCGACCGCGCCGCCTATGCCGATCTGCTGGCCGGCGGGCTGGAGGCGGGGCGCGCCTATGCCGATGCCTATGTTCGTGCCAAGCGGCGGCTGGGGGCGGTCGACTTCGACGACCTGATCCGGGCGACCGTCGCGCTGCTCCAGCGGCCGGGGATGGGCGACTGGGTGCGCTACAAGCTCGACCAGGCGACCGACCATATCCTGATCGACGAAGCGCAGGACACCAATCCCGAGCAATGGGCGATCGTGCGGGCGCTGGCCGACGAGTTCTTCGCGGGCGAGGGCGCGCGGGCGGGGGTGCAGCGCACACTGTTCACGGTCGGCGACTACAAGCAGGCGATCTTCGGCTTCCAGGGGACGAGCCCGGTCTATTTCGCGGCGGCGCGTCAGTATTTCGATCGTGAGTCCAGGGCGGCGCCCGAGTTCGATGCCGATGCGCGGCCACTCGATACCTTGTCCCTGAGCCACAGCTTCCGATCAACGCGGCCGGTGCTGGAATTCGTCGACGCCGCGATCGCCGCGCTGCCGCCGCCCGGCATGGGGACGGAGATAGAGGGCGGCCATGCGAGCGAGGTCAAGGGCCCAGGCCGTGTGACCTTGTGGGCGCCGACCGAAGCCGGCGGCGAGGACGACGACGAGGAAGGCTGGATCGACGACGCGACGCGCCGGCACGCGGGGCGGATCGCGCGGACCGTGAAGTCGTGGGTCGGGAGGCTGCGGCTCGACAGCAAGGGCCGGGTATTGCGGCCCGAGGACGTGATGATTCTGGTCAAGAGCCGCGGCGAGCTCGCCTCGCTGATCGTCGCGCGGCTCTATGCCGAGGGGGTGCCGGTGGCGGGTGTCGATCGGCTGCGGTTGACGGCGCCGCTGGCCGTTCAGGACCTGCTCGCGGCCGTGCGTTTCGCGCTCCAGCCGGACGACGACCTCAGCCTCGCCAGCCTGCTCGTTTCGCCGCTGATCGGCTGGAGCCAGGGCGAGCTGATGACGGCGGCGCTGCGCGAGCGCGGGAGCCTGTGGCGGCACCTGCGCGCGACGCAGGGCGAGGACCGGCTGGCGCCGCTGACGGCGATCCTCAACCGTGCGGACTTCACCACGCCCTATCGGTTTCTGGAGGAGTTGCTGTCGGGTCCGCTGGACGGGCGGCGCAAGCTGCTCCGGCGGCTGGGCGAGGAAGCGCGCGATCCGATCGAGGAGCTGCTCAACGCGGCGTTGGCGTTCGAGGGCACCGCGACGCCGTCGCTCCAGCGCTTCCTCGACTGGTTCGATCGCGGCGAGGTGGAGATCGTGCGCGATCCCTCGCAGCCGCTCGATGCAGTGCGGGTAATGACCGCGCATGGCGCCAAGGGACTGCAGGCACCGCTGGTGATCCTGGCCGACGCCACCGCCGATCCCGGGGATTCGCCGCGCTCGCTGGTCAAATGGGCGCCGGAGGGATTCGACCATGCGTTGCCGATCTTCCGGCCGCGCAAGGAAGAGCGCACCGATGGGCCGCTGGAGACGGTGCTCGATCAGGCAGATGCGCGCGAACTGGAGGAGCATTGGCGGCTGTTCTACGTCGCGGCGACGCGGGCCGAGGAGCAGCTCGTCGTCGCTGGCGCGCTGAGCCCGCGGAAGAAGGGGCAGGCGCCGGCGAACAGCTGGTATGCGGCGACGGCGCGAGCGCTGGATACGCTCGGCGTGGCGGAGGCGTCGGGCGAGCGGGTGTTCGACGGGCTCGAACCCCAGCCGCCGGTCAAGGATCGCGAGCCATTCGCGGCAAGCGTTGCGCCGGTGGCGGCGCTGCCCGGCTGGGCGCGGCGGCCGGCGCCGCAGGAAGCGCGGCCGCCGCGCCCACTGGCGCCCTCGGCGATCGGCGACGATGCGGTGGCCGATCCGCCGCCTACCGCCGCGACGCGGGCGGCGGCCGAGCGCGGGCGGCTGCTGCACGCGCTGTTCGAGCGGCTGCCGGCGGTGGCGCCGGAACTCAGGGCCGAGGCAGCGGAGCGATGGCTCCTGCGCTCCGGCGGGGTCGAGGACGCAGGAGCGCGGGCGGAGATCGCCCGGGCGGCACTGGCGGTGATCGACGATCCGCGCTTCGCCGGGTTGTTCGGGCCGGATTCGCTCGCCGAGGCGCCGATCGCCGCGACGGTGGGCGGGCTCGTGGTCTCGGGCACGGTCGACCGGCTGGTCGTGACGGACGAGGTGATCCGGGTCGCCGACTTCAAGACCGGACGGCGGGCGCCGGCGTCGGAGGCGGAGATTCCGCCGCATCACCTCAAGCAGATGGCGGCCTATGCCGCGGCGCTGGCGGTGATCTTCCCCGGGCGGCGGGTGGAGGCGGTGCTGCTCTACACCGCCGGTCCGACCTTGTTCCCGCTGACGCCGGAGCAGCTCGCGGCGCACAAGCCGGAATTGCCGGCCACGGAGCAAAGCTTGTTGCCCGACGCTTGAGCGCCGCCGCGCTCATGCATAGATTACAGGCCAACTCCCAAGGAGACACGAGACAATGGCGACCAAGGCGATCACCGACGACAGCTTCCAGAGCGACGTGCTCAACGCGGACGGCGCGGTGCTGGTCGATTTCTGGGCGGAATGGTGCGGCCCCTGCAAGATGATCGGCCCGAGCCTGGAGGAACTGTCCGACGAGCTGGGCGAGCAGGTGACGATCACCAAGCTCAACATCGACGAGAATCCGGAGACGCCGGGCAGCTACGGCGTGCGCGGCATCCCGACGATGATCCTGTTCAAGAACGGCCAGCCGGTCGCGACCAAGGTCGGTGCGGAGCCCAAGGGGCGCATCAAGGCCTGGCTCGAGGGTGAATTGGCGTAAGAGTCGCTTGCCATCAATCAATACCGTCACCCCGGCCTTGTGCCGGGGTCCACTCGTCCGCCAGCGAGCAGCTAGAGGCTCGAGCGACGGGTCAGCCGCCCGGTGGACCCCGGCCTTCGCCGGGGTGACGGGGTAGGCAAGGCATTAGCCCGCTAGTTCCGGGCCTTTTTTGGGGCGGACGCCTCAAGTCAGCGGGATCATCACCTGCGCGGCATAACCGGGTCGCGACTGGAGCCGGCGGTACCAATCCGCGACGTGCGGCATCTCCGGGCGGTCGATCGCCAGCGTGAACCAGGTGTGGGCATAGACGCCCATCGGGATGTCGCCGATTCCGAACTCGGCGCCCGACAGCCACGGCGACGCGGCAAGCTGCGCATCGATGATCCGCATCAGCCGCGCAGCAGCTTCGGCCGCCTCCGCCACCGCGGTCATGTCGCGCTCGCCTTCCGGCCGGCGGATCAGATTGACGAAGGCCGGAAGCTGCGCGCGGGCATAGGTGAACTGCCAGTCCATCCAGCGGTCGGCCATGGCGCGCGCCGCCGGATCGGCCGGCCACCAGCGCTCGCCGCCGTAGCGCGCGGCGAGGTAGCGCAGGATCGCGTTCGATTCCCACAGCACGACCTCGCCATCCTCGATGGTCGGGATCAGCGCGTTCGGGTTCTTGGCGCGATAGGCATCGTCCATGCCGAACTGGCCGCCGATGTCGTGACGGACGTAGTCGAGGCCCAGCTCCTCCGCGAGCCAGGCGACCTTCTTGACGTTGTGCGAGTTGAGCCGGCCCCAGATCGTCAGCATCGCGCTCAGCTCCTGTAGTCGGCGTTGATCGAGATATAGCCGTGGGTCAGGTCGCACGTCCAAACCGTGGCGCGGCCCTCGCCGAGGCCGAGATCGACGCCGATGCTGATCTCCCGGCCCTTGAGATGGGCGGCGACCGGGGCCTCGTCATAACCTTCGACCGCAAGGCCTCCCCGTGCCACTTGGGTATCGCCGAAGCGGATCGCGAGCCTGTCGCGCTCGGCGGGCTCGCCGGCCTTGCCGACGGCCATCACCACGCGGCCCCAATTGGCGTCCTCGCCGGCGATGGCGGTCTTGACCAGCGGCGAGTTGGCGATGCTCATCGCGATGACATGGGCGGAGCGGTCGCTCTCGGCGCCCTCGACGCTGATCTCGATCAGCTTCGACGCGCCCTCGCCGTCGCGGACGACGAGCTGGGCGAGCTCCATGCACAGCTCCGACAGCGCGGCGACGAAGGCAGGCGCGCCTTCGTCCTCCTCGCTCGCGAGGGGGGCGTTGCCCGCCTTGCCGGTGGCGAAGGCGAGCACGGTATCGCTGGTCGAGGTGTCGCTGTCGACGGTGATGCAGGAGAAGGTCTTGCGGTTCGCCGACGACAGCGCAGCCTGG
Source organism: Sphingomonas cannabina (assembly GCF_021391395.1). NCBI lineage: Bacteria > Pseudomonadati > Pseudomonadota > Alphaproteobacteria > Sphingomonadales > Sphingomonadaceae > Sphingomonas > Sphingomonas cannabina. Next base: position 3,023,312 of record NZ_CP090059.1, on the reverse strand, counting down.
AGAAAACCCGGCTCGACCGCGGCATCGGTGAAGATGAAGCCGAGCATCGTCGCCATGTCCGGCGCGATCATGCCCGAGCCCTTGATGATGCCGACCAGCCGCACGTCCTGGCCGCCGACGGTCGCGCGCCGTTCGGCGACCTTGGCGAAGGTGTCCGTCGTCATGATCGTCTCGGCGGCCGCGGTCCACGAGCAGGGCTCGGCGGTGAAGGCGGCGTCGAGGCCGGCCTCGGCCTTGTCGATCGGCAGGGGCACGCCGATCACGCCGGTCGAAGCGACGAACACGTCGGAAGGCTCGCAGCCGAGATGCGCGGCGGCGCGCGCGGCGATCGCCTCGACCGCGGCGCGGCCGCGATTGCCGGTAAAGGCGTTGGAATTGCCGGCGTTCACCACCAGCGCCCGGGCGCGTCCGAGCACCAGCGCCTTGCGGCACCATTCGACCTCGGGCGAGGGACAGCGGCTCTGCGTCAGCACGCCGGCGACGGCGGTGCCCTCATCGAGCGTGACGAAGGTGAGGTCGCAGCGATCCCACGCCTTGTAGCGCGCGCGGGCGACGCGAGTGGTGACGCCAGGGATGGGCGCGGGCTCGGGGGTGGAGGCGGGGGCGAGGGGGGAGCGAGTCATGTCCGCTCCCCTAAGGCCCGTCGATATTCGGTGTCGAGAGCGTCTCTACGACGGCCGCCTGCCGTTCGCCTCCGCTTGCAATGTAGGATTTCGCCTGCTTGGCTCGCCCAGCCCGAGCTGCGCGAGCGCCGGTCTGCTCTTTGATTCCGTCAATCCTTTACCGCGCAGCGTCGCTGTAGCGTCCGTGCCGCGCTGCTGCAGCGTCCCTGGCGCGTCGCCGTCGCGTCCGTGTCGCGATCATGCCGCGTTCCCGGCGTATCGGCTCGCACGCACATGACCTGAGTCAACTTAGTCAACATTTTCGGAAGACGCCGGCACCGGAAGGCCTCGTCCGGAGAGGCTCGATCTACCTATGACTTTCGTGACCTTCGACGGATTTCCGCGGGTTTCGGCGCCTGCCGTTTCCCGCGATCGACGAAATGGTGGACGATGGGGCGGAGCGTCATTATGTCGCGCTGACTTGAGATGACGGAACTGTTCCTTCTCCTGAGCGCGCTGATCTGCGGCATCACCGGCACCGTCCGGACCGTAGTCGTGCGCGCACCGGAGATTGTGGTGGCCTCGCAGGTCGCAGGTGTCGCGATCGGCGGCATGCGCGCTGCGGCGGTGCGGGCCTATGCACTGACGACGAACCGCATCGTGGCACCGCGACCCGATGGCTATGTCACGCCGGCAGTGCTGGTGCTGACCGAGCGGCCGCTGGTTTCCTTCAGCCGTCTCGTGCCGGAGCGTCGGCGCGAATAGCTCCGGGCGGGCGCTTCGGCGCCGGCTTTCCCAATCGGCTTGATCCTGGCGCGCCCTTAGCGGGGCAGCGCTCCATATTTCAAAGGTTTACGCTCATGCTCGGCGGTATTGCCAAGTCCCTGTTCGGGTCGTCCAACGACCGTTACGTCAAATCGCTCCGCGGCATCGTCGACAAGATCAACGGCTTCGAGCCGGCGATGCAGGCGATGTCGGACGAGGAACTCGCCCAGCAGACCGCACGCTTCCGCGAGCGGCTGGAGAATGGCGAGAAGCTCGACGCCATCCTGCCCGAGGCCTTCGCTACTGTGCGCGAAGCGGGTGTGCGCGTGCTCGGCATGCGCCACTTCGACGTGCAGATGATCGGCGGCATCGTGCTCCACCGCGGCGAGATCGCAGAGATGCGCACCGGCGAGGGCAAGACGCTGGTCGCGACGCTCGCGACCTACCTCAACGCGCTGCCGGCGACCGGCGTGCACGTCGTCACCGTCAACGACTATCTCGCCCGCCGCGACGCCGAGTGGATGGGGCAGATCTACCGGTTCCTGGGGCTCAGCGTCGGCGTGATCGTGCCCAACCTCAGCGACCATGAGCGGCGCGAGGCATACCACTCCGACATCACCTACGGCACGAACAACGAGTTCGGCTTCGATTACCTGCGCGACAACATGAAGTACGACCGCGAGGCGATGGTGCAGCGGCCCTTCAACTTCGCGATCGTCGACGAGGTGGACTCGATCCTGATCGACGAGGCACGCACGCCGTTGATCATCTCGGGGCCCACGGACGACAAGTCCGAGCTCTACATCTCGGTCGACGCGATCGTGAAGCAGCTCACGTCCGACGATTACGAGAAGGACGAGAAGCAGAAATCGATCATCCTCACCGAGGACGGCACCGAGAAGGCCGAGCGCATGCTCGAGGCGGCCGGGCTGCTGCAGGGCGCCAACCTCTACGATTTCGAGAACACGCAGGTGGTCCACCACCTCAACCAGGCGCTGCGCGCGAACATGATGTTCAAGCGCGACACCGACTATATCGTCAAGGACGGCAAGGTCATCATCATCGACGAGTTCACCGGCCGCATGATGGACGGCCGGCGCTGGTCGGACGGCTTGCACCAGGCGGTGGAGGCCAAGGAAGGGGTCAACATCGAGCCCGAGAACCAGACGCTCGCCTCGATCACCTTCCAGAATTATTTCCGCATGTACCCGAAGCTCAGCGGCATGACCGGCACCGCGGCGACCGAGGCGGCGGAGTTCTACGACATCTACAAGATGAACGTGGTGACCATCCCCACCAACGTGCCGGTCCAGCGCATCGACGAGGACGACGAGTTCTACAAGGACACGCAGGACAAGTTCAAAGCGATTGCGAAGAAGATCCGGGAACATGCTGAAAAAGGCCAGCCGGTGCTGGTCGGCACCGTCTCGATCGAGAAGTCCGAGCTGCTCAGCGAGTTCCTCCGCCAGGAGAATGTGAAGCACGAGGTGCTGAACGCCCGCTTCCACGAGAGCGAGGCGCATATCGTGGCGCAGGCGGGCCGGCTCGGCGCCGTCACCGTGTCGACCAACATGGCCGGCCGCGGCACCGACATCCAGCTGGGCGGCAACGTCGAGTTCCGCATCAACGACGAACTCGCCGAAATGCCGGAAGGGCCGGAGCGCGACGCCGCGATCGAGCGGATCAAGGCCGAGGTGGCCGAGGAGAAGCAGAAGGTGCTGGCGGCGGGCGGTCTGTTCGTGCTCGGCACCGAGCGCCACGAGAGCCGCCGCATCGACAACCAGCTGCGCGGCCGCTCGGGCCGTCAGGGCGACCCGGGCCTCAGCCGCTTCTACCTGAGCCTCGACGACGACCTGCTGCGTATCTTCGGGCCGGATACGCTGTTCGCGCGGATGATGCGCTCGAACATGGCCGAGGGCGAGGCGATCGGCTCCAAGTGGCTGACCAAGGCGATCGAGACCGCGCAGAAGAAGGTCGAGGCGCGCAACTACGACATTCGCAAGCAGGTCGTCGAATACGATGACGTGATGAACGACCAGCGCAAGGTGATCTACGAGCAGCGCGCCGACATCATGGACGCGGAGACGGTCGACGATGTGGTCGTCGACATGCGCGCCGAGACGGTCAACGCGATCGTCGGCGAGGCCTGCCCGGTCGGCAGCTACCCCGAGCAGTGGAACGTCGAGGGGCTGAAGGAGCAGGTGCGCGACACGCTCGGCATCGAGGTGCCGGTCGACGATTGGCTGAAGGAGGATGCGGTCGATCCCGAGATGATCGAGGAGCGCATCCGCGAGCAGGCCGATGCGCACGTCAACGCGAAGGCGGCCGAGCTCGACGAGCAGACCTGGATCGGGGTGGAGAAGTCGATCCTGCTCCAGCATCTCGACCATCACTGGAAAGAGCATCTCGCGATGCTCGATGCGCTGCGGCAGGTGGTGCACCTGCGCGCCTATGCGCAGAAGACGCCGATCAACGAATACAAGCAGGAAGCCTTCGCGATGTTCGAGCGGATGCTCGGCAACATCCGCGAGGACGTGACCCGCACGCTGGCGCACGCCCAGTTCCGCCTGCAGCCGCCGCCCGACCTGCCCGAGCTGCCGGACTTCATCACCAGCCACCTCGATCCTTTCACCGGCGAGGACAATTCGGCCGACTGGGATGCGGGCAGCGCCGGGCTGATCGCGGCGACCCTGCCGCCGCTCGCGATCCCGCAGCCGCAGGGCGAGACGCTGCTCGGCGAGGACCCGGAGAGCTGGAAGGGCGTGGTGAGCCGCAACGCGCCGTGCCCGTGCGGTTCGGGGCGCAAGTACAAGCACTGCCACGGAGCGCTATAACTTAAATCCTCCCCGGCACGGGGAGGGGGACCGCCGCCGAAGGCGGTGGTGGAGGGGGCTCGCCGCGAGTGAATCGTCTGCCGCGCTCCCCCTCCACCAGCCTTCGGCTGGTCCCTCCCCGTGCCGGGGAGGATCGAGAAAGAAAAAGGGCCGGGGAGAACCCCCGGCCCTTCATTTTAGTGCTGCTCGCCCCGATCAGCGGCGCTGTTCGGGGAACTTGATCGTCGGACCGAGCCGCTCCATCACCGCATGAGCGTCGAAGGCGTGGACGTCCGCAGGCTTGGGCCCGCGGCCCAGCACGATCTCCGCGGCCGCGTCGTAGCGCTCGACCGTGTTCACGTCGATTGTGCGGTCCCAGAAGGGATCACCCCACCACGGATCCCACGAACGCCAGCCGAAGCCGCGGCCGTAATAGCGCCAACGCGGGCCCCAATAGCCGAAGCCCGCCCAGCCGCCGTAGCTCGGCGTCGCATAGGTGCGGGTCTGCTTGTCGGTGTCGCGGTCTGACACGATGAAATAGTCGTAGCCCTGATCGAGCGTCAGCTCGGCGGCGCGGTAGAGCAGGTAGCGCTCGACCGTCTCGCGCGAAGTGTAGCTGTTGCCGGCGAAGCTCACACGGAAGCGGTTGGGCTCGATCTGGACATCGCTGAAGCCGGTGCGGGAAAAGCCGCTGCCGGTCGCAGGATGGTAGGTCGTCGCGGTCGCGCAGGAGGCGAGCAGGGCAGCACTGGCAAGGACCGCGGCGATCACCTTGCCGCGGCGACGAGTAGGAGTCTGGTTCATCTTATCCTCCAGACGGCCGACTAAGACAGAACATGACCGGCCGTGCAAGCGTCGAAACGTTCCGAAACCGCGATAGGTCCCAGTCCGAACGGCCTGGTTCCCCTCGCAAATCAAAGGTTGACCGACGCTGAACGGAGGGGCTGGCGGCGCGATTTTTCGCGGGCGTGGCGCCGCAGGAAACGCAGGCGCAGCCGTGCCTCGCGGATCAGCGACGCCGGGAGGTCGGTCGCGCCGCGCAAGCCCGCGACGCTGGAGATGTTGCGGACGCTACGGCGGGTGGCGTTCAGCACCTCGGCGACCATCTCGTGCCGTTCGATCTCCCCTTGCTCGCGGACCAGTGACAGGCGGTGGACGGCATAGAGGCCGATCAGCCCAGCGAGCAGGAAATAGAAGTCCCAATGGCTGAGCACGAACGGGATCACGACCTGACGATAGGGGCTCGTCCAGCGCACCACCAGCTCGAGCTCGCGCGCGGCGAAGACGTCGGCGAGCAGGCCGCCGATGATCGGCGCGAGGCCCGCGGCGACGGCGGTCACCATCGCGTTGACGGCGACATAGGCGGTCGCCTCGCCCTTCGGCGAGAGCTTGAGCGCGATGTTGGTGGTGGCGAGCGTGACCCCGGCGATCGACGTGCCCATGACGATGTGGAGCATCACCAGCCAGGCGGTGACCAGCCGCTCGTCGGCGAACTGCGATGCGCCGACCATCGCCGCGATCGCCAGGATATAGGTGGGGGCGCACACCGCCAGCACCGACTTGTTGGCGAACCGGTCGCTGAGCGCGCCCCAGGTACGCAGCGCCACCAGGTTGGCGACCTGGCTGATCATGTTGAGGATCAGCACGAAGCTGATGTCGAAGCCGAGCCGGCGGACGATGAAGACGGTGAAGAAGGGCGTGGCGAAGTTGGCGGCGAACTGCCAGCTCGCCATGAATCGCAGCAGGCGGCTGAAATTGGCGTCGCGCAGCGGCCGGCCGAGCAGCTCGATCAGCGACAGCCTGCCCGGCAGCGGCGCCATCTGCGGCTCGGGCATCGCCGCGACGATGCGAGCGCTGATCAGGCCGGTGATGCACCCGATCGCGAACATCGCGGCGAAGGCGGCGTCGCGCGTCAGCGAGTGGTCGGGCGTCAAGCGGAGCGCCGCGGCGGCAGCGAGGCCCAGCGCCAGGCTGATCGAGGTCGTCCAGATGGTGCGCCGTGCGGACACGTTGCCGAGCTGCCGCTCGGGGGCGAGATCGCGGATCCAGGCGTTCCAGGCGCAGCCGCCGATCGCGCCCAATCCGCACACGACCACCTGCGCGACCAGGAAGGCGAGCAGCGCGCCGGTGCCGGAGAAGAAGGCGATGACTGCCATCACCGCCAGCATCGACCGGCCGACGACGCTCGACAGAACGGCGATGCGCTTGCGCTGGCGGGTGCGTTCGATGAGCAGGATCGCGGGGAGCTGGAGGAGCTGGGCGAGGAACGGCGCGCTGGCGAGCAGGCCGACCATCGCATTGGACGCGCCGAGATGGAGCGCGAAGGCAGTGAGGATCACGCCGGTGGTGAGCGCGGCGGTGCCGCCGGAGAAGCCGGCCTCGCCGATCATCAGGCGCAGCCCGCGCTCGCGCTCGGCTTCGCTGACATCGGGCTGGGGGAGCAGGGAGACCATGAGAAGCTACGCTGTCCGGCTGCCGAACAATCCCAACTCCCGGGCGGCGCGAGGGTGCCGAAACACAGCGGCTTCGCGCGCGTTTTTGGCACATGCCGTCGAGCGTGATCCGCCACTTCGACTATGATGCCGCCGCGCACCGGCTCGACATCGAGTTCGTGAGCGGGCGGCGCTACAGCTATCACGAGGTGCCGCCGGCGGTGGTGGAGGCGATGCGGCGCGCCACGTCCAAGGGCGGCTTCTTCAACCGCCGCATCCGCGACCGCTTCCGCTTCACGCGGGAGGCGGCTTAGCCCGTCCCGTCACCCCGGCGAAGGCGGGGGTCCACCGTGCCGATGTACTGGACAAGAAGCTCGAACGCTCAGCTTGCCGCTTGGTGGACCCCGGCCTTCGCCGGGGTGACGGTTAGAGTGTGGAGGCAAGGAACTCCTCCGCCACCGAATAGATGGCGTCGAGGTCAGCATCGTCGATGCAATAGGGCGGCATCACGTAGAGCGTATTGCCGAGCGGGCGCAGCAGCACGTCGCGCTCGCGGGCGAAGGCCAGCAGGCGCGGGGCGATCTCCGAAAGGTAGTTGCCGGTCCGGTCCGCGATCTCGAACGCGGCGATGGTGCCGAGATGGCGCGGGTTCCGCACCAGCGGATGATCGGCGAGGCGGTCGAGCCGTGCCTGCTGGCGCTCGCCCAGGCCGGCGACGCGCCCCAGCACCGGCTCCTCGCGCCAGATCGCGAGGTTGGCGTTGGCCGCCGCGCAGGCGATCGGGTTGGCGGTGTAGCTGGAGGAATGGAAGAACATCCGCGCGCGGTCGGTCGAGCGGTGCGCCTCGAAGATCGGCGCAGTGGCCATCGTCACCGCCAGCGGCAGCGCGCCGCCGGTGAGGCCCTTCGACAGGCACAGGATGTCCGGCACCACGCCGGCCTGCTCGCAGGCGAGCAATGTGCCGGTGCGGCCCCAGCCGGTCATCACCTCGTCGGCGATGAACAGCACCTCGTGCCGCGCGCAGATCGCGCGCATCTCGGCGAGGAGGGCGGGGGGATAGGTCTTCATCCCGCCCGCGCCGAGGATCAGCGGCTCGACGATGAAGGCGGCGGGCCGCTCGCGGCAATGCGCCTCCAGCGCGTCGAGCGTCGCCTGCTCACGGCTGAGCTCGGGGAAGGGAACGGTGGCGACGTCGAACAGCAATGGCTGGTACGGCTGGTTGAACACCCCACGCGCGCCGACCGACATCGTACCGATAGTATCGCCGTGGTAGCTGTGCTCCATCACCACGATGCGATGGCGCGGCCGGCCGGTGTTGGCCCAGAAGCCGAGCGCCATCTTGAGCGCCACCTCGACGCTGGTCGAGCCGCTGTCGGAGAAGAAGACGTGGCGGAGCTCGGCGGGCATGATCGCCGTGAGGCCGCGCGCCAGCGTCTCGGCCGGCTCATGTGTCCAGCCGGCGAAGATGAGCTGGTCGAGCTTCCCCGCCTGCTCGGCGATCGCCGCCATGATGCGTGGGTGGCTATGGCCGTGGGTCGTCACCCACCAAGAGGAGATGGCGTCGATCACCCGCCGCCTGTCGCGGGTATAGAGCGCGGCGCCTTCGGCGCGCTCGACCAGCGGGATCGGCTCGCCGAGGCCGTGCTGAGTGAAGGGGTGCCAGACGGGCGAGCTCATGCCGCAAAGTCAGCGAGTTTGAAATTGGCGGTGAAAGCGTGGGCAAGGGACACGCGATCGAGCGGGTTGAGGAGGGGCAGGCGGCCGAGGCGGCGCACCTTGCCGACCGCGGCGATCGTCGCCTCGCTGTCCTCGTTCGCTTCGCCGACGAAGGCGATGCCGAGCACCGGCACTTGGCGCGCCCGCAGCGCCTCCAGCGAGAGCAGGCTGTGGTTGATCGTGCCGAGCGCGGTCCGCGCGACCAGCACGGTCGGCAATGCCCAGCGCGCGAACAGGTCGGCGTAGAGCAGGCGGCGGGTGACCGGCACCAGCACGCCGCCGGCGCCTTCGATCACGAGTGGACGATCGCCGGGCGGGTCGAGACGGGCGGGGTCGATCTCGATGCCGTCGATCTCGGCCGCGCGGTGCGGGGAGCATGGGGTGGCGAGGCGATAAGCCTCGGGAAGGATGCGCTCGGGCGGCAGTCCGGAGAGGGCCGCCACCCGATCGGCATCGCTGCCGCTGTCGAGCCCGGCCTGCACCGGCTTCCAATAGGCGGCGCCCAGCGCGCCGGCGAGCGTGGCGGCGAACACGGTCTTGCCGACGTCGGTGTCGGTGCCGGTGACGACGATCGCGCGACTCATCGCAGCGCCTCCGCGAGCGCGGCGGCGAGGGCGGTCACATCCTCGCTCGTCACGTTGAGCGTCAGCGAGACGCGTAGCCGCGCGGTGCCGGCGGGGACGGTCGGCGGACGGATGCCGCGCACGTCGAAGCCCGCCGCCTGCACCGCGGCCGCGACCTGCATCGCGCGAATGTCGTCGCCGAGGATGACCGGCAGGATCTGCGAGCCGCTGCCGATCGCACCGAGCGGCACCAGCAGGTCATGGGCTTGGGCGATCAGCGCGTGCAGCCGCTTGCGACGCTCGGGCTCGGCGACGAGCAGGCGCAATGCTGCGCGGACCGTGGCCGCGATCAGCGGCGAGGGGGCGGTCGAGAAGATGAAGGCGCGGCCACGGTTGATCAGGAAGTCGCGCATGATCCGGGGACCGCAGAGCAGCGCCCCCTCGCAGCCGAGCGCCTTGCCGCAGGTGCGCAGCGTGATGATGTTGTCGCGCCCGTCGAGATGCGCCGCCAGGCCGCGCCCGTCCGGCCCGAACACGCCCGTGGCGTGGGCTTCGTCGATCAGCAGCATCGCCTCGTGCGTGTCGGCTAGCTCCGCAAGCGCATCGAGCGGCGCTTGGTCGCCATCCATGCTGTAGAGGCTCTCGACCGCGACCCACACGCGTCCGGTGCCGCCGGCGCGCCGCCACTCGGCGACCGCGTCGGCGAAGGCGTCGATGTCGTTGTGGGCGGCGGCGCGCACCTCGGCGCGACCGAGGCGCATTCCCTCGTGGGCGCTGGCATGGACCAGCGCGTCGTGGACAACGAGATCGCCACGTTGCGGCAATGTCGCCAGCAGCGCGGCATTGGCGGCATAGCCGCTCGAGAAGAACAGCGCCGCCTCGCTGCCGAAGAAGCGTGCCGCTTCCTCCTCTAGCGCCTCATGCTCGGGATGGTTGCCGCGCAATAGCCGCGATCCGCCCGAACCGAGCGGTACGCCGCGCTCCAGCGCCTCGATGGCGGCGGCGGCGAGGGCAGGGGAGGAGGCGAGCGCTAGATAGTCGTTAGACGAGAAGTCCCGACCCGCCCGCGGGATCAGGTGTCGGCTGCGGCCGCGCTCGGCCAGCGCCACGAGGTCGCGCGATTGCGGCTCCAGGTACGGCTCGGCCGCGGCGTCAAAGTGAAGGGAGTCGCGGTTCATTCGTTCACTTTGGCCCACTTATCTCCGCGGCCGCGCTGCGGCATCCGCCTGCGTCAAGCAGAGCAAATCCTATTAGGGAAGCGATTTGTTGGGGGTGCTCACTATCCCCCTCTCAGCGGGAGAGGAGAAAGGCGTATCAGTTTCACCCGTCTAATGATAATGATATTGACTTGCATTAGAGCAATCCCCTAGCGACACATCCGCGGTGTGGATGCCGTGGATCGAGTGAGGGATTTGCGCAGATGCAGCAGTGGTTCGGTTCCATCCTCCTGGCTTCGACGCTGCTCATGCCTGCCGCGGCCCACGCCTCGGCTGCCGACCCGGCGGAGGATGGAGACGATCAGGCCAAGACCGACATCATCGTTACCGGTACGGTGCAGGCGCAGAGCAGTTCAGCCACCGGCTTGTCGCTGTCGCTCAGGGAGACTCCGCAATCGGTCACCGTCGTCGACCGCCAGCGCATCGCGGATTTCGCGCTGACCAACGTCAACGACCTGTTGGACCAGACGGTCGGCATCAACGTCGAACGCGTCGAGACCGATCGCACCTATTTCAATGCGCGCGGGTTCGACGTCACCAACTTCCAGGTCGACGGCATCGGCCTGCCGCTGATCTGGGGCATCCAGTTCGGGGACCTCGATACCGCGCTGTTCGAGCGGGTGGAGGCGATTCGTGGCGCCAACGCGATCATGACCGGGGTGGGAAATCCGTCCGCCACCATCAACTATGCCCGCAAGCGCCCGACCGATACCTTCCAGGCGAGCGCGTCGGCGATGCTCGGCTCGTGGGACCGGAAGCGCGTCGAGGCAGATGTTTCGGGGCCGCTGAACGATGCCGGCACGCTGAAAGCGCGGCTGATCTTCGCGCACGAGGACAAGGATTCGTATCTCGACTTCAACCGCGTCGACCGCAACGTCTATGGTGCGATCGTTTCGTGGGACGTGACGCCGCGGCTCACCGCGACCGTCGGCTATACGCGGCAGGACAACGACGCCGATGGCGTGCTGTGGGGCGCGCTGCCGCTCACTTATTCGGACGGGACGCGGGTCGATTATCCAAGGTCGGCCTCGACGTCGGCCGACTGGACCTATTGGGACGTGACCGACCAGACCGCCTTTGCGGAGCTAGGCTATCAGTTCGCCGGCGGCTGGTCGGCGAAGGGCATCTTCACCTACAAGCGCTTCGAGGAGAATGCGGCGCTGCTGTACGGCTACAGCTATCCCAATCGCGCGACGGGGCTGGGCGTCGTCGGGTCGGCGGGCATTTATCCGTCCACCTATGACCGCTATCTCGGCGATTTCTATGCGTCGGGGCCGGTCACGCTGTTCGGCCGGGAGCACAAGCTCGCCCTCGGGGTGTCGACGGCGCGGTCCGACGCGCTCGAATGGGAGGCGAAGCCGGTTGATCCGATTGTCTTCCCCGCCGTGCAGGATTGGGGCCGCGTCCAGGTGGCGGAGCCGAGCTTTCCTGCGCCCTATCTTGCCGCCGACTACAGCGATCGGCTGACCCGCGTCTATGGCGCCGCGCACCTCAATCTCGCCGACAATCTGAAGGCGGTGGTCGGCGCCAGCGCGATGTGGCTCAAGACGACCGGCGACTCCTATGGAGTCGACCAATCGCGTAAGAACAGCGCCGTCAGCCCCTATCTGGGCGCCGTCCTCGACCTCACGCCCAACGTCTCGCTCTATGCGAGCTACACCGACATCTACAATCCGCAGGTCGAGGTGGACGTGGACAACCGCAAGCTCGATCCGGCCAAGGGCAGCAGCATCGAGGCGGGCATCAAGAGCGAGTGGTTCGACAAACGGCTCTACGCCACCGCGGCGGTATTCCGTGCGAAGCAGAAGGGGCTCGCCGAAATCGCCGGGCAGTTCACCGATCCCAACGGCCCGGGCAAGATCGGCCAGAATTATTATGTCGGCGTCGACACCACGTCGAAAGGGTTCGAGATCGAAGTAGCCGGGCGCGTCACCGATCGCTGGACGCTGAGCGGCGGCTACACCTATCTCGATATAGAGGACGAGAACGGCGATCCCACCCGGACCTGGCTGCCGACGCAGACCTTCAAGCTTGCGACCACCTATGCGGTTCCTGAGCTGAGGGATCTGAAGCTCGGCGCCCAGATGCGCTGGCAGAATGCGATCAGCTACGCCGACTCCGGCGTGCAGGGCGCCGGCATCGTCACCGGCGACGTTATCCTGAAGCAGAAGGATTATGCGGTGGTCGACCTTATGGCAGGCATCCGCCTGCTCGATCACGTGCGCGCGACGGTGAACGTCCGCAACGTCACCGACCATAAGTACCTCGCCAGCCTGATGTGGGGCCAGGCCTTCTACGCCGCCCCGCGCAGCGTGCTCGCCACGCTCAGCTTCGCCTATTGAGCCGCTATTGAGCCGCGATCTTGCGGGGACGGCCGCGCTTGCGCGGCGCCTCCCCCTCCGCTGGCGATGCTGCCGCCGGCCTGCTCTCCTTGGCGGCGAGCGCGGCGGCGATCGACTTATGGAAGCCTTCCCCCATGGCGAAGAGCTCGCTGACGAGCTGTTCGAGCCGCGCCGCGTCCCGCTGCACGAGCGCGTCGACGATCTCGCGATGCATGCTGTGGTGGTCGAGTTTCAGGTCGACGTCGCGATCGGCGAAAAGATGAGTGTAACGCTCGAGGCGGAAACCGAGGTCGGTCCAGAGCCGGACCATCAGCGGCGAACCGCATCCCGACAGCAACGTGTGGTGGAGGTTGCCGTACGCGCGCTGCCACATTTCCCGATGCTCCGGGCTGTCGAACAGCTTCGGTACCTTGAGCGAGCGGTGGAGCTGGACGACGACCGCCTCTTCCCACGCGTCGTCGCCGTTTTCGAGCGCCATCTCCAGCGTCAGGCGATAGATGCGCCGGTAGACGCTGATCAGATCGCGATATTCGGCAAGCGAGACCGGGGCGACGCGATGGCCCTTCTGATGCTCGTGCACTACCAGGCCGGTGGCCGACAGCAGCAGGATCGCCTCCCGCACGGGGCTGTGGCCGATCTTGTAGAAGGCGACGATCTGCTCGACCTTGAGCCGCTCCAGCGGTTCGAACACCCCGCGGATGATATCGCGCAGCAGCCAATAGTAGACGGCCTGGGTGGGATTGTGGTCCGGATCGACCGGGGCGACGACCGACGGGTCGGTGAAGGTGGAAACCGACGGAATCGATTCATTCATCGCCGGAATAATAGAAATGTCGCGAATTTGCGCAATGGCGTGGAATTTCCCGCTCGAGACCGTTTCGCCCCTCCCCGAAGGGGGAGGGGACCAGGCCGCTGACCTCGACGCAAGGATCAAAACGCTGTCCGCAGGCCGAACACGAAGTTGCGACCGCGCAAGGGCGAGGCTTCCTTGATGAACGAGGCGTGGTTGAACGCCAGCTCGTTGGCGAGGTTGGTTCCGCGGACGAACAGCTCGGCGGTCTTTCCGGGAGCCAGGTCCAGTCGATAGGACAGCGTCGCGTTGACCATGTCGTAGCCCGGGGTCCGCGTCTCGAACGATGCGATGCGGCCCTGCTCGAAGACATGGTAGTATTCGACATCCGCCGACAGCGCGCCCCATTTGCCGTCGGCGCGGCCGCCGAGGCGCCCCGCCGGGATGCGCGGTAGGTTGCCGAGGCCGTGCCTGAGCTTCGCCCGTACATAGTCGCCGAAGAGCGAGGCACCGAAGTCCGGCGTGAACTGGTGCCGGATCTCGCCGTCGACGCCGGTGAAGGTCGCGTCCGCGCCGGTGTAGCGGATCAGCCGGAAGTCCTCGAACCGGTCGAGCGTCTCGGCGAAGATGTAGTTGTCGAAATCCTGGTGATAGCCGCCGAGGGTGAAGGTCGTCGCGCCCGACGTCTTGCGGAAGGTGAGGTCGATCGACCTGGCCGTTTCCTTGCCGAGCGTGTCGGTGCCGAGCTCATAGGTATTGGTCGCGAGGTGGATGCCGCGCGCGTAGAGCTCCTGGACGTTGGGTGCGCGCTGCGAGCGGGCGAGCGACAGCGCCAGCGAATAGGTGCCGCCGATGTCCCAGACCGCCGCGCCGGAGATCGAGAGCGGCTTGTGGCTGACCCGGCGGTTGAGCGAGGTCTCGATCGTCTGCCATTCCTGACGTCCGGCGAGCTCGAAGCGGACGGGGCCTGCCTGCAATGTCTCCATCAGGAACAGGGCGGTGCTGCGCGTCTCGCTTTCGGGGAGAAAGGCTTCCTCGCCGAGCGCGCTGAAGTCGCTTTCCGAATGCTGGACGCCGAACACGCCGCGCAGGCCCGCAATGGGCTTGTGCGTCAGCTCGAGGCGGATGTCGCGGGCCTTGTTCCTGAAGGTTGTGGCGACCTCGTCACCCTCGATCTCGTCGTGCGCATAGTCGGTGAACGACATGCGGAAGCGGACCTTTTCGAAGCCCGGCAGCGGATCGCGATAGTCGCTGCGGATGTCGAACCGCTCGCTGCGGAGCTTCACGAACGGCACGCCCTCGTGATCATGGTCGTGATCGTCGCCGTGATCATGGTCATGATCGTCGTCGTCATGGCCGTGCCCGCCGCAATGGAGGTGCGTGCCATGCGGGTGGCAGTCCTCATAGTCGTGGGAGTGGCCGGGCAGGCCGTATTCGCTGCGCTGGCGGGTATAGGCCACGCCCAGATAGCCGTCGGGGCCGATCCACGACCCGCCGACGCTGAACGTCGAGGTGTCGTTGTAGGATCCGGCGACGCGCGAGGCGCCGAACGCCTTCGGCACGCGATAGTCGTCGGAACTGCGGTGGACGCCCTCGGCATGGAAGGCGAAGGGGCCGATCCCGGCGGTGAGCCCGCCCACCAGCGAGCGTTCGTCGTCGGCGGTGCCGATGCGGCCTTCCGCCACGCCGGAGATGCCGCCGTCGGGAAGCCTGGTCGGCACCTTCTCGTCGAGCAGGTTGATCGCGCCGCCGATCGCGCCGCCGCCATAGAGCAGGGCGGCGGGACCGCGCAGCACCTCGACGCCGGTGAGCAGCAGCGGCTCGGTGGTGACGGCATGGTCGGGCGAGATCGCCGAGGCGTCCTGGACGTTGGCGCCGTCCGACAGCGCCTGGACCCGCGGCGCGGTCTGGCCGCGGATCACCGGCCGGCTCGCGCCGCCGCCGAAATTATCGAAGCTGATGCCCGGCTGGCCGGCGAGCGTGTCGCCCAGCGTCGCCTGGCGGCGATGCACCAGCGCGTCGCCCGACAGAGTGATGACCGGCGTCGCGGTCTCGTCCGCCTTCTGGTCGAGCGCGGAGGCGGTGACGACGATATCGGGCGGCGCGGTGCTGCCGGCCTGATTGGACGCCTGCGCGGCGCAGGGCAGCATCGCCGCAAGCGATGCGGCGGAGCGGAGCATGACTCGAATTTTCACAGCAAATCCCTTTTTTGCTCTTGAGGTCGAGAGGGTTGCCCGGATATGGAATGATATAACATTACACAAGAGGAATTTGGATCGATCCATGTTCGCAGAGGAAATCGAGCGCAGCGCGTCCGAACGACGCACCAACGTCATCGAGGGAGCGGCGGTCTCCGCCTCGCTGCTCTGCCTCGTCCATTGTCTTGCATTGCCGCTGCTGCTGCTCCTGCTCCCTGGGGTCATCGGGCTGTTCGCGCGGTCGGAGGTGTTCCACTATGTCGCGCTCGCGCTGGTCGTTCCCTCTGCGGTCGCGGCCTTCTGGCTGGGGTACCGGCGCCACCGCGCGCTGCGGCCGGCGCTGTTGGGGCTGGCGGGAGTCGGCTGCCTCGTCGTCGCGCTGCTACCCGAACGGGCCGAAGGGGCCGAGACCTGGTTCACCGTGGCGGGAAGCCTGCTGCTCGTCGCCGGCCATACGATGAACTGGCGGCTGCGGATGGCGGGCGATTGACAAGGCACCCGCCGGTCGGCTCTCCGTAGTCATGACAGGTGGGAGAATGGAATGCGGCCGTTCGCAACGTGGCGCAAATGGACGGCGGGCGGAGCCGCGGTGCTGATGGCAATGCTCGCTCCCGCTACAGCGGAAGCCCAGACCGCCCGGTTCGAGCGCTTCAGCTACGAGGGCCGCTCGCAGGAGCGCGTGCAGCTTAGGGCCGGCGAATATCGCAACCCGATCCTCTCCGGCTATTATCCCGATCCGTCGGTGACGCGGGTCGGCGACGACTATTACCTCGTCAATTCGTCCTTCGCCCACTTCCCGGGCTTGCCGGTGTTCCATTCGAAGGACCTGGTGAACTGGACCCAGATCGCCAATGCGATCGACCGGCCGGGCCAGCTCGACCTTGCGGGACGCGCGGTGTCGGAGGGGGTGTTCGCGCCGGACATCTCCTACCACGACGGCCTGTTCTACATCGTCAACACCTGCGTCGGCTGCAAAGGCAATTTCGTCATCACCGCCCGGAATCCGGCCGGACCTTGGTCGGATCCGGCGTGGCTGCCGTTCGGGGGGATCGATCCGTCGATCTTCTGGGAGGGAGACAAGGCCTATATCGTCAACAACGACATGCCGGCCGAGCCGCCGCGCTATGAGGGACACCGCGCGATCTGGGTGCAGGAGTTCGACTGGCGCAATCTCAGGATGGCCGGCGAGCGGACGCAGATCGTCAACGGCGGCGTCGACATCAGCAAACAGCCGATCTGGATCGAGGGGCCGCACCTCTTCAAACGCGGCCGCTATTATTATCTGATCGCGGCCGAGGGCGGCACCGAAGACAAGCATTCGGAGGTGGTGTTCCGGTCGGAAAGCGTGCGCGGACCGTTCATGCCCTTTCCGGGCAATCCGATCCTCACCCAGCGCGACCTCGATCCGGCGCGGCCCGATCCGGTCACCTCCACGGGTCACGCCAAGTTCGTCGAGACTCAGGCCGGCGAGTGGTGGGCGACCTTCCTCGGCACGCGACCCTATGGGCCGGACGAGTACAATATCGGCCGCGAGACCTTCCTGTTGCCGGTCAGCTGGCGGGACGACTGGCCGGTCATCCTGCCGCACGGCCGGCCGGTTCCCTTTGCCGCGCCCCGGCCCAAGCTGCCGGCGCAGCCGCGCGCGCCGCTGCCGACCGCCGGCGACTTCGGTTATGTCGACGAGTTCGACGGCAAGCGGCTGGCGCTGCAATGGGTCAGCATCCGCACGCCCAAACAGCCCTTCTACCGGCTCCACGATGGCGCGTTGCTGCTCGCCAGCGGCGCGGCGCTCGGCGACCGGCAAGGCGTGCCGGCCTTCATCGGACGACGGCAGCAACACCATATCGCCACCGTCTCGACCATTTTGCGCTATCGGCCTGCCAAGGATGGCGACCGCGCCGGGTTGGCGGCAGTGCAGAATGACGAGTCGTGGCTGTTCTTCGGCATCACCCGCCTCGACGGCGCGCCGGCGATCGCGCTCTATATGCGCGATAAGGCCAAGACGGATACGCTCGTCGCCTCGGCGCACGTGGCGGTCGATCGGCCGATCACGCTGACGATCCATGCCAACGGCGGGACGCTCGCATTCGACTATACGATCGGAGGCGAGCGACGGACGCTCAAGGCTGGTCTCGACGCGACCTTCCTCAGCACGCACCGGGCGGGCGGGTTCGTCGGCACCGTCATCGGTCCCTATGCCTACGCGCGATAGCGCACCGCTCGTCGCATTCGAGGTCTCACAGACGCCTGGCCGGGCGATTCGGTCATCGGCCGTTCAGGCTGGCCGAAGAGAATCCGTGCTCCCTGTTCCACTTATGAGCGGAGGAAACCTCATGCGCTTGATCTCGAAAGCCCTGCTCGCAGGTCTTGGGACGCTCGCCTTTGCGGGCGCCGCCATCGCGGCCGAGCGGGAGCATGTGATCAATCTGACCCTGCCCGACGGCTCGCAACAGCAGATCCGCTACAGCGGCGATGTCGCGCCTCAAGTCGTCGTCCTGCCGGTGCACGCGCTGCCGGCGCCGGTCGCCTGGTTCGGCGGCGATCCCTTTGGCTCCTTCTCGGCGTTCGATCGGATCGCGGCGGCGATGGACCGGCAGGTGGACGTGATGCTGCGCCAGGCGGCGGAGCTGTCCGCCAGCGCGCCGGAGGACGCCGCCCCGATGACGAGGATGGCGGCGGGCAAGCTTCCCGCGGGAAGCTACAGCTACTCGTTCGTGTCGACGAGCACCGGCTCCGGCACCTGCAGCCGCAGCTTCGAGATGACCTCCTATGGGCCGAACCAGGCGCCGAAGGTCGTCTCGCACAGCTCAGGCGATTGCGGCGGCGGGGTTCCGGCGCCGAGGCAAGCGGTGGCGCCGGCCGAAACGCCAAAACCCGCCTCCAACACGATCTGAGGCGCTTTTCCGGGGCGGCTCGCGGGCCGCCCCGCTTACAACCGGTCGAACGCGGCGATCACTGCATCCCCCGTCGCCGGGCGCAGCTGGAAGATACCGCTGTCGAAATGCCGCGTCGGATGGACGCGGTTGGTGAGCAGTGTCCAGGCGATGCCGCGTGCGAAATCCACCCACAGACCGGTGCCGGTGAAGCCGGTATGGCCGATCGTCTCGTCGGAGCAGGCCTGGCCGCCCGACCAGCCGGCGAACTTGCGTTCCCAGCCGCACGTGCGGTGCTCGTACTGGGGCGTGCGGATCGCCGCCAGCATCGTGGGGCTCGCGCCGCTGCCGCCGAGCAGGCCCTGCGCGAAGTCGAGCACGCCGGCGACGGTGCCGAACAGCCCGGCGTGGCCGGTCTCGCCGCCCATCGCCGCGCAATTCTCGTCATGCACCTCGCCCTTCAGTACGCGCTCGCGCCATGCGCAGCGCTCGGTCGCGACGGCGGGGCCGGGCGGGGGGCCGTAGCTGAGTCCGGGGCCAAGCGGCCAGGCGGAGAGCGGTGCGCCGGTGACGCGCTCGATCGCGATGCCGAGCAGGATGAAGTTGATGTCGGAATAGACCGGAGCCCCATGGCGCCACTCGCGCTGCAGCACGAAGGCGCGCAGCCGCTTTGGATCGTCACCATAGGTGTAGATCGGCTCGACCGCGGGGAAAAAGGTGCGATGCGCCAGGCAGTCGCGGAAGGTGAGCCTGCGCTCGGCGGCATTGGCGACGTCGTACTGGCGGAGGTCTGGGATCGCGTCGGTGAGCGGGCGGTCGAGGTCGATCCGTCCTTCGTCGGCGAGGCTGAGGATCATCGTCGTGGTCGCGATCACCTTGGAGACCGAGGCGAGGTCGAACCAATGGTCCTCGGTCAGGTCCTCGGGCTCGGGCACGAGCGCGGCCTTGCCGGCGTAGGTCACCCAGCGCCGCCCGTCGGCCGCGACGACGCCCAGCGTCGCGCCCGGGATGCGGCCCTCGGCCAGGTAGCGGGCGGCGGGGGCGAAGGCTTGCTCGATCATGCGGGCTCCTCGTCGGCGCGCGGCCGGATGCGCGCGAGCACCGGCAGGAAGGCGATCGCGGCCAAGCTCAATAGCCCCGAGAGCAGGAAGAAATTGTCGTAGCCGATCCGCTCGACCATCGCGCCTCCGGCACCCGCGAGCAGGCGCGGCAACAGGAAGGCGAAGCCCGACAGGAAGGCATATTGTGCCCCCGGATAGCGCGGGTTCACTAGCAGCGAGAGGTAGACGACGAACACCGCGCCCGCCATGCCGTTGCCGAACTGGTCGGCGGCGGTGGCGACGTAGAGCAGCCATTCGTTCGTCGGCTGATGCGCCAGCCAGACGAAACCGAAATTGCCGATTGCGGCGAAGATCGCCCCGACCGCCAGGCTCCACGCCTGCGGCCAGCGCGCCGCCATCCAGCCGCCGAGCCCGACGCCGACCATGCTCGCCACCAGTGCGACCAGGCTGTCGGCGCGGCCGATCTGGGTCAGCGAATAGCCGAGATCCTTGATCATCGGCTTGCTGAGGTTGAGCGCGAGCACGTCGCCCATGCGATAGATCGAGACGAACGCCATCAGCACCAGCGCGGCGAAGGCGTAGCGCCGGAAGAAGTCGACATAGGGCCCGACCGCGACCGAGCGCCGGAACCACGCCTCGGGAGGCGCCTTGCGGATGGCGGGGACGGCGGCGGCCATGATCAGGAACGGGACCATGCAGACGACGAGGACGTAGGGGGTGACGTTGGTCTTGTCGCTGATCCCCGCCGCCGCCGCGGCTGTCAGCAGCACCCAGCCGACTACGGCGGTCACCAACATGGCGGTGACGAGGATCGCCCCGCTGGCGACGAGGCCGGTCGCCAGCGCTGCCAGTCGCCCGCCGCCGTGACCGGGATCGGGCCGCATCGCCGCGAGGATGGGGAAGGGCAGGAACGCCGCCAGCGCGATCGCCAGATAGGCGCCGGTCCAGCCCCAGCCGGGCTGGTCGGCGATCAGCAGCGCGCCGCTGCCCGCCGCCACCATCGCGGTGCGATAGCCCCACAGGTTGGCGGCGGCGATCGGCCCCTGCTGCTCCTGGGTGGGCGCCAGCTCGATGCGCCAGGCGTCGGCGGCGACCTCCAGCGTCGTCGTCCAGAAGGCGAGCAGCACCGCGAACAGCGCCGTCACGCCCAGGCTCGCGTCCGAGGCAGTGAACGCCATCGCCGCCATTGCGGTGAAGATGCCGAGCTGCGCCAGCATGATCCACCCGCGCCGCTTGCCCCAGAAGCGGCCGAAGCCGGGGATGTCGTAGCGGTCGAGCAGCGGCGCCCAGACGAACTTGAAGGTCGGCAGCAGCTGTACCCAGGCGAAGAACCCCAGCACCACCAATGCCACGCCATGCGCCTGGAGCCTGAGCACCAGCACCGTCGAGAACATGTAGAAGGGCAAGCCGGCCGAGAAGCCGAGCAGCCCGTAGAGCAGCAGCCGGCCGATGCCGGGGGGGATCGCCGGGGTTTCGGGGCTGGTGGAGATCGCCGCGGTATCGGCAAGCGTCGAATTCATGCGTCCTCGCGCGGGGATATTCGCGCCTAGCGTCCGATCAACAGGGGCGACAGTCAACCGTCTGTCCCCCCTTCTTCGTCACCCCGGCCTTGTGCCGGGGTCCACCAAGCCTTGCGGACTGGACTCAAACCTCTTGCCGTGTCCTTGCCTCCCGGTGGACCCCGGAACAAGTCCGGGGTGACGGTTGGGGGGCGCGACCTAACCCTTCGCCACCAGCCCGGTATCGACGCGATTGGCGAGCGGCCGCCCCGCCTCCGCGTCGGCGATGCTCTGCAGCGTCGTCTCCGCGATGGCGCCGAGGGCCTCCTCGGTCAGGAAGGCCTGGTGGCCGGTGATCAGCACGTTGGGAAAGGTCAGCAGCCGCTGGAACACGTCGTCGCCGACGATCTCGTTCGAGAGGTCCTCGAAGAACAGGTCGCCTTCCTGCTCATAGACGTCGAGCGCGACGCCGCCGATCCTGCGGGACTTGAGGCCCTCGATCAGCGCGGCCGTGTCGATCAGCGCGCCGCGGCTGGTGTTGACGATGAGCACGCCCGGCCGCGCGCGGGCGATCGCATCGGCATCGATCAGGTGGCGCGTCGCGGGGGTGAGGGGGCAGTGGAGGGTGATGATCTCCGCCTCCGCCCCCAGCGTCGGCAAGTCGACGTAGCGGACGCCGGCGGCGACGAGGGCTTCGTCCTCCGCGATGTCGTACGCCAGCACCTCGCAGTCGAAGCCGAGCCGCAGCGTCCGCGCCACCAGCGCGCCGATCTTGCCGGTGCCGACCACGCCGACGGTGCGGCCGTGGAGGTTGCGGCCGATCAGCCCATCGAGCGCGAAGTTGTTCTCGCGCACCCGCGCCCAGGCGCGATGGATGCGGCGGTCGAGCGCGAGCAGCAGCCCAATGGTGAACTCGGCGACCGCGTGCGGCGAATAGGCGGGCACGCGCACCACCGCGATGCCGTGGCGCTCGGCCGCGGCGAGGTCGACGTTGTTGAACCCGGCGCAGCGCAACGCGACCAGCCGGACGCCCTCGGCCGCGAGCCGCTCCAGCACCGCGGTATCGGCGCGGTCGTTGACGAAGACGCACACCGCCTCGCAGCCGGTCGCGAGCAGCACCGTCGAAGCGTCGAGGCGTGGCTCGAGATATATGAGGTCATGCCCGAACGCCGCATTGGCGGCATCGAGGAAGCGGCGGTCGTAGGGTTTGGTCCCGAACACCGCCACCCGCATCTCAGCGCTCCGTCGACATCGAATAGGGCCGGGCGGCGGGGGAGGTTGCCCAGCTCTTGTTGGGCGTCTCGTTCATCCGGAAGCGCAGCTCGCCGCCGGCCATGATCTCCTGGTGGCGGATATAGCCGCGCGCGAGCGGCTTGCCGTCGAGCAGCACCTCGCCGACGTAGCGGTTGGCGTCGCTGAGCCCGTCGGCGACGACGGTGAAGCGCTTGCCGTTCGGCAGGTTGAGCGTCGCACGGTCCACGAAGGGCCTTCCGATCACATATTCGAGGCTGCCCGGGGTCACGGGATAGAAGCCGAGCGCGGTGAACACCAGCCACGCCGACATCTGCCCGAGGTCATCGTTGCCGGAGAGGCCGTCGGGCGTCGGCTTGTACATCGTGTCGACGATCTGCTTCAGCCGCTCCTGCGTCCGCCACGGCGCGCCGGCATAGTTGTAGAGATAGGCGACGTGATGGCTGGGCTCGTTGCCGTGGATGTACTGGCCGATCAGGCCGGCGATGTCCTCGGCATGGCTGTAGTCGATCTTCGAATTGTCGAAGTCGAACATGGCGTCGAGCTTGGCGACCGCGGCCTTGTCGCCGCCCATGGTCTTGAACAGCGCCGCCTGGTCCTGCGGCACGAACCAGCTGTATTGCCAGGCATTGCCCTCGGTATAGTCGGAGCCGTAGTTGATCGCGGTCGGATCGAATGGCACGCGGAAGCTGCCGTCGGCCTTGCGGGCGCGCAGGAAGCCGGTCTTCGCGTCGAAGCTGTTGCGCCAATAGCCGGCGCGTTTCCGGAACTCGGCGGCGACATCCTGCTTGCCGAGGTCCGCGGCCATGCGGGCGATGGTCCAGTCGTCATAGGCGTATTCGACGGTCTTGGAGGCGGCTTCCGGCTCGCGGTCGATGGGGACGTAGCCGAGCTTCATATAGTCGCCGAGCCCGCCGTAGGGCGCATAGGTGGCGCTCGCGACCATCGCCTTCAGCGCCGCCTCGCCGTCGAAGCCTCGGATGCCCTTCAGCCAGGCGTCGGCGATCACCGGCACCGCGTGATAGCCGATCATCGTCCAGGTCTCGCGTCCCTGGAACTGCCAGACCGGCAGGATGCCGTCCGGGCTCACCCGCTGGCTGTCGATCAGCGAGCGGACGATCTCCGAATTGACCTTCTCGGGCTGCACCAGCGTCAGTAACGGATGCTCGGCGCGGAAAGTATCCCACAGAGAGAAGGTCGAGCGGAAGGTATAGCCCTCGGCCTTGTGCACGGCATTGTCCGGTCCGCGCCAGCGCCCGTCGGCATCGCCTGCGACCGAGGGGGCGAGCAGCGTGTGGTAGAAGGCGGTCATCACGCCGGTCTTCATCGGCGCCGCGGCCTCGATCTGCAGCGCGCCGAGCGCCTCCTTCCAGGCCGCGGTCGTCTTCGCGCGGATTGCATCGAAGTCGCCGGGCTCCGCGTCGAGGTTGGCGATCGCGCCGGCCTCGTCTACCGAGGAGATCGCGACCTTCACCTCCAGCGGCTTGTCGAGCGGGCCGAGGTCGAGCCGACCCACCAGCGCGCGACCAGTCCGTTCGGCGACCGTGTCGGTGCCGCGGCCCGGGCCCTGGAAGCCCTTGTAGGCGATATCCTTCTCGGTGTTGACGAAGGCATGATCCTTGAGCGGCGCCGACAGCCGCATCGCGAAGAACAGCTGCCGGTCGGGCGCCCAGCCGCGAGTCTGGCGCGTGCCGGTGATGGTGCCGTCGGGATGGAGCCGCAGCGAGGACCACAGCACCTTGCCCGGATAATTGTAGAGCGAGGTCCTGAGGTCGAGCACGAGATGCGCGGCCTTACCGGCGGGAAAGGTGTAGCGATGCACACCGACGCGCGTGCCCGCGGTCATCTCCGCACGTACACCGGGATCGGTCAGGGTCACGGCATAATAGCCGGGCTCGGCGACCTCGTTCTGGTGGCTGAATCGCGAGCGGTAGCCTGAGCCCGGCTTGGCGGCGTCGCCCGGCTCCAGCGGCACGGCATCGCCGCTCACCGGCATCACCAGAAAATCGCCGAGATCGGAATGGCCCGCGCCGGAGAAATGGGTGTGGGAGAAACCCTGGATCGTCGGATCGTCGTAACGATAGCCGGCGGCGTGGCCGTAGCATTCGCGGATCTGACAGGTGGTGTCGGTGTCGGGGCTCAGCTGCACCATCCCGAAAGGCGCGACGGCGCCGGGGAAGGTATGGCCTTCTCCGCCGGTGCCGATGAACGGATCGACATCCTGCGCGAGACCGGGAGAGGCGAGGATGAGGGCGAGCGCCGTGACGAGGCTGATGCTGCGGGCCGTGTGCATGACGCCGGTTAGAGCATCGCCGGGCGCGCAGGGAAAGAGCGAATCCGGAAAACATCTTTCTTAATTCCGCGAGACTGCTAGCTTCCCGCGCGCATAACCGGAGAGGACGAGAATGGCCCTGGCACCCGCGCCCGAGACGACGAGCAGCACCGATCCGTCCGCCGATATCGGCAGCGGCGGCTGGGTGAACGCGCCGGAGCTCCGGGGCTTCGTCCTCGCCCTGTTCTTCATCTTCGGCGGCATCACCAGCCTCAACGACGTGATCATCCCGAAGCTCAAGGACCTGTTCACGCTCAACTACACCCAGGCGATGCTGATCCAGTTCTGTTTCTTCACCGCCTATGCGGTGGTCGGCATCCCGGGCGCGATGTTCGTCAAGCGGATCGGATACATGCGCGGCGCGGTGGCGGGGCTGCTGACGATGATGGCCGGGTGCCTGATGTTCATCCCGGCGTCGCGGACGGGCATCTACGGGCTGTTCCTGCTGGCGCTGTTCGTGCTCGCCACCGGCGTGGTGCTCGTCCAGATCGTGTCGAATCCGCTGATCAGTCTGCTCGGCCCGCCGCGGACGGCGCACAGCCGGCTCACCTTTGCGCAGGCGTTCAATTCGGTCGGCACCACCATCTTTCCATTCGTCGGGTCGATCCTGATCCTGGCGCCGCTCGCCGCCAAGGCCGGTACCGAGGCCCAGCCCTTCTGGGACGTGACGCGGATCGTCGACCCCGAATGCCGGGGCGGGCAGCAGAGCACGGTCGTGCCGACCGCCGCCTATCGCATCGCCGAGACGCAGGCGGTCGCGCATACCTATGTCGGCCTGGCGGTGGCGCTCGCGGTGATCGCGACGGTGGTGTGGGTGCTGCGCAACCGGCTGAAGGGTGAGCGGCATGAGGTCACCAGCCTGGCCGGCAGCTTCGCGCTGCTCAAGCGGCCGCGCTTCGCGTTCGGCGCGCTGTGCATCTTCCTCTATGTCGGCGCGGAGGTCGCGATCGGATCGACGCTCGTCAACTATCTGAAGTCGGACCACACGCTCTGCCTGACCGAGCAGTCGGCGGGCAAGCAGTTGCTGTTCTACTGGGGCGGCGCGATGGTCGGGCGGTTCATCGGCTCGGCGGTGCTGCGCGTCGTCAGCCCGGGCAAGGTGCTGGCCGGCGTCGCGGTGGGCGCGATCGCGCTGGTCCTCACCTCGATCACCACGACCGGCGCGATCTCGGCCAATACGTTGCTCGCGGTGGGGCTGATGAACTCGATCATGTTCCCGACGATCTTCACCCTGGCCAGCGAGAAGCTGGGCAGCCGCGCGGCCGACGGATCGGGCATCATCAACGTCGCGATCTTCGGCGGCGCGGTCATTCCGCTGATGACCGGCGGCCTCGCCGATGCGACCAGCCTGCCGTTCGCGATGCTGATCCCGGTGGCCTGCTATGCGGTCATCGCGGTCTACGGCATCTACGCGCGCAGGCCGGCGGCGGACTGAGCTAACCCGCCGCGAGCCAGCCGCCGGTGAAGCCGGCGCGCTCCAGCCCGCGGCGGATCGCCGGCACCTGGCGCATCGTGCGCCAGACGAAATCGTCGCGGTGATTGGCGATCATGCCGACGATCGGCCCCTGGTCGATGCCGAGATAATTGTCCGAGACCCAGCCGACTGCCGGATCGACCTTGCCGAAGGTGAGGTCGACATCGGCCCAGCGGAAGCTGGGGTTGAAGGCGTCGTAGAAGCCGTAATGGCCATAGAGCCGGCCGCCCCCCCATTCGCGCATCGCCAGCGTCGCCGGCACCACGATCTCCGGCGCGAAGGGGAGGGAGCCGATCGCCGCGGTCGGCGCGATCGTGCCGTCGTCGCGACCGTCGGGGAAGTCGATCGGGCCGCGCGCGGAATAGCTGAGGAACTGCCGCTCCTCGCCCTTGAACTCGCGCTTGACGTGGGCCGGACCGACGCAGGCGGTGAGGCCCCAGATCGTCTCCGAATAGCCGTCCCACTTCATCGGATTGGCGATCGCATAGCTGCGCTGCGCGACGGTCGCGCGGCGGCTGTTCTCGAAATAATCGAAGCCGGCCTCGCGCATCACCTTGTCCTGGATGCCGCGGAAATCGACCCAGAGGTGGCTGTACTGGTGGCCGAACTGGGGCGCGAAGGCGAGGTGGCGGGTCGGGCCTTCGCCGCGCCAATATTTGTCATAGGGTGCGCACCAGGCATCCCACGCCTCGGGGCCGACCGGGTGCGTGGGCGACCCGAGCGCCAGCACGTAGATCAGCATGCCCTCGATATAACCGTCCCAGTTCTTCGTGATGAAGCCGCTCTCCGGATGCCAGCCCATCGAGATCACCGGCTGGCCGCGCTGGAACCATGGCCAGTCGGCGCGCTCGTAGATCGCCTGCGCGAGGCGGCGGATCTCCGCTTCCTCGGGATGATCGCCGTCGAACCACTGGCCGGCGAACAGGATGCCGCCGAACAGCAATGTCGTGTCGACGCTGGATAGCTC
Organism: Sphingomonas cannabina; assembly: GCF_021391395.1. Classification (NCBI taxonomy): domain Bacteria; kingdom Pseudomonadati; phylum Pseudomonadota; class Alphaproteobacteria; order Sphingomonadales; family Sphingomonadaceae; genus Sphingomonas; species Sphingomonas cannabina. The sequence continues at coordinate 2,996,417 of NZ_CP090059.1, read as the reverse complement.
GGCCCGGCCGAAGCGGAGGCCGGTTTCCATGTCGAGGAAATGGTAGAAGAAGCCCTTGTAGCCGCTGATACCCTTCTCGGCCTCACCTTGGGGCGCGTCGTGGAAGAAGCGGAGCGTCGTCAACGTCCGCTCGCGCGCGTGCCGCCGGCTGATCCAGCCGCGCGCGACGCCCACCGGATAGGCGGTGAGGGCGAAGCCGACCGCGGCGATGCTGCAGAAGGTCGGGTTCGGCCAATTGTCCGGGACCAGGCCGTTCGCGGGATTGGCGGTATCCCAGAACCAGCGGAAGGTGCGCTCCTCGATGTCATCGAAGACGGTAGGGAGCGAGGTGGGCGCGCGGCCGCCGGCGCCGAGCCGATCGACCACGCAGCCGCCGAGTGCGAGCGCACCTGCCGCCACTGGAGCCTGGGCCAGGAGCGCGCGACGGGTAATCATGGGTGGGCGAACTTTCCGAAAGGTGGGACTGCGTTGATTGCGGTGCCGGAGGGAGACCTAGAATCGCTGCTTAGTTGGGGTGGGAACGGTCGTCCCGCGCACCACCAGCTCGGGCGCGTGCAGCTCGACCTCGTCGACATCGCGCCCCTCCAGCAGCGCGTCGAGGCATTGGATCGCGCGCGCGCCGATCTCCGCGATTCGCACGCGTACCGTGGTGAGCGACAGGTAGCGCGCCACCGGGACGTCGTCGAAGCCGGCAACCGCGATCCGCTCCGGCACCGCGACTCCTGCTGCGCGCAGCGCCTGGAGGCAGCCGATCGCCATCATGTCGTTGGCGGCGAACACCGCGTCGACCGGCTCGCTGCCGGCGAGGATCGCGCGTGCGGCGGCTTCGCCGGCCTCTTCCGAGAAGTCGCCGGAGATCACGCGCGCCGTGACGTCGGGCGCATGGCTGCGCATCGCCTCCAGGAATCCGGCCGAGCGCTCCTGCGCGTCGACGTTGCTGTCGGGGCCACCGATATGGACGATATGGCGCCGGCCTTGGGCGAGGAGGTGCTCGACCACCGCTGCGGCGCCGGCACGGTTGTCGATCCTGAGCAGGGGACGGCCGGCGCTGGCGGCGCGGCTGTTGACCAGCACCGCCGGCAGCGTCGCGGGCAGCGCCTCGACCAGCGCGGCCGAGTTCGCCTGTGGCGCCATCAGCACCAGCCCGTCGACGCGCCCGCGCATCGCCTTCAGCGCCTGCACCGCCTGATGGATATCGGCGTGCATGTTCGAGAGCAGCAGCTGCAGGCCGAGGCCCTTGGCCTCGCCGTCCATGCCGCGCAGAATTTCCGAGAAGAACTCGCCGTGGAGGTCGGGCAGCACTACGCCGATCGCGTGGGTGCGCGCCATGCTGAGGCTGCGCGCGCCGGCGTGGGGGACATAGCCCAGCGCCTCCGCCGCCGCGATCACCCGGGCGCGCGTTTCGGAGCGCACGCTCTTGTGGCCATTGAGGGCGCGACTGACCGATGCCACCGACAGCTCGGCACGCCGTGCCACATCGCGGATTGTCGCTTCGCCCATCGCCCCAGGTCTCCTGCGGCCCGCGCATGTTCCCCCCGCGCTGAACCGATGACCCTTTGTAACCGGTTACACGTTCCCGGCAAGAGCAATTTGGAGGTTTGCGCATTCCACCGTAACGGGCAAGGCCTCAAGGGGAGGAATAATATGCGGTCGATCGTCGGGATTCCCTTGCTGCTGGCGGCGGCGCCGGCCCTTGCGCAGGAAGCGCCGGACATCGTCGTCACCGGCCAGGGACTGGAGGAACAGCCCGGCGAGCGTGGTTACGACACCGTCACCATCGACCGGGCGGAGATCGAAGCCTCGGCGAGCAGCCGGCTGGAGGATGTGTTGCGTGACGTCGCCGGGCTGCAACAGTTCCGCCGGTCGGATTCGCGTAGTGCAAATCCGACGAGCCAGGGCATCACGTTGCGCGGCATCGGCGGTAATGCCTCGAGCCGCGCACTGCTGATCCTCGATGGGGTGCCGCAATCGGATCCGTTCGGCGGATGGGTGGCGTTTCCCGCCTATGCGCTCGACCGGCTGGGGGCGATCCGCGTGACGCGCGGCGGGGGCAGCGGCTATGCTGGGGCAGGGGCGCTTGCCGGAACGGTCGAGCTGGAGAGCGCGCGGCCGGATCAGCTCGATCCGCTGACGGCGCGCCTAGCCTATGGCAGCCGGGATTCGGTCGAAGCGGGCGGATCGGCGGCGCTGGTGCGCGGCAACGGCTTCGCGACCGTATCGGGCGCCTATGCACGCGGCGACGGCTTCATTCCGGTGGTGGCCGAGGATCGCGGGCCGGCGGATCGCCCGGCGCCCTATGAATCCGCCAGCGGCGCCGTGCGCGGCGTGATCGCGCTCGGCGGCGATACGGAGCTTCAGGCCAATCTCTCCGCCTTCACCGATCGGCGTGATCGGGGCGTGAACTTCACCGCCAATTCGAGCGAAGGCGCGGACGCGAGCGTGCGGATCGTGTCGCGCGGGCGCTGGGGCTGGTCAGCGCTGGCCTATCTGCAGACGCGCGGCTTCTCGAGCCAGTTCGCGAGCATCGCCGACGGACGGACCGGCGCGACGATGACGCTCAACCAGTTCAACGTGCCGGCGACCGGCCTCGGCGGACGGATCGAGGTGCAGCCGCCGCTGGGGAGCGGCATCGACCTGCGGCTCGGTGCTGACGTGCGCGCCGTATCGGGACGCACGCAGGAGCTCTACACGTTCGTCGCCGGCCTGCCGACGCGCCGCCGCGATGCCGGGGGCGAGAACCGGACGATGGGCCTGTTCGCCGACGGTAGCGTCGCGCTTGGAGACGTGACGCTGAGCCTGGGCGGTCGGATCGACTGGTGGCGGATCATGGACGGCAGCCTGACCGAATATCCGCTCGCCGGCGGCGCGGCGTTGACCGACAATCGCTTCCCCGATCGCGACGGCACCGAAGCCACCGGCCGCGCCGCGATCGCCTGGAAGCCGGCGTCCGCGCTCACGCTGCGTGCCGCCGCCTATCGCGGCTGGCGGCTGCCGACCCTCAACGAGCTCTACCGGCCGTTCCGCGTCGGAGCGGACGCTACCGCCGCCAATGCCGCGCTCGCGCCCGAGAAGCTGACGGGCTTCGAAGGGGGGATCGACCTGACCCCGCTGCCCGGCGTGCGGCTGTCGCTGACGGCCTTCGACAATCGCCTCGACGATGCGATCGCCAATGTCACCGTCGCGAAGGGGCCGGGGACCTTTCCCGGCGTCGGCTTCGTCTCGGCCGCGGGCTTCTACCTCGTCCGGCAGAACCTCGACCGCGTGCGTTCGCGGGGGATCGAGGCGGATGCGAACGCCAGCTTCGGCGCGTTCAGTGCCCGCGTCTCCTGGTCGCACGTCGACCCGCGCGTCGAGGCGAGCGGTACCGCCGCGCCGCTCGACGGGCTTCGGCCGGCGCAGACGCCGCGGGATACCGGCAGCCTGAGTCTCGCCTGGACCCGCCCGTCGGGATTGTCGGTCGCGCTCACCGGCCGCTACGTCGCCTCGCAGTTCGAGGACGACCAGAACCGCGAGCCGCTCGACGACGCTGCCACCCTCGACGCGCGGGTGGCGGTGCCGGTCGGGCGCAGCCTGCTGATCGAGGCGCGCGGCGAGAACATCACCGATACGCGGATCGAAGCCGGGATCGGCAGCGACGGCTCGATCGAACGCGCCGCCCCGCGGACCCTGTGGATCGGCACCCGCTTCCGCCTCCGGTAGACATCGCGGGAATGTCGCGGCTCGTCGCATCGACTGGGCGCTTCGCCTTGACGGCTTGACGTCGCCGCTTTCAACGTCCGGCTGTTCGCGCTTGCAGCAATATGAGCCGCTGCCCGTAGGCGATCGTGTCGAGTGAAAAGGAGCGTCGGGATGCAGATCCTTCCTGCGGAAGCCCCGCATCTCGGCCCCGATCGCATCCGCAGCGGCTCCGGCTTCATCCCCGGCCTCGACGGGCTGCGCGCGCTCAGCATCGCGATCGTCATCGTCGGCCATTTCTTCATGGGGGAGATGGGCGGCTTCTCCTCGCTCGGCGTCTATATCTTCTTCGTCATCAGCGGGTTCCTGATCACGCGGCTGTTCTTTGCCGAGGCCAAGCGCGACGGCGAGGTGGCGATCGGCTATTTCTACTTCCGCCGCCTGCTGCGGCTCTATCCGGTGCTGATCGCCTATATGGCCGTGATCATGGCGCTGGCCTGGGCGCGCGGCATCGCGTTCCCTGTGATCGAGCCGGCGTCGGTGTTCCTCTACTTCGTCAACTATCTCTGCTCCTGGCAGGAGTGGACGGGCACGCCGCGCATCCTGCCGATCGGCACTTTGTGGTCGCTGGCGGTCGAGGAGCATTTCTACTTCATCATGCCGTTCGTGATCCTGATGGTCGCGGCGCGGGTACGGCCGATGCTGATGTTCGCGGCGGCGATGTGCGTCGTGCCGTTCCTGCTGCGGTTCCTTTATCTCGGCCTGCATCCCGAGTTCCTCGACACGGACATCATCTACCGCCTGTCGGAGACGCGGTTCGATTCGATCGCCTGGGGCGTGCTGCTCGCGGTGATCTGCGAGACAGCGCAGGCGCAGCGGCTGATCGCGATCCTCAGCAGCAACCGCGCGCTGATCGCCGGGGGCGTGATCCTGCTGCTGAGCTACGTGTTCCGCGATCCCTATTTCAAGGACACGATCCGCTACACGATGCGCGGTGTCGCCTGCCTGCTACTCGTCGCGAACGTCGTGTTCGGGCAGCGTGCGGCGCCGCTCCAGACCGTGTTCAATCTCGCGCCGGTCGCATGGGTCGGCCGGATCAGCTACTCGCTCTACATCTGGCACGGCGCGGCGGCGTGGTTCGTCGATCCGGCGAAGAAATACCACGATCCGGTGCACGGGCTGATGTACGTCGCGATCACCTTCGTCTGCGCGGTGCTTTCCTATTATGTCGTCGAGCAGCCGTTCCTGAAGCTCAAGAGCCTATGGAAAGCGAAGCCGCGGCGCGAGGCGGAGCCGGTTCAGGCGCCGGCCGCGACGGTGCCGGTTGCCGCAGCCGCCATCGACTGAAGCAGCGACGGCAGGGCGTTAGGGCAGGCGCCGGAAACCCGCGGAAAACCGTCGAAGGTCACGAAAGTCACGGGTAGAACGGCCCCCGATCCGGATGGCGCCGCGGGTATCAGGACACCCGAAAATGTTGACTAAATTGACTCGGGGCGTGTGTGCGCGAACCGGTCCGCTCTGAAGCTACATGGATGCGACAGATAGGCGACGTGGACGCAACGACGACGCGACACCGGCGCGACGGTGACGCGACACTCACGCAACGACAACGTAACACCCGCGCGACGGCGACACGACATTGGCGCGGCGGTGACGTGGTATGGATAAGATCGACGGGATCAAAGAGCAGACCGATGCTTGCGCGGCTCGGACCGGGCGAGCCAAGCAGGCGAAATCCTACATTGCAAGCGGCGGTGGCGGGCTGGAGGCTACCCGCCGGCGCGGAATGGGGCCGATCGACATCCAGCGAATTAGCCCCTCCCCTTCAGGGGAGGGGTTGGGGGTGGGGCAGTGCCGCAAGCTATTCGCCCGTGGATACGCCCCACCCCAACCCCTCCCCTGAAGGGGAGGGGCTTAAAGGGGCTCGCGTGAACACCCTTGAATGTCAGCCCGTCTTGCTGAACGTCGGCACAGCCCAGGGCGTCAACGCTCGTAGGCCTTGGGCAGGCTGCCCTCGGTCGGCGTCAGGTAGCGGTTCCTGAGCTTGCGCTGGCGGGAATCCAGCGGCTGCTGCTGGCCGTCGATCCACACCGCCACGGGCATCGAGGAGAGCTCGAGCGGGTCGCCGTCCCACAGCACCACGTCGGCACGCCGGCCAGGCCGAAGCGAGCCGATCTCGCCGTCCAGCCCCAGCGCGGCCGCCGGCCTTGAGGTAATGGTGGCGAACGCCTTGCCCCAGTCGAGGCCGGTCGCGCCCGGCACCTTGGTGATCGCGACGAGGTTGCCGGCGAATTGCTTGAGGGTGTGTTCGCCCCCATTGCCCTGCGACAGGATGCCGACGGTCGCGCCGGCCTGGGTGAGGCGGCCGACGTTGCTTTCGGTCGCTGCCAGCGATTCGAACGACGCGGGCAGGTCGGCGAGCGCGGAGGCGATCACCGGCACCCTGGCCGCCGCGATCTCGCGTGCGACCATCCAGCCCTCCGCCGCGCCGACCAGCACCAGGCGGAGCTTGGGATAACGTTTCGGCAGCGCGAGCACGGTGCGGATGTCGCTCGCGCGCTCGACATGGACGAGCAGCGGCATGGCGCCGTCGAGCACCTGCAGCAGCGCCTGCGCGTCGGCGCGGGTGAGCAGCGCGTCGCGGCTGCGGCCGTCGAAGCCCGCCGGATTGCGGCGATAGTCCTCGGCCTGCGCGAGCGCATCGTGGAGGCCGACATAGGCCGCCGGCCGGCTGCCGCCCGCCTGCGCCGCGCCGCCTTCGCCGAGCTCGACATATTGGAAGGCGCGCGCCCTCGTCAGCGGATCGGGGTCGGCGCCGAGATCGATCACCGCGCCCTGGCCCGCGAAGATCGAGCCGCCGGCATCGGGCGCGACGATCGCGCGGGTGACGCCGCCGGCGCGCTCGTTGCCGACCATCGCCGCATTGGGATTGATCGCCACCGACACGTCGATCGCCGCCTTGAACGGCGATCCGCGCGAGGCGCTGTCGTTGCTCTCGCCGATCCCGCCCGCGTCGAGCAGGCCGAGGCCGCTGAGCCCCGCGACCATGCCGGCGGCGATCCACTTGCCTTTGGCGTCGACCACCGTCGCCCCGGCCGGCACCGCCACGCCTGCGCCGGCGGCGACGATGCGCCCGTCGCGGATCACGACCGTGCCGTTCTCGACCGGAGCAGAGCCGTCGCCGATCGCGACGGTGCCGCCGGTAATCGCGATCGTCTGCGCCGCGGCAGGGCTAGCGAGCAGGGCGGCCGCGGAGAGGAGGAGGAAGCGCTTCATTTCACGTCTCCCTCGCCCGGCTGGCCCAGCTCGAAATCGCTCACGGGCCTCAGCTTCGGATTGTCGGCGTCGTAGAGCAGCGCCCCGTCGACCCACACCTTCTCGGGCCTTGTGTAGACGCTGAGCGGATTGCCGTTCCACAGCACAACATCGGCCATCTTGCCGGGCTTGAGGCTGCCGGTCCTGTCGGCGATGCCGAGCGCCCTGGCCGGGTTGATCGCCAGCCATTTCCAGGCGACCTCGTCCGGAACCTGGATGCCGGCATGGCGGCCGGCGGCGAGCGCCTTGGCGACCTCCTGATTGAGCCGCTGGATGCCGTTCTCGTCGTCGGAATGGATCATCGCGCAGGCGCCGGCCTTGTGCAGGATCGCGAGATTTTCCGGAATCCCGTCGTAGCTTTCCATCTTGAAGCCATACCAGTCGGCCCACACCGCGGCGCAGGTGTCGTTGGCCTTGAGCAGGTCGGCGATCTTGTAGGCCTCGACCGCGTGGTGGAAGGCGGCGACGTGGTAGCCGAACTCCTTGGCCATATCCATGACGACGGCCATCTCGTCGGCGCGGTAGCAGTGGTTCTGCACCAGGATCTCGCCCGAGAGCACGCCGCGCAGCGTGTCCAGCGCGATGTCGCGGGTGGGCGGATCGCCGCCGTCCTTCTCGTATTTGTCCCACTTGCGCTTGTACTCGGCCGCGCGCGCCCAGGTGGCGCGGTCGACCGCGATGTTGCCCATGCGGGTCGAGGGCTGGCGCTGCTTGCCGCCGTAGACGCGCTTGGGGTTCTCGCCGCAGGCCATCTTGAGGCCATAGGGGGCGCCGGGGAACTTCATCGCCTGCATGGTGCGGGCGTAGACGTTCTTCACCACCACCGATCGCCCGCCAAACAGATTGGCGGAGCCGGGCAGGATCTGGAGCGTGGTGACGCCGCCGTTGGCGAGCGCGCGGCCGAAGCCGGGGTCCTGCGGCCACACGCTGTGCTCGGCCCAGACGTCGGCGGTGACGGGCGAGGTCGCCTCGTTGCCGTCGGACAGCGCGGCGATGCCGGGGCTGGGATAGTCGCCGAGGTGGCTGTGGATGTCGATGATGCCGGGGGTCACCCATTTGCCGGTGCCGTCGATCACGGTCGCGCCGGCGGGCGCGTCGACGCTCTGGCCGACCGCAACGATCTTGCCGTCGGCGAACAGCACCGCGCCGTTGTCGATCCGGCCGCCTTCGCCGTCGTAGATGGTGACGCCGCGCACCACCGTCGGCACGCCGGGATAGGGCCGGTAGGTGGAGGGATAGGGATCATGCGAATAGCCCTTGCCCATGCCCGGCGCCGGCGCCTTGCTCGACGCGGTCTTGGGCGGCTCGTTCCCGCAGGCCGCGAGCGACAGCACGGCCGCTCCCCAGATGCTCGCCCGGATCAGGCGGGCGCTCGTGCTCCACATAGGTCGCTAACCCCCGTTGATCCTGCGAGCCTAGGGGACGGATGCTGCGGTGCGCAAGGGGCGGTCAGGCGGGAAGATTGCGCCTGAGCTCTTCGAGCCACACCGTTGCCGTTCCATCCGAAGGGGCGCGCCAGTCGCCGCGCGGGGACAGCGCGCCGCCGCCTGAGACCTTGGGCCCATTGGGCAGCGCCGAGCGCTTGAACTGGGTGGTCGCGAAGAAGCGGCGCAGGAACGCCTCCAGCCACTTCGCGATGGTGGCGAGGTCGTACTGGTGCTTGCCGTCCTCGGGAAAGCCCTGCGGCCAGCGACCGGCGGCGGCGTCCTTCCAGGCGTGCCAGGCGAGGAAGGCGACCTTCGACGGCCGCAGGCCGTAGCGGACGATATAGTGCAGGAAAAAGTCGTGCAGCTCGTAGGGCCCGACCATGCTTTCGGTGCTCTGGATGGCACCGTTCTCGTCGGCCGGCACCAGCTCGGGCGAGATCTCGGTGCCCAGGATCGCCTCGAGCACCTGGTTGGTCATGTCGTCGAACTGGCCCGACTGGACGGCCCAGCGGATGAGATACTGGATCAGCGTCTTCGGCACCGCGCCGTTGACGCCGTAATGGCTCATATGGTCGCCGACGCCATAGGTGCACCAGCCGAGCGCGAGCTCGGACAGGTCGCCGGTGCCGAGCACGAAGCCCTGCCGCTGGTTGGCGAGGCGGAACAGATAGTCGGTCCTGAGGCCCGCCTGGACATTCTCGAAGGTGACGTCGTAGACCGGCTCGCCCTTGGCGAAGGGGTGGCCCATGTCGGCCAGCATCTGCCGCGCGGCGGGGCGGATGTCGATCTCCTCGCCGGTGACGCCGAGCGCGCGCATCAGTGCCCAGGCATTGCCCTTGGTCGCCTCGCCGGTGGCGAAGCCTGGCAGGGTGAAGCCGAGGATGTCCGAGCGCGGCTTGCCCATGCGGTCAAACGCCTTGGCGGCGACGATCAGCGCATGGGTCGAATCGAGCCCGCCCGACACGCCGATGACCAGATGCTTCGAGCCGGTGGTGGCGAGGCGCTTGCGCAGGCCCTCGACCTGGATGTTGAACGCCTCGTAGCAATCCTCGTCGAGCTTCGACGGCGTGTTGGGAACGAAGGGGAAGCGCCTGAGACTGCGGACCAATCCGCGGTCGGAGAAATCTGGCTTGTGCGCGAAGCCGATGCGGCGGAAGCGCGTCTCCGGGTGGCCGCGCGCGGCGGCGGTATCGTTGAAGGTGCCGGTCCGCATCCGTTCGAGCCGGAGGCGCTGCACGTCGACGTCGGCGATCACGATCTCGCTGGCGAGGTCGAAGCGTTCGCCCTCGGCGAGCATCTCGCCGAGCTCGACGATCAGGCCCTGGCCGTCCCAGGCGAGATCGGTGGTGCTCTCGCCCGGTCCGCTTGCCGAGAAGACATAGGCGGCGGCGAGCCGCATCGACTGCGACGCGCACAGCAGCGCCCGCTCGCGTGCCTTGCCGATGATGATGTTGGAGGCGGACAGATTGGCGAGGATCGTCGCGCCCGCCAGCGCGCCGTCGATCGAGGGCGGGGCGGGGGCCCAGTAATCCTCGCAGATCTCGGCATGGACGATGAAGTCGGGCAGGTCGTTGGCGGCGAAGATCAGGTCGGTGCCGAACGGCACCGTCTGGCCGGCGAGCTCGATCGCGAGGCCGGTGAGGCCGATGCCCGGCGCGAACCAGCGCTTCTCGTAATATTCGCGGTAGTTGGGCAGATAGCTCTTGGGCACCACGCCGAGGATGCGTCCGCGGTGGATCGCCACCGCGCAATTGTAGAGCCGCCCATTGCGGCGGATCGCCGCGCCGACCAGCAGCAGCGGCCGCATCGTTTCGCTCGCCGAGGCGACGGCGGCGATCGCCTGTTCGGTCGCCGCGGCTAGCGCGTCCTGCAGGTGGAGATCGTCGATGGCGTAGGAGGAGAGGTTGAGCTCCGGGAACACCAGCAGGTCGGCGCCGGCCTCATGCCCCTGACGCAGCAGCGCGACGGTGGCTTCGGCATTGGCCGCGGGATCGCCGACGGTGCCGAGCGGCGTGCAGGCGCCGACGCGGACCATGCCCTGGGCATCGAGCGAGTAGAAGGGGTGGGTCACAGCATCGCCTCGATCATCTCCAGCGCGACACGCATACACGCGATGCGGACGCCGCCGCGTCCGATATCGCCGAAATGCTCCTCACGATGCGCAGTCTCGCGTCCCTGGCGCGCGCAGGCGAAGTGGACGAGGCCGGGCTCGTCACCGGGATCGCCGGGGCCGGCGAAGCCGGTGATCGACAGCGCGATATCGGCATGGCTCGCCTGGAGCGCGCCCTCGGCCATCGCCACCGCCACCTCCTCGCTGACCGCGCCGCATTGCTCGACCGTGTCACGCGCGATGTGGAGCAGCTCGCACTTGGCGTCGACCGAATAGACCACGAAGCCGCGCTCGAACGCGCTGCTCACGCCTTCGACATCGGTCAGCAGTGAGGCGAGCATCCCGCCGGTGCAGCTCTCGGCGGCGGTCAGGCTCAACTCCGCGTCGCACGCCTTCTTGAGCACCCGCCGCGCGGCGGCGTCGATGTCATCCGGCAGGACGGGGGAGAGCGTTTCGGCAGCCATGCCACCGACTTAGAGGTGTCCGCTGTGGCGGGCAATGATCCCGGGACGGGAAACGGCGGTCAAATCTTGGCCGCGTAGATCATCCGGCCTTCGCCCAGGCGGTCGAACACCATCGCCAGCTCGGCCTCGCCGACCGCGAAGCAGCCCTGGCTGCGGCCGAGCTTGCCGTGCGTCGAGAGCATGTCGCGATTGGCATACCAGGCGCCATGGACCACAATCGCGCGGTCCAGCGCGTTCGAGTTGGTCGGATCGAGCCCGATCAGCCGCTGCGAGCGCCCGTGGACGCCGACATAATAGTCGGAGGTGAGGAACGCGCCCTCGCACGACGCCTCAGAGTCCGGCTCGTTCGAGAAGCGTTGCAGCCAGCCGGTATGCGCCGGGTCCGATCCGATGCCGTGCGCGACGAGATAGGAGGCGGTGCCGCCGGTCCCGAGATTGACGATGTGGAAGCGCGACAGGTGCGACGGCGCCGAGAAATCGGCGATCGCGATGCGGTCGCGCTTCTTGATCGTGTCGCCGTGACGGTCGAGTGCGGCCAGCGCGCGGTCGACCAGCTCCTTGCGGATGCCGAGCGGCCGGCGCGGTTCCGCAGCCGCCGGAGCGGGGGGCGGAACATAGGGCGGGGGAGGCGGGGGCGCCGCCGATGGCGCGCTGGCGACCTCGATCGCCTGCTGCGCACAGCCGGGCACCGCAAGCGCGGCACCGGTCACCAACACTGATTTTACGAACGCGCGCCGCGACGGCGTGCGCTCAAACACGTCATTCATTCGCGTCCTCAGCTATGCCCCTCTTAGCAGATATAGGGCCGGAAACGCTAGTTTCCAGTAAACGGGCGCCGCGCTCCCGCCGCCCGGCCGGCTCGTTCCGGCGCAGCCGATCCGCAGTGCTGCTCCAATTCGGGACGTGCGCCTCTCGCATCCGCAGTCGCTGTCCGATATTAGATCAGGAGCAGATCGGCATGTCGGGAGTCGCGCATGAATCCAAGGGGTTGGGGGAAGGCGGCTGTTGCAGCGCTGGGGCTGATGCTCGCCGCGGCCGCACCGGCTGCGTTCGCGCGCGAGGATGCCGTTTCGCTGGAACAGGCGGCGCTGGCGCTGAAGCCCGGCCAGTATCTCTGGCGCGATCCCGGTCCGGACGCGGGCGAGGTCTCGGTGGTGGTGAGCCTGCCGCTCCAGGCCGTCTATGTCTTTCGGGGAGAGGTGCTGATCGGCGTCGCCAGCGCATCGACCGGCACCGCCGGCCACCGTACGCCGGCGGGAACCTTCACCATCCTGCAGAAGCGGGTGTTCCATCGCTCCAACCTCTATTCGAACGCGCCGATGCCGTTCATGCAGCGGCTGACCTGGGGCGGCATCGCGCTCCATGCCGGGCACAATCCCGGCTATCCCGCGAGCCACGGCTGCATCCGCCTGCCGCGGGCCTTCGCCCAGCTGCTCTTCGATGCGACCAGGATCGGCGGGGCGGTGGCGATCGTGAACGGCGAATGGTCGGTGCCGAGCCGGGATCGCGAGATTCCGGTGATCATCGCGCGGATCGACGAGCTCCAGTCCTCGCCGGACTATGTGGCGGTCACCTTCACGCCGCGCGCCGCGCCGCCGCAGCAGCAGCTCGCATCGCTCGAGCGGCCGCCGGTGTCCCGCCCAGGCCTGCGCGTGCGTGGCGACGAATGGCTGGTGCCGGAGGCGCGGCTGATTTTTCCGGAGATGCGCCGCGCCCGGTGACAGGCCGGTTTTGCGGGAGTAAGGGCGCCGCGTGCACGCGCTTCGCCTCCATTTCCTTCGTCATCGCCGGCTCGCGCTGTGGCTGGTCGGCGCGGCGTTGCTGATGAAGCTGCTGGTGCCCGCCGGCTTCATGCCCGGCCTGTCGAACGGCTCGATCGTGGTCCAGCTCTGCAACGGCCAGGGCGGCGCGCAGACGATCCTGATGGACATCCCCGGCAAGCCCGGCGATCACGATTCGGGCGATCCCAAGAAGGCGGAGATGCCCTGCGCCTTCTCCGGCCTGTCGGCGCCGGCGCTGGGGCCGACCGATCCGATCCTGCTGGCGATCGCGGTCGCGTGGATCATCGCGACCGCCTTCCGCATTCCCGTACCGCCCGTCCTCCGGCGCGGCATCCATCTGCGGCCGCCGTCGCAAGGCCCGCCCGTCATCGCCTGATCCATATCGACTGAGATCGCAGCGTCCGCGCGCCGCATGACGGCGCGCAGCCGCGATCATCGCAATAGTCGTCGCGGCTCGCCGAGCGAAAGCCGCGCGGAACAGGGATTTTTCGATGTCCAGATCCATGCTTTCGGCCGGCGCGATCGTCGCCGTCCTCACGACCTGCTCCCCCGCCTTCGCCGAGGACGAGGAGCAAAGAGACACGATCGTCGTCACCGGCCAGCGCGAGCGGCTCGACCTCGATACGCAGAATGGCACCGCGAGCCGCCTCGGCCTGTCGGCCCGCGAGACGCCGGCGACGGTGCAGACCATCACCCAGGCCGACCTGCAGGTGCAGGGCCTCAGGACGTCGCGCGAGGCGTTCAACAGCGTCGTCGGCGCCATTTCCGGCAACGTCCCGGGCAATCCGGCGGTGGTGTCGTTGCGCGGCTTTTCGGGCGGCGCGGTGTCGATCCTCCAGGACGGCGTGCGGGTGTCGACCTCGACCATGGTCACGCGCGACACCAACAGCTGGCATTTCGACCGGATCGAGGTGATCAAGGGGCCGGCCTCGGTCCTTTACGGCGAGGGCGCGCTGGCCGGCGTCATCAACAAGGTGACGCGCAAGCCGACCTTCGACGGCGACCATCTCGACGGGCTGCTGAGTTTCGGCAGCTTCGATACGATGACGGCGGCCGGGGGCGTCAACCTGCAGCTCTCCGACAGCGCGGCGATCCGGGCAGATGCCAGCTACATGCGCTCCGACAGCCTCTACGACGTCGAGGACAACAACACGCGGTCGGCGGGGCTGACGGGCAGCATCCTGCTGAGACCCTCGGCGAATCTGTCGATGCTGTTCGCGGTCGAGCATTACGACGACCGCTACGACAGCAGCTACCAGGGCGTGCCGCTGGTGTCGGCGGCGGTCGCGCGCGATCCGAGCGACGCGCTGCGCAGCGCGTCCGGCCTCGTCATCGACAAGGCGCTCCGGCACCGGAACTACAACCCGCGCGGAGCCTATTCGGGCGCGGACGAGACCACCCTGCGCTCGCGGATCGACTATGCGGCGGGGGGCGGCTGGTCGATCGCCAACGACTTCACCTGGTACACGGCCAAGCGCGATTTCGTGCTGAGCGGGGACCAGAATTTCACCGCGCCGAGCGCCGCTTTCCCGAACGGCAGCTTCGCCCGTTCGGTCCAGCGCATCTATCACGACCACAAATTCTGGAACGAGCGGCTGGCGGTGGCCAACGACGGCACGATCGCCGGGCACCGCAACCGCTTCACGCTGGGCGCCGAATATAACGAGACCGACTTCATCGATCCGCGCCAGCAGAGCCCGGTGTTCACCCGCCCGGGCGATCCTGTCGCGCCGGTCGATCCCTGGAGTCCGGCGGTGGGCATTTTCCCCACCGGCAACATCTACACCGTGACCAACGTCGTGTTCGACTCCCGCCTCAAGACGGCTTCGGTCTTCGCGGAGGATGCCTTCAACGTCACGCCGGCCTGGCTGATCGTCGCCGGCGCGCGCTACGATCATATCGACCTCACCCGCATCAGCACCGATCTCAACGCGGGCGGGAGGGTGAGTCGGGCGAATCCGACCTACGATCCCTTCTCGTGGCGGATCGGCACCACCTATGACGTCGCGCCGGGGCTGACGCTCTATGCCCAATATACGACGGCGGTGACCCCGGTCGGCTCGACGCTCACGCTGTCGATCGCCAACACGAGCTATCGGCTAACGAAGGGGCGGTCGGTCGAGGCGGGTTTCAAGGCGTCGGCTTTCGGCAAGCGCCTGACGCTGACCGGCGCCGCCTATCGGATCGAGCAGGAGAATATCCTCACGCGCGATCCGACCAATCCCGCACAGGTCGTCCAGGGCGGTGAGCAATCGTCGCAGGGTGTGGAGCTCAGCCTCGACGCCGCCGTCACCGAACGGCTCGCGCTGTCGGGCGGCGTCTCCTACACCGACGCGCAATATGACGAGCTGATCGAGGCCGGCGGCATCGACCGGTCGGGCAACCGGCCGATCAACGTGCCGTCGACCACCGTCAACGGCTCGGTGCTCTATTCGCTGAAGACGCTGCCGGTAACGCTGGGGGCGTTCGTGCGCCATGCTTCGGGCTTCTACACCGACACGGCAAACAGCATCTTCGTGCGCGGTCATACGGTGGTGGACGCCTCGATCGCCTGGCGGCTGGCCGATCAGGCGACGCTCACGCTGCGCGGGCGGAACCTGACCGACGCCTTCTACGGCGAATATTCGGGCTATCCGGCGACCAACATCTACATCGGCGCCCCGCGCAGCGTCGAAGTTGCCCTGTCCACGCATTTCTGAGGAGCGGCGGATATGGCTACGCTCGCAGTATCCAGGCTCTACCGTGCGATCTGGCGGTGGCATTTCTATGCCGGCCTGATCGTCGCGCCGTTCCTGCTCGTCCTGGCGGTGACGGGCACGATCTATCTGTTCAACGACGAGATCAACGACGCGATCTATCCGGAGCAGCGCTTCGTCGCCGCTCATGCGACCAGCGTTCCGGTGTCGCGGATGATCGGTGCGGCGCTGGCCGCCCATCCCGGTGCGGCGACGCGGATCGATCTGCCCGCCACCAACGATCGCGCCGCCGTCGTCTTCGTGACGCCGACCTCCGGCGATCCGGTGCGCGTCTCGGTCGATCCGGGGACGGGGAGGGTGCTCGGCTCCTTCGTGTACGAGCGGACGCTGGTCGGCCTCGCCGACACGATCCACGGGTCGCTCGCCATCGGCACGATCGGCGACCGCATCGTCGAGCTGGCGGCGTGCTGGGGGCTCGTGCTGATCGCGACCGGCCTCTATCTCTGGTGGCCGCGCGGGCGAAAGGGGCTGGGCGGCATCCTGTTTCCGCGGCTGTGGGCGAAGGGCCGGCTGTTCTGGCGCGATCTCCACGCCGTCACCGGCGTCTGGACCGTCGCGCTGATCCTGTTCCTGATCCTCACCGGGCTGCCGTGGGCAGGGGTCCAGGGCGATGTGCTGAAGCGGGCCTTCAGCGCCGTCGGAATCGGCTATCCCGCCTCCAACCGCAACTATGATCCGCCGAAGAGTATTCCGATGAAGGCCGTGCTGGGCGAGGCGCCATGGACGCTCGAAGGCGCGCCGATGCCGGCCTCCGATCCCCATGCCGGCCATCCCGGTCACGACGCCATGCCGGCGATGGCGGAGAGCCATGGCCCCGATCTGACCGACAGGGTCGTCGCGGCGGTTGCCGGCCATGGCCTGCATGGCGGCTATCGCCTGTTCCTGCCGGCGGGGCCGACCGGCGTGTTCACCGCCTATAGCTATCCCGACCGGCCGCAGGGCCAGCGCACGCTCTACTTCGACCGCTATTCGGGGCGGCTGATCCGGGAGATCGCCTATGCGGACTATGGTTGGGGCGCGAAGGCGATCGAGCTCGGCGTCCAGCTCCACATGGGCAATTACTTCGGCAGGGCGAACCAGATCGTGATGCTGGTCCCATGCATCGGCATCGTGCTGCTCGTCGTCAGCGGCGTCGTCATGTGGTGGAAACGGCGCCCGGCAGGACGGCTCGGCGCGCCGCCGAAAGTGCCGGAGGCGCGGTTGCGCGGCGCGCTGGCGATGCTGCTGGTCGCGGGCGTGCTGCTGCCGTTGTTCGGCGCCTCGCTCGTGGCCGTATTCGCGCTCGACTGGGCGGCGGGGATGCTGGCGGCGCCATCGCGGCCGATGCCCGAGCCTGGGTGACGGGATGCCGGATATCGACGGACCGTTCCGTCAGCGCGGCGAGCGCAGACCGTGCGCGGCACCCGCGCCGTCCGTGTCCGTTCTCAGCGCGGTTACGGGGAATGAGAGCGGATGATCTCCAGGCACGACATCGAGCGCATCATGCGCGAGACCGGCATGAACCGGCTGCAGGCCTATCGTGCGGCCAGAACCCAGCACGCGTTGCAATCGCTGCCGACGCCAGCCTCGACCAACTTGCTCAAATAGCCGTTCCCTAGCGCGTCTGCGGCAGCGCATAGGCGATCACGCTGTCGCCGGGCTTGGTCTCCATGAAATGGTGGCCGCCGGCGAAGATCACCAGATACTCGCGCCCGTTCTGCTCGTACACGGCGGGCGTCGCCTGCCCACCGGCGGGAAGCGGCGCGCTCCACAGCGTCTTGCCGGTGGCGATGTCAATCGCGCGGATGAGGTCGTCGGTCGCCGCGGCGATGAACACCAGTCCGCCCGCGGTCACCACCGATCCGCCATTGTTGGGCGTGCCGATGTGGAAGGGCATCCCGCTGGCGATGCCGAATGGCCCGTTCTTGCGCGCGGTGCCGAACGGCCGGTCCCACAGGATTCTGCCGGTGGCGATATCGATCGCGCGGATCCCGCCATAGGGCGGCTGCTTGCAGAGCAGGCCGGTGAACTTGACCCGCCAGCCGGCGTTGACCTTGACCGCATAGGGCGAATCCCACTGCGGATCGATCGAGTGCGCGTTGGCGAGCTGTGCCTTCGACTTCATCGCATAGCGGGGCACGATGCCGAGTTTGTCCGCCTCGGCACGCGGCACCAGCCGGACGTAGTTGGGCATGTCGTTGTAGTTGGCGACGATGACGCCACGCGTCGGATCGATCGATACGCCGCCCCAGTCGCTGCCGCCGTTGTAGCCCGGATATTCCACCGTGTATCTGTCGGCGCGCGGCGGGGTGAAGAAGCCGCGGTAATCCGCCCGGCGATACTGGATGCGGCAGACCATCTGGTCGATCGGCGACATGCCCCACATGTCGCGCTCGGTTAGCGGCTCCTTGCGCAGCGTATGCCATTTCGAGAAGAGTTGCGTCTTCGCCCGCTGCTCGGGCTCGACCCCGCCCTGTGGCACCGTCATTTCGGCGAGCGGCGCCAGCGAGCGGCCGGTGGCACGGTCGAGGATGTAGAGATCGCCCTGCTTGGACGGCACCACGATCGCCGGCGTGCCCTTGTAATCGATCAGCGTCGCCTGGCTGCCGAAGTCATAGTCCCACACGTCGTGCTTGACCGCCTGGAAGCGCCAGCGCGGCTTGCCGGTGGTGACGTCGAGCGCGACCAGCGAGGTCGCATAGGCATTCTCCTGCGGCGTGCGCTTGCTCGACCAGTAATCGACCGCGGCATTGCCCATCGGCAGGTAGACGAGGCCGAGCTGCTCGTCGCCGCTGGTGCTGGTCCACATATTGGGCGTGCCGCGCGCCCAGGTCTGGCCGGCGGGCGGATAGCCGGTCCATTCGGGATGCATCATGTCCCACGCCCAGCGCAGCCTGCCGGTGACCGCGTCGAAGCCCTGGATCACGCCTGAGGGCGCGAGCCGGGTCTGGCCGTCGAGGATCTGGTGCCCGACCACCACCACGCCCCGTACGATCGTCGGCGCCGAGTTGATCGAGGCGAGGCCGGGATAGACGTCGCCCATGCCGATCTTGGTGTCGGTCTGGCCGTTGGTGCCGAAGCCGCTGCACGGCCGGCCGGTCAGCGCGTCGACCGCGATCAGCCGCGAATCGAGCGTGCCCATGATGATCCGCGCGGCGCACTCGCTGCCCGGCGCCGCGCCCGGCACGGCGTAATAGTCGACGCCGCGGCAGGCGGTGGTGTAGGGAATCCACTCGTCCGGCACCCGCGGGTCATAGCGCCACGCCTGCTTGCCGGTCGCCGGATCGAGCGCGACGATCACGTTCTTGGCGGTGCAGGTGTAGAGCAGGTTGCCGACCTTGATCGGCGTGTTCTCGGTTCCGTAGAGCTTGGCATAGGCGGGATCGGTCGGGGTGCCGCCGGTATGCGTCTCCCACACCTTCTCGAGTCGACCGACGTTGCTCGCGTTGATCTGCGTCAGCGGCGAATAGCGGCGAGCGGCGTAGGTGCCGCCATAGGCGGGCCAGTCGGCGCCGGTCGCCTGGCCGGAGGGATCGCTCATCGCTGCGCCGGGAGCCGGCAGCGGCAGTGCGATGTTGCGGTCGCGTCCGGCCACGGTGAACAGCACACCCGTCGCCACCACCACGGCGGCGATCGAACCCAGCGCGATCGCCCATCTGCGCGGCCGCGCGGTCAGCGTCGGCATGATGAGGATGACCGCCACCAGCAGCACGATCGGCGCCACGATCCGCGGCACCAGCGCCCAGGCGTTGTAGCTCACCTCCCAGAACGCCCACAGGATCGTCGCGACGACGATCGCCACATAGAGCCACGCGCCGCTCATCCGCCCGCGGATCATCAGCACGCCAGAGACGATCATCGCGATGCCGGTGATCACATAATAGGGCGAGCCGCCGATCGCGGCGAGCCAGGCCCCGCCGACCGCCAGCACCAGCCCGATCAGGGCGACGATCAGGCCGACGACGATCGCGGCCCAGCTGCGGCGATGTGGCATGGAGGTGCTCCCCTACGGTTGTTCCGATCGGGGCGAAGGAATCCGGCAGGCCCCTTACCTGTCGTCAGGCTCGCTCCATCGTGCCAAACACGTTAGCCATGCAGTCGTTCCACCGAGTGATTGCACCCGTCCGCCGCACCTGCTTTGGTGCGGTCATGCGCATCATCCTTCTCGCCACCGCCCTGATCGCCGCTCCCGCCGCCGCGCAGGAGCTCACCCCCGCCGAGAGCAGCCAGGTCGACAAGATCGTCACTGAGGCACTCGCCGGCACCGGCACGCCCTCGGCCTCGATCGCGATCGTGCGCGGCGGGCGGATCGTCTATGCCAAGGCTTACGGCAAGGCGGCCGAGACGATCCCGCAGGCGACGCCGGACCTGCCGTACCAGATCGCGTCGATCTCCAAGCAGTTCACCGCGATGGCGGTGCTGCTGCTGGAGGATGAAGGCAAGCTCAGCCTCGACGACAAGGTCGCCAAATATCTCCCTGAAATCACGGGCGCTGACCGTATCACGCTGCGCCAGCTGCTCGATCATACCTCGGGCATCCGCGACTATTGGCCGCACGACTACAGCCCCGCCAACATGGCCAAGCCCACCACGCCGCAGGGCATCGTCGACCGCTGGGCCAAGCAGCCGCTCGACTTCGAACCGGGCACGCAATGGCAATATTCCAACACCGGCTATGTCGTCGCCGGCATGATCGTCGAGAAGGTGTCGGGCCGGCCGCTGCTCGATTTCCTGCGCGCGCGCATCTTCAAGCCGCTCGGCATGACCAGCGTGCTCGACCAGGACAAGGCGATCGGGCCGAAATATCCGCAGGGCTACAAGCGTTTCGCGCTCGGCCCCGTCCGCGTCGAGACGCCGGCGGCGCCCGGCTGGCTCTATGCGGCGGGCGAGCTGTCGATGACCGCGACCGACCTCGCCAAATGGGACATCGCCCGGATCAACCGCGCGCTCGTCCCTGCCGACGATTGGCAGGCGCAGGAGACCACGACCAAGCTGAAGGACGGCAAGGACACCAGCTACGGCCTCGGCGTGTTCGTCGGCACGCCCGATGGGCGCAAGATGATCGAGCATTCGGGCGAGGCGGTGGGTTTCCTGTCCGAAAACATGGTGTTCCCCGACGACAAAGCCGCGGTGGTGGTGCTCACCAACAGCTGGTTCGGCAACGCGACCGGCACGATCGCGCGCGGCATCGTCCGAACGGTGATGGCGGCGCCGCCGCTGCCGGGACTCGAAGCCGCGGCGGCGGCCAAGGCGCGGCAGGTATTCGACCAGCTCCGCGCCGGCTCACTCGACCGCAAGCTGCTGACCGAGGACGCCAACCATTATTTCGATACGACCGCCCAGGCGGACTACAAGGCGAGCCTCGGCGCGCTTGGCGAGCCCACCGGTTTCGCGCCGGCGGGCGGCCCCCAGCTGCGCGGCGGCTATGTGATCCGCAGCTACCGCATCACTTATCCCGACCGAGTGCTCAGGCTCTCGACCTTCGCGGAACCGGGCGACAACGGCCGTTTCGAGCAGTTCCTGGTCAGTCCGCAGTCATAGGGCCTGTCGACATTTGAGGTTGCAGGTCTGCCGTAGCCCGGTTCCCAACCGTCACCCCGGACTTGTTCCGGGGTCCATCGGGAGGCAAGGACTGGACAGGAGGCTTGAGCGCAGCCCGCGAGGCTCAGTGGACCCCGGAACAAGTCCGGGGTGACGGTGAGGGGTGGAGATGTCGGCCATTTCCTCAAATGTCGACCCGCCCTAGAAATACGGAACGACGGCCTCAGTTCGCCCCGATCAGCTCGCGCCCGATCAGCATCCGTCTGATCTCGTTCGTCCCTGCGCCGATGTCGAGCAGCTTGGCATCGCGGGCGAAGCGTTCGACCGGCCAATCCTTGGTGTAGCCGGCGCCGCCCAGCGCCTGGATCGCCTCCAGCGACACGCGCACCGCATTCTCGCTGGCGAGCAGGATCGCCCCGGCCGCGTCGAAACGGGTGGTGAGGCCGGCGTCGCAGCTCTTCGCCACCGCATAGACATAGGCGCGCGCCGAGTTGAGCGCGACGTACATGTCGGCGACCTTGGCCTGCATCAGCTGGAAATGGCCGATCGGTTGGCCGAACTGCTTGCGCTCGCGGATGTAGGGCAGGACCACGTCGAGGCTCGCCTGCATGATGCCGAGCTGGATGCCGGCGAGCACGGTACGCTCATAATCGAGCCCGCTCATCAGCACGCCGACGCCGCCGTTGACCGGGCCCATGACGTTCTCGTCCGGCACCTCGCAGTCGTCGAATACCAGCTCCGCGGTGGGCGAGCCGCGCATACCCATTTTTTCGATCTTCTGCCCGATCGAGAAGCCAGGCATGTCCTTTTCGATGATGAAGGTGGTGATGCCGCGCGAGCCCTCCCCGGTCTTGGCGTAGACCACCAGCGTGTCGGCATAGGGCGCGTTGGTGATCCAGAATTTGGTGCCGTTGAGGACGTAGCCGCGCTCGGTCTTCTCCGCGCGCAGCTTCATCGAGACGACGTCGGAGCCCGCGCCTGCCTCGGACATGGCGAGGCTGCCGACATGCTCGCCGGACACAAGCTTCGGCAGGTATTTCGCCTTCTGCTCCGGGTTGGCCCAACGGCGGATCTGGTTGACGCACAGGTTGGAATGCGCGCCGTAGCTGAGCCCGATCGAGGCGGAGGCGCGGCTCACCTCCTCGCAGGCGACGACATGCTCGAGGTAGCCGAGGCCGAGGCCGCCCCATTCCTCCTCGACGGTGACGCCGTGCAGGCCGAGCTCGCCCATCGCCGGCCATAGCTCGTCACGCGGAAACCAGTCCTCGGCATCGATGCGGGCGGCGAGCGGCTCGATCCTTTCCCGCGCGAATCGCCGGGTGGTGTCCCGGATCATGTCGGCGGTCTCGCCGAGGCCGAAATCCAGCGTGGCTTCCATGAAACATCCTCCTGCCGCCCGGATGAGCGTCCGGAGCGAAAAGGGCAAGAGGCGTACCAATTTATCGAATTTCGAATTAATAATAAAAAATGACCATTGACACGATTGGTCGGGATCGTGGATGGATAATCGCGAAAAAGGTCGCCGCTAGAGCGATTCCAGGGAGGCGAGGTCGACGGCAAAAGTCGGCCGTTCCGCCGTGTATCGACGAGCGCCCGAACGGGCGAGGGGAAGGGGAAGCGGTATGATCGGCATGTTCAGGACATCACGGGACCGGCGCGAGATCGCGCGCGGATTGTCGCTCGCGGCGCTGGCGGGAGCGCTGCTGTGGGCAGGGACTGCGGAGGCGCAGGTCGCGCCGGAGACGGCGAACCCGAGGCAGGATACCGTGCCGGGCGAGCAGATCGATCCCGTTGCGGGCCCGGACGAAGCGACTGCGGCGGACATCGTCGTCACCGGCACGCTGCTGCGCGGCGTTGCGCCGACCGGCACCAACGTCATCGGCGTGACGCGTGACGAGGTGGTCGCCACCGGTGCCGCCTCGTCCAACGATCTGCTGGCCTCGATTCCGCAGATCGGCAATTTCGGGACGGTGCCTGCGGGTCTCGGCAACTACAGCAATCCGATCGTGCGGCCCAACATCCGCAACCTCGGTGCGTCCGGCGGCTCGACGACGCTGGTGCTGATGAACGGCCACCGGCTGGTCGGCGCCGGCATCCTCCAGACGTCGGTCGATCCGTCAGTGATACCCCCCGATGCGATCGATCGGGTCGAGGTGATCCCCGACGGCGGATCGTCGATCTACGGCTCCGATGCGATCGGCGGCGTCATCAATTTCATCCTGCGCAAGCGCTACGACGGGATCGGCGTCAATGCGCGCTATGGCTTCGCTGACAATTACAAGACGTTCGACGCCAGCGCGATCGCCGGCAAGGATTGGGGATCGGGCTCGATCTACGTCTCCTATGCCTATGCCTGGCACGACAATCTGCTCGGCATCGATCGCGATTACGCGACCGCGAACAATGTCCCGCGCGGCGGCGCCGACAATCGGTCGACCGCATGCCCGCTGGCCAACATCACCATCGGCACCACCACCTACGCCTTGCCGGGCCGGGTTCCGGGCTCGCTCAACCGCTGCGACCAGACCGATTACGCCGATCTCTATCCGCGCGAGAAGCGGCACAGCGTCTTCGCCAGCCTCATGCAGGAGCTGAGCGACGGCATCACCTTCTCGACCACGGCCTATTGGTCGCGGCGCGACACGGTAACCCGCACCGCGCAGGGGAGCGCGAGCGGTACGATTACCGCGGCCAACCCGTATTTCTCGCCGATCGGGGCCGAGCTCGCCCATTCCGTCGCCTTCGCCTTCGACGACGTGTTCGGGCCGAGCCACGTCAGCCCGGCTTCCTTCACCTCATACGGCGTGACGCCCAAGTTCGATTTCGAGCTGGGCGGCGGCTGGCAGTTGCGCACACAGGCCAATTTCGGCCGCAGCGAGAATGTCACCACCGAGGATTCCTTCAACGCGACCGCCGTCACCGCCGCACTTGCGGGGACGAGCACGGCGACGGCGCTCAATCCCTACAATCTCTCGGCGACGGCGCCGGCGGTGCTCGCTGCGATCAACGATTTCGTGAATTACGGCGACGCCGACCAGGAGTTGGCCGAAGGCCGCGCGGTTCTCGACGGGCCGCTGTTCGCGGTGCCGGGCGGCGACGTCCGCCTCGCGGTGGGTGCCGAATATCATTATGAGAACATCCGCTCGTTTACCGGCAGCGGTCCCCAGGCCGCGGTCGTGGGCGCGAGCTCCTTCGCGAGCCGCGACGTCAAGTCGGTGTTCGGCGAAGTGCTGGTGCCGCTCGTCGGCGCGGACAACCGCAGCGGCGGCTTCTACAGCCTCGAGATATCAGGCTCGGTCCGCTACGACCATTACAGCGACGTCGGCGGCACCACCAATCCCAAGATCGGCATCACCTACCGGCCGTTCCAGGCGCTGACGCTACGCGGCAACTATGGGACGTCGTTCCATGCGCCGAGCCTCGCCGACCTCGGCAATTCGGTGGATTCGCGCGTTCAGGTTATCCCGTTCAGCCCGTTCCGCGCGCCGAACAGCTCGCCGTTCGACATCCTGCGGCCGACCATGGCGATCGCCGGCGGCAACGCCGACCTTCGCCCGGAGACGGCCGATACCTGGTCGCTGGGCTTCGACCTCAAGCCCGCGGCGCTGCCCGGCCTGATTGCCAGCGCGACCTATTACAACGTCAGGTTCAAGGACGCGATCAGCGTTCCGCCGTTCACCTCGCCCATCCTGTTCACCGATCCCAACTACGCCAGCTTCTTCATCCTCAATCCGACGCTGGCCCAGGCGACGGCCGCGGCAGCCAACCTACGGATCGATGGGGTGCCGAGTCTGGCGGCGCTCTACGCGGTCAGCTCACCCTATGTGCTGTTTCTGGCGCAGCGCGCCAATCTCGGCGCGGTGAACACCAGCGGCATCGACTTCAACCTCGCCTATGCCCACGACACGTCGTTCGGATCGGTGAACGCCAGCTTCGCCGGCACATACACCTTGAAGCGCAGGACGCAGGCGATCCAGGGCGGCGACTTCAGCAACGACCTGAAGAATGGTTACGGGCGCCTTCAATTCGTTGCGACGCTGGGCGGCAAGGTGGGCGATCTGATCGGCCGCGCGGCGCTCAACCATCGCAGCGGATTTCCGCTGCTCGGGGTGCTCCCGCAGACCCGCGTCTCCTCATTCGACACGGTCGACCTGTTCCTGGGCTACGATCTCGGCAAGGTGATGAAGGACACCATGCTGACCGTGAACGTCGACAATGTGTTCGACGAGGATCCGCCGTATCTGAACAATGCCACCGGCTATACCAACGGCAGTACGCTGGGGCGGCTGGTCTCCTTCGGCATCCGGACCAAGTTCTAGGGGAGGATCGGTTGCCGTATCGGCCGACAACGGGGACGGGAAGAGGTGGCTCGCATATCGGCCGCCTCGTCCTGCTGGTGGGCGCGGCCGGGCTGGTGCCCGGCGCGGCGGCCGAGGCGGATGCGCCCTCCGCGCTCAAGGTCGAATATGCAGCCGAGCCGCTCGGCATCGACGAGCCGGCGCCGCGGCTGGCATGGCGGGTGCCGACGGCGCGACAGGCCGCCTATCGCATCCGCGTCGCCGCCAGCCCGGAAGAGCTGGCGCAGGAGAAACTGGTGTGGGACAGCGGCAGGGTCGCGTCCGATGCCAACGCGCAGGTCGCCTATGCCGGGCCGCCGCTCGCCTCGCGCACGCGCTATTGGTGGCAGGTCGCGACTTGGGACGGGGATGGGCGCCAGAGCGGATGGAGCAGGCCCGGCTGGTGGGAGATGGGGCTGCTGAGGCCCGCCGACTGGTCTGCCCGCTGGATCGCCGGACCGAAGCGGACCGACCATGATTGGGCGGACCTGACGTTCGAGAGCGAGCTGACCATGACGGGGGCGTCGCTCGACCTCATCTTCCGCGCGCGGCCGGTCGGCAAGACCTATGGCGAGGCCTACGTCTGGACCCTCGCCGAGGAGAAGGACGGGCCGGTCCTGATCGAGCGGGTGCGGCGCTATCCGGGCGGGGTGAGCTCGGCGGTGAAGATGGCCGAGCTCAAGCGCGTGCCGCTGGCCGGCGTGATGCTGAAGGGCGTGCGGCATCGGGTGACGATCACCGCGAGGGGCCGGACGATCACCACCGCGATCGACGGGAAGACGGTCGATACCCTCACCGACGACGCGCAGGCGCACGGCACCATCGGCTACGCGGCGAAGGAGGCGCGGGCGGCGGTGATCCATCGCGTGCGCGTCGTCGGCAGCGGCAGCCCGGCCTTCGCGACGCGGTTCGAGGCGAACGACAACGCCTTCACCGGCGGCCGCGTCGAGGCCGAGGGGCTGGTGGTGTCGAGCGGGCTTCCGAACGTCGACATCGTGCTGCCGATCGAATCCCCGGCGCCGCTGCTGCGCCGTGCCTTCACCCTGCCGGCGAAGGGGATCGCCAGCGCGCGGCTCTACGTCGCCGGGGCAGGCTGGCCGAAGCTGCACCTCAACGGCGTCATCTTGGGCGCGAGCGCGATGGGCGGGGGCTTCACCGCCTATGACAAGCGGGTGCTCTATTATACCTATGACGTGACGGATCGGCTGCGCGCCGGGGCCAATGTGCTCGGCGCCGAGCTCGGGCGGGGCTGGTACGGGCTTACCGATCCCAATGAATGGTATTTCCAGCAGGCGCCATGGCATGGCGAGCCGGCGGTCAAGGCGCAGCTGGAAGTGACCTTCGCCGACGGGTCGCGGCAGACCATCGCGACCGATGAGAGCTGGAAGACGATCTCGGGCCCGACGCTGGCGGATTCGATCCACCGCGGCGAGCGCTACGACGCGCGGCTGCTGCCGGTGGGGTGGGACAAGCCGGGCTTCTCCGATCGCCGCTGGATGCCCGCGACGCCTGTCGAGGGGCCGAAGGGCGA
This sequence comes from Sphingomonas cannabina, assembly GCF_021391395.1. NCBI lineage: Bacteria > Pseudomonadati > Pseudomonadota > Alphaproteobacteria > Sphingomonadales > Sphingomonadaceae > Sphingomonas > Sphingomonas cannabina. Next base: position 2,969,501 of record NZ_CP090059.1, on the reverse strand, counting down.
GCTGCACGCCGCCAATCTGGAGCCGATCGCGCCCGTCGAGACCGTCGCGCCGGTATCGCTCAAGGAAGTGAAGCCCGGCGTCTGGGTCTACGACTTCGGCCGCATCTTCGCCGGCTGGGTCGCGCTCGACGTGACCGGACCGGGCGGGCGCACCGTCTCGATGGCGGCGAGCGAGCGGGTCGGTGACGACGGGCTGATCGTCCCCGCCTCGGGCCTGATCGACGCGCAGCTCCAGACCGATCGCTATACGCTCGCCGGCAAGGGGCGCGAGCGGTGGGAGCCGAGCTTCGGCTACCATGGCTTCCGCTACGTGCAGCTCGAAGGCTTTCCCGGCACGCCGACGCTGGCGACGCTGACCGGCAAGGTCGCGCACTCCGCCGTCGCCAGCACCGGCAGCTTCGCCAGCGCCAACCCGCTGCTCGGCGAGATCGACCAGGCGGCGATCCGCACCATCCTCAACAACATGCACGGCTTCCAGACCGACACGCCGACCTATGAGAAGAACGGCTGGACCGGCGACGCGCAGGCTTCGGCCGGCGCGGCGGTACGGAGCCTCGACGTGGCGCGGGTGTGGAGCAAGTGGCTCGCCGACTTCCCCGACGCGCAGGCGCCGAGCGGCGAGCTGCCGGAGATCGTGCCGGCGACGCCCTACTACGGCTATGAGAACACGCCGGGGTGGAACCTGGTGTGGGGACCGACGACGCCCTGGGACGTGGCGGCGATGATCCTGCCGTGGGAGCTCTACCAGACCTACGGCGACACCCGCGTGCTGGAGCGGATGCACGAGGTGCAGCGGCGGCTGGTCGACTACACCGCGACCAAGTTTGCCGCGCCCGACTATCGCGGGCCGAAGATATCGCTGAGCGAATGGAGCGCACCGGGATCGCTCGACTTCATGAACGCGCGCGGCGGCGGGATCGACGCGGTGACCAGTGCCTATTTCTTCCTGGAGGCGAAGCTGCTCGCGCAATCGTCGCAGGTGATCGGCAAAGCTGCCGACGCCGAGCGCTATGGCGCGCTCGCCGAAGCGATCCGGGCCGCCTACAACAAGCGCTACTGGGACGACGCGAACGGCTGGTATCGCACCCTCGACGACAAGGGCGCGGCCGGCAAGCCGACCCAGATCCAGAACGTGCTTCCGCTCGCCTTCGGCATGGCGCCGGCGGGACGCGAGCAGTCGGTCGCAGATGCGATCGCCGCCGATGTCGCCGCGCAGGGGCTGAAGACCGGGGTGTACGGCACCCGCTACCTGCTCGACCTGCTGAGCGACCATGGCCATGCCGACCTCGCCTACAAGCTCGCCACCCGCACCGAGGAGCCGAGCTGGGGCTATTGGCTCGCCAACGGGCACAAGACGATGTTCGAGAGCTGGAGCCTCGGCTCGCGCTCGCGCGACCATCATTATTTCGGCTCGATCGCCGACTGGCTGCGGCAGCGGCTCGCGGGATTGAGGCCGGGCGCGCCGGGCTATCGCACCGTGCAGATACGGCCGGCGATCCCGGCGGGGCTCGCCTGGGCCTCGGCGACGATGGCGACGCCGCAGGGCGAGGCGCGGTCGGCGTGGAAGGTCGCGGATGGCCGGCTGACGCTGACCGCGACCATCCCGATGAACAGCGCGGGCGAGGTGTGGGTGTCGACCGGCTTCGGCGCAATCACCGGCGTGCCGGCGGGGGCGGCGCGGGTGCGGGAAGAGAGGGGCGCGGTCGTCTATCGGACCGGCGCCGGCACGTTCGAGTTCACCACGGGAGGAGCGCGATGAAGGCGATGATGCCGGCGCTGGCGATGCTGCTGATGGCAGCGTCGCCGGTGGTGACGATCGACAGCGGAGCGCTGCGCGGCGCCGAGGCGGAAGGTATCGCGAGCTTCAAGGGGATTCCCTATGCCGCCGTGCCGATCGGTCCGCTGCGCTGGCATGCGCCCGAGCCCGCCGCGCCGTGGCAGGGGGTCCGCGAGGCGACCGCACTCGGCAATGATTGCTTCCAGGTGCGGCTGCCGGGCGACGTCGCCAACACCGATCAGCCCCAGAGCGAGAATTGCCTGTTCCTCAACGTCTGGACCCCCAAGCCGCAGGCGGGCGCGAAGCTGCCGGTGATGGTGTGGATCCACGGCGGCGGCTTCACCAACGGCAGCGGCGGGGCAGCGATCCTCGACGGCAGCCGGCTCGCGGCGCGCGGCGTGGTGGTGGTGACCTTCAACTACCGGCTCGGCCGTTTCGGCTTCTTCGCGCATCCGGCGCTGACGAAGGAGAGCGGGGCAGCGCCGACCGGCAACTGGGGGCTGATGGACCAGATCGCCGCGCTGCAATGGGTGAAGCGCAACATCGCGGCGTTCGGCGGCGATCCGGGCAACGTCACCATCTTCGGCGAATCCGCCGGCGGGGAGTCGGTCAATCGGCTGATGACGTCCACCGCCGCCAGGGGACTGTTCGCCAAGGCGATCGTCTCGTCCGGGGGAGGGCGCAACAGCTGGCCGAGCCTCGCCGAGGCGGAGGCGAAGGGTGTGACCTTCGCCAAGGACGCGGGCGTCGCGGGCGACGATCTCACCGCGCTGCGGGCGATCCCGGCCGAGACGGTGCTCGGCAAGATCAACTTCATCAACTCGGACGAGGCGCGCTACTCCGGGCCGATCACCGACGGACGCATCGTGACGGGCGATACCGACGTGCTGTTCGCCGCGGGCAGGCAGGCGCGCATCCCCTATGTCGTCGGGTCGAACAGCGACGAGCTCGGCTTCATCCCGGTGCCGTTCCTGGCCGGCTTCAATGCCAAGACCACCGCGGAGCTGGGCGCGGGCGCGGAGGCGGTGCGCGCCGCCTATGGCTCGCAGGCAGCCTATGACCGGAACATCGCCAGCGACGTCACCTTCACCGAGCCGGCGCTGGCGCTGGCGCGGCGGCACGCGAAGGTGGCGCCGGCCTGGCTCTACCGCTTCGGCTATGTCGCCGAGGCCAAGCGCAAGCCCGATCTCGGCGCCTCGCACGCGACCGACGTGCCCTATCAATTCGACAATCTCGACAAGATCGGTGCGCCGGTGAGCGCGGCGGATCAGGCCGTCGCCAAGGCGCTGGCGGATCGCTGGGTGCGTTTCGCGAAGACGGGTGATCCCGGCTGGCCGCGCTTTGCCGGTGCGGCGCCGGTCAAGCTCTCGATCGGCAACGACAAGGCGGAGCGGGTCCCCGCCGCCGAGCCGCCGATCGCTGCGATCGAGAGAGTACGCGATGCAGCCAAGCAAGGAGACGCGAAGTGATGCGGAAATGGATGGCGGCGGTCCCGGCGCTGGCGCTGCTGATCGGCTGCGCCAACGCCGCCGCGAGCGAGGGCGAGCGGATCAGGCTGTCGCCGGCCGGGCCGGCGGGTACGATCGGCCCCGCGAAGCCGGAGACCACCGACGGATCGCTGTTCTTCGGCACGATCACCCGCAACGTCAGCGAGCCATCGCTCAGCGTGTTCCCGGCCGATCCGGCGGTCGCCAACGGCACCGGCGTGGTGATCGCGCCGGGGGGCGGCTTCCACATGCTGTCGATCGACAATGAGGGGATCGGCGTCGCGAAGTGGCTCAATGGCCTCGGCATCACCGCCTTCGTGCTGCGCTACCGGCTGGTGCCGACCGGCAGCGAGTTCCCGGGTTCGCTGATCAAGCTGCTCGGCGACATCGATCAGCTCAAGGCGACGGTCGCGCCGCTGAAGCCGCTCGACACCGCCGACGGCGAGGCGGCGATGGCCTATGTCCGTGCCAACGCCGCCAGCTACGGGATCAAGCCCGGGCGGCTGGGGATGATGGGCTTCTCCGCGGGCGGGGCGGTGACGATGTGGACGACGCTCGCCAACCAGCCGCAGAGCCGGCCGGATTTCGTGGTCGCCGTCTATCCGGGCCTGGTCGGCGACAGCATCGCCGTGCCGCCCAAGGCGCCGCCATTGCTCGCGATCGTGGCGGCGGACGACAAGCTGGCGGGTGAGGACGCAGGGCGCGTCGCGAAGGCATGGACCGATGCGGGCGCCGACGCGACGCTCGTCACCTATCCCGAGGGTGGCCACGGCTTCGGCATCGCGAAGAAAGGGAAGGCGTCCGACGCCTGGACCGAACGGACGCAGCAATGGCTGCAAGCCAAGGGATTGCTCGGCAAATGATCAGGATCGTTCCTCCGCTGCTGCTGGGTACGGCGCCGCTCATCCCGGGCATGATCGGCACCGAGACCGCCGCGCCGGCGCAGGCAGGCTTCAAGGCGGCGGACTGCGCCGCGCTCGCGGGCATGCCGATCGCCAACGGCCGGATCGAGAGCGCCGCGATGGTGACGAAGGGTGCGCCCGTCGTGACCGAGGCGGGCAAGCCCGGCCTGCCCGCGCAGGCGAGCTTCTGCCGCGTCCAGGCGGTGCTGACGCCGGTGGCGCGGTCGAACATCCGGGTCGAGGTGTGGCTGCCCGAGGCGGCGAACTGGAACGGCAAGATGGTCGGCGCCGGCAACGGTGGCTTCGGCGGTAGCCTCACCCTGTCCTCGCTGACGATGCATGGGGCGCTGGGCAAGGGCTATGCGACGGCGGGCACCGACCTGGGGCACGTCGGCACCGGCGACACCGACGGCAAGTGGGCGCTGAACGAGCCCGAGCGGATCACCGACTTCGGGCATCGCGCCAACCACCTCACCGCGAACTTCGCCAAGGCGGTGATCGCGGCCTTCTATCCCCGCGGGCTGCAGGCGGCCTATTTCCAGGGCTGCTCCGACGGCGGGCGCGAGGCGCTGATGGAGGCGCAGCGCTATCCGGAGGACTATGACGCGATCATCGCGGGCGCGCCGGCCAACGCCTGGACGCGGATGATGGCCGGCTTCATGGCCAATGACCGCGCTGTGTTCGCCAGACCGGAATCCGCCATTCCCGCCGCCAAGCTCAAGCTGTTGCAGAGTGCCGCGCTCGCGAAATGCGATGCGGCCGACGGCGTCAAGGACGAGGTGATCGACGATCCCCGAAGCTGCGGCTTCGATCCAACAGTGCTCCAGTGCAAGGCGGGCGACGCCGCCGACTGCCTGACCGCGCCGCAGGTCGCCGCGGCGAAGGCGCTCTATCGGGGCGCGGTCGACGCCAAGGGCAAGCCGTTCTTCCCCGGCATGATGCCCGGCGCGGAGGCCTTCCCCGGCACTTGGGATGTGTGGTTGACGGGACCCAAGGCACAGCACGGCGTCTTCGCCACCGAATTCTTCCGCTACCTGGTCTATTCGGACCCGAACTGGCAGCCGGCGCGGTTCGACCTCGGGCGCGATTATGCCGCGGCGAAGGCGCGGATGGCGCCGATCCTCGACAGCGACAATCCGGACCTGACGCCCTTCATCCGGCGCGGCGGCAAGCTGATCCTCTACCACGGCTGGAACGACGCCGCGATCCCGCCCGAGAACACGATCCAATATTACCAGGCGGCGCTGAAGAAGACGCCGGGCGCGGCGCAGTCGGTGCGGCTGTTCATGGTGCCGGGCATGTCGCACTGCCTGGGCGGGCCGGGCGCGAGCATCTTCGATGCGCTCACCACGCTCGACAGGTGGCGGCAGGGCGGCCCCGCGCCCGAGACGATGGTCGCGACCAAGTACGACAACGACCTGTTCGCCTATCTCGGCCTGCCGGCCAAGCCGACCCGCACGCGCCCGCTGTGCGCCTATCCCAAGGTCGCGAAATGGACCGGCAGCGGCTCGACCGACGAGGCGGGCAGCTTCGCCTGCGTGGCGCCGAAATCGTGAGCCCGCTCGCCCTCAGCCGGGTGCGGGGTGCGCCGGAGCCGCCGCTGATCGAGCATACGATCGGCACGGCGCTGGCGCGTGCCGCCGAGCGCTGGGGGGAGCGCGAGGCGCTGATTTCGGTCGAGCAGGGAGTACGGTTGAGCTTTGCCGAGCTGCTGGCGCGTGCCGACGATTTCGCCGCGGGATTGCTGGCGCTGGGGCTGGAGCCGGGCGACCGGATCGGCATCTGGGCGCCCAATTGCGTCGAGTGGACGATCACCCAGTTCGCCGCGGCGCGCGCCGGTCTCATCCTGGTGACGATCAATCCCGCCTATCGCGTCACCGAAGCCGAGTTCGCGATCAACAAGGTCGGCCTGTCGGCGCTGGTACTGGCCGAGCGGTTCAGGACCAGCGACTATGCCGCGATGCTGCGCGAGATGGCGCCGGGGCCGCTGCCCAGCGAGCGGTTGCCGACGCTGCGCCATGCGATCCAGATCGGCGGCACGCCGCCCGCGGGATGGCGGACATTCGACGAGGTGACGGCCTCGGCCCGTCCCGCTGACCGCGAATGGCTGGGCACGCTCGGCGAGACGCTGCGGAGCACCGATGCCGCCAACATCCAGTTCACAAGCGGCACCACCGGCCTGCCCAAGGGCGCGACGCTCAGCCATCGCAACATCCTCAACAACGGCTATTTCGTCGGTCGCGCTCAGGCGCTGACGCCCGAGGATCGCATCTGCATCCCGGTGCCGCTCTACCATTGCTTCGGGATGGTGATGGGCAATCTCGCCAGCGTCACCCATGGCGCGAGGATGGTCTATCCGAGCGCCGGATTCGATCCCGATGCGGCGTTGCGGGCGGTCACGGCAGAGCGTTGCACCGCGCTTTACGGGGTGCCGACGATGTTCATCGGCATGCTGGCGCATCCGGAGTTCGATCGTTTCGACCTCAGCTCGCTGCGCACCGGCGTCATGGCCGGCGCGATCTGTCCGGAGCCGCTGATGCGGCAGGTGATCGAGCGGCTCAACATACGCGACATCACCATCGCCTATGGCATGACGGAGACCAGCCCGGTCAGCTTCCAGACCGCGATCGACGATCCCGTCGAGCGCCGCATCGGGTCGATCGGGCGGGTGCAGCCGCATCTCGAATGCAAGACCGTCGACGAGGGCGGCGAGGTGGTGCCGACCGGAACGCCGGGGGAGCTGTGCACCCGCGGCTATTCGGTGATGCTCGGTTATTGGGACGAGCCCGCGAAGACCGCCGAGGTGATCGACGCGGAGGGCTGGATGCACTCGGGCGACCTCGCCGTGATTGACGCAGAGGGCTACGGCACGATCGTCGGCCGCCTCAAGGATATGGTGATCCGCGGCGGCGAGAACGTCTATCCGCGGGAGATCGAGGAGTATCTCTACGGCCACCCTGCGGTCGAGGACGTGACCGTGGTCGGCGTGCCCGACGAGCGGATGGGTGAGGAGCTGTGCGCCTGGATCCGGCTGCGTCCCGGCGCCACGGGCGATGCCGAAGACATCCGCAGCTTCTGCCGTGGCCGCATCGCTCACTACAAGATTCCCCGCCACATCCGTTTCGTCGATGCTTTTCCGACGACGGTGACCGGCAAGATCCAGAAATATCTGATCCGCGAGGCGATGATCGCCGAGCTCGAAAGCGACACCTCCAAAGAAGGATGAATGCCATGAAGACCGTGATTGCGACCGTCTTGTTCGCCGCCGCCGCTCCGCTTGCCGCGCAGACTGCGCCGGCACCCGCGGCGGCTCCGGAGGCGGCCGCGCCGGCGCCCGCCGCGAAGTTCTCGACCCAGACGCCGATCCAGGAGCTCGCGGCCGATCCGGCGGCGAAGGTCGTGCTGGAGAAGGACCTGCCGGGCCTCACCGCGCGGCCCGAGTACGAGATGTTCAAGGGGATGAGCCTCCGGCAGCTCCAGGCCTATTCGGACGGCAAGCTCACCGACGAGCTGCTGGCCAAGGTCGACACCGACCTCGCCGCGATCAAGTAAGATGAGGTCATCCTGGGAGCTGGGCGGCATCGCTGTCGCCGCGTTGACGCTTGCGCTCGGCAGCGGGCCGGCGGCGGCGCAGTCGGAGGTCTATCGCGACAAGGCCGCGCCGGTCGAGAAGCGCGTCGACGACCTGGTGGCGCGGCTGACGCTCGAGGAGAAGGTGTCGCTGCTTGCCGGCGCCTCGGGGATGACGCTGCACGCGGTGCCGCGGCTCGGCATCCCCGAGTTCCGCATGACCGACGGGCCGACCGGCGTGCGCTCGCCGGAGGGGAAGCCGGCGACGGTGTTCCCGACCGCGGTCTCGCTGGCCGCGACTTGGAATCCGAAGGTCACCCGCGCGGTCGGCGGCGCGATCGCGGAGGAGGCGCGCGGCTATGGCGCATCGCTGCTGCTCGCGCCGACGGTCAACATCGTCCGCACGCCGCGCTGGGGGCGCAATTTCGAGACCTATTCGGAGGACCCGCTGCTCGCGGGCAGGCTGGCGCTCGGCTATGTCGAGGGGGTGCAGGCGCAGGGCATCGGCGTCTCGATCAAGCATTTCGCCGCCAACAACCAGGAGACCAACCGGTTCGTCGTCGACTCGGTGGTCGACGAGCGCACGCTGCGCGAGATCTACCTGCCCGCGTTCGAGACGGTGGTGAAGGCGGCCGATCCCTGGTCGGTGATGGCATCGTACAACAAGGTGAACGGCACCTATGCCGCCGAGAACCGCTGGCTGCTGACCGACCTGCTCAAGAAGGAATGGGGCTTCAAGGGCTTCGTGGTGTCCGACTGGGGTGCCACGCACTCGACCGTGCCGGCGGCGAATGCCGGGCTCGACGTCGAGATGCCCGGGCCTCCCAAGCATTTCGGCGACAAGCTGATCGCGGCAGTCAAGGCAGGCGAGGTAAGCGGGTCGCAGCTCAACGACAATGTCCGGCGTGTGGTGCGGGCGATCGTGCGGAGCGGCATCCTCGACGGCGGCCCGGCCAGGGGAGAAATCGGCGGCGCGCGGCATGAGGCGGTGGCGCGAACGGCCGCCGACGAAGCGATCGTGCTGCTCAAGAACGCGGGCGTGCTGCCGCTGAAGCCTGGCATTAGGAGGCTGGCGGTGATCGGGCCCAATGCCGCGGTCGCACGCATCCAGGGCGGTGGCAGCTCGGCGGTGGTGCCTTTCGCCAGGCTGCAGACGCCGCTCGAGGCGATCAGGGCGGCGCTGCCCGGCGTCGAAGTGGCCTATGAGAAGGGCGTCGACAGCGACGAGGCGCCGCCGGCCGCCGATCCCAAGCTGTTCAGCCCGGCTGCGGACCGCAAGGAGACGGGGCTCAGGGCCAGCTATTTCGCCGCCAACGACTTCGCCGGCACGCCTACCCGCAGCGAGCTCGCGACCGATTTCAGCAAGCGGATCAGCGGCAATGTCGCTGGGCCGCAGGCGGTCGGCTATGCCGCGCTCCGCTGGGAAGGGCTGTTCTGGCCGCCCGAGACCGGATCCTATGAGTTCAGCGTGCGCGGCACCGGTTCGGCGACTCTGACGCTCGACGGCAAGACGATTCTCGACAAGGCGACGCCGAGCACGCCCGACAATCGCGACGTGATCGGCTTCCCGGTGCCGCGACGGACGGTGACGATCGAACTGGCGGCGGGAAAAGCCTATCCGGTGCGGCTCGATTATGTGACTGGGCGCACACCCTATGAGCTGCTCGCGTTCGGCGTGCGCACGCCGCGGCCGAGCTTCGACGCGGCGGTGGCGGCGGCAAAGCGCGCCGATGCGGCGGTGGTGATCGTCGGGTCCTCGTCGCTGACCGAGGGCGAAGGCTATGACCGGTCGACGATCGACCTGCCGGGCGAGCAGGACCGGCTGGTCGAGGCGGTCGCGTCCGCCAATCCGAACACGGCGGTGGTGATCAACGCCGGCGCGGCGATGACGATGCCCTGGATCGACCGGGTTCCGGCGGTGGTCGACATGTTCCTACCGGGACAGGGCGGCGCGGCCGCGCTCGCCGACGTGCTGACGGGCAAGGTCAATCCCTCGGGCAAGCTGCCGGTGACCTTTCCGGCCGGGAGCAGCGACGATACGGTCGACCTGAAAAGCGCCAAGAGCCAATATGCCGAGGGCCTGCTGGTCGGCTATCGCGGCTATGAGGCGCGCGGGGTGAAGCCGCTGTTCGCCTTTGGCCACGGCCTCTCCTATACGAGCTTCGCCTACTCGGGGCTGATCGCGCCCGCGGCGGTAAGGCCCGGTGCGCCGGTGAAGGTGAGGGTCACGCTCCGCAACATCGGCAAGGTCACGGGCAAAGAGGTCGTTCAGCTCTATGTCGCTCCGGCGACGCGGGCGGAGAATGAACCGGTCAAGCAGCTCCGGACCTTCGCCAAGGTCGCGCTGGCGCCGGGCCAGAGCCGGGCAGTGGAGCTGACGCTCGATCCGCGTGCTTTCGCGGGATGGGATACGGCGACGCATCGTTGGATCGCGCGAGGCGGTGCGTATCGATTGCTGATCGGCAGCGCTTCGGACGACATCCGACTCCAGAAGGCAATCCAGGTCACCGGCTCCGCACCGGTGCCCTGATCCGGCGGGGACCGGGTAGCGTTCGACGGGCTCAGCACGGCGCTTTCCCCGTGTTCCACAGCCCATCAGCGGTTGAGGACGGCGGCCATTGATGAGATGAGGGTGCGATGGCCACGCTCCTTCATGCCAATGATACCGCCGCGCCTGCGGCGCCGCAGCTTCCACAGAACGTCGAGGCCGAGGCGGCGCTGCTCGGTGCGATGATGATCGACAACCGGCTGGCGGACGACATCGTCGACCGGCTGGAGCCGCAGCATTTCCACGAGCCGCTCCACGGCCGCATTTTCGAGGCGATCCGGCGGCTGCGCTCGACCGACCAGCTCGCCACCCCGGTCACGCTCCGCCCGCTGTTCGAGAGCGATGAGGCGATGCGCGAGCTCGGCGGCCCCGCCTATCTCGCCAAGCTGACCGGCAGCGGTGCGGGGCTGATCGGCGCGCGGCAGTTCGCGCAGCAGATCTACGACCTCGCCATGCTGCGCGCGCTGGTGACGGTCGGGCGCGAGCTGGTCGACCGGGCGATGGACACCAGCGAGGAGGTCAACCCGCGCGCGCAGATCGAGGCGGCGGAAGCGGCCCTGTTCAACGTCGCGAGTGAGGGCAACGCCGACGGTGCGGTCAAGACCTTCGCCCAGGCGACGACCCAGGCGGTCAAGATGGCCGAGAAGGCGCTGAACGCGGGCGGCGGCCTCTCCGGTGTCACCACCGGCTTCGATTCGATCAACGCGCGTACCGGCGGCCTGCACCATTCGGACCTGATGATCCTCGCCGGCCGTCCCGGCATGGGTAAGACCTCGCTCGCCACCAATATCGCCTTCAACACAGCGCGGCGCTGGATGGACGACATGCGCATCGGCATCCCGCCCGAGCGCTCGACCGGCGCCAAGGTGGCCTTCTTCAGCCTGGAAATGTCGGCCGACCAGCTGGCGACGCGTATCCTGTCGGAGCAGGCGCGGATCAGCTCCGAGGCGCTGCGCATGGGCAAGATCAGCAAGGCCGAGTTCCACCAGCTCGCCGATGCCGCGGCGGACCTGGAGAACCTGCCGCTGTTCATCGACGACACCGCCGGCCTGTCGATCAGCGGCCTGCATACGCGCGTGCGGCGGCTGCAGCGGCGGCAGAACAACGAGATCGGGCTGGTCGTGGTCGATTATCTCCAGCTGCTGTCCGGCAGCGGCCGCGGGTCGAACGACAATCGCGTGCAGGAGATCTCGGAGATTTCGCGCGGCCTCAAGACGCTGGCGAAGGATCTGAACGTGCCGGTGCTGGCGCTCTCCCAGCTCAGCCGCGCGGTCGAGCAGCGCGAGGACAAAAGGCCGCAGCTTTCGGACCTGCGCGAATCGGGATCGATCGAGCAGGACGCCGACATGGTGTGGTTCGTCTATCGCGAGGATTATTACGTCGCCGGGCGCGAGCCCAAGCGGCCGCGGGACGGCGACGATCCCAAGGTGTTCGATGACCATGCCAAATGGGCGCTCGACATGGAGCGCGTGTTCGGCCTCGCCGAGCTGATCATCGCCAAGCAGCGCCACGGCGCGACGGGTAAGGTGATCCTGAAGTTCGAGCCGAACATCACCCGCTTCAGCGATTATGCGGGTGAAAACTACGCGCCGATGGATTGAGCCCGACAAATTTCTCCCCGAAACAAGCTCGGGGAGGATTTCTTGGGATCAGAAGCTCGGCTGATCCGGGTCGCCGTCCTCGACCGCGGTGTGGATGCCGCACTCGGTCTTTTCCCATCCGCGCCAACGGCCGGCGCGCGGGTCTTCGCCGGGCTTCACCTTGCTGGTGCAGGGAGCGCAGCCGATCGAGGCATAGCCTTCGGCCTCCAGCGGGTGGCGGGGAAGGTCATGCTCGGCGAAATAGGCATCGATGTCGGCCTTCGACCAGCTCGCCAGCGGGTTCACCTTCAGCCGATCGCCGTCCAGCTCGAAGCGGGGAAGGGCGGCGCGGGTGCTCGCCTGGAACGCCTTGCGGCCGGTGATGCTGGCGTCGATGCCGGCGAGCGCCTTCTCCAGCGGCTTGACCTTGCGCAGCTCGCAGCAGCCGTCGGGGTCGTAGGACCAGCGCAGGCCCGCGTCGTCCCGCGCGGCAAGCTCGGCGGGGTCGGGCGTGATGATGCGCAGGTCGGTCAAGCCGAGGCGTTCGGCGAGCCGGTCGCGATAGGCGAGCGTTTCGGGGAAATGCTTGCCGGTGTCGAGGAACAGCACCGGCACCGTCGGGTCGACACTGGCGACGAGGTGCAGCAGCACCGCCGATTCGGCGCCGAAGGAGGAAACCAGCGCGACCTCGCCCAGCATGTGCTCGGCGAGCAGGGTGCGAAGCATCGTCGGCGTGTCGGTGCCGCGGAACAGGTTGTTGAGCCTGAGCGCGTCCGCCGCGGTCCAGCGCGGCGCCAGATCGATGCGGTCGAGCTTGCGTGCAGCCTCAGCCATGACGGAGCTTCCACACCGGCACCGCGTCGTCCGCGGCGTGCTGATAGACATAGTCGTAGCGGTTGAGCGCGGCGTCGAGCACCTCCGGGTCGATCTGCGCGTCGGGCGCGAAGCTGTCGAAGCCGCAGCGGCGCATGAACAGCATCTGGTCGACCAGCACGTCGCCGGACGCGCGGATCTCGCCCTTGTAGCCGGCTTCGCGCAGGATTCGCGCCGAGCTGTAGCCGCGCCCGTCGCGGAAGCGGGGGAAGTCGATCTCGACCAGCGCGAGCCGATCGAGATGCGGGATCAGCAGCCGGGCATCCTCGCCGGCCTCGATGCGGACGGCGGTGGCGTTGGACTGGCCGAGGAAGGCGTCGATCGAGACCGCCGGCTCGTCGTGCGGCTCGTCGTCGCGGAAGCGCAGGTTGTTCTCAACCATAGATCGCCTCCTTGAATGGCTCGAGCCCGATGCGGCGGTAGGTGTCGAGGAAGCGTTCGCCCTCGGTTCGCTCGCGTAGGTAGACGTCCGTCGCCTTCTCCACGGCGTCGACCACCCCGTCCTCGTCGAAGCCGGGACCCGTGATCTTGGCCTGCGAGGTATCCTCCGCGCCCGATCCGCCGAGCAGGAGCTGGTAGTTCTCCGTGCCCTTACGGTCGACGCCGAGGATGCCGATGTGGCCGGCGTGATGATGGCCGCAGGCGTTGATGCAGCCCGAGATCTTGATCTTGAGCTCGCCCAGTTCGAGCTGCCGGTCCATGTCGGCGAAACGCTGCGCGATCTTCTGTGCGACCGGGATCGAGCGGGCGTTGGCGAGGCTGCAATAGTCGAGCCCGGGGCAGGCGATGATGTCGGTCACCAGGTCGAGGTTGACGTTCGCCAGCCCCGCCGCGTCGAGCGCCTGCCAGACGGCATGGAGATCGGCCTTGCGGACGTGCGGCAGCACCAGGTTCTGCGCGTGCGTCGCGCGCAGCTCGTCGAAGCTATAGCGTTCGGCGAGGTCGGCGACGACCTCCATCTGCTCGGCGGAGATGTCGCCGGGAATGCCGCCGATCGGCTTCAGGCTGATGTTGACGATAGCGTAGCCCGGCGCCTTGTGGCGGAGAGTCTGGCGATCGGCCCAGAGCGCGAACTCGGGATCGGAGCGGTCGATCTCTTCGGGCAGGCCGGTCTCGAACGGCGGCGGTGCGAAATAGGCGGCGATGCGGTCGTACTCGGCCTGGGGGAAGTCGGTGCCGAGCGTCAGGAAGTGCTGGAACGCCTCCTCGACCTGGCGGCGGAACTCCTCCTCGCCGAGCTCGTGGACGAGAATCTTCATGCGCTGCTTGTGGATGTTGTCGCGGCGCGCATGGAGGTTCCACACGCGCAGCACCGCCTGGAGATAGGAGAAGATCTCGCCCGCGGGCAGGAACTCGCGGATGCGGTAGGCGATGATCGGGGTGCGGCCCATGCCGCCGCCGGCGAATACCTCGAAGCCCTGCTCGCCCGCCTCGTTGCGGACGATGCGCAGCGCGAAGTCGTGCCAGCGCAGCGCCGCGCGGTCCTCCTCGGCGGCGATCACCGCGATCTTGAACTTGCGGGGCAGATAGCTGAACTCGGGATGGAAGGTGCTCGCCTGGCGCAGCAGCTCGGCCCAGGGGCGCGGGTCGCAGATCTCGTCCGCGGCGGCGCCGGCGTACTGGTCGGCCGAGATGTTGCGGATGCTCTCGCCCGAGGTCTGGATCGCGTGCATCTCGACCGTGGCGAGCTCGGCGAGGATGTCGGGCGCTTCCTCGAGCTTGATCCAGTTGTACTGGATGTTCTGGCGCGTCGTGAAATGGCCGTAGCCGCGGTCATAGCGGCGCGCGATGTGCGCGAGCTTGCGCATCTGGCGCGAATCGAGCGTGCCATAGGGGATGGCGACGCGCAGCATATAGGCGTGGAGCTGGAGATAGAGGCCGTTCTTGAGCCGCAGCGGCTTGAACTGGTCGTCGTTCATCGCCCCCGCGATGCGGCGGGCGACCTGGTCGCGGAATTCCTCGACGCGCGCGTCGACGATCGCCTGGTCGTACTGGTCGTAGCGGTACATTCAAATCCTCCCCGGAACGGGGAGGGGGACCGCCGGCCGCAGGCCGGTGGTGGAGGGGGCCCTCCACACATCGCTCGCCTGGGGCTGGGCCCCCTCCACCATTCGCTGCGCGACCACGGCTTGCTCCGCAAGCCGGCTCCGCGGCTGCGGCCTGCCCCCGGCAGGCCGCTGATCGCCGCTACGCCCCCCTCCCCGTTCCGGGGAGGAGTGAAGAAACATGCTCATATCACCCAGCTCCCTGCATTGGGATCGGCGGGTTTGAGCGTGAGGTCCGGGCGGACGGTCGGGCCGAGCGCGCGGATGCGGTCCTTGATGTGGGCGGGGCGGGGACCCTCGGGCGTCATCGTGGCGTCGATGATCACGCCGCCGTTGACGCGGCGCGCGCCCGTCTCCTCGGTCAGGATCGCCTCGCCGTGCTCGCCGACGTCGACGGCGTCCTCGACATGGAGCGACCAGCCCTCGCCGGTCCACCAGATCACCGCGCCGGTGCGCAGGTCGTTTCCGGTCAGGATCTTCACGCAAGCGTCTCCGCGGCCTTGGCCCAGGCGGCCATCTTGTCCTCGGCGTCGGCGAGCATCACCACCTCGCCGACGACGATGATCGCGGGGCTCTGCACCTTCTCGCGCTCGACCATCGCGCCGAGGTCCGCGAGCAGGGTGCGCATCGCACGGTGCCCGTCGAGCGTACCCTTCTCGATCACCGCCACCGGCATGTCCGGGGCGACGCCGTCGGCGATCAGCTTGTCGGCGATGTCGGGGCAGGTCGCGACGCCCATGTAGATGACGAGCGTGCGGCCCTTGCCGGCGAGGCCCGACCAGTCCTGGTCCTTGAGCCCCTTGCACTGGCCGGCGACGAAGCTGACCGCGCTCGACCAGTCGCGATGGGTGAGCGGCAGCATCGCCTCCGCCGCGCAGCCGAGCGCCGCCGAGACGCCGGGGACCACCTCGACGGGCAGGCCGGCGGCGCGCACCGCCTCCACTTCCTCGCCGCCGCGGCCGAAGATGAACGGGTCGCCGCCCTTGAGGCGGACGACGATCGCGCCGGCCTTCACATGCGCGATGATCAGCGCGTTGATCGATTCCTGCGGCAGCGTATGCCGGGCGCGGCGCTTGGCGACCGAGATGCGGTGCGCATGGGGCGGCGCCATGTCGAGCACGCGCAGATCGATGAGGCCGTCGTGCACGACGACGTCGGCCTGGCGCAGCGCCTGGACGGCGCGGATGGTGAGCAGCCCCGGGTCGCCGGGGCCGGCACCGACGAGGATCACGCGCCCGCGCGCGTTGGGGTCGAGTAGCGTCGCCATGGCGGCCAGATGGGCCGGAGCGGCGTCGGCGGCAACGCAGGGATGCTTGAGGCCAGCCTAGCCGAGCTTTTGCGCTAGGGCCGATCGACATTCAGCCTCTGCCCTCTCCCCTCCTCGAGGAGGGGAGAGGGTTGCGTAGACTTAGCGGCTGCGGAGCAGGCGCTAGTCGGAGCTGGGAGAGGGGTGGGCGGCTGCGGAGCAGGCGCTCGGCGCTTCGCGCCGATCTACCCCTCTCCCAACCTCCGCTAGGCGCTAAAGCGCCAAGCTGCGGTAACCCTCTCCCCTATCAAGGGGAGAGGGCAAAAAGCCGAATGTCGATCCGTCTTACGCGTCCTTGAGGCCGATGCCGATCGCGGCGCGGGCCTGATCGGCCTCGTTCGACGCCACGGGATAGGCGCAATAGTCGGCAGCGTAATAGGCGCTGGGGCGGTGATTGCCCGACCAGCCGATGCCGCCGAACGGCGCGGCCGAGCTGGCGCCGTTGGTCGGCTTGTTCCAGTTGACGATGCCGGCGCGGATATTGGCCCAGAAACGGTCGTAGAGCGCCGGGTCCTGGCTGATCAGCGACGCCGAGAGGCCGTAGCGGGTGGCGTTGGCCTCGGCGATCGCCTCGTCGAAGTCGGTCGCGCGGATCACCTGGAGGACCGGGCCGAACAGCTCGACGTCGGGCCGCTCCTTCGCCTCGGTCATGTCGACGATGCCGGGGGTGAGGAAGGGGCGCCCCTCGATCGGCCGCTCCATGTAGCGCAGCGGCCGTCCGCCCATCGCCGAGAGCGCCAGGAAGCTCTCGGTCAGCATGTCGGCGGTGTCGTTGTCGATCACCGGACCCATGAAGGGCTGCGGGTCGGCGTGCGGATCGCCGATGATGAGGCGGTTGGCGAGTTTGGTGACTTCGGCGAGCAGCGGCTCGTACAGCTTCTCGTCGACGATCAGCCGGCGCGCGGCGGTGCAGCGCTGGCCGGCGGTGGTGAAGGCGGACTGCACCACCAGCACCGCGGCCGAATAGAGATCGGGCGTATCCCACACCACGATCGGGTTGTTGCCGCCCATCTCCAGCGCCAGGATCTTCTCCGGCTTGTCGGCGAAGGCGCGGTTGAGCGCGAGGCCGGTCCGCGCCGACCCGGTGAAGAGCAGCCCGTCGATGCCGTCGTGCGCCGCGAGCGCCTTGCCCTCGTCCGGCCCGCCGATCACCAGCCGCACGCAGCCGTCGGGCACGCCGGCCGCGTGGTAGCATTCGACCAGGAACTCGCCGGTGGCCGGCGTCTTCTCCGAGGGCTTGAACACCACCGCATTGCCCGCGAGCAGCGCCGGGACGATGTGGCCGTTGGGCAGGTGCGCCGGGAAGTTATACGGCCCGAGCACCGCCAGCACCCCGTGCGGCTTGTGGCGGAGCGCGGTGCGGGCGCCCATCGCGCCCTCGCTGCGGCGCTGGCCGGTGCGCTCGGAATAGGCGTTGATCGAGATGTCGACCTTGTTGATCACGGTCTCGACCTCGGTGCGCGCTTCCCATAGCGGCTTGCCGGTCTCGCGCGCGATCAGGTCGGCGAAGGCATCTGTCTTGCTCCGCACGACATTGGCGAAGCGGCGCAGCGTCTCGACGCGATAGGCATGGGGGCGCGCCGCCCATTCGGCCCAGCTCGCGCGGGCGCGCTCCACTTCGGCATCGACGTCGCTGGGGCCGCGCCGCCACAACACGGCGCCGGTTGCGGGTTCGGTGGAGACGATCTCTTGGCCGGCCATCATCGCCTCCTGCCGGGATTCGGAAGCGATGCCAAGGGGCAGCTCATTCCTCCCCGGCACGGGGAGGGGGACCGCCGCCGAAGGCGGTGGTGGAGGGGGTCCGCCATTGACGACACCGTTTGGGGGAGGGCCCCCTCCACCAGCCTTCGGCTGGTCCCCCTCCCCGTGCCGGGGAGGAGCCTAGGCAAGTGCCTTCCCCAGCCGCCTGACCTCGGCGATCTTGGCATGAAGCGGCGCCCAGTCGTCGCGCTGGTCGATCGCGGACCAGATCGTCTCGACCTCATCGATCAGCATCGAGCAGGGCTCGCCGTCCCAATAGGAGGTGCGGGGCTTGCGCGGTTGGTAGCCGGCAATGGCGGCGCGCGCCGCGTCGAAGGCGGTGTCGGCGGGCAGCGTTCCGCCGAAGCTGCGATGGAAGAAGGCGTCGATTCCCATGCCGGACGCGCGAAGGCCGCGTTCGATCGCTTCGACCAGCGCATGATCGTCGCCGGAGTCGCGCGGCTCGACGCCCAGCCGCCACAGCAGCGCCCGCGTCACCTCCGCCTGGTAGCGCTCCGGGAAGGTCTCCAGCACGGCGATCATCGGCTCGGCATCGCAGATCGTGCGCAGCGCCACGGCCAGCTGCATCGCGTCCCAGTGGATCGCCTCCGGCTGCCGACCGAAGGCGTAGAGGCCGGCATGGTCGAAATAGGCGGCGGTGAAGCCGGGGTCCCAGGTCGGCGCGAACCGCCACGGGCCATAGTCGAAGCTCTCGCCGGTGACGTTGATGTTGTCGGAGTTGAGCACGCCGTGGACGAATCCTGCCGCCATGTAGCTCGCCGCCAGCCGCGCGGTGCGGCCGACGACATTGTCGAGCAGGCGCACCGGATCGCCGGGCGACTCGCCGTGGAGATGGACCAGCACATAGTCGACCAGCCGCCGCATGGCGTCGGCATCGCGGAAATAGGCGAGCCGCTGGAAGGTGCCGATGCGGATATGGCCGTGGCTGAGCCGCACCAGCACCGAGGAGCGGGTAGGGGAGGGCTCGTCGCCCCGGGTCAGCGCCTCGCCGGTCTCGATCAATGAGAAGCTGCGCGAGGTTTCGACGCCAAGGGCCTGCAGCATCTCGGTCGCCAGGATCTCACGCACGCCGCCCTTGAGCGTCAGCCGGCCGTCGCCGAAGCGGCTCCACGGCGTCTGCCCCGATCCCTTGGTGCCGAGGTCCATCAGCCGTCCCGCCGAATCGCGCAGCTGCGCGAAGGTGAAGCCGCGCCCGTCGCCGATATCGGGGTTGTACACGCGGAACTGATGCCCGTGATAGCGCAGCGCCAGCGGTTCGGTCAGGCTGCCGGGGATCGGCTCGAACCGGCCGAAATGGGCGATCCACTGCGCGTCGGTGAGCGAATCGAGCCCGACCTCCGCCGCGGCGCGGTCGTTGCGGAAGCGCAGGACCGTCTCGGGAAAGCGCACCGGCACGACGCGGTCGTAAAATTCGTCCCCGAGCTCGAGGATCGTCGCTTCCGGTTGCGGGAGGGCGGTCATGCGGCGATATGGGGAAGGATGGCGGATCGGCGCAACCTCGACGTATACCAGGACGGCTATTGGTGGTCGAAGGACGGGGTGCGGCTGCACTACCGCGATTACGGCCATGCCAACGCGGCGAACGGACGGCCGCCGATCCTGTGCTTCGCCGGGCTCACCCGCAACGCGCGCGATTACGCGAACGTCGCCGAGCGGCTGTCCGGCGACTGGCGGGTGATCGCGGTCGATTTCCGCGGCCGCGGCGAGAGCGGCTATGCCGCCGACCCGATGAGCTATGTCCCGCTCACCTATCTCCAGGACGTGGAGGCGCTGCTCGAGCACCTCGCGATCGAGCGGTTCGTGGCGTTCGGCACCTCGCTCGGCGGCATCGTGACGATGCTGCTCGCCAGCGCCGAGCGCCAGCGCATCGCCGGGGTGCTGCTCAACGACGTGGGGCCCGAGCTCGACCCCGCCGGCCTCGCGCGCATCCGCGGCTATGTCGGCAAGGCGGCGTGGCACCCGACCTGGATGCATGCCGCCCGCGCGCTGGCCGAGGCGAATGCCGACGTCCACCCGCGCTTCGACATCGAGGATTGGCTGGCGATGGCGAAGCGGCTGTTCCGGCTCAACTCGGCGGGGCGCATCGTGCTCGACTATGACATGAAGATCGCCGAGCCCTTCCGCGTGCCGGGCAACGAGGCGGGGCCCGACATGTGGCGCACGCTCGATGCGCTCGCAGGGCGGCCGGTGCTGCTGGTGCGCGGCGAGACGTCGGACATATTGAGCGCCAGGACGGCGGACGCGATGATCCTGCGCCTCGGCCAGCGCGCGGAGCTGGTGACGGTGCCCGACTGCGGCCATGCCCCCACGCTCGACGAGCCGGAGGTGTCGGCGGCGATCGATCGGCTGCTCGACAAGATTTCCGCGGAACCGGTCGCCGCCTGAACCGTCGTTGCGGGGTATTGCGAGGAGCTCCCCAATGACCAGCCTGTCCGATGCGCATACCGCGGTCACCAGCCTCAAGGGCAAGCGTGCGCTCGTCACCGGCGGGAGCAAGGGCATCGGCCGCGCCATCGCGGTGCTGCTCGCCTCGGAGGGCGCGCGCGTCCACATCTGCGGGCGCGACGAAGAGGCTCTCCAGGACGCTTTGACGCGCATCGACGAGGTGGGGGAGGGCGACGGCGTCGCCATCGACCTGGCCGAGCGCGGGGCGCCCGCGCGCTATGTCGACGAAGCGGTGAAATGGCTGGGCGGGCTCGACATCGCGGTGATCAACGCCGCGATCGCCGCAGAGGGATTGAGCGACACCAGCGCCGAGGAGCTCGACTATGTCGTCGCGACCGACTTCGCCGCCTATTATGCCGCCGCCCATGCCGCGGTCCGGCACATCACCGAAGGGGACATCATCCTGATCGGCTCGACCTCCGCGCATTCGCTCTCGCCGAGCTCGACCGTCTATGCTGGTATCAAGGCGGGCATCGCCGGCTTCGCGGAGGCCCTGACCAAGGAGGTGGGGGCGAAGGGCATCCGCGTCTCGCTGATCGAGCCGGGCATGACCGGCTCCGACATGCAGAGCCCCGATATTCCGCCCGACCAGCAGGCGAAGCTGATCGACGAGGACAAGATGCTGCGCGCCGAGGACATCGCCGTTGCCGCCCATTTCATGCTGACTCAGCCGCGGCGGACGGTGGTGATGCAGATGGCGGTGGTGCCGAGGCTGCAGGAGGCATGAGCTTCCCCGTCGACCGGCTGGTCCTCACTCCGGCCGACATCGATCTCTCCCGTTCGCCGCTCGCCGGCCATCTCGGCACGGAGACCTATGTGCTCGGCGCCTTCAATCCCGGCCTGACGCGGCTCGCCAACGGCAATCTGCTGATGGTGGTGCGGATCGCCGAGGCGCTGCGCGAGCCGATCCGTGCCGGCAACATCCACTCGATCCGGTGGAGCGAGGGCCGGTATACGCTCGATGCCTGGCCGCTCGACCTGGTCGACACCAGCGATCCCCGCAAGTTCATGATGCGCGGCGGCGGGTGGAAGGTGATGGCGCTGACCTCGCTCTCCTGGCTGCTGCCGGTCGAGCTGTCGCCGGACGGGCTGGAGGTCGAGGCGATCCACTACGACCGCGCGATCCACCCGCGCGAGCCCTATCAATGCTATGGCGTCGAGGACGCGCGGATCAGTAAGGTCGGCGATCGCTATCTGATGACCACCTGCTCGGTGAGTCCCGAGCGGCACTCGACCACCCTCTACACCTCCGACGACGCGCTCGACTGGACGCTGGAGGGCATCGTCCTCGATCATCAGAACAAGGACATGCTGATCTTCGAAGGGTTGGTCGACGGCAGGTACTGGGCGCAGACGCGGCCGCTCGGCGATCTCTATTTCGCCTATCCGCCGGGCAGCGAGTGGCGGGCGGGGCCGTCGATCAATCTCGCGACCTCGCCCGATGCATTGCACTGGAAGCCCCACGACCGGCCCGGCATCCGCCCGCACTCCGGCACCGTCGCCACCGCCAGGATCGGCGGAGGCACGCCGCCCATCCTCACCGACCGCGGCTGGCTGAGCCTGTGGCACGGCGTCGAGCCGCTCGGCGTGGTCGGCATCTACCGCACCTATTGGTCGCTGATGGACAGGGACGATCCCGCCCGGCTGGTCGCGACCGAGCATGCGCCGCTGCTCGAAGCCTCGCCGGCGCTCACGGAGCCGCTCAAGGCGCTGATGTATATCGACAATGTCGTGTTCACGACGGGGATCGCCGATGCGGGCGATCATTATGTCGTCGCCAGCGGGGAGGCGGACCTCGCTTGCCGGATCACGCACATCCCGAAGCAGGCGTTTGGCCTTTAGCGCGGGAGGGACGTGACGGCGCCGGCTCCGATCATCGTCACCGCTCTCTTCGGTGCGCAGGATTTCGCCTGGCTGGATGGCTTCCGCCGCCGTCACTATCCGGCGGAGCGTAACCGCGTGCCGGCGCATCTCACGCTCTTCCATCACCTCGCGCCCGACCTGGCGCCGGAACTCAGGCGGCGCCTCGCCGCCGCCACCCGCGGCCAGCCGGCGCCGCGCGCCTGGATCGCGGGCGTGCTCGACATGGATGGCTGTGTGGGTCTCCGTGTCGAATCGCCCGAGCTCGAGGCGATCCGGGCCGATCTCGCGGAGGCGTTCGGCGCGATGCTGATGCCCCAGGACCGCGCCGGCTGGCGCCCGCACGTCACCGTTCAGAACAAGGTCGCGCCTGCCGAGGCACGGACGCTGCGTGCCCGGCTCGCCGCCGACATCGCCCGCAGGCCGCTCGCGATCGCCGGCCTGGCGGCTTGGCATTATCGTGGCGGCCCGTGGGAGCCGCTGTCGCGTCACATGTTCGCTTGACCGACGCCATACCCCCGCCTATGTGCCCCGGCCTGCCTGGGGCGGAGTAGCTCAGCTGGTTAGAGCAGCGGAATCATAATCCGCGTGTCGGGGGTTCAAGTCCCTCCTCCGCTACCAGGGCCGGATTTTCCCGATTTGTTTACTTTGGCGCCATGGACCAGGCGAAGCTTTGCCTGGAGCATGCCGGGACCCTCGTCCGCCAGAATCTCGGTCGCCGCCGCGACCGCGAGGCAACCGACGAACGCGCTAGACGCGCCGCTTGCCTCTCCGACGTCGCGGCGCTGGCCCGGCCATGGATGAGCCGGGTCTGATCCTCGACATCGAGATTGAACCGGATTTGCCCGACGCATGATGTAACTCCCTCGGATTGCGGAGGGCGCGGCTTCAATGCGGGCAATGCGACGGGCGGTAATACGGCCATAGCTCGTACCGGACCGACCTCGCTTCAGGCAGGTGCCAATCTAGTATGAGAAACAGATCGGCACGAGTTTGTCGGGGCGTCACAACATGCCGGCGTCGCGAGAGGCATTGTGAATGAGCGCCAGCATCTTCAGCCGTGCTTCCTCCGCGTCTCCACGGACGATCGCCTCGAACACGGCGTCATGGTCCGGCATGGGATCGCGGGATTCCTGCCGCTCGTCGCGTGCGAAACGCGTCGTCCATGCCACCACCGCCGTTACGGATGTCGCCAGGGTGATGAGCGATTCGTTCCGCGCGGCGAACAGGACGAGCCGGTGGAAACTTTGATCTGCGGCTCTTCCCTCAGCAGTTTTCAGGCCGAACCGGCGCATCTCCTCCAGCGCGTGACCCATTTTCGAGATGTCCTGCACATCACGGCGAAGCGCGGCAAATTGCGCCGCCGCAGGCTCCACCACCATGCGTAGGTCGAATATGTCGCGGAGGAATTCGGGCGTCGGGCCGGCTTCGAACATCCAGGCCAGCACGTCCAGGTCCAGCATGTTCCAGCGCGACCGCTCGTTGATGCGGGTGCCGCTCTTGGTGCGACTATAGACCAGCCCCTTGGCCGACAGGACCCGTACCGCTTCCCGATAGGCCGTGCGCGACACGCCTTGCTCGGCGCTGTAGCGTTCCTCGCCCGGCAGCATTTCCCCGGGCTGATATCGGCCACTGACGATAGCGACGCCCAGATCATGCGCGATCCGGTCATGGATTGCCCGCGGGGCGCGCGCCGCGGCGCGCGACAAGGGGTGGTCGTCCATAACGTTCATCGCCCTTCCGTCTGCTGTCTCCATCGGCCCGTCAAGCCCATCCTTTGCGCAGGAGTTGATCTAGTATGAGAAAAAATACCCATTTCCGCGCGGTATGGACCAAAATGAAGGATTCTGGCTTGAACTGCACTGAGAATCGGCTCATCTAGTATGAGAAATAGAAAAACTTGAGGGGAGGGAGACATGAAATCCGGGTTCAAGCCGCATCATATATCGGCCGTCGCGCTTCTGTTCGCACAGGCCGCCATCGCGCAGGCGCAGGATGTCCAGCCTCAGGCTACGACGGACAAGGAGGCGCAGGAGCCTGCCGCCGTGAGCGCCGACGACATCGTCGTCACCGGCATGCGCGCCAGCCTGTCCTCTGCCCAGAACATCAAACGCAATGCCCGGCAGCTGGTGGATTCCGTCGTGGCGGAGGATATCGGCAAGCTGCCGGACAATAATGTGGTCGAAGCGCTGCAGCGCGTGCCGGGCATCCAGGTGTCGC
Source organism: Sphingomonas cannabina (assembly GCF_021391395.1). Lineage (NCBI taxonomy): Bacteria > Pseudomonadati > Pseudomonadota > Alphaproteobacteria > Sphingomonadales > Sphingomonadaceae > Sphingomonas > Sphingomonas cannabina. The sequence continues at coordinate 2,945,127 of NZ_CP090059.1, read as the reverse complement.
CGCGCGCCCGTGGCGAGTCCGCCACGGTGCTGATCCGCGGCCTGCCGGACGTGGTGACCCTGATCAACGGCCGCAACATCTTCAGCACGACCGGCCGCTCTCTCTCGCTCGCGGATGTGCCGGCGGATCTGGTGTCGGGCGTGGATGTCTACAAATCGCGCTCGGCCGACCAATTGGAAGGCGGCATTGCCGGCCTCATCAACGTCCGCACCCGGCGTCCTTTCGATTTCAAGGGGTTTGAAGTCGCGCTGGCGGGCCGCCAAGTCTACAGCGAGCAGCCCGACAAGATCGATCCCTATGTCAGCGCGCTCGTCAGCAACCGCTGGTCGACCGGCATCGGCGAGATCGGCGCGCTGGTGAGCGTATCCTATCACAAGACCCGATATCGGGACGAGACCATCTTTAGCGGCGGCTATTTCGGCTATAATCCGGACAATAGCCGCGCGCCTTATACGCCCGGCGTGCCGCTCGACCCGCGGGGTAGCAGTCCAATCGATCCCCGGGTGTTCCGTACGGATGTGATCGGCGCCTTCGACCGAATCGGTACGCGCACGCGTCCGGCGGTCAACGCCACGCTGCAATGGGCGCCCGACGACCGGCTGACGATCCATGCCGACGGCCTGTTCTACGGCTATCGCGAGCGCGGCAACGGCAACCAGAATTTCACGTCGATGAACGGCACGCTACTGTCGCCGCTGCAATTCGTGGGCGACACCAAGCTGGTCGAATCGCTCAGCATCGCCAACGGCCGCGTCGCCAATTTCGGTAACGCCTACAAGAACAAGGCTGACCGCTGGCAGGGCGCGCTGGGCGCCGACTGGGAGGCCGGCGACTGGAAGGCTGCGACCGAGTTTTCCTACACACGATCGAAGGCGACCGACATCGGCAATAATCTGGATGTGGACTTCATCGCGTCCCGTACCGATGCCGTGTTCAACGACGGATCGGGGACGCCCCACTTCACCTTGCCCAACGACGATCCCGCCGATCCGTCGCGCTATTATCTCTCGCGCCTGTCGACCACACGGACGATCGGCGACGGCACGGAGCTGGCCTGGCGCGGCGACCTGTCCTACCGCTCGCCTTTCCTGATCTTCTCCGGCCTGGATGCCGGAGTCCGCCTCAGCAAGCGCGACGCGAAGTCGGACAGCTTCACGCAAACCGTGAACTGTTCCCCGACCGGCGCGGTCAAATGCTATGATATCAAGGCGACCAGCCTACCGGGGCTGATGACGGTGACGCCGGGTGATTTCTACGCGGGCACGCGGCCATACATGCGCCGATGGGCGACGCCTGCCACCGATTATCTGCTGAATGACATCGGTACGCTGCGCCAGCTGTTCGGCCTGGCGCCGGACGATCCCGCTTTCCAGGATACCCAGCATTTCGACATCACCGAGAAGAATTACGCCGGCTATGGGCAGGCCAATATCGAGGCCGGCCGGTTGGACGGACAGATCGGCGTGCGCGTCATCCGCACCGACATCACCTCCAGCGCCTTCCTGGTGCTGCGCGGCGCGACCTCGCCGGTCACCATCCGCAACAAGAGCACCGACGTGCTGCCCAGCCTGGCGCTGCGCTACAAGCTGAAGGACAATCTGTTCCTGCGCCTTGCCGCCAGCAAGACGATCACCCGCCCGAGCTTCGCCCAGCTCAATCCGGCGCTCACCCTGACCCCGCCGATACCGGGGCAGCAGCCGTTCGGCCGGGGCACCAGCGGGAATGCCGATCTGAAGCCGATTCGGTCGGACAATTACGACCTGTCGCTCGAATGGTATATCGACCGCTCCAGCTCGATCACGGCGACGATCTTCCGCCGCGACGTCACCGGCTTCATCCAGTCGGTCACCAGCAATTTCGACATCGATTATCTGGGCGCCGACAATGGCGTCTATCAGATCACCCGTCCGGAAAACTCCGGCTCGGGCCGGCTGCAGGGCATAGAGGGCGGCTTCACTTTCTTTCCCAAGGGGCTGCCGACCTGGCTGGACGGCGTGGGCGTCAGTGCGAACGGCACCTATATCGACGGCAAGAACACCGCCTTGTCGCCGCTGCCGGGCGTCACCGGTTACATGGACATACCGTTCCAGAATGTCTCAAAATATTCCGCCACGGGCACGCTGATCTACGAAAAGGGCGGCTTTTCCGGCCGCGCCTCCTACGTCTGGCGCGACAAGTATAATGGCGGCCTGCATTTCACCGGCGTCAATCCCAATTTCATTACCAACGGGCAGATCAGCAACCTTGACCTGTCCTTCTCCTATGAGATCAATCCCAAGTTCACGGTCGTGTTCGATGCGACCAACGTGCTGAAGAATCTCTACCAGACTTCGTTCAACGATCCCCGTCTCTTCCCGCGCGATACGGTTCTCTACACGCGCACCTTTGCCTTCGGGTTCCGGGCGAAGCTCTAAGGACCGCCATGCCAGTTTCGAGAGGATATGCCATGATGATTTCGCGGGTGATCGCCTCCTTGTCGGCGCTGATGGCGCTGCCGCAGATGGCGCAGGCGCAAGAGGAACGACAGGTCGCGATCAGCGTGGACGCGAGCAAGCCGGCAGGCGAGCTGCCGCCCGTCTGGCGCTTCTTCGGCGCGGACGAGCCGAACTATGCGACGATGAAGGACGGCCGCAAATTGCTGGTCGAACTGGGGGAGTTGAAGAAGGGCGAGGTCTTCTTTCGTGCTCATAATCTGTTGAGCAGCGGCGACGGCACCCCCGCGTTCAAATGGGGCAGCAGCAACGCCTATACGGAAACGAAGGACGGCAAGCCGGTCTACGACTGGAGGGTGCTGGACGGCATCATCGACACCTACCTTGCGCGCGGAGTGCGGCCCTATCTGCAGATCGGCTTCATGCCGGAGGCCATGTCGAGCGCGCCGGCCGGGACGCCCTATCAGCATAGCTGGCGACCGGGCTTTTCCTATAATCTGATCGAGGGCGGCTGGAACTATCCGCCGAAGGATTACGCCAAGTGGGGCGAGCTCGTCTATCAATGGACGCTCCACAATATCGAGCGCTATGGCCGGGCCGAGGTCGAACGGTGGTATTTCGAGGTCTGGAACGAACCTAACGGATCGTCCTACTGGAAGGGGACGCCGGAGGAATTCTACAAGATGCATGACTATGCGGTCGATGCGGTGCGTCGTGCGCTGCCGACCGCACGGGTCGGAGGACCGGACGTCGCCGGGGCGGGCGGCGCCTTCATGGACGGCTTCCTGAAACATGTGTCGTCTGGGAAAAACTATGCGACGGGCCGGACCGGCACGCCCACGGACTTCCTGTCTTTCCACGCCAAGGGCAGGCCTGTCTTCGTCGACGGCCATGTTCGCATGGGGATCGCCACCCATTTGCAGGAGGCGGATCGCGGCTTCACCAAGGTGCTGTCGATCCCGTCGCTGGCGACCAAGCCGGTAGTCATCGGCGAAAGCGACCCGGAGGGCTGCGCCGCCTGTCCGGGACCGCAGAACGCCTATCGCAACGGCACCATGTATTCGAGCTACACCGCGGCCAGCTTCGCGCGCATCTGGGAACTGGCGGAGCGGCGGAAGGTCAATCTGGAAGGTGTCCTATCCTGGTCCTTCGAGTTCGAGGATCAGCCATGGTTCGCGGGCTATCGCCAACTGTCCACCAACGGTGTGGACTTGCCGGTGCTCAATGTCTTCCGCATGTTCGCCCGGCTGGGCGAAACGAAGCTCGCGACCACCAATGACGCCCAGATTCCGCTCGATCAGGCGATGGCGAACGGCATTCAGGGCGAGGCGGACATTGGGTCGATCGCCACGCGCACGGCGGACGGCAAGGTCGCGCTGCTGCTCTGGCACTATCATGACGACGATGTCGCGGGGCCGGACGCACGCGTGAGGATCAACCTGAAGGGCCTCAAGGCCGTACCCGCCGCCGCGACGCTGTGGCGTGTCGACGGCGACCATGCCAACGCCTTCACCGCCTGGAAGAAGATGGGGTCGCCCCAATCGCCCAACCAGGATCAATATGCGCAGCTCGAAGCCGCGTCGCGCATGCAGGCGGAGGATGTCGCCGTGACCGGCGGCGCGCGGGGGGCAGCGACGGTAGATCTGCGCCTGCCGCGTCAGGGCGTCGCCCTGCTGATGCTCGACGCGAAGTAAGCGGATACGCGGCGCGATGACGCGGAACGAGGCAGGAGAGCGGCTGCACGCGGGGCGCTGGGCGATCGCGGCGATGATCACCGTCGCCATCGCCATCAGCTACCTCGACCGCCAGACCCTGCCCTGGGCGATCAAGCATATCGAGGCCGACATCCCGATCGGCAACCAGACGAAAGCGCTCCTCGATTCCGCGTTCCTCGCGACCTATGGCCTCATGTACCTGGGGGGCGGCTGGCTGCTGGACCGGGTGGGGACGCGGGCCGGTTTCCTGGCGATCATGATCTTCTGGTCGCTCGCCTGCGCCAGCCACGGCCTGGCGGGCGGTATCGCGGCGCTGGTCGTCAGCCGTCTGGCGCTGGGCGTGGGGGAGGGCGGGGGCTTCCCGGCCGCGACCCGCGCCATCGCCGAATGGTTCGCGCCGCGGCATCGGTCGGCCGCGATGGGGCTGGTTAATGCCGGGACGGCGCTGGGTGCCGTGGCCGCGCCGCCGCTGATCGCCGGCATCCTGGCCTATGGCCATTGGTTCGACCTGGCGAGCTGGCGGTGGGTCTTCTTCATCACCGGGGGCCTTGGCCTCGCCTGGGCGCTCTGGTGGTTCCTGACCTATCGCACGCCGCCGGGAGAGGACGCGGGTGACGGCCCGACCGACGGGCCGGGGCCGACGGTCGCTTCGCTTCTATCGCGCCGCGAGGTGCGAGGCATCGTCGGCGCCAAGTTCCTGAGCGACGGCGCTTGGTATTTCTATCTCTTCTGGCTGCCCAAATATCTGTTCGAGGCCCATGGCTTCGACCTGAAGCAGGCGGCGACGATCGGCTGGATACCCTATGCGGCCTCGGGCGTGGGCAGCCTGTGCGGCGGCTGGCTGTCCAGCCGTCTGCTCTCCTCCGGCTGGTCGGTCGACGCCGCGCGCAAGATCGCGCTGGGGCTCAGCGCCGCCTGCATGCCCTGGGTGATGCTGGCGCCCGCCACCGCTTCCGTCGCGGCAGTGATCGCCATCTTCAGCCTCGCCTTCTTCGGCCAGCAGAGCTGGTCCACCCTCGTCATGACGCTGCCGACCGATCTCGTGCCGCGCAGTGCCTTGGGCCGCCTGGCCGGGCTGGTCGGCCTGGGCGGCGCGTTCGGCGGCATCGTCATGGGGCAGGCGGCGGGATGGGCGCTCGACATCGGGCTTGGCTATGCGCCGGTGCTGGTCGTCGCCGCCAGCCTGCACGTCGCCGCCTTCGCGCTCATCTGCCTTGCCATTCCTCGCATTTCGCAACTCGATTTCACCGGAAAGGTCCTGCCTTGAAGATCACCGAGATCCGTACGCGCGTCGTCCAGTGGGAAGGCGATACCGTGCCGTTGCCGCCGCATTTCTGCACCAATCCGATGGATCTCGTCTCGCCGCTGCTGACGCGCGAGACGATGGGGACCTTCACCTTCCATGGCTGGCTGATCGTGGAGATCTTCACCGACCAGGGCCTTGTCGGCATCGGCAACGCGGCGCTCGCCCCGCTGGTGACGAAGCAGCTGATCGACCTTCACCTCGCTCCGCTGCTGATCGGGCAGAACCCGTGGGACAGCGAGTTCCTGTGGCAGCACATGTACCGCAAGACGATGGCCTTCGGGCGCAAGGGCGTGGCGATGGTCGCCATCTCCGCGCTCGACATCGCCATCTGGGACCTGATGGGCAAGGCGGCGAAACAGCCCTGCTATCGCCTGCTGGGCGGCCGGACCAAGGCGAAGATCCCCGTCTACGCCAGCCGCCTCTATTCGATCCCGCTCGATGCGCTGGCCGAGGAGGCCGTCCGCTACAAGACCCAGGGCTACAAGGCGATGAAGCTGCGTTTCGGCTGGGGGCCGGTCGACGGCGCGGAGGGCATGGCCCGCAACGTCGAGCTGATCCGCACCGTGCGGGACGCCGTGGGCGACGAGATCGACGTCATGGCCGATGCCTATATGGGCTGGAGCCTCGACTATGCGAAGCGGATGATGCGCCTCATCGAGCCGTATAATCTCCGCTGGCTCGAAGAGGCGATCATCCCCGACGACATCAACGGCTATCATGAGCTGCGCCGCTTCGGCACCACGCCGATCGCGGCGGGCGAGCACGAGTTCACCAGCTACGGCTTCCGCCAGATGATCGAGGCGAAGGCGCTCGACTATTTCCAGTTCGACACCAACCGGGTGGGCGGCATCACCGCCGCACGCAAGATCCAGGCGCTGGCCGAGGCCTATTCCATCCCCGTTGTCCCTCACGCCGGGCAGATGCACAATTACCACGTCGTGATGGCCAGCCTGAATTCGCCGATCGCGGAATATTTCCCGATGGTCGACGTGGAGGTCGGCAACGAGCTGTTCTGGTATATCTTCAAGGGCGAGCCGCAGGCGGTGGACGGCCACATCGATCTGGACGATGATCTGCCGGGCCTGGGCCTCGAGATCGACGAAGCCGCCCTCTCGCGTTTCAAGGTGATCGGATGACCAAGGAAAAAATAGCGGTCCTGGGCCTGGGCATCATGGGCTCGGGTATGGCGCGGCAGCTGCTGGCGGCCGGCTTCGACGTTACGGTGTGGAACCGCAGTCCAGGAAAGGCGGCACCCTTGACGCAGGCCGGCGCACGCGCCGCCGCCACGCCGGCCGAGGCGGTGGCGGATGCCGCAATCGTCGTCGCCATGCTTGCCGACGACAGCGTCTCGCGCGCGGTCTGGATGGGCGAGGGTGGGGCACTGGCGGCGATGGCACCGGGTGCGATCGCGATCGAATCCAGCACCCTGACCGGCGCCTGGATCGCGGACCTCGCGCAGGCGGCATCCGCGCGCGGCGTCCGCTTTCTCGAGGCGCCGGTGACCGGCAGCCGCGACCAGGCAGCGCAGGGCGCGCTCCGGTTCCTCGTCGGTGGGGAGGCCGATGTCGTCGCCGCGGCGCGCGGCGTCTTCGACGCGATGGGCAGCGCGCTCGTCCATCTGGGACCGGTCGGCAGCGCGGCGACCGTCAAGTTGGCGAACAATTATCTCTGCGGAGTCCAGGCGGCCTCCTTGGCCGAGGCGGTTGCCTTGTTCGAGAAGCGAGGGCTGGATGTCGAACAGGCCATGTCCATTCTGACCGACGGCGCGCCGGCCAGTCCGATGGTGAAGGCGGTTGGCCGCCGGATGCTCGACCGCGACTATGCCCCTCATTTCCTTGTGCCGTTGATGGCCAAGGACTTGGGCTATGCCGCGCAGACCATGGCCTCTGCCGGCATCCGGTCCTCCATCGCGGAGGCCGCACGGCAGCGGTTCCTGGAGGCGGATGCCGCAGGGGAAGGGCATCGAGATATCGCCGCGATCGTGGAGCCGCTCCGGAGGACGTGAATGAGGCCCTGGCGTTGATGCGCTCGGCGGCTCACCGCAATCGATAAGGGCGGACCGGCTGTTCCGTCGGGGGAGATGACTGTCGCCGGGTCGACAGCGGCCCGTCGGGTTTCTCAGGCCGCGAGGCCGGGGCCACTGATCACCAGCGCGATGCCGATCTCGTTACGGCGCGCATCCGGCAGGCGCACCTCGAGCGCGCCTTGCTTGCGCGTGAAGGGCAGGGGACTGGCATCGCCCGGCAGCGTCACGCGGGCGACTTCGCCCCGACCGACGGGATTACCGGCGCCGAGCAGCTCCATCCGTGCGATCCCGTCCTCGGGCCAGCCGAGCACCAGTGCGTGGAGATTGCCGTCCTTGACGACATAGCGCACGTCCCTGGCGCCGAAGCGCGACTTCGGGCCGCCTTCGGAGAAATTGCCGCCGCCGCCGCCCGCCGGCCCTTCGCCGTGGAGGCGCCAGGGACGGCTGCCGTAGATCGCATCGCCATAGGGCTGCATCCAGGCGGCAAGCCCTTCGAGGATCCGCTCCTCCTTGTCGTCGATGGTGCCGTCGCCACGTATGGGGATGCTGAGCATCAGATTGCCGTTCTTCGACACGACGTCGCAAAGGGTGTGGATCACGGTCTGCGCCGACTTGTAGCCGTCCTCTTCATAGACCTTGCGGCTGTAATGCCAGTCGCCGATGCAGGTGTCGGTCTGCCAGGGATAGGTCTCGATATAGGTCTTGCCGCCGCGCTCGACGTCGTCGACGATGCCCATCCGCCGCTGCGGCGGGGTGCCTTTGGCGGTCACCACCGCTTCGAGCCGGCCGCCATTCCAGCGCATGCTCTGGTTGTAGAAATGGGCGGTGACGTCGAGCCCCGCCTGTTCGAGCGGCAGGTCGAAATTGTCGAAATAGACGAGGTCGGGCCGGTACCGGTCGATCAGCTCGCGGCAGCGCAGGAACCAGCTGCGCACGAACTCGGGCCGATCCGGTACGCCTTCGCTCCACAGCCCGTCGTTGGCCTCGTGCCAAGCCTTCGCCTCGGCGATGGTGGTGACGCCGTCGGGCATGTACGCGCCGCGCCCGGTGTAGAGTTGCTGCGGGTCGAGCCCGTCCCACCATTTGCCGCGGCCGTCCGCCTTGGTCAGGCGGAACGCGTCGTAGCGCTGCCCGCGCCGGGGCCCCTCGGGATCATAGCCATAGGCCGCCTGGTTCCAGTGCCAGGCATGAGCGGAATGGTTGGAGACGCCGAAGCGCAGCCCGCGCTCGCGCGCCAGCTTCTCCCAGGTGCCGACGATGTCCTTCTTCGGCCCCACGCGGGTCGAATTCCAGGGATGATAGGTCGACGCATAGCAGTCGAAATTGTCGTGGTGGTTGGCGAGCGCCATGAAATATTTCGCGCCGGCGCGCTGGTAGAGATCGAGCAGCCGCGCCGGGTCCCAGCGTTCGGCCTTCCACTGGTTCTGGATCTCCATGAAGCCGACGTCGGCCGGATGGCCATAGTGCCGGAGGTGATGTTCGTAGGCGGGATGCCCCTGGACATACATGTTGCGCGCATACCAGTCGCCCGCGGCCGGCACGCATTGCGCGTCCCAATGCGCCCAGATGCCGAACTTGGCATCGCGGAACCAGTCGGGGACGGTGTAGCCGGCCGTCAACGATGCCCAATCGGGCGTGAAGGCGCGGGGCAGGGCGACCCGGGCGGCACGTCCTGCCGGCGCGGTGGCGACACCGCAGGCGGCCGACGCCGTCTTCGACACACCCGCCATAGCCCCCGCGGCGAGCACGCCGCCAACTGCTTGCCTGCGCGTGATGCCCATGCCCCTCCTCCTGTCTAGCTGGCCAAGCATAGTCGAGACCTACCGTATATGAAATATGCTTTCATATACGGTAGGTCTCATTTCCAAGCCGGGCTGCTGTCGAGCTATGGCAATGGGGGCTCGTCCTTTGTCCTACATGGCAAAACGCACCGTCCCGAGGATCGTCCGAGGTGCGCCTGGCAGGTTGAGCAGCGCGGACGTGCCATGACCCGACACGATGTAGTGCTTGTCGAATAGGTTATAGGCGTTGATCTGGAACCGCGCCGGGCCAAGATTGGCCCAGGCCATCGCGTCGGCGGTGAAATAATGCGGCAGCACCGTCGTGTTCTGGGGATCGGCCCAGCGGTCGCCGACGTAGTTCGCACCCGCGCCGACACCGTAATCCTTGAGGATGGTCTTGGTGACGAAGAGATTGGCCTGGTTCCTTGGGGTGATCGTCGCGCGCTTGCCGATGAAGGTTGGTGTGGCTGACGCCGTCACACGCGTGTCGAGGTAGGAATAGCCGGCGATCACGCGCAGCCCTGACGGCAGGTCGAGCGCCGCCGACAGCTCCACCCCGCGTGTGCGCTGCGTGCCGATCGGAACGATGGTGTTGGTGGCCGGATCGGTGCCCTTGATGCCGGTGCGCCGCAGGACGAAGCCGGCAACCTGGATCGAGAGATGCTGGTCCAGCAGCGAGTATTTCGCGCCGACTTCCTTGTTGGTCGTCTGCTCGGGCGCGATATCGGCGTTGTTGGCGGCGAGCGCGAACGTCTCGGCGGATGGCTGAAAGCTGCGGCTCCACGACGCATAATAGGACTGGTTGTCGTCCGGCTGGAAGATCAGGCCGGCGCGAGGCGAGAACTTGCGGTCGGTGCGCTCGAGGTCCGGCTGGCCGGGCAGGCGCTGATCCGTCTTCTGGATGAACCAGTCGTGGCGCAGGCCCAACATTGCCTTGATGCCATGGCCGAAGTCGATCAGGTCCTGGACGTAGAGGCCGCGCGTGTCGAAGGTCGACAGCGTGCTGGCGCTGAGCTGCGTGAAAGCGGCGTTGTTGACGGTCGGCAGGACCGGATCGAGGATGTCGGTGACCGCGACGACGCGCGATTGCAACGTCTTCGCATCCTTGACCTGCCGGGCGATCTCGAAGCCGTAGAGCAACGTGTGGTGCGTTCCGGCGAGGTCCAGCTTCTGCGTGAGTTCGGACTGGTTCGACCAGCCGTCCTCGTCGCGTGCGATGCCGCCGTGGCTGAGCGTCACGGTGCCGGCCGCGGCGTTCACCCCGGTCGCGTTGGTGTTGTGGCGGTCGAGCGTGAAGCGATAATGGCGGAAGCCGTTGCGGAAGCTCAGGCTGTCGGAAAAGCGATGCACCAGCGTGATCGACTGCGACAGCACCTCCGACCGGCTGACGTCGGCGTCGCGCGCATTGGCCGCGCCGTAATAGGTCGACCGCGGGACATCGACCGGACGCCCGTTGATTGCGGGAATACCGAAGTCGGTGAGCCGCCGGTCCAGCAGATAGTCTGCCTGGACCAACAGGGTCGTGTCCTTGCCCTGGCCGAGCACGAGCGACGGCGCCAGCGCGACCCGTTTGAGGAACTGCTGGCTGCGGAAGCTGTCGTCATCCTCATAGGCGCCGGTCAGGCGGAAGCCCACGCCCGAGCGTTCATCGAACTGGCCGATGTCTAGTTCGCCGCGATATGTGTCGAACGACCCGGCCGAAACGGCGGCGGAGGCGATGTCCACGTCGGGCTTCTTGGTGACGCGGTTGATGAGGCCGCCCGACGAGCCACGGCCATAGAGGACCGCCGCCGGCCCCTTGACGACCTCGATCCGCTCCACGTTGGAGAGGTCGCGGAAATAGAGGCCGTCGTCGCGGAAGCCGTCGACGAACTGGTCGGCGATGGCGGTGAAGCCGCGGATCGTCACCTGATCGCGCTGGCCGTCGCCGTGGGAGAAGCCGACGCCGGGCACGTTCTTGAGCGCGTCCTGGAGCGAGAGCGCGCGCTGATCCTGGAGCACCGCGGCCGGCACGACCGACACCGACTGCGGCAGATCCTTCAACGCGATCGGGACCTTTGCCGCACCGGTGCTGGTCGGAACATAGCCCTGCTTGTCCAGCGTCCCGGTGACGACGATGTCCTGCTGCTGGGGCGTGTCGGCACCTTCCGACGAGGCATCCGCGGCATAGGCCGGAACGCTTGCGAGAACGAGAGCGCAGGAAAACGCCCGACCCGCGGTTCGGCCGGTGCGGTGCTTTGCCATGGAATAGAGTCCCCTTCGTGCGAATGACGCGGGGCCTTAGCTGCAAGTAAGAGTCGTTTGCAATATACCGGCGGCCGTTTGGGCATGCAGGATGGTCGAATGACGATCGGCCGCCCGCTCAGACGTTCGTCATGGTCGGTCCTCGAAACCCTTGACCATCCGCGCGCGGGTCGGAAAGGAAACCGGCAGCGGTGTCTGCGATATACAGGCGCGCGGCTTCAGCGGTCACCGTTCCCAATAGGTCGGCCTTGCCGGTCCAAAGGATTTTCCCGGGAACGAACTCGATAAGATCGTGCGGATCAGGGCAGCGCGAGATCGCGGCTGGCCGATCCGTCGACGCCGTCAGCGATCGGCAAATCCCAGGTCGGGATTCTCGCTGAGGAGGCGGTCGTCCATCGAAGCATGCACGATAGTTGCGGATTTGCGGAGCAGTCGTGCTTCGGCAGCCCTCGCCTCGCGCTTTTCGGCGAGCAGCGCTTCCTTGCCCCAGGCGGCGGCGGCAAGCGTCGCGACCCTGCGCGCATTCGGCAGAGCGGCAGTTGCAGCAAGGGCGCGATGGTGCGCCTCGCGGGCGCGGCAGACGGCGGACGTTGGCTGCATCGGGTGATTCCTTCCAGAGACGGTAGAACAGGTCGTTCGATGCCCTAGGCAATCATCGCCGCTTCCAGCTTCGAGCGGTTGGAAGTTCAGCTCCCGGGGCGAGGCCAGAACGGCGTGCGGGTCACCGAGCCGGCGAGCAGGCGTGCGGCATAGATGCGCTCGATCGCCCTTGCGTCCTCGGCACGGACGAAGACCACGCGGGTTCCCTTTGGAACGAGCGCCTCGATCGCGCTGATCGTAGCCCCATGCTTGGCCGACATCGCAACGACTTGATCAACGGTAGCGTCGATGTTCACGGCTCGCGACATCTCAGGCAGCCTGCAGAGACGCGTTCGTGGCGGCGCGTCGTGTATCGAAAGGGGCGGGGTTCGAGTACCGAAACGGCTGTCGACCGCCTCGTGGCGAGCCCGGCGCGCAGCCGACGACACGGGCGAGGCGCCTCTTGACGGAATCGAATGCTGGGGAAGGCATGATGCGGCTCCACGTCAGAGCGGGAGCACGAAACATCTCTCAGTCGCGTCCTTGCTCATGAGCGAAGCGGAGCGATGAGGTGGATATGGGGCACGAGAGCCTCCGTTACCAGTGCCGCGCCCGATATCGCAGGTCGCGGCGAGAATGAGGTCGTCCGCCAGCCGGGCATAGAACAGTCCGATGTTTTCGAGATCGGCTCTCTCGACGACGATCGCGTTGCCCAGGAGCACGCGCCGAAGCCGGCCTCGCTCACCAGGCCAGCCCAAGGTCATCGTTCCGGCTTCGCCGGCGTCCGCTCGTCTGGCGATGCCGTCGCAGTGAAACAGGCACTCCCGGGACCCGCCGAGCGCGAGAAGTCGTTCGTGGTCGTCGTTCGGCAGCGTCATTGTCCTGCGGAACTCCCGGAGCTTGTTTGCGGTATTGCGCTGGCGCGGCGCGGTCGGGAGGCGCTGCCGCCGGGCAGCTTCGTCGATCAGGATGTTCAGGAACCTGTCGAGCTCACGCAGCCCGTTGCCGATCACCTTGGACCGGAGCCGATGCGTGACGGATCGTATCGGGCGGACCGATGGGTTCCACGGTCGTAGCGAAGCGGCGAAGAAATCCGCGCCGCGGCGCAGCGTCGCGTGCGCCCGCGCAAGCTCGTCCATCACTCCGGCCGCAGATCGTGCGCGCAGGTCTGTCCCCGTAGATCGGTCTGCAGGACGTAGCGTACCCGCTGGTTGCATTCGAGCGAGCCGAGCTGCGAGGCTTCGACGGCGCTGACATGGACGAACGCATCGCGCCCGCCGCCGTCCGGCTGAATGATGCCGAATCCCCCTCGCACGTTGTAGAAGCACACTGTTCCGATCGGCATGGGTCCCCCTCAGCTTGGTGCCGGTTGCGGTTGATCGAAGGCGCTCGCCAGCACGGTGCCGGCGGTGATGTTCACGTCGACCAGCATCTCGACGAGATCGTCGGGTGCGCCGGTATGGCCACCTTGCACGGGGCGGATCTGATCGACGGTCCTGGCGACCGCGACGGGGATCAGGCCGGCCCCTCCCATCCGGGCGTGGGTCGGATCGAACGCGCTCCAGCCGGCGCAGGGGAGATAGACCTCCGCCCAGGCGTGAGCCGCGCCATATTGCTTGCCGGCACCGTGTTCGTCCGCCTCGAGGGCCTGCATATACCCCGAGACGGCGCGTGCTCCGAAGCCGAGCTGACGAACCGCCTCGATGAACAGCGTCGCGAAGTCGCGGCAGGAGCCGTGCCCCGAATGGATCGTCTCGTCGGGAGACTGGGCGCGCTCCGCAGCGCTTGCGCGATAGGCGAATTCCGCCAGGATTCCGGTGTTGATTTCCTTCAGCAGCGTCAGGGTGTCGGTCGGCTCGGATCCGCGGAACGTGTCGATCCAATCGCGGATGCTGTCGGCAGCCTGGGGATATTGAGGATCCCGCATCGACCCAAGGTCGGCCACCTCGTCGGCCGAATAGGTGAACGGGAACTCCTGAGCCGACGGCGCGATGCTGAAGACCGGCCAGGCCGTGGCCGATTGATCGACCACCATGCGGCTGTCGATGGTCAGCGTCTCCACCTCGTCCCAGAAGGTGGCGGTGGCGATGAGATTGCCGAACACGTCCTGCGTCCATTCGATATGCGCCGGCGGCGTGCAGCTCAGCAGCGTGGTGAGCAGGCGCAGGTCATGCTGACCGCGCGGGCACAGCATCATCCTGTGCGGCAGCAAGGTCACCGGCCTTGCATAGCGGTAAACGGTCCGGTGGCAGATCGTCAGCAGCATGATGAGGAGGCGATCCTAATCGGCTCCGGCGCGCGCGGAGATGGCGCGCTCGACCGCCTCGCAACCGGCCGCACTGGCTATCGCGAGATCGAGCGGGCGACCGCCGAGCGCCTCGTCGTGCGTGTTGAGAAAGGCGATCGCGGCATCGCCACCGAGAAGATTCCAGGCAAGCAGCGTGATCCGGCCCTGCCGCTCCACGCTCTCGGGCGAAAGACGCGCTCTTGTGGCCTTGTTGTGAAACGGGTTTCGCTTCGGCGCCGGAGAGGCGACGGTCGGCGGCTCGACTGGTTGTTCACCCTTCATCGCCGCTGTCCTCTCCTGGGGATGTGGCCGGAGCTTGCCACGCGCTCGCGGTAGACGAGCCGGCCCTTGTCCATGTCGTACGGCGACATCTCGACCTGAACGCGGTCTCCGACGAGGGTACGGATGCGGTATTTGCGCATCTTGCCTGCCGTGTAGACGATGACGCGATGGCCGTTCTCGAGGAACACGCGGAAACGACCATCGGGGAGGATCTCCTCGATCAGCCCGTCGAGGGTGAGGAGGTCCTCCTTGGTCAAGTCAGGCCTGCCCCGGCGGTGCCGGGGTCGCGCCCAGCGTGTCCTGGAGCTCGCGGACGCGCTCCGCATAGCATCTGGCACGGCTGCGATGGGCGATGCGCGCCTCGCGGGAACCGGCAGCATCGGCCTGCATCAGCGAAATCTGATGACGAGAGAGAAGGTAATTGAGATCCACGGGACGCCTCCGGCTTGATGTAAGCGGGAGCGCGATGGTCTCTCAGCCGCTGGCGCCTACGTGTCGGTCCTGCCAGCGATAATCATGATATAGGGATGAAGCCGCCCCGACGAAACCCCGCGCCGAAGAATGTTGGCGAATGCCCCCCGAGTAAGAGCGGCTCTCCATATTCGGCGGTGCTCTGTGCTGCGGGCACACGCTGATGCTGAACAGCCTGACCTTCACCGGCACGCGGACAACCACGCTGGAAGGGGCCGCGTTCTTATCCTTCACAGACGTCGTCGGCGGCGCGATCGATCTCCCGTTGCGCATAGGCAATCGTCCGGCGGCACGAGCAGGCGGCGGCTTCGAGGCGGTCGAAATCGACAATGTCGATGCTGCCGCGACGGCTGCGGATCAGGCCGGCGCGCTGAAGCGCGGAGGAGGTCACGGCGATCGTCGAGCGCTGGACGCCGAGGATGTTGGCAAGCTCCTCCTGGGTGAGGGTCAGGTGGCTGCCACGATGGCTGCGCGCCGAGGCGTCGAGCAGAACGCGGCACATTCGGCTTTCGACGCGGTGGATCGCAGTGCAGGCGACGAGTTGCCGCGCCTCGACCAGCAATGCCTCGACATGCTTGTGGATCGCCACCCGCAAGTTCGCGGATTGCTCGAACATCTCACGATAGTGCGAGTCGCGGATACGCCAGCCGGTGCCGCCGATCTGCACCAGCGCCCGCGAGTAGCTGAGCCGGCTGCCGCACGCTTCGAATGCGCCGAATGCGCCGTTGCGGCCGATCATTCCGCCGCTGATGCTTTCGCCTTCGACGCTTTCCGATGCGATGCAGATCAGCGCATCGTCGGGGAACCAGACCCAGTGCACCTCCGCGCCGGTCTCCTGGAGCACATCGCCGCGGCCGAGCTCGACCCGCTCGATATGAGCCGCGAACCGCAAGGCGATGGCGGGTTCGATCTCGGCAAGAATCTCGTTTTTGGGATTGAAGGTCATCGCGTCCCCGCTCGCGTCGGGAACGGTCCGGCGCATTGTTGAAGATGGATCAGATCCGGCATCACCGCCGGTGCAAGTTTCACGATAGCGGAACTGTCGGTCAGCGTATGCTTTTATGTGGGGGAGACCGGCCAGCAGCGGACACGATACGCATGACATTGAATGCGGAGGAGCAGCCGCTCAAGGTGGATGTGCTGAATGGCGAGGTCGTCATGACCGGTCCGCGGGTAGCGATCGCCTTGCATCCGACGGCGGCGACCGAAACGGCGCAGCGACTGCTCGCCGCCGCGAACCTGGCGATCGAGCAGGCGCGCGCGGCAGCGGTCCAACGGATGGATGGTGCGGCGTCCAACGATGTTTTCTGATCGCGTAGCGGGCCGGACGGCGCGGGAATGCTGCTGCATCGGCGCAGCGTAATCAATTCAATCGCCTTCTTCTGTTGGGTATCGAACACAGTTCCCGAAGATAGCTGATTATAGCGCGTCCCTGGCGAAGGAAGGGATGCGTCCGAATGGAACTGGAGTACCGCCCAACTACCCTGATTCCGACGGGCGTGCCGGGCCTCGATCCGATTCTGGCGGGTGGATATGCCGAGAATCGCGTTCATCTGATCGAGGGGCAGCCCGGGTCGGGCAAGACCAGCATGGCGCTGCAGTTCCTGATGGATGGCGCGAAACGGGGAGAGCTCGGCCTCTACGTCACCTTGTCGGAGACGACGGCCGAGCTCTGCGCGGTCGCGGCCAGCCATGGCTGGACGTTCGACGGCATCGAAATCTTCGAGATGATTCCTCCCGAGCTGTCGCTTGATCCCAATGCGCAGCAGACGGTGCTCTACTCGTCCGAGCTCGAGCTTGGCGAAACCGTCCGGATGGTCATGGCCGAGGTCGAGCGGGTCAAGCCCAAGCGGCTGGTGTTCGACAGCCTGTCGGAGATCCGTCTGCTCTCGCAGGGGTCGCTGCGCTATCGGCGGCAGGTGCTGGCGCTCAAGCACTTCTTCCTGAAGCTGGGCTGCACGGTGCTGATGCTCGACGACCTGACCTCCGAGCAGGACGATCTCAACCTACACAGCATCAGCCATGGCGTGCTGCGCCTCGAGCAGGTCGCGGCGCTGTACGGGGCCGAACGCCGGCGCCTGCGCTGCATCAAGATGCGCGCGGTCAAGTTCCGCGGCGGCTATCATGATTTCACGATCGAGCGCGGCGGTTTGCGCGTCTATCCACGTCTGGTCGCGGCCGATCATCATGTCGATTTCGCGGCGGACATCGTCAGCAGCGGGGTTCCGGCGCTCGATGCGCTGGTCGGCGGCGGTCTCGATCGTGGCACCAGTACGTTGGTCATCGGCCCATCCGGCTCGGGCAAGTCATCGCTCGCGATGCAGTTCGTCTATGCCGCGCTCAAGCGGGGCGAACCCGCGCTGACCCTGGTGTTCGACGAGGTGCGCAGCGTGTTCCTGCGCCGCGCGCAGGGCATGGGCTTCGACCTCATGCCGTTCCTCGATCAGGGGCTGCTCAGGCTGCGCCAGATCGATCCAGCGGAATTGACGCCGGGCGAGCTCACCGCCACGGTCCGCGACGCCGTCGAGGGGCACGGCGCCCGCATCGTGGTCCTCGACAGCCTCAGCGGCTATCTGAACGCCATGCCCGAGGAGCATTTCATGATGCTCCAGATGCATGAGATGCTGTCCTATCTGAACCAGCAGGGCATCGTGACGATCCTGGTGCTCGCCCAGCACGGTATGGTCGGGCACATGGCGAGCCCGGTCGACCTCACCTATCTCAGCGACGCCGTCATCATGCTGCGATTCTTCGAAGCCGGCGGCAAGCTGCGACGGGCGCTGTCGGTGCTCAAGAAGCGCACCGGCCATCATGAGGAGACGATCCGCGAATATCGGATCAGCTCGCGCGGCGTTGCGGTCGGCGAGGCGCTGACCGAGTTTCAGGGCGTGCTGACCGGCGTGCCGACCTATATAGGTGCGGACTCGAACCTCCTCGGCGAGACCGTCGGGCATGGGGAATGATCCAACGGTTCTGATCTGGACGCCGATCGGGCGGGACGGCCCCGTCATCCAGCGGCTGCTTGGTGGCGTCGGGATTCCCAGCCGGCCCTGTAGCGGGTTCGACGACCTGCTCCATGGTCTGGACGGTGCGGCCGGTGCGGTCATTGCCCAGGAAGGGCTGCTTGGTGCCGATCTCGCCGCGATCGAGCAATGGGTGAAGGCGCAGCCGAGCTGGTCGGATTTTCCGTTCGTGCTGCTGTCGCATCGCGGCAGCATGGTCGACCGGCGGCTGATCGCGCTGCTCGGCAACGTGACCGTGATCGAACGCCCGGTCGACCAGACCACGCTGGTGTCGGCGGTGAGCTCGGCGCGCCGGGCGCGGCTGCGGCAGTTCGAGGCCGGCAAGCAGCTCGCCGAGCAGCAACGCATGCGCCGCGCGCTTGCCGAGGAAACCCGGACGCTCGGCATCCTCAACGAGCTGGGGGCGACGCTCAGCGCCGAGCTCGACCTCGAGCGGGTGGTGCAGGCGGTGACCGATGCCGGGGTCGCACTGACCGGAGCCGAGTTTGGCGCGTTCTTCTACAACGTCATCGACGAGAAGGGCGAATCCTACACGCTCTACACGCTGTCGGGTGCCCCGCGGAGCAAGTTCGAGACCTTCCCGATGCCGCGCAACACGGCGGTGTTCGCCCCGACCTTTTCCGGCGAGGGGGTGGTGCGCTCGGGCGACATCACCCGCGATCCGCGTTACGGCCGGAACGCGCCGTATGCCGGCATGCCCGAAGGCCATCTGCCGGTGCGCAGCTATCTTGCGGTGCCGGTGACCTCGCGCAGCGGCGAGGTGCTTGGGGGGCTGTTCTTCGGCCACTCGACGCCCGACATGTTCGGCGAGGCGGCCGAGCGGATCATGGTCGGTGTTTCCGGCCAGGCCGCGACGGCGATCGACAATGTCCGCCTGTTCCTCGCCGAGCAGCGCGAGCTTGAGGAGCGCCGCCGCGCCGAAGCCGAGCTCAAGCGCCAGCGTGACGAATTTCTCACGCTGGCCGACAACATCTCCTCGCTCTGCTGGCTCGCTTACGGCGACGGCACGATCTTCTGGTACAACAAGCGGTGGTACGAATTTGCCGGCGGCAGCCCGGAGGACGGCGTCGCGTGGGAGTCCGCCCATGATCCGCAAGCTGCTCCGGAAATCCGCGAGCGCTGGCAGCACGCGCTGCGCACGGGCGAGCGGTTCGAGATGATCTTCCCGATGCGGCGGCACGACGGCGCGGTCCGCGAGTTCCTCTGCCGTATCACGCCGATCCGGGACGAGACCGGGTCCATTTTCCGCTGGTGCGGGACGCATGCCGACATCACCGAGCAGCGGGAGGTCGAGGCTGCCCTCGAAGCGCGGGTGGCCGAGCGCACCAGCGATCTGCAGCGTGCGCTCACCCGGCTCGAAGAAGAGGCGGCCGAGCGCGAAAAGGTCGAGGAGGCGCTGCGGCAGTCGCAGAAGATGGAGGCGATCGGGCAGCTCACCGGCGGTGTCGCGCACGACTTCAACAACCTGCTGACCGTGATCATGTCCGGCGTCGATGCGCTGCGCCGCCCCGGGCTGAGCGAAGAGCGCCGGTCTCGCTACGTCAATGCGATCGCCGAGACGGCGGAGCGCGCGGCGAAGCTGACGGCGCAGCTGCTTGCCTTCGCGCGGCGCCAGCCGCTGCGCGAGATCGTGTTCGACGCAGCCGACAATGTCGGCCGCATCGTCGAGATGCTGGCGACGGTGGTCGGCTCACGGATCACGCTCGACACCGACTTCAGGCTTTCTCCGGCGCCCGTGAAGGCCGACCTCATCCAGTTCGAGACGGCGCTGGTCAACATGGCGGTGAATGCCCGCGACGCGATGGACGGTGAGGGTTCGATCCTGCTGCGGGTCGATGCCAGCGACGAGATTCCCCCGATCCCCGGGCATCCGGCGGTGGCGGGCGCATTCATCGCGGTCAGCATCACCGACAGCGGCGTCGGCCTGGCCGCAGACCAGATCGCGCGCATCTTCGAGCCCTTCTACACGACCAAGGCGGTCGGCAAGGGCACCGGGCTCGGCCTGAGCCAGGTCTATGGCTTCGCCAAACAGTCGGGCGGCGATGTCCGCGTCGACAGCGCGCCCGGTGAAGGCGCGACCTTCACCCTCTACCTGCCGAGGGCCGCCGAGGCCGAGCTCATGCCCGAAGCCGAGCCTCAAGCTGAAACGATCGATGGCGACGGCAGCGGCCGCATCCTTGTCGTCGAGGACAATGAGAATGTCGGCGAACATGCTTCGCAGCTCCTATGCGACCTGGGCTATGAGACGGTCCGCGTCCAGGATGCCCGCAGTGCGCTGCAGGCTTTGCAGGAAGCGAGTGAGCCGTTCGACCTGGTCCTGAGCGATATCGTCATGCCCGGCGGGATGAGCGGGCTCGAACTGGCGCGAACGCTGGCACGGATGCATCCCGAGCTGCCGGTGGTGCTGACCACCGGCTATAGCGACGTTCTGATCGAGGAAGGCTCGGACGATGTGGAGGTGCTGCGCAAGCCCTATTCGATGGATGCGCTCGGCGCGCTGATGCGCCGCCTCATCAACAAGGTCGAGCGAGGCCGATGAGCGGTTTTGCAGGCAAGCGAATCCTGGTCGTCGACGACGAGCCGTTCATCGCGATGATGCTCGAAGACATACTCGGCGATCTTGGCTGCGCGGTGATCGGTCCCGCGCTCGACCTCGGCGAAGCCGAAGCACTCGCGCGTGGGGCGGCGATCGATGCCGCCATCCTCGATGTCAATCTCGGCAATCGAACGAGCCACTCGATCGCCGATCTCCTGCGCGAACGGCAAATTCCGTTCGTGGTCGCGAGCGGAAGCGCGGAGGCCGCTACGGTGCCCGGCGCGAGCGGTACGTTGAACAAGCCCTTCTGGCCGGCGGCGGTGGAGGCGGCGCTGTCGGAATTGATCGCCTGATTCCAGCGCGTCGCGGAAATGCGCGCAGCTGCGAGGCGGGCGCAATGGCATCCACTGGGCCCGATAATCGTGCGAGACGAAGAGCGACGCGAAGATACTGATGTCGCGTATCCAGCGGCCAATAAATTTCGATGAGATTAGATAAGTATGAATTTATCCTAGTTAAAGTATGTCATCTGTTATCTGTAAAATAATTTCAAACATTGCCGCATGATGAACAATATCATCTGCGGACCGCTAGCTATTTGCCTGCAGGGAACCGCGTTCGTTCCGTCGGAGTTATGATAGCAGACACTTGGGTAACTTGTAAGTCGGTTGCGATGACTGGTTGCGGATCTTTGGCGCCCGAAGGAGCGCTTGCCTCGTTCGCTGCGACCCGTCGCAGCCAGGAGGCATTGTGTGGAGACGATGATTGGATCGAACGCGCTGCTGGCGGCCCTGGAATCGGCTGCGCGTGCGCGTTTTCTTCCCCATTTCCAGCGAGTGGAGCTGCGCCGAGGCGACGTGCTGCACAGCGACGGACAGCTCATCGATTGGGTCTATTTCCCCCTGGCGGGGCTGGTGGCGATCGTGACCCAGACCATCGCCGGCGAAAGCGTCCAGACCGGCATGGTCGGGTGCAATGGCGGCGTGGGTATTTTGGAGGCCTTTGGCAGCGGACGCCACCGCTCCCGCGGCGAGGTCCAGATCCCAGGTGCCGCAGTGCGTCTCGGCGTCGCGCGCTATCGCGAGATGCTGCGGGCATCGCCGGGGCTCCAGCGCGCGGTCGAGCAACATCTTGAGATGCTCGTGACCGAAGCCCGGCAACTGATGGCCTGCAACGCGCTGCATTCGATCGAGGGGCGGCTGAGCCGCTCGATTCTCGATGCGCTGGAGCGCAGCTGCCTGGAGCGGATGCTGCCGATCACTCAGGAGGCGCTTGCCCAGATGCTTGGTGCGCAACGCACCTCGGTCTCCGGTTGCATCGCCAAGCTGCAGCGCGAGGGACTGATCCGCAGCAGCCGAGGCGCGATCGAAGTGCTCGACGTCGCTCGCCTGGAGCGGGTCGCGTGCGACTGCCGCGAGAGCCTGGCGATGGCCAAGGAGGAAATCTGGCCGGTTTCGGTCGAGCAGCAATTCTCCTCGGGCTGATTAGGATGCGGGCATAGGCAAAGAGATCCGAAACACCTCGTCCTGCTGGATCACTCGATAGGAAGTTTACCCTTGATCAAAGGCTGGCGTCACTCATTGGGCAGAACGAGGGCCAACATCCTTCGGATGTCCCGATCGGCGATGTCCGCTTTTCTAAGTTGGTCCAATCGCTGACTATCAGCTACCCTCCACGAGCAGTTAGACCGTTTTCGACGTAAGCTGCCGGTCGGGAATGCGCTCCGTTCCAGCCGGCAACCTGTACGATCGGTGGACTGGAAAGCGGTTGTTCAATCTGTCCGATGACACGCACTTTGCGCCTTGCGAAGAGGTGTGTTCGCGCTACCAACGTCGAACGATAAATCAGGGGGAGGCCAATATGACCTCAGGTTTCGATCGCCGTACTCTGCTCGTCGGCGGCCTCGCTGCCTCGGCTACCCTGACTCCTCTCAGCGAGGCCTTCGCCCAGCGCCGCCGTCGCGTGTCCGCCAACGACAAGGTCCAGGTGGGCCTGATCGGCTGCAAGGGCATGGGCTGGGGGAACCTCATGGCGATGATGAAGGGGGCCGACGTCACCCCTGTCGCCCTCTGTGACGTGGACGCCACGGTCCTCACCGGTCGCGGTTCCGAGCTGCAGAAGGCCTCCGGCCGCACGCCGCGGCTTTACGACGACTATCGCCGCATGTTGGACGACAGGTCGGTGGATGCGGTGATCATCGCGACGCCGGACCACTGGCATGCGCTCCAGCTCATCGATGCCATGTCGGCGGGCAAGGACGCCTATTGCGAAAAGCCGCTCGGCAACTCGATCGCCGAATGCCGCGCCATGGTCGCCGCCAAGGCGCGCCACAACCGCGTCGTCCAGGTCGGCCAGTGGCAGCGCAGCAACCAGCATTGGGCCGACGCCATCGCCCATGTCCATTCCGGCGGGATCGGCCGGGTGCGCAAGGTCAAGGCCTGGGCCTATCAGGGCTGGATGAAGAACGTCGCTCCGCAGCCCGACCAGGCGCCGCCTCCAGGCGTCGACTATGACCGCTGGCTCGGCCCTGCGCGCCTGCGCCCCTTCAACCCCAATCGCTTCCATTTCAGCTGGCGCTGGTATTGGGATTATGCCGGCGGCCTGATGACCGACTGGGGCGTCCATCTGATGGACATCGCCCTGTTGGGCATGAAGGCCCAGGCGCCGAACTCCGTCAGCTCGCTGGGCGGCGCCTATGGCTATCCGGACTCGGCCATGGAGACACCGGACACCCAGACCGCCATCTTCGACTTCGGCAATTATTCGGTGGAATGGGAGCATGCGGTCGGCATCAGCCACGGCCCCTTCGGCGGCGGCGACCATGGCGTTGCCTTCGTGGGCGAGACCGGCACGCTGGTGGTGGACCGCGGCAAATGGTGGGTCTCGCCGGAGATGAGCGACGGCAAGCCGCTGACCCCCGAAATTCCTGTCACCAAGGCCTCGGACAACGGGCTCGACCGGCACACGGCGGACTTCATCGCCTGTGTGAAGGACCGCGCACGCACGCCTGCATGCCCCATCGAATCGGCGGCCAACACGGCCATCGTCTGTCAAATGGGCAACGTCGCCTGGCGCACCGGCCGCAAGGTCCATTGGGATGCCGCCGCGGGCCAGTTCAAGAACGACGCCGAAGCCAACGCCCTGATCACACCTAGCTATCGCGCACCTTACCGCCTGCCGGCGTAAGCGGTGTCCAGGTTGGGCGCGGACATGACCTCCAGGCTATGTGTCCGCCTTGATTGACCACGATGCCGAGAGCGGCCAGTCCGCTGACAAGGGCAATAACGCCCATTTCTGAATTGCGGGAGTTAAAGCGCTCGCTCAAAAGCCGACATTCGGTAATTCGGGCATGGAATGTAAGTTCGTCACGAGGACAAGGATGTCGCGATGAAAAAGACGCTTGCTAATGTCGCTCTCGCACTCGCGATTATTCCATCTGCCGCGATAGCGATCCCTAATCCCGCGTCCGTCTTCTGCGGCAAGATGGGCGGCAGGACGGTCATCGCCAAGCTGCCGTCGGGTGACGAGATAGGGCTATGCTATCTCCCCAAGGATAAGATCGTCGAGGAGTGGACGCTGTTCCGCATGCTCAAGGGCAAGAAGCCGCCCAACCACGCGAACCCGTTTCGCTGATCCCGCTCAGATTGCATTGGCCGTCGTCGACTTGGAGTACGTCAAGTCGCGAGAACGGTGAAATATTCGAAGATGAAATAGGCGATCTGATAAGCCAATGCCGCGGCCGCCAGGGCGATCTGGGTCTGCCGACTCTCGGACGATATGCCGATGGCCGCGATCCCCAGCATCAACACCGCGTGAATGGGATATGCCGCTCCCAGCGCATGCCAGCGGCTGACGCCTTTGAGCACGGTGTCGACGAGGTCCATGACGGTGATCATCGCGATCAGCCCGAAGAACCAGGGGCGCCGGTGAAGCAGATAGCCTTCGTAACTGCGATATTCGTCGACATCGGACGGAAAGAGCAAGGCGGTCAGGACGAAATACAGCGACCCATAGACAATGATGAACAGATAGGATTCGAACGTCCAGCTCTTGACCTCGACCAACCGGAATTCCCACCACCAGAAGGTGACGATGGACAGCAGCGCCCACGTCACCCAGCCCATATGGATCCACGACCATTTGTAGCGGCGGGGATGCTCGACGATCGACGTGATGCCGGTCAGCAGCTTGGTGATCGCCAGCCCCAGCAGGATGCCGAGCACCACGCGGATGTGCATGTAGAGCTGGTCGATATCCATTGATGATCGCCTCGCTGCTATCGGCTGCTATGACGGAGCCAGGCGGGGAACGTCCCAGCTTTGTCCCGCTTCCAGCGTACGGAAGCGGCCGGGATCGAGCCTTTGCTTCATGAGCGTCTCGCGCAGCCGCGCCGGGGGGCCATCGATCGGCTCTTCGCCCAGCTCGAAAGTTCCCCAGTGGACCCCCAGCGCATAGGGCGCCCCGGTCTGCCGGAATGCGGTGACGGCGTGCTCCGGATCGATGTGATTGCCGGTCGGCGGCGAGGTCACATGGTAGGGGCCGATCGGTAGAATGGCCAAGCGGACGGGGCCGTAGCGGCGCGCCTCCGCCGCCCAGCGCATATCGCCTGCGCCCGTGTCGCCGGCATAATAGAGGTTGCCGCCGGGAAGAGTCACCGTGAACCCTGCCCAGAGCGCTCGATCGTGATCGTCGGTCCAATGCGCGCTCCAGTGATGCGCCCGGTTGAGGACGACGTCGATGCCGGGGCGCACCTCCACCCGCTCGCCCCAGTCGCGCGCGGTCGCCTCGATGCGGTGCTCGCGCAGCAGCGTGTCGTTGCCGAGGCCGGCCACGATCCGCGGATGGTCGCGGGCGACGATCGCCTTGAGCGCGCCGATGTCGAGATGGTCGTAATGATTGTGGCTGATCAGGATCAGGTCGATCCTGGGCAGGTCCTCCAGCCGGACTCCGGGGGCACGGACGCGCTTCGGACCGACGATCTGGACGGGCGAGTCGCGATGCGCCCAGACCGGATCGAGCAGGATGTTGAGCCCCTGCGTCTGGACCAGCGTGGTCGCATGACCGATCCAGGTGACCCGGAGAGCCTCGCCTTCGACGCGGGGTACCGGAACCGACGGGGTGACGGGAACGGATTTCGGCCAACCCTTATGGCCGCCGCCGAGGCCGATCGCCAGGAAGCGTTTGGCGCCATCGCGCTGCGCGCCGCCCGAGCCTTGCTCACCGTCGGGATTGAAGAATTTCTGGCCGTCGAAATGGTCGCTCGCAGGCCCGCTGTAGTAGATGCGCGACGCCGGCGTCTTCCCGCCATGGGAGCAGCTCGCGACGACAAGGGGCAGAAGGGCGAGCAACAACTGTCGAGAAGGCATCATGTTCGAACCTCCCTGCAACGGCGCGACATGGGGCGCGAACCTCCGGTCATTTGCTGGCGATCACTGTCATGGGGCCCGCGCGGCCCGTCGCCGAGAGCGAGAGGTCGGTGATGACGATGGTGGTTCCGGCCTCGATCGCCGGCAGCAGTTGCGCGAGAAATCCGTTCGGAACCGAAACCCGTCCGAGCGCGGCCGTGCCATCCGCGTCATCGGGTGCGGCGGACGGCAAGGTGACCTGGTGCCAGCGATAGCCGGCCTTGGCGAACTCATCCGGATCGGCCTTCTCGCCATTTCCCGCGACCAGCGTCAGCGCATGCGTGCCGAGGGGATCGGCACCGCTGAGCTCGACCCGCGCCCAGCCGATCTCGACGCCGTTGCGCATGACGACCAGGTGCCGATCCGCGCCGCTGATGATGATGCTGAGCGGGCCGGCGGGGGCTCGCTCGGGCGTCCACCCGGAGGTGGCGCCTTCCGCCGCGATCGCGCCGCTTCGTCCCCTGGGGTCGTAGGTGGCGAGCAGCGCGGATGCCGTCGGCGTGGCCGGCCGGACGGGCGTGTCGGTGATCACGACCGTCATGCCGGTGGTCGTGACGCCGAACAACTCCTTCGCGAAGGCGAGAGGGAGGTGGATGCAGCCGTGGGACGAGGGGTAGCCGGGCAGTCCGCCGGCATGCAGCGCCACGCCCGACCAGGTCAGGCGCTCGGTATAGGGCATGAGCGCCTTGTTGTAGATCGAGGAATGGTGGTTGGCGTCTTTCTGGAGGATCGTGAAGACGCCTGTCGGGGTCGTGAACCCGGGCCTTCCCGTCGAGACGTTCGTCGCGCCGATGCGAATGCCGTTGCGGTAGACCACCGCGAACTGCTCGGCGAGGTTGACCAGGATCACGACCGGCCCCTGCGGCGCCGCGTCGGGCTCCCAGACGAATTGGCCGGGCTTCAGGTCGAAGACGCGCACGCTCGCGGGCTCGGACGTCTTCGCTCCCTGCGCCCATGCCCCGACCGGCAACCAGAACGACAGCAGCAACAGCAACGCCGGTACGAACGGGTGCATCCACTATATTCCCGGAAAGAGAGCCTGAGCCTCGTACGCGGTCCGCGGGGCGCTACCTATCTGGCGGCCCGTTGCGGCTTCAAATCGCCCTCGGCGGTCCTCAGCCACTTGTGCCCGTCGAACCAATGGGTGCCCACATTGCCGATGAAGCCGTCGATCTGGCGCGCGGCGATCCAGTTGTTGGCGTAGGTGAGAAGGCGCATGTCGTCCGGGCGGAAAGCGAAGGCTTCGCCGGTCCGTTCGAGCGGACCGCCGATCAGGCGCAGCTTCGCATCGTAGAGCGATGCCGCCATGCGCGGGACCGGCGAGGTGGCGACCATCGCCTGCGCCTCGCCGTCGACCAGCGCCGCGAGCGCCGCGGCCGCCGTCGGGTAGGAA
The DNA here is from genome assembly GCF_021391395.1 of Sphingomonas cannabina. Taxonomy (NCBI): domain Bacteria; kingdom Pseudomonadati; phylum Pseudomonadota; class Alphaproteobacteria; order Sphingomonadales; family Sphingomonadaceae; genus Sphingomonas; species Sphingomonas cannabina. Next base: position 2,917,647 of record NZ_CP090059.1, on the reverse strand, counting down.
ACGACGCTCGCCTTGGGATAGGCGTTCCGCGCCGCCGCCTCGTCGGTGGATTTCGCCAGGACGGCGATCCTGAACGACGGTTTCTCCAGCGCGGCGGCGGGATCGGTGCCGAGTGCCTTGCGATCGGCGACGGTTGCGATCTCCTGCATGCCCGTCGGCGTCGAGAAGGCGACGCTGCGCGCGCGTTCGGGCGTGATCGCGATCCCAGCCGCGATCATGTCGACCTCACCCCTGGCGAGGCGCGGGACGAGATCGGCGAACGGCATCTCCACGAACTGCGCCTTGACGCCGAGATCCTCGGCAAAGGCCTCCACCAGATCGATGTCGTGGCCGGCGAAGCCGCCATCCGGCTTCTTGATGACCCAGGGAGCGTTGGGTGCGACGCCGACCTTCAGGACTTTGGCCGCGATCACACGCTGGAGACTGTCGTCGGCAGCAGCGGCCGGAGACATCGGAGTTATCAGCGCGATCAGCAGCGCGAGCAACCAATGCGAATACGCACGCATAGTCCATCCCCCTGTTAGTCGAACTGTAACATTAGAAATGGGCTGTTGTCACAACATGCGCATAGTGCCACAGTTTCGCCGCAAGTCGAATCATTTCCAACGGCTTAGTTGGGAGAATTGCGATGAAGCCAACGAACAGGGGTATCGGTCTTGGCGTTCTCGGCCTGGTTCTGGCGAGCGGAAGTCCGGAACGTCTCTCAATCGCGCCGACGCCGGCAACGGCCGCGACGAAGCTGGTATGTTCCAGCGTGAACTATGACTATTCCTATTGCCCCGTCGACACGCGCAACGGCGTGAGGCTGCTCCAGACGCTATCGCGGTCGCCCTGCATCAGAGGGCAGACCTGGGGCACCGATCCTCGCGGAATCTGGGTCGATCGTGGCTGTTCGGCGCAATTCTCGGTCAGTTCGGGCGGCGGCGACGCCGGCTCCGTCGTCGGCGCGGCGATCATCGGCGGCATCGTCGGCGCGCTGCTCGGCGGCAGCTCGCACGGGAGCAGCGATTCCGATTATCACCACCACCATCATCATTATGATGATCCGTCCCCTCCGCCTTATGACCGCTACGGCAACGCCAATTACGACAGGAAGGGGCGCTACGTCGGTTGCCACGGCCTCGGCTGCATGGTCGACAATCCCGACGACCATTCGCAGGACATCGATCCCACGCCGCAGTTCGACAAGGACGGCAATCCCAATTTCGACACGCACGGGAATTATATCGGCGCCCATGGCTTGGGATCGTTGGTCGATAATCCCGATGCCCCCTCGTCCGACGGCAGCAACCCGAATCAATGACGCGCGGCAGGAGGGATGGCGTATGAAGATTTTCGTGACGGCAGCCGCGCTTGCGACCTGCGCCCTGCTTCTTCCCATGAACTCCGCGCGAGCGGATGATCTCTACGACAAATGCGTCAATGCGGCGAGCGACAACGCGTCCTGGAGCCAGTGCGGAAGTGACTATGTCAAGCGCGAGGACGCCAAGCTCAATGCGGCCTGGAAGCAGGTGTATGGCCGGACCAACGGACAGACCAAGACGGATCTGCTTGCCGAGCAACGTGCCTGGATCGCGTTCAGGGAAGCGGCGTGCAAATTCTATGCGAACGGCGATTTCGGGCGTGAGGGCCAGGTTCTGAGCTATCCCGCCTGTGTCGCGAGGGTGATCTCCGACCGCACCAATGCGCTGGTCGAGTTGGGGAAGGAATTCAGCCAGGGGCGGTAACCGGCCGCTCGACTATCTTCGCTTCAATCGGAACCCGGCATAGGCACCTATGACCAGCATATCCGGTACCGCGGCGATCGTCTGCGTTGCCGATCTCGCAGGAACCTTCGTCTTCGCGGTCGAGGGCGCGCTGATCGCGATCGGTGCGGGCTTCGATCCGGTGGGGATCGTCACGCTCGCCTTTGCGACCGCACTCGGCGGCGGCGTCATCCGCGATCTCCTGATCGGCATCCGCCCCGCCGCCGTCGCCGACTGGCGATACGGGATGATCGTGCTGGGTGCGGCGATCGCCACGATCGTCCTTCATCCGCTCGCCGGGACGCTGCCGACGTGGATCATGATCGTGCTCGATGCCGCGGGGCTGGGATTGTTCGCGGTTGCCGGCACAGAGAAGGCGCTCGACCACGGCGTGCACCCGCTGCCGGCGGCTTTCCTCGGCACCGTCGGCGGCGTGGGCGGCGGCGCGATACGGGATATTCTGCTCAACGCCGTGCCCCGGATCCTGCATGTGGACATCTATGCCAGCGCGGCGTTCCTCGCGGCCGTGATCGTCGTGCTGGGCAGGTCGGCCGGGGCGAATGCCCGCATCGTCGCGCTACTTGCGGGATCGGCCTGCTTCCTGCTCCGGGTCGTGGCCGTCGCGCTGGCGTGGCAACTGCCTCGTTTCACTTGACGGCAGGAAAGGAGCGGAGGTTGCTATGGCAACAGCGAAGGGAGCGTCGAAAATGCGGGCAACCGGGCCGATCGTCCTGCTCGCCGCGCTGCTGCTGGCCGGATTCAGCCAGAGTCCATCCATGTCCGCGGCCAGCGCGGCCGATCTCAAGGTCCGCGTGACGGTGTCGCGCGCGGCGCAGGCGAAGCTGAGCGCCGGTAGGGAACTGATCCTGGTGGACGCCTCCTTCTACGGGGATCCGGCGCCGGCGGCACGGCGGCATGCCGACGAGAGCGGTCGCGTGCCGTTGCTCAACCGGATCAGGACATTGCCGGCCACAGGCGGCATCGCCACGTTCCCGCTCGGCGAGATTCCTCGTGCAAGGAGGCGGTGGATAAGGGGACCGATCAAGGTCAACGTGAACGTCTATTCGGCGCGCAGGAGCAGTCCGGACAATATCCTGGCATGCGACTTCATGGACGGCCCGCTGCCCGCGCCTTCGCGCATGCCGGTTGAGCTGCGCTGCTCATTGATTGCCGAAGGGACGAAGACGCGCTTCGTCTCCTGACGAGGCAAGCCCGTTCCCCGGGCTTGCCTCGTCTGTCCGGATGACGGGCATGGCTAGCGCCTTGCCCGTGCGCATCATTTCGCCTTGCGATAGCCTTTGGCCTTCATGCATTTCTTGATGAGGCTGGCCTGCTCCATTCCGGCCACGACACCCGAGCTCACGCCACTGCTGACGGCCTCGGATGTGCTCTTCGGTCGATCGTTCGTTCCAATCGTGGCGGTGGCGGCCGCTGCCTCATATTTGCATTGGGCGAGGTCCTTCTCCATGTCGTTAAGGTCGTCACCGTCCTGGACCCATTTCGGCCGCTCCTGCGCCGGCAGGGCCGCGGCCCCGGCGATGATACCGAGCAAGCAGGCTGCCTTGAATGATTTAAGCAACATAGGTCATCTCCTCGCTGTTAAATCGCTTTCACTTCAGAAGCCTAGCTCCACGAACACGGCAGGACCGTGGAAGCGGTAGTTCACCTTGCCATCCCAGTCGTCCGCCTGCGCGCGCAACCCGTAATCGACATAGCGATAGCGCGCGCCGATACCCAGGTTGCGAACGACGCGCGCGGATATGCCGGCGGAAACGTCGAAGATATTGCCCTTATAGTCTCCTACTTTGATCTTGAACCAATTGGCGCCGGCGTTCAGCGAAAAGGTCCTGGAAAGATCGACATTGGCATAGAGCCCGAGATTGGGCATCGGCACGGTCTTGTCCTTCTGCTCGCGCTTGACCGCCACAAGCAGGCTATCGACGATCGCATCCCCTTCAATGAACATCTTGAATTTCGTTATGTGGGCGCCAATTCGCGCACCAAGCTCGAAATCTTTCGATTTTACAAAGGAGTATCCCAGCGCGGCGCGATAGATGTCGCTTCGGAAGGCGCTATCGACGACTCCGGTCGCTGGATAGGTGGTTTCCTCCCAACGAATATCCTGTTCGAGCGTCACTTCTGCAGCCCGCTTGAGAGAGAAATACCCTCCCTCGAGCCGAAGATGATTGGTGATCCGAACGCCGCCTTCCACGTTGACGACAGTCTTATGTTCCGGAAGATCGAGATCGGTTTCAAAGTCGAAATCAGTACCGTCGATCGGCGAACCGGGAATATCGGCGCGCGCATCGGAGTCGAAGGATGGACGAAAGGCACCAGCCTGAAGCCAGATCTTGTCATCTACACGTTGAGCGTGTGCAGCTGTGCCGGATGCGATATAGGCAACGGCCGAAAGGATGATGGAGTACAATCGGCGAAGACGCATGATCGATCCCCCTTTTTGCTATCCTTCAAATAACGAATGCTGTATTATTCCAGCTTTGTAGCAATGGTGAGCGATAGTTCCGCCGAATAGAACAAGTTATAATCTAATAATATAGACTAACGCCAACATTCAGTTTGCGGTCTTTGGTGATGGTCTGTCGATCTCTATAGTTATCGTTAGGATTGGAGGCTGGTGCCTAGCCTTAATCAGGCGCCATTTGGCAATTGGGGCCAACCCATTTTCCCGTCGATATGTCGAGCTCATTCTCCATCATACCGGCAGTGCATACCGGGTAACGATCATCGCCACGCCGAGCCATGCTGCGATCCCGATATCGACGGACAAGTGTCTCGTGATCGGGCGGCTGGCGCCGCTCCTGACTGAGCGAAAACTGCATCACGCAATTTGCAAAGGCATCGGTGCCTTCTCTAAAGCCGAAGTTTGCACACCGCTCCTTGTTTTTCGCGTCCATTTTCTCCGTATTGTCTTGAGCGGCACGCGCCTCGCTCGGTATCCACCCGAATGATCCAACGATTATAAAGGCCGATATAAAGGACACAGCACGCATCGGTGTTTCCTTTATCGAAGAGGATCTTGCCACCGTTACATGCCATGAAGGACTTCTTTTTGCAAGAAGATGTGTAGTTCGTACTCGTGCTTCAGGGACTTCAACGCGATTCGGTGCGTGCCCATTCAGGTCGACCTTCAACGACTTCGGTCGGAATTCGTCAGAACTGCTTTTCACCGATGCCGGCCGCTTGTTTATCCGACACGCTTCTTCGACGAGTTGGCATCGACCGCCTAGGTGCTCTCGCAAGCTGAGGCGGCCCAGCGACGGCAGCGCAAGGTGGCGGAATTCGACGGCTACATCTTGGTCACGGCCGAATACAACCGCGGCGTGCTGGCGGTGCTCAGGAATGCGCTCGACTATGCCTATCCCGGGCGGGATTATCTTGTAGATGCCGCCCTGGATCGACCGAAGCGCGGCAATAGGCGGCGGCGACCGGGGAGGGCGATAGCGGCGGTTCCGTTTGTTATCGCGACAGCGTGATCGGCGGCTTCCTGACATCTCGACGTAACCCGACTGCTCGGGTGCCGGTGATGTTCACCTTTCGCCGACGATTTGAGCGCTGGACAAGACATCTCCTCCCCTCATCGCCCAGGGTGCAATGCGTCATCGCCAACTAGGCGATAATATCCTATATTACTCGCATCCGAGCATATAAGTCGTGGCTATGTCCGATCTGCAGAACACGTCTCAAGTTTCCAATGCCATCGCTCCCACGGCGCGCGCCGCTTCTGCGCCGACGCTGGTGGAGCACGCCTATCAGCATCTTCTCTCGATGCTGATGTCGGTGAAGATCGCGCCGGGGGAGCGCATTCCGATCGACACGGTCGCGCGACAGCTGGGCATGTCGCAGACACCGATTCGCGAGGCGCTGAGTCAGCTGGAGGCGGAGAAGCTCGTCTACAAGACCACCAATGTCGGCTACCGCGCCAGTCCGCAGATGACGCCGGAGGAGGTGCACGACCTCTATACGCTTCGATTGCTGATCGAGCCCTATGCCGCCGCGCGCGCGGCCGAGCGCATGGACGATGAGGCGCTGTCGATCCTCCAGTCGATCCAGGCCGAGATGGACGCGGTGGTCGAGCGCGACGAGCAGGCCTATGCCCGGTTCGCCGAGGCGGATGCGCAACTCCATCGGCTGATCGCGAAGGGCAGCGGAAACCGGCTGATCGAGGAAACGATCGAGCGGCTGCACGCGCATCTCCAGATATTTCGATCGCTCTACCAGAACAGCGCGCAGCCCAACGCGCCCGACGTGGCGGCGCGGGAGCATCAGCGCATCATCGCCGCCCTGCTGGCGCATGATCCTGCCGCGGCCGAACAGTCGGTGCGCGACCATCTGACCTGTTCGCAGCAGCGGATGGACAGGGCGAACGGCACCTCCCGCGGCTGAGCGCACGGCCGGGCGAAGGCGGCGCAACAGGATCGACGGAGTTTCCGGAAAGCGGCTTGACGCGCCAACCGCAACCACCTACCACAACCGAAAACCAGATCATATAGGATATGAAATCGGTCTGGAGAGGATGGCTATGTGGTCTGCTAAGAAAGCCGGACTTTCGGTTCTCAGCCTGGCAGCGGCAATGTTCGCCGGACTTCCGGGGACGGCGGCCGCGCAAACGACGGTGCTGCGCGATTTCACGCTGATCGACGGGACCGGAAGTGCGCCGGCGGCGAACCAGGCAATCATTGTCACCGATGGCCGGATCACCTGGGTCGGGCCTTCCGCGAAGGTGAAGGTGCCTGCCGGGGCGGAGGTCGAAACGCTGAAGGGCAAGTATTTGATGCCCGGCCTGATCGACAGCCATGTTCATCTGGGGCTGGTCGACGGTATCACCCAGAACCTCAAGTACCAGACACCCGAGAATATCGAGAAGCAGCTCAGGACATACGCCGCCTACGGCGTCACCACCGTCCAGACACTCGGCACCGAGCAGGACCTGATCTTCCCGATCCAGCAGCTGCGCAAGAGGCGCACGACGATGGCGCGGGTCTATACCGTCGGGCAGGGCGTGGTCTTCAAGGGCAGCTATGGCGGGGTTCCCGGCCTCGAACAGTCGGTCGCCACGCCGGAAGAGGCGCGGGCGATGGTGGACGCGCAGGCGTCCAAGGGCGCCGACCTCATCAAGCTTTGGGTCGACGACGAGTTCGGCATGCTGGATGAGCGGATGCCGCCGCGGATCAGCAGCGCGGTGATCGACGAAGCGCACAAGGACGGAAAGAAGGCCGTCGCCCACATCTTCTATTATGACAATGCCGCCGAACTGACGCGTGAGGGCGTGGATGCCTTCGCCCATTCCGTGCGGGACCGCGCTGTCGACGATGCCCTGCTCGGTCAGATGAAGGCGAAGGGCGTCTGGCAGATGGCCGCGACGCTCAGCCGCGAGGCGTCTTTCACCTATAAGACGCTGCCTTTCCTCGACGACCCCTTCTTCACGCGCGGGGTGACGCCAGAGGTGCAGAAGGAGCTCGCAAGCCCGGAGCGGGCGGCAAAGCTGGGCGCGGCGCCGAACTTCCCCAAATATGCGCCGGCCCTCAAGACCGCGATGGAGAATTTCGGACGCGAGGTGAAGGCCGGCATCCGCTACGGCATGGGCACCGATAGCGGACCCACGGCGCGCTTCCCCGGCTATTTCGCGCATTGGGAGCTCGAGCTGATGGTCAAGGCGGGGGTGACGCCGCTGCAGGCGCTCACCGCGGCCACCGGCGCCAATGCGGAATTCATGGGCGCCAGCGACATCGGCTCGATCGCGCCGGGCAAATGGGCCGACCTGCTGGTGCTGGATCGTGATCCAACCGCGGACATCCGCAACACGCGCGCCATCGATGCCGTCTACATCGCCGGGACCAAGGTGCCGACGATCTGGCAGACCTGCACCGGCCGCGCCGCCGGTGCTTGCGGAGGGCGTCCGTGACGAGCGAGGCAGCGGTCGCGGAGCAGCGTGACACCGCGGCCGCCGCCGGTGCGGCGCGTCCCACGCGCGCGCGCCACGTCGTGCTCTGGCTGACGGTGCTGGCTTATCTCATCACCTATATGGACCGCGTCGTGATCGCGACGGCCGCGCCGGTGATCGAGCGCGAGTATGGCTTCTCGCCGGTGACGATGGGCTGGATCTTCGCGTCCTTCTCCATCGCCTATGCGCTGTTCCAGATTCCCGGCGGCTGGCTGGGCGACAGGTTCGGGCCGCGCCGTGCGCTGACCGGCGTGGTGCTCTGGTGGTCCACCTTCACCGCCGCCACGGCGCTGACCTGGTCGGCGGGATCGATGATGGTGTGCCGCTTCCTGTTCGGCATGGGCGAGGCGGGCGCGTTCCCGATCGCCACCAGGTCGCTGTCGCGCTGGATGCTGCCGTCGGAACGCGGCTGGGCGCAGGGGGTGACCCATGCCGGCGCGCGGCTGGGCGGGGCGGTGACACCGGTGTTCGTCGCGCTCCTCATCGTACAGTTCGGCTGGCGGATGCCGTTCCTGGTCTTTGCCCTCGTCGGCATTGCCTGGGCGCTCTTGTGGTTCTTCTACTATCGCGACACGCCGCGCGAGCATCCTTCCGTCAACGCCGCCGAGCTGGAGATGATCGAGGGCGCACTGGGGGCCGGCCGTGCTCGGGTCAGCGTGCCGTGGCGCCACCTGCTCGCCAATCCGCAGCTCTGGGTGCTGTCGGCGATGTACTTCTGCTACGCCTATTGCATCAACATCTTCCTGACCTGGTTTCCCAAGTACCTGCACGACGCGCGCGGGTTCGACATCGCGCTGATGGGGCTGTTCGCCAGCCTGCCGCTCATGGCCGGTGTGATCGGCGACCTCACGGGCGGCTGGGCATCCGACCTGCTGGTCAAGCGCGGCGCCGGACTGAAGATGGCCCGCCGGGCCGTGGCGATCGTCGGCTTCCTGACGGCGGCGGCGATGATCCCGCTGGCCGCGGCGATCGCCGATCCGGTGCCGAGCATCCTGTGCTTCTGCGTCGCGCTGTTCGGGTTGGAGCTGACCGTCGGCGTGTCCTGGGCGGTGACGCTCGACATCGGCGGCGAATATGCGGGCTCGGTGTCAGCGGTCATGAACACGCTCGGCAATACGGGCGCGGCGGTCGCCGCCGCGGTGACGGGCTATATTGTCAGCATGAGCGGCTGGTTCGCCGCCTTCGCAGTGCTGTCGATATTGTGCCTGATCGCGGCGCTGCTGTTCCTGCGCATCGACGCCTCGCGCAAGCTCCGCGATGGGCAGGAGGCGCTGGCATGAGCGGGAAGCCGACCGCGGACCGCCGCACGCTGCTGAAGCTGGCCGGCTTCGGCGTGGGCATGGCAGCGGCGCCCTTTGCCGAGGCGCAGGAGACGCACGCCGGGCATGACATGCCGGCGCAGGGCACCAGCGGAGCGCCGCCTGCAGGCGCGGCGCCGTCCCCGGGTTACATCTTCCTCAATCCCGATGAGGCCGCCTTCGTCGAAGCCTTCGTCGACACGCTGATCCCGCAGGACGAGTTCACTGCCAGGGGCACGGAGCTGGGCGTCGCGCTGTTCGTCGACCGGCAGCTCTACAGCGCCTGGGGCAATGGCGAGCGCATGTACCTGCAGGGGCCGTTCCGCGAGGGAACACCCGAGCAGGGATATCAGCTGCGCCTGACGCCCAACCAGCTCGTCCGCGCAGGCATCGCCGACGTGAACGACCATGTCCGCGCGACCCATGGCGGCAGCACTTTCGACATGCTGGAGGAGGCGGACCGGATCAAGCTGGTGTCGGCGCTCGAGCAGGCGGCGATCGACCTGCCAACCGTGCCGACGCGCAACTTCTTCAACACGCTGTTCCAGCTGGTGATGGACGGCTTCTTCGCCGACCCGATCTACGGCGGCAACCGGGGCAAGGCATCCTGGAAGCTGCTCGGCTACCCGGGCGTGGGCGAGATGTATGCCGACAAGATCGCCGAATGGCGTAATCGCCCCTACCGGGTCGCCGAGCCCCAATCGATCCAGGACCTGACGTGATGGCGACGAAGCTTCCGCCGGTGGACGTCGTGATCGTCGGTTCGGGCTGGACCGGTGGCATCGTCGCCAAGGAACTGGCGCCGACCGGCCTCAAGGTCGTGATGTTCGAGCGCGGCCGGCCGCAGGACACCTATCCGGATTTCGCGGGTCCCCAGGCGCACGACGCCCTCAAGTACACGCGCCGCCTGCACATGGTGCAGGACCTTTCGCAGGAGACCATCACCTTCCGCAACAGCATGGACCAGGTCGCGCTGCCGATCCGCGAGCACGGCTTCTACTGGCCCGGCACCAATGTCGGCGGCTCGGGCGCGCACTGGTCGGGGCTGACCTGGCGCTGGCTGGAGTGGGAGCACAAGATGCGCTCCGGCACCATCGCCAAATATGGGAAGGGCATCGTTCCGGAGGACATGAACCTCCAGGACTGGCCGGTCTCCTATGACGAGCTGGAGCCCTATTACGACAAGTTCGAGAAGGTGTGCGGCATCTCCGGCAAGGCCGGGAACATCAAGGGGCGGAAGGTGCCGGGCGGCAATCCGTTCGAGGCGCCGCGCCAGAACGAATATCCTACGCCGCCGATGACCGCGTCGCACATGATGACGCTGTTCGACAAGGCGACGAGCAACCTTGGCTATCATCCATTCCCGATCCCGACGGCGAACTGCTCGCAGGATTATGTGAACCCGGACGGCATCCCGCTCGGCCAATGCCATTATTGCGGACACTGCACCGCCTATGGTTGCGAGGCGAATGCGAAGGCGAGCCCGCATTTCCTGATGTTGCCGCTGGCGCGCAAGAACACGAATTTCGAGCTGCGCGCCAATGCGACGGTGGTGAAGGTCAACCTTGCCGCGGACGGCAAGCGGGCGACCGGTGTCACCTATGTCGATGCGCGCGGGCGCGAGCTGGAGCAGCCCGCCGACCTCGTGATCCTGGGCGCCTTCGTCACCGGCAACGTCCACCTCATGCTGCATTCCGGCATCGGCAGGCCCTATGATCCCAAGACGAATACCGGCGTCGTCGGCCGCAACTACGCGTTCCAGGGCGGGGGCGGAGCGTTCATCCTGCTGGACAAGGACGTGTTCACCAACCCCTTCATGGGATCGGGGGCGCTCGGCAGCTGGATCGACGATTTCAACGGCGACAATTACGACTTCGCCAAGGCAGGCTATATCGGCGGCGGCGGCATCAGCCTCGGCAACAACAGCGGCGATCCGCTGACCTACCATCCGACCATGCCTGGCCAGCCGCGCTGGGGCAGGGGATGGAAGAAGGCGATGGTCGACGCCTATCAGCACGTCTCGGCGATCGGCCACCAGGGTGCGGTGATGAGCTATCGCCAGAATTACTTCGATCTCGATCCGACCTATCGCGACGCCTTCGGCCGGCCGCTGCTGCGCCTGACCTTCGACTGGCAGGAGAACGAGCGCAAGCTGATGGCCGCGCACACCGCGGTCTGCGAACGGATCGCGGCGGAGATCACCGGGCGGAAGCAAGAGAGCGCCGGTACGCCGCGCAGCTTCGGCCGTTTCAACAGCGCCCGCTACCAGACCACCCACAATACGGGCGGCGTGGTGTTCGGCGACGATCCGAACACGAGCGCGCTCAACAAATATTGCCAGTCGTGGGACGTGCCGAACGTCTTCGTGCTCGGCGCCTGCGTGTTCCCGCAGAATGCCGGGCGCAATCCGACCGGGCCGGTCGGCGCGCTCGCCTTCTGGGCGGCCGATGCCATCACGAAGAAATATCTGAAGCGCCCAGGCGCCTTGGTGTGAACTGGGCGCGCGAGACGCGCTCGATAGGAGGTTGTGTACGTGAAGACCTGGATATTGGCTGTCGGCATGGGGGCCGTGATGGCCGGGGCGGCGATCGCGGCGCCGGCCCCGAAGGGGGATCCCGCTCGCGGGCAGCAGCTTTTCACGCGCTGCGCGGCTTGTCACAAGGTCGGCCCGAACCCGGCCCGGTCGATCGGTCCGGCACTGAACGGCGTGGTCGGGCGCGCGGCGGGCGGCGAGCCGGGCTACCGCTATTCGCCGGCGATGAAGGCATCCGGCATCAAGTGGGACGAAGCCAGCATCGACAGGCTGCTCCAGGGGCCGTCCAAGCTGGTGCCCGGCACGAAGATGATCTTCCCCGGCATGGCCGCGCCGCAGGATCGCGCGGACGTGATCGCCTATCTGAAACAATATGGCGCGGACGGTAGCAGGAAGTGAGCGAGCTCCCTCCCATCTTCGGCGCCCTTCGCCTGCCGCGCTCGATCCTGTTCGGGCGCGGGCAGCGCCATGCGCTCGGCTCCGCCGCCGGCAAGTGCGGTAGGCGTGCCCTGGTCTGTACCGATGCGCGGCAAGGTGCCCAGCCCGAATTCCACGCGATGGTCGCCGATCTGCGCGCCCATGGCCTGGAGGTCCATGTCTTCGACCGGACGATCCCGGATCTGCCGATCGCGTCGATCACGGCCTGCGTCGAGGAAGTGCGCCGCTTCGCGCCCGATCTGGTGATCGGCATCGGCGGCGGCAGTTCCATGGACATGGCCAAGGCGGTCGCCGTCCTGCTCACCCATGGGGGCGACATCCGCTCCTATTATGGCGAGTTCGCGGTGCCGGGCTCGGTCATGCCCCTGATCGCGATGCCGACGACGGCCGGTACCGGATCGGAGGTGACGCCGGTTGCGGTGGTATCCGACGAAGAGCGCGGCGCGAAGGTCGGCATCGCCAGCCCCTATCTCATCCCTCTGATCGCGATCTGCGACCCGGAGCTGACCGTCAGCTGCCCGCCGGCCCTGACCGCCTGTTCGGGGGCCGACGCGCTGACCCATGCAGTGGAGGCTTATACGACGCTGGCACGCCCCGCCGATCCCATGCTGACGGAGCAGCATGTGTTCGTCGGCAAGAACGTGCTCTCCGACCATTTCGCGCGGCTTGCCGTCGCCAAGATCTTCCTGTTCCTCGAACGGGCCTATCGCGACGGCAACGACATCGAGGCGCGGGAAGGGCTGATGCTGGCCGCGCTGGCGGCGGGCTGCGCCTTTGGCACGGCGGGTACGGCGGCGGCGCATGCGCTGCAATATCCGGTCGGCAACCTCACGCATACTGCGCACGGGGACGGGGTGGCGACGCTGCTGCCGTTCGTCATGCAGTTCAACCAGCCCTATTGCATCCGTAGCTTCGCCGAGCTGGCGCGGACGGCCGATCTGCCCGACGCGCCGGAGGAAGAGATGTCGCAGGCCTTCATCGACGCGGTCGCAGACCTGCTCGGCCGCGTCGGCATTCCCCGCTCGCTCGCCGCGCTGGGCCTGAAGGCCGATCAGCAAGAGTTCGTCGCGGAAAACGCGTTGAACGCGGCCCGGCTGGTCAAGAACAATCCCCGTCCCCTCGATCTCTCGGCGATGCAGAGCATCACCCGCGCGGCCTTCTCGGGCGAGCGGGCGGCGCTGAAATCCGCCTGATCCCCGGAACAAGAGCTCTCATGACGACCAACAGCTTCACCTGCACGACGACTGACGGTCATGCCGGCCCGTTCGCCGTCCCCACCGACCTGCTGATCGGCGATGCATGGATCCCTGCCGCCAGTGCGCGACGCATCGACATCCTCGATCCGGCGACCGAGACGGTGCTGACCTCGGTTGCGGATGCAAGCCCTGCGGAAGGTATCGCCGCGGTGGATGCCGCCGCTGCCGCCGCGCCGCAATGGGCGGCGACCGCGCCGCGCAAGCGCGCCGAGATCCTGCTCGCCTGCTTCCATGCGATGATGGCCGAGCAGGAATGGCTGGCGCAGCTGATCACGCTCGAGAACGGCAAGGCGCTGTCCGATGCGCGCGGCGAGGTGGCCTATGCCGCCGAATTCTTCCGCTGGTATGCGGAGGAGGCGGTGCGCATCAACGGCGAGCTGGCCGTGTCGCCGTCCGGCGCCAACCGCATCATGGTGCAGTATCAGCCGATCGGCATCGCGCTGCTCGTCACGCCATGGAACTTCCCCGCCGCGATGGCGACGCGCAAGATCGCTCCGGCGCTGGCTGCAGGATGCACCTGCATCCTCAAGCCGGCCGAGGAAACGCCGCTGACGGCGCTCGCCGTCGCGGAGATCATGCGCCGGGCGGGCGTGCCGGCCGGGGTCGTCAACGTCGTCAACACCAGTGATCCGGGGCCGCTCTGCAGCGGCATCCTGCACGATCCGCGCGTGCGCAAGCTGTCCTTCACCGGCTCCACCGAGGTCGGGCGCATCCTGCTGCACGAGGCGGCGGATCAGGTCATCAGCTCGTCGATGGAGCTGGGCGGCAACGCGCCTTTCCTGGTCCTCGACGACGCGGACCTCGATGAGGCGATCGAGGGCGCGATGGTTGCCAAGATGCGCAACGCCGGCGAGGCGTGCACGGCCGCCAACCGCTTCTACGTCCAGCGCGGCATTCATGACGCCTTCGTCGCGAAGCTGGTCGAGCGCATGGGCGCGATGACGATGGGCCCCGGCATCGAGGCCGCGACGCAGTGCGGGGCGATGATCAACCGGCAGGCGATCGAGAAGATCGAGCATCTGGTGGCGGACGCCGTCGGCCGCGGAGCCGAGGTGAAACTGGGCGGCAAGGCGCCGGCGGGCACGGGTTTCTTCTATCCGCCGTCCGTGATCGCGAATGTCCGGCCAGGTTCGGAAATCCTGACGACGGAGGTATTCGGCCCGGTGGCGGCGGTGATCCCGTTCGACGACCCGGAGGAGGCCGTGGCGCTCGCCAATGCCACCGAATATGGCCTCGCCGCCTATGTCTACACCGATGATCTGAAGCGCGGCCTGCAGATCGCCGAGCGCATCGAGGCCGGCATGGTGGCGATCAATCGCGGCCTCGTGTCCGATGCGGCCGCACCCTTCGGCGGCGTCAAGCAGAGCGGGCTCGGACGGGAGGGCGCGCATCACGGCCTGCTCGAATTTTGCGAGGCGAAATATATCGCGGTGAGCTGGTGACCCGCGAAGGTCCGTAGCGCCGCAGAGCGTGAGGTGAGGGAGGGGCCGGAAGCGCGATGTTCAGGATAACCCGACGCAACCTGCTGGGCGGAACGGCCGCCGTCGTCGCGACCATGGGGATCGGCCCGGTGCGGCGCGCGGCGGCGGAGGAGCCGTCCGGAGCGCCGGACACGGAATGGCGCCACTATGCGGCCGATCAGGCCAACACGCGTTATTCGCCGCTCGACCAGATCGATGCCGAGAACTTCGCCGATTTGCAGGTCGCGTGGAGCTTCAAGACCGACATTTTGGGCGCGCGCAAGGAGTATCAGTTCGAGCCGACGCCGTTGCTGATCAAGGGCCGCTTGTTCCTGACGGCGGGCTCGCGCCGCGATTGCGTCGCGATCGACGCGGCGACCGGCGAGCTGCTGTGGATGTACCGCAAGGACGAGGGCCAGCGCGCGCTCAACTCGCCGCGCCAGCTTTCGGGCCATGGCTGCTCCTATTGGACCGACGGCACGCAGGAACGCATCCTGTTCGTGACGATCGGCTACCAGCTCGTTTCGCTCGACGCCGCGACCGGCCTTCCCGATCCCGCCTTCGGCGTCGGCGGCGTGGTCGATCTCAAGAAGGATTTCGATCAGGAGATCGATCCGGAGACGGCCGATGTCGGCCTGCATGCGACGCCGCTGATCGCGCGCGACGTGGTCGTCGTCGGTGCGGCCCATGCGGCGGGCGACGTGCCGGCGGTCCGCAGGAACGTGAAGGGCTATGTGCGTGGGTTCGACGTGCGCACCGGCAAGCGCAAATGGATATTCCATACCATCCCGAAAAAGGGCGAGTACGGCTACGACAGCTGGCTGAACGGCGACGCCGACGAGGCCGGCAATGCCGGCGTATGGGCGGAGATGTCCGCCGACGAGGAGCTTGGCCTGGTCTATGTGCCGGTCGAGCTGCCCACCGGGGACGAGATGGGGCTGTTCCGCCGCGGCAACGCGCTGTTCGGGGAATCGCTCGTCGCGCTGGACCTGGAGACCGGCGAGCGACGCTGGCACTATCAGCTGGTCCACCACGGATTGTGGGACCGCGATATCCCGTG
The DNA here is from genome assembly GCF_021391395.1 of Sphingomonas cannabina. Classification (NCBI taxonomy): domain Bacteria; kingdom Pseudomonadati; phylum Pseudomonadota; class Alphaproteobacteria; order Sphingomonadales; family Sphingomonadaceae; genus Sphingomonas; species Sphingomonas cannabina. The sequence continues at coordinate 2,901,895 of NZ_CP090059.1, read as the reverse complement.
CGCGCCGATCCTGTGCGACATCCCCGTGAACGGCAGGACGGTGAAGGCGCTCGCCCAGCCCACCAAGCAATGTTTCCTCTATGTCCTCGACCGTACCAGCGGCAAGCCGATCTGGCCGATCGTCGAGCGGCCGGTCGAGGCGGGCGACGTGCCGGGCGAATGGTATGCCAGGACCCAGCCCTTCCCGACCAAGCCGCCCGCCTATGACGTGCAGGGGGTTACCGTCGACGACCTGATCGACTTCACCCCGGAGCTGCGCGCCCAGGCGGTCGAGCTGGTGAAGCAGTACAAGATCGGACCGCTCTACACGCCGCCGGTGGTGAGCAAGCCCGGCCGCTGGGGCACTATCTCCGTTCCGGGCATCCAGGGTGGGACCAACTGGCCGGGCGGCAGCTACGATCCGGAGAGCCACACCGTCTTCGTCTATTCCAAGACCCAGCCGTCGGTGATCGGGATCATCCCGAACGACGATCCGAGCGTCTCCGAATTTCCGCAGGTGCACGGCATTGCCGGCAGGGAGGTGCGGCCGCAGGTGGCGATGGGTGCGGAAGGAGCCACCCAGTTCCGGCGCCCGCCCGCGGCGAAGCCCGGCTCGGGTCCGCCGCCGGGCTTCCTGACCGTGCAGGGCCTGCCGCTGCTCAAGCCGCCCTACGGCCGCATCACCGCGATCGACCTCACCAAAGGCGACATCAAGTGGCAGATCGCGCATGGCGAGACGCCGGACAATGTCCGCGATCACCCTGCGCTCAAGGGGTTGAAGATCCCGCGCACCGGCCGCGCCGGCAACCTCGGGCCGCTGTGCACCAAGACGCTCGTGATCTGCGGCGAGGCGGGCTTCTACACCAACGAATATGGCATCAGGGGCGCGATGCTGCGGGCCTACGACAAGGCGACCGGCGAGGAGAAGGGCGCGGTCTACATGCCCGCGCCGCAGAGCGGCTCGCCGATGACTTATATGGTGAACGGACGCCAGTACATCGTCGTCGCCATCGGCGGCGGCAACTACAGCGCCGAGCTGGTGGCGTTCCGGCTTCCGGGAGTGGCGTGATGGACAGGCGGACGCAGGGATATTGGCTGGCAGGCGCCGCGCTGCTTCTCGGCGGCGCCATGGTGTCGCGTGCGCAGGCGCCCGAGCGCAACGTGTGGAGCGGCGTCTACACCGCCGAGCAGGCCGCGCGCGGCAAGGTCGCCTATGCGGAGAACTGCGCCGCCTGCCACGGCGACACGCTGGCCGGAATCGACGTGGCGCCGGCACTCGTCGGCCCGGGCTTCCTCAACAACTGGAACAACACCTCGGCCGGAGACCTGTTCGGCCGCATCCAGTCGACCATGCCGCTGAACGCGCCGGGCAGCCTTGGCGGCCGCAAGGTGGCGGATATCGAGGCATATATGTTCGAGGCGAACGGCTTTCCGCCGGGCACACTGCCGCTGCCGCCCAACGCGGCGCTGATGCCCAATGTCAGGATCACCGCGCAGAAGCCGGCGGAGTAGGATTCCCTAAAGCAAGATGAATTCAAGCGGAACCGTTGTCACCCTCACCCTTCCGCGGCTTCGCCGCTCCCTCCCTCTCCCGATGGGAGAGGGAAGGGGCCCGGCGCCGTAGGCGGTGGGAAGGGTGAGGGTGAGTGGGTCAACCCTGCTCTAACTCCCAGTCCAGTCCGGCACCTTCTTCGTGCGCGCCAGGAAATCCGCGACGCCCCGCCGGAAATCGGCGCTGCCATAGACCTCAGCGATCAGGTCCTCGACGTCGGGCAGGTTGCCGAAGGTGATGCGCCGGATCATCTCCTTGGTCGCGCGGGTGGTGAGCGGCGCATTCTCGGCCGCGCGCTCCGCCAGCGCCTCTGCTTCCGCATCCAGCATTTCGCGCTCGACGACCTTCAGCAGGAAACCACAGCCGAGCAGTTCCTCTGCAGTCAGCATCTCGCCCAGCAGCACCATGCGCTTGGCGCGCTGCACGCCGACGGCGCCGCCGATCCGTGCCACGCTGGCGGCGGACAGGCAATTGCCGATCGTGCGCCCGATCGGCGATCCGAAGTGCGCGTCCGGCGTGGCGACGCGGAAATCGCAGGCCGAGGAGATATTGAGGCCGCCGCCCACCGCCCATCCCTCCACGACGGCGATGGTCGTGCAGGGGATCGCGTCGACCGCACCCATGCAGTCGTCGATGTCGCGCTCATAGTCGACGCCCTGCTGGCCGGTCGCATAATCCGCGAACTTGGAGATGTCGGTGCCGGATATGAACGCCTTGCCGCCGACGCCGCGGAACACCGCGACCCGGATGCCGGGATCGGCCGCGATGTCACGCGCGGCATCGCGCAGGTCGTGCCACATCGCGCTCGTCAGCGCGTTGTGGGCGGCGGGATTGTCGAAGCGGATATGGGCCTGGTTGCCCCGCTTCTCGTAGATCAGGCGCGCGTCACTCATTTGGCACTTTCCCGCTGCGGCGTGAGCAGGCCCTTTTCCGCCAGTTCCTCGCGGATCGCCTCGCCATGCTCGTCGAGTAGCGGGGGAGGGAGGCGGACCTGTTGCGGCGTGCCGCGCATCTTCACAGGGAAGCCCAGGGCCTTGAAGTCGCCCTCCACCGGATGCGGCACCTGCATCACCATCTCGCGCGCGACCGCCTGCTCGCTCGTCACCGCCTCGCCATAGTCGAGGATCGGGGCAGCGGGAACGCCGGCCGCGAGCAATGCGTCGATCCATTCCTGCCGGGTACGGGTGAGGAAGGTCGGCGTCAGATCCTCGATCAGCGCGACGCGGTTGACGACGCGCGCGGCATTGCTCGAATAGCGCGGGTCGTCCTGGAGCTCGGGGCGGCCGAGCACCTGCAGGAAGGTGAGCCACAGCCCCTGGTTGGCCGCGCCGATGACGAACCAGCCGTCCGACGCCTGCACCGCCTGATAGGGGGCCGACATGCGGTTGGCGGAGCCGATGGGCGCGGGGGGCTTGCCGGTTCCCCACAGCTCGGTGGTCTCCCAGATCGACAGGCCGAGCGCGGCTTCCAGCAGGGAGGCATCGATATACTGGCCCTGTCCGCTTTTCTCCCGTCCGATGATGGCCGAAAGGATCGCATAGGCGGAGAACAGGCCGGCGCCCAGATCGGCGACGGCGATGCTGTTCTTCGCAGGCTCCATGCCGGGGAAGCCGTTGGAGCTGAGGATGCCTGACATCGCCTGCGCGATCAGGTCGAAGCCGGGGCGCTGCGCCCAGGGGCCCGTCTGGCCGAAGCCGGAGATGCTGGCGTAGACGAGGCGCGGATTGATCTTCGCCAGCGTGTCATAGTCGATGCCCAGTCGTGCCGCCACGCCGGGGCGCGCATTCTCGACCAGCACGTCGGCGCTCTTCACCAGCGCGTAGAATACCGCACGGTCGTCATCGTCCTTGAGATTGAGCGCGATGCTCCGCTTGTTGCGGTTGAGCGCGAGGAAGCCGGGACTGTCCTCCCCCTTCAGGCGGAAGCCCATCGAATGGCGGGTCGAATCCCCGGTTTGCGGCGGTTCGACCTTAATGACGTCGGCGCCCATGTCGCCCAGCAGCATGCAGCAGAACGGGCCGGCCATGACCTGCGAAACGTCGAGCACCCGAATGCCGGCGAGCGGCAGCGCCATATCCTTCTCCCTCACACGCCGCCAGACGGCGCCAATTTCCAGCCACGGATCATATTGTATATGATTTGAGGCTCTGCTAGCATCTCCATCGGAAAAGGACAACCGGGCTCGATGAAAGACCGGATCCTGCCTTCAGGAGAGGCATGTCGTTGAAAGCTCCATCCTCGTTCCGCCGGTCCCTTGCACTGGCGTCATTGATATCTCTCGCAACGGCCCTCGGGAGCGTGGCCATCGCGGCTCCGCCCAAGGACGGGGACTGGGCCAGCTATGGCCGCGATCCAGGCGGGGCACGCCACTCGCCGCTCAAGCAGATCACCACCGCGAACGTCGATAAGCTGCGTCAGGCGTGGGTGTATCACATGCGCCCGCCCGGCGTGACCGCCGACGTGGGACCGATGCCCGACGGTATGCGAGCCCGTTTCGCCACGGGGTTCTCCGCGTCCGAGGCGACGCCGTTGGTCGTCGACGGGGTCATGTATCTCTCCACACCCTATAATCGTGTCGTCGCGGTCGATGCCGCGACGGGGCGGGAGCGCTGGGCCTATACCCTCGCGAACAAGGATCAGCCCTCGACGCGCGGCGTCGCCTATTGGCCCGGAGCCAAGGGGAAGGGCGCCCGCATCTTCTTCGGCACGCGCTCCGGCAAGCTGATCGCGCTCGATGCGGCGACGGGGCATCCCGCCGCCGAGTTCGGCGAGGCCGGGATCGTCAACCTGAAGACGCCCGAGGTGATGAACGGCCTCAAGGTCGCGCCGCTCGGCATGAGCAGTCCGCCCGCGATCTACAAGGATCTGGTCATCACCGGCTCCCGCGTTCAGGAGATGCCGATCAAGGGCGCCGCCGGCGACGTGCGGGCGTGGGACGCGCGGACCGGCAGGCTGGTCTGGACCTTCCACACCATCCCGCGCGACGACGAGCCGGGTGCCGACACCTGGGAACCCGGCAGCACCAAGGGACGATCGGGCACCAATGTCTGGACGTTCGTCCAGGTCGACGAGAAGCGGGGCATCGCCTACCTGCCGATCGGTACGCCGACCTTCGACCGCTGGGGCGGCGATCGCAAGGGTGCCAATCTCTATTCCAACTCGGTGGTCGCAGTGGATGCCGCGACCGGCCGGTATCTCTGGCATTTCCAGACGGTCCACCACGATATCTGGGACTTCGACCTGCCGACGCTGACTCTCATCGACGTGCGGCGCGGCGGGCGGGTGATTCCGGCGCTGGTGGCGATGAACAAGACGGCGATCATGTTCGTCCTCGACCGCGTGACGGGCAAGCCGCTGTTCGACGTGCGCGAAATGCCCGTGCCGACGGAGACGGATGTCCCCGGCGAGCAGCCCTGGCCGACCCAGCCGATGCCGGTGGCGCCGCCGCCGCTGACGCGCCTGTCCTATGGTCCGGACGACATCCTCGACGTCACCCCGGAACTCAAGGCGAGGTGCGAGCAGGTCGCGAAGAATCTGAACATCGCGCCGAGCAAGCCCTTCCAGCCGCTGCGCGCGGACAGTGCGGTCAACACCTTCCCCGGCAGCCTGGGCGGCGTCGACTGGGGCGGCGGAGCGTTCGATCCGAAGCTCGGCCTCTACGTCATCAACCTCAACGAGCTCGGCAGCCCGCAGCAGCTGGAACGGCAGCCGGACGGAAGCTGGGGGATGAAGGGCGGCTACGCCTATTTCGCGGACATGGAAACCGGCTTCCCCTGCAGCAAGCCGCCGTGGGGAGAGCTGGTGGCGGTCGATGTCGCGAAAGGCACCGTCGCGTGGCGCCGGCCGTTGGGCGACACCGGTCATCCGGCGCTCAAGGACGCCGGGATCACCAGCGCCGGCGGCCCTTTCACGACGTCGGGCGGCCTCACCTTCATCGGTGCCACCAAGGACAAGCGCCTGCGCGCCTTCGAGACGAAGACGGGCAAGCTGCTGTGGACGGCCGAGCTGCCGGACTCGAATTACGGAACGCCGATGACCTACGCGGTCGGGAAACGGCAGATGGTCGCCGTCGTCGCGACCGGGGGTTTCGCCTTTTCACCGGCCACCAGCGACGCGGTGATCGCCTACGCCCTGCCTTGAGGACATGACATGCGCACAGTCGGATTGATCGTCATGGCGCTCACCCTGCCGGTGATCGGCGCGCGCGCCCTGTCCCAGCAAGCGCCGGCACCGGCCGCCGCGGCCGCGGCGACACCGCCGCCCGGCCCGGGCCTCGACCTCATCAACGAGCGCTGCGGCTTCTGCCATTCGACCGCGCAGGTCTTCCAGAAGCGGCGGACCGAGGCGGAATGGGCGGCAACCGTCCAGGGCATGGCCGACCGCGGCGCCGAGGTGTCGCCCGAGGAGATCAAGGTGATCACCACCTATCTGGCGAAGAACTATGCGGCGGCGCCCGCCACGCCTTCAACAGGCGCGGCCAGCGAGGGCCGCCATTAGGAATGGGGCGGGCGGCCGGTTGCCGCCCGCCGCCCGTCATTTCGCGTCAGCATAAAGCGGCAGCATGCCTTTCACCTTGCTGCGCAGGCGATAGATGCTGGTGCTGGCGGTAATGTAGACGATATGGCCGTCGCCGGCGAAGGCGAGGTTGGCGGCGGTTTCCGGCAACTTGATCTGCCCCAGAACCTTGCCCGCAGGAGTGACGATGCGGATGCCGCCCGGGCCGGTCATCCAGATGTTGCCGGCCGTGTCGACCTTCAGCCCGTCCGGCCCGCCGCGGCCAGCCGGCAGGCGGATCAGCTCGCGCGGCGCGGACAATGTGCCGCCTGGGCCCACCTCATAGGCGCGGACATACATGTCCGGCCCGTAATTGCCGACGTACAGGGTCTTGAAATCGGGCGAGAAGCCGATGCCGTTGGGCAGGGTCATATCGGTGATGACCGCGGTCAGCTTGCCGCCGGCATAGCGGAACACGCCATTGAACGGTAGCTCCTTGGCCGGGTCCTTGTCCATGCCGTTGAACAGGCCGAACGGCGGATCGGTGAACCACAGCGCCCCCGCCCGGTCGTAGACGAGATCGTTGGGACTGTTCAGCCGCTTACCCTGATAGTCCGACAGGAACGGTTGCAGCCTCCCGTCCTTCCCGACCTTCACGATGCGGCGCGCACCCATCTGCGTCATCAGCACCGTGCCGTCCGGGGCGGGGACCATGCCGTTCGAGCCGATACTGGCGCCGGCGGGCGGATTGGGAAGCCCGCCCGCATTGGCGATCAGTTCCTGCACCTTTCCGTCCGGGGTCACCGCGCGCATCTTGTCCCCGGTCACGTCGGAGAACCAGAGCCGCCCGTCATGCCACATCGGCCCCTCGGTAAAACCGAAGCCGGTGGCCACGCGCTCGATCGGTGTGCCCGGCGCGATAACTGCGTCGAGCGCGGGGTCGAGCCGCTCGATCGAAGGCACGGAGGGCGCGGATGCAGGCCCCTGCGCTGCCAGCGGGATGCTCAGATGACAGAGCGCCGCTGCAAGCAGGGCGGCGCGTAGACGGGAGGACATGGCGCTATTCCCTCAAATGGATCGGGCGGGAAGAAGAGAGAGACAAGGGCATCGGGCCCGCTTCCGCTCAGACGCTGTCGGTCAGCAGGACCAGATAATCCTTGTTGAGCACGGTGTTCTCGATCAGCGGCCAGTTCTTCTGGTGCACGTCCGACTTGATCCAGACCTGCCGTTGCTCCTCGCTCTCATAGGTGAGCTGGAAGCGGTAGTTGATGCCGGGGGCCGGCGCGGGACCGCCCTGGATCACGCTGCGCAGCTTCAGCATCTTGACGTCGATATAGCCGCGACCGCGGAAGGTTTCGGCAACGGGCTTGAAGTGATTGTGGAACGCGTTGAGCATCTCCTGCTCACGCGCCGGATCGATGGCGAGATCGCAATAGAGGACGATGGGCTTGCGCGGGGAAGGGCGGGGCCGGGCGCCGGCAGCGGCCCCCGTTGTCGCGCCGATGCCCAGCGCGGCCAGTCCCTGCAGCATATGACGCCTGTTCATGGCTTCTCTCCTTGTTGTGATGGCTCCTCGTCGGGGGAAGGAATGGCTGTTATCCCCAGCAGCTATCTGCGCGGCCGCATCCGTGCCTCGGCCTCCGCACGATAACGGGCTTTTGCCGCCAGATCGCGCGCGACGCCGATGACCATCAATTCCAATGGTTCGCCGCCGGTCTGACGGATCGCCCGCGCTTCGCCGAGGTCGACGGGCACGGCATCACCGGCCTTGATCGGCGCGGCCTCATCGCCCAGCGTGACCTCGCCGGTGCCGGACATCACGTAATAGACCTCGCTCATGTCCGGCTGGATACGGCGGCCCAGCGCCGAGCCCGCGGGCAGCAGGATATGATCGACATAGGACCAGGCCGTCGAGAAGATCGTCGGCCCCAGGGCGCGGCGGTAGAGCACGGCGCCGGTCGCCTCAGGCAGGTTCGCCGCCGCCGGCTTCAGCAGGCTGCGATCCAGCCGCATGGTGATGAACTGCGGCACGGGATCGAGCGGGGCGTTGGTGCGCGGGTCGCCCAGGTCGAAATTATCGTAGCTCTTCGTCATGCCGACGTTGATGTTCAGCCACTGAACGGGCTTGTCGGTGGGATTGTAGATGCCGTGGGCATGGCCCTTGCGATCGGGCGCCCCCGCTGGCCCGGTCAGGCGCGAGGTCCGTCCATCGATCGTGAATTCCGCCTCGCCGTCGAGGATGACGAACATCTCCTCGCAGTCGTTGTGGAAATGCTGGCCGATCCCGCTCTTCGGCGCGATCGTGCCACGGTGGAGGAAGATGAAGTTGGTGCTGAGCGCGTTCGCCCCGAGCAGCGCGCCGAACCTCATCGAGCCCGCGCCGCCATGGACGCCGGTCGCAAGTTGCATCTTGCCGGGATCGCTGCGGCCGATGCGCTGCGCCAGCGGCATCGCGGTCTGCGCCACCGCGACCGCGGAGAAGGCCACCAATGCTGCGACCACCCCGATGCGCGGCATCGCCATGCCCATGTCGTTCCCCTCCCGATGCTCTTGTCTGTTTACGCGGACGTGTATCCGTCCTATCACGGATCATATACTATATTGTCCGGCATACAAGCCGGACGGGAGGGATGGTCATGAGCGGCGCCGCGCGGTCCAGGGTCAGGCTGGGCCTCATCTTCCTGTTGTTCATCATCAGCGCGATCGCCTTTCTCGATCGCACGAACATCTCGGTCGCCGGGGTGGAGATGCGGAAGGAATATGGCATCGACCAGGTCGAGCTGGGCTGGGTCTTCAGCGCCTTCCTGATCGGATATGCCTTGTTCCAGGTTCCGGCCGGCTGGCTCGCGGCCCGCTACGGCCCCCGCATCGTGCTGACCGGCGCGCTGCTCTGGTGGGGCGTGTTCACCGCGGCGACGGCGATCATCCATCCGCAGGGCAGCGGCGCGCTGCTGCTGCTGGCGCTGACCCGGTTTGCGCTCGGTATCGGCGAATCGGTCGTCTATCCGTGCGGCAACCAGTTCCTGTCGCGCTGGATCCCCGCGCAGGAGCGGGGGAAGGCGAACGGATGGATCTTCGCCGGCGTGGGCGCGGGGTCCGGCATCACGCCGCCGCTCATCACCGCGATCATCCTGTGGGGCGGCTGGCGGGCGTCCTTCTATGTCTGCGCCGCCCTGGGGCTTGTCGCCGCCGCCGTCTGGTTCCTGCTGGCGCGCGACCGGCCGCAGGAGCATCCGTCGGTCAACGCGGCCGAGCTGGCGCATATCGAGGCTGGCCTGCCGCCGGCCAAGGCGGCCTCGCGCGCCCCTATCCCCTGGGGGACGATCCTCGCCAGCCGCAACGTCTGGGGCCTGTTCATCAGCTATTTCGCGTTTGGTTATGTGATCTGGATCTTCTTCAGCTGGTTCTTCATCTACCTGGCGGAAGCGCGGCATCTGGATGTCAAGTCGAGCGCCGTCTTCTCCATGCTGCCCTTCCTGTGCATGACGTTCGGCTGCCTGCTCGGCGGCGTGATCAACGACCGGGTCTCGGCGCGCCACGGCCTCTACTGGGGGCGCTCGGGCCTCGGCATCATATCGTTCATCCTGACGGGCCTGTTCCTGGCCTGCGGATCGATGGTGGACAATGCGCCGCTCGCGGTGCTGATCCTGGCCGGCGGCGCAGGCGCGATCTATCTCTCGCAGAGCTCCTTCTGGTCGGTGACGGCGGACATTGCCGGTCAGCACAGCGGCGTGGTGTCCGGCTTCATGAACATGGGATGCCAGATCGGCGGTGCATTGACCGCCACGCTGACGCCGATGATTGCCGCGCAGTTCGGCTGGATCGCCGCCTTCTACGCGGGCGCCGCCGTGGTTCTGGCGGGCGTGCTCGCCTGGGCGATGGTCGATCCGAACCGCCTGCTCGAGCAGCCGGATCGTGAGACCGGCGAGGCGAGACCTATTGGCGGCGCGACAGCCTGACGGTGAAGGGCTTTCGCCCGTCGATGTCGAAAAAGGTCGTGCCGAATGCGGACCGGCGGACGCGGATCGTCTCGCCGACGGGCGGCGGCGGTGCGACGGTCGTGGTGTCGTACGCCGTGCCGTCCTCCAGCTCCAGCCGGTAATAGCCGTGGCGCAGGGGCTTCACCGCCTTCAGCCGGCTGGTGAAATCCGTCCGACTCTTCAGCGCATCGCGGCGATCTTCGTAGCTGTCGGCGGTGGCTCGGCTCGACGGTTGCGACGATGGGGCAGGAGCGGGCGGGGCAGGGATGGAAACCGGCGGGCTTCCTCGTTCTGTCCGGCCCGACCGTTGATCATAGCAGGCAAGGCGCGCCGACGGATCATCTATGCGCGCGCAGCCATCCTCCTGGGCGTGGGCGACCCATGGCGGAAACAACGCAATCCCGCCGATAACGGCCAGTCGCCGGATGCCTTTCACGCCCTTCTCCTCTTCCCATGTGACATTTTTGTTTGACTAATGGCTCAGCATCATATCCTATATGATAAAACGCAAGACGCAAAAGTCTGCTGAAGGGGAGGATCGATGGCATTCGCCAAGACCGCTTTCTGTCTATGTTCGCCTGCCTTGTTCATAGCGGGCGCCGCCGCGCAGACGTCAGCGCCGCCCGGCGCTCCGAGCCGTCCGCCGATGGAAAGTGCCTGGTCGCCCAAGCGAACGCCGCCGCGCGCCTATGACGCGCCGAATCGCCCCTGGTGGAAACTTTCCGACATTCTCGCGGCGCATAAGGGCGAGAAAAGCTGGACCCATGCGATCGTCCGCAACCGCGACCTGGAGGCGGACTGGCACCAAATGGCGGCCGGGCAGCGGACCGAGCCGTTGATGTACGCCGACAATGCGACGGCCCTCATCGTCTGGGGCGGGCAGTTGCGGGTCAGCATCAAGGGGCAGGAGCCGTTCGTCGCGGTCAAGGGAGGAGAGGTCAACATTCCCTTCCGCCTGCCGTTCACGCTGGAAAGCGTGGGCGACGTGCCGGCGCTGTGGCTCGAGGTGCATGGCGCGGGCGACGTGCCGCTCTATCGAACCGCGACGAGGCCGGAGAAGCCCGGGGACGTGCCGGGCTTCACCTATGTGAAGGCTGCCTTGATGGGCGGCGACGGCCGCTATGGCACGGCGGACCGACCCTATCTCGACTATTACAAGGACGTGGTGAACGGCGGGCAGCGGGCTGGCGCGTTCATCGCCGGCGATCATCTGTTCGTGAACAACATCCGCGGGCCGGGCGTGAAGACGCCGCCTCCAACGGATCTTGGCCACTTTCATTTCGGCTATGACGAATTCTGGTTCATCATGGAAGGCAACGTCGACTACCAGATCGAGGGCGTGCCGTTCTTCACCGCATCGCCCGGCGACGTCGTGACCGCCGCACAGGGCCGATGGCACCGTGCCAGCTTCGGCGGACAGCCGGGCCAGATGGCCACGCGCGTCGCGATCAACCCTTATCCGCGCGGCCTGCACAGCTTCCAGCCACACTGAGCGCGCTCAAGCGAGCGCAACCGCCAACTCCGGACCGAGAGAAAGCTCGCGGGAAAGTCATGAAATCAATGTAAAATCCTATAGTATATGAAAAGAGGGAGAGGAAAATGTTGGGAGATATTCTGCCCGGACGATTGAGCAGTTCGCTTATCGCGATCGCGGCGGTGATGGTGGCCAGCCAGCCTGCGTTCGCTCAGGACAACGCTGCCGCTGCGCCGCCGCCTCAAGACACGCCGCCCGCTTTGGAAAGCCCACCATCCACTACGGACCCGGACATCATCGTCACCGGTTCGGCCATTCGCGGCGTGGCGCCGGTCGGTTCCAACCTGATCTCCGTCGGCCAGGACACGATCGAGAAGACCGCGCCCGTCAACGCGTCGCAGCTCGTGAACACGGTGCCGTCGATTTCCACCGCCGGTTCGGTGGCACAGGGCGAGAACGCCTATTCCTATTACTCGCCGCAGATCCACAGCCTCGCGGGATCGTCGTCCAACACCACGCTGGTGATCCTCGACGGCCTGCGGCTGCCTGGCGGTGGCACGCAGTTCGCCCAGACCGACCCCAACATCATTCCGGTGAGCGCGATCCAGCGGGTGGAGGTTCTCGCCGACGGTGCTTCGTCCGTCTACGGCTCGGACGCGGTCGCGGGCGTGGTCAACTTCATCACCCGCCGCACCTTCGACGGCTTCGAGGCGAACGCCCAGGCGGGCTTCGCCGACGATTACCACAATACCAACGTCAATTTCATCTGGGGCAAGAAATGGGAGACGGGCGGCGTCTATGTCGCCGGTTCCTATTCCAACCAGTCGGAATTGAAGAACAAGGATCGCCGCTTCTCGAGCCTCGGCGATTATCGTTCGATCGGCGGGACCAACACCAACAGCTATCAGTGCAGCCCCGCGACCATCGTGGTGCCGGGCGTCAGCGGCGTGTTCCTGTCGCCGGATGCGGCCTCGACCGTGGCCAACACGCAAGACAACGCGCCGTGCAACAACTCGATCTACGCCAACCTGCTGCCGTCGCAGTTCCGTGCGAACGCGATGATCAAGGTGACGAATGATTTCTCGGACAAATTCACCGTCACCGCCATGCTGAACTACAATCGCCAGGAAACGCATAACGCCAACGGGCCGGGCGGTATCACTAATGCGACCGCGTTCGGCCCGGGGTCGGGCAAGGGCGGCCAGATCAACCCGTTCTACCAGGCGCCCGCCGGCGCGCCCGGTGCGACGCAGCAGACGGTCAGCTGGCTCGCCCTGCTGCCCGACGCCGACTATGGCGAAGCGGAATCGCAGTCGGACTCGATCTATTCGACGGCCGTCGCCGAATATCGGGTCAACGACGACTGGACCGTCACCCTCAGCGACGCCTTCGGCTGGAATCGTTCGGCGCTGAACACCGTCAACGGCTTCTGCTCGGCCTGTGCGCTGCTGGCGCTGAACGGCACGGCGCAGCTCAGCGGCAGCACCACGGCGACCGACATTCCGGGACAGAATGTCATCGCCCTCAACCTGCCGCTGACCACCGCGAACGCCCTCGACGTATGGCGGCCGTTCGACGGCACCAACCGGACACCCGAGTCCGTCATCCGCTCGCTCTACCGGAACAACAGCGAGAACACGAACTACAACACGTTCAACCAGATCAAGCTCGACCTGAACGGGTCGCTGTTCAGCCTGCCCGCGGGCAAGCTCAAGATCGCGGTGGGCGGCGAATATCTCTGGTACGAACAGACCCAGAAGATCAGCGGCTCCAACAATACCGGGCCGACGACGACGGGGTCCAATTTCCGCGTCTACAACTACAAGCGCGACGTGAAGTCGCTCTATGCCGAGCTCTACGTCCCGGTCGTCTCACCGGAGATGGGGGTGCCGCTCGTGCACAGCCTCGATCTCAGCATCTCCGGCCGGTACGACAGCTACAGCGACGTGGGCTCGACCACCAATCCCAAGTTCGCGGCGAACTGGGAGCCGGTGGAGGGCGTCAAGCTGCGCGGCAATTATTCCCGCGCATTCGTGGCGCCGCCGACGGCGGTCATCGGCGATCCGACGCAGGGTTATCTCTACGCATCGGGCAGCGTCGGCGTGAACGGCACGCAGATTGCCGTGCCGATCGCCAATTATCCCGACGTGGTGAACATCCCCGGCGTCCAGTGCAACGCCACCACCTGCACGATCGGCACGCCGGCGATTCAGGGCATGCGGCGACAGCTCGGCGGCGGCTTCTCCAACATGACGCCGCAAAAGGGCCGGAGCTGGTCCGCAGGCATCGACCTCGCGCCGCGCTTCCTGCGTGGTTTCACCGCCGCTTTCACCTATTTCCACAACAAGTTCATCGGCGGCGTCTCCTCACCGAGCCCGAGCGCGATCGTGAACTCGGCTGGCCTGCGTAATCTGCTGACCATCTGTCCGCAGACCTGCTCGCAGGCGCAGATCGACGAATTCGCCAACATCGCCAACGGCGCGACGGTATCCGGCGCGATCCCGCCGCAGGTCTACTTCCTGATCGACCAGAGCAGCCGCAACGCGCTCAACCTGACCGTCGAAGGCATCGACGGCCAGTTCAATTACAACTCGGAGATCGGAGACCTCGGCACCTTCGTCATCGGCACCGGCTTCACCTATTTCACCAAGTTCCGGCAGAATTTCGGGGGCGGTACGGACTTCAGCATCCTTAACACCTCCGGCTACAACACCACGTTCCCGTCGGTCCGGTTCAAGAACCGCGCCCAGTTCGGCTGGGCGAAGGACGGGATGTCGATCGACCTGTTCTGGAACCATACCGGTTCCTATCGCAACTGGATCAGTACCACGGTGAATCCGATCATCGTCAATTCGGCCGGCAACCCGGTCGGCGGCGGCGACAAGGTGAAGGCCAACAATACGTTCGACCTGCACGTTCAGTATGAGTTCCAAGGCGACAACTTCGCCCGGGGCTGGCAGGTCTATGTCGACGCCCAGAACATCTTCGACAAGGACCCGCCGTTCTACAACGGCAATACGGCGGGCATCCTGGGCGGCGCATGGGGCTATAACGGCTTCGTGTCGAACCCGATCGGCCGGCTTGTTTCCGTAGGCCTGCGCATCCGGATGTAATCCCCTCCCCGGAAGCGGCGCACGGAAAGGGGCTCCGGAGCATGGCTCCTCCGGAGCCCCACCTTTTGTGCGGATCGGTCTGCCCAAAGGCTCGGCTAGGCGATCGCAGGGGCTCCCGCGCCCGCCGAAGCGTTTACTTGGGAAGCGTGACGGCTGACGCGACGGAGAATCCGGCCGTCTGTCCCGCCACGCCGGTGTCCGGCTGGCCCGAGCCGACACTGACGCGGTAGTCGCCGGCCAGCACCTTGCGCACGCCGTCGACCGTGACCGCGCTCAGGTCGCGCGGCGTGAGGTCGAAGCGTATCGTCCGCGCTTCGCCCGGCTTCAGCGTCACGCGCTGGAACCCGCGAAGCGCGATGCGCGGCGCGCCCGGCTCGTCGGGAAAGTCGAGATAGAGCTGCGCCACCTCGTCGCCCGCGCGGTCGCCGGTGTTGCGCACTTCGGTCGTAACGCGGATTCCATTTGCGGCACCGCCGCTCGCCGGCCGCACGTCGAGCGGGGCATAGGCGAAGCGCGTGTAGCTGAGCCCGTAACCAAATGGATAGACCGGCTTCCCGGTGAAGTAGCGATAGGTGCGCCCGGCCATGCCATAATCGCCGAACGGCGGCAGCTCGTCCACGCTGCGGTAGAAGGTTAGGGGCAGCCGGCCGGAGGGATTGACCTTGCCGGACAACAGGTTGCCGACGGCGAGCCCGCCCGCCTGGCCGGGATACCAGGCCTCGAGAATGGCCGCGGCATTCTCCTTGGCCCATGCGAGGTTGATCGGGCTGCCGTTCATCGCAACGACGACCAGCGGCTTCCCGGTCGCCCGGGCCTGTTCGAGCAGCGCCTGCTGGTCCGGAGGCAAGTCGAGGCTGGTCTTGTCGCCTCCCTTGAAGCCGGGGATCTGGGCGGGAGATTCCTCTGCCTCGAGGTCGGAGGTGAGGCCGACCACGGCGACGAGCACGTCGGCCTGCGCTGCCGCGGCCTTCAGGTCGCGTTCGGGCGCAGCGGATACGCGCTTCCACACCAATCCGATGCCGGCGCTGCCCGTATGGGCGTCGCCCGTCACTTCGATCGGATAGCGGCGGCCCTTTTCGAGCGTCACCGTCTTCATCGTCGGCAGGCTGCCCCAGGGCGCGTCCTTGAGATCGACGAACGGTTGCCCGTCGAACTTGAGCGTCCCGCTCTGGAATCCGGCCAGGCCCAGCCGGTAGTGGCCCGTCTCCGGCGGCACCAGAAAGCCGGTCCAGACCACGCGATGATGGTCCGACACCTGCGCCAGGTCCAGGCTGCGGCCGGCCACCCCCGCTTCGACGCGGCTCGCGACCGGCGTCTCCGCGAAGCGGGCGGTTTTCACATAATCCTGCAGCGTGCCGGGCGCGAAGCGGGCCGGCGGCTGGCCCAGCACGTTATAATAGCGCGCGAGCAGCCCCGCCTGTCCATCCGGCGTGCGCAGGGCCGTCTCCGGGATCGGATCGCCGTCGGTATAGGTCTCGCCGAAAGGCACATAGGAAATCTGCGCGCTGGGCAGCGCCTGGCGCAGCCCGTCCACGACCGAGATGGGCGGTGCGGAGAGCGACGACGAATAATTGCCGCGCAGGACGCGCGTCGCGTCGCCGAGCGGCCCGATCACCGCGATGCGAAGGCCGGGGCGCAGCGGCAGGATGCCGTCGTTCTTGAGCAGAACGAGGCTCTTCTCGGCGGCGGCGAGGGAGAGGGTGCCGTGCTCAGGCTTCCCGATCGACGCGACGTCGCCGTCGGGTCGGCGCAGGCCGGACAGATCGCCGTTGCGGTATCGCGCCGAAAACAGGCGGACGAGGGTGCGGTCGATGTCCGCCTCGGTGATGAGTCCCCGCGTGAGCGCCTCGCGGTAGCGGTCGCCGAGCCCGCCGGTGTCGGAGAGCGTTGCCGTGTGGCACTCGTTGTCGACGCCCGCCCGCATCGCTGCCGCCACCGCTGCGGCGCCGTCGGGCGCATAATGGTGGTTGTCGCTGATGTCCTTCACCGCGTCGCAGTCCGAGACGACATAGCCGGTGAACCCCCAGGCGCCGCGCAGATGCTCCTTGAGCAGTTCGTCGCTCGCGCAGGCCGGCTGGCCATCGACGCGGTTGTAGGCGCACATCACCGATCCCGCCTTGCCCTCGACGATCGCGGCGCGGAAGGCGGGCAGGTAGGTGTCCTCCAGATCGTGGCGCGAGACGAAGACATTGGCGCTGTGCCGGGTCGATTCCGGGCCGCTGTGGACGGCGAAATGCTTGGGCGTGGCGATCACGTTCGGCAGATCGGGATCGGGCCCCTGCATTCCGGTGACGAAGGCAACCCCCATGCGCGCGGTGAGGAATGGGTCCTCGCCGTAGGTTTCCTGCCCGCGACCCCAGCGCGGATCGCGGAAGATGTTGATATTGGGCGACCAGGTGTCGAGCCCGGTGCCGATCCGCCCCATCCGTCCGGTCCGGCGCGCCAGCGCGTGGAGACCGCGGACCTCCGCGCTGATCGCGCCCGCGACCTCCTTGACGAGCGGCGCATCGAAGGTCGCGGCGAGGCCGATCGGCTCGGGGAAATTGGTCGTCGGCAAGGTGCCGATCGCGCCGTGAAGCGATTCCGTCCACCAATTGTATGCGGGCACCCCAAGGCGCGGAATCGCGGGCGCGACGTTGAGCAGCTGGTCGATCTTCTCGTCGAGCGTCATCTTGGCGACGAGATCGTCCGCCAACCGTTCCGCTCGCGCCTGAACGGGCTTGGGGGAGGGCGATCCGGACTGCGCCTGCGCCGCCGGGGGAACGAGGGCGGTCCCCGCGAAAAGAAGCGCGAAGAGACCGGTGCCGCGCCTGGTCGCAAAGATCATGTCCGTTCTCTCCCTTATCGCCACCATCGTCGGAGCCTCCGCTGAGCCCACGCGTCGCCGCCGATGCTCACGATGTTCCGACCGGCGCATCGTGGAAAATTCAAAAAAGGCCCGGGAACGTCGGAGGACATTCCCGGACCAGAGGAGAGTTCAGAAGCGGACGCGGACACCCGCCGTGAACCGGCGCCCATATCCGTAGACGTCGAGCAGCTGGTTCTTGAAACGGCCGTGGGTGCTCATCGTCTCGTTGGTGATGTTCAGCGCTTCACCGAAGATGTTGATGTGATCGGTGATCTGATAGCTGGCGCTGAGGTCGACCTGGGTGCTGGCGTTGACGAAGGTCGGCTCCGATCCGAACGCGCCGGTGTTCTGCGCCTGGCCGAACTGCAGCAGATACTCGTCGCGCCAGTTGAGCGCGGCGCGGAACTCGACCCCGTATTTGTCGAAAAAGCCGACGAAATTGGCCGAGTTGGCAAGGCCGGTGACCGCGAAGCCGCTCTGCGAGATATCCTCCGGGTCATAGGGCTTGTTGGTGTCGACGAACGTCGCGTTGGCGATGAAGCCGAAGCCGCTGTTGCCGAACGTGTGCTGCAGCGCCAGCTCGACCCCGCGCACCGTCGCGTCCGGCCCGTTCACGCGCTGAGATACGGCGAACTGGGCAGGCTGCCCCGTCGACGGATCGATCACGTCGTTGATGGTCTGGCGCTGCGTGCCCTGGACGATGAAGTTCGAGACGTTCTTCAGGAAGAAGTTCACCGCCAGATAGGAGTTGCGCTGATAGTACCATTCGGCCGCGACGTCGAAATTGTCGGAGAGGTACGGCTTCAGGTCGGGGTTGCCGCCGTCGGCGGTCAAGGCATTGACTCGCTGGCCGCTGCCGACGTTGAGGACCGGCGTCAGCAGGTTGAGCGTCGGCCGCGTCAGCGTGCGCGACGCATCGAAGCGCAGGATGAGGTTGCGCGTCAACTCGAGCTTCAGGTCGACCGCCGGCAGGAAATAGCTGTAGTTGCTCTTGTTCGTCACCAGCTGCGACGGACCGAAGTTCACCGTCAGCAGTGTCGGATCGGTGGTGCTGGGCGTGATCGACGTCGGCAGCCGGCCGATGCCGGACGAGGTGAGATGGGTCGTTTCCTGGCGCACGCCCGCGTTGAAGAAGAACGGCATCCCGGCGATCTCGGTCTTGAAGTTCGCCGCCAGGAAGAGCGACCAGGTCTTTTCGTTGATGTTGCGATAGCTGCCTACGTCGTTGGCGACGTCGAACATGCCGCGGAAACCCCACAACCCGTTGTTGGGATCGTTGACCGGGTCTGGATAGTTGAAGCCGGGGATCGGCGTCGCATAAGGATTGCCGAGACCCGAGAGAAAGGCCTGATAGTCCGCCGCCTTGAAGTTGATCAGCGCCGGCGGCAGCGCGCCGCTGAAGCCCGGAATGAAGTTGCTGGTGCCGACCGTGCCGCGATAGAGGCTCGTCGGAATGGGCACGCCGCCCGTCGTTCCCGACGCCGGGCCGTATCCCGAATAGGCCTGCCAGAAATTGTTGGCGAAGGTGTTCGCACTGCGGAATTTGAAGGTGTCGTCGAGATAGGACCCACCGACGGTCAGGGTCAGGTCGTCCTGCGTCCATTTGGCGCGCAGCCGGCCTTGCTTGATCGTGTCGGTGTTCTTGTTGGCGATGTTGACGGTCACGTGCGAGCCGATCACCGAGGTGTCGGCCCAGCGGCTGGGGTCGCCGTTGACGCCGTAATCGTGCAGCGTCGGAATGACCTTGCCGCTGTTGCCGCCGATCGCGACGCCGAGCGAGGGGCCGATCGCGAACCCGTAGCCGATGTCGGCGCCGATCGAGTTCACGCGATCGTCGGGATTGAGCCAACTGCGCGAGAAGCTCCCGTCCGCCTCGATCTCGAGATGCTCGGTGGCATTCCATTTGACGTTGAGACCGGTCTGGTTGGTACGGCGCAGGTTGCTGTCGGTGCCGGCGGTGAAATCGGTCTGCGATCCCGACTGGGTGAAGTCGAGCGGCACGCCATTCTCATCGAGCTTCACGTTGCGCAGCGAGCCCTGGTTGAACCAGATGCCGAAGCCGAACGTATCGGTGTTGACTCGCTGGTCCGCGTAATTGTTGTCGAGCGTCAGCAGCAGGTCGTCGGTCGGCTTCCACTGGAGCGCGATGCGCCCGTCGATGCGCTCGTCCCGGGTATAGGATTGCTGGGCGCCATATTGCTGCGGGAACCAGCCGACCACGGTCTGCCGGTTGTTGGGATCGGCATAGGCGGCCGAGGTGGCGTCGCTCGTCGGGCTGCAGCTCGTCGCCGCGGTTCCCGCCAGCTGGCAGGGCGCATAGCGGCCGCCTGGGAAGCCATGGATGAAGACATTGTTCGTCCGCGTGTCGTGCCGCGTGTAGATGATGCTGGCCAGCACGCCGAACGTATCATCCGCGAAGGTATCGCTGATCAGCAGGCCGCCGGTCGGCACCACGCGCTTGGCATAGTTCTGGATCGAACCCGAGGCCGACGCGGCAAGGCGGAAGCCCGGCTTGTCGAGCGGCTTGGGATAGGCGATGTTGATCGTCGCGCCGATCGAGTTCGACGACAGCGCGACGTCGGGCGTCTTGAGCACTGTCAGCGCACCGATGAAGTCGGAGCCGACCGTGCTGAAATCGATCGAGCGGCCGCCGGTCGCCGTCGACAGGCGGCGGCCGTCGACCAGCGTCTCGTTGAAGTCGCCGCCGAAGCCGCGGATGGTGACGCCGTTCGCCTCTCCGCGCACGCCGTCGCGCTGGATCGACACGCCCGGCAGGCGCTGCAGCGATGCCGCGACGTTGGAATCGGGGAATTTGCCGATATCCTCGGACGAGATGACGTCGACGACGCCCGATGCCTCGCGCTTGGCATCGAGGTTGCGCTGGAGCGATCCGCGGATGCCGGTGACGACGATGTCGTCGGCCTGGGCTTCGCTGATCTGCGCCGGCGCCGTGCCGCCGTCCTGCGCCGCTGCAGGAGCTGCCATCGCCGAAGGCGCCAATGTGAGCGCTATAATGCTTGAGCTGCCGAGCGCGATCCGCGCTGCGATGATATGGCGCCGATGACGGTTCTGCTGCCGGTCGGTCTTGTTCATTTCGTTACCCCCTCCTCGGATTTGAGCCGGTTGTTTTCTGGCTCGACGACGGTTCACGTCACGCGGGCACTCCAGGTGCTGCAGTTTTTCCGGGAAGGGCTTTGGCCTTCACACTCGCGCATGGGCGCATGACAATCCTCCCCGATTCATCTTCAGCGAATCTGAAAGAGGGTTTTACTGTGGAAAGGTAGCGCTATCAATATTTATTTGTCGGTGTATATTCCGCGTGGATCGCGGCGACTGAGATCCCGCGCGCAAGGGAGGAGATGCATGACCATGGCGACCAGGTCTGCCCATGTGCTGGGCGTGGCGATGGCAATTGCCGTCCTCGGAATGACGGTTCCGGCGGCGGCGCAAGTCGCGACCAACGTCCCGGCTCCCGTACCCGGTGCCGCTCCGACAACGATCGAGCGGATCAAGGTGCATTCGCCCGCGATCGAAGGGAATCTCGAGGGTGAATCTGCCGACCGCGATGTGCTGGTGGTCCTTCCCCCGAGCTATGCGAAGGACGCGCACAGGCGCTATCCGGTGCTCTACGCGCTGCATGGCTATTCGATCGGCGCCGAGCAGTGGGTCAAGGAGATCCATGTTCCGCAAACGATCGAGGGCGGCTTCGCCAAGAGGGCGAAGGAGATGATCGTAGTGCTGCCGGACAGCAAGACCGTCCACAACGGCTCGATGTACTCGAGCTCGGTCACCACCGGCGATTTCGAGACCTTCGTGGCGCGCGACCTCGTCGGGTATATCGATCGGCATTACCGAACGATCGCATCGCGGGAGAGCCGCGGGCTCGCTGGCCATTCGATGGGCGGCTACGGCACGGCGCGCATCGGCATGAAGCATCCCGAGGTGTTCGGGGCGATCTACATGATGAGCCCCTGCTGCCTGTCGCCGCGCGATCCCAAGCAGTTCGATCCGGCCGCAAGCGCGGCGCTGGCCAACGTCAAGTCGTTCGAGGAGGCGGCGAAGCTCGAATGGGGCGAGCGCGCGCAGCTTGCGACCGCGGCCGCCTGGTCACCCAATCCGCGCAATCCGCCACTGTTTCTCGACCTGCCGGTCCAAAATGGCGCGGTGCAGCCGGACGTGCTCGCCAAATGGGCCGCGAACGCGCCGCTCGCCTTCCTCGATCAATATGTCGGAAATCTCCGGCGATATCGCGCGATCGCGATCGACGTGGGCGACCGCGACGGACTCAAGGCTGACGCGCAGAAGCTGCACGAAGCGCTCGACCGCTACGGCATCGCCAACAGCTTCGAAATCTATCCGGGCGATCATACGAGCGACGTCGCCGCACGCTTCCAGGACCATGTGATCCCGTTCTTCAGCAGGAACCTGGCCCCCGAGGCGCGTCGCTAGTCGCTGGGGCAAGACTGCGCCTCAAAGCGTTGCATATGTAGCTGCCGCGATAATATCGCGCCGCGCGCCTGCGCATTGAATGGCGGAAATCGGCCGGAAGACACGGCACAAAACCACCTCTAGGGGGCCTCGGCAGAGGATCCATTTGGTAGTAAGTATCTGAGTAAATCATTTAGAGAAAATGGTGGACGCACTAGGGCTCGAACCTAGGACCCGCTGATTAAGAGTCAGCTGCTCTACCAACTGAGCTATGCGTCCATTGATCGGCGGAAAGCCGCGAGCGGCTGCGATCGGAGGGGGCGATTTAGCGTGGCCTCGGGGGATTGCAAGAGGTTTTCTGGCGGCCCCCGCACAAAGGGCTCACCAGCGCTGGATGCGGCGGTTTTCGCGGTCGACCGACATCAGGATGCCGAGGCAGATCAGGATCGTCATCTGCGCCGACCCGCCGAAGCTGACCAGCGGCAGGGGAATGCCGACGACCGGCGCCATGCCCATCACCATCGCCATGTTGATCGCGACGTAGAAGAAGATCGTCGTCGCCAGCCCCGCCGCCGTCAGCCGCGAGAAACGGTCGCCGGCGCGTAGGCCCACGTTGATGCCCCAGCGGATCAGTACCATGAAGGCGACGATCAGGAAGAAGCCCCCCAGCAACCCCCATTCCTCGGCCATGGTCGCGAAGGCGAAGTCGGTGTGGCCCTCGGGCAGATAGTCGAGATGGCTCTGGGTGCCGTTGAGGAAACCCTTGCCGGTGATCCCGCCCGATCCGATCGCGATCTTGGACTGGCTGATGTGATAACCGGTGCCGAGCGGGTCGCTCTCCGGATCGAGCATCACCAGGATGCGGTTGCGCTGATAATCGTGGAGGCCGTAGTTGATCGCCAGCGGCGCGGCCACCGCAACCAGCAGCGCGCCGCCGATGAACAGGCGCAGCCGCACGCCGGCGAGGAACATCACCGTCACGCCGCTGAACGCGATCATCAGGCCGGTGCCGAGATCCGGCTGCACCAGCACCAGCAGGAACGGTACGCCGATCAGGATGCCCGCCGGGATCAGCGAGAACAGCTTGCGCGTCTCCGACGGCGGCAGCATCGCGTAGAAGCGCGCCATCGTCAGCACGATCGCCGGCTTCATCAGCTCGGACGGCTGCAGGCGGATGATGCCGAGATCGAGCCAGCGCTGGCTGCCGCCGCGCACCGCGCCGAGCAGCTCGACGAGGACGAGCAGCACCACCAGCACGCCGTAGGTGGGAAAGGCGGCCGCCGCATAGGTCGACGGCCGCACCCGCGACATCGCCACCGCCAGGCACAGGAAGGCGCCGAACCGCACCGCCTGGGGGAAGGCCCAGGGATAGATGCTGCCGCCCGCCGCCGAGAACAGCACGACCAGCCCGAAGCCGCCGATCGCCATCACCAGCAGCAATATGCCCCAGCGAAGCTGCGCGAGCGGCGCGGGGACGAAGCCGGAGACGGGCGCCCTCATTCCGGGTCTCCGCCGCCGCGCGTCTCGGCAACGCCTGTGGTCGGCGCAGCGGCCGCGGCGGCGTTGGCGGCGGCATCGGCGACGTTGCTGGCGGCCGCGGCGGCATCCTCGGGCGGGAGCGCGGTCGGCGGGGCGTTCTGCGCCGCCTCGAACGCGCGCGCCTGCGCCTCCATGCGCGTCTTGATGTCGCCGCCCCAGGTCGGCTCGATCTCGGCGAGGGTCTTCAGCGCGCGGTCGCGATCGAACAGATAGGTCAGGATGTCGCGCCCGGTCATCGGCGTGTCGAGGTTGCGGATGAGGTGGGCGTTGTGCTCGAGCACGATCGCCGCAGCATAGCGGGGATTGTCGACCGGCGCGAAGCAGACGAGCAGCGCATGGTCGCGCAGCTTGAAGGGCAGGGCGGCATTGTTGAGCACGCCCGAACGCCGCTCCGCCATGGTGATGCGGCGCACCTGCGCGGTGCCGGTCTTGCCGCCCATCAGGATGCCGGGAATCTGCATCCGCGCCGCGCCGCCGGTGCCGCCGCCGTTGATCACGCCCGACATGGCGTCGCGGACGATCGCGAGATGCTCGGGCGAGACGCCGAGGGCAGGGGCGTCGCGGCTGTCCTTGCCCGCCAGCAGATGCGGATGGAGATGCTTGCCGGAGGCGATCCGGGCGGACATCACCGCGAGCTGAAGCGGATTGGCGAGCACATAGCCCTGGCCGATCGAGGCGTTGAGCGAATCCGAGACCGCCCAGGGCTGCTTGTATTTCTTGAGCTTCCACGCGCTGTCGGGGACGGTGCCGTAGCGCTGGCTGGCGAAGGGCAGGTCGAACTTCTCGCCCAGCCCGACCATTCGCGCGACCGGAGCGACGCGGTCGTAGCCCAGCCGCCGCACCATCTCGTAGAAATAGATGTCGCAGCTCTGCATGATCGCATGTTTGAGGTCGAGCGGACCGTGGCCGCGGCGCTTGTGGCAATGGAACACGCCGGTGCCGACCCTGAGCGCGCCCGAGCAAAATACCCGCTCGTTGGGATCGACGCCGGCGGCGAGCAGCGCGAGGCCGTTCATCGGCTTGACGGTCGACCCCGGCGGATAGAGCCCCTGCGTGACCTTGTTCATCAGGGGGATATGGTCGTCCTCCGACAGCATCTTCCACTCGCTGTGGCTGATCCCGTCGGAGAAGCTGTTGGGGTCGTAGGCCGGCATCGACACCATCGCCAGGATCTCGCCGGTCTGGCAGTCGAACACCACCGCCGAGCCCGAATTGGTGCCGAGGCGCCGCGCGGCATATTCCTGCAGGCCGGCGTCGATGGTGAGGCGGATGGTCTGGCCGGGCGTGTCGCCGCGGGTCGCGAGTTCGCGGACCAGCTTGCCGCGCGCGGTGACCTCGACGCGCTTGGCGCCGGGCTTGCCGCGCAGTTGGGCGTCCAGCGTCTTTTCGAGCCCGTCCTTGCCGACCTTGAAGCCGGGCGTCATCAGCAGCGGGTCCTTGGTCGCCTTGTACTGCTCGGCGGTCGCCGCGCCGACATAGCCGACGAGATGGCCGACCGCCGCGCCCAGCGGATAGCTGCGCGAGAAGCCGCGCGTCGGCGCTACGCCCGGCAGCTCGGGAATGCGCACGCTGACCGCCGCGAAGCGCTCCCAGTCGAGGTTCTCGGCGACCTGCACGGGCTGGAAGCCGGCGGCGCGCTTGAGCTCGGCCTGGATGCGGGCGACGTCCTCGGGCTTGAGACCGAGCAGCGTGGTCAGCTCGCCGATCACCCGGTCCTTGTCCTGAAGCCGGTCGGGAATGATGTCGACGCGGAAATCGGTGCGATTGTTGGCGATCGCCACGCCCCTGCGGTCGACGATCCAGCCGCGGCGCGGGGGGATCGGCGTCAGGTTGACGCGGTTGCTCTCCGACAGCAGCGAGTAATGTTCGTTCTCGGCGACGGCGAGCCAGGTCATGCGCCCGGCCAGCAGCACGCCCATGCCGATCTGCAGACCCGAGATCACCATCGCCCGGCGCGAGAAGGTGAAGGCCTGGCTGGCTTCGGTGACGATGCGTGTCGGGCCGCTCATTGGAACTGCCGGCGCCTACGCTGCTCGATCCGCGCGCAGAGGAAGGCGGCGAGGGGATAGAGCGCGCACGACATCGCGATCTGGAGCAGCAGCACCGTATCGACCTGCGCCGCGATCGGCGAGGCGACCAGCCGCGAGGCGATCAAACAGAAGCCAATCGCGCCGCTGGCGATCAGCCAATCCTGCCAGAAGTCGCGCCATACCAGCCGCGTATCTAGCACGTCGATGGCGAGGACGCACAGCGTCCAGAACGCCATGGCGGCACCGACCGGCTGACCGCTGACGAGATCGTCGAACAGGCCGAGCGGCGCGGCGCCCCAGCTCGCAAACAGCTCGGGACGCCTCAGCCGCCAGGCGAGCAGCATCAGCAGGCCGCATGGCGGCAGGAACGGCACCGTCGTGACGACCGGGATCAGAGTGACGAGCGAGCCGAGGATCACCGTCATCGCGGCGATCGCGACGTCCCAGCGCGATGCGGGCTCCGGCCTCAGCGGCGGGGCGCTCGTCAGCTTCATTGGCCGGTTCCGCTCGGCCGCGGGGTCGGCGTCGGAGTCGGGGTGGGCGCAGGGGCAGGCGGTTCGGGCAGGAACACCTGCTGCACCAGCGCGAAATCGAGCGAATCCGGATTGGCGAAGGCGCGCGCGTCGGCGGCGTCGCGCGCGTCCCGGACCACGCGCGCCACCGGGATATTGGGCGGATAGAGCCCGCCGGAGCCGGAGGTCATGAAGATGTCGCCCGCCCGAAACGGCGCGTCGACCGAGGCGGCCGAGCGCACTTCGAGCAGCCCGTCGCCACGCCCCGCGACGATCGCGGGCAGCCCGTCGCGCGCGCGGCGGACGGGGACGATGCTCTCGGCATCGACGATGAGCAGCACGCGGGAGCTGTTCGGCCCGGCCTCCAGGACGCGCCCGATCAGCCCCTCGGGGCCGCGCACCGACTGGCCCGGCTTGACGCCCTGGCGCCACCCGGCATTGAGGATCGCGTAGCGGCGCGTGCTCGATGCGGTCGAGGCGACCAGCCGCGCCGCCACCACCGGCATCGGCTCGGCATCGCGAACCTTGAGCAGCGCGCGCAGCCGCCGGTTCTCGGCATTGAGCGTGCGGGCGCGCATGATGATCGCGCGCTCCTCCTCGATCTGCTTGCGGAGCTCGCGAATCTTGCCCGCGCCGCCGAAATAGTCGGTGACGCCCGACGGTACCGTTGCCGCCCTGCGCAAACCGTTGAGACCCGACGAGATCGGGGTAGTCAGCTCGGCGACGCCCATCCTGAGCGCGGTGAACGCCGGCGGATCGAAGCGCGCGAGCAGCAGCAGGACGAGGCCGACGACCACCAGGGCGCCGGCCACGACATAGCTCAGGAACAAGCCGTACTGGGCGCGCCGCGAAAAGCCGGTGCGCCGGTTGAGCGGCGGCGCCATGGTCCCCGCGCCCCCTTCGGAACTTAAACCGCGAGCAGCACGCCGCGGAACACCGGATCCTCGAGCGCGCGGCCGGTGCCGAGCGCGACGCAGGTCAGCGGGTCCTCGGCGACCGTCACCGGCAGGCCGGTCTCGTCGCGCAGCACGTCGTCGATGCCCTGCAGCAGCGCGCCGCCGCCGGTCAGCACGATGCCCTGGTCGACGATGTCGGCGGCGAGCTCCGGCGCGGTGTTCTCCAGCGCGATGCGCACGCCCTCGACGATCGTGCCGACCGGTTCGCTGAGCGCCTCGGCGATCTGGCCCTGGTTGATCTGGATCTCCTTGGGCACGCCGTTGACGAGGTCGCGGCCCTTGATGTGGAGCGTCATGCCGATGCCGTCGGGCGGCGCCTTGGCGATGCCGACGTCCTGCTTGATGCGCTCGGCGGTGGCCTCGCCGATCAGCAGATTGTGGTTGCGGCGGACGTAGCTGACGATCGCCTCGTCCATCTTGTCGCCGCCGACGCGGACCGAGGTCGAGTAGGCGAGGCCGCGCAGCGAGAGGACGGCGACCTCGGTGGTGCCGCCGCCGATGTCGACCACCATCGATCCGATCGGCTCGGTCACCGGCATGTCGGCGCCGATCGCGGCGGCCATCGGCTCCTCGATCAGCCACACCTGGCTGGCGCCGGCGTTGGAGGCGGCGTCGCGGATCGCGCGGCGCTCGACGCTGGTGGAGCCCGACGGCACGCAGATCACGATCTGCGGCCAGCGCATCATCGACTTGCGGCCGCCATGGACCTTGCGGATGAAGTGCTTGATCATCTCCTCCGCCACGTCGATGTCGGCGATGACGCCGTCGCGCAACGGCCGGATCGCCTCGATCGTGCCGGGGGTCTTGCCCATCATCAGCTTGGCGTCGTCGCCGACGGCGCGGACCTTCTTGACGCCGTTGATGGTCTCGATCGCGACCACCGAGGGCTCGTTGAGCACGACGCCGCGACCCCGAACATAGACCACCGTATTGGCGGTGCCGAGGTCGATCGCCATGTCATGGGACATGAATCTGAAAAGGCGGGAAAAGGCGGCCATCGAAGCATCCGTGTCAGGCCGCGCAGGCCGAGCCCAGGCGGCGGTTCGCACTACCGATACCCTTATCCGGCGGAGCCAGGAAATCCGGCTCCGATTCTGGCGGATACGGGTCGCGGGATGGCGCCGCTTGGGCTAGAGCGCACCCCATGTCAATACGCCGTCTGCCAGAGCATCTCGTCAACCGAATCGCGGCCGGTGAAGTGGTGGAGCGACCCTCCAGCGCGTTGAAGGAGCTGGTCGAGAACGCGATCGACGCCGGCGCGACCCGGATCGCGGTGAAGTTGGCGGCGGGCGGAGTCGATCTGATCGAGGTGATCGACGACGGCTGCGGCATGAGCCCGGCCGAGATGGCGCTGGCGCTGGAGCGGCATGCGACGTCGAAGCTGCCGGATGACGCGATCGAGGCGGTGACCACGCTCGGCTTCCGTGGCGAGGCGCTGCCCTCGATCGCGAGCGTCGCGCGGCTGACGCTGGAGAGCCGGGTGCGGGGGCAGGAGGGCTGGGCGCGGCAGGTCGACAACGGCGTGCTGGTCCAAGAGGGGCCTGCTGCATTGCCGCCCGGCACGCGGGTGCGGGTGGAGGGCCTGTTCGAGAAGGTGCCGGCGCGGCGCAAGTTCCTGCGATCGGCCAAGGCGGAATATGCCGCCTGCCTCGATGCGGTGCGGCGGCTGGCGATGGCGCGTCCGGACATCGCCTTCAGCCTGGAGCATGACGGGCGGCGGAGCCTGGGCGTGCAGGGCGGCGAGACGCGGCCGGAGCGGGTGGCGGCACTCACCGACCGCGATCTCGGGCCGAACAGCGTCGCGATCGACCTGGAGCGGGAAGGGCTGGTGCTGGGCGGCGTGGCGGGGTTGCCGACCTTCAATCGTGGCGTGGCCGATCATCAGTATCTATTCGTCAATGGGAGGCCGGTGAAGGATCGCCTGCTCGCCGGGGCGGTGCGCGGCGCCTATGCCGAGATGCTCGCGCGCGACCGGCATCCGGTGGTGGCGCTGTTCCTGGAGGTTCCGACCGACGCGGTCGACGTCAACGTCCATCCGGCGAAGACGGAGGTCCGCTTCCGCGATCCGGCGCTGGTGCGGGGGCTGATCGTCAGCGGCTTGCGGCGGGCGCTGGACGAGGCGGGGTTCCGGTCGGTTCAACGGCCGAATGAGGCGGCGCTGGGAGCGTGGCAGCCGGGTTTAAGCCCCTCCCCTTCAGGGGAGGGGGTGCGGGTGGGGGATGTCTCACCGAGCCTATGGCATGTGGCACAGCCCCACCCCAACCCCTCCCCTGAAGGGGAGGGGCTGAGATACGTCCACGACCGTCGCCCCACTTTCATCGCACCGCCCCAGGCCAGGGCCGAACCGGCGTACAATCCGCCCCCCGAAACCGCCAGCTTCCCCCTCGGCGTCGCCCGCGGGCAGGTCGCCAAGACCTATATCGTCGCCGAGGCGGAGGACGGCCTGGTCATCGTCGACCAGCACGCCGCGCACGAGCGGCTGGTGCTGGAGCGGATGCGCCGCGCGCTCGGCGACGGCGGCATCGCCAGCCAGGCGCTGCTGCTCCCCGAGGTGGTCGAGCTCGACGAGCCCGGCTGCGACCGGCTGGAGGCACGCGCGGCCGAGCTCGCCGAATTCGGATTGGAGCTCGAACGCTTCGGCCCGCGCGCGATGCTGGTGCGGGCGACCCCGGCGCTGCTGGGGCAGGGCGACGTCCACGGTCTCGTCACCGACCTCGCCGACGAGCTCGCCGCCTATGACGAGGCGCTGAGTCTCAAGGAGCGGCTCGACCATGTCGCCGCGACCATGGCCTGCCACGGCTCGGTCCGCGCCGGCCGCATCCTCTCGGTCGCCGAGATGAACGCGCTGCTCCGCGAGATGGAGGTCACGCCCCATTCCGGCCAGTGCAACCATGGCCGCCCGACGTGGGTGAAACTCGCCCATGCCGACATCGAGAAGCTGTTCGGGCGAAGATAGTCGCGCGCGCCCGCTTGCCTGAACGGCGCTTCGGCCTATTTCGGGCGCGATGGCGCGAACTTCACGATCCAACGACTGGGGCTTTCCCCGCTGGCGCAGCTATGGTGCGGCGCGCGAGGCGACGCGCGTGCGGCTGTGCGACCGCGAAGGCTGCGAGGAGCCGGGCGATTGCCCCGCGCCCAAGGCCCCCAACAGCCCGGAGCGCTGGTGGTTCTGCCAGGAGCACGCCGCCGAATACAATCGCGGCTGGAACTATTTCGCCGGCCTCAGCGAGGAGGAGGCGGCGCAGCGCGAGGCCAACGAGCGGCGCGACGCTTCGGGCTTCACCAGCGCGCGGCATAATGCCTGGGCCGGCCCCGGCGACGGCACCCGCTCGCGCGACGAGATGCGCGCGCTCGACGTGCTCGAGCTGGAGGCGGATGCCGATTTCGAGGCGGTGCGCGCCGCCTGGCGCCGGCTCGCCAAGGAGAGCCACCCCGACGTCCGTCCCGGCGATGCCGAAGCGGCGAAGCGCTTCCAGGCGGTGCAGGCCGCCTACGACGTGCTGCGCGTCGCCGAGGAGCGGCGGCAATGGCGGCCGGAGTGAAGCAGCGCGTCCGCTCGAACTGGGGGCGGGCGGTGCTAGTCTGCTCGAAATGCTCGAAGCGGATCGACGGCGGCTTCGGCCGCAAGGGACGCACGCCGCTCGCGAAGGCGCTGCGGCGGCACCTGAAGCTCAGGAAGGGCCGCAAGGCTGCCGCCGGGATCGTCGAGGTGAAGTGCCTCGGCGTCTGTCCGACCAATGCGGTGACGGTGGTCGACGGCGCCGCGGCCGGCGAATGGCTGCTGGTGCGGCCGGGGGCCGATCTCGACCAGCTCGCGGGTGAGCTCGGCCTCCCCGATCAGGCGGCGTAGCGCGATGCGGTCGCGCGGATCAGGGCGATCATGTTGGGAATGCCCTGGGTGCGGTTGGAGCTGAGCTGGTTCCTGAGGTCGAACGGCGCCAGCTCGCCCTCGATGTCGGTCGCCAGGATCTCGGCGGGGGAGCGGTCCTGCACCGCGGTCAGCACCAGCGCGATGATGCCCTTGGTGATCGCCGCGTTCGAATCGGCGAGGAAGTGCAGCCGCCCGTCCTCCAGCCGCGTCGGATAGACCCATACCGCCGCCGAGCATCCGCGCACCAGCGTCGCGTCGGTCTTGAGCGCGTCGGGCATCGGCTCGAGCGCGCGGCCGAGATCGATCAGCATCCGGTAACGGTCGTCGGCGTCGAGGAACTCATATTCCTCGTGAAGGTCGGCAAGCGTGGACATGCCAGGCCATATAACGAGCCCCTCCCCTTCAGGGGAGGGGTTGGGGTGGGGCTTATCCGCAGGCCATTTCGCTTGCCTCACTGCCCCACCCCCAACCCCCCCCCTGAAGGGGAGGGGCTTCCGCTCTTCCTTACAACTCCACTCCCGAGGCGATCGCCTCCAGCTTGCGGATGCGCTCCCTGAGGTCGGCGATCTCGATGCGCGCGCTGGCGCTCGGGGCGGCCGGCTGGCCCACCTCGCGGGCGAAGCTCAGCTCCTGCGCCTTGAGCGCCAGCCAACCGCGCCAGCCCGAGAGGCCGGCCATCGTCACCATGGCGAGCCCGGCGAGGCCCGCGACGGCGGCGGTGATGTAGAAATTGGGATCGGTCATGACCGTATCTCCCGTCATTTGCTCTTGAGGCCGTCGCGGAGCTTCTCGATCTCGCGATCGAGCCGCAGGCTGCCTTCGTTGTCGGTGACCACGCGCTCCAGCACCTGGACGCGCTCCTTGAGGTCGGCGATCTCGCTCTTGAGACGGTGGTTCTCGGCGGCGAGGGCGCCGTCCTCGCGCACGCCGTATTCACGGCCGTGGCGGTCGCGGCGGATGCCCAGTTTCGCTCGAACAACGCTGCCGATCGTCACGATGATCACGATCGCCACTACCATTTCGAACGGGTTCATCGGTGCTCGCTCCTAGAATTTCGTGGACGTGACTTACTCGGCCGGCGTCTCGGCCGCCAGTTGCATTGCGCGGCGGCGGGGACGATCGACGCGCTCGGTCAGGAAGACGCCGATCCCCGTCACTACGGCCATCACGGCAAACAGGATCAACATGGCACTACTCCTCCATTCGGTGCCGATCGGGCCGGCATCCGGGGTTCTTGCTTGGCCGCTCGGGAGCGGCCGGACTTAGGTGGACCTTGGAGCGGTCCCGCTCAGTTCAGCGGCTCGTCCCTCAGCGCCTCGATCTCCTCGGCGACGGCGATGCCGCGGTCGGTGATGATCCGCTCCAGCACCCGCACCCTGGCTTCGAGCCGCTCGGTATGGGCCGCATATTGCGCCGCCTTCTCCGCGGTCTGGGCGGTCAGCACGTCGGCCATCTTCTCCTTGTGCCGGACCCAGGTCTTCAGCATCTCGCTGGAGACCCCCAGGATCACCGGCAGGCCGACCACGACCAGCGCCAGCATGAAGACGGTAAAGCCGTTGAAGCCGTTCATCGTCCTATCCTCCTTCAGCGCAGGCCGTCGATCTCGCGGGCGGTGCGCTCGGCGGGATCGGTGGCGATCCGCTCCAGCACCGCGATCCGCTCCTCCAGCCGGCCGATCTGGCCCACCAGCCGCTCGTTCTCGCTGGCGAGCAGCTCGATCCGACGCTCGGCGGCGGGATCGCCCTTGTGGCTCACGCCCTTCCACTCATTTTCCACCGGATAGCCGTGCCGGGCACGGATCCAGTTGTTGATCACCCAGCCGGCGGTGCTGATCGCGATGATCGCGATGACAAAGCCGGGACCACCCCAATGCATCTCGTTTCTCCCTGTTGACGGAGCGCTCGGGCCGGAGCCTCAGCGCAGCGCGTCGATCTCGTCGGCCAGGCGCGTGTTGCGGCTGGTGTAGTACATCTCGATGTCGGCGAGCCGGCGGTCGATGTCGCGGAACTTGGAGCGGACCTCATGCGCCGAGCGCTTGGGGTTCGACCGCACGCCCTGCCAGAACTTGGCGTCCTCCGGCCCCTCGTAGAGGCCGAGCGGCTTGGGCTCCGCCATCCACGCGACTAGCCAGTAAGCGATCAGCGTCCAGGGAAAGCCTCCGGCCAGCGTCAGGACCACGGCGCCGACCCGGACCCAGGTCACGTCGACCCCGGTGTAGTCCGCGATCCCCGAGCAGACGCCCAGCCATTTGGCGTTCTGCTTGTCGAGATAGAATTTGGTGCGGCTGGCGGACATCTCAGTTCCTCCGGATATAGTCGTAGTCGGTATCCGCGGCCGAGCTGACGCCCGTGCCGGGACGGAAATCGGGATTGTCGGCGGCGAGGATGCGCTCGACGGTCTGCAGCCGCTCCTCGAGCCGGCGCGCCGTCAGGAACATCTCGTCGAGCAGCTTCTCGTCCTCCTCGGTGATCCGCGGGGCCTGCTTCCACTTGGTGATGTAGTGGAAGATCAGCCACGGGAGCCCGATGAAGAGCATCCCGACGATGAAGACGGGCAGCAGGAAATCTTCCATCGGATCAGCCCTCCTTGTTGCCGCTCAGGCGCTTCTTGAGCGCCTCGAGCTCCGCATCGACCTTCTCGTTGGCCTTGAGCTCCTCGATCTCCTCGTCGAGCGTCTTGACCGCCATCAGCCCCGCCGCCTCGGCGCGACCCTCGGCGAGGTCGACCCGGCGCTCGAGCACGTCGAAGCGTGAGAAGGCCTCGGCCGTCTTGCTGCCGCCGTACATCTCGCGCAGGCGGAAGCGGTTGTTCGCCGTCTCCAGCCGCGTCTCGATCGAGCTCTGGCGGCTCCGCGCCTCGCGCAGCTTGGTCTGCAGCTTGGCGATGTCGGCCTCGGAGGCCTTCAGCGACTCGTCCAGCACGCCGATCTCGCTCTTGAGCTGCTCGCACATATCGGCGGCCTTCTGGCGCTCGACCAGCGCGGCCTTGGCCAGGTCCTCGCGATCCTTGGACAGCGCCAGCTCGGCCTTCTCGGTCCAGCTCGCCTGGAGCCCTTCGAGCTTGGCGATGTGGCGGCGCATCTCCTTCTGGTCGGCGATGGTGCGGGCGGCGCTCGCGCGCACCTCGACCAGCGTCTCCTCCATCTCGAGAATGATCATCCGGACCATCTTCGCCGGATCCTCCGCCCGATCGAGCAGATCGGTGACGTTGGCGGCGATGATATCCCGGGTTCGCGAGAAGATACCCATGTGTTCGAACTCCTTCGTGCGTACGCAATACTAATGGGAAGGCCGGGGCGGGGCGAGGGATCCCGCCCCGGCCTGGCCGTCACGCCTGATGGGTGACGGCGAAGCTGTGAGCCGGGAAGCTCTGGGCCGGGGCGACCGCGCCGCCCACGCATACGGCGCTCAGCATCAGGGCCGCGACCACGGTCGAGACGACCCGGGCGAAGTTGGCGGAAACGGTCTGCATCGGAAAACTCCTTGAACCTTCATTCCAGTCCGCCGCGATTGGCGGGATGCCAACTGCATTGCAGGGGGCGTGCCAATTTCGAAAATGACGGGAATCCGGGCATTTCGCTGCACCGGGCGGGCAGGTGGGCGGGTTTCTCTTGCCAAATGTTGGGAATTTACGCCAATGGTTCGGCGATGGTGGAGCGGACGACACAGGTCATCGGGCAATCGGGCGCGTTCCTCGATGCCCTGGAGCGCGCCAGCCGCGCGGCGGCGCTCGACCGGCCGGTGCTCGTGATCGGCGAGCGCGGCACCGGCAAGGAGCTGGTCGCCGAGCGTCTCCATCGCCTCTCCCCGCGCTGGGACCAGCCGCTGGTGGTGATGAACTGCGCCGCGCTGCCCGAGACGCTGATCGAGGCGGAGCTGTTCGGGCATGAGGCGGGGGCGTTCACCGGCGCCACCCGCGCCCGTGCCGGCCGGTTCGAGGAAGCGGATCGCGGCACGCTGTTCCTCGACGAGCTCGGCACGCTGTCGATGGCGGCGCAGGAGCGTCTGCTGCGCGCGGTCGAATATGGGGAGGTGACGCGGATCGGCGCCTCGCGCCCGATCGAGGTCGACGTGCGCATCGTCGCCGCGACCAACGAGCATCTCCCCGACCGCGTCGCCGCCGGCACCTTCCGCGCCGACCTGCTCGACCGGTTGAGCTTCGAGGTGGTGACGCTGCCGCCGCTCCGGGCGCGGCCGGGCGACATCATGGTGCTCGCCGATTTCTTCGGCCGGCGCATGGCATCGGAGATCGGGTGGAGCGAATGGCCCGGCTTCGGGCCCAATGCGGTCGATGCGCTCACCGATTACAATTGGCCCGGCAACGTCCGCGAGCTGCGCAACGTCGTCGAGCGTGCGGTCTATCGCTGGGAGCGGGAAGGGCCGGTCGACGCGATCGAGATCGACCCCTTCGCCTCGCCGCACCGCCCGCGCGGCATCGCGGCCATGTCCCCGTCCGCGCCGGCGCCGATCGTGCAGGCCGAACCTGCCCTGACGATCGTGCGCGAGGAGGGTGGTTCCACCAGCTTCAAGGACCGCGTCGCCCGTTTCGAGCGCGAGCTGCTGAACCGCGCGCTTGCCGAGAACCGCTTCAACCAACGTACCACGGCGGAGACGCTCGGTCTCACCTACGACCAGCTTCGTCACGCATTGCGCCGACACGGCTTGCTCAACGCGGGGTGAATCCCATATCGGCCGCGCAACGAGGGCGGAGCCATCCGGCGCCGTCCGCGTTCGTCGCACGAGCCCGAACAAGGAGGAAATCCCATGGCTTTCGAACTGCCGCCGCTGCCCTACGCCTATGATGCGCTCGAGCCGACGATCGACAAGGAGACGATGACGCTCCACCACGACAAGCACCACAAGGCCTATACCGACAATTTCAACAAGGCGATCGACGCGGATCCCGGCCTGGCCGGCAAGACGATCGAGGAAATCTTCGCCCATATCGAAGGCAAGCCGCCGCTGCTGCGCAACAACGCGGGCGGCTATTGGAACCACGACTTCTTCTGGAAGACGATGGCTCCGAACGCGGGCGGCGCGCCGACCGGCGAACTCGCTGCGGCGATCGACGAGACCTTCGGCTCGTTCGACGAATTCAAGGAGAAGTTCAACGCGGCCGGCGCCGGCCAGTTCGGCTCGGGCTGGGCGTGGCTCATCGTCGGCGCGGACGGCAAGCTCGCCATCACTTCGACGCCGAACCAGGACAATCCGCTGATGGATGTCGCGGCCGTCAAGGGCACGCCGATCCTGGGCAACGACGTGTGGGAGCACGCCTATTACATCACCTACCGCAACGACCGTGCCGCTTATCTCAAGGCGTGGTGGAACGTGGTGAACTGGGACGTCGTCGCCGAGCGCTACGCAGCGGCGAAGTAACGATTCTCCCTCTCCCCATCGGGGAGAGGGCTGGGGAGAGGGGGCGGGGTCTCACCGAGACCGCGGCCTGCCGCACTGCCCCTCTCCCCAACCCTCTCCCCGATGGGGAGAGGGCTTTATCCTTAGCCCTCCGGCGGCACCGGCACGTCCTTCGTCTCGCCTGTGCTGAGGCCATTGCGCAGCAGCATCGGGATGTTCGCCATCGCGAACAGGAAGGTGAGGGGGATCGCCCCCCACACCTTGAAGCTCACCCAGAAATCGGTGCTGGTCGAGCGCCACACGGCTTCGTTCAGCACCGCCATGCCGATGAAGAACAGCGTCCAGTTGATCGTCAGCTTGCGCCACCCGCGCTCGGTGAGGCCCGGGTAGGCGCTGCCGAGCAGCCCCTGCAGCAGCGGCCGGCCGGTCGCGAGGCCGAAGCCCAGCACCGCCGCGAAGGTGGCATAGACGAAGGTCGGCTTCATCTTGATGAAGCGCTCGTCGTGGAAATAGAGGGTGAGCCCGCCGAACACGAGCACCAGCACCGCCGACACCCACAGCATCGGCGAGACGTGGCGGGTCTTGATCCACGACAGGCTCACCGCGATCACCATCGCGATCATGAAGGCGATCGTCGCCGCCATGATCCGCGCCAGCGCCGGCCCCGGCGCCAGGAAGTTGACCGCGAAGAAGGCGACCAGCGGCCCATAGTCGAGCGCGAGGCGAAAGCCGGGAGAGGCGGCGGGGCGGGGGTCGGTCATGGTCACAGCAACTCCTCGACGCCGGCGATGATCCGCGCGACCTCGTTCGCGTCGAAGGGCCTCAGATCGTCGACCTTCTCGCCGACCCCGATCGCATGGATCGGCAGGCCGTATCGCTCCGCCGCCGCCACCAGCACGCCGCCGCGCGCGGTGCCGTCGAGCTTGGTCATGACCAGGCCGGTGACGCCGGCGACCTCCTTGAACACCTCGATCTGGCTCAGCGCGTTCTGACCGGTGGTGGCGTCGAGCACCAGCACCACGTCGTGCGGCGCCTCGGGGTTGAGGCGGCCGAGCACGCGGCGGATCTTGGCGAGCTCGTCCATCAGCTCGCGCTTGTTCTGGAGGCGGCCGGCGGTGTCGACGATCAGCACGTCGGTGCCGTTGGCGGTGGCCTGCTTGACGGCTTCGTAGACGATCCCCGCCGCGTCGCCGCCCTCGTTGCCGGAGACGATCGGCACCCCGATCCGCTCGGCCCAGGTGCGCAGCTGCCCGATCGCGGCGGCGCGGAAGGTGTCGCCGGCCGCCAGCATCACCGAATAGTCCTGCTCCAGGAACAGGTTGGCGAGCTTGGCGATGGTGGTGGTCTTGCCCGATCCGTTGACGCCGATGACGAGGATCACCTGCGGGCGAGGGAAGGCGTCGACGTCGAGCGGCTGCGCGACGGGCGCGAGCGCCTTCGCCACCTCCTCGGCGACGACCAGGCGGATGCCGAGCTCCTCCATGTTGCGCTCATACTGCCCCTCGGCCAGCCGCGAGCGGACGCGCGCGGCGGTCTCGGGTCCGAGGTCGGAGGAGATCAGCGCCTCCTCGATCTCGTCGAGCACCGCATCGTCGAGCCGCGCGGTGCCGAGGCCGGCGAGATTGCCGACCAGCCGGTCGGAGGTCCGCTTGAATCCGCCGAGCAAGCGTTGGTGCCAGGAAAGATTGGTGCTCATGCCGTTGCCAAAACCATGTCGTCACCCCGGCGAAGGCCGGGGTCCACCGCGCCCGCAGCACTGGTGGATGAGTGGATCCCGGCCTGCGCCGGGATGACGGAGGAGAGGAGGCTGGTGTCGTCCGATCCATGAATCGCAGCACGCGCCATCGTCCCAGGCTCGCATCGCCGATCCAGCCTCACCTCCGCGAAATTCTCAGCATGGCCGCGATCGCCCGGCCGCTCGACCAGCACGCGCTGCTCGGTTCCGACCAGCGCCGCCAGCCACTGCCGTCGCCGTGCTTCCCCTGCCTCGCGCAGCCGGCCTGCGCGCGCCTTCACCACCTCGCGCGCCACCTGCGGCATCCGTGCCGCGGGCGTGCCCTCGCGCGAGGAGAAGGGGAAAATGTGCGGATGCACCACATCGCAATCGTCGAGGATCGCCAGCGTGTTGGCGAACATCGCTTCGTCCTCCGTCGGGAAGCCGGCGATCAGGTCGGCGCCGATCGCGATCTCCGGCCGCCTGGCCTTCAGCCGCTCGACGATCGCGACCGCCTTGGCCCGCGAATGCCGCCGCTTCATCCGCTTGAGGATCATGTCGTCGCCCGCCTGGAGCGAAAGGTGGACATGTGGCATCACCCGCGCCTCGCCGGTCAGCAGCTCGAACAATCGCTCGTCGATCTCGATCGAATCGAGCGACGACAGCCGCAGCCGCTCGACCGCAGTATGACGCAGGATACGCTCGACCAGCGACCCGAACGAGGGCGCCCCCGGCAGGTCGGCGCCGTAGCTGGTGACGTCGACCCCGGTCAGCACCACCTCGCGATGTCCAGCCGCGACCAGCGCGGCGATCCGCTCCACGACCGCGCCCGCCGGTACCGACCGGCTCGGTCCCCGGCCATAGGGGATCGCGCAGAAGGTACAGCGATGGTCGCACCCGTTCTGCACCTCGACGAACGCGCGGGCGTGGCCGGTGAAGCGGGCCGGCGCCATCTCCAGCCCGCCCCATGCCGCCGCATCGAGCTTGGCCATGTTGCCGACCACCCGGTCGACCTCCGCCATCGCCGCGAAGCCGTCGGGGTCGATCGTCGCCGCGCAGCCGGTCACCACCAGCTCGGCATGCGGCCGCGCCCGCCGTGCGCGCCGGATCGCCGCTCGCGTCGCCTTGATCGCTTCATTGGTCACCGCGCAGCTGTTCACCACGACGACGTCGCGGGAACCGAGCATGGCGCGTATGCTTTCGCTTTCGGCGATGTTGAGACGGCAGCCGAGGGTGATCACCTCGGGGCCGGCGGAGGGAGCGAGCATGGAAGCGCATCTAGGCCCCGGATCGGGCGAAGTCCACGACGCGGCAAAGCAGGTCCTCGACTTCTGGTTCGGCGAGCTCGGCCCCGAGCAATGGTTCGCCAAGGATGCGGCGGTCGATCACGCCTGCGCGCGGTTCGGCCCCATGCGCGACG
Organism: Sphingomonas cannabina; assembly: GCF_021391395.1. Lineage (NCBI taxonomy): Bacteria > Pseudomonadati > Pseudomonadota > Alphaproteobacteria > Sphingomonadales > Sphingomonadaceae > Sphingomonas > Sphingomonas cannabina. The sequence continues at coordinate 2,862,631 of NZ_CP090059.1, read as the reverse complement.
CGGTGCTCGCCAGCGGCGCCGAGGGCTGGCGGGACGAGCCCGAGACGCTGCTCGCCGCGGTCATCCTGCTCGACCAGATCAGCCGCAACATCCATCGCGGCTCCCCACGCGCCTATGAGGCCGACCCGCTCGCCGAGAGCCTCACCCGCGAGGCGATCGCGCGCGACTGGGTCCGCCTCTTCCCCAAGGAACGCGCGCAATTCCTGTTGCTGCCGCTCGAGCACGCCGAGAATGCCGACACGCAGCGGCTCAGCCTCGCCCAGTTCGAGGCGCTGGGGGAGGAAGAGGCGCTCGCCTATGCTCGCGACCATGCCGCGGTGATCGAACGCTTCGGCCGCTTTCCTTCGCGCAACGCCGCGCTCGGCCGCGAGTCCACGCCCGAGGAGCTCGAATACCTCAGCCAGCCCGGCGCCGGCTGGTAGCCTTGCGAAACGGCTCCGCCTGCGCGACGTGCAGCATCCGCCGCTCGGCGAGCATCCGCCGCGCGCCCGCCGTCGACAGCGGCTTGCCGTAATGCCACCCCTGTCCCCGCGACACGCCGGCCGCGATCAGCCGCCGCTCGATCTCGCCGTCCTCGATCCCCTCGGCGGTGACCGGCAGGTTGAGGCTCTCGCCGAGCCGGGCGATCGCATGGACGATCGCGGCGGAATCCGGACTCTCGGTCATCGAGATCACGAAGCTCTTGTCGATCTTGATCCGGTCGAACGGCAGCATCCGCAAATGCGCAAGCGACGAATAGCCGGTGCCGAAATCGTCGAGCGCCAGCCGCATGCCCTGGTTCTTGAGGGAGCCGACGATCGACTGGGCGAGCGACAGATTGTCGAACAGCGCGCTCTCGGTGATCTCGATCTCGCAGCGGCTGGCGGGGAAGCCGGTCTCGGTCAGCACCTTGATGATCTTCTGCGCGAGCCACGGATCGCGCAGCTGCCAGGGCGAGATGTTGATCGCGACCGTCAGCGACGGATCCCAGTCGCGCGCCGCGGTGAACGCCTGGCGCATGATCGACAGCGACAGCTCGGCGATCATGCCGGTTTCCTCGGCGATCGGGATGAACTGGTCGGGGCTGATCAGCCCGCGGCTCGGATGTTCCCAGCGCGCCAGCACCTCGAAGCCGCTGAGCTCGCCGGTGGCGATGTCGATCTGCTGCTCGAAATAGGGGACGATCTCCTGCCGCGGGATGGCGAGGCGGAGGCCGCTCTCGAGTTCATTGCGTGTCTGAAGTTCGCGTTCCATCGACATGTCGAACCAGCCGAAGCGATTGCGGCCGGATTTCTTGGCGGCGTACATGGCGATGTCGGCTGCACGCATCAGCGCATCGATGCTTCGGCAGTCGAAGTCGGAGCGGGCAAGCCCGATCGAAGCCGAGATGTGGCAACGCAGACCCTCCGCGTCGAACGGCTGCGCCATCCGGCTCACCAGCCGCTCGGCGATGCGCTCGACCACGTCGGGATTGGCTGCATCGAACAGAAAGGCGCAGGCGAACTCGTCGCCGCCCAGCCGCGCCATCAGCGCGCTCGCCGGCAGCACGCGCTCGATTTCGACCGCCACCGCGCGCAGCAGCGAATCGCCGACGGCGTGGCCGTGCATGTCGTTGACCGTCTTGAAATGGTCGAGGTCGAGGATCAGCAGCGCCATCGCCTTGCGGCGCTTCTCGGCGCGGGCGAACAGCGCCGCGCCGTCCTCGGCCAGGCTGCGGCGGTTGAGGAAGCCGGTCAGCGGGTCGCGCGCGGCGAGCATCTGCGCACGCTCCTCGGCGGCGGCACGCTCGGCAACCTCGCGGGCGAGCGCCTGGTTGCGGCGCCAGCCGAGCAGGATCAGCGCGATGTTGAGCAGCAGCGCCACCACCAGCGGCTGGTCGACCGGTGCGCCGCCCATGAAATAGTGGCGGACCGTGGCGGCGAGCACCTGGCTGCCGATGCCGACGAACATCAGGATCGAAGCGACGGTGATCGCCCCGGTGACCAGGTCGCGCGGCGCGCCGCGAGGTGCGCGACGGTCCTCGTCGAAATCCAGTGCCATGCCCCTAATTGCCCCCGAGCCGACCAACGGCCGGGCTTGGCACGTCGAAGGTGTAGATCGGGTTAAGGGGCGTAGGGCGGCCTCTTTCCAATCCTCCCCCGCCAGGGGGAGGTGGCACGCGAAGCGTGACGGAGGGGGCGGAAGCACACCGATAATGAGTTGCCGTCCTCCCCCTCCGTCAGCCTGCGGCTGACACCTCCCCCTGGCGGGGGAGGATTTCTAATCGCACTCCTCTCCTTTGGTTTGGCTGCGGCTTGCAATGTAGGATTTCGCCTGCTTGGCTCGCCCCGGCCAGCGCTACTGCGAGGCCGAACCGCTCTTTGAAACCGTTCATCTAACCCATGTCGCCCCGGTGTCGCCCCGGTGTCGCCCCGGTGTCGCCCCGGTGTCGCCCCGGTGTCGCCCCGGTGTCGCTCCGGTGTCGCGTTGGTGTTGCGTCAGCGTTGCGTTGGTGCCGCGCCTGTGTAGCTTCGGTGTCGCGCTCGCGTTGCTTCGGTGTCGCGTCCACGCCGCGTCGACGTCGCGCTCATGCTCGTGCGCTCTCGTGTGAGACCTGTCTCGCTCGTCTCGCATGTGAGATGCGTCAATTTGGTCAACTTTCCGAGAGCCTCTCCCGCCCGGATGGAAGCAACACAGGGCCCGGACTTGCGATTTCCGCAACTCTGGCCTAAGTGCCCGCCCGATCGTTCCTTCGGGCACGTGACGCATTCGCCGCCTACGGGCGACGCCGGCCGACGAGGTTTCGTCCGCCGGCGTTTTTCGCGTTACGTGGCTGGAGGTATTTGGAGACGCAGATGTTCGAGAGCTTGAGCGACCGGCTGGGAGGGGTGTTCGACCGCCTGCGCGGCCGCGGCGCGCTGACCGAGGCCGACGTCCGCGCCGCGATGCGCGAGGTGCGCGTCGCGCTGCTCGAGGCGGACGTCGCGCTTCCGGTCGCACGCGAGTTCGTCGACAAGGTCACCGAGCAGGCGGTCGGCCAGCAGGTGCTGCGCTCGGTCACGCCGGGCCAGCAGGTCGTCAAGATCGTCAACGACGCGCTGGTCGAGATGCTGGGCTCGGAGAACACCGGGCTCGACATCGACGTGACGCCGCCCGCGGTGGTGATGCTGGTCGGCCTCCAGGGCTCGGGCAAGACCACCACCACCGCCAAGCTCGCCCGCTTGCTCAAGTCGCAGGGTAAGAAGCTCATCATGGCGTCGCTCGACGTCAACCGCCCGGCCGCGCAGGAGCAGCTGGCGGTGCTCGGCACCCAGGCCGAGGTTGCGACCCTGCCGATCGTCGCCGGCCAGCAGCCGGTCGACATCGCCCGCCGCGCGCTGCAGGCGGCCAAGCTCCAGGGCTATGACGTCCTGATGCTCGACACCGCCGGGCGGCTCCACGTCGACCAGGCGCTGATGGACGAGATGAAGGCGGTCGCCGACATCGCGACCCCCAACGAGATCCTGCTCGTCGTCGACAGCCTGACCGGCCAGGACGCGGTCAACGTCGCCAAGGCCTTCTCCGAACAGGTGCCGCTCACCGGCGTGATCCTGACCCGCATGGACGGCGACGCCCGCGGCGGCGCGGCGCTGTCGATGCGCGCGGTCACCGGCAAGCCGATCAAGTTCGCCGGCATGGGCGAGAAGCTCGACGCGCTCGAGCCCTTCCACCCGAACCGCGTCGCCGGCCGCATCCTCGGCATGGGCGACGTGGTGTCGCTGGTCGAGAAGGCCGCGGCGACGATCGAGCAGGAAGACGCCGAGCGCATGGCGGCCAAGCTCGCCAAGGGCCAGTTCGACCTCAACGACCTGCGCGCCCAGCTCTCGCAGATGCGCCGGATGGGTGGCATCGGCGCGCTCGCCGGCATGATGCCGGGGATGAAGAAGGCGCAGGCCGCGGTCGACCAGGCCGGCGGCGACAAGGTGCTGCTGCGCATGGACGCGATCATCACCTCGATGACGCCCAGGGAGCGCGCCAAGCCCGAGCTGATCAACGCCAAGCGCAAGATCCGCGTCGCCAAGGGCTCCGGCACCACCGTGCAGGACGTCAACAAGCTCCTGAAGATGCATCAGGAAATGTCGACCGCGATGAAGAAGATCCGCAAGATGGGCGGGATCAAGGGCATGGCGGCGCTGCTCGGGCGCGGCGGCATGGGCGGCGTCGGCAAGGCGCTCGGCGGCCAGCCGCTCGGCGACATGATGGGGAAGATGGACGGTCCGGCCGGCGGTCTTCCCGGCCTGGGTGGAGCGGGGATGCCCAACCTGCCGCCGGGCTTCGAGAATTTTTTGAAGAAGAAGTGAGATCGGCCGGAAGATTCCGGCATCAACCTACGAGAAAGAAAGAAGGAACTTAAATGGCACTCAGCATTCGCCTGTCGCGTGGCGGCTCGAAGAAGCGGCCCTATTACCGCATCGTAGTTGCCGACGCGCGTTCGCCCCGCGACGGCCGCTTCATCGAGAAGATCGGCAACTACAACCCGCTGCTCGCCAAGGATGATGCCGGCCGCGTCCAGCTCGACGCCGACCGCGCCAAGCACTGGCTCGGCGTGGGCGCGCAGCCGACCGACCGCGTCGCCCGCTTCCTCGATGCCGCCGGCGTCCGCGAGCGCGCCGCGCGCAACAACCCCAAGAAGGCCGAGCCGGGCGAGAAGGCCAAGGAGCGCGCCGAGGAGCGCGCCGCCAAGGCAGCCGAAGCCGCTGAGGCCGCTGCCGCCGCGTCCGCGGCCCCGGCTCCGGCCGAGGGCTCGAACGAGGAAGCCGAGGCGGTGATCGCCGCCGAGGTCGAGGCCGCGACCGAGGAGCCGACGCCGGAGGCCGAGGCCGTCGCCGAGGCGGTGGCCGAGGAGACCCCGCCGGCCGAGGCCGCTGCCGAGGAAACTCCGCCGGCCGAGGCGGAGGCTGCTCCGGCTGCCGACGAGGAAGCCAAGGCCGAGTAAGGCATCGGATGCTGGCCTGATGCGTTTCCCTTCCGACCCGAGAGGAGCGCATCATGGCCAGCAAGCCGCCACCCGAACAGCCGCCCGCCGATGACCAGGACGACGCGACCAACCAGGGCGTCTCCACCGAAGAGCCCGCCGAAGGCGCCGACGACGCCCCCGGCGGCGACGGCGGCTCGCCGCGACGCTGACCGTCCGGTCACGCTCGCGGTGGTCGTCGGCGCGCACGGCATCGCCGGCGAGGTTCGCCTCAAGGTCTTCGCCGACGATCTCGCGACCTATCGCAGCTTCAACGGCGGCGCCCTGTCGCTGAAGGCGCTCCGCGACGGCCCCAACGGCGCGATAGCCCGCTTCGCCGAAGTCGCCGATCGGTCCGCGGCGGAAGCGTTGCGCGGCACAGAACTCACCGTCCCCCGCTCCGCGCTGCCGCCGCTGGGGGAGGGGGAATATTACCACTTCGACCTGATCGGCCTTCCCGCCGTCTCGACCGCCGGCGAGACGCTCGGCGCCGTCGTCGCGGTCGACAATTACGGCGCCGGCGACGTGCTCGAAATCGAGCGGCCAGACGGCAAGCGCTTCATGGTCCCGATGACCCCCGTTGCGGTGCCCGAATGGAATGACGATCGCCTGGTGGTGACCGCCGCCTTCGCCGAATGACTCGGACGGCAATCCTTTCCGACGTCCACGGCAACCTGCCGGCGCTGGAGGCGGTGATCGCCGATGCCGAGGCTCAGGGCTGCACACGCTGGCTCAACCTCGGCGACCTGCTGTCGGGTCCGCTTTGGCCGGCCGAGACCGCCGACCTGCTGATGTCGCTCGACTGGCCGACGATCGCCGGCAACCACGAACGCCAGCTGCTGACGGTGCCGCCCGACCGGATGAACGCGAGCGACCGCCACGCCCGTGCGACGCTGACAGACGCGCACCTCGCCTGGCTGGCGAGTCTGCCACCGACGCTGACGGCCGACGGCATCCTTCTCTGCCACGGCACCCCGTCGAGCGACGTCCGGCCCCTGATCGAGACGATCGAGCTCACGGGCATCCGTCGCGCGACGATCGAGGAAATCACCGCCCGCCTCGAATGCGTATCGGAGCGGCTGATCCTGTGTGGCCACACCCATCTGCCGGCGACCGTCACGCTGCCCGACGGGCGCAGGGCCGCCAATCCGGGCAGCGTCGGCCTGCAGGCATTCGTCGACGATCACCCCTATCCCTACCGCGTCGAGAACGGCGACCCGTCGGCACGCTACGCGATCCTCGGTTCCGACGGCGATCTTGACCTACGCGCCGTCCCCTACGACCACGCCGCCGCTGCGGCGAAAGCCGAGCGGGAAGGGCACACCGACTGGGCGATGGCGCTGCAGACCGGTAAGGTGGAGGCATAGTCGGCGACGTCGGCTTCTGGTAAGCTCGCGCCATGACATTGGTGGCGTGGCTGCTGGCGCTTACCGGACTCGCCTTCGCGCTGTGGTTGACGGCGGCGTTCCTGTTACGACTCCGGCATCTTGGGCGCTTGGTCCTGACGATCGCTGTTCCGGCGCTTTTTGCCGGGGGGTGGGTGTGGCTCAGCTATCTGGAGAAGCGTACGCCCGGGAGCGAGCCCGGTTGGGATGCCGTCTTCCTTCTCGTCAGCTTCTTCGTCGGCGCCTTTGCCGCGCTGGCGGTGCTGCCCGTCTGGTTCGTCGCCGAGGAGAAACTCGGCTGGCGGGCGCGCTAGCGCCAAATCGGCCGCATCTCGTTCAGCGCGTTGCGGATCGTCGTCGCGGCGACGCCGGCTTCGCCCATCGCGTGGCTGATCTGGTCGAGCCCCTTCACCACGTCGCCCGCAGCGAACAGCCCCGGCACGGAGGTGCGCTGGTGCTCGTCGACCTCCAGGCAGCCGTCGGCGCTCGCCCGCGCGCCCGCACGGATCGCCAGCTCTGAGCGGATCACCGATCCCAGCGCCGGATAGAGGCTGTCGAACCGCCGCTCACCCTCCGCGGTACCGACCGCGATCCGGTCGCCGTCGATCCGGATCGGCGTGCAAGGCCCGTCGATCCGCTCCACGCCCGCCTCGTCGAGCGCGCGCCGGCATGTCTCGTCGAGCTCGTGCGGCCCCTGGTGCGCGATCAGCGTCACCTCCCGGGTATAGCCGCGCAGGAACAGCGCCTCGCGCATGCCATGCTCGCCGGTGCCGATCACGCCGACCGCCTTGTCGGTCACCTCATAGCCGTCGCAGATCGGGCAGTAGCGGATGAGGCCGCGCGCCAGCGCCCGGTCATGCTCCTCGGCATCCATCTCGGGCCGGTTGTTGACCACGCCGGTCGCCAGCAGCACCGTCCGGGCGCGATAGTCGCGGCTGCCCGCTTCGACGCGGAAGCCGCGATCCTCCGGCACCACTGCGGTTACCTCGACCGTCTCGCGTACCGCTCCGAAGTTCTCCGCCTGGCGCAGCATCAGCGTCAGCAGGTCGGCGCCGGCGATCCCGTCCGGAAAGCCGGCGTGGTTCATCGTCCGCGGGATCAGCGCCGCGCGGCTCGATCCATTGTCGAACAGCCGAATCGAGAGATGGAAGCGGGCGAGGTAGATTGCCGTGGTCAGTCCGGCTGGCCCGGCGCCGATGATGATGCAGTCGTCGGATTCCTGGTTCACCGGTCATCCCTTGCCAAGCGCGGCCCTTCGGGCGACAGCCGCACGATGCCGTTCGCCGCCACCGTCTTAACGCTCTACCCGGAAATGTTTCCCGGTCCGCTCGGTACGTCGCTTGCCGGCCGGGCGCTGCGCGAGGGGCGCTGGAACCTCGACACCGTCCAGATCCGCGATTTCGCCACGGACAAACATCGTTCGGTCGACGACACGCCCGCCGGCGGCGGCGCCGGCATGGTGATGCGCGCCGATGTGCTAGCGGCGGCGGTCGATAGCGTGGGGGAGGGGCGCCCGATCCTCGCCATGACTCCGCGCGGCCGCCCGCTGACCCAGGCCCGCGTGCGCGAGCTCGCCGCCGGCCCCGGCGTCGTCCTTCTCTGCGGCCGCTTCGAGGGGATCGACGAACGTCTGTTCGAGGCGCGCCCCATCGAACCGGTCTCGATCGGCGACTATGTCCTCTCCGGCGGCGAGATGGCGGCGCTGGTGGTGCTCGACGCTTGCATTCGGCTCATTCCCGGCGTAATGGGCGCGCCTTCCAGCGGGGACGAGGAAAGCTTCGAAAGCGGCCTCCTCGAATATCCGCATTATACCCGACCTGTCGAATGGGAAGGGCGCACGATCCCCGAAGTGCTGCGATCGGGGGATCATGCGAGGATCGCGGCCTGGCGCAAGTCGATGGCCGAGACCGATACACGGCTAAGGAGGCCGGACCTTTGGGAGCGCCACGAGGGCGCTCGGGTCGGTTCTCCCTCTGGCGCGCGGCAGAGAACCAGGACGGACAAGTCATGAACCTGATCCAGACGCTCGAAGCCGAGCAGATCGCCAAGTTCAACGAGGCGAAGAAGATTCCGGAATTCCGCCCGGGCGACACGCTCAAGGTCGGCGTGAAGGTGGTCGAGGGTGAGCGCACCCGCGTCCAGAACTTCGAGGGCGTGTGCATCGCCCGCGCCAACAAGGGCATGGGCAGCTCGTTCACCGTGCGCAAGATCAGCTTCGGCGAGGGTGTCGAACGCGTCTTCCCGCTCTATTCGCCCAACGTTGATTCGATCGAGGTGGTGCGCAAGGGCGCCGTCCGCCGCGCCAAGCTTTATTACCTGCGCGGCCGCACCGGCAAGTCGGCCCGCATCGCCGAGCGCCGCGACAACCGCCAGGCCGAGGAGGCCGTGGCGGCCGAATAAGCGGCCTCCATCGCGAGAGCCTTTTGCGGGGCGTCGGAGCAATAGGCTCCGTCGCCCCGTTCGATTCCGGCGCCGGCCAGTTACTCCACAATACTTCCTCGTCCCCGATTTGGCGTTGCACCCTTGTCCGGGTGTGTTACTCTGATCCTACACCAAAGGGGGAAGCGCGTGACCGATACCACCGCCCAGCCGTTGGCGATGACCACCGCCGCCGAGCCCGATGGCGCACCGCGCCTCGCCAGTCTCGACATCCTGCGCGGCGTGGCGATTCTCGGCATCCTGTTCATGAACATCAACGACATGGGCGGCGCGCTGTTCATGGGGTGGGTGGACATCGGCCGCTACGGCATGAGCGGCGCCGACCGGATCGCCTTCTTCCTGCGCAATACCCTTGCCGACGGCACCGCGCGCTGCCTGCTCGAGATGCTGTTCGGCGTCGGCATGGTGATCCTGACCGAACGGGCGGAGAGGGCGGCGGAGAGCCGGTGGGCGGTGCTGCGCGGCTATTATTGGCGCAACGTCGTGCTGTTCCTGTTCGGCCTGGTCCATGTCTTCATCCTGCTGTGGCCGGGCGACATCCTCCACACCTACGGCCTCGCCGCGCTGATCGCCTTCCTGTTCCGCCGGCTCAGCGCCAGATGGCTGCTCGGCGTCGGCCTGGTCTTCGCGCTGCTGCAGCTCGGCGGCGGCGGTACCGGCTATATGATGACGCGCCTGCAGGATCAGCGCGCGGCGGCGATCGAAGTCAGGCAAAAGGCGGGCGAACCGATCAGCAAGGAGGATGCGAAGACCCTTGCCGATGTGGACAAGCGCAAGGCCGAGCGCGCCAAGCAGCACCGGGAGATGGAGGCCCGCATGGCCGCCGAGGACAAGGGGCGCTCCGCCGCGACGGGCAGCTTCATGAGCTGGGCGCAAGCGCAATGGAGTATCTTCCTCTATCTCGAGGGCATGTTCCTCGAACCGATATGGATCTGGGAGGCGGCGGCGACGATGCTGATTGGCGCGGCGCTGTTCAAATGGGGTGTGATCCAGGGTAACCGTTCGACGCGCTTCTACCTGCTCCTGACGTTTGCCTGCTACGCCTTTGGCCTGGCCATCCGCGCGATCGGCGCGTTCAACGATCTCGCCGATTACGAGGGCCCTTCGATCACCTGGGCGACGCAGGAGCTGGCGCGGCTCGCCACCACGCTCGGCCATATCGGCCTCATCCACTTGCTGCTGCGGACAGCGGCTGGCGCCGGCTTGCTGAAGCCGTTCGAGGCCGCCGGCCGAACCGCGCTCACCCTCTACATCGCCCAGACGATCATCTGCCTGTGGATCCTCTATCCGCCCTTCGCGCTCGGCCTTTATGGTAAGCACAGCTGGGCGGTCTGGATGCTGACCGCCGTCGCGGTGAACGCGCTGCTGCTATGGGCGGCGAATGTCTATCTGCGCTACTACAGGATCGCCCCGGTCGAATGGGCGTGGCGCTCGATTCTGGCCGGACGATCTCTGCCCATCCGCAGAAGTCCGCGGACGGCGGCCGCGCAACCGGCCTGAGCCGGGTTGGCGAGGAGCGGGCGGGTCGTTACACACCCGCCCATGCATCGCCTCCTCGCCGCGGCCGCTGCCGCCACCGTCGCCGCCATGACCCTTCCTGCTGACGCCCAGGATCTCACTCTCCAGCGCGTCTTCGCCAGCCCCGACCTTTCCGGCGAGAAGCCGCGCGCGCTCGCCATGTCGCCCGACGGCAAGCTGGTGACCTCGCTGCGCCCGCGCGCCGACGAGAAGGACCGCTACGACCTGTGGGCGATGGACACCGCCACCGGCGAATGGCGCATGCTGGTCGACAGCAAGAAGGTCGGCACCGGCGCCGAACTGAGCGAGGCCGAGAAGATGCAGCGCGAGCGCGCTCGCATCGGCAACCAGCGCGGCATCGTCGACTATCAATGGTCGACCGACGGCCATTCGATCCTGGTCCCGCTCGACGGCGATCTCTACCTCGCCACCCTCGACGGCAACGTCCACCGCCTGACCAACACGCCCGACGGCGAGCTCAACCCGGCGGTCAGCCCGGGCGGCAAGTTCGTGAGCTTCGTGCGCGACCAGAATCTCCACATTCTCGATTTCGCCACCGGCAAGGACAAGAAGATCACCCCGGACGGGGCCGGCACCGTCCACTGGGGCGAGGCCGAGTTCGTCGCGCAGGAGGAGATGGACCGCTCGACCGGCTATTGGTGGTCGCCCGACGAGCAACATATCGCCGTCGAGCGCTTCGACGAGGCGCCGGTCGGCATCGTCACCCGCACCGCGATCGGCGCGGACGGCGCCAAGGTGTTCGACCAGCGCTATCCCGCCGCCGGCACCCCCAACGTGCTGGTCGAGCTCTACGTCATGCGCCCGGACGGCTCGGGCAAGGTCCGCGTCGACCTCGGCAAGGACAAGGACATCTATCTCACCCGCGTGAAGTGGATGCCCGACGGCTCCGCGCTGCTCGTCCAGCGCATGAACCGCACCCAGACCCAGCTCGACGTGCTCAAGGTCGATCCCGCCACCGGCGCCTCGACGCTGCTGTTCAGCGAGAAGGCTGAGCCCAAGAGCTGGATCAATCTCGCCACCTCGCCCGAGAAGGAGGGCGACTTCGGGCTCGAGCCGATGAAGGACGGCAGCTTCATCTGGTGGTCGGAGCGTGACGGTCACGGCCATCTCTATCGCCTCGACGTCAAGGGGCGCTGGAAGCAACTGACCAAAGGCGACTGGGAGGTCGCGAGCGTCGTCGCGGTCGATGAAGCCAACGAGAAGCTCTACTTCCTCGGCAACAAGGACGACGTGCTGGAGCGCCACCTCTACAGCCTCGACCTCGGCAAGACGGGCGCGATCACGCGGCTGACCGGCGTCGGCTGGTGGAACAGCGCGGTCGCGGACAAGAGCGCGACGCATTTCATCGTCACGCGCTCCAATCCGGAGCAGCCGACCGAAGTTTATCTCGCCGATACGACCGGCCAGCGCACCGCCTGGATCAGCGAGAACGCGCTGGCTGCGGGGCATCCCTATTACCCCTATCTCGCCAGCCATCAGCAGACCCGTTTCGGCGACCTCAAGACTGCCGACGGTGCGACGCTGCACTGGCAGATGATCACGCCGCCGCTCGAGCCCGGCAAGAAATACCCCGTATTCTTCGAACATTATGGCGGTCCGCACAGCCAGACCGTCAGCCGCAGCTGGGGCGGGCCGCTCCACCAGCTGCTCGTGGACAAGGGTTATATCGTCTTCCAGATCGACAATCGCGGCTCGGCCAATCGTGGCAAGGCGTTCGAGGACGCGATCTGGCACGCGATGGGATCAGTTGAGGTCCAGGATCAGCTTGCGGGTGCGAACTATCTGAAGACGCTGGATTTCGTCGATCCGAAGCGGATCGCGATCTACGGCTGGTCCTATGGCGGCTACATGACGCTCAAGATGCTGGAGGCGAATCCCGGCGTCTATGCGGCCGGCATCGCCGGCGCGCCGGTGACCAAGTGGGAACTCTACGACACCCATTATACCGAGCGCTACATGGGCAATCCGCGGACGGACCCGAAGGCTTATGCCGCGTCCAACGCGATCGACAACGCGCCGAAGATCACCGATCCGCTGATGCTGATCCACGGCATGTCCGACGACAATGTCGTGCTGGATCACACGACGGCCTTCGCCGCGAAGATGCAGGCGACCAACACGCCGTTCGAGATGATGCTCTATCCGGGCAAGACCCACTCGGCGGTGAAGGATATCCATGTCTGGACGACCATCCTCAACTTCCTCGATAGGACGGTGGGGGCCGGGCCCAAGTAGAGCTTGGGTTGCCGAGAGCGCGCGGGAAGCGTAACCGCGCGGCGACACTAAACCGTCATCCCGGCGAAAGCCGGGATCTCATGCGGCAGCGAACGGCCTGAGGCACGAGATCCCGGCTTCCGCCGGGATGACGATTACGGATGGAACGACGGATATGGGTTACCGTGTGGTTGTCGCCGGCGCGACCGGCAATGTCGGGCGTGAGGTGCTCGCGATCCTCGCCGAGCGCGAGTTCCCGATCGACGACATCGCGGTGCTCGCCTCGTCGCGCAGCCAGGGCGACGAGATCGACTTTGGCGAGACCGGGCGCAAGCTGCGCGTCCAGAACATCGAGTCCTTCGATCCCAAGGGCTGGGACATGGCGATCTTCGCGATCGGCTCCGACGGCTCGAAGGCGCACGCGCCGCGCTTCGCCGCCGCCGGCTGCACGGTGATCGACAATGCCTCGCTCTACCGCATGGACCCCGACGTGCCGCTGATCGTGCCTGAGGTGAACCCGGAGGCGATCGACGGCTATGTGAAGCGCAACATCATCGCCAACCCGAACTGCTCGACCGCGCAGATGGTGGTGGCGCTGAAGCCGCTCCACGACGCCGCGAAGATCAAGCGCGTGGTGGTCGCGACCTATCAGTCGGTCTCGGGCGCCGGCAAGGCGGGCATGGACGAGCTGTTCGAGCAGAGCCGCAACATCTTCGTCGGCGACAGCGCCGAGCCCAAGAAGTTCACCAAGCAGATCGCGTTCAACGTGATCCCGCACATCGACAGCTTCCTCGACGACGGCTCGACCAAGGAAGAGTGGAAGATGGTGGTCGAGACCAAGAAGATCCTCGATCCCAAGATCAAGGTCACCGCTACCTGCGTCCGCGTGCCGGTGTTCGTCGGCCATTCGGAGGCGATCAACATCGAGTTCGAGGACGAGATCTCCGCCGCCGAGGCCCAGGCGATCCTGCGCGAGGCGCCGGGCATCATGCTCGTCGACAAGCGCGAGGACGGCGGATACGTGACTCCGGTCGAGTGCGTCGGCGAATATGCGACCTACGTCAGCCGCGTCCGCGAGGACCCGACGGTCGAGAACGGCCTCGCGCTGTGGTGCGTCTCCGACAATCTCCGCAAGGGCGCCGCGCTCAACGCCGTTCAGATCGCCGAGCTGCTCGGGCGCCGGCACCTCAAGAAGGCGGCGTGACCGTCACCGGCGGCTGCCGCTGCGGGGCGAGCCGCTACACGCTCGCGCTCGAAATGCTGCCGCCGGTCTATTGCTGCCATTGCCGCGACTGCCAGACCTGGTCGGGCAGCGCCTTCACCATGCAGGGTGTGGTGGGCGAGGACGAGGTGGCAGGCGAAGGGCCCATCGTCACCTACGCCTTCACCAACCCGAGCGGATCGATCTCCACTCAATATATCTGCGGCACGTGCCATACGCGGCTGTGGAACGTGAACAGCGCCCGGCCGCAGCTCCGGATCATCCGCGCCGGCACGCTCGACGACAGCGATCGGCTGGAGCCGCGCGCGCATATCTGGGTGAAGCGCAAGCAGCCGTGGGTTGCACTTCCCGACGGGGTTCCCGCCTTTGCGGAGGCTCCGCCGCCGGCCGAGTTCTTCGCCTTGCTGACCCGCTGAGCCGATGCCGGTCGAGCCGCTCTGGCCGCTGCTGCTCGGTCTCCTCGGTTCGGTGTTCGGCAGCTTCATCGCCACCGTCGCGATCCGCTGGCCCGAAGGGCGGTCGGCGCTCCGCGGCCGCTCGCAATGCGACGGCTGCGGACGGACGCTCAATGGCTTCGAGCTGGTGCCGCTGGTTGGGTATCTCGCGCTTCGTGGCCGGTGCCGGACGTGCGGCGCTGCGATCGCGCCGAGCCATCCCGTTACCGAGGCGGTCGGGGCGCTGATCGGCCTTGCTGCCGGCTTCGCCGTGCCGGGCTGGGAAGGGGCGGCGGGGGCACTGTTCGGTTGGCTGCTGCTCGCGTTGGCTGCGATCGATTTGCGAGCTTTCTGGTTGCCGAACGAGCTGACGGGTGCGCTGGCGCTGTCGGGCACGATCCTCGGTCTGCCGCCGCTCGCCGACCGGCTGATCAGTGGCGTCGCCGGTTTCGCGGTGTTGTGGCTGGTCGCGGCCGGCTATCGGCGGCTGCGGGGTCGGGAAGGTCTCGGCGGCGGCGACACCAAGCTGTTCGGGGCGATCGGCCTGTGGCTCGGCTGGCGTGCGTTGCCGGCGGTGCTGCTCATCGCCTGTCTGCTCGGGCTCGGCGTGGCGCTGGTGCGTCGGATGCGTGCGACCGACCGCCTCCCGCTGGGGACATTACTTGCAGCTGGCGCCTTCGTCGTGTGGCTGTGGCTCGCGAGCAGCCTTGCCCAAAGGCCCGAAGCCTATTTACACTGGGGTCAGTAAATATCCGGGAAGAGGGCCGATGACCGATCTTACGGCAATTCTCGCGGCCCAGCGCGCCGCCTTCACCGCCGAACTGCCGGTCGCCATCGCCACTCGCAAGGACCGCCTCAAGCGCGCGATCGCGATGGTTGCGGACAATGCCGACGCCTTCTGCGACGCCCTCAGCGAGGATTTCGGCCATCGCAGCCGCGAACAGTCGATGATCACCGACATCGCCGCCTCGGTCGCCCCGCTCCGCCATGCCCTGAAGCACCTCGAGCGATGGTCGCGGCCGGAGCGACGGCCGGTGCTGTTTCCGCTCGGCCTGCTCGGCGCCCGCGCCCGCGTCGAGTTCCAGCCCAAGGGCGTGGTCGGCGTGATCAGCCCGTGGAACTTCCCGGTCAATCTGGTAATGGCGCCGCTCGCCGGCATCCTCGCCGCCGGTAACCGGGCAATGGTCAAGACCAGCGAATATACCCCCCGCGTCGCCGCGCTGTTCGAGGAACTGACGCCGCGCTATTTTGCGCCCGAGGAGCTGGCATTCGTCTCCGGCGGCCCCGATGTCGGCAAGGCGTTCGCCGAGCTGCCGTTCGACCATCTCATCTTCACCGGCGCTACCGGCATCGGTCGTCATATTCTCCACGCCGCCGCCGACAATCTGACCCCGGTGACGCTCGAGCTCGGCGGCAAGTCCCCGGTGATCCTCGGCCGCTCCGCCGACGTTCGCAAGACCGCGGAGCGGGTGGCGATGGGCAAGATGCTCAACGCGGGACAAATCTGCCTCGCCCCCGATTATATGCTGGTGCCGAATGAAAAGGAGGGGGAAGTGGTCGACGCGCTCGTGGCCTCCGCCTCGGCGATGTACCCGACGCTGCTCGCCAATCCCGACTACACCTCGGTCATCAACGATCGTCATCACCAGCGCCTCCACGACTGGCTGGAGGATGCCCGCGCCAAGGGCGCCGAGCTGGTCACGGTCAATCCGGCGAATGAGGACTTCGCCGCCAGTAACAGCCGCAAGATGCCGCTGACCATCGTCCGCAATGCGACCGACGACATGACGGTGATGCAGGAGGAGATCTTCGGCCCGATCCTTCCCGTCCGCCGCTATGAGACGATCGACGATGCCATCGCCGAGGTGAACCGCCGCGACCGACCGCTCGGCCTCTACTATTTCGGCTCCGACGCCGCCGAACGCCGTCGCGTGCTCGACCGCACCATCTCGGGTGGGGTGACGATCGACGACGTAATCTTCCACGTCTCGATGGAGGAGCTTCCCTTCGGCGGCATTGGTCCATCCGGTATGGGGGCCTATCACGGTCGCGACGGCTTCAGGACCTTCAGCCACGCCCGTGCGGTGTTCCAGCAGTCGAGACTCGACGTCGCCAGGCTTGCCGGCCTCAAGCCGCCGTATGGAGCGGCCACCCGCAAGGCGATCGCCCGCCAGATGAAAGGCTAAGGCGTACTTGCCCATAGCCGCCCGCTCCCGCACAGTCGGGCGGATATGACACGAAAGCTCCGCCTCCACTCGTTCCTCCCTTACCGGCTGTCGATCGCATCGAACCGCGTGTCGGATGCGATCGCGGAGACGTATCGCTCGCTGTTCGGCCTGCGCATCCCCGAATGGCGGCTGGTGGCGGTGATCGCAGAGAGCGAAGGGCTCACCCAGCAGGCGCTCGGGCGGGCGACGCGGATGGACAAGGTGACGGTAAGCCGCGCTGCCGCTGCGCTCGCCGAGCGCGGCCTTGTCGCGCGCACGCCCAATCCGGACGATCAACGGTCCCATCTGCTCGCACTCACCGCCGCCGGGCGCGAGCTTTACGCCGAAGTCGCTCCGAAAGCGTTGGAGATGGAGGCGCGGATCTTCGGTACCTTTTCGGTCGAGGAGATCGCGGCCCTGAACGCGATGCTCGACCGGCTCGAAAGCGCGGTCGACGAACTCGAAGGCGGATGAAGATGATCCGTCTTTCCTTGCAACCGATTTTGGAATAATCGGTACGCAGGAGAGAGACAGAATGGCCGAACATTTCGACGTGGTCGTCGTCGGCGCGGGAATCTCCGGCATCGGTGCCGGCTATTTCCTGCAGTCGCGCTGCCCGGACCGCAGCTATGTGATCCTCGAAGGGCGCGAACGGCTGGGCGGCACCTGGGACCTGTTCCGCTATCCGGGCATCCGCTCGGACTCGGACATGTTCACGCTCGGTTATTCCTTCCGACCCTGGACCGAGTCCAAGGCGATCGCCGACGGGCCGTCGATTCTCAGGTATTTGACCGAGGCGGCGCGCGACTACGGTGTCGACAAGCACATCCGCTACCAGCACCGCGTGCTCAGCGCCGCCTGGTCGACGCCCGACGCCGCCTGGACGGTGACGATCGAACGCGGGCCGGAGAAGGAGCGGGTGGAGATCACCTGCAACTTCCTCTTCATGTGCTCGGGCTATTATAACTACCAGTGCGGCCATGCGCCCGAGTTCGCGGGATCAGTGGACTTCAAGGGACGGATCGTCCACCCGCAGTTCTGGCCCGAGGACCTCGACTATGCCGGCAAGCGCGTGGTCGTGATCGGCAGCGGCGCGACCGCGGTGACATTGGTGCCGGAGATGGCCAAGACCGCTGGCCACGTCACCATGCTGCAACGTTCGCCGACCTATGTCGTGTCGCGGCCGAGCGAGGACGGTATCGCCAACTGGCTACGCAAGCGGTTGCCCGCGAAGATTGCCTATGGGCTCACGCGGTGGAAGAATGTGCTGCTCGGCCAGTTCTTCTACACGCGGGCGCGCAAGTATCCGGAGAAGGCGAAGGAACGCATCCTCGGCTGGGCGCGCGAGCACCTGGGGGAGGAGATCGTCGCGAAACATTTCACGCCGCGCTACAATCCCTGGGATCAGCGGCTGTGCCTGGTGCCCGACGCCGACCTGTTCGATTCGATCAAGGCCGGCACCTCCTCGGTAGTGACGGCGGAAATCGAGCGCTTCACAGCGGGCGGCATCCGGCTCAAATCCGGGGAGGAACTGCCTGCGGACATCATCATCACCGCGACCGGGCTCGAGCTCCAGCTGATGAGCGGGCTCCAGTTCAGCGTCGACGGGGTCGCGGTCGATCCGGCCAAGTCGTTCCAGTACAAGGGGATGATGTTCTCCGACATCCCGAATCTGGCGTCGTCGTTCGGCTATACCAATGCGTCGTGGACGCTAAAGGCGGACCTGACCTGCGCCTATGTCTGCCGCCTGCTCAACACGATGCGGGCGCGAGGGCTGAGGCAGGCGACGCCGCGCGTGCGCGATCCGGAAGTGGCGGCGCTGCCGTTTCTCGACTTTACGTCCGGCTATGTGCAGCGGGCGCTCGATCGTTTTCCGAAGCAGGGCACCAAGGCGCCGTGGCGGCTCAAGCAGAGCTATGTGCATGACCTGATGATGTTGCGGTTCGGGTCGGTCGACGATCAGATGGAGTTCTCTAATCCCGTGCCGAAGGGCGAGCGCAAGGCGGCGTAAGGCGATCGGCATGAGGAAACCGGGCCCGCAGGATGAGAACGCCGGCCTTATCCACTCGCCTGAGCAGATGCACAGCCGGACAGAATCGGATTGTTGGAACCAGGGCACTCGGCTTGGGGTTGTGACAGTTCGTTAACCATTGGAAAAATGTGATGTCGGCGTACGTGACAAAACTTGCCCCTGCGGCTGTGATCCTGATTGGTGCGCTGGGCCTTGGCGGTTGTGCCACCAAGGGCTTCGTGAGGGAGCAGATCGCCACCGTGAGCCAACGCGTCGATGCGCTCGAGGCAAAAGTGCAGGAGACCGACGGCACGGCGAAGTCGGCGCTGTCAGAGGCGCAGGCGGCATCCGGGCAGGCACAGAACAATGGCCAGCGCCTGGATCAGCTCAATGCCCGGGTGGACGGCATCGAGCAGCGGATGCAGGAGAATCAGCGTAAGCGACCCCGCAATTGATGCTGCAAGCGAGCAAATGCTGACCAGATTGTGATCCCCCGCCTCGGCTTCCTCTCGGGGCGACGATCGTTTGATTGCGAGCGCCTCGAGCGATGATCCATGTCCTTGCGGCGCTTGCCGGACTGGCGCTGACCATTCCCGTGCCCGCACGGGCCGAAAGCGCTCGGCCGCTTGAGTCGGTATCGTCGCAGCCGGAGAGTGCGGAAGCCGAGGACGGGATGATCCGATCGGCGGCGGCGATGCGCGTCGCCGATTGGATCGCTGCGTCGGGGGATAATGGTTCCCTGCCGTACATCATCATCGACAAGAAGGCCGCTTCTCTCTTCCTCTTCAATGCAAAGGGGAAACCGCTCGGCAAGGCTCCGGTGTTGATCGGCGTGGCCGTCGGGGATGACGCAACCCCCGGAGTCGGTAGTAAAAATCTTGCCGAAATCGGTCCTGCGGAGAAGACGACGCCTGCGGGGCGCTTCCTTGCGAAATATGGATTGGCCGCCGGAAAGCAGAGAGTGCTCTGGGTCGATTATGCCACGTCGGTGGCGCTCCACCCGATCCCGAAGGGCGCCAGCAGGAAGGAACGGCGTCGCCAGCGGATGCTGTCGCCGACCCCGGACGACAACCGTATAACGTTCGGGTGTATCAACGTGCCCATGGCGCTATATAACAAGGGCGTACGTCCACTTTTTCAGAAGAAGGGCGGATATGTCTATGTGTTGCCCGATACCAAGCCGCTTGAAGACGTCTTTCCGCGCTTGAGGGTTCAAGCATTCACGAACGGCGGAGCGCACTAAGACGGACTAGTCAAGCACTGCCAGCGCCGCCTCCGCCGCGGCGATGCCGGTCGCGAGCGCGCCATGGGCGGTGGAGAAGTCGGTGGGGGAGCAGGCCTCGCCGGCGAAGAAGAGGCGGTTGTCGACCGGGCGGGCGAGCACCGCGCGGGCACCGGCATGGCCGGGGCAGGCGTGGCTGTAGGAGCCGCCGAACCCGTCCGCCTGGCCCCAGGCCGAGCCGGCGACGAGGCGGAGGCGCCTGGCGAAACCGCTGCCGAACAGCGTGGACAACTCGGCCGCGGCGAAGGACGCGGCGCCGTCGAGGCCGGTCGCCTCGATCTCCTTCGCTCCCTCGCCGCCGAAGAAGCATTCGATCACCGGGCGGCCGAAGGGACGGAGATAATAGCTGCCCGTTGCCGGATCGCGGGGATTGCCGAGCAGGTGGCTGTCCGGGTCGATCTCCTCGGCGCCGTCGAGGTGGAGGAAGATCTTGTTGGCGAGCCCGAGCGGGAGCCTGGCGGCCGCCTCGACATGGTCGCCTAGCGCGGGCGAGAAGGAGAGGGCGCCGTTGGCGATCACATTGGTGGGGACCGTGACGATTGCGGTCCGCGCCTCGATGGCGCCGCGCGATGTCTCGAGGCGGAGGAGCCTGCCCGCATGGTCGATGTGGGTGACCGGCGTCGCCATCGCGACAGGCAGGCGCGGCAGGCTGGCTGCGACCAACGTGCCGTAGCCGGCGGGAAGGCGCCAGTTCTGGTCGCTCGCCGCGCCGTCATAGGCGAGGTAATCCGCGATCGAGAGCGTGCGGAGCCCGGCGCCGTTGATGTAGCCCGACAGCGATTCGATGAAGTCGTTCCACTCGCCGCCCGGCGGCAGTGCGTCGAAGGCGCGGTCGCTGGCCGGCGGATCGTCGCGCAGGCGCTGCTCGAACGCCGCATAGGCCGCGCCGGCGGCGTCGCGCTCGGCCTGGGTGAAGCCGAGGTCGCGATACTGCTTGCCCCAGGCGGTCGGGCCGCGGGTGACGGCGAAGCCCGCTTCCTCGGCGATCCGCACCCAGGGATTGCGCTCGGCCGAATGGAGCCAGCCGCAGCCGAGATCGAGCGGCATCCCCTCCACCGGTAAGGTCCAGGCACGGCCGCCGATGCGGCTGCCGGCTTCGACCAGCAGCGCCGAACGGCCGCTTGCCGCAACGCGCCGGGCCGCGCCGATCCCGGCCGCGCCGGCGCCGACGATGGCGACGTCGACCGCGCTCACACGATCTGGACGCGCGATTTGAGCAGCGCGCTGCGCAGGCATTCGCACACAATCTCGTCGCGCTGGTTGAACATGCGGTGTTTCCAGGTGACGATGCCGTGGCCGGGACGCGACTTCGACGGGCGGGTCTCGACCACCTCGCTCTCCGCGCGGAGGGTGTCGCCGATGAACACCGGCTTGGGCATCACCAGCTTGTCGTAGCCGAGATTGGCGACGAGCGTGCCGGCGGTGGTGTCGCCGACGGTGATGCCGACCATCAGCGCGAAGGTGAAGGTGCCGTTGACGAGGATCTGCCCGAACTCGCTCGCCCGCGCCGCCTCGGCGTCGAGGTGGAGCGGCTGGGTGTTGTGAGTCATCGTCGAGAACAGCAGGTTGTCGGTCTCGGTGACGGTGCGGCGGAGCTCGTGCTCGATCCGATCACCGACGCGCCATTCGTCGAAGTAGCGGCCGGCCATCAGCGGTCCTCCGTCAGTTGGAGCTTGAAGCCGGCGTGGGTCTTCTTCCAGCCGAGCTTCTCATAGAAGCGGTGCGCATCGGCGCGGTTGGTCTTGGAGGTGAGCTGGACCATGCGGCAGCCGCGCTGGCGGCAGCGCTCGACCGCCCAGCGGATCATCTCGCCCCCGAGCCCCTGGCCGCGCAGGTCGCCGGCGATGCGGACCGCCTCGATCTGGCCGCGCCAAGCGCCCTTGAAGGAGAGGCCGGGGAGGAAGCTCAGCTGCAGCGTGCCGACGATGCGGCCGTCCTGCTCGGCGGCAATGAGCTCCTGGTCGGGATCGGCCGCGATCGCGGCGAAGGCGGCGGTGTAGCCCGGGTCGAGCGGAAGCGAGGCGTCCTCGCGCTGCGTGCCGTTCACGTCGTCGGCGAGGAGCGCGACGATGGCCGGGAGGTCGGTGATGGTGGCCTGGCGGAGGTGGAGGGTCATCGCGTTCCCCCCAAATCCGTTCGGCCTGAACTTGTCGAAGGGCCGTCCTTCTTCAACCCGCAAGAGAGAAGAAAAGAGCGGTGCTTCGACAAGCTCAGCACGAGCGGGAGAGGAAGGTAGCTCACTCCGCTTTCTCCACCCGGACCAGCATCCGGCCCTCGCTCACCTGTGCGCCGGGTTCGACGTCGAGCTCCGCGACGATGCCGTCGAACGGGGCGGTGAGGCCGTGCTCCATCTTCATCGCTTCGAGGGTGACGAGCTTCTGGCCTGTGGCGACGCGCTCGCCAGCCGCGACCTCGACGGCTGTGATGCGGCCAGGCATCGGCGCGAGGATAGCGCCATCGCCGATTGCACCCGCTGCTCCGCCCGTCGTTGGACGCTGATCGAAGGTGTAGGTCACACCGCGATCGGTAACGAGGATTTCGCCCTCCGACGTCATTGTCGAAGCTATCCCGAACGGCTTGTCGAAGCCCATTGTCGAGCCGACTCCCTTGCCGCCCCGTCCATGGAGGTCGATCGTATCCTTGGCAGCGGCGTTCAGCCGAAAGCCGAACAGCCCTGCCCGCCGATGTTGCTCGTTCAGGTCGAGACCCGCCCAATCGAGCCAGTCGCGGCGGTAGCGTCGCGCAGCGGCATCGAGCACGGCCTGGGACAGCTCCGCCGCCGGCAACAACGCTTCACCGGCCCGCTCGATCAAACCGGTATCGACTTGGCCCAGTGCGAATTCCGAGCAGTCGAGGCACTCGAAAAGGAAGCCGGCGTTGGTGCGGAGCGGTGCGACATAGCTCTGATCCAGTGCGTGCATCAGCTTGGTACGCGCAACGTCGCGAGTGTCGGCGTGGGCGACTAGCTTGGCGATCATTGGATCATAGAAGGGGCTGACGGCGTCAGCCTCCTCAACTCCGGTTTCAACGCGAATGCGATGATCCAATGCGAGATGGTCGATGCGACCAGGGCTCGGCAGGAACCCCTTCGCCGGATCCTCCGCATAGAGCCGCGCCTCGATCGCCCAGCCGTTGATCGCCAGCTCGTCCTGCGCCTTCGGCAGCGGCTCGCCTGATGCTACCCGCAGTTGCCACTCGACCAGGTCGACGCCGGTGATCTCCTCGGTCACCGGGTGCTCGACCTGGAGCCGCGTGTTCATCTCCATGAACCAGATGCGGTCGGCGCGCAGGCCGTCGCTGGCGTCGGCGATGAACTCGATGGTGCCGGCGCCGACATAGTCGACCGCCTTTGCCGCGCGCACCGCCGCCGCGCAGATCGCTTCGCGCGTCGCCTCGTCCATGCCGGGGGCGGGGGCCTCCTCGATCACCTTCTGGTGGCGGCGCTGGAGCGAGCAGTCGCGCTCGAACAGGTGGACGACGTTGCCGTGGGCGTCACCGAACACCTGCACCTCGATATGACGGGGCGAGAGGATGTATTTCTCGATCAGCACGCGATCGTCGCCGAACGAGGATGCGGCCTCGCGCTGGCAGGAGGCG
Source organism: Sphingomonas cannabina (assembly GCF_021391395.1). NCBI lineage: Bacteria > Pseudomonadati > Pseudomonadota > Alphaproteobacteria > Sphingomonadales > Sphingomonadaceae > Sphingomonas > Sphingomonas cannabina. The sequence goes on along the minus strand of NZ_CP090059.1, from coordinate 2,839,350 downwards.
AGGGCGTCGGCGAAATCCTCCGCGCGGTCGACGCGGCGCATTCCCTTGCCGCCGCCGCCGGCGACGGCCTTGATCAGCACCGGATAGCCGGTCGCCTCGGCTTCGCGGGAGAGGCGCTCGGGCGACTGGTCCTCGCCGAGATAGCCGGGCGTCACCGGCACGCCGGCGGCGATCATGCGCTGCTTGGCGGCGTCCTTGAGGCCCATCGCGCGGATGCTGTCGGGCCTGGGGCCGACCCAGATCAGGCCGGCGTCGATCACCGCCTGGGCGAAATCGGCGTTCTCGCTGAGGAAACCGTAGCCGGGGTGGATCGCCTCGGCGCCCGTCTCCTTCGCCGCCGCGATGATGCGGTCGCCGACGAGATAGCTCTCGCGCGCTGGCGATGGGCCGATGTGCACCGCCTCGTCGGCCTGGCGGACGTGGAGTGCGTTCGAGTCGGCGTCCGAATAGACCGCGACCGTGCGGATTTTCATCGCCCGCGCGGTGCGAATGATGCGGCAGGCGATTTCCCCGCGGTTGGCAATCAGTAGCGATTTCAACATCTTGCCTGTTCCGTATCTTCGCAAATTTCTCTAACTTCGTGCGCAGGGGCTATGAAAATAAAGGCTTCCAATATTCCTCCTGCCGGCAAGCCTAGGCATATTCGGGGGATGTAGGACAGAGGGCATCGCGCGCGGCGATCACGGCGCCTCACAGCCGGTGGTGCGCTGCGACCAGGTGACGTTCAGCACCTTCCACTGGCCGCTCTCGCGGACGAGGTCGAAGTGGTTGACGCCGCAGTGGTGGACCTTGCCGTCGACGAGGAACTGGTACGGCGCCCACACCATCGCGATGTCGCCGTCGATGTCGATCGCGGGGGTGCCGCTGCGCTCTTCGTAGCGTTCCGGGCCTGGTTTGATGCCACCGGTGAATTCGGCCCAGCTCAAGTGCTTGAGGCTGCGCGTGCCGTCCGGCTTCTCGATCGCGACGGTGGCGCTGCCCTCCGGCCGGGTCTGGGCGAGGACCTTCGCGCCGTCGCGCGCGGCGAGGCCGGCGAACATCGCCTCGATCGGGGCGAGCACCGCCGACTCCTCCGCGCCGGGCGGGGGGAGGGGGTTGGCCGGCGGGAGCTTGGTCGGCGTGGTCTGGGCGAGGAGGAGGGCGGCGAGGATCATGGGGATACCTTTCAAATCCTCCCCGAGCTTGTCTCGGGGAGGGGGACCATGCGAAGCATGGTGGAGGGGCCTGGGCGATGCTCAAAGATGTTGCGCCGAAAGCGAAGCGAGGCGGGGTGAAACGCGCCCGCGCCTTGCGGCGGAAGATGTCGTTGCCGGAAGTGTTGCTTTGGACCGCGCTGCGTTCGCGACCGTGCGGGCTCAAGTTCCGCAAGCAGCATCCGAGCGGACCCTATACTCTCGACTTCTATTGCAGCGACGCCCGGCTGGTGATCGAGGTCGACGGGGAAGCCCATTCGCGCGGCGATCAGCCGGTTCTGGATGCGCACCGTGACGCATGGTTGGCGGGGCACGGTATCATGACGTTGCGGATTCCGGCCGGCGATATCCTCAATGATATGGATGCAGCCTTGCGCGGCGTCATTGCCACAGCGCGATCGCGCCTGCCCCTCCACCATCCGGCTGCGCCGGATGGTCCCCCTCCCCGAGACGAGCTCGGGGAGGATTGAATAGGCGCCGTCTTCCCCCATCACATCCGGAACACGCCGAACCTCGGCGTCTCGGGGATGGGTGCGTTGAGCGTCGCGGCGAACGCCAGGCCCAGGACGTCGCGGGTCTGGGCGGGGTCGATGATGCCGTCGTCCCATAGGCGCGCGGTCGCGTGCCAGGGGTTGCCTTCGTCCTCGTAGCGCTGGCGTATGGGCGCCTTGAAGGCTTCGGCCTGCTCCTCCGTCCATGTCTCGGCGTCGCGGTGGACGGTGGCGAGGACCGAGGCAGCCTGTTCGCCGCCCATCACGCTGATGCGGCTGTTGGGCCAGGTGAACAGGAAGCGTGGGCTATAGGCGCGGCCGCACATGCCGTAGTTGCCGGCGCCGAAGCTGCCGCCGATCAGGACGGTGATCTTCGGCACGCTCGCGGTGGCGACGGCGGTCACCAGCTTCGCGCCATGTTTGGCAATACCTTCCGCCTCGTACTTCCCACCGACCATGAAACCCGAGATGTTCTGGAGGAACAGCAGCGGCACGCGGCGCTGACAGGCGAGCTCGATGAAGTGCGCGCCCTTGACCGCGCTTTCGCTGAACAGGACGCCGTTGTTGGCGAGGATCGCGACGGGGATGCCCCAGATGTGCGCGAAGCCGCAGACCAGCGAGCTGCCATAGAGCGGCTTGAACTCGTGGAACTCGGATCCGTCGACCAGGCGGGCGATCACCTCGTGGACATCATAGGGCGCGCGCACGTCGGTGGGGATGATACCGTAGAGATCCTCGGCCGCGAACTTCGGCGGGCGGGGCTCGCGCAGGTTGATGCCCGGCTGATGCTGCGGCTGCAGCGTCGAGACGATGTCGCGGACGATCGTCAGCGCATGCTCGTCGTTCTCGGCGACATGGTCGACCACGCCGGACTTGCGGCCGTGGGTGTCGGCGCCGCCCAGTTCCTCCGCGGAGATCACCTCGCCGGTGGCGGCCTTCACCAGCGGCGGGCCGGCGAGGAAGATCGTGCCCTGGCCGCGCACGATCACCGTCTCGTCGCTCATGGCGGGGACATAGGCGCCGCCGGCGGTGCAGCTGCCCATCACGCAGGCGATCTGGGGGATACCCTTCGCGCTCATGTTGGCCTGGTTGAAGAAGATGCGGCCGAAATGCTCGCGGTCGGGGAACACCTCGGCCTGGTGGGGCAGGTTGGCGCCGCCCGAATCGACCAGATAGACGCAGGGGAGGCGGTTCTGCTCGGCGATCTCCTGGGCGCGCAGGTGCTTCTTCACCGTCATCGGATAGTAGGTGCCGCCCTTCACCGTCGCATCGTTGCAGACGATCATCACCTGCCGGCCGGAGACGCGGCCGATGCCGGCGATCATGCCGGCGCCGGGGACCTCGCCTTCGTACATGTCGCAGGCGGCGAGCTGGCCGATCTCGAGGAAGGGCGAGCCGGGATCGAGCAGCCGCTCGACGCGATCGCGGGGGAGGAGCTTGCCGCGCGCGGTGTGGCGTTCGCGGGCCTTGTCGCTGCCGCCGAGCGCGGCCTGGGCGACGTCGGCGCGCAGGCGCTCGACCAGCGCGCGATTGTGCGCGGCATTGGTGCGGAACTGCTCGCTGTCGGGGGAGAGGCGGGTGTCGAGGACGGGTGCGCTCATGGGCGGAGGTGCTAGCCGGGCCGGGGCGTTAAGGGAAGGCGGCTGGCGGTGTGTCTCGCGCGGGTGTAGCCAAGCGGCATCTGGAATTGCGGAGGGGACATCCTCAAATGAAACGTCTTGCCCTTGTCACCGCGCTGCTGCTCGCCAGCACCGCGTGCAACTCGTCCACCACCACCAACAACGCCAGCGTCGCCGCTGCCGGGACGCTCGCCGGCGTCGACCAGTCGGCGATCGACAAGAACGTGAAGCCCGGCGACGACTTCGACGCCTATGCCAACGGCGCATGGCGGGCGAAGGCGGAGATCCCGGCCGACCGATCGTCGACCGGCGCCTTCCTCGACGTGATCAAAGTGGCCGAGCAGCGCAACGCCGACCTCATCAAGAGCATCAGCGACGCCAATCCGGCGGCCGGCAGCAACGAGCGCAAGATCGCGGACTATTACGCCGCCTTCATGGACACGGCGGGGATCGAGAAGCGCGGCATCGCGCCGCTCAAGCCCGAGCTCGATGCGATCGCGGCGGTCGGCGACGTGAAGGCGCTGTCGTCGCTACTCGGCTCGCGGATGCGTGCGGACACCGATCCCCTCAACGCGACCAACTTCTCGACCGAGAACCTGTTCGGCCTGTTCGTGACGCAGGACCTCAACAACCCGACCCGCACCGTGCCCTATCTGATGCAGGGCGGGCTGGGGCTGCCGGACCGCGACTATTACCTGTCGCCGAAGCCCGAGATGGTTGAAATCCGCAACGCCTATAAGGGATATCTCGCCAGGATGCTGGGCCTGGCCGGCGTGCCCGACGCGGCGGCGAAGGCGGATCGCATCTTCGCGCTGGAGATGAAGATCGCAGCGGCGCACGCCGACATCCCGACCAGCCAGGACGCGCACAAGGCCAACAATCCCTGGAAGCGCGCCGACTTCGCCGGCAAGGCGCCGGGGATCGACTGGGATGCCTATTGGACGGCGGCGGGGCTGCCGGGCCAGCAGGACTTCATCGCCTGGCAGCCGGCGGCGATCGCCAAGCTGTCGGCACTGGTCAAGAGCGAGCCGCTCGACAGCTGGAAGGCCTGGCTGACCTTCCATTCGATCAACACCGCCGCGGCGACGCTGCCCAAGGCGTTCGACGACGCGCGTTTCGACTTCTACGGCAAGACGCTCTACGGCACGCCGCAGCAGCGCCCGCGCGACAAGCGCGCGATCACCGCGGTCAACAACGACCTCGGCGACGCGGTCGGCCAGCTCTACGTCGCCAAATATTTCCCCGCCTCGTCGCGGACCGAGATCGAGGGGATGGTGAAGAACATCGTCGCCGCCTTCGACAAGCGGGTGGCGGCGCTCGACTGGATGGCGGACAGCACCAAGGCCGAGGCGCGGCGCAAGCTCCAGGTGCTGAAGGTCGGCGTCGGCTATCCGGACAAATGGCGCGACTATTCGGCGCTGGAGATCCGTGCCGACGACCCGCTCGGCAACGCCCGTCGCGCCGAGCTCGCGGAGTATCGTCACCAGATCGCCAAGATCGGCAAGCCGGTCGACCGCGGCGAATGGTGGATGACGCCGCAGACGGTGAATGCGATCAACCTACCGCTGCAGAACGCGCTCAACTTCCCGGCCGCGATCCTGGAGCCGCCGTTCTTCGACCCCAGGTTCGACGCCGCCGCCAACTACGGCTCGATCGGTGCGACGATCGGGCACGAGATCAGCCACAGCTTCGACAATCTCGGCGCCGATTTCGATTCGAGCGGCAAGCTGCACAATTGGTGGACGCCGGCCGACCTCGCCCGGTTCGAGAAGGCGGGCGCGGCGCTGGCGGCGCAGTACGACGCCTATGAGGCGCTGCCGGGGCTGCACCTCAATGGCAAGCAGGAGCTGGGCGAGAATATCGCCGACGTCGCCGGGCTGACCGCTGCTTACGAGGCCTACCGTGCCTCGCTCGGCGGCAAGGAGGCGCCGGTGATCGACGGCCTGACCGGCGACCAGCGCTTCTTCCTCGCCTTCGCGCAGAGCTGGAAGACCAAGGTGCGCGAGAAGGCGCTGCGCGCCGCGATCGCTACCGACGTCCATGCGCCGGCGCAATGGCGCGTGCAGACGGTGCGGAACCTGGATGCCTGGTATCCGGCGTTCAACGTCCAAGCGGGGGAGAAGCTGTACCTGGCGCCGGACAAGCGTGTGAAGGTGTGGTAAGGCTTGCCGATCCTCCCCGGGCGTGCTCGGGGAGGATTGTTGTGACGGAGGGGGTGGTGCCGGTTGCAGGGATCGAACCCGCGACCTTCGGTTTACAAAACCGCTGCTCTACCAGCTGAGCTAAACCGGCGTCCGGCTCCCTTGCGTCATGTGATGCCGAAGGTCCAGCCCTCGGTGTGGGCGAGGGCGGGTACGAGGGCGGCCGGGCGCCAGAGTTCCTTGCGGCGGGCACAGGCGCGCAGCCAGGCGGCGGTGAGGAGGGCGTCGCTGCTGTGGTCGTCGATCGGGCCTGCACCGGGCACCGGAGCGCTGGCGATCGCCGGAGAGACGAGGGCCTGGTTGAGGGCTTCCATAGTCTTCATCTTAGTGCGGCCGCGCGGGCGGCCGGCGTCGCGGGCGGCGATGCTGGTGTAGATCTCGACGATGAGCGAGCCGGCGGCGGGGGCCGGATCGAAGGGCCAGATCGGCAGCGCATCCTTCAGCCGGTGGAGCAGGCGCATGCCGGTGAGGCTGGATTTGCCGACCTGGGCGGCGCCGACCAGATTGAGGTTGCTGTAGGGATTGAGGCCCTGCTCGCGCTGGGCGATCTCGGTGACGCGCAGGCGGCCGCGGCCCGGCTCGAACTGGTCGCCGGCGCGGCCCCCGTGGCGGCGGAAGTGGCGCGACGCCTCCGCATGATCGACGAAGCTGGAGGCGGCGAGGTGCGGGTCGGCCTCGCAGAGGTGGTCGACCAGCGCCCAGAGCGCGCGAGCGTCGGGCGGGCTTTCGCTCCAGCTAGGAAAGAAGGCGCCGCGGTCGGCGAAGGGCAGCGACATGCCGAGGTCGAGGCCGACCAGCGTGGCAGGCGGGAGGCCGTGCCTCAGCCAGTCGAGCACGTCGACGCGTGACCAGACATGGCCGGGGCGGACCAATGCGGGCGGACCGCCGTCGCGCGTGCACAGCGCAACCGCGATGCCGGGCTGGCGCGGGCCGACGGCGCCCGACCAGTCGATCGCGGCGAAATGGGTGAAATGATCAGGGACGTGGGCCAAAGGCGGTGCGTTGGGGCTTTTTCGCGCGGTCCCACCACGCGCGGCGGATGATGTTGGCGACGCGCTCGGGATCGGCCGAGCCGTAGCGGACGAGCAGGCCGGGCCAGTTCTCGTAATGGGGCGTCTGCCAGAAGGTGTCGGGGTCGGTTTCGAGCAGCACCGCCTTTTCCTCGTGCGGGCTCATCACATGAAAGCTGTCGGACTCCCGGCTGGGCGAGACAAAGGCCTTGGCGTTCACCTTGGGGCAGGGGGTGCCGTAGAAGGGCGCCAGTTCCACGTCGGGCAAGGCCAGGGCGAAGGCGGTGACGTCGTCCCAGCTGTCGAAGCGCTCAGCCATCGCGTTTCTCCCGGCGGAGCTGGTCCCAATAATCGAGCCGCTCGCGCAGACGCTTCTCGAAACCGCGGTCGGTGGGGGCGTAGAAGGTCTGCGGGCCCATCTCCTCGGGCCAATAGTCGGCGCCGGAGAAGCCCTCGTCGGTGTCGTGGTCGTAGGCGTAGCCCTTGCCGTAGCCGATGTCCTTCATCAGCCGCGTCGGCGCGTTGAGGATCGAGGCGGGCGGCATCAGCGAGCCGGTCTCCTTCGCCGACCGCCAGGCGGCCTTCTGCGCGACATAGGCGGCGTTCGACTTGGGCGCGGTGGCGCAATAGAGGCACGCCTGCGCGATCGCGAGCTCGCCCTCGGGCGAGCCGAGGAAGTCGTAGGCGTCCTTGGCAGCGAGGCATTGCACCAGCGCATTGGGATCGGCGAGCCCGATGTCCTCGCTGGCGAAGCGGGTGATGCGGCGCAGGACGTAGAGCGGCTCCTCGCCGGCGGTCAGCATGCGGGCGAGATAGTAGAGCGCGGCCTGCGGGTCCGAGCCGCGCATCGACTTATGGAGCGCGGAGATCAGGTTGTAATGGCCCTCGCGGTCCTTGTCGTAGACGGCGACGCGGCGCTGGAGGAAGCTGGAGAGGCCGGCGGGATCGAGCGGCTCGGCGATGTCGACCGAATAGAGCGTCTCGGCCTGGTTCAGGAGGAAGCGGCCGTCACCGTCCGCGCTCGCCACCAGCGCGTCGCGGGCGGCAGGAGTGAGCGGGAGCGGGCGCTCCATGATCGTCTCGGCGCGATCGAGCAGCTTCTCCAGCGCTGCGCGGTCGAGGCGGTGGAGGATGAGGACCTGGGCGCGGCTCAGCAGCGCGGCGTTGAGCTCGAACGAAGGGTTCTCGGTGGTGGCGCCGACCAGGGTGACGGTGCCGTCCTCGACATAGGGCAGGAAGCCGTCCTGCTGGGCGCGGTTGAAGCGGTGGATCTCGTCCACGAACAGCAGCGTGCGCTGGCCGGCGCGGGCGGCCTGGCGGGCCTCGGCGAAGGCTTTCTTGAGATCGGCCACCCCTGAGAACACTGCCGAGATGGCGACGAAGCGCAGCCCCACCGCGTTGGCGAGCAGGCGGGCGATGGTGGTCTTGCCGGTGCCGGGCGGGCCCCAGAGGATCATCGACGACAGGCGTCCTGCCGCGACCATGCGGCCGATCGCGCCCTCCGGGCCGGTCAGATGCTCCTGGCCCACCACGTCCTCGAGCCGCGCCGGGCGCAGCCGGTCGGCGAGCGGCGCGTCCGGCGAGGGCGCGTCGGCGGCGGGGGGCGGATCGAAGGCGGCGAAGAGGTCGGCCATGGCCTGCCAAGATAGGGGCGACGGGGGCGATGGGCCAGCGGCTGCTTTCGGGATGCCGCGCCCGAAAGTCACGAAAGTCGTACGTGCAATGGGGGTTGACTCATAAGACTCAAGATATATCTTAGAAGCATCATGAATCATCAGAGGAACATTTCAATGCATTTCGGACATCGTGGAGAAGGTCGCGGCTGCGGGCCGCGCGGATGGCATGGCGGCGGTCGCTGGGGCGGCCGGCGCGGGGGCGGCCCTTGGGGCCATGGCCCGTTCTTCGCCTTCGGCTGGGACATGGCGGGCGAGGGTGGCCGCGGCGGACGCGGCGGTCGCCGGCGCATGTTCGACGGCAACGAGCTGCGGCTCGTGCTGCTCCGCCTGATTGCCGACCAGCCGCGCCACGGCTACGACCTCATCAAGGAGATCGAGGAGCGCAGCGGCGGCGCCTATGCGCCGAGCCCGGGCGTGGTCTATCCGACGCTCACCATGCTCGCCGACATGGGCCTCACCGAGGAGCAGCAGTCGGAAGGCGCGCGCAAGCTGTTCGCGGCGACCGAGGCCGGCCACGCCGAGCTCGAGGCCAAGGCCGAGGAGGTGGCGGCGCTGCTGGCGCGGCTCACCGAGCTCGGCGAGGAGCGCGAGCGCACCAGCGGCGGCGTGATCCGCCGCGCGATGGGCAATTTGCGCTCGGCGCTCGGCGAGCGGCTGTCGCAGAGCGACGTCGACGACGAGACGCTGCACGCGATCGCCGACATCCTCGACGAGGCTACCCGTCGCATCGAGCGGCTGGAGCGTAAGTGAACTGTCTTCAACTTCTGTGCCGGTGGCTGGACTATACGCCACCGGCACAGCTTTTCAGGGAGGAACCGCGAATGACGATCAGCGCGATCGCCAAGGTGCCGACGGCGCAGGCGAGCAAATATCTCCAGCAGCTGTGCAAGCACTGGCAGCATAACCTCACTGTCGTGTTCAACGCCGAGCATGGGACGATCGTCTTCCCGCGCGACGCGCGCGGCGCCGACTGGCCGGGTGATGCGCTCGTGACGCTCGCCGCCGGGCCCGAGACGCTCGATGTGCGGATCGACGCCAGCATCGAGGGGCAGCTCGAGGCGCTGAAGGACGCGGTGGCGCGGCACGTCGACCGATTCGCTTTCCGCGAGGCGCCGCTGGCGTTCGCATGGGTTGAGAGCCTGGCTTAAGAAGCTAGCAGAATTAGCGGCCTACATTGTTTGCGATCGTCGCCTGGCTTTCGGATTGGGCCTTGGCCATGCTTTTGGCCAGGGCTATCGCCCTCTGCCGTTCGCTGATCTTTTGCTGAAGTTTGACCATCTCCAGCTCGGAGCTCGGCTGCGTGGCGGTTGCTGCGCGGGAGGTGGGTTGGGTTGCCCGGAGCTGTGGAGCCGCCACCGACGTCTTGGCGTGTGTCCCGGGGCGCGGCCGGCCGGTATCTCCCGGCGCCGCGTTTTGAGCTGGTGCGGAGGACGCCAGGGTAACCGCGAGAAAGCAGCCACCAATCAAGCGGCCCGGCATCAGTCCGTGATGTCCGATCGACATAAGAGCACTCCCCGTCAGTTATCGACACATCGACCAACGGCATGCATTCGCTGCATAGAAACACAGGCCGGCGAGGATTGCCAGCATGCAGTTTTCCTATCGCTGCAGCATTCCGGCCCTTCGACTGCCTGCCAAGGCAGGCGCTCAGGACAGGCTTCGCGGGAATGGCAGCGATCCAATCTCACCGGAAAGACCCTAGGTCCCAGCCGCTTGTAGACGCACGAAGGCTGAGGCGGCGTCGCGAGCCCGACGCCCGGCTTCCTCCGCCGACGGCGGTTCGACGAGGCGAAGGAGCAGACCGATCATGAGGTCGCCCCAGAGCAACGCCAGGAACCGGATCGCCATGTCAGCGGGGTCTCCTCCGCGCAAAAGGCCGTGTCCCTGCGCCTTTTCGAGCAGGGTCACCAACTCTCTCCGCGCCGCCGCTCGGCCGATCGCATCCAGCGCGCGCCCGATCTCCGGCGTCCGTTCGGCTTCGGCAATCGCCAGCCGGAAGACGCCGAGGACGATCGGGTCGCTGATCTCGCGCAGGAGCCGTTTCCCAAAGGTCGCCAACGCATCGAAGAGACTATCGTGATCGCGAGGCTCGGGAATGTCGGCCGGCGCGCGCAAGCGCCCCGCTCGTTCCGTGATGCAGGCGACCAGCATGTCGTGCTTGTTGCCGACCAAGGCATAGAGCTCGCGTTTGGAGACTTTCGCGCGGGTCGCGATCTCCAACATGCTCGTCTGCGAATAGCCGCGCGCGCTGAAGGTTTCGAACGCGGCATCGATGATGCGCATTCGGGCGGCGCCAGCCCCCCTATCCATCGGCGATGGCGGAGCTCCGGTTGTCATCCTCACATTTTGTCCCTTGACTATGGTACCCATCGGTACCATGCATAGCACGCGATACGCCCGAATCCATCATCGAGCCCGTGCGGGATAGTCCCGACAGGAGGTGCATATGGCGCCGTCGACCATTTTCGGAATCCAGATGATCCTTGGCTATGTGCCTTGGCTCCTCCTCGGCACCTATGTGCTGCCCAGGCTGAAGTCGATGGACCCTGTCGAGGCGCAGCGGGCGATTGCCACGCTGCACAGCTTCCGCTTCTTCGGCCTAGCCTTCATCCTTCCAGGCGTGGTCGGCCGGGAATTGCCCACGGGCTTCGCGGTGCCCGCCGCCTATGGCGATTTCGTCGCCGGGGTCCTCGCCATGCTGGCGCTGCTGACCGTCCGGGTGCGTCCGCTGTTCTGGCTGCTCGTCGTGGCCTTCAATGCGGTGGGAACGGCCGATCTTCTCATCAATTATTATCACGGCGCCCAGGTTCGCTTGCCGGAACTGGCAGGGGAATTGGCGGCGACCTACTGGATTCCGATCCTCTACGTGCCCGCGCTGATGATCACGCATGTCCTCGCATTCTATCTGCTGGTGCGGTCTCGGCCCAGGGCGGCGCAAACGCTCGCTGCCGGCGCGGCGTCTTGACGATCGCCGTCCTAGGACCGATCGACATTCAGATACCGGCGGCGCGGCGGCGTTGTCCCAAAATCCTCCCCTGCAAGGGGAGGGGGACCATTCGCCGTCAGGCGAATGGTGGAGGTGTGTGACAGGGGGGACACCCCTCCGTCAGCCGCTGCGCGGCCGCCACCTCCCCTTGTAGGGGAGGATTTGAATGTCGATCGGCCCTAGCCCCGGTGGTCCGTGCCGAGCGCCCGGGTCAGCACCGGCTGGCCCAGCGCGACGATCGACAGGGCCGTCACGGCGGCGCCCACCGATACCAGGAAGCCGCTGCGCGCGCCGAATTCGTCGACCACCCAGCCGGAGACGAACGCCCCCAGCGCCATGCCGATGCCGATGCCGGTCGTCACCCAGGTCACGCCTTCGGTGAGGACCGCGGACGGGACGCTGCGCTCGACCAGGCCGAAAGCGGTGATGAAGGTCGGCGAGACCGCGACGCCGCTGAGGAAGATGGTCAGCGCCAGCAGCGGGACGGAATCGGCCAGCAGCAGGGGGAGCGTCGTGATCAGCAGCACGGCGAGCGCGGCCAGCAGCTGGCGCTGCAGCGGCGCCTTGAGGTTGAGCGCGCCGACGATCACGCCGACGACGAACGATCCGGCAGCATAGACGCCGATCACCAGGCTGGCGGCGCCCGGCTGGCCGAGATCGCGGGTGAGGGCGACGGTGCTCACCTCCGCGGTCGCGAAGATGGCGCCGACGAACACCAGCGTCAGCGTGACGAGCTGGACTGGCCGCAGCAGGATTGCGGACTTGCCCGGCCCCGATCCGGTGCGGCGGACCGGCGGCTCGGTGCCGCGCTGCAGGACGAAGGCCGTGGTGCCCAGCGCGAGGAAGAGGGTCGAGGCGAGCACTCCTGCCTCCGGGAACAGGGCGACGCTCAGCCCGACCGACAGCGAGGCGCCGGCGATGTAGACCAGCTCGTCGGCGGCGGATTCGAAGGCGAAGGCGGTGTTGAGCTCAGGCCGGTCGCGGAACAACTCGGTCCAGCGGGCGCGGACCATCGCCGGGATGCTGGGCATCGCCGCCGCCGCCAGCGCCGCAGCGAACAGCGTCCAGGCCGGCCATTGCCGGTGGGTCGCGATCATCAGTACGGCGAAGGCCAGCACCGCGATCGTCGTGGCCGGGACCAGCAGCCGGAACTGCCCGAGGCGGTCGACCAGCCGCGAGATCTGCGGCGCGGCGACGGCGTTGGTGAGGGTGAATGTCGCCGCTACCGCGCCAGCCAGCCAATATTCGCCGCGGCTCTGCGAGAGCATGGTGACGATGCCGATCGGCGCCATCGCGATCGGCAGCCGGGCGACGAAGGCTGCGGCAGCGAAGCCCTTCGCACCCCGCGCCCGGAAGATCGCTGCATAGGGATTGGTCATGCTCGTGCCCTCTCGGCTTGGCCCCCTCGACTTGGCGACGTCGGTCGGATGGCTTACATACGCGTCGTATGTGAAATAGGTGGTGACATACGACGCGTATGTCAACTGCCTGGGCGGAGCGAATTACGATGGCGGCGAAATCCCGCGCGGAAACGGCGGCAGAGACCCGCGCCCGGCTGATCGCCGCGGCGCGCAAGGCGTTCGGCGAGAAGGGCTATGCAGAGGCGTCGATGGATGACTTCACCGCGGAGGCCGGGCTGACGCGCGGCGCGCTCTATCACCATTTCGGGGACAAGAAGGGGCTGTTCGAGGCGGTGCTGCTTGAGATCGACGCCGAGATCGCGGTGCGGCTGAACAAGGTTTCGGCAAAGGCCGCTTCCCCCTGGGAGGGCTTCGTCGCCGAGAATATCGCCTATGTCGAGCTGGCGCTGGAGCCGGAGATCCAGCGGATCATGCTGCGCGACGGACCGGCGGTGCTCGGCGATCCGTTCCGTTGGTCGAACACGGAAGGCTGCGTCGCCGCGCTGCGCGCCAGCCTGGAGCGGCTGCAGGCCGAGGGGCTGGTCGAGCCGGTCGATGCCGAAGCGACCGCGCGGCTCGTCTGCGGTGCCTCGACCTATGCGGCGCAGTGGATCGCCAATGCCGATGATCCTCGGGAGGCATCGCGGAGGGCGATTCCGGCGTTCCGTGCGTTGATGGAGGGCCTGCTGCGCCGTTCCGGGACAGCGTAGCGCCGATCGCCGATCGCGCGTCGATGGCCTTCCGCGCAAAAGGAGGGCAAGGAGGCGCCGATGCATCTCCAACCCCATGAAAATACAGGCGATCGACAGCGGCTCCACATGGGGTATGCGCTGATCCTGCTGCTCATCGCCTTTGCGTTGCGCTTTCCCCTGTTCGGCAATCCGGTGATCCACAGCGACGAGCAATTCTACCTGCTCGTCGGCGACCGGATGCTGCACGGAGCGCTGCCGTTCGTCGACATCTGGGACAGGAAGCCGATCGGACTGTTCCTGATCTTCGCCGCCGCCAGGTGGATCGGCGGCGGGAACGGGATCATCGCCTGCCAGGTCGCCGCGACCCTGTCGGCGGCGGCGACGGCGTGGCTGGTCGCTTGCATCACGTCGCGGCGAACCGGTGCCGTGCCGTCGGTCGTGGCGGGCGTGGTCTATCTCGTCTGGCTGCTGATCTTCGATGGAGCGGGCGCGCAGGCGCCGCTGTTCTTCAACCTCGCCATGGCCGGGGCGGCGCTGATCATGGTCGACGTAGTGAGCGACGCGAGCGGCGCATGCGCGCGCTGGCGTGGCGTGACGGCGATGGCGCTGGTGGGGATCGCCATCCAGATCAAATATACCGTGCTGTTCGAGGGGCTGCTCTTCGGTTTGGCGCTGGTCTGGCGGCGGCATCGCAGCGGGGCGACGCTGCCCGGCCTGGCGGGCGACGCGGCGCTGTGGGCGGGTACGGCGATGCTGCCGACGCTGGTCGCCTATGCCGGCTATGCCGTGGCGGGACACGGCGCCGCCTTTGCCTATGCCAATTTCGTTTCGATCTTCGACCAGGAGGCCGTCGATACGGCGGTCGAGAGGATCACCTATGTGGCGCTCGCCGTGGTCGGGCTGCTGCCGCTGCTCGCCTGCGCTGCAGTGAGCGTTCGGCGCCGACCGGCGACATCACCGGCGGAGCGGCGGGCGATGAGATTCGTGCTCCTGTGGCTGGGAGTCGCCATCCTGGCGGTGCTGCTGGGGAAATCGTTCAAGGCGCATTATTTCCTGCCGGTGCTGGTGCCGCTGAGCGTCGCCGCAGCGCCGATGTTCGCGCGGGCGGGGCAGGCGCGGCGGCTCGAGTGGCGGATCGTGGTGCCGCTGCTGCTGTTGGGGCTGGTGCTGGCGGGGCTTACCGTCCGTGATCATGTGAAGCGGCGCGGGAACGCGAAGGCGATCGCCTCGCTGGTGCGGATGATCGGCGATCGGCCGGCGGGGTGCATGTTCGGCTTCGGGGCGGAGCCGATCCTTTACCATCTCACGCGCTCGTGCACGCTGACGCCCTATCTGTTCCGCAGCCATCTGAGCCAGACCCGCGAGGCGCGGGCGATCGGGGTCGATCCGCTGATGGAGCTGCGGCGCGTGCTGGGCCGCTGTCCCGGCACGATCGTGGTGCGGGCGGCCAAGGACAACAGCAACCCCGCCGCGGTGCGCGAGGTGGAGCGGGTGCTGGCAGAACGCTATCGGGTGGTCGGGGCAGTGCGGATCGGCTCGCTGCCGCAGCGCGTGTACCGGCTGCGGCCGGAGATGGCGGGTTTTTGCCCCTTGCGGGGTGAGAGCGTCCTTCCGGCGGAGTGAGGGATCAGCCCCGCGTCCTGCGCGCCATCACCTCCAGATAGGCGTCGAGCACGACCTGGTTGACCGCATCCCACACATAGGCGGCCGCCTTGGCATGACCCGCTGCCCCGGCGGCGCGGCGGGCTTCGCCGTCACGGACGTAGTGGGCGATCGCGTCGGCATAGGCGCCGACGTCGCGAGGGGGGACGAGATGGCCGTTGACGCCCTCCTCGATGAGGTCGACCGCGCCGGTCGCGCGTGCGGCGATGACCGGGACGGCCGCCGCCATCGCCTCCAGCGTGACGTTGCCGAAGGTCTCGGTGACGCTGGGATTGAACAGCATGTCCATCGAGGCGACGGCGCGGCCGAGATCGTCGCCGCGCTGGAAGCCGGCAAAGGCCGCGTCGGGGACGCGCTCGGCGAACCAGTCGCGCGCCGGACCCTTGCCGACCACCAGCACGCGATGGGGGACGCCGCGCGATTTCAATTCGCGCGAGACGTCGGCGAAAATGTCGAGCCCCTTCTCCAGCACCAGCCGGCCGAGGAAGCCGATCGCCACCTCGTCGTCGGCGATGCCGAGCGAGCGGCGCCACTCGAGGCTGCGACGCGCGGGATTGAAACGGTCGTGATCGACGCCGCGGGACCAGATGCCGATCGGGGTGGTGACGCCCCACGACCGGATGATATCCGCGGTCGACTGGCCCGGGGTCAGCACCTGGTCGACGCGGTTGTAGAAGCGCGTCAGCGCGCGGATCGCCAGCGGCTCGAGGAAGCCGATGTGATAGTAGCGGAAATAGGTCTCGAACCGGGTGTGGAGCGAGGCGACGACGGGAATGCCGCGGCGTCGCGCCCAGCTGATCGCGCGATGGCCGAGGATATCCGGCGCGGAGACATGGACGAGATTGGGTGCGAAGGCGGCGAGGTCGCGCTGCGTCCGGGCGGGAAGGCCGCGCGCGACGCGATATTCCTTGCGGCCGCCCGGCATCGTCCAGCTCGGCACGCTGACGAGGTCGCCGGTCGGCGGAAAGGCGGGCGGATCGATCGTCGGCGAATAGACGCGCACCGCGGCGCCCCGCTCGAGCAGATGGCCGACCAGCAGGTTGAGGGCCTGGTTCGCTCCGTCGCGGGTATAGTTATAGTTGCCGCTGAACATGGCGACGCGAAGGTCGGAAGGGTGCATGGCGCGCGCCGATAGCGCCCGCGCCGCGCGAACTCCACCCCGAAGCGCGGGCAGGTGCCGCGCCGGCGAGAGGGTATCGGGTGGGGCGCGCCGCGCTATGTCGATGGTCCTGCGACCGATCGCCCTATCGCCGGGCGAGCTCGACCGGCTCTCCGCCGGGCCGAGGCCGGGCTGCGCCGGCCTGATCGGCGGGAACAAAGCCGTCGTCGGTCAGCGTCATCGCAGGCAGGTCGATCCCCATGCCGTGCGCGCCCTGCACCGCGGCCCGGCTCACCGCGTCCAGCTGCGCGCGGTTGCCCTTCGACTGCTCGACGGCGCCTGCCAGCAGCACCGCCTGGATGAGGAAGGATTCCGCCATTTCCTGCTTGGCGGCGTCGCCTGCGCCGCGGAATGCCGGCGTCGCGGCCATCGCCTCGGTCACCTGACGGCGCACCGAAGCGGTGGCGGCATCGCTCACGTCGCCGGACAGGCCGCGGCTCGCCTGCCAGGCGTTGATCCACCACACGGCATAGGCATCGGCGACGTCGTCGACGCTGAGGCCATGTTTCGCCAGCTCCGGCCGTATCCGCTCGATGATGTCGCCCTGGGCGAACAATTGCGCGAGCCCGTCCGCGCCCTTCGGATCGATCGCCCGGCTCCTTTCGACGAAGCGGGCGAGGTTGGCGGCGCGGCGCTCGCGCGAGGGCGCATAGCGGAAGGTCGCGACCGGTGCCTTGGCGACCGGGCGCCGCTCCTCGCGCTGCGCCGGGCCCGTGCGATCGGCGTGGTTCATCCTGTCGCGCAGGTGCAGCCCGAGCGTGTCGGTGCCGGTGTAGGACGGGACGAGCACGCTCCATCCCCAGACGTCCTGCGCGTTCGCCGCCGCCGGCGAGAGACATAGGGCAAAGGCCAGGATCGACCGCATGACGCTCTCCCTGAACGAGCGTGCGGTGCATAGCCTACCCCTGCCGGGCTGAGAAGGTGCCGCTTTGCCATGTTCCCTTATCGTTCCGGTTCGGCTAAGCCGCTCCGCATGGCCAAACCCCAGAAGCGCTACGTCTGCCAGCTGTGCGGATCGGTCTCGTCCAAATGGGCCGGGCAATGCGCGGATTGCGGAGAGTGGAACACGCTGGTCGAGGATGCAGGCGCGGTGGTGACGCCGTTCCAGGCGCGCCACAACCTGCAGTCGGGCGGGCGCGCGATCGAGATGAGCGGGCTCGACGCCGCGATTCCCTTGCCCGAGCGGATGGCAACCGGGATCGCCGAGCTCGACCGGGCGCTGGGCGGGGGCTTCGTCGAAGCGTCGGCGACGCTGATCGGCGGCGATCCGGGGATCGGCAAATCGACGCTGTTGTTGCAGGCGGCGGCGCGGCTGGCGCTCGCAGGGCGTGCGGTTGCCTATGTGTCGGGCGAGGAGGCGGCGGATCAGGTGCGCCTGAGGGCCCAGCGGCTGGGGCTCGGGCGCGCGCCGGTGCGGCTCGCGGCGGCGACGTCGGTGCGCGACATCCTGACGACGCTGGGAGAGGGCGCGGCGCCGGCGCTGCTGGTGATCGATTCGATCCAGACGATGCATTCCGACCTGATCGAAGGCGCGCCGGGGACGGTGAGCCAGGTGCGCGCCTCCGCCCAGGAGCTGATCCGCTTCGCCAAGGAGCGGGGGACGGCGCTGGTGCTGGTCGGGCATGTCACCAAGGACGGCACGATTGCGGGCCCGCGCGTGCTGGAGCACATGGTCGATACCGTGCTCGCCTTCGAAGGCGAGCGCAGCCACCAGTATCGCATCCTGCGTGCGACCAAGAACCGCTTCGGTGGCACTGACGAGATCGGCGTGTTCGCGATGGAAGCGGGCGGGCTCAGCGAGATCGCCAATCCCTCCAGCCTGTTCCTCACCGCGCGTGACGAGACGGTGGCGGGGACGGTGGTGTTTCCGGCGCTGGAGGGGACGCGGCCGGTGCTGGTCGAGGTGCAGGCGCTGACGGTACGGCTCGCCTCCGGCGCGACGCCGCGGCGGGCGGTGGTCGGCTGGGATTCGGGACGGCTGGCGATGATCCTGGCGGTGCTGGAGGCGCGGTGCGGGCTCAGCCTCTCGTCATGCGAGGTCTATCTCAACATCGCGGGCGGGTATCGCGTGCAGGACCCGGCGGCGGACCTGGCGGTGGCGGCGGCGCTGGTCTCCGCCTTGAGCGAGCGGCCGATCGAGGCCGACGCGGTGGCGTTCGGCGAGATCGCGTTGTCGGGCGAGGTGCGGCCGGTGGCGCATGGCGCGCTCAGGCTCAAGGAGGCCGCGAAGCTGGGATTCGGCCGGGCGCTGGTGCCGGCCAAGCAGGGAAGCGAAGGCGCGGCGGTGGAGGTCGCGAGCTTCGGCAACCTCGGGCGGTTCGTTGACCATCTGCTGGGGCGGGGATAGCGGACCGGGAAAGCCGGTTCGCGTGGCGCGGGCGGCGGGGGACGGGAATCGATCATATGGGCCTGACCGCACTCGACATCGTTGTGCTGATTGCCGTTGGCGGGGCAGCGGTGTTGGGACTGCTGCGCGGCTTCGTCACCGAAGTGCTGTCGCTGATGGCGTGGATCTTCGTCGTGTTCGCGCTGAAGCTGTTCCACACGCCCCTTTCCACGCTGTTCGCCGGGGTGGTGGGAACCGCGGCGGGGGCGGCGACGCTGGCGTTCGCGATCATCGCCGGCGTGACCTGGTTCGGCGGGCGGCTGGTGGCGAATGCGATCGGATCGCGGACGCGCAGCTCGGTCCTGGGGCCGGTCGACCGCGCGCTGGGGTTCGGCTTCGGGGCGCTCAAGGGCCTGATCCTGGCGAGCCTCGGCTTCCTGCTGGTGGTGCTGGTGATCGACACGATCGGCGGCGGCGCCAAGCGCCGGCCCGCGTGGATCACGACGTCGCGCACCTATCCGCTGCTCAACGCGACCAGCGCCAGCATCGCGGATTTCGTCGACAAGCGGCGGCGGGGCGAGCCGGTGTTCGAGGCGTCGGGCTTCAGCGCGTCGGAGAATGCGGGTGCGGCGAAGAATTCGGATTGAGAGGCGAGAAGTGTCCTGAGGTGCCGGCCATGCCGGTAAAGAGGGGGTGATGGGACTGCTGAATATCGCTTTGGCTTTAGCGGGTGTCGTATCGGCCGTGGGCGCGGACGCACAGGTGTTTTCGCCGTCCCCGATCGTCGCGCCGGCGCCGGTCGCGGCTGCGGCGCTCCAGCGCTGGACAGCAGGCGACGTGCGGTGCGGCGACCTCGCGATCCCGGCAGCGCAGTTGCGGCGGCCCTATTCAGCCCTGCTGTGGGGCGAGACCAAGCCGACGTCGCAGACGTATCGCTTCCGCATCGATGCGGATGGGCGGCCGTTGTCCATCACCCATGTCGGGAGCAGCTGGGCGCCCGGCGCGGAGGATCTGGCGCCGTCGCTCGCGGCGTCGCGGCTCGACATCGCCGGGGCGCAGGGCGCGTGCGAGGTCACCTATACCGCCGATGCGGTGCCGCTGGCCGAGGCGCCGGTCGGCGACCTCATTTCCTATTCGTTGGCGCCGCTCAACGGAAAGCTGCCGGAGGCCGGCTGGGACCGTATCCGTCCTGCGGGCGCGGACTGCGCCCGGGCGCCGCGGCCGCGTTGGCTGGTCGCGGTCTCGCCGGATTACGCGCGGCTGCCAGCAGCGCCCGGCGCGCGCGACTGGACGCTGCTGTCCTATGACTTGGATGCGCAGGGCAGGCCGAAGCGGATCGCCAAGATGAGCGGCAACGGCAACGCCGCGCTCGATCGCGCGGCCACGGAGGCGCTGTCGCAGTCCCGCCAGACGGAGGGTCCCCGCCGCGGCTGCCTCAGGCCCTATGTCCGCGCCGCCACGCGCCTGGCCGCGCCGGAAAGCCCGGGGCCTGAGACGTTGAGGCCGAAGGATGCGACCTGCCCCACGGACGGTGGGTGGGAGAGGAAACCCGTCCTCACCTATCCGCGGAACTGGCGCCGCCGTTCGATCGAAGGCTGGGCGATCGTCACCTTCGACGTGGCGCCGTGGGGGGAGACCGGCAATGCGAAGGCGGTCGCGAGTTAGCCCTCGGAGGACTTCGGCCGGGCGGCGACGGCGATCATCTCCATGGCGCGGAAGCCGGCGTCCTCCACCGGATATACGGGGTGCGTCGAGCGCGTGCGGTTCGTCATGGACGGCAATACCTTTGAGCCGGAACCGGCCGAGGAGTGAGCCTCGTCATCGAGGGCGTCCGAGGCGATGCCGTCGCGGACTACTCTGGGGAGACGCCGAGCGATGCCGGTCCGCCGCTCTCGAATCGGATCGGCGGTCCCGCCGCCTCCAGCTGGTGATTGACGATGCGGAAGACGTGGAGCGACTGGTCGCCGATGCTCTCGGCCACCAATGTCGTGCCGTTCTCGACGAACGCCACGCCCTGTGACCAGGCGCCGATGTCGGCCTCGGCACGGCGGATCAGGCGGCGGTTCTCGATCGAGAGGAGAAAGACTTTGCTGACCGGCGCGTAGCGGGGATTGCTGCTCGGGACGGTGCTCATGTTCTGGATCGCGGCGGCGACGCGGCGGCCGTCGGGTGAGCAGGCGACGCCCTCGGGCGCGGGGCCGACCGTCGCGGTGTCGATCACGCGCGGGCGGTCGCCGGTGAGGTCGATGAGGCTGACGGTGTCCGCATCGCCGCTCACCACGCCATAGTTGGCGACGACGGCAAGGCCGCTGGTCCCGCAGACCGCGAGCGCGGCTGGGTAAACGCCCGCGCTGAGTTCCGTGAGCGGTTCCGGCTTCAGGCGTCCGGCCTCCACCGCGAACAGGCGGGTGACGTTCTGGCCGGCGAAGGTCATCAGCACGCGATCTCCCGCGGGCACGAAAGCCGCGGAGAGCGGGCGCGCGCCCTTGGCGAAGCGAACCCGCTCCACGATCGCGGCGCGTCCGCCGGTCACGCGCAGGATGGTGGCGCTGTCGTCGTCTGCGTGCGGCACGACCAGCATCGAGCCGTTGGGGCTGAGGGCAAGCGATGCGGGGGAGGCGCCGAGATGCAGGGTCTGGACGACGCGCGGCTGGTTTCCGGCAAGATCGACGACGATGAGCAGGTCCGCCGGGCCGATCTTGTCCGGCTCGGCGGGCGTGCGGCCGGTCGCCGCGGTGACGAAGGCGGTTCGCCGGTCTTGCGTGAAGGCGATTGCCGAGGGTGGTCCCTGGAAGCTGATCGGTACCTCGACCTCACGGCGATTCAGGGCGCGGCCGTCACGGAACTCCAGGAAGACCACGCGATCCGGTGGAGGTGCCGGGGGCGGCACGACCTCTCCGTCCACCATCCGCGCATCAGCGTCCAGGCCCACAGCCACAAGCTGCGCCTGTGCGGGAAGCGGCGTGCACAGCAGCCCTGTCAGCAGCCAGCGCAATCTCATCGTCATCCGCTCCCTCGACCCTTCGTGCGCAAGAGGTAGATCGACGGGCAGGAGCGTCAATCTCCGTTTCATGATCGCAGCCGGATGAGGGGCTGGGCGGCGGCGGATTTGCCGCCTACATGGCGGATGTGAACGCGCCGCTCTACAACACCGAAATCCTTCGCCTCGCCGCCAGCGTACCCTTTCAGCAGCGGCTGGAGGTGCCGATGGGGTCGGCCGAGAAACGCTCGCCGATCTGCGGGAGCCGGGTGACGGTCGAGGTCGACATAGGCGGCGATGGCCGCGTCTCGGCGATCGGGATGGTGGTGAGGGCCTGCGCGCTGGGGCAAGCCTCCGCTTCGCTGATGGCGAGCCATGCGGTGGGGCGGTCGGTCGCGGAGCTGGAGGAGGCGCGCGATGCGCTGACCGCGTGGCTTGCCGGCGAGCGTGAGACGCCGCCGGACTGGCCGGGGCTCGACCTGCTCGCGCCGGCGCTGCCGCATAGCGCGCGGCATCCCTCGATCCGTCTGGCCTTCGAGGCCGTTGCCGAGGCCGCCCGCCAGGGCGCCGGCCGATGAGCGAAGGGGCGCACGCCACCGCCGGACTGCTGCGCGACATGGTGCCGATGTTCGGCTTCGCGCTGGTGTTCGTGCTGATCTTCCGCCGGCTCGGGCTGGGGGCGACCCTCGGCTATCTGGTCGCGGGCGCGGTCGTTGGGCCGCAGCTGCTCGGTCTCGTCGGCGGGGCCGAGACCAAGATGGAGTTTTCCGAGCTCGGCATCACCCTGCTGCTGTTCCTGGTCGGGCTCGAGCTCAACCCGTCGCGGCTGTGGCGGATGAAGCAGGACATATTGGGGCTCGGGCTGCTCCAGGTCGTGCTGTGCGGGCTGGCGATCGCCGCGATCATCGGATTCGGCGCGAAATTCTCGGTCGCGGCTGCGTTCGCGCTGGGCCTGCCGCTGGCGCTCAGCTCGACCGCGCAGGTGCTGCCGATGCTGCAGTCGGCGGGGCGGCTGCGCACGCCATTCGGGGAGCGTGCCTTCTCGATCCTGCTGTTCCAGGACCTGTCGATCGTGCCGATGATCACGATCATCGCCGCGATGAGCCGTAACCCGGCCGATGCCACCGGGCCGCCGGGGTGGGTGCTGTTCGTCTATACGGTCGCGGCGATCGTCGGGCTGGTGCTCGCCGGTCGCTTCCTGCTGCGTCCGTTGTTCCGGCTGATCGGCAATCTGGGCGAGCGCGAGATGTTCGTGTTCGCGGGGCTGTTCACGGTGATCGCGAGCTCGGCGATCATGCAGATGCTGGGACTGTCGACCGCGCTCGGCGCCTTCATCGCGGGCATGATGCTCGCCGATTCGCCCTATCGGCACGAGCTGGAGGCGGACGTCGAGCCGTTCCGGTCGATCCTGCTCGGCCTGTTCTTCGTGACCGTCGGCATGACGCTGGACCTCACCGCGATCGCCGAGCGGCCGCTGTTCGTCGCGGCGATGGCGCTGGCCCTGGTCGCGACCAAGGCGCTGGTGATCTTCCTGATCGGCATCGCCTTCCGCATGAGCTGGCGCGGGGCGCTCGCGCTGGGGCTGCTGCTGAGCCAGGGCGGCGAATTCGGTTTCGTGCTGTTCGCGCAGGCGCAGAACGCCTGGCTGATCGAGCCGCAGGCGGCGAGCCTGTTCGGCGCGATCGTGACGCTGTCGATGGCGACGACGCCGTTCCTGATGATGGCGACGCGGCGGATGCGCGCGGAGCCGATCGTGCAGGAGGAGCGCGAGGGCCCCACGGCCGACGGCTCCAACGCGATCATCGTCGGCTATGGCCGGTTCGGGCAGACGGTGGCGCAGATGCTGCTGGCGCAGGGGATCGCCGTCACGCTGGTCGATACCGACATCGAGATGATCGACGTCGCCGGCGAGTTCGGCGCCAAGGTCTATTATGGCGACGGCACGCGCGTCGACCTGCTGCGTCAGGCGGGCGCGGGCGAAGCGGAGCTGATCCTGTTCTGCATGGACGGCGACAGGGTCGATGCCGAGCTGGTCGAGGCGGTGCATGAGGCGTTTCCCAACGCCGCCATCTTTGTGCGTGCGTTCGATCGGCGGCAGCTGCTCAAGCTGCGAGGCTCGCCGACGCGGGGTGTGGTGCGCGAGTTGATCGAATCGGCGATCCGCATGGCGCGCGAGGCGATGGCGGCGGTCGGCGTCGACGAGGAGGAGATCCGGCGGACGGAGGACCTCTATCGCGCCCGCGACCGCGAGCGGCTCAAGATTCAGTTCGAATCGGGCGACATCCGCGCGGCGCGCGACACGATGATCGTCACGCCGCGCAACCTGCGCGACACGCTAGGGGAGGATTGCGGATGAACCTGGTCTCGGTTCTGGCGGCGCTGTCGGGCGCGCTGGCGGTGGCGGCCGGCGCGTTCGGTGCGCATGGCGCCGAGGGGCAGGCGGCGGAATGGCTCAGGACCGGCGGCCAGTATCAGCTTATCCACGCGGTCGCGGCACTGGTGGCGGCGCGGATGGCGGCATCGGGGCCGGCGTGGTGCTTCGTGCTGGGCGGGGCGGTGTTCGCGGGCACGCTCTATGCGATGGCGCTCGGCGCGCCGCGCTGGCTGGGCGCGGTGACGCCGATCGGCGGCGCGGCGATGATCGCCGGGTGGCTGTGGTTGGCGTGGAGCGCGGGGCGCGCCTAGGCTCAGATCATCAGCGAGATCGAGTTGCCGAAGTTGTGAAGCAGGACGGGAAGCAGCAGGCTTCCCGTGCGCAGGCGTAGCCATACGGCGATGAACGAGGGTAGTGCGGTCAGCGCCATCGTCAGCGGATCGAACGAGAAGCTGCCGTCGGAGAAGCCGAAGGCATGGGCGAGGCCGAACAGCGCGCACGACAGCACCGCGCCCCAGCCCCAATCCACCCCCAGCAGCCGCACTCGCCTGGTGAAGGCGCGATCGAGCGCGAGCAGGAGGATGCCGCGGTAGAAGGGTTCCTCCTCCAGCCCTGGCATGGTGAGCTGGAAGGCGACCGTCTCCCGCGATGCCGGACCGTCGGGGAAGGTGAGGGCGATGCCGACGAAGAACAGGCAGTAGACCAGCGCGACCGGTATGCTGGCGACGAGGCTCCCTCGTGCCTGGCGCAGCGTGAAACCTGATGCGCGCCACCCGAACGCCGGGAGCGCGGCGATCGCCAGCGTGGCGGCGAGCGCGAGAATCTTGCCCTGCCAGTTCCACTCGGCGGGGATGACGTCCGGCAGCAGCCCGTAGCAGCGGGTCAGCAGCGCGTCGTTGAGCAGCACCAGCACGGCGGCGACCAGCAGCCAGCGTGGCGAGAAATGCTTCCGATCGATGAGGCCGAGCACGCCGCCTGCCGCCAGCAGCAGCACGATCACGCCGACGATCCCGATCACTCCGTTCACCATGCCCCCCTTGTTGCGTCTGACGGAGATCAGGTGGCGCGGTGCGCGTCGAGGAACGTCGCTACCGCCGCCAGGTCTACCGTCTTGTCGAGGTAGGTCCGCCCGATCCCGCGCGCGAGCAGGAAGGGGAGGGTGCCCGCATCCATCTTCTTGTCGTGAAGCATGTGTGCGACCAGCGTCTCGCCGTCCGCATCGATGCCTGCCGCCGCCGGGCTGTCGGGGAGGCCGACCGCGCGCAGGTGCGCGGCGACGCGCTCGGCGTCCTGGCCAGGAGCGATGCCTTGGGCCGCGGAGAAGGCGAAGGCGAGCGCCATGCCCGCCGCCACGCCCTCGCCGTGGAGCAGGCGATCGGAGAAGCCGGTCTCCGCCTCCAGCGCATGGCCGAAAGTGTGGCCGAGATTGAGGAGCGCGCGCGTGCCGCTGGTCTCGCGTTCGTCGGCGGCGACGATGCGGGCCTTGGCGGCGACCGAATGGGCGATCGCATATTCGCGCGCCGCCGCGTCGCCGGCGAGCAGCTTCGGCGCGTTGGTCTCGCACCATTCGAAGAAGGCGAAATCGTCGATCAGGCCGTATTTGACGACCTCGGCATAGCCGGCGCGCAGTTGGCGGGCCGGGAGCGTGTCGAGCACGTCGGGATCGATCAGGACGAGGTTCGGCTGGTGGAAGGCGCCGATCAGATTCTTGCCGGCGCGGGCGTTGATCGCGGTCTTGCCGCCGACTGACGAATCGACCTGGGCCAGCAAGGTGGTCGGCACCTGGACGAAGCCGCAGCCGCGCTTGAGGATGGCGCAGGCGAAGCCGACGAGGTCGCCGATCACGCCGCCGCCGAGCGCGATGACATGATCGCCGCGCTCGACGCCCAGCTCCAGCAGGCGGTCGGTGAGCGATTCGAGGCTCGCCCAGCTCTTGGTCGATTCGCCCGGTGGGAGGACGATCGGCTCGCTGGCGACGCCGTGCGCCGCAAGGCTCGCCTGGAGCGTGGCGAGATGCGGGCGGATGTTCTCGTCGGTGACGATCGCCATCGGACGGCGGCGGGAGAGCGGGGCGAGGCGCTCGCCGGCGCGTCCCAACAGACCGCTTTCGATGACCACGTCATAGCTACGGTCGGCGAGGTCGACGCGGACGATCGTCACAGCCCCAGCGCCTTCAGGATCGCCGTGACGGTATGCTCGTGGGGGGCGTTGTTGCTGGGCACGCGGATGGGGGCCATGGCGTAATAAGGATTCCTCTTGGCGGCGAGGTCGGACAGCACGTCGTGCGGGTCGCGGCCCCGGAGCAGCGGACGCGTATCGCGGCGCGCGACGCGATCGGCAAGCACCTGCGGCTGCGCATCCAGCCACACCGCCAGCGCCTGATCGAGAATCAGCGCACGCGTGTCGTCGTTGATGAAGGCGCCGCCGCCGGTCGCGATCACCTTGGGCGTGCCGTCGATCAGGCGCGCGATCACCCGGCGCTCGCCGTCGCGGAAATAAGGCTCGCCGAAGGTGTCGAAAATCTCGGTGATCGTCATGCCGGCGGCAGTCTCGATCTCGCTGTCGGCATCGATGAAGGGCAGGCCGAGCCGCATCGCGAGGCGGCGGCCGACCGTCGACTTGCCGGCGCCCATCAGCCCTACCAGTACGATCGGCTTGCCCGTCCAGAGCGGTTTGCGAGGTGGGGAGTGCAACATCGTCGGCGGGGGCTATACAGCGAGGGTGCCGGTCGGGCAAAAGGCCCGTAACAAAAGTCCGCAAAGGTTGGTCATGTCGCGTTCCCTGGTCATTCTCCTCCTCATTCTCGTCGTGCTCGTAGGCGGCATGTTCTGGCTGGCGGGACGGAATAGCGAGAAGGCTCCGGTGAAGGTCGAGAAGGCGGTCGCGCTTGAAAACCTCAGCTAGCGTCGGGCTCGGCGCGCTCGCCCTGGCGCTTGCGGCGGGCGCGGGATTCGCCAGCAGCCGCCAGAACGCCCCCGAATCGATCCTGCCGCCCGGCTTCAACGAGCCGGCCGCGCCCGCGCCGACCCCGGCGCCGGGACCGGCACCCGCGTCGCGGCCCGCGCAGCCGGGTACGCCTGCGCCTGCTCCGGCGGTGGCACCGCCGCCGGTCGAGCTGCTGCCGCCGGGCGCCGTGCCGACACCTACGCCGACGCCCACCGCGACGCCGACGCCGGTCGACCTCTCTGCCTATGAGCTGCCGGCCTATGCCAAGCGGCCGCTGAACCAGCTCGGCGCGATCGGGCCGAACAGCGGCGGCGTGGATCTGAATGCCTTCGGGCGTGCGAATGGCCGCACGATCGAGCTGCTGATGCGGCGGCTCGACGCGCCGTTGCCGTCACGCTGGCTGTCGATCGCGCTGCGCCGCGCGCTGGCGTCGCGGCTGGCGCCGCCGCCGGGCGTCAACGGCGCCGACTTCGCCGCCGAACGCGCCTGGCTGCTGCTGCGCATGGGCGAGGCCGATGTGGCGCGCGCGGTGGTGCAGAGCGTCGATACCGAGGATTATACGCCCAAGCTGTTCCAGGTGGCGATGCAGGCGATGCTCGCCACCGGCGATCCGGCGGGTCTCTGCCCGCTGGCGGAGCCCGCGTCGGGCGTATCGAACGAACGCGGCTGGGCTTTCGCCAAGGCGATGTGCTCCGCGCTCGCCGGCAAGCCGCGCGAGGCGGGGCAGCAGCTCCAGTCCGCGCGGCGCGGCATGGGGCGCACCCTCGACGCGCTGCTGGCGGAGAAGGTGGTCGGCGCCGGCGGCGGCCGTTCGGTGACGATCGAGCCGACCGAATGGAACGGCGTCGACCGGTTGACGATCTGGCGCTACGGGCTCGCCACCGCGACCGGCGTGGAGATCCCGGCGGAGCTGTTCGGCACCGTGGGGGCGCAGGTCGCCTCGTGGCGCGCGACGTCGCCGATGATCGAGCCGGCGGATCGGGTCGGCGTCGCCGACATGGCGGCCGCGCAGGGCGTGCTCTCCAGCCTGGCGCTGGCTGATCTTTATGGCGAGATCGCTGCCGGCGGCGAAAGTACCTCGGCAGCGGGCGCGCGGGCGAACGATCTGCAGACCGCCTTCACCGGCGCGACGCCCGAGGAACGGATCGGCGCGCTGCGGCAGATCTGGGACAGCGGCGAGACGGTGCGCGAACGCTTCGCGCGGCTGATCCTGACCGCGCGAGCGGCGGCACGGGTCGCGCCGGCGCAGGACCTCGCGGGCGATTCCGATCGGCTCGTGGCCTCGATGCTGACCGGTGGGCTCGATACCATGGCGGCGCGCTGGCGCGGCGTGGCGCAGCGGGCGGGCGATGCCTGGGCGATGATCGCGCTCACCGATCCGCGCGGAGGCCGGGTACGGCCCGGCGACGTCGAGGATTATCGCAGCGGCGATCAGGATGCCGAGCGGCTGAAGGCACGGATGCTGCTCGCCGGGCTCGCCGGGCTCGGGCGGCTGTCCGAGGACGAGGCGCAGCGGCTCGGACGGTCGTTCGACGTGCGCTTCGGGCTGGAGAACAGCTGGACTCGCGCGATCGAGGCGGCGGCGGCGCGGGGCGAAGCGGGCACGGTGCTGCTGCTCGCCGGTGTGGGCATGCAGACGACGAGCTGGCGGGGGGTGCCGCCGGAAGTGCTGTTCCACAGCGTCGCGGCGCTGCGCGCGGTCGGCCTCGAAGGCGAGGCGCGGATGATCGCCGCGGAGGCGATCGCGCGGCTCTGATGCCTGCCGGTGAGGATCGGGCGCTGGTCGAGCGCTTCCTCGAGATGCTGGCGGCGGAGGCCGGGGCGGCGGGGAATACCATCGCCGCCTATCGCAGCGACCTGATGCTGGCATCGGAAGTGCTGGGCGGACGGCTCGGCTCCGCCGACGCGGAGGCGTTGCAGCGGCTCGCGGGCGGCTGGGCGGAGCTGGCGCGGTCGACCGTGGCGCGCAAGTCGGCGGCGCTCCGGCGCTTCTTCGCTTTCCTGGCCGATGAGGGCCTCAGGAGCGACGACCCCGGCGCCGCGCTGCCCCGCCCGGGAACCGCGCGGCCGCTGCCCAAGGTGCTGTCGACCGCCGATGTCGATGCGATGTTCGCCGCGGTCGAGGCACGGATCGCGCGGGTGCCGGCCGATCCCAACGACCTGAGGCTCGCCGCGCTGGTCGAGCTGCTCTACGGATCGGGGCTGCGCGCGAGCGAGCTGGTGTCGCTGCCGCGCAACGCGGTGCAGCCCGACCGGCCCTATCTAATCCTGCGCGGCAAGGGAGGACGCGAGCGGCTGGTGCCGATCTCCGATCGCGCGCGCGCCGCCGTGGCGGTGTGGCGGGACCATGTCGCGAGCGATCGCGCGTGGCTGTTCCCGTCGGGCAAAAAGCATCTCTCGCGGGTCAGGCTCTACCAGATCGTCAAGGGACTGGCGGCGGAGGCCGGCATTCCGCCCGAGCGGGTGAGCCCCCACGTGCTGCGCCACGCCTTCGCCACGCACCTGCTGGAGGGCGGCGCGGACCTGCGCGCGCTGCAGGCGATGCTGGGCCATGCGAGCATCGCCACCACCGAGATCTACACCCATGTCGACAGCCGGCGGCTCGTCGAGCTGGTCAACCAGCGCCATCCGCTCGTTGACGTGCCGCTCCGCCGGGCCTAACCGCAGGCGCGCTCATGGCAAACTTCCTGGACTTCGAGAAACCGATCGCCGAGCTGCAGGGCCGGATCGACGAGCTGCGCGAGAGCGCGGCGGACAGCAGCATCGACATCGATGCCGAGATCGCCAAGCTGCAGGCCAAGTCGGACAAGCTGCTGCGCGACACCTATGCGCGGCTGACGCCCTGGCAGAAGACGCAGGTCGCGCGCCATCCCGACCGGCCGCACTACAAGCATTACATCGCCGCGCTGGTCGATGATTTCATGCCGCTCGCCGGCGACCGTGCCTTTGCCGACGATCAGGCGATCATCGGCGGGCTCGGCATGTTCCGCGGCCGCAAGGTGATGGTGATCGGCCACGAAAAGGGCGACGACACCGCGAGCCGCCTCAAGCACAATTTCGGCATGGGCAAGCCCGAGGGCTATCGCAAGGCGATCCGGCTGATGAAGCTCGCCGACCGTTTCGGCCTACCGGTGCTGACCCTGGTCGATACCTCGGGCGCCTTCCCCGGCGTGCAGGCGGAGGAGCGCGGCCAGGCGGAAGCGATCGCGCGTTCGACCGAGGCGTGTCTCGAGCTGGGCGTGCCGCTGATCGCCGCGGTGGTGGGCGAGGGCGGCTCGGGCGGCGCAGTGGCGCTGGCGACGGGCAACAGCGTACTGATGTTCGAGCACGCGGTCTATTCGGTGATCTCACCGGAGGGCTGCGCGTCGATCCTATGGCGTACGGCGGACAAGGCGGCCGAGGCGGCGGAGGCGATGAAGGTCACGGCGCAGGACCTGAAGGCGCTGGGTGTGATCGACCGTATCGTCCCCGAGCCGCTTGGCGGCGCACACCGCGATCCGGCGGCGGCGATTGCCTCGTTGGGGGATGCGCTGTGGGAGGAACTGACGGCGCTCGACGGGCAGGAGCCGACGGCGGTGCGCGCGGCGCGGCGCACGAAGTTCCTTAAGATCGGCCGGTTTTAGGGTCGACCGCGATTATCTGTCGAATAGCAAAAGAAGGGCAGTGGAGCCGGAACTCCACTGCCCTTTTCCTTGGATGTAGGCCTTAGATTAGCCGGTCTTGGCGTTCATCTGACCCGAAACATTGTTGAAGGTCTTGCTGAGCGAGTTGCCCAGACCCTGCATCGCGGCGATCGCGGCAACGGCGATGAGCGCGGCGATCAGACCGTACTCGATGGCGGTCGCGCCCTTGCGATTCTTCAGGAAGTTGCGAATCTTCTGCATGTCGGTTTCCCCAATTGGAAGCTTCAGTCACCCGGCCGCCCCGGGTGACCCCTGGACAGCGGTCGCAGATTAGGGGGCGGGAGGTTGAGAAAGGTTTAAGGCGTCGGAGAGTTTTGCTGCGTCAGCCCATGACGGAGGAAACGGTATCCGATACCATGCCCCACATGCCGGTGGTCGCATCGGCCATGGCACGCAGGGCGACGATCATCGCGATGACGATGAACGCCAGGATCAGGCCATATTCGACGGCCGTCGCGGCCTTGCGGTCGCCGACGAGCCGGCGCAGGGCGGTCATGATGATGCGCATTCGCGATCGGTCTCCGGTCGATCGCCCGTGAAGCTAAAGGCGGAGGATTAACGAAGTGTCATTGGGGGGCGCGGAGTTGTTCCATGTCGCGGCGGCGGCGCTGATCGATGCCGACGGGCGCGTGCTGGTGCAGCAACGTCCACCGGGCAAGCCGATGGCGGGCCTGTGGGAATTCCCCGGCGGCAAGATCGAGCCGGGTGAGACGCCGGAAGGAGCGCTGATCCGCGAGCTCGCCGAGGAGCTGGGGATCGGCGTGGAAGCGGCCTGCCTGGCCCCGGCCGCCTTTGCCAGCGAGCCTCTCGGGGAAAAGCATCTCCTGCTGCTGCTCTACGTCTGCCGAAAATGGTCGGGCACGGCAGAGCCGCGACATGCCGCCGCACTCAAATGGGTCCGGCCGGTGGAGTTGCACCGGCTGGAGATGCCCCCCGCCGACAAGCCGCTGATCGGGCTGCTCGACGCGCTTGTCTGATCTGGCGTCTAGTTGGAACGAAGTGCTGCGGCGAGGCTGGCAGTTGCGCTGCCGCGGCGGGCGGGCTTGGGTTGCGAGGGATCGGGCGCCCAGCCGGTCAGGAACACGATTTCGAAGCGCTCGGGCGTGCGGCCGTCGGGATCGGCGCGGTCCATGAACACCTGAGCGGCGCGGGCAAGCGTCTCCCGGGTGAGGGGCGTGCGGTCGACGAGCAGGTTGGTGGAGGCCGTCGCGCGCAGGTCGGCGAACAGCTTGAAGATGCTGGCGTAGCGAACGTCGAGCCGCTCGGTATCGGCGACCGGCAGCGCGAAGCCGGCGCGGACGAGCAGGTCGCCGGCCGAGCGCACGTCGATCTGCGGGTGGAGCCGGGCGACGCCGGGCTCGGCCTCGCGCAGCACCGCGCGCAAGGTGGCGAGGCTGCCGGCGCCGGCGAAGGCGCCGAGGAACAGCCCGTCCGGCCGCAGCACGCGCCGGATCAGCGCGAGCGCGCCAGGCAGATCGTTGACCTGGTCGAGCACGCCGGCCGAGACGACGAGGTCGAAGCTCGCGTCGGCGAAGGGGAGGCGATCCTCGTCGGCCTGCACGCCGCCGCGGGCAAACAGCGCACCGGGATCGCAGCGGACGACGCGGGCGCCAGGCAGGGCGAAGCTGTGATCGGCCGCACCCAGGTCGAGCACTTCGCCGAAGCTGCGCGTCACCGCCCCCAGCCGGTCGACGATCCCCTCGAGCATGAAGTCGCGCAGGAAGCCGTCATAGCCCCGCGCAGCACGGTCGCGGCGCAGGCGGCGGAGGCGGCGGTCGAAGATTTCGGGCGTGTCCACGCCGGCGCTTGTGCGGCGGCGCGCGGGCGGCGACAAGGGGGCGTGATCGCGAATGTCGCCCGGCCGCTCGCCCTCGTCGCCGCGCTGGCGCTGCCGCCGCGTTGTCCAGGGTGTGGTGCCGTGGTCGAAGCGGACCACCGCTTCTGCGCCGCCTGCTGGGCGTCGTTCGATTTCCTGGGACCGCCGTGGTGCGCGGGCTGCGCGCTGCCGTTCGAGTTCGATCGCGGCGAGGAGGCGCTGTGCGGCGCCTGCCTGGCCGATCCGCCGCCTTATGCCGGCGCCCGCGCCGCGGTGGCTTATGGCGAGATCGCCAAGACGGTGGCGCTGCGGCTCAAATATGGCGGGCGCAGCGCCTTTGCCGAGACGGCGGCGCGGCAGATGGCGCGGCTGCTGCCCGGTGATGCGCAGCTGATCGTGCCGGTGCCGCTCCATCGCTGGCGGCTGTGGTCGCGCGGATACAACCAGGCGGCGCTGATCGCCGGCGGGCTGGCGAAGGGGAGCGGCATCCCGCATGAGCCACGGCTGCTGCTGCGCGCCAAGGCGACGCCGGTATTGCGCGGACTGGGGCCGCGCCAGCGGGCGAAGGCAGTCGCGGGAGCGTTCGCGCTGGCCGACGGGGCAGGGGAGCGGCTCAGCGAGAAGCATGTCGTGCTGGTCGATGACGTCTATACCACGGGCGCGACAGTGGCCGCCTGTACCCGCGTCCTGCTCAAGGGCGGTGCGGCGCGGGTGACGGTGCTCGCCTGGGCGCGGGTGATCGAGCGCCAAGCAAATGATTGACAAGACGGGCTTCCGCCCACACCTCTCCGCCATCATGGCGAAGGTCGAAATCTACACCAAGGCATTCTGTCCCTACTGCACGCGCGCCAAGCGGCTGCTCGGCGAGAAGGGCGTGGCGTACGAGGAGTTCGACATCACCATGGGCGGCCCCCGCCGCGCCGAGATGATCCAGCGCGCCGATGGGCGGACCACCGTGCCGCAGGTCTTCATCGACGGGCGCCATGTCGGCGGATCGGACGATCTGGCCGCGCTCGATCGCGAGGGATCGCTGGATCGGTTGCTCGCGGCATGAAGGCGGCCCTGCTCCAAATGACCAGCGGGATCGACCCCGCGGCGAACGCGCGCACCATCGTATCGGCAGTGGCCGAGGCGAAGGCGGCCGGCGCGGCGATGCTGTTCACGCCGGAGATGTCCAACCTGATCGATCGCGACCGCGATCGGGCGGCGGAGTCGGTCGTGCGCGCCGAGGACGATCCGGTGCTGGCGGCGGTGCGCGGCGCGGCGGCGGAGCAGGGGCTGTGGGTGCATCTCGGCTCGCTGGCGGTGCTGGCGGACGATGGGCGCTTCGCCAACCGCAGCTTCGTGATCGACGATACGGGCGCGATCCGCGCCACCTACGACAAGCTCCATCTGTTCGACGTCGATCTGCCCACCGGCGAGAGCTGGCGCGAGTCGGCCGCCTATGCGCCGGGCGAGCGTGCGGTGACGGCGGAGACGCCGCTCGGCACCTTGGGCCTGTCGATCTGCTACGACCTGCGCTTTCCCGCGCTCTTCCAGGCGCTGAGCGGGGCGGGGGCGACGATCCTGGCGGTGCCGGCGGCGTTCACGGTGCCGACGGGTATGGCGCACTGGCATACGCTGCTCCGAGCGCGCGCTATCGAATCTGCCGCTTTCGTGGTCGCCGCGGCGCAGGTCGGCAATCACGACGACGGCCGCGCCACCTATGGCCATTCGCTGGTGATCGATCCCTGGGGCGGTGTGTTGCTCGACATGGGGAGCGAGGCGGGACTGGGCTTTGCCGAGATCGATCCGGCGCGTGTGGCCGACACCCGCGCGCGCATCCCGGTGCTCGCGCATCGCCGCGCGATTCCTCCGGTGGAGGCGGCGCGATGATCGCGTTCGACCTCAAATGCGCCAGCGGCCATGTGTTCGAGGCGTGGTTCGCCTCCAGCACGGCCTATGAGGAGCAGCGCGCAGGATCGCTGATTGCCTGTCCGATGTGCGGCGTCAGCGACGTAGCGAAGGCGGTAATGGCGCCCAACGTCGCGTCCAAGGGCAATCGCCGCGACGCCCGGCCGACGCCGGAGGCGGTGAAGGCGGCGCTGGCGGCCATCGCGGCCGAGCAGGCGGAGGCGCTCAAGACCTCGCAATGGGTCGGCATGGCCTTCGCTGACAAGGCGCGCGCGATGCATCTCGGCGACGAGCCGGCCGGGCCGATCCACGGCCAGGCGACTCCCGACCAGGCGAGGGCGCTGGTAGAGGAAGGCGTGCCGGTGGCGCCGCTGCTGGTGCCGGTGGTCCCGCCCGAGACGCTCAACTGAGCGCATGCGATTGACCCTTGGCGGCGCGCCTACTACCAGCCTCTCCAGCGCCCTCGTAGCTCAGCAGGATAGAGCAACGGTTTCCT
Source organism: Sphingomonas cannabina (assembly GCF_021391395.1). Classification (NCBI taxonomy): domain Bacteria; kingdom Pseudomonadati; phylum Pseudomonadota; class Alphaproteobacteria; order Sphingomonadales; family Sphingomonadaceae; genus Sphingomonas; species Sphingomonas cannabina. The sequence continues at coordinate 2,804,747 of NZ_CP090059.1, read as the reverse complement.
AAACCGCAGGTCGGAGGTTCGAATCCTCTCGAGGGCACCATCGCCCTTCAGCCATCCCGCCCGTACACGTCGTTGCGAAAGGCCAGGCCCGCGTCCGTCGCGGTCGCGGTGATGTAGGTCAGGTAAACCGGGGTCGGCACCGGAAGCGGCACCGCCTGTTCCGGCGTCTTCGCCGTCCCGAGCGGCTTCTGGAGCAGCCAGCGGCCGAGTTCCGCCGCATTCTCCAGCCGGATGCAGCCGTTGCTGAAATGGCGGTCGTCCTTGCGCAGCAGGTCGCGCTTGGGCGTGTCGTGCAGATAGATCCCCTCCTTGTTCGGGAAGAGGAACTTGACCTTCCCCATCGAATTGGCCGGGCCGGGCAGCTCGCGCAGGCGCACTTCCTCTTCGCCGGCCGCCACCGCGTGCCAGTCGATCGCCCTGGAATCGAGCGTGCGCGGCGAGGCGCTCCAGTCGGACAGCGCCTCCATCTTCATCGAGGCGAGCGAGCGGCCGCCCAGCACCTTGGGCGCGATGTCGTTGCGGGCGAGATAGGTCGGCACGTTCCAATAGGGATTGAGGATCGCCCATTGCAGCGTGCCGGCGAGCATCGGTGTCTGCGTCTCGCGTGCGCCGACAACGACGCGCATCGTCCCGACCTGCTTTCCCGCCTCATAATACCAGAGCCGGCCGGAGGAGGCATCGACGACGACATGGCGGGTCCAGGGACCCGGAAGCAGCCGTGCGCGATCGAGATTAAGGCGCAGGCGTTCCATTTCCTGCTCGGATGCGCCGACCTTGCGGGCCCGCGCCGCCAGTGCGCGCAGGCGGACGTACTGGTCGCTCATCCAGCCCATGTCGGCGACATAGTCGCCGAACGACTTGGGGAAGGCGGCGGCGCGTAGGACCGTCTCGGTGCGGAGCTTTTTCGGCTTCAGCTTGCGGTCCGCATAGATCATGCCGACGTCGCGCGGTCGGCGCTGGTCCTGGACGTAGCGCGCGAAGGCTTCCGAGAGCGCGAGCTCGGCGCGAGCGACCGCCCGCGGGTCGCCGCTGCGCGCCTGGCCGACGAGATCGCGGAGCTCACCGACATCGTAGGATGAAGGCTCGAGCCCGTCGAGCTCGGCCGAGTTCAGATAGCCGATCAGCGTGTCAGTGGCGCGTCCGAACCGGCCGTCCGGCGCCCATAGCGGCCGGAAGCCGCGGCTGGCGTAGAAGCGCTTGAGCGAGCCATTGGCTTCCTCCCGAATGGCTGACACGATCGCGTCGGATATGGCCGGGACGCGGGCGGAGCGCGCGGTCCTTTGTCCTGCCGGTGCCGCGGCGGTCGCCTGGCCGGCGAAGAAGGCAGCAATCGCGATGGCGAGGCAGAGGGGAGTGCGGCGCCGCCGCACTCCCGGAAGCATGGTGGTCAGCCCCGTTCTCCCAGACGGGTCGGTGCCGGCGGAGGCGGCGGCAGGGCCGGCGCGGCGTTGGGATGATAGATGCCGTCGGCGGTGTAATAGCCGTCGACGATGCCGTCGCCGTCGCGGTCCGCCGCGGTGCTGCCCGGAACCGCTCCGGGCGGTGGCGGCGGCGCCGACGCGACCTGTTCCTCCTTGGCGCAAGCCGCGAGCGTGAGCGCGCCCAGGCTCGCCAGCATGATGGGTCGGAAACGCATATGTCACATCCCTTCAAGCGCGTCCGGTCTCTGAGGCCGGTACGCATGGTCACCCCCAGCGGAAGAGGAACTCGCCGGGAGCTCGCCCGCCATCCCGGGAGCGACCAACGGTGCGCGATGCGCGACGACCTGCGACGGATGTGGCGGCGATGTCGGCGATCAGCTCTCGGCGATACGCCGCTCGTCGTCGCTCGCCACCGAGAGCTGCTTCCAGTCGAGCTCCTCCTGGAGCTGGAGATAGGCATCGGCGCCGACGCGGTTCTCGGCGCGCAGGCGGTCGAGCCGCTCGCGCTGGGCGAGCACTGCCGCGAGCGCTAGGCCTTGGCGGCGATCGAGCGACGGCGAACTGCGCCGGCCGTCGCGGAATTGCTCGTAGAGATCGCGCAACTGCCCAGCCTCTTCGCCGGGCTCGTCCTCGAGCCGTTCGAGCGCGGCGCCGGCGAGGGCGATGCGCGCCTGGACGATCTCGTTCTCGGCCTCGGCGGTGCGGCTGATGCCGAAGAAGCGGATGAAGGGCGCGAGGGTGGCTCCCTGCACGACCAGCGTCACCAGCACGACCGCGAAGGCGGCAAGGACGACGGTGTTGCGCTCGGGAAAGTCGGCCGGAAGCGCGAAGGCGGTGGCGAGGGTGACGAGACCTCGCATTCCCGTCCAGCCGAGCAGGAAGGTTTCGGCGCGGGAAAGACGCTCGGTCTCCTCGCCGTGGCGAGGGGTGACTGCCCAGCGATAGCCGAACGAGATCACCAGCCGCACCACGATCGCCGCCAGCACCACCGCGCCCGCGAACCAGGCGGCGCGGGCGAATTCGGCGGCGTCCATCGCCGCCACGATGCGCCGCGCCTGCAGGCCCATCAGCAGGAAGGCGAGGACGTTGAGCAGGAAAACCACGGTCGTCCACACCGCGAAGGAATGGACGCGCATCCGCGGGGAATCGCTCGCCCTGGCACGGGAAGCGATCGTCATCGCGCTCGCCACCACGGCGAGGACGGCGGACAGGTGCAGATGCTCGGCGATGATCCAGGTGAGGAAGGCGTGGACGAACTGGAGCAACGTCGCGCCCACGGTATTGCCGACCAGCGGCTGCAGCCGCGAGACGAGCCAGCCATAGGCGATGCCGAACAGGATGCCGCCCGGCGCGGCGAGGGCGAGCTGCGCGGCCGTGCCGCCATCGAGCCCGCCGCGCTGCTGCACGGTCAGCGCGGCGGTGAACAGCAGCAGCGCGGTCGCGTCGTTGAACAGGCTCTCGCCCTTGAGCAGCGCGTCGATGCGGCGCGCGACCGGCAGGTTGACGAGGACCGCCGTCGCCGCGGCGGCATCGGGCGGCGCGACGATCGCACCCAGGGTCAGCGCGGCGGCGAGCGGCAGGCCGAGCATCCCGACGCCGATGCCGGCGACCGCCAGCGCCGTCACGATCACCGCAACGACGGCATAGACGACAAGCGGCGCCAGCAGCTTGCGTGCGGCGCCGATCGGGTAGTCGTATGCGGCATCGATCAGCACCGGCGCGAGGAACAGCGCGAGCGCGGTTTCCGGCGCGATCAGGATCGACGGCGCGCCCGGGATCATGCCGACCGCGACTCCCGCGGCGGCGAGCAGCGTGGGGTAGGGGAGTCCGAGCCTGCGCGAGACCTGCAGCAGCAGGACCGCCACCAGCATCAGCGCGAGGAGGCTCTCGAAGAAGGTCACGCGCCGGAGCCTAGATCAAGACTCCGCTTTCGCAACTATCAACCCGGAGTGCCGTAGCTTGAGCGCGGCCTCCCTTCCACGTCATTCCCGCGAAGGCGGGAATCCATTCTGGCTGGCCGTCGTGAGTCTCACCAACTGCAGCGACAATGGATTCCCGCCTTCGCGGGAATGACAAAGGATAGGGTCGTCGCGGCGATCAGTTCAGCCCGCCGCCCAGCGAACGATAGAGCTCGACCAGGTTGCTCGCCTGGGTGAACCGCGTCGTCACGAGCTGCTGCTGGGTCGCATAGGCGGTGCGCTGCGCGTCGAGGGTGGTGAGGAAGGAATCGACGCCCGCCCGGAAGCGTGCATCGGACAGCCGCGCGGCGACCTGCGCCGCCTCGACCCGCGCGGTCTGCGCCGAGAGCTGGTCGCCGATCTTGCCGCGCTGGGCGAGCGCGTCGGAGACCTCGCGGAAGGCGGTCTGGATCGCCTTCTCATAGGTCGCGACCGCCACCTGCTGCGACGCCTTGGCATAGTCGAGGTTGCCCGCCCGGCGTCCGCCGTCGAACAGCGGCAGCGACGCGCTCGGCTGCGCATTGTAGGTGAAACTGCCGCCCGAGAAGAGGCTCGACAGCGCGGTGCCGATCGTGCCGATCGTCGTGGTCAGCGAGATCGTCGGGAAGAAGGCGGCGCGCGCCGCGCCGATATTGGCGTTCTCGGCGATCAGCTGATGCTCGGCGCGCAGCACGTCGGGACGGCGCAGCAGCACCTCCGACGACAGGTTGGCAGGCAATGCGTCGCGTGTGACCGGCTCCGCGCCGAGGCTGGTCGGGAGCTGCTCGGCGGGCACGGTAGTGCCGACCAGCAGGTTGAGCGCGTTCTGGTCCTGCGCGATGCGGGTCTCCAGCGTCGCGATGTCGTTGCGGGCGGACTGGTAGTTGGTCTCCGCCTGCCGCACCTCGAGCTCCGAACCGACGCCGACGCGGAACTGCTCGCGGGTGAGGCGGAACGTCTCCTCGAAGGTGCGCAGCGTGTCGCGCGAGAGGCGGAGCTGCTCCTGGTCGGAGGCGAGGGTGAGCCACGCGGTGGCGATCTCCGCGATCAGGCTGATCCGCGTCGAGCGCTGCGCCTCCTCGCTGGCGAACACCTGCTCCTGCGCCGCCCGCGTCAAGTTGCGGATGCGGCCGAACAGATCGAGCTCGAAGGCGGAGAAGCCGGCGTTCAGCGAGTAGAATTCGAGGTTCGACGAAGTCGCGCCGGCACCTGCGCCCGCGCCTGCTCCGGCACCCGCACCCTGGATGTTGTTCGTATAGGTGCCGCTGCCCGTCACCGTGGTCGTCGGCACCTGGTCGGCACGCTGCGTGCGCAGCTGCGCCCGCGCCTGCAGCACATTCGCCGCCGCCACGCGCAGGTCGCGGTTGTTGTCGAGGCCCGTCTCGATCACCTGCCGCAGCCGCGGGTCGAGGAAGAAGTCCCGCCAACCGATCGCGGTGACGTCCGGCGCGTCGGACGCGGCGCGCGGATAAACACCGCCCTCCGGCAGCGCCGGCGGGACCGGGCTGGCGGGACGGGCGTATTTGGGCGCGAGATTGCATCCGGTGAGCATCGTCGCGCCCATCAGGAGAGCGAGAAGCGGCTTGGTCATTGCAATCAGGCTCCCTGCGGCGCGACGCCGCCATCATTGGGCCGGGGCTCGCCTTCGGGCGGGCTGGTTCGCTTGTCGACTTGGCCGTGGCCGAACAGCCGGCTCACCACCACGAAGAACATCGGCACGAAGAAGATCGCCAGCACCGTCGCCGACAACATGCCGCCGACCACCGCACGGCCGATCGCGTTCTGGCCGCCGGCACCCGCGCCGGTGGTGATCGCGAGCGGCAGCACGCCGAACACGAAGGCGAAGCTGGTCATCAGGATCGGTCGCAAGCGCAGCCGTGCCGCCTCCATCGCCGCGTCGAACGCGGTCCAGCCGGCGCGCACGCGTTCCTCCGCGAACTCGACGATCAGGATCGCGTTCTTGGCCGAGACGCCGATCGTCGTGATCAGGCCGACCTGGAGGTAGATGTCGTTGTTGAGTCCCGTCAGCGTCGCCGCGAGCAGCGCGCCGAGCACGCCCAGCGGCACCACCAGCAGGACCGCGATCGGCACCGACCAGCTCTCGTAGAGCGCGGCGAGGCACAGGAACACGATCAGCAGCGACAGGCCATAGAGCGCGGGCGCTTGGCTTCCCGACAGCCGCTCCTCATAGGAGAGGCCGGTCCAGTCGAGCGCGGTGCCGGGCGGTAGCTTGGCATGGATGCCCTCCATCGCCGTCATCGCGTCGCCGGTGCTGACGCCGGGTGCCGCGCCGCCCTGAAGCTGGAGCGCGGGCTGGCCGTTGTAGCGGGTGAGCTGCACCGGCCCATTGACCCAGCTGAGATCGGAGAAGGCGGTGAACGGCGCCATCGTCCCGCTCGCCCCGCGCACATAGAGGTCGCCGATGCTCTCGGGCGACTGGCGATAGGGCTCGTCCGCCTGGAGGTAAACGCGCTTCACGCGGCCGCGGTCGATGAAGTCGTTGACATAGGCCCCGCCCCAGGCGGTTGCAATCGTCGTGTTGATCGCGGCGAGGTCGAGGCCGAGCGCGCCGGCCTTGTCCTGGTCGACGTTGACCTTGAGCTGCGGCGCGTCGTCCAGGCTCATCGGGCGCACCTGCGCCACGCGTTTCTCCTGCATCGACATCCCGAGCATCATGTTGCGCATCTGGGTGAGTTGCGCATGGCCGAGGTTTGAGCGGTCGACGAGCCATGTGTCGAAGCCGGTGGCGTTGCCGAGCTCCTGCACCGCGGGCGGCAGGAACGCGAACATCATCGCGTCCTTATATTGCATGAAGCTGCCCATCGCGCGCCCGGCGATCGCCTGCGCCGAGTTCTGCGCACCCTTGCGATCCTTCCAGTCCTTGAGCTGGATGAAGGCGATGCCGGCGTTCTGCCCCTGGCCGGCGAAGGAGAAGCCGGCGACCGTGAAGATGCCTGTGACGTTCGCCTTCTCGTCCTTGAGGAAATGGTCGCGCACCACGTCCAGCGCCTTTTCCGTGCGCGGCAGCGTCGCGCCCGACGGGCCCTGGACCATCGCCATCAGCCATCCCTGATCCTCTTCGGGCAGGAAGCTGGTCGGCAGCCGATAGAACAGCGTGCCCATGCCCACCACGATCAGCAGATAGACCAGCGCCGAGCGCTTCCAGCTGCGCGTGGTGCCGCGCACGCCCTTGTCGTACCTGTGGCGGCCGCGATCGAACCAGTCGTTGAACCAACGGAAGAAGCGGGCGAGGGGGCCGTTGCCCTCGTGCTTGTTGGGATCGTGCGGCTTCAGGATGGTGGCGCACAGCGCCGGGGTCAGGATCAGCGCGACCATTACCGACAGCGCCATCGCCGAGACGATGGTGATCGAGAACTGGCGGTAGATCACGCCGGTCGAGCCGCCGAAGAAGGCCATCGGCAGGAACACCGCGGACAGCACCGCGGCGATGCCGACCAGCGCGCCGGTGATCTCGTCCATCGACTTGCGCGCGGCGTCCTTGGGACTGAGCCCCTCGTCCTGGATCAGGCGTTCGACGTTCTCGACGACGACGATCGCGTCGTCGACCAGCAGGCCGATGGCGAGCACCATGCCGAACAAGGTCAGCGTGTTGATCGAATAGCCCGCGATCGACATCACCGCGAAGGTGCCGAGCAGCACCACCGGCACCGCGATCGTCGGGATCAGCGTCGCCCGCCAGTTCTGCAGGAACAGGAACATGACGAGGAAGACGAGGACCACCGCCTCGACCAGCGTCTCGACCACCTGCTCGATCGACAGCCGGATGAAGGGCGTGCTGTCGAGCGGGTAGACCACCTTGATGTCCGACGGGAACTGCTTGGCGATCTGCTCGACCTCGGCCTTCACCGCGTCGACCGTGTTGAGCGCGTTGGCGCCCGGCGCCAGCATCACCGCGAAACCCGACGCAGGCTTGCCGTTGTAGAGCGGAGCGAAACCGTAGACTTCCGCCCCGAGCTCGAGGCGCGCGACGTCGCGCAGCCGCACGACCGCGCCGTCGGACGAGGTCTTGAGGCGGATCGCACCGAACTGTTCGGGCGTCTGCAGGCGCGACTGGACCGAGACGGTCGCGTTCAGCATCTGCTCCTTGGGCGCGGGCGGCGCGCCGATCTGGCCGGCGGAAACCTGCGCATTCTGCGCCTGCAACGCGTTGCTGATGTCGCCGATGGTCAGGCTGTAGTTGGCCAGCTTGATCGGATCGACCCAGACGCGCATCGCATATTGGCCGCCGAAGGTCTGGAGCGAGCCGACGCCGTTGACGCGGCTGATCGGATCCTGAAAGCGCGAGATGACATAGTCGGCGAGGTCGACCGAGTTGTGCGAGCCGTCCTCGGAATAAAGGCCGACGATCAGCAGGAAGGCGGCCGACGACTTCTGCACCTGGACGCCCTGGCGCTGCACCTCCTGCGGCAGCAGCGAGGTCGCTGCCTGGATCTTGTTCTGCACTTGCACCTGAGCGATGTCGGGGTTGGTCCCCTGCTCGAAGGTGAGGGTGATCGTCGCGCTGCCGGACGAGGAGGACGACGACGAGAAGTAGCGCAGGTGATCGATGCCCTTGAGCTGCTGCTCGATGATCTGCGTCGTCGTTCGTTCCATCGTCTCCGCGTCGGCGCCGGGGTAGGTGGCGGTGATGGTCACCGCCGGCGCCGCGATCGTCGGGAACTGCTCGATCGGCAGGCTGCGCAGCGCGAGCACGCCGCCCAGCATCAGGATGATGGCGATGACCCACGCGAAGATGGGCCGGTCGATGAAATAGCGTGACATGGCCGGTTACTTCGCCTGTGTCTGGTTGCCTTGCGGCTGATTGGCCGGAGCCTGACCGTTCTGGGCCTGACCATTCTGAGCCTCGCCCGCCGGCGCGGCGCCCTGCGGCTGCTGGCCGCCCGGCGCCTGGTTGCCGGCGTTCTCCTGGAAGGGAACGGCCTTGACCGGCGTGCCGGGCTGGAGGTTCTGCGCGCCCTCGACGACCACGCGGTCGCCGGGCTTGAGGCCCGCAGTGACGAGCCAGTTCTGGCCGACCGTCCGCGGCGCGGTGAGCGTGCGCGGCTGGAGCTTGCCGTCGGCGCCGACCACCAGCGCGGTGGCATTGCCCTTTTCGTCGCGCGTCACGCCGCGCTGCGGCACCAGCATGCCGTTGGACTTGATGCCCTGGACCAGCTCGGCACGAACATACATCCCCGGCAGCAGCAGGCCGCGCGGGTTCGGGAAGACCGCGCGGATCACCTGGCTGCCGGTCGTCGGATCGACCGTCACGTCGGTGAACTTGAGCGTGCCCTCGACCGGATAGGTCGAGCCGTCCTCGAGCTTCAGCCGCACGCGTGCGTTGCCGCCGGAGGCGAGCTCACCCGACATGATCTGCTGGCGCAACTTGAGTAGGTCGGCGCTCGATTGCTGGATATCGACGTAGATCGGGTCGAGCCGCTGGATGACCGCGAGCGCATCGGCCTGCGCGGCCGAGACCAGCGCGCCGGTGGTGAAGGCGGAGCGGCCGATCCGGCCCGAGATCGGCGCGCGGATGGTGGTGCGGCCGAGATCGATCTCGGCGCTGCGCAATGCCGCCTGCTGCGCTGCGACATCGGCCTGCGCCTGCTGGGCGCTGGTGATCGCGTTTTCCGCATCCTGGCGGGAGATGGCGTTGATCTTGACCAGCTCGCCGTAGCGCCGCGCGAGCGCCTGCGACGAGGCGATCGCCGCCCGCGCCCGGGCGAGGCTAGCGCGCGCGTTGGCGACCTGCGCCTCATAGGGCTTGGGATCGATGCGGTAGAGCGGCTGCCCCGCACGCACATAGTCGCCTTCCTCGAACAGGCGGGCGAGGATGATGCCGTTGACCTGCGGACGCACGTCCGAGGTCTCATAGGCGCTGGTGCGGCCCGGCAGCTCGGTGCTGAGCGTCACCGGCTCCTCGCGCACCGTCACGACTCCGACCTGGGGCGGACCGGACGGCGGTTGCTGCGGTGCACCACCACAGCCTGCGAGCAGCAACGTGATTCCGATCGCGGAAGCGATATTTTTCATGGACTTACCTGCAGGCTGTGATTATATGTGAACGATCATTCACTTGTGTGTCGGCGCCGACTAGTCCGCCGGCAGGGTCGTTGTCAAGCCGGAGGGAAAGATACAGATGAACACGGCGCTCGTCGAGAATGCGGCGCGTGCGAGCCGGGCCGACGTGCGGCGCCGGCATGTGATCGAGACGGCACGGGCGCTTTTCATCGAGCATGGCTTTCACCGCACCGGCGTCGCGCAGATCGCCGCGGCGTCGGGAATCAAGGTCGGCCAGATCTACCGCGACTTCGAGAGCAAGGAGGACGTGATCGCCGCCATTTGCGAGGAAGGGGTCGCGGAATGGATCGAGGAGGATGTCCTCGCCCAGGCCGTCGCCAAGGGCGATCTCCCGGCGATCCGCAGCTGGATCAAGCGGTTCGGCTCGGTCGACGACACGGCCGAGAAGTGCCGGATGATGACCGAGATCCTGGCCGAGGCCGGCCGCAACGAGCGCGTCGCGGCGATCATGCGCACGATGGACGCGCGTATCCGCCGGAACCTGTCGGCCGCGCTTGCCGCGCTCGCTCCGGCGAAGGAGCGGACCGACAAATGCGCGACGCTGATCGACTTCATCCTGGCGCAGGGCTTCGGCGTGATGGCGCGCATGGTCGTTCATCCCGACATGAAGACGGAGCCGCTCGGCCATTACATTACCGCCGTTATTGAGCGTGAGATCGACGAGCTGGCGGGTTAGCCATCACTGTCCCTCTCCCGTTGGGAGAGGGAAGGAGCAGCGAAGCTGCGGGAGGGTGAGGGTGACTGCGGCCAGCGATGGTCGCCCTCACCCTCCCACTCCCGCTCCCAATGGGAGAGGGGATTCCGGGCAGAATCTGGACCGATCCGGATCAAATCGTCATCCCGGCGAAAGCCGGGATCTCAGGCGGCTGTCGTACTATAGCCTTGGGAGATCCCGGCTTTCGCCGGGATGACGGCAATCGAAAACAAAAAAGCGCCGGCCGCTCTTGGCGTCCGGCGCTTTCCCCCTTTCGGGATGCCCTAACCGGGCTCTGTGACGGTTCCGCGTCAGGCGTTGGCGGCCTCGATCGCCGAGGCCGGCACCGGCGCGTTACCCTGCTGCGCCTGCTTGGCGAACAGATCGCGCATCAGGCTCAGCGAGAAGAGATGGGCATAGACCAGCGGCAGCATCCCCGACTGCACCATCTTGCGCAGCTGGTCGCCGCGCAGCTCGGTGAGCTTCTTCTCGTCGACCATCTGGAAGCCGCGGTAGATGAACGGCTGCGCCGCGCCGTCGGGCTGGATCTGAACCTCGCCGTCGATCAGCAGCTCGAGCTGCTTGAGCTCGGCCATGAACTGCGACGTGCGCTGGCCGGCCTGCTCGAACTGCTCGGCAAAGCCCAGGATCGCCTTGGTCACTTCGGTCGGCTCGCCGTTCTCGAACAGCTTCTCGCCTTCATCGAACGCACCGATCGTGTCCGACGACGGGTCGAAGCACAGCGACAACTCGTCCGCATCCGGACGCAGGCGCGCCAGCATATAGGGATAGCGGCGGATATAGGCCGGGACGTAGGTCTCCTGATCGCGCAGCTTGCCCTCGCTGTCGATGAAGACGTTGACGCCTTCGTTGAGGCCCATGAGCGCGAGCGGGATCGGATCGTCGCCGACCGAGAACACGATCGGCATGCGGCGCTGGACCAGCGGGAACTCCTCGACCGTCAGCGGCACGGCGTGCTGGGCGGCGAGGAACGGCGCGGCATTGGTCTGGCGCACGCGCCAGTCGGCATGGGTCTGGCTCGAGAGCGGCTGAAGGTCGTTGTAGAACAACGGAAGCTGGGCGGCCGGATTGGTGGCCATCGAAGGTCTCTCCTGCGGGAGTTGGAATCTTTGCCGCCCGGCGCACGCTGCGTCTGACGATCACCGCTTACTAGGCGGAGCGCGGGGCGGCCGCAAGCTGTTGAGAGGGGCGGACTTGGCTTTGGAAGCCTTTGTGGCCGCGCCACGGCCTGGGACGGCCTAAATCGTCATGCCGGACTTGTTCCGGCATCCACGTCTCCACAAGGAATGGCGCTGCGGTTTCGGCTGGAACCGCGAAAGCTACGCTTGGTTGCCCGTGGACCCCGGAACAGGTCCGGGATGACGGTGGAGGGGGCGGACATGGTCCAGTCCCCTCAATTTGCCGGCGCCGCGCGCCCGGCAGGCGGTCCGGCGGCGAGGGTATCGCCGCCGGGCGCTTGGGCTCACGCCTTGACGTGGCCGCTGATGTGCTTGTTCATCTCGAACATCGTGGCCTTGTCCTTGCCGAAGATCTTCTTCAGCTTGTCGTCGGCCAGGATCTCGCGCTTGTTCGCCGGGTTCTGAAGGTTGTTCGCCTTGATGTGAGCCCAGATCTTGCTGACGATCTCGCTGCGCGGCAGCGGGCCGTTGCCGACGATCGCGGCGAGCTCCGGAGACGGAGTCACCGGCGCGGTGATCCCCCCACGAGCGCCGCCGGACTTCTTGGTGGCTTCCTTTGCCATGTTCTTCTCCCACTCATCGCGAGGGGCCTACCCCCGCGTTCATTCCTTGATAAGCGCCGACGGCCTGGCGCTGCCTCCCGCCGTTGTCGCTTCGCGTGATGTATTGCGGATTTTCGCCGGATGCACGCGTCTTGTGACGGTTATCCACGTATTTGGAGCCTGTTTCTTCGTCGATATCCCTTGCCATGTGCCGTCAAGGGATTTCCAGCGGACCCGGCCGCGCTTGTGAAGCGCTTTTGGTACAGTCGCCCGCTCCGGTGCGGTGAAGCGTCCGTCCGGTGCGGTCGACTGCATCGAGACGGCGAGAAAAAGGGGCGGGCGCCGTGCACCCGCCCCTTCTCCTCCCCTCCGCCGATCAGAAGCGGAAGCCGGCAGCGATGCCGTAGCGCCGCGGCTCGATCGTGAAGACGTTGGTGTAGAGACCCGACGCCTGATCGCCGGTATATTGGCCGGTGACCGCGTTGTTGTTGGTCAGGTTCTGCACGAAGCCGCGCAGATACCACCGGTCGTCGGCGCCGTTCAGCGTGATCTGCGCGTTGATCACCTCATAGGCGGGCAGGCGGTCCATCTGGCGGTTGAACACGCTGGCGTAGCTGTTGCCGGTGAAGTTGAGGTCGGCGCGCGGCACCAGCGACATGCCGTTGGCGAAGTCGATGGTGTACTGCGCGCCCACCGACGCCTTGTAGGTCGGCGCACCGGGCAGCTTGTTGCCGCGGATGTTCACGTCGACGCCGCTGCCGAGCATGGTGAAGGGCAGGGCGCCGGTCGGCACGCCGAACAGCGCGCGGAGCGGCGCCGACGGATTGGCCGCGGCCGCCTGCAGCGCCGAGCAGACGCTGAATGCGCCGGTGGTGTTGGTGCCCGGCACTGCCGTCGGTCCGCGGAGGCCGATGGCGGAATTGACCGCCGTGACGAAGGTGTTCACCGCCACGGCGCTGCCCGTGTTGGACAGGATCGCACAGTTCGCCGCGTTCGAGATGTCCTTGATGATCACCGCATCCGACCGGCCGCCCGAAGGGTCGCGTGGATCGGCGATGAACTTGTCGCTCGACACCTTCGAATGCAGGTAGCTGAAGTTCGCGTTGACCACGAACTTGCGGACCGGGCTGATGATCGCCTCCGCCTCGACGCCGTAGATGTCGGCGTTGACGTTGTCGTTGACCGCAGTGCGCGAGACGATGCGGCTGAGCTGCAAGCTGTTGTACTTGTAGTAGAAGCCGGTGACATTGAGCCGCAGCTTCCCGTTGCCGAAGGTGTTCTTCGACCCGATCTCGAACGCGTCGACCTTCTCCGGATCGAACGTAATCGGCACCGCAAACGACGGCGACAGCGGCGGGTTGATGCCGCCCGACTTATATCCGCGCGAGTAGGATGCGTAGAGCAGGTTGTCGGGCGTGATGCGATAGTCGAGCACCGCGCGGCCGGTCAGCCGGTTGAACTTGACCTTATTGATCGCGAAGTCTTGCGCGCCAGGCGTGTTCGCGTCGAAATCGAGATTGGCGTAGTTGACTGCGTCGGTGAAGGAATCGCTGCCATAAGGGATGAACACCCCTTGGCCGATCGCGTCCGAGAGCAGGGTGCTGCGCGCCCGCACATATTTCTCATCGTGGTTGTAGCGCAGGCCCAGCGTCAGTTTCACCTTATCGTTGAATTCGAAATAGGTCTCGCCGAACACGCCCCACGACTTCAGGTGGAAGAAGTCGGTGTTGTTCCGGAAGAACGGCGAGGCTCGGTAGACCGCGGGATAGGTGACGTTGCCCGCCGCCCGCTGGCCGATCGTCTGCCCGGCGCCGAGGATCGCTGCGGCATAATCCAGGCCGAAGCTGTTGACGTAATAGCTGTTGTTATAGGTCTTGCTGTCGAAATAGATGCCGCCGAGCAGGAAGTTGAACATCCCATCGAAATGGCTGTCGATGTGCGCTTCGGCGGAATATTGCTTCACCTTCTGGCTCGATTCGTCGAAATCGAGGCTGGTCGGATAGCAGCCGATCGACGCCCCACCGAACACGCCGAGGTTATTGGGATCGGGCGCCGACTGGCACAGGCCGCCGGTCGGACCATTGGGGATCAGCGTGTTGCGGATCGCCTGGAAGAGCGGTTGGTACGGCGACGGGTTGCTTGCATAGAGTTCCAGCGCCTGAAGCGCGGAGGTGGAGAAGCTGCTGACCGCCAGGTTGTAGTCGGTACGCGAGCGGACCTCGTTCTCCATGTAGCCGCCGGTCATGTTGAGCGAGACCGAACCGAAATCGTGGAAGAACTTGGCGGTGTACTGCTGCTCCTTGGCGAAATAGGTCGGCTCGAAATCGATGTCGACCGTGCGCATGCCGCGCGGGTTGACGACGCCGGCATAGGCGTCGTTGGGGTTGTAGAGGCTGCCGGTCGAAAGCGGCCGGAACAGCCCTGCCGCGGCGCCGAAGTTGAGGTTGATCACCTCGGTCGAGGTGAAGATCGTGTTGAGCAGCGAGTTGCCGTTGGTGGTCTCATTGGCCAGGCGGTCGGGCAGGCAGCCGAGCACGCCGGTCGGGTCGCGGTGGCAGAGCTGCTTCTGGATGCGGGAGCGGTCGTCCTTCTCGTGGAAATAATAGCCGATCAGGTCGAGCCGGGTATTGGGATCGGGTTCCCACGAGATGGTGCCGCGCACCGACCACAGGTCGCGGCCGTCGATGCGGTTGCCGGTGTGGAGGTTCTTCGTATAGCCGTCGCGGTTGAGCCACATGCCGGCGACGCGCACGCCCAGCGTGCTCGCAAGCGGCACGTTCAGCATCGCCTTCGCCTGCTTGGAGTCGTAATTGCCGTATTCGAACTCGCCCGCGGCATGGATACCCGAGAGGTCGGGCTTGGCGGTGATGAAGTTGACCACGCCCGACGTCGCGTTGCGGCCGAACAGCGTGCCCTGCGGCCCGCGCAGCACCTCGACGCGCTCGAGGTCGTAGAACTCGCTTTCGAACAGGCGGCTGCCGAGCAGGGGCATGTCGTTGACGTGGATCGCGGTCGCGCTGTCGCAGGTGACGCCCACGCACAGATCGCCGATGCCGCGGATGGTGAAGCTCGAGCTGGTGAAGTTGGTCTTGGTATAGGTGATGTTGGGCAGCGTCTGCTGCAGCGCGGTCGGGTTGACGATCTGCTGCTGCTGAAGGTTCTCGGCGGTGAAGGCCGACACCGCGATCGGCACGTCCTGGAGCCGTTCGGACTGGCGCTGCGCAGTGATGACGATGTCGGCGACGCCGCCCTGATCTTCGTCCGCCGTCTGCGTCGCCGCGGCTGGCGGCGCTTGCGTTGCGGCGGTATCCTGGGCGAAAGCGGGCGTGGCGGCGACCAAAGTCAACGCCGAAGCCGCAAGCAGCTCGAACTTCTTCATGGACATCCCCTCTCTTGTCCGCCGCCGGTCTTCGAGCCGGTCTAACGGGGTTGGAAAACCATACCGGAGATACTAACGCCCACGATTCTGAAGCGTCAATTGCATTTAACTCAGCTTTTCCGCGGTTTTTCCGGGCTGTGGCCAAGGTGAAACAGTTTCAATACAAGACCGATATTTGGAAAATCGCGACTGCCGTAACGGAAATCCGGCGGAAGCGACGCAGGAGACGAGAACGGACATGCATGGCGACGAACCCGACGACGGCGATCTGGTCGCTTCCGCCCCCAAGATTCCGGTGCCCGACGAGGTCGCGGAGGCGGTGCGGACGCTGATCCGCTGGGCCGGCGACGATCCGAATCGCGAAGGGCTGCTCGACACGCCGAAGCGCGTCGCGCGCGCGTGGAAGGAATATTGCCAGGGCTATGGCGAACACCCCTCGGAGCATCTGAGCCGCGTGTTCGAGGAAGTGGGCGGCTATGACGAGATCGTGCTGCTCAAGGACATTCCGTTCCAGTCGCATTGCGAGCATCATATGGCGCCGATCATCGGCAGGGCGCACATCGCCTATCTGCCGCAGGACCATGTCGTCGGCATCTCGAAGCTCGCGCGCGTGCTGCACGGCTTCGCGCGGCGGCTGCAGGTTCAGGAGCGGCTGACCGCCGAGGTCGCCGACTGCATCTGGGACAATCTCAAGCCGCGCGGCGTCGCGGTGGTGATCGAGGCGAGCCACGCCTGCATGACCGCGCGCGGCGTGCGCACGCCGGGCGTGGCGATGGTCACCAGCCGGATGATGGGCGTGTTCCGCGAGGACGATCGCAGCCGCAAGGAAGTGCTGGCGCTGATGGGGGTCAGGGACTGATGAACGGGACGGGACCGGCCGCCATGTGACAGCCGGTCCCGAACCTCTCCTCGCGTGGATCAGCGATAATAGCCGTAGCCGTTCCACCCGCCTCGGTCGTAATCGCGATAGTGGCGATGATGGCGCCGTTCCCGTGCCCAGCGGCGGCGCTGCTCCCAGCGATAGCGGTCCCACCGGCTCCACCGGTCGCGGCGATCCCAGCGATCGTGATGGCGATAGTCGCGGCGGCCGTCATAGCGGGGGCCGTCATAATAGCCGCGGCCGTAATATCCGCGGCCATGGTCATAATATTGCGCCGACGCGACACCGGGCACCGCGATCGCGGCGGCGGCGGTGAGGCCGAGCAACAAGGTCTTCAGGGTCATGTCCGATCTCCTGCGGGTCTTCGCATCATCGGCGAATAGTGCAGGCCGGCTGAGGCGGCGCTGAACCCGATCGGCAGCCGAGGTTCAGGATCGGTGAGCACGGGATGTAGAATACCCGCGCCCGGAGCAGTTGGCGGAGAACTGACCCATCCGTCACTCCGGATTGGCCCGGTGCGTCGTCACCGCTCCTTCGTAGTCGGCGATGATGCCTGGGCCGTTGACCCCCGTCCGATCGGCGGTCGAGGGCGGGTAGTTGTCGCGCAGCGACCGCGTCATCGCCTGGTCGATCGCCTCGCCGATGTCGGTGAGCTGTCCCATCGCGTCGCTGACGTCCTGTTCGGCGCCGGCTTCGGCGCTGCTGCCGAGATGATCCCAGAAGGCATCGACGAGCTGACCGCCGAACGCTTCGCCGAGCGGACCGGTCTTGCCGAGCACCTGATCGGTGAGGAGATCGGTGATGGTGCGGATCGATTCGATCTGCTGGTCGGCGCTATCACGGGTGCTCTTGACGTAGGACGCCGCGGCGCCCTGCATCGAGCCGAGCAGCGTGCCGAACTGCATCGCCGCCTCGGTGCGCTGCGCCTCGTTGGGAGCGCCCGCGCCGGGGCGCGCGCCGACGATGTTGCCGAGCCGCGCCATCTCGTCGCCGATCGCCTGCTGGGTGGCGGCCTTGCCGTCGAACTCGCTGTTGAGCATCACGTTGCGCATGAAGCGCTCGGTGAGCGAATGGTAGGGCGTCGGCGGCTTGGCATCACCGCCGCGGTCGTTCCAGCTTCCCGCGTAGGTGGTCTCCTGGTTCAGCCGGCTGAGGTTGCGGTCGAAGTAGGCGCCGAGGTCGTTGAGCCCCGCGGAGCGGTCGAGCACGTTCGATTCGCCACTGAGATCGACCATGGCGCTGAAGACCTTGTCGAACTTGGCTTGCGCGTAGAGGTTGTTGGTGCCGGCGAGCGCGGAGGCGACCGCGTCGAAGCCGCCGCGGCCCGACGGCGGGTTGCCGTAGGCGTTCATCGGCAGCCGATCCATCAGCTGGATCAACTCGCCGGGATTGGGCTGGTCGGCGATATGGGCCATGATGCCGTTGGCCGCGGCCGAATAGCCGTGTTTCGCCGCCATGCCGGCGATATCGGCGGCGGCGGTCAGCGCCTGGACGCCGCGCATCCCGTTCTGGGTGTTGATGTCATAGCCGTTGCGCCCGGCATCGGTGCGCAAGTCGTAGGCGACCTGCTGCAGCACTGCACCGTCGGTGGCAGTGCTGAGCAGCTGGCGCACCCCGTCCGACGCTGGATTGCGTGACGGATCGACCAGCGAATAAATCTGATCGGCGTCGAGCCGGCCCGAATCGATGTTGCGGCCCATCGCCGCGGTCACCTGCTCGCGCAGCTCGGGCGTGGCGGGATCGGTATAGGCGACGCCGATCTGCTCGAGCGCAGTCACCAGCTCGCCGCGTGCGCGATCGTCGAGCCCGCCCGCCTGGGTGCGGAAGCCGGAGTCGGAGCCACTCGCGAGATCGACCACGCGGGCGATATATTCGTCCTTCTGTGCCTGACTGAGATCGGGATCAGCCATGGTCTGCTGGATCACATAGGCCGGGTCGCCGTGATATTCCTGGGCAAAGCGTGCGGTCTGCTGGACTGCCTGCTCGACCTTCGGGTCACGGGCGCCGTTCTGGCTCGGCGCCAGCTGTTGCGCCTGCGTCGCGGAAACCGCACCCGAACCGCCTGCTGCATCCAACATCCGAACTTCTCCTGCGCGAAATGGTGCTTGGCGCAGGAGTCTTTCAGCAACGGCCGGAACCGTCACTAAACGATTCGATTAGATGCAGGCTCAGCCAGCCGCGTTCGCCGCCCCGATCGCCGCCCGGACCGAAGCCGTCGCCACGTCGCTGTCGATGCCGACGCCCCACACGGTGCGGCCGTCGGGCGTGCGACATTCGAGATAGGTCGCCGCCTGCACGTCCGTCCCATGGCCGATCGCGTGCTCGTTATAGTCGACCACCTCCAGCGCCTGGCCGGTCGCTTCCGCCAGCGCGGCGACCACGCCCGAGATCAGGCCGTTGCCGCGGCCGGAGATCGAGCGCTCGGCGCCGTCGACGCGTACCCGGCCTATGAAAAGCCGGTCGCCGGGCTGGCCGCTCTCCTCATAGTCGGTGAGGGTGATGCGATCGCCTGCGCCAGGCAGGTAGGTCGTCTCGAACAGCCGCCAGATGTCGGCGGCATCGAGCTCGCGGCTGGTCTGGTCGGCGAAGGCCTGGACGTGGCGGCTGAAATCGGCCTGCAGCCGCTTGGGGAGCTTGAGGCCCTTGTCCTGCTCCAGCACCCAGGCGACGCCGCCCTTGCCCGACTGCGAGTTGACGCGGATCACCGCCTCGTAGTCGCGGCCCAAGTCCTTGGGATCGATCGGCAGATAGGGCACGTCCCAGAGATCGTCGTTGCGCGCTTCCTGCGCCGCGAAGCCTTTCTTGATCGCGTCCTGGTGCGATCCCGAGAAGGCGGTGAAGACCAGGTCGCCCGCATAGGGGTGGCGCGGGTGGACGGGGATGTTGTTGCAATATTCGACCGTCTTGATGACCTCGTCGATGTCCGAGAAATCCAGGCCCGGGTCGATCCCCTGCGTGTACATGTTGAGCGCGACCGTCACCAGGTCGACGTTGCCGGTGCGCTCGCCGTTGCCGAACAGGCAGCCCTCGACGCGGTCAGCGCCGGCCATCAGCCCCAGCTCGGTCGCGGCGACGCCGGTGCCGCGGTCGTTGTGGGTGTGGAGGCTGATCACCACGCTGTCGCGGTCGCGGATGTGGCGGCCGAACCATTCGACCTGGTCGGCATAGACGTTGGGCGTCGCGCACTCGACCGTCGCCGGCAGGTTGAGGATCAGCGGCTTCTCCGGCGTCGGCTGCAGCACGTCCATCACCGCCTCGCACACCTCCAGGCTGAAATCGAGCTCGGCGGTGGAGAAGGTCTCGGGGCTGTATTCGAAGCGCCAGTCGGTGCCGGGATAGGCCGCGGCCTGGTCGCGCAGCACCTTCACGCCGTCGACCGCGATCTGCTTGATCTCCTCGCGGCTCATGCCGAACACGATGCGGCGCCACGACGGCGAGATGGCGTTGTAGAGGTGGACGATCGCGGTGGGCGCGCCCTCCAGGCTCCTGAAGCTGGTCTCGATGAGGTCGCGGCGCGATTGCGTCAGGACCTGGACCGTCACGTCCTCGGGAATGCGGTCCGAGCGGACCAGGCTCGAGATGAAGTCGAACTCGGTCGCGCCGGCGGCGGGGAAGCCGACCTCGATCTCCTTGAGGCCCACTTTGACCAGCAGGTCGAAAAATCGGGTCTTCTTCTCCGCGTCCATAGGATCGATCAGCGCCTGATTGCCGTCGCGCATGTCGGTGGAGAGCCAGCGCGGCGGCTTGGCGATGACCGCCGACGGCCAGCGCCGGTCGGGCAGGTCGATGGTGGGGAAGGGGCGGTACTTGGTCTCGGGATTGCGCAGCATGGGTCGTCTCGCGGGTCTTCGCGGTTGGCGGTCGGGTCGGTCTGGCCCTTAGGCGGGTCGCGGCGCCCGCGGGCGCACGGCGAGGGTCGCGCCTAAGGGCGCGTAAGTCGAAGAAGCAGCGAGAGGCGAAGCGCCTGCGTCATGCGCCCAGCGTTAGCCACAGCAGAGGGGTGCTGTCCAGCGTCTATCGCGCGAAGAGCCTGTCAAGCGGTCCGTACGGCAGGAACCACAGCACCGCGACCAGCGCGGCGGCGGCGACGCCGAACCAGGGCGAGACGAAGGTGAGCAGGGCGCCGGCAATATAGATCAGCGTCGCCACGATCGCCTTGCGGATGGTCTGGCGATGATAGGTTTCCGCGGCCTCGCCCTGCCGGCCGGTGACGCGGATCACCCGCTGGAGGAAGGTGTAGGCGATCGCTGGGAACAGCATCGTCGCCAGATAAACCCAGGTCGCCTCGCGGCTGAAATGATGCTCGCCGAGATAGCTGGTCGAGAACGGCACCAGGCTGAGCGTGAACAGCAGCAGCATGTTCCACCAGATCAGCCCGTTGGTGACCCGCGTCGCATGGCCGAACAGGCGATGGTGGTTGACCCAGTAGATCGCGACATAGGCATAGCTCAGCACATAGGCGAGGAACACCGGCCACAGCGTCCACAGCCGGTCCATACCCTCGGCGACGGGCGGGTGGAGCTCGAGCACCATGATGGTGACGATGATCGCGACCACACCGTCGGAAAAGGCCTCGACCCGGCCGACGCCGGGGCGGCCTTCCTCACCTTCCTCCGCCATGCCGTCTTACTTCGCGAAGGCGGCAGCGATGTCGAGCTTGACCTCGTCGGAGACGAGCGGGATGCCCATCGTCACGCCGAAATCGCTGCGCTTGATCGTGCCGGTGGCGGTGAAGCCGACGTTCTCCTTGCCGCCCATCTGCTCCGGCATCTTGCCTGCGCCGTAGAATTCGGCGGCGAGCGTCACCGGCTTGGTGACGCCGTTGAGCGTGAGGTTGCCGGCGATCGTCGCCGACTGGCCGTTGACCATCACGCTGGTGGAGACGAAGCGCGCATCGGCGGGCGAGGGGCCGAAGAAATCGGGCTTGCCGCCGTCCTTGCCGGGCCGGAGCAGATGCGCCGTCAGCGCTTCGTTCGCGGTCGTGACCTTGGCGACCGGGATGGTCACGTCGACCTTGGCCGCGCCGGGGTTCTTGGGATCGAGCGTCAGCGTGCCGGCGGCACTGCCGAAGATGCCGAAATAGGGCGTGAAGCCGAGGTGGTCGACCTGCCAACGCACCAGCGTATGGCCGGGATCGACCTGATAGGTGCCGCCGGTGATCGCGGCGGGGTTCTTCGATCCCGGCGCCTGCATCCCCTGCTGGGCGACGATCGGCGCGGCGACTGCAACGGTGGCGATGACGGAAGCGAGCACGATACGGCGCATGAGCGACTCCCCTGAAAGTCGATGCGCCATCCTCGCGTCGAAACGACGCGT
Organism: Sphingomonas cannabina; assembly: GCF_021391395.1. NCBI lineage: Bacteria > Pseudomonadati > Pseudomonadota > Alphaproteobacteria > Sphingomonadales > Sphingomonadaceae > Sphingomonas > Sphingomonas cannabina. The sequence continues at coordinate 2,783,298 of NZ_CP090059.1, read as the reverse complement.
CGTCAAACGCCTCGTGCCGGGGAATGAAATCTGCGTCGCTTTTCATCGTCATCCCGGCGAAAGCCGGGATCTCATGCCACAAACACCGGGCTCGTGGCTCAAGATCCCGGCCTGCGCCGGGATGACGACTGGCGTCCTGACGACGCCGATCGTCAGTTCTTGTCCTTGTCGACCAGCTTGTTGGCGCCGATCCACGGCATCATCGCGCGCAGCTCCGCGCCGACCTTCTCGATCGGATGCGCCGCGGCCAGCTTGCGCGCGGCCTTGAGCTCGGGCTGGCCCGCGCGGTTGTCGAGCACGAAGTCCTTCACGAACCGCCCGCCCTGGATGTCGGCGAGCACGCGCTTCATCTCCTTCTTGGTCTCCTCGGTGATGATGCGGGGACCGGTGGTGATGTCGCCGTACTCGGCGGTGTTCGAGATCGAGTAACGCATGTTGGCGATGCCGCCCTCGTACATCAGGTCGACGATCAGCTTCACCTCGTGGAGGCACTCGAAATAGGCCATCTCGGGGGCGTAGCCCGCCTCGACCAGCGTCTCGAACCCGGCCTGGATCAGATGGGTGAGGCCGCCGCACAGCACGACCTGCTCGCCGAACAGGTCGGTCTCGCACTCCTCGCGGAAATTCGTCTCGATGATGCCGGACCGACCGCCGCCGACGCCCGAGGCATAGGCGAGCGCGAGGTCATGGGCGTTGCCCGACGCGTCCTGATGCACCGCCATCAGGCAGGGCACGCCGCCGCCGCGGACATATTCGCTGCGGACGGTGTGGCCGGGGCCCTTGGGCGCGATCATGATCACGTCGATGTCGGCGCGCGGCTCGATCAGGCTGAAATGGACGTTGAGGCCGTGCGCGAAGGCGATCGCCGCGCCGGGACGGAGATTGGCGTGGAGATCGTCGGCATAGATTGCCGCCTGATGCTCGTCGGGCGCGAGCACCATCAGGATGTCGGCCCACTTCGCGGCGTCGGCGTTCGCCATCACCTTGAAGCCGGCATCCTCCGCCTTCTTCGCGCTCGCCGAGCCGGGACGAAGCGCGATCGCGACCTCCTTCACCCCCGAATCGCGCAGGTTCTGCGCATGGGCATGGCCCTGGCTGCCGTAGCCGAGGATGGCGATCTTCTTGGCCGTGATCAGGTTCAGGTCGGCATCGCGATCGTAATAGACACGCATTCGGTTGAAACTCCTATCGTTTAACTATTCCTCTGGCGCTATCGATCAGGGTGGCTAGGATACTGGGGATCATAAAGATCAGCCCAGGAGCCACGAAGAGTAATGCGCCATACCAAGGCCAATTCCAAACGTACATTGCTCCAAGAAAAGCAAAAATGGTGATTGGAAGCGAAAATCTAAGTAAGATGCACGCCGCCATCATTAGAATTGGCCAAAAATTTCCTGTATAATATTGCATCCCAATATATGCCGCCCATAGCTGGGCAATACCGATCGCGGCAGACACTAAGCAGCCAATAAATCCCATATCCCCCTCCCTAGAATTGGAGGTTTCGTATGGGCCGATCAATCATCTGTAAAGCTAGGCCGCCTCCGCCCCCCGCGCGATGGCGACGATGCCGGTGCGGGCGACCTCGACCAGGCCGAGCTCGTCCATCAGCTCGACGAACTTGTCGATCTTCTCGGTCGCGCCGGTCACCTCGAACACGAAGCTGGCGGTGGTCGCGTCGACCACGCGGGCGCGATAGACCTCGGCGAGGCGCAGCGCCTCGATGCGATGGTCGCCCGTGCCCTTCACCTTGACCAGCGCCAGCTCGCGCTCGACGTGGGGACCGAGGGCGGTCAGGTCCGTCACCTTGTGCACCGGCACCAGCCGCTCGAGCTGGGCGATGATCTGCTCCATCACCGGCGCCGAGGCGGAGGTGACGATGGTGATGCGGCTGATGAGATCGTCCTCGCTGATCTCCGACACCGTCAGGCTCTCGATATTGTAGCCGCGGGCGGTGAACAGGCCGGCGATCCGGGCGAGGATGCCCGGCTCGTTGTCGACGATCACGGCGAGCGTATGCCGCTCGCGCTGCTCTTCCTTGATGTGCATGGCTCTTCTCAGATCCTCCCCGGGACGGGGAGGGGGACCAAGGCGCGGAGCGGCTTGGTGGAGGGGGTGGGCGGCAGGCGGTGCAGCAGGTGGAGGGCCCCCTCCACCATCGCTCCGCGATGGTCCCCCTCCCCGTGCCGGGGAGGATTTATATGTGCCATCACACCAGCGCCTTGGCTTCGTCGTCCATTTCGCCGGACACCTCGGCGGCCTGGAGGAGCATCTCGGTATGGGCGGCGCCCGACGGGATCATCGGGAAGCAGTTGGCGAGCTTGGCCACGCGGCAGTCGACGATCACCGGCCCATCGTGCGCCAGCATCGCGGCGATGCCGTCGTCCAGCTCTGCGCGGCTCTCGATGCGGATGCCCTTCCAGCCATAGGCCTCGGCCAGCTTCACGAAGTCGGGCAGCGCGTCGGAATAGCTTTCCGAGTAGCGCGACTGATAGGTCAGCTCCTGCCACTGGCGGACCATGCCCATATATTCGTTGTTGAGGATGAAGATCTTGACCGGCAGGCGATACTGGGTCGCAGTCGCCAGTTCCTGGATATTCATCTGGATGGACGCCTCGCCGGCGATGTCGATCACCAGCGCGCCCGGGTTGCCGAGCTGCGCGCCGATCGCGGCGGGCAGGCCATAGCCCATCGTGCCGAGCCCGCCCGAGGTCAGCCACTTGTTCGGCGCCTCGAACCCGAAATGCTGCGCGGCCCACATCTGGTGCTGGCCGACCTCGGTCGAGATGATCGGCGCGCGATCCTTGGTCGCCTCGTAGAGCGCGCGGATCGCGCGCTGCGGCATGATCGTCTCGCCGCTCTCGGCGAAGTCGAGGCATCTGGCCGCGCGCCAGCCGTCGATCCGCGCCCACCATTCGGACAGGTCGGGCTTGGGATGCTGACGCGCCTTCCACAGCTTGACCATCGCTTCCAGCGCATGGCCGGCGTCGGCGATGATGGGGAGGTCGATCCGCACCGTCTTGTTCACCGAGGAACGGTCGATGTCGATATGGACCTTGCGGCTGTTCGGGCTGAATGCGTCGAGCCGGCCCGTCACGCGGTCGTCGAAGCGCGCGCCGATCGCGATGACGAGGTCGGCCTGGTTCATCGCCCAGTTCGCCTCGTAGGTGCCGTGCATGCCGAGCATGCCCAGCCATTGCGGCGACGAGGCGGGCAGGGCGCCGAGCCCCATCAGCGTCGAGGTGACCGGCGCGCCGGTGATCTTCGCCAGCTCGCGCAGCATCTGCGACGCCGCCGGACCCGCGTTGATCACGCCGCCGCCGGTGTAGAGCACCGGGCGCTCGGCGGCGGCGAGCATGTCGACCGCGGTCTCGATCGCGGGAAGGTCGGGCTTCACCTGCGGGCGATAGGTCTTGTGCTGGATCGGGCCCGGCCTTTCGTAGCGCGCGGTGGCGACCTGGACGTCCTTGGGGATGTCGACCACCACCGGGCCCGGACGGCCGGAGGTGGCGATGTGGAACGCCTCATGGATCGTCGCGCCGAGCGTCGACGGGTCCTTCACCAGATAATTATGCTTGGTGCAGTGCCGCGTGATGCCGACGGTGTCGGCCTCCTGGAAGGCGTCCGTGCCGATCAGCGCCGTCGGCACCTGGCCGGTGATCACCACCATCGGGATCGAATCCATCAACGCGTCGGTGATGCCGGTGACCGCGTTGGTCGCGCCCGGGCCCGAGGTGACCAGCACCACGCCCGGCTTGCCGGTCGATCGCGCATAGCCTTCGGCGGCGTGGGTCGCGGCCTGCTCGTGGCGCACCAGGATGTGGCGGATCTTCTTCTGCTTGAACAGCGCGTCGTAGATCGGAAGCACCGCCCCGCCCGGATAGCCGAACACGACCTCCACGCCGAGATCGCCGAGCGCCTCGACCAGGATATCGGCTCCGCTTTTCTCGGCCACGGTTCGGTCCTTTCTTCGCAGGTGCAACAGCACCGGGGGGAGGTGGCCTGCTAATCGCAGGAAAACTACGTGTCAACGCTTATTGTAGTAATCTTATTTCAAATTCACTCACTAGAGTGGATGTTTGTGTCTCGCTTGTGTGGCCCCAGTCGGCCGGCGGCTGATGGCGGAGCCAGGTATATTGCCGCTTGGCATATTGCCGCGTCGCCGCCTGGGCGCGAGCAACCGCTTCTTCGCGCGTCGAAAGCCCAGCCAGCCAGTCGCCGATCTCCCGCACCCCGATGGCGCGACGGACAGGCGCAGTTTCGGGAAGGTCGCGGGCGAGCAGCGCCTCCACCTCCTCGACGGCACCTTGGTCCATCATCGCCTCGAACCGCGCATCGCAGCGTGCCGTCAGCCAGGTACGGTCGGGCAGCAGGACGAGCGGGACGAGGCGATGATCGCCGGCGATCCCGCCGGCACGCTCCGCCTGCCATGCCGCGAGCGAGCGGCCGGTCGAGCGGATTACCTCGAGCGCGCGGGCGACGCGGGTGGTATCGGTGGGGCGAAGGCGCGCGGCGGCGGCGGGATCGGCGGCGGCGAGCGCGGCATGGGCCTCCGCGACCGGCAGCGCGCGGACCTCGGCGCGGATCTCCGGATCGATCTCGGGCACCGGCGCGATGCCGTCGAGCAGCGTGCGCAGATAAAGGCCGGTGCCGCCGATGAGGATCGGAAGCCGCCCTTCCGCAACCGTCTCGCCGATCGCCGCCTTCGCCTCCTCCGCCCAGCGCGCGGCGGAATAGCCGAGGTCGGCGCCGTCGACATGGCCGAACAGCCGGTGCGGCGCACGCGCCTCTTCCTCCGCGCTCGGGCGGGCGGAAAGGACGCGCAGGTCGGCATAGACCTGGCTCGCGTCGGCGTTGATCAGCGTGCCACGATGCCGCTCGGCCAGCGCCAGCGCGAGCGCCGACTTGCCGCTCGCGGTCGGTCCTGCGATGAGCGCCAGCAGCGGGAGGTCAGGCGTGTTCATTGCGACGTTGATAGCAGCCGGAAAGCTTTCGGCGGGAGATTTGTCGGAAGCCGCCGATCGGCTCGCCGCTGCCGGCTGCGCGCCGGGGGCACGGCGATGGCTCGACCAGGGCGACGCCGCCGACCTTCCGTTCGCCCACAATCCCGAAATCGCCCGCGGCGCGCTGGAAGGCGCCTTTGCCGCGACCGACATCGTCGTCCAGCCGGCGGAGGGCAGGGCCAAGGCACTGCTGGTCGCCGACATGGATTCGACGATGATCACCGTCGAGTGCATCGACGAGCTCGCCGACTATGCCGGCATCAAGCCCCGGATCGCCGAGGTGACCGAGCGGGCGATGCGCGGCGAGCTCGACTTCGCCGCGGCGCTCGATGCGCGGGTGGCGCTGCTCGAGGGGCTGGACGAGAGCGCGATCGACCGCTGCCTTGCCGAGCGGGTGCGGATCATGCCGGGCGCCAGGGCGCTGGTCCGCACGATGCGCGCGCGGGGCGCCCATACGGTGCTGGTGTCGGGCGGCTTCACCCGCTTCGCCGAGCCAGTGGCGGCGGAGATCGGCTTCGACCGCGCCATCGCCAACCGGCTCGTCATCGCCGAGGGCAGGCTGAGCGGCAAGGTGGAGAAGCCGATCGTCGATTCCTCGACCAAGGAAACGACGCTGCTCGGTGCGATCGCCGAGCACGGCCTGGCCCCGGAGGCGACCCTGGCGGTCGGCGACGGCGCCAACGATCTCGCGATGATCCGCCGGGCCGGCCTCGGCGTCGCCTATCACGCCAAGCCGATCGTCGCCGCCGCGGCGAGGGCCCGGATCGACCATGGCGACCTGACGGCGCTGCTGTGGGCACAGGGGATCGGCCGGCGGGATTGGGTAGAGGGTTAGGATTGTCGCCGGCGGCGCTTCACCCTAACCTTGGACGACAAGCGGAAGAGGGGCGCAATGGAAACCGATCGCAGGAGTGTTATGACGATGATCGCAGCTGGCGGCGCGGCCGTCGCAGCAGGCCCCGGCGTGGCGGCGGCAACGCCCATCTCCGCGACTCTGGTCCACCATGTTCTGTTCTGGCTGAAGAATCCCGATTCCGCCGAGGATCGCGATCAGCTGATCGCGGGCCTGCGGACGCTTGCCGGCATCGAGGCCATCCGCGGCCTCCATATCGGCGTACCCGCGCCGACCGAGGCGCGCGACGTGGTCGATGCCAGCTATGACGTGTCGGAGCTGATGTTCTTCGACAGCGTCGCCGATCAGAAGATCTATCAGGATCATCCCATCCATCAGCAATTCGTCGCCAAGTGCAGCCACCTGTGGCGCAAGGTGGTCGTCTACGACACGCTGAAGGCCTGAGCGGCGCGACCAGCCGCTATCTCCGCACCGGCACGCACTCGCTGCCGGCGCGCTTGATGGTGCTGCAGGCCTGGGTTGCGGCGGCGCTGCTGGGGAAGGGGCCGACCTGGAGCTTGGTCAGCTCGCCTGCCTTGACGAAATAGGGCGTGAGCCCGCCGACCGCGCCCTTGCGCTGGAGCGTGGCGAACAGGCCGTGCGCATTGCCGGTCTCGCGGAAGCTGCCGAGCTGTACCCGCCAGCCGCCGTCGACGCGCGGGGCAGGGGAGGGACGCGACGCATCCCGCCTGACCGGCGGCGCGGGGGGCGGACTCGGCCGCCGAGTGTCGTTCGCCGCGACGCGCTCCGGAGCCCGCGTCGCCGGCACCGGCGCGGCCTCGATCGGACGGACGGGCCGGTCCTCGCTCGCGGCAAGCGCGCTGGTCGTCTGCGCGCGCTGGGCCTGCGCTTCATATTGCCGCGCCAGCTCGGTGCCGCGCTGGCGGTCGGCGAGGCTGATGGCACTGTCCATCTGCGCCAGCGCGCTCGACGCCTGCGGCAGCCCGGCGGCGGAGGCGCGTGTCACCAGCGCATAGGCCTTCACCCAGTCGCGCCTCACCGTGTCGCCGTTGAAATACATGGTGCCGAGCACATACTGCGCCCGCGGCTCGCCGCGGCCGGCGGATTTCTCCAGCCACGGCAGCGCCTGGTCGCGCTTGTTGTTCTGGAACAGCGCGAGCCCGTAATTGTCCTCAGCCTGCGGATGGCCCTGCTGCGCGGCCTTGCGGTACCATTCCTCGGCCATCGCCAGATCGACCGGCACGCCGCGCCCGAGCTTGTAGGCCTGACCAAGATTGAACTGCGCATCGGGATCGCCGGCCAGCGCCGGGCCGCGCCATTCCTCGACCGCCTTCTTGTATTCGCCGCGCCCCCAGGCATCGACGCCCGCCTTCACGTCGGCGGCGGCCGGCACTGCCAGACCGGCGGCCAGCACCGCCGCACCCAACCATGCATGTCTCATCGCCTGCGTCTCCTGGCTCAAGGGATATGCCCTTTGGCCGGCAATTGGCAAAGCTTCCGTTAACCACGGGCCCGGCCGCCGGAAATCGCCTCCCGGCCCATTAACCAGTTCTTATTGGAAGGCATGGCACTGCCCGCATCCAGGAACAGATGGGCTCAGGGGTGGCAATGCGCGTACTCGCGATGGCATCGCAGAAGGGCGGGTCCGGAAAGACGACGCTTTCCGGGCATCTCGCCGTGCAGGCGCAGATGGCGGGCGCAGGCCCGGTCGTGCTGATCGACATCGACCCGCAGGGGTCGCTCTCCGACTGGTGGAACGAGCGGGACACGGATTTCCCGGCCTTCGCCCAGACCACGGTCGCACGGCTCGCCGCCGATCTCGAAGTGTTGCGCCAGCAGGGCTTCCGCCTTGCCGTCATCGATACGCCGCCGGCGATCACCATGGCGATCCAGAGCGTGATCGCGGTCGCCGAGCTGGTCGTGGTCCCGACCCGGCCGAGCCCGCACGACCTGCGCGCGGTCGGCGCCACCGTCGACCTGTGCGACCGCGCCGGCAAGCCGCTGATCTTCGTCGTCAACGGCGCCACGCCTAAGGCGCGCATCACCAGCGAAGCCGCGGTCGCGCTGTCGCAGCACGGCACCGTCGCGCCGGTGACGCTGCACCACCGCACCGATTTCGCCGCGTCGATGATCGACGGCCGCACGGTGATGGAGGTCGATCCCAACGGCCGCTCCGCCGCCGAGGTCGAGGCACTGTGGACCTATGTCTCCGACCGGCTCGAGAAGAATTTCCGCCGCACCGTCTTCGCCGCGCCGACCCAGGGCGTCGGCTTCCCCGCGGCGCGGCCTCAGGGTGGCTTCGGCCGCCGGGTGGTGAGCTGACATGGCCGCGATCGGAAACAGCAAGCCGCTGGCCTCGCTCTCCTCGGGGCTGCTCGCACGCAAGGGACAGGCACGGCCGGCGATGCGGCCGCAGGGCTTCCACGGCACGGGCCTCAGCCTGGAGGATCTCGGCTGGAACGACATGGGCGACGCGCCGGAGTTTGTCGCGCCCGCGCCGGTGCAGCCGCTGCTCTCCTCGATCGAGCCGCCCGCCGAGGCGCCGGTGCCGCCGGTGCTGGTCGAGCGCCGGGCGCTCCGCCGGGAGTTCGACGAACCGGTCGCCGAACCGGCTCCCGCCCCTGCCGCCCATGTCGAGGAGGAGGTCCGCCCCGTCTCGATCGCGACCGCCGCGCGCATCCAGCGCGAGGTCCGCGCCGGCAAGCCCAGGGCGGCATTCACGCTGCGCCTCGACCCCGAGCGCCACCTGCGCCTCCGCCTCGCCTCGGCGTGCCGCAACCGCTCCGCGCAGGCGCTGGTCACCGAGGCGCTCGACGCCTTCATCGCTTCGCTTCCGGAGGTCGAGCCGCTGGTCGGCCAGCTCTCCCGCCCCGACAATGCCTGAGGGGATAACATGACGTTCCGCACCACCATCGCCGCTGCCGCGCTCGTCGGGGTGACGCTCGCCGGCAGCATCGCCGCCACCGCCGCGAGCGACACCGGCGCCCCGCGCCGCGCCGCCGAGCAGGCTGGCATTGCCGCCAAGGCGCTGGCCAGGCACAAGGCCGGGCAGGCGGTGACGGCGGCGGAGGCCGCGGTGGCTCTGCAGCCGCGCGAGGCGAGCTATCGCACGCTGCTGGGGCAGGCCTATCTGATGGCCGGCCGCTTCGTCTCGGCCGGCGAGGCGCTCAAGGACGCGCTGACGCTCAATCCCGCCGACGGCGCCGCGGCGCTGCACCTCGCGCTCGCGCAGATCGGCACCGGCGACTGGGGCGGCGCGCGCGAGACGCTCGATGCGCACCGCGACAGCATTTCCGCGGCCGACCGCGGCCTTGCGATGGCGTTGGCCGGCGATCCGGTCGGCGCGGTCGAGCTCCTGATCCCGGCGGCACGCGCGCCCGAGGCGGATGCGAAGATCCGCCAGAATCTCGCGCTGAGCCTCGCGCTCGCCGGCCGCTGGAGCGATGCCAAGACCGTCGCCGCGCTCGACGTGTCGCCGGCAGAGGTCGACAAGCGCATCGTGCAATGGGCCGCCTTCGCGCGCCCGAGCTCCGCATCCGACCAGGTCGCCGCGCTGCTCGGCGTGACGCCGGTCAAGGACGCCGGCCAGCCGCAGCAGCTCGCCCTCAGCGTGACGACGCGCGCCGTGGCCGCCGTCGCGCAGGTGGTCGATCCGGTCGACGCCTTCATGCCCGGCACCGGTGAATCACCCAAGGCTGTTGCGGAAGCTCCGGCAGCCCCGTCGGTGAGCGAGGGTGCCATGCCCGCTCCGGCGCCGGCGCGGGTCGAAACGGTCGCCGAAGCCGCTCCCGCGGTCGGAGTTTCGTTCGCGCCGCGCCAGGAGATCGTCCAGCCGATCCCGGTCGCGCGGGCCGCCCAGGCGCGGCCCATCGCCACGCGGAAGCCGGCTGCCATCGTCAAGGCCCAGCCGCCCAAGGCTTTCGCGCCCGCCACGGGCAGCTACTTCGTCCAGCTCGGCGCCTATGAGAATGCCGCTATTGCCCAGGAGAAGTGGGGAGGCCTGAGCCGCCGCGTCGCCGCGCTCTCGTCGCTGCAGCCGCAGGGGATGCAGGCGACGGTGAACGGCGCCAGCTTCTACCGCCTGTCTGTCGGCGGTTTCACCCGCGCCGATGCGACGCGGCTCTGCGGCAACGTCAGGCGTATCGGCGGCCGCTGCTTCGTGCGCGGCGCGGTGGGCGAGACGATTGCGAGCTGGTCCAGGCCCCGCACCGGCGGCGGCGTCCAGCTGGCCGCGCGCTGACTTCAAGCCCCTCCCCTTCAGGGGAGGGGTTAGGGGTGGGGCAGTGCGGCAGGCGATATCGCTTGGGAGCCAGGCCCCACCCCAACCACTCCCTGAAGGGGAGGGGCTAGGTTGTGTCTCTAGCCCAGGATCTCCTTCCCGCCCTTGAACATCCGGAGCACGCGGCCCTGCACCGGCAGGCCGTCGAACGGCGTGTTGCCGAGCGCCTCGGCGTCGATCTGCCACGGCGTGTCCGGGTCGAACAGGATCAGGTCGGCGGGGCGGCCGGGCTCCAGCGTACCCGTCTCCAGCCCCAGCACCCTGGCCGGATTGGCGGCGAGCAGCGCGAACAGCCGGTCCGGCGGCATCTCCGCATCACGCGCGAGGCCGAGCGCCAGCGCGAGCAACGTGCGCGTGCCTGCCGCCCCCGGCGCCGAATCGGCGAAGGGCAACCGCTTCTCCTCGGGTCCGCGCGGATCGTCGCCGGAGGCGAGCACGTCGATCGTGCCGTCCCTGAGCGCGGCCAGGCAGGCCCGGCGATCCGCCTCGCTCCGCAGCGGCGGCGACAGGTGCGCATAGGTACGGAAATCGCTGACGGCGATGTCCGACAGCAGCAGGTGCGCCGGTGTGATCCCGCAGGTGACGGCGACGCCGCGCCGCTTGGCCGCGCGGACCAGGTCGAAGCCCGCTGCCGTGGTGACCTGCCGGAAATGGATTCGCGCGCCGGTCTCCTCCGCCAGCATCAGGTCGCGCGCGATCGCCAGCGCCTCGGCGATCGCGGGCGCGGAGGGAAGGCCGAGCAGGGTCGCGGTCAGCCCGTCGGTGGCGACCGCCTCGCCAGTGAGGCCGGTATCCTCGGCGTGGCTCACCACCGCCAGGCCGCAGTCGCGGGCATAGGCGAGCACTTTGCGCATCAGTCCCGAATCGGCGATCCAGCGCCGTCCCGTCGCCACCGCGCGCGCGCCGGCCGAGGCGTTGATCGCCATCTCGGCAAGGTCGGTGCCGGCCAGCCCCCTGGTTGCGGCACCGAGCGGATGGACCCACAGCTCCGGCTTGCCCATCGTCGCGGCGCGGCGGACGATGCCGGGATCGTCGAGCACCGGCGACTGGTCGGGCATCAGCGCGACGCGGACCACGCCGCCGTCGCGGCACGCCGCCTTGTCGACCGCGAAGGCGCCGAGATCGACGATGCCGGGCGCGAGCGTCTTGCCCGCGCAGTCGATCACTGTGGCATCGGCGGGCACATCCTCGCCGGCGGCGATCGTCTCGCCCTCGATCAGCAGCGTGCCGTGGCGGATGCCGTTCGCCGGGCAGACGATGCGGGCGTTGGTGAAGGCGATCCGGCTCATGCCCAGCCCTCCACGCCGCGCTCGGCTCGGGTCAGCACGTCGAGGCAGGCCATGCGCACCGCCACCCCCATCTCGACCTGCTCGGTGATCGCCGAGCGGCTCGGGTGATCGGCCACGCTCGAAGTGATCTCGACCCCCCGGTTCATCGGCCCCGGATGCATCACGAGCGCGTCGTCCTTGGCCCGCGCCAGCCGCTCGGGCGTGAGGCCGTAGCGTGCATGGAACTCGCGGGTCGAGGGGATGAAGCCGCCCGACATCCGCTCGTTCTGGACGCGCAGCATCATCACCACGTCGGCCCCCTCCAGCGCGGCGTCGAAATCGGTGAAGGGCGTGACGCCGAATGCCTCGATCGCCGGCGGCATCAGCGTCGAGGGCGCGCACACCCGCACCTCCGCCGCCAGCGCGGTCAGCGCCAGGATGTTCGACCGCGCGACGCGGCTGTGGAGCAGGTCGCCGCAGATCACCACCCGCTGCCCCTCCACGCGCCCGCGCCGCCGCCGGATCGTCAGCGCGTCGAGCAGCGCCTGCGTGGGGTGCTCGTGCCGCCCGTCGCCCGCGTTGAGCACCGGACAATCGACCTTGTCCGCGATGAGCTGCACCGCGCCCGAGCTCATGTGGCGGATCACGATCACGTCGGCGCGCATCGCGTTGAGCGTCACCGCGGTGTCGATCAGCGTCTCGCCCTTCTTCACGCTGGACTGGGCGGCGTGCATGTTGACGACGTCGGCGCCCAGCCTTTTGCCCGCGATCTCGAACGACAGCAGCGTGCGCGTCGAGTTCTCGAAGAAGGCGTTGATCTGCGTCAGCCCCGCCAGCCGCCCGTCGCCCTTGGCGCGGGTGCGGTTGGCGTCGATCCACTGCTCGGCCTCGTCGAGCAGGAACATGATCTCGTGCGGCTGGAGGCCGGCGATGCCGACCAGATGCCTGTGCGGGAACGCCTCGCGTCCCCTGAGGAGCGCGGCGGGTCGGTGATCGGATGCTGGCATTAAAGCCGACCGCTAGCGCGTGGGCCGGCGCCGGGCAAGCCTGGCGACGGCTCCCTTGCCGGCTCGTTGTTGTGACGGTACGAATCGGCGCGGGCAGCGGATTTCGATTCGCGCCTCGCGGATTAACCAATCGTTTACCATCGGCGCGGCACAGTCCCGGCAGGGAGGGAGGCGGCATGGCTTCCAAAGCGGTGCATATGGCGGATGAGGCGGCGCCGGTCGAACGGCGCGCGGCGCGGCGCGTGCCGACGCCGATCTCCTGCGTCAGCATCCATCGCGTGATGGGCGAGCCGCGCGAGGCGATCCTGCGCGATCTCTCGATCTACGGCTGCCGCATCGAGGGCGACCGTCCGCGCAAGCCCGGCGCCTCGGTCCAGCTCAGCCTCGACGGCAGCGATCCCGTCGCCGCGCGCGTGGTGTGGCGCGACGGTGCGATGATGGGCTGCCGCTTCGATACCCCGATCGACCGTTCGCTGCTCCGCGCGATCGTCCTCAAGCTCGTCTAGGTATCTGACTCTGTTCCCCGGCGAAGGCCGGGGCCCAGTTGCAAGACAACTCGGGTGGCGGGATACCACCTCCCCTTCACCGATACTGGACCCCGGCCTTCGCCGGGGAACGGCTTGCTTCAATCCGGCAGGATCACCTTCTAGACGTTCACCAAAGCATCGATCGCCGCCTGCAGGATGTGCGCGGCGGCGAGGCTGTCGACGCGCTCGGCCCGCTTGGCGCGGGAGAGATCCTGTTCGATCATCGTCCGCTCGACCGCCACGGTCGACCAGCGCTCGTCCCACAACAGGATGGGTAGCCCCCAATCCTCGACGTTCCGGGCAAAGGCGCGCGTCGATTGGGTGCGTGGGGAATCGCTGCCGTCGAGATTGAGCGGAAGCCCGATCACCACCCCCTTCACCGCCTGCGGCCCCAGCATCGCCGCGAGCGCCGCCTTGTCCGCGGTGAACTTGGTGCGCCGGACCAACGGGGCAGGGGAGGCGAAGCTCCAGCCCGCGTCGCACAGCGCCGTGCCGATCGTCTTCGTCCCGACATCGAGCCCGAGCAGGCGACCGCCGTCCGGTAGCGTCGCATGGAACTGTGTTGGATCGGTGGTGATCATATCCCTACCCGTCATGCCGGACTTGTTCCGGCATCCACGGTGCCGCCAATCCTTCGGCTGCGGAACTTGCTGCACAGTGGATGCCGGAACAAGTCCGGCATGACGGATAAGTTACTTCCGCGCCTGGAACGCCTTCAGCCGCCGCGCCGCATCCGCGCGCACGTTCGCCCAGAACAAGCTGTAGTCGAACACATGATAGTTATTCCCCGGCAGCACATAGGGCCCGACCTCCGGCCCGCTTCCGATCAGCAGGAACCCGCGCCCGTCGCACCGCGCCGGCACCCGGCCCGGCTGCAGCGTCGCGCCGCTGAGATCGGCATTGGGGAACAGCGTACCGAGGTTGGCGCTCGCCGGCGCCGTCGCGCCGGGCGTGCCGGTCAGTGGGTTGGTGCAGATCATCGGCGTTCCCTTGCGCGGCGCGCCCGTGAACCCCTTGGTCCCGTCGAAAGTGTCGACGATCAGCGACGGATCGGCCGGCTCGGCAAAGCTCTGCCAGGACAGGATGCAGCCGGCCTGGTCGGCCGCGGCGCACTCCGGCAGGCCGAGTGCCGGCAAGTCGGCGGTGCGCGACACCGGCCAGCCGACGACATAGGCCGCGACGATCCGCTTCGCGAGCGGCGTCCCGGCGATGCGGTCGTGCAGCAGCCGCGTCAGGTGCAGCGCCCCCTGGCTGTGGCCGGCCAGGATGATCGGCCGGTCGCCCGCTTCCTCCAGGAACCGGTCGAACGCGAGCGTCACGTCGCGATAGGCGAGGTCGAGCGCTTTCTGCGCATCCGCCTGGTTGGTCAGGAACGCCCCGAACGTCGCCTGGCGATAACGCGGCGCCCAGATGCCGCCGACGCCGTTGAATGCGCTCGCCTGCCCCCGCAGGAACAGCGCGGCGCGATCGTTCGCTTCCCTGTTGTCGAGCGGCGCGTTCCAGCGCGCCCGGTCGAGATAAGACGTCGGATGGATGAAAAACACCGCCGCCGGCAGATTTTTGGCAGGCGCCATGCCGGCCGGCGTCCACAGCGCGGGATTGCCCGGCAGGTCGGGCCGCGCGATCCACATGTCGCGCCGGGCATAGATGCCGCGCGCCATCGCCGGCTGCGCCTGGAACGACGTGCCCGGCACCATCGCCTGCCTGAGCAGCTGCACGCCGAACAGGCGGTAGGCAAAGGTGGCGGCGATGGCGAGCACGATCAGTCCTGCGATGACATAGAGGAATTTCCTGGCCACCCCGGCGACTCCATTGTGCAGTGCAGCATATTCGTAGCGGCTGCAATCGCAACCGCCGTGCCCCATGGTTGCTCATTGCGCAATCGCCCCATGCTTCTGTCAGTGCGCATCCGAGGTTGCGCTGCGGCGGGGCCGGGTGCTAGCCGCGCTCCCCATGTCCATCGACATTGCCACCGTGAAGAAGGTCGCGAGCCTGGCGCGCATCGCGATCACCGAGGAGGAGGCCGAACGCCTCGCTCCCGAGCTTGCCAACATTCTCGGCTGGATCGAGCAGCTGGGCGAGGTCGACACCTCGTCCGTGCAGCCGATGACCGCCGTGATCCCCAACCACCTGCGCCTGCGCGACGACGTCGTCACCGACGGCGGCGTGCGCGAACAGGTGCTGGCGAACGCGCCCCAGGCCGAGCATGGCTTCTTCACCGTGCCGAAGGTGATCGAATAATGGCCGAGCTCACCGATCTCGGCGTCGCAGCGATCCGCGACGGCGTCCGCGCGGGCGATTTCTCCGCACGCGAGGTGGCCGATGCCTTCATTACCCGCGTCGGCGCGGCCAAGGCGCTCAACGCCTTTCTGGTCGAGACTCCCGATCACGCGCTCGCCGCCGCCAAGGCCACCGACGACGCGCGTGCGGCAGGGGAGGAGCTCAAGCCCCTTGCCGGCGTGCCGATCGGCATGAAGGACCTGTTCTGCACCGCGGGCGTGCCAGCGACCGCGGCCAGCCACATCCTCGAAGGCTTCACGCCGACCTACGAATCGACCGTGTCGGGCAATCTCTGGCGCGCGGGCGCCGGGATGCTCGGCAAGCTCAACATGGACCAGTTCGCGATGGGCTCGTCCAACGAGACGAGCCATTTCGGCAACGTCATCTCGCCATGGCGTCGCAACGACGGCGGCAACGCTCCGCTCGCGCCGGGCGGGTCCTCGGGCGGAAGCTCGGCGGCGATCGCGGCGCGGCTGTGCCCGGGCGCGACCGGAACCGACACCGGCGGCTCGATCCGCCAGCCGGCCGCCTTCACCGGCATCTCGGGCATCAAGCCGACCTACGGCCGCTGCTCGCGCTGGGGCGTGATCGCCTTTGCCTCCTCGCTCGATCAGGCGGGGCCGATGGCGCGCGACGTGCGCGACTGCGCGATCCTGCTGGAGGCGATGGCGGGATTCGATCCCAAGGACGCGACCTCGCTCGACCTGCCGGTGCCGCAGTGGGAAGCGGGATTATCAAGCGATCTCAAGGGCAAGCGGATCGGTATTCCCAGGGAGTATCGGGTCGACGGCATGCCCGCCGAAATCGAGGCGCTGTGGCAGCAGGGCATTGACTGGCTGAAGGACGCCGGCGCCGAGGTCGTCGAGGTGTCGCTGCCGCATACCCGATACGCCCTTCCGGCCTATTACATCATCGCGCCGGCGGAGGCGTCGTCGAACCTCGCCCGCTACGACGGCGTGCGCTACGGCCAGCGCGAGCTGCCCGACGGCGCCGGCCTGCAGGACATGTATGCGGCGACGCGCGCGGCCGGCTTCGGCGACGAGGTCAAGCGCCGCATCATGATCGGCACCTATGTGCTCTCGGCCGGCTTCTACGATGCCTATTACACCCAGGCGCAGAAGGTCCGCACCCTGATCGCGCGCGATTTCGAGCAGGTGTGGGAGATCTGCGATCTGCTGCTGACCCCGACCGCGCCCTCGGCCGCCTTCGCCCTGGGCGAGAAGAGCGCCGATCCGATCGCGATGTACCTGAACGACGTCTTCACCGTGCCGTCGAGCCTCGCCGGCCTGCCGGCGATGAGCGTGCCGGGCGGCCTCGACGCGGGCGGCTTGCCGCTCGGCCTCCAGATCATCGGCAAGCCGCTCGACGAGCAGGGCGTCCTCGACGCCGGCCTGGCGATCGAGCAGCGTGCGGGCTTCACGGCCCGGCCGGATGCCTGGTGGTAGGATGATCCGGCCGATGCGCTCGGCCGGATCGTCAGGAGCCGTTCGTCCGGCAGCGTGACGGGAATCTGCGCTCCTCTCTCGCGCAGCGAGAAAAATATAATTCCTTGGTACTACCTCTATTGGAGTAGGCAGGTAGTTATCGCTGCTTTTCCTGAAGCAATGGATGCAAACCAGGCATTTATAGACTATAATCGCCGTACAGCGTGCCCAGTTGACGCGGGAAACGGGGAGCCGATGGATCGAGCGACGTATTCGACTGCTCGACGGATGCTACACAAGATCGCGGGCAGGACGATCGAATTTGCCTTGGCGAAGAACAAGGCCGGCGTGATCCGGATGCGTTACCTTGCAAGACAGATCTACGATCTGATGCCCTTTCAACAGGTACCTCGTATCACGCACCAACCGACCCGCTCCGCCCAGTCGAAGACGGCGCAGCGCACCGGGAAATCGCGTAAAAGGCGTTAGCTGTGCAAATCCGAGGCGTTCTGCAACGCGTGGCGTAGCAACATGCTCAGCTCAGCGACTGCGTCTTCATCATCATTCAATGACGAAATGCAGAGCTGTTCCAGGAGGGCCGCTACCGCGAACTCGGTCGCGTCATCAGCCTCGGCAGGCAATTCTTGGCGCCGCGCCTCGTTCCCGGTCATGCCTTCCGCCTCGTCAGGTCACTGGCCTGGGTAGCCATAATATCAACGGTGCCGGTCTCGGCGCAAGCACAATAATGCAATATCATCACTTCGCTCTCATCTGAAATTCGCCGATCTTCGCCTCTCCGGATCTGAATGACATGATCTTCGCCATGTGAATATTCGTGGTGCGACGCCAAACGCTCCCTAAAACTGCTCCATCCGCCGGATCAGCGTCGTGATCGGCCAGCGATAGTGCATGTCGTGCGTGCGCGGCAGCGGATTGTCGCGGAACGGCAGTTCGATCACCATCCGCCTGATCCTGCGCGCCAGGTCGAAGGGGATGCGCGCGGTGATCTCATGCTCCGATCCCTCGATGTCGATCTTGAGCAGATCGATCTCGCCATGCCGCTCGACGATCTCGGCCAGGACGCGGTTCGAATCGACCGCCGGCACCGTCATCTGCCGTGCCGAGGCATAGCCGATCCCGCCATAGCGTCCGGTCGGCTCCCATCCGAACTGCGCGGTACCGTCATGCTCGGCCACCGCGGCCTCGGACAGGTGGTAGCGATCCTCGAACCCGCGCAGATTCTGCCGCAGCCGCGCGACGTTTTGCGGCAGCGGCTCGTGGCAATAGAGGGTGGAATAGGGATTGCGCGTCAGGAAATAGAGGCTCGATATCCCGACGTTCGACCCGAAATCGACGACGATCCGGTCGGTGCGCGATTGCCCATAATCCTTCCAGAAGAAAATCTCGTTGATCGTCAGAATATCCTCCGGCGAAAAGGCAGTCACGCCGACCGGTCCGATCGGTGTCCTGAGGTCGATGGTCACGGGGTAGGATCCCTGGCCGGTAACGTAGCGCTTAAGGAAATTGATCGGGCTATAGCAATGGAGTAATACTTTCAGGGTACCGGAGTAACTTTGGTAACGCAGCGCCGCCTTCGCCGTCGAGGTGAAGGATCGTTTATGGTGGAAGCCATATTGCAGCCCCGCGGTCGACATCAATTCGACTCCGCTACTTTACTGCACAGTTGCACGGCCCTTCGGCCCTCGCAAGACCGCTGGACCGGGCTTTCCAACGATCCGTCGACGCCATATGGGGGCGGCATGTCTGCAGAATATCGCATCCAGGGCGCCACGGGTGAGTGGGAGGTCGTGATCGGCCTCGAGGTCCACGCCCAGGTCACCTCCAACGCCAAGCTGTTCTCGGGCGCCTCGACCGCTTTCGGCGCCGAGCCCAACACCCAGGTCAGCCTGGTCGACGCGGCGATGCCCGGCATGCTGCCGGTACCCAATAAGGAGTGCATCCGTCAGGCGGTGCGCACTGGCATGGCGATCGACGCGCAGATCAACAAATGGTCGCGGTTCGACCGCAAGAACTATTTCTACGCCGATCTGCCGCAGGGCTATCAGATCAGCCAGCTCTACCATCCGCTGGTCGGCGAGGGCGCGGTGGAGATTGAGGTCGACGACGCGACCAAGACGGTCGGTGTCGAGCGCATCCATGTCGAGCAGGACGCCGGCAAGCTGATGCACGACCAGCATCCGACCCGCAGCTACGTCGACCTCAACCGCTCGGGGGTGGCGCTGATGGAGATCGTCAGCCGCCCGGACATGCGCTCGCCAGCCGAGGCTGGAGCTTATCTCCGCAAGCTCAGATCGATTCTGAGATATGTCGGCAGCTGCGACGGCAACATGGAGGAGGGCTCCATGCGCGCCGACGTCAATGTGTCGGTCCGCAAGCCGGGCGAGCCGTTCGGCATCCGCACCGAGACCAAGAACGTCAACTCGGTCCGCTTCGTCATGCAGGCGATCGAGCATGAGGCGATGCGCCAGGTCGACGTGCTGGAGGCGGGCGGCCGCGTGGTGCAGGAGACGCGGCTGTTCAATCCGGACACCGGCACGACGCGGTCGATGCGCTCCAAGGAGGATGCGCACGACTATCGCTATTTCCCCGACCCGGACCTGCTCCCGCTCGAGCTCGACGACGCCTTCCTCGAGGAATGCCGCGCCAGCCTGCCCGAGCTGCCCGACGCCAAGCGCGCGCGCTACGAAGCGCTGGGGATCACCCCCTATAATGCCGGCGTGCTGACCGCCGAGGTCGAGACCGCGCGCTGGTTCGACGCGCTGCTCGAGGCCGGCGCCGCGCCCGTCCAGGCCTCCAACTGGGTCGCTTCCGAGCTGTTCGGGGCGCTGAACCGCCTCGGCAAGGACATCACCGAATCGCCGGTCTCGCCCAATCAGGCTGCCGAGCTGCTCGGCCTCGTCGCCGACGGCACGCTGTCGGGCAGCCTCGCCAAGCAGGTGTTCGAGGTGATGCTGGAGACCGGCGGCGACCCGGCGAAAATCGTCGAGGAGCGCGGCCTCAAGCAGACGTCCGACACCGGCGCGATCGAGAAGGTCATCGCCGATGTCCTCGCCGCCAATCCCGGCCAGCTCGAACAGTATCGCGCCGGCAAGCAGCAGCTGTTCGGCTTCTTCGTCGGCCAGACGATGAAGGCGATGGGCGGCAAGGCCAACCCAGGCGTCGTCAACGAGCTGCTCAGGAAGGCGCTGGGCGGTTAGAAGCCGCCTTCAGCTGCGCCGGATCGGAGACAATATCGTTGTCCGATCGCAACAAACTATCTTGCAACTAGCCGGACCGGAGTTACCCTCCAACCGCGCGCCGATGGGGGTTTGATTCGGCGCGCAAAGGGGGGACATAATGTTCAGGGGGATTGCGCTCGCCGTAGCGGCGGCGTTGTGCCTTGTCGTCGTTCCGGTGGCGGCACAGGAGAAGTCCGCTGTCCGACAGGACTTCGAGCTTGCCAGCAACAGCGGCAAGAAAATCCTGGTCTTCCACCCATCGGTGCGGGTCGGATCCCAATCGACCGGCGGGATATTCGAGCCGAACGCGGAATGGACGGATCGGGCCAGAACGAACATTCAGGCTGCGCTCGAGAAATATCAGAAGCAGCTCGGCAATGCGGTGATCACCGCACCCGAGGCCTATGGTGAGGATGCCCGGAATCTCGAGGAGCACATGCAGCTCTTCGGTGCGGTTTCCCAGGCGGTGATCGAATATCAGTTCTTCGTCGGCAATCGGCTGCCGACCAAGAAGCGCGACAATAAGGCGAATATTTTCGATTGGTCGTTGGGCGCCAGTGTCGCCGACCTTCCCGGCGCAAAGGATGCCGATTACGCGCTGTTCATCTACAACAAGGACGCCTTTGGATCGACCGGACGGAAAGTGCTGCAGATATTGGCGGCGGTCGGACCCGGGATCGCGGTCAAATCGGGCGAGCATCAGGGCTTTGCCGGGCTGGTCGACCTCAGGACCGGCAACCTTCTCTGGCTCAATGCGGACGGACAGATGGGCGGCGACCCCAGGGAAGTCGACGGCTCCGAGAAGCGCGTGCGCCAGCTGCTCGAGGATTTCCCGGGCAGCAATCTCGACAAGGATGCCGACAAGTGAGGCGCGCCGGCGCGATGGTCGCCGGCGCCCTGGCGGCAGTTCTCGCCGGGCCGGCGATGGCAGAGGTCGCTCCGCCGCCGCCGCCCTATGTCGGCGCCTACCAGCCGCAGGGCGTCGACGAGATCGGTCTGTGGCGGGAGTTTGACGAGTCCGAACGCAGGCTCGCCGCCTCCGAACTGGTCATTCGCGACGAAAAGCTGAACGCCTATGTCCGACATGTCCTGTGCGACACGGTCGGGACCGATCGCTGCAAGGCGGTGCGCGTGTACATCATGCGCGAACCCACGTTCAACGCCAACATGTCGTCCAACGGCACGATGCGGGTCTTCTCCGGCCTCCTGCTGCGGATGCGCAGCGAAGCCGAGCTGGGCGCCATCCTCGGCCATGAGTTCGGGCATTATGAGCAGCGCCATGGCTTGAAACTTTTCAAGGCCAGGCGGACGGGAACCGATCTGCTGGCATGGAGCGCGCTGCTCGCCAGCATGGCGCCGAGCTATAATGTGAGGCGGTCGTACGCTGATGTCCAACTCTCCGTCTACGGCAATTTGTTCCGGTACAGCCGGGACAATGAGCGCGAGGCCGATCGGCTGGGGGTCGGATATCTGAACACCAGCAAGTTGAGGCCGCAGGCCGCCTCCGCGGTCTGGCAGAATCTCATGGCGGAGATCGAGGCATCGTCCCGCAGCAAGGGGCTCAGCAAGCCGAGATTCAATGCGATCGCGTTCACGGCGTCGCATCCTCCCGAGGGCGAGCGGGCCTTGACGATGGCGGCGCTGGCGGACCCCGACGGTGCTTCCCGCGACGACGGCGCCGATCGTTACCGGGAGGCGATGGCCCACTGGTTGCCGATCTTCCTCGACGATCAGATCAAGCTGAACGATTTCGGGGCCAGCGACTATCTGATCCAATCGCTTGCCGCGTCGGGGTGGACGGCGCCGCTCTGGTTCGCGCGCGGCGAGCTGTATCGGCTGCGCGGTCAGCAACGTGACCTGGTCAACGCGGCCGAATTCTACGAATCGGCCATTCGGCTCGACACCGCGCTGGCCGATGCGCATCGCGGGCTCGGCCTTTCCCTGATCAAGACCGGCCGCCCGACGGATGGGCAGGCCGCCTTGCGCAAATATCTCGAGTTGAAACCCGAAGCATCGGACGCCGCCATGATCCGGATGATGCTTACCAAGGAAGGGGTGACCAATTGATGTCCCTGCACGCACGACCCGTGCTCGCCCTGGCCCTGCTGCCGGCGCTTTTGCTGACGACAACCGCCTATGCCCACAAGCTGCGCGAGAAGGGGGTGACGGTGACGGTGGCCGATTCAGCGGTTTCGGTGACGCCGTCCCGCGATTGGAACCGCCTTGGCGTGAGCGCCGGGAAGAATACCGAAACCTGGACGCTCGACGGCGATCAGCTCAACGACGTCACCTTCTACGGCGGAATCGCTGCCGGCAAGCCGCTTATCAAGGAGCGGAGCAAGAAGAAGGAGCCGCTTCCCAAATTCACGAAGGACACGCTGATCGTCGAGGTGCCGGAACTGCTGGAATCCACCTATCGCGCCTACAAGCAGATCGGGACGTTTTCAGTTGCGTCGACCGAGCCGGCGGAATTCCTGGGCCATGAAGGCGTGCGATTCACCTACACCTATACCGATTCGGACAATTTGCCCCGCAAGGGCGAAGCGAGCGCCGCGATCATCAAGGGCAGTCTTTACATGATGACGTTCGATGCGCCGCGGCTCTACTATTTCGATCAGGCGGTTGGCGATTTCCGCGCCTTGGTGAAGTCCGCCATTCTCACCTGACCTCTCGCTATCCGCGGAGCGCCCTTCACCTGGGCAGGAAGAAGCGCTGGAGGACAGCGCCCATGATTCCTGCAGAAGATGATGTTCGGGCACTACTGCCCTGCATCCTCCTGATTCTTCACCGTCCCGCCGGCACCACCGGCAGTGTCGACCGACACCGTTGGTTCTAGCGGCGAATCGGTATCGGCGCCGCGGCGCTTGAGCTCGTCGCTGCGGCTCTCGACCGCCTGCTCGATGTCGCTGCGCTCGTCGTGGTCATCCTCGGGCAGGCTGTCGGGATGTGGATCGCGATTCCGGTCGCTCATGACGTAATTCCTCTCAGGCAATCGGCTGGATAGGCGGCGTGCTCGGGTCGCTCCCCGGCGTCGGCACGTCGATGTCGGGTCCCGGCGGATCGACCTCCGGCGGCGGCGCGTCCGGCCGCCCCGGCGCCGGCTGCGGCGGGGTTTCGGGCGGCGGAGTGGTCGGCTGGCCCGGCTGCGGCGCCGGCGGCGGCCCGGGCGGGGGCGGGGCATCGGGGCCGGGGATCGGCGGTTCGACGGGCATTTCGGGCATCTCCTTCGCCCATCCAACGTTTGCCTGCCCGTCGCGGTTGCGCCCGCGCGCGCCTTTGCTATAGAGCCGCGCGCACACCGGCGGTGTCCCGTATGCGGGCGTGGCGGAACTGGTAGACGCGCTGGATTTAGGTTCCAGTATCGAAAGATGTGGGGGTTCGACTCCCTTCGCCCGCACCAGCCCCTTCCACGCACGCGCTGGCAGGACGCCGCCTGACGGATTCCGATTAGAGAACGAGAGCAACACCGACCCATGCAGACTGTCGAGACGCTGAACGAGGGCCTGAAGCGCGCCTATACGCTCAAGATCACTGCCAAGGACATCGACAAGAAGGTCGATGCCGAGGTCAAGCGCGTCGCGCCGCAGGTGCGCATGCCCGGCTTCCGCCCCGGCAAGGTGCCGGCGAACCTGGTCCGCAAGATGCACGGCGAGGCGCTGGCGCAGGACGCGCTCAACAGCTCGATCCAGGACGGCGTGCAGTCGCTGGTCAGCGAGTACAAGCTGCGCCCGGCGACCCAGCCTTCGGTCCGTCTCAACGACGATTATGAGGCCGGCAAGGACGCCGAGATCACCATCGAGCTCGAGGTGCTGCCCGACGTGCCGACCCCCTCGATCGACGGGCTGAAGCTCGAGCGGCTGACGGTGCCCGTCGACGAGGCGAAGATCGACGAGCGCCTGGCCGAGCTCGCCGGCCAGTCGAAGAGCTTCGACGAGGCGCCCAAAACCTACAAGGCCAAGACAGGCGACCTGGTGGTGATGGACTTCGCAGGCAAGGTCGACGGCGTCGCCTTCGACGGCGGCACCGGCACCGACATGTCGATCGAGATCGGCTCCGGCCGCCTGATCCCGGGCTTCGAGGACCAACTGGTCGGCGTCAAGGCGGGCGACGAGAAGACGGTCGAGGTCGCCTTCCCCGAGGACTACCCTGTCGAGAATCTGAAGGGCAAGCCGGCGACCTTCGACGTCAAGGTCACCGCGGTGAAGAAGCCCGGCGAGACCAAGATCGACGACGACCTCGCCAAGAACCTGGGCCTGGAGAGCCTCGAGCAGCTCCGCGGCATCCTCAAGGGCCAGGCCGAGCAGGAGCTCAACGGCCTCACCCGCACCTATATGAAGCGCAAACTGCTCGACCAGCTCGCGGCGGGCCACGATTTCCCGGTGCCGCCGACGATGGTCGAGCAGGAGTTCGACCAGATCTGGCACCAGCTCCAGCACGAGGCCGAGCATGAGGAGGACGTCGAGGCGGCCAAGGCCGAGCTCGAGGCCGAGAAGGACGATTACCGCGCGATCGCCGAGCGCCGCGTGCGCCTGGGCCTGCTGCTCTCGGAGATCGGCCAGGCCAACGGCGTCGAGGTGACGGCGCAGGAGATGAACATGCTGATCCAGCAGGCGGCGTCGCAGTACCGCCCGGAGGATCGCCAGCGCTTCGTCCAGTACATCCAGCAGGAGCCGCTCGCCGCCGCCCAGCTGCGTGCACCGCTCTATGAGGACAAGGTCGTCGACTTCCTGTTCGACAAGGCCGACATCACCGATCGCGAGGTGACCCGCGAGGAGCTGGAAGCCGCGATCGAGAGCGACGATGGCTTCGCCTCGGGCACCCACACCCACGACCACGACAACCACAAGCCGCGCAAGTCGTCGAAGAAGGCTGCTCCTGCCAAGGAGAAGGCTCCGGCGAAGAAGGCTGCCGCCAAGAAGGACGAGTCGCTGAGCGAAGCGGTCGCCGAGGCCGAACTGGTCGCCGAGGAGCCGGTCAAGAAGGCCGCGACCCGCAAGGCGCCGGCGAAGAAGGCCGAGGCCGCCGAGACGGAGGCCAAGCCCGCCGCCAAGAAGGCTCCGGCGAAGAAGAAGGCGGAAGCGTAACCTTTTCTTCCCTTTCCCCTTGTGGGAAAGGGTTGCGCAGCCCCGGATCAAGTCCGGGGCGGAGCTGGGTGAGGGGAAGGCGATCGCGCTTGCGACCGCGCGGCTTCTGGGAAGCCGCTTACCCCTCATCCAACCTCCGTTAAGCGGCTGGCGCCGCTAAGCTACGGTATCCTTCTCCCACAAGGGGAGAAGGTTTGGGGGGCTTCGCGATTTGAATCAGCCACGCATCGCCGTCCTGCTGCCCTGCTACAACGAGGAAGCCGCGATCGCGCAGACGATCGCGGGCTTCCGCGATGCGCTCCCCGGCGCCGCCATCTACGTCTACGACAACAATTCGCGCGACCGCACCGTCGAGGTGGCGAGGGCGGCCGGCGCGGTCGTCCGCTCGGAACGCATGCAGGGCAAGGGCAACGTCGTCCGCCGCATGTTCGCCGACGTCGACGCCGACGTCTATGTGATGGCCGACGGCGACGCGACCTACGATGCCAAGGCT
The DNA here is from genome assembly GCF_021391395.1 of Sphingomonas cannabina. Classification (NCBI taxonomy): domain Bacteria; kingdom Pseudomonadati; phylum Pseudomonadota; class Alphaproteobacteria; order Sphingomonadales; family Sphingomonadaceae; genus Sphingomonas; species Sphingomonas cannabina. The sequence continues at coordinate 2,757,841 of NZ_CP090059.1, read as the reverse complement.
GCGCCGAAGATGGTCGCGCGGCTGCTGGACGACGGCCTCGACATGGTGGTCGGCATCCGCGTCCACGAGGCGGTCGAGGCCTACCGGCGCGGCCATGTGCTCGGCAACCGGCTGATGACCGGCATTCTCGCCCGCCTGTTCGGCCGGACTTTCACCGATATCTTCTCGGGTTACCGCGCCTTTTCGCGGCGGTTCGTGAAGAGCTTCCCGGTCCTTTCCGGCGGGTTCGAGATCGAGACCGAGATCAGCGTCCACGCGCTGGAGCTCAAGATGCCGGTCGGCGAGGTCGAGACACCATACTTCGCCCGCCCCGAGGGCTCCGCGTCGAAGCTCAACACCTATCGCGACGGCCTGCGCATCCTCAGCACCATCATCACTCTCTACCGAATCGAGCGGCCGATGCTGTTCTTCGGCCTGATCGGCGGCCTGCTCGCGCTGATCGCGGTGCTGCTCGCGATTCCCCTGGCGATCACCTATGCCCAGACGGGCCTGGTCCCGCGCTTCCCGACCGCGATCCTGGCGACCGGCCTGACGATCCTCGCGTCGCTGAGCGGCACCGCGGGCCTGATCCTGGACACCGTCGTCCGCGGCCGTCGCGAGGTGCGTCGCCTCGCCTACCTCGCCGTGCCGGGACCTTCGACATAGCCCGCGACCGAAGTGGAAACGGGTGCCGCGCGATCCGTCCGCATGATGTTCACCTTGTTCTCCTCTTGCACCGGGAATGTCGAACGCCGATGTAAGGCGTCCACCTTTCAGAGCGGACTGTCATGCACGATCCTATGAGCGCCCTTGTCCCCATCGTCATCGAGCAGTCGAGCCGCGGCGAACGCAGCTTCGACATCTACTCGCGCCTCCTGCGCGAGCGGATCGTGTTCGTGACCGGCCCGGTCGAGGACCACATGGCCTCCCTCATCACCGCCCAGCTGCTGTTCCTCGAATCGGAGAATCCGAAGAAGGACATCTGGATGTACATCAACTCGCCGGGCGGCGTGGTGACCGCGGGCATGGCGATCCACGACACCATGCAGTACATCCGCCCGCGCGTCGGCACGGTGTGCATCGGCCAGGCGGCGTCGATGGGCAGCTTCCTGCTCGCCTCGGGCGAGCCCGGCATGCGCGTCGCGCTCACCAACGCCCGGATCATGGTCCACCAGCCCTCGGGCGGCGCCCAGGGCATGGCGTCGGACATCGAGATCCAGGCCAAGGAGATCCTGCGCATCCGCAAGCGGATGAACGATCTCTATGCCAAGTACACCGGCAAGGAGCTGACCGAGATCGAGCGGGCGATGGATCGCGACACCTTCCTCGAGGCCGAGGAGGCGAAGGCCTTCGGCATCGTCGACGAGGTGTTCGACAAGCGCCCGACTCCGGCCGAAGACGCCGCCCAGGCCGCTTGAGCCGGGTAGGTGGATCGGCCGGTGGGTAAGTATCTCGCTGCCACTGGCCGATCCCGCCGCTTCCGCCGATCGCGGCGGGGCTTCACGCGGTCAAGCCGGGCTTGTGCACCAGACCGCGGGTCTCCATCTCAAGAAGGAAGGAAGCGGTCGACGAAGTTGCGACGCCGCGATCCCCAGTTGAGATGACCCAACGGAATTTTCATTGTGGGTTTACGTGGGTGCGCTAGGATGCGTGCCCGAATGTTGGACGCGCCTGTATGAGCTGCGCGCAAGAGGTGATTGAATGACCAAGCTGAGCGGTGGCGACTCGAAGAGCACCCTCTATTGCTCCTTCTGCGGCAAATCGCAGCACGAGGTGCGCAAGCTGATCGCGGGCCCCACCGTCTTCATCTGCGACGAGTGCGTGGAGCTGTGCAACGACATCATCCGCGAGGAGACCAAGTCCGCGCTGGTGTCGAAGAAGGACGGCGGCGTCCCCACGCCGCAGGAGATCTGCGACGTCCTCGACGATTACGTGATCGGCCAGAGCCGCGCCAAGCGCGTGCTCTCGGTGGCGGTGCACAACCACTACAAGCGCCTCAACCACGGCGCCAAGGGTGCCGAGGTCGAGCTCTCCAAGTCGAACATCCTGCTCGTCGGCCCGACCGGCTGCGGCAAGACGCTGCTGGCGCAGACGCTGGCGCGCATCCTCGACGTGCCCTTCACCATGGCCGACGCGACCACGCTGACCGAGGCGGGCTATGTCGGCGAGGACGTCGAGAACATCATCCTCAAGCTGCTCCAGGCGTCCGACTACAATGTCGAGCGGGCGCAGCGCGGCATCGTCTACATCGACGAGATCGACAAGATCAGCCGCAAGGCCGAGAATCCGTCGATCACCCGCGACGTCTCGGGCGAGGGCGTGCAGCAGGCGCTGCTCAAGCTGATGGAGGGCACAACCGCCTCCGTTCCCCCGCAGGGCGGCCGCAAGCACCCGCAGCAGGAGTTCCTGCAGGTCGACACGACCAACATCCTGTTCATCTGCGGCGGTGCCTTCTCGGGCCTCGACAAGATCATCGGCGACCGCCTCCAGGGCAAGTCGATCGGCTTCGGCGCGCACGTCGCCGCGCCCGAGGAGCGGCGCACCGGCGAGGTGCTGAAGAACGTCGAGCCGGAGGACCTGCTCAAGTTCGGCCTGATCCCCGAGTTCGTCGGCCGCCTGCCGGTGATCGCGACGCTCGAGGATCTCGACACAGAGGCGCTGGTCAAGATCCTGACCGAGCCCAAGAACGCGCTGGTCAAACAGTATCAGAAGCTGTTCGACATGGAGGAGGTGAAGCTGGGCTTCACCGACGATGCGCTGGTGGCGACCGCCAAGAAGGCGATCGACCGCAAGACCGGCGCGCGCGGCCTGCGCTCGATCCTGGAAGGCATATTGCTCGACACCATGTTCGACCTGCCCAGCATGGACGGCGTCGACGAGGTGATGATCGACAAGGACGTCGTCGCCGGCACCAAGGAGCCGGTGCGCGTCTATGCCAAGAAAGAGAAGGAAAAGGCCGGCGACGCGGCCTGATTCGGCCGTTGGCTGGTTTGTCCGGATGAAATTGAACCGTGCTTCTGCGAAGGCAGGAGCCCTGGATCATGAGTACATCGCTTGCGGCCTGAGCTCCTGCCTTCGCAGGAGCACTGATACTGCTTTCTAAGTCCGCACCGTCAGGCCGAAGGTAAAGCGCGGCGGCAGGTTGGTCTCGCGCGCGACGAGCAGGTCGACGTCGATCCGGCCCGGCTTCGGCGTCCAGCGCAGCCCGCTCTGGACGCCGGTCGCCCCGCCGAGGCGATACGCCTCCACCATCACCGCCAGCGTCTCGTTGACCGCATGCTCGACCTGTGCGCCGTAGAATGCGGCGTCGCGCCGGCCGTTGCGCGTCCATCCGGCATTGAGGTTGAGCCGCGTCCGGCCTGACAGCGTGAACGTCACCGGCGCGATCACGGACGCAGTGGCAATAGCGCCGGAGCGGGTGTCGATCGCGGCGGTGCCGACCAGCGCAAGCGACGGCCCGTGAGACGGAGCGGCGAGCAGCAGCTTGATGCTGGGGCCTGCCAGCGTGCGCGCATCCTCGCCCCGCAGCCATTCGCGCTGGAGCGCACCGCCGAACTCGATGCGCGGCAGGATACGGAAGGTACATGCCGGCGCGCTGTTGACGAGGACCCCCTGCCGCCCAGTCCGGCTGACCCAGCTTTCCAGATGGCAGGTGCCGACGATCTCCACCGCCGCATCGTCGACCACATGCGCGCCGCCGCTCGCCGCCGCGGGCAACACCCAGACGGCGGCAACCACCAGGACACCTGCGCGGATCACAGCCACCCCCGGCGCGAGAAATAGGCGAAGGGGATCGCCGCCGACAGCACCATCAGCACGATCGCGAACGGATAGCCGAGGCTCCATTTGAGCTCCGGCATCATCTCGAAGTTCATGCCGTAGAGCGACGCGATCAGCGTCGGCGGCAGGAAAGCGACCGAAGCGACGGTGAAGATCTTGATGATCTGGTTCTGCTCGAGGTTGATGAGCCCCAGCGTCGCGTCGAGCAGGAAGTTGACCTTGGCCGACAGGAAGCCCGCATGATCGGTCAGCGACAGCACGTCGCGCTGGACGGTCTTGAGCCGCGCCCGCGCCTCGCGCGCCGGCTTCGAGGTGGCGGCATGGGCACCGTGGAAGCTGAGCAGGCGGTTGAGCCCGACCAGGCTCTCGCGCAGCCGGGTAAGCAGGTCGCCCGCGCGGCCGATCTGCTCGAGAATGGCCTGGAGGTCGCGGGTCTTCGCGGTCGGGTTGCTGGGACCGCCCGCGAACACCTCGCGCGACACCCCGTCGAGCGTCCCGCCGATCTGCTCCAGCGTATCGGCGATGCGGTCGACGATCGTCTCGACGAGGCCGGTCATCACCGTCTCGGCGCTCATCGCGGCATCGGCGGCGAGCGGCCGGTGCACAAAATTGCCGAACGGCGTGGGATCGGCATAGCGCACCGTCACCAGCACCTCGCGGCCGAGCGCGAAGGTGACGGGCGACTTGCCGTCGCCGCCGGTCGCCACGGTCACGGTCATGAACGCGACGCCGTCCTCGCGATAGAGGCGCGAGGACGGCTCGATGTCGTCCATGTCGGAGCGGCTCGGGACGGCGATGCCGAAGCGTTGCGCGACGAGCGCCGCCTCTTCGTCGGAGGGGGCGTCGAGGTCGATCCAGAGCGGCGCAGCGGCGCCGGGGGTGTCTATGTCGATGGGAACGAGCCGGTCGTGATGCCGGCCGAAGGCTGTCAGCATGGGTCTGTCCTTCCGGTTGCTGCGGCCGCAGCACCGGTCGGACCAGGAAGGTCAGCCGGTTGCTGCGCGGGAGTTCGGGCTAGGTTGACTGTCGGGGTCCATTGCGGTCTCCAGGGGCGGCGGCGTCACGCGGCCTTGTTCTCGAGGGTCAGCCGCATCACCGTCTCGGTGAGCGCGTCGATCTTCTCGTGCAGCGCCTCGATCTGCGCCTCGGCGCGCAAATTGGTCTCATAGTCGAGCCGCGCGTCGAACCGGTCCTTCGCCGCCTGGCGGTTCTGGCTCATCATGATGATCGGCGCCTGCAGCGCGGCGAGCATCGACAGCATCAGGTTGAGGAAGATGAAGGGGAAGGGGTCGAACGCCCGCATCCCGAGCAGGACGGTGTTGGTCACCGCCCACAGGCCGAGGAACAGGCCGAACCCGATGATGAAGCCCCAAGAACCGCCGATCGCGGCGACGCGGTCGGCCAGGCGCTCGCCGAAGGTCAGGCGCTCGGCGAACAGCTCATTGGCGTCGCGGCGCACGCCGTCGCGGCGCCAGGACTGGGTGAGGAAACGGATGGTGGTGTTCATGGCTCACCTCGCTTGCGACGGCCCGCTCGGACCGTCGCGGTGAGCCGACAGGATCAGCTCAACGGCGAGGCCCGGCGGGCAATCTCGATCGACTTTGGTCGTTGTTGGACATGATCCCCTCGGGGGTTCGGACTACGGACGCTGCTGTCCGCGGGTGGCCATGTAGGCGACGATGCTGCGCTGCGCAAATGACAAATGCGTCATGGTGCGCCGTGCGAGCGGCATCGGAGGAGCTAGGCGGGCCTATGTGCCTCAGGTTGGCCGAACCATCGCAAAGCGGCCCGAGCGGCGTCCTCATCGGCGGCGGCGGCCTCGCTGGCCCAGGCGACGAAACCGTCGGGGCGCACCAGCACGGCGCTCAGGCCGAGCCGATCCTTGGCGTCGGCCGCGATATAGGCGATCCGCCCCTTCCAGCGCCTTGCGAGGGCTTGAAGCGGCGCGCGAGGGTCGAAGTCCAGAAACAAGCCTTTCCCTTCGGTCAGCAGATCGCCGACCCTCGTCCCGTCGGCCAGTTCGAAATCGGGGACGCTGCGGCCCACCAGCGGATGGTTGCCGCCTAGGTCGTAGCGGAGGGAAACGCCCCACACGCGCTCGGCGAAGTAGGTCGCGCCGTCACGGGTCTCGATGAGATCGCGGATGATCGATTCGAGCGCACGGGTGCTCGGCGTCGGCCGCATGAGCGCGACCTGGGCCCGCGACCAGTCGAGGACCTGGGCCCCTACCGGGTGCCGCTCGGTCATATAGCTGTCGAGCAGGCCGGCCGGTGCGTCGCCGCGGATCGTGGCGGCGAGCTTCCATCCCAGGTTCATCGCGTCGCCGAGCCCCAGATTGAGCCCCTGGCCTCCGAGAGGAGAATGGATATGCGCGGCATCGCCCGCGAGCAGCACCCGTCCCCTGCGATAGGCCGTCGCCTGGCAGGCACGATCCGTCCAGGTGGTGGCGAGCCGGAGGGCCGTCAGGGTAATATCCGTGCCCGAAACGCGGCGCAGCACTGCCTGCACATGGTCAAGCGTGACCGGACGGGTTCGGTGGAAGGCGCCGCCGTCGAAGTCTACCATCGCGATCACCCCTGGCCGTGCATAGGTATACATGCCCGTCGGCGTATAGTGGCGCCCCGGGCGAAGCCCGTCCGGATCGGCCATCTCGACATCGATGGAATAGCCGGTGAACTCGGGATCGGTGCCGGCGAATCCGAAGCCGCCCGTTTTGCGCACCGTGCTGCGGCCGCCGTCACAGCCGACGAGCCAGCGTCCCCGGAAGGTCTGTCCGGCGGCGCGGACGGTCACCTCCTCGTCCGAAGGATCGAAGCCCTCGACGGCCATGCCGCGCCGGATCTCGACCCCCATCGCAATGGCTCGCGCGGCCAGAACGGATTCGAGTGTCTCCATCTCGACCGCCATGCCGGTGCCGGCCGGGCTCGGCAGGCGATATCGCCATGCCGAAGTATCGATGTCGTCGTGATAGAACTGGATGCCGGCGAAATGGCCTCCGGGACGGCGCGGCTGCTGCATCCAATGTGCCTCAGCCGGGGTGCGGCCCCCCGCGTCATCGTTCGCGCGCTGGGCTGTGACGATGTCGTCCAGCAATCCGCGACGGTAAAAGGCTTCGAGGGTGGGCGCAGAAAGGCCGCGCATCCCGAACGGAAGTCGCTTCAAGGGAGAGTGCGGGTCCTCGCCTTGCTCCAGAATCAGGACCGAGAGGCCGGAGAGGCGCAGCTCACAAGCGAGAAACAGGCCGACGGGGCCGGCTCCGGCGATTACGACATCATAGGGGTCGGGATAGGGATCGTGCATGAAACGCTCCTTCGTCGATGTTCGACCGGAGCGTTCCTCGGATGCGAGTCCCACACGGACGAACATGGGGGCGCCGGGCGGCGTCCGATGTTCGTCGTGGGGATCTCATGCACGAGGCCAGAGACCAGAGCTTTCGTTACCGAAAGGACTTGGGCTTACCAAACCAAGTCTGCCTTTTCCGACGCGGGCGATATAGCGGCGCAGCGATCGGGCCGCAACGGGAAGGGATGCGGCCCCCTGGATGAGGTGGAATCGTGCTCCTGCGAAGGCAGGAGCCCTGGATTGCCGGGCGTGCCGCTTGCGGCCTGAGCTCCTGCCTTCGCAGGAGCACCGACTCGGCCTCCATCCGAGCAGGATGGCTGCCAACGGCAGCTGATGGCGGCTCACCCAACCTTGAAGACTATTGCGCCTCCGCCTGCCGCTGCGCCTGCACGGCCTCGATCGCGAGCGAGCGGCGGAGGATCTTCGCGGCGGGATCGATGATGATGTGCTCGCCAGCGGGAACCGCCAGCGTGCCGCTGCCGCCGGTCATCGGCACGACCTTGACCGGTCCGTCCAGGCCGATCTGCACCTCGACCGGCATCGGGAAGGGGCGGTCGCCCGGCGTCTTCCAGGCGAGCGTCAGCGCGTCGCCACTGCGGCTCTCGACCAGATCGGGCAGCGCGGCCTCGCTCAGATAGACGTCGAAGAACCAGCCATAATCCTTTCCGGTCACCTCGTTGACGATCCGGCGGTATTCCGCGGTCGATCCGAACCGCGGCTTGAAGTTGCCCGGCCGGGGATCGGGGCGGCCATAGACGGCGCGGGTGGTCACTTCGAAGAAGGCCTTGTCGCCGATCAGGTCCCTCAGCGTGTGGAGCATCCACGCGCCCTTGTTGTAGATGTCGCCGCCGGGACCGCCCTTGTCCTCGTCATAGACCTGTTCCTCGGTGCGGATCTGGCCGGAGACGATCGGCGCCTTGTTGCGGATGCCGGTGCGCTGGGCCGCCATCATCGCGGCGTAGCGGGCCTGGCCTTCGCGCCACAGGCCGTAGAGCGGCTGCATGTACGCGCCATAGCCCTCGTGCAGCCAGTAATCGTCCCAGTTGCCGGCGGTGAGCTGGTTGCCGAACCATTCGTGGCTGAACTCGTGCTGGAACAGCCAGTCGAAGCCCTCCGCCGCCTTCTTGTAGCCGTTGCCATAGGCGTTGATCGTCTGGTGCTCCATGCCGAGATGCGGCGTCTCGACCACCCCCATCTTCTCGTCGCCGAACGGGTATGGGCCGATCAGCGTTTCGAAGAAATCGAGCGTCGGTGCGAACTCGGCGAACAGCCCTTTGGCCTGCGCCTCCTCGCCCGGCAGATACCAATATTGCATCCTGATCGTGTTGCCGAAACGGCTCTTGTAGTCGCCCTCGATCAGCTCATAGGGCGCGATGTTGAGCGCGATCGCATAGGTGTTGGGGTGCTTGGCGCTCCAGTTCCAGGTGGTGCGGCCGTCGGGCAGCGTGTCGACCCCTTTGAGCACGCCGTTGGAGGGCGCCTTGAGCCCCTTGGGCACGGTGATGTGGAGGTCCATCCGCTCCGGCTCGCCGCTCGGCATGTCGAGGCAGGGCCAGAACAGGTCGCAGCCCGACCCCTCGCTGGTGGTGGCGATCCACGGCTGGCCGTCCTTCGTCTTCGCCCAGACGATGCCGTCGTCCCAGGGCGCGCGGATCGCGACGTGCGGGGTGCCGCCATAGGTGAGCTTGGCCGTGACCTTGCCGCCGGCGGGAATCGGCGCCGGCAGGGTGACGAACAGGCGCCCTTCCGGGTTGGTCCAGGCGCCGGGCTTCAGCGGCGTGCCGTCGATCTCGATCGCGCTGACCGGCAGGTTGCGGTCGAGGTCGATCAGCAGCCGGATCAGCGGCGCCTTGGCGGTGAAGGCGAGGGTGGCGGTGCCGGCGATCGTCTCCTTGTCGGGAAACACCTCGATCGCGAGGTCGACCGTGTCGAGCTGCAGCTTCGCCTGCTCGGGATCGACCGGCCCGCCCGATCGCTGGGTCAGCGCGGTGACCTCGGGCTTGCCCTTCTCGGCCGCGGCGAGCTGCGGGGTCAGCGAGGTGGTGAGCAGCGCCAGCGCGGCGAAGGAGCGAAGATGCATGGAGAAGGCTTTCGGTTTCAACGATGGTGGGCGCGAAGGCGCGTCATAGTTCTAACGGCGGATTGATGCGATCCGCATCGGCACCATATAAAGCAGGAAATCGGCCCGGTTCTGGGCCACCCGGAGTTTCCATGAAACAGTCCTACCCCGTTCTTCCCCTGCGCGACATCGTCGTCTTCCCCCATATGATCGTGCCGCTGTTCGTTGGCCGCGACAAGTCGGTCGCGGCCCTCGAAGCCGCGATGGCGGGGGACAAGGAGATCCTGCTGATCGCCCAGCTCGATCCGTCCGAGGACGATCCGGGCCGCGACGACCTCTATGATGTCGGCGTCACCGCGGAGGTGATGCAGCTCCTCAAGCTGCCCGATGGCACCGTGCGCGTGCTGGTCGCGGGCAAGGAGCGCGCAAAGCTCGAGACGCTGGAGGCGGCCGAGGGCTACCTCACCGCGACGGTGAGCGCGGTCGAGAGCGACGACACGCTCGAGGTGGCCAGCGCAGAGCTCCAGGCGCTGATGCGCTCGGTGGTCGAGCAGTTCGAGAATTACGCCAAGCTCAACCGCAAGCTGCCGGCCGAGACCGCGGTGCAGCTGTCCGAGCTCGAGGAGCCGTCGCGCCTCGCCGACGCGGTCGCGGGCAACATCGCGGTCAAGGTCGCCGACAAGCAGGCGCTGCTGGTCGAGACCGACCCACAGAAGCGGCTGGAGATGGTGTTCGCCTTCATGGAGGGCGAGCTCGGCGTGCTGCAGGTCGAGAAGAAGATCCGCTCGCGCGTCAAGCGCCAGATGGAGAAGACCCAGCGCGAATATTACCTCAACGAGCAGCTGAAGGCGATCCAGCGCGAGCTCGGCAACGAGGGCGAGGACGGCGACGGCAACGAGGTCGCCGAGCTGACCCAGAAGATCGCGACGCTCAAGCTGTCGAAGGAGGCGCGGACCAAGGCGACCGCCGAGCTCAAGAAGCTCAAGACGATGGCGCCGATGAGCGCCGAGGCGACGGTGGTGCGCAACTACCTCGACGTGCTGCTGGGGCTGCCGTGGGGCAAGAAGTCCAAGATCAAGAAGGACATCGCCGCCGCACAGGCGATCCTCGACGAGGACCATTACGCGCTGGAGAAGGTCAAGGACCGGATCATCGAATATCTCGCGGTCCAGGCGCGCACCAACAAGCTCAAGGGGCCGATTCTGTGCCTCGTCGGCCCGCCCGGCGTCGGCAAGACGTCGCTCGGCAAGAGCATCGCCAAGGCCACCGGCCGCGAATTTATCCGTCAATCTTTAGGCGGTGTGCGCGATGAAGCAGAAATTCGGGGCCACCGCCGCACCTACATCGGCTCGCTGCCGGGCAAGATCGTGACCAACCTGCGCAAGGCCGGCACGTCGAACCCGCTGTTCCTGCTCGACGAGATCGACAAGCTCGGCCAGGATTTCCGCGGCGATCCCGCCTCGGCGCTGCTCGAGGTGCTGGACCCGGAGCAGAACAACAAGTTCAATGACCATTATCTGGAGATCGACATCGATCTTTCGGATGTGATGTTCGTGACGACGGCGAACACGCTCAACCTGCCGCAGCCGCTGCTCGACCGCATGGAGATCATCCGGCTCGAGGGCTATACCGAGGACGAGAAGGTCGAGATCGCCGAGCGTCACCTGATCGCCAAGCAGGTCGAGGCGCACGGGCTCAAGGAGGGTGAGTTCACGTTGACCCAGGAGGGCCTGCGCGCGCTCATCCAGCGCTACACCCGCGAGGCGGGCGTGCGCACGCTGGAGCGCGAGATCGCCAAGCTCGCCCGCAAAGCGCTGCGCCGCATCCTGGAAGGGAAGGCGGAGAGCGTGACGATCACGCCGGACAATCTCGCCGAGTTCGCGGGCGTCCAGAAGTTCCGCCACGGCCTCGGCGAGGAGGAGCATCAGATCGGTGCTGTCACCGGGCTCGCCTGGACCGAGGTCGGCGGCGAGTTGCTGACGATCGAGAGCGTGACCGTGCCCGGCAAGGGCGCGATCAAGACGACCGGCAAGCTCGGCGACGTGATGAAGGAATCGGTCGAGGCCGCCTTCAGCTTCGTCAAGGCGCGCTCGCCGAGCTACGGCATCAAGCCGAGCCTGTTCGGCCGCAAGGACATCCACGTCCATCTGCCCGAGGGCGCGGTGCCCAAGGACGGGCCGTCGGCGGGCATCGGCCTGGTCACCTCGATCGTGTCGACTTTGACCGGCATTCCGGTGCGCAAGGATGTGGCGATGACCGGCGAGGTGACGCTGCGCGGCCGCGTGCTGCCGATCGGCGGGCTCAAGGAAAAGCTGCTCGCGGCGCTGCGCGGCGGCATCAAGACGGTGCTGATCCCGGTCGAGAATGAGAAGGATTTGGCGGAGATCCCGAACAACATCCTCGAAGGGCTCGAGATCGTTCCGGTCAAGCATGTCGACGAGGTGTTGCGTCTGGCGCTGGTCGAACCCGTCACGCCGATCGACTGGAGCGAGGCTGACGAGCTTGCTACGCAACCGCCGCAGGGCGTGCCGCCGGCGGGCGAGGCTTTGCACCACTGAGGATTTCGGCATCGTTTCGGCTCCGTTCAGCCGGAAAGATGCCGAAAATCCTTTGACTCAGCCGATGGCGCGAGCCTTATTGGCCGTTCGGCCAGCGGCCGCGATTCTTTTCCGCGTACCAGGTAAGGGGGATTCCAGGGCATGAACAAGCAGGAACTGATCGGACAGGTCGCCGACGCATCGGGTCTGGGCAAGGGCGACGCCAGCCGCGCGGTGGAAGCGGTATTCGACGCGATCGCGAGCGCGCTCAAGAAGGGCGACGAAGTGCGCCTCGTCGGCTTCGGTACCTTCTCGGTCAGCAAGCGCAAGGCCTCGACCGGCCGCAACCCGCGCACCGGCGAGCCGATGACGATCAAGGCCTCGTCCCAGCCCAAGTTCAAGGCCGGCAAGGGCCTCAAGGACTCGGTGAACTGATTTAATCGACGGGCCGCGCGGGCTGGGGGCTGGACAGCCGGTCGCCCCCCGCCTAAAGGCCCGCTTCCCGTTTCGGGCGCGTAGCTCAGTGGTAGAGCACTGTGTTCACACCGCAGGGGTCGCTGGTTCAATCCCAGCCGCGCCCACCATTTCTTCCCCTCGGAGTTAAGCCACTATCGGTAGCTCCGAGGGAGATGCTCTCTCCCTATCAAAGCGCGGCAGACGCGCGGATAGTGCTCCTGCGAAGGCAGGAGCTCTGGCCGCAAGCAACACGCCCCTGATCCAGGGCTCCTGCTTTCGCAGGAGCCCGATTCGGTGAGTCAGCGGGCGGAGGATCAGGTCAGCGCCGAAGGCCACCCGTCGGCGCTCCAGCTGAGTTCGGCGATGCGCAGGGTCGGGGCGGAGCCATGCTCGGTGTCATAGGCATGGTAGACGATCAGGTCGCGGTTCCCGTCGTGATATAGGCCGCAATGGCCGGGGCCACGCCAGCGTGAGGAGGCCCACGGCCGCTCGACGATCACCGCAGTGCCGTAGCCATCCATCATCGCCTTGCCGTCGCGGCCGACATAGGGGCCGGTCACCTGCTTCGCCCGGCCGACGGCGACGTAATAGTTGCTCGCTTCCTTCCTGCAGCAATAGTCGTAGCTGGCGAACAGATAGTACCAGCCGTCGCGGCGGATGATGAAGGCGCCCTCGATGGGATTGTCGCCGCCGGTGGGCGCGGGGCGATAGGCGATCGAGTGGATCGTCCTGTCACCGGGGCGGGGCTTGCCCGTCGCCTTGTCGAGCGGGATCAGCTTGAGGCCGCTCCAGTAGCTGCCGAACGCAAGCCAGTGATTGCCCTCGGCGTCGATCACGAAATTGGCGTCGATCGCGTTGTAGGTGCCGCCTTCGAAGGTCTCGATCACCATGCCGTGATCGGTCCAGCCATAGTCCGGCGAATTCCGATCGAGCGTCTTCGTCGTGGCGAAGCCGATCACCGAGCGCATGCTGCCGCCGGTCGAGACGGCGTAATAGAGGCGGAACCGGCCATCGACATAGGAAATGTCGGGCGCCCACATGCTCTCGGCCTTGGGGATCGCCGCCTTTGCCCAGGCCGGCACGGCGTCGAACGGATCGCCGTTGTCGCGCCAGTTCGCCAGATCCTTCGATACGCGCCATGTCACCGACGGCCGCTTGCTCCATCCGCCGGAGCCGAAGACGTGATAGGTGTCGCCTTCACGGATGATGACCGGATCATGGATTGGCGTCAGATCGCCGGTGAGCTTCGCGTTGAGCGAATTGGGCGACATGCTCTGCGCAAAGGCGAGGCCGGCTCCGCCCGCACCGAGGGCGGCACTGGCTCCTCCGATCAGCAGGCTGCGACGATCGATGTGCATGGTGGGCTCCTTGAATAAGCGACGGAGCAATTGCCGCGGCTCACTCGATCAGCGCGGCGAATCCGCTCTGTCCGTCATTTTGACCGGCAGGATCGATCCGTCGCTTGCATAGCGGATGGACTCGATCGCGACCTGGCGTTCGCCGCGATAGGGACCTTCGCCGGGCGGCCGTTCCCAGCGGTGATAGACGATCAGCCATTCGCCGTTGCGCTGGACAAAGCTGTGGTGGCCCGGTCCCTGATGGCTCTTGTCGCCGGTCAGGATCGGGCCCCGATAGGTCCAAGGACCGGTCGGAGAGGGCGCGGTGGCATAATGGACCGAATAACTCGGCCCATTCCATTTGCCGTGGCTGTAGGAGAGATAATAGAGGCCGTTCCGTTCATGCATGAACGCCCCTTCGGTGAACTGGGGCGGCTGTTCGACCGCTATCTCGCGCGCGATCGTCACCATGTCTGGCTTGAGCTCGAACACGCGGAGCGTGGCGCCAGCGCTGCCGCCTGCATAAAGATAGGGCGTCTGCGTCCTGGGATCGACGAACACCATCGGGTCGATCGCCTCGAACCCGTTGCCGCCGGTCAGCAGCGGCCTTCCGCTGTCCTGATAAGGTCCTTCCGGACGATCGGCGACGGCGACGCCGATCCGGCTCGGCGTCGGGTTCTGTGGACCCACCGAATAATAGAGATACCATTTGCCGTTTCGTGTCGCGACGGCCGGCGCCCACAGGAAATGCTCCGCCGCGCCGTCGTCGCCGATCCACTTGATCGCGTCGCGGCGGATCAGCACGCCGCGGCTCTTCCAATGGACCAGGTCGGCGCTGGACCAGGCGCCGAACCGGTCGGCGCTCCAGCTCCCGCTGGGGCCGCCGGTCGGGAACACCCAGAGTTCGCTGCCGATGATGATCGCATGCGGATCGGCGCCGCGAAACTGCGGATTGTCCGCATGAGCCGGGGTGGCGGCAAGAACTGCCGCCACCGCCATGCCCCGCCATCGCATCAGAAGCGCGCCCGGAAGCCGACCGCGTAGATGCTGTCGTCGGTACGCGTGTCCCGGATGAAATAGCTGTTGTTGATGTAGCTTTGGTAGCGGGAGCGTAGGACGTTGGTCCCCTCGACCGTCAGGGTGAGGTTGCGGGTCACGTCGACGCCCAGGCTGAAGTCCAGGCGGCCGTTGGGGCGGACGTAGTTCAGCCAAGTCTCCGTGCCGACCGGGCGCACGTCGCCTGCGCCGCTGCGGTCCTCGTCGAAATATTTCGAGCGATAGGTGTAGACCACGCGGCCGGAGATGCCGTGACGATCGTACAGCAGGCCCAGGTTGAAGTTGTACTTCGACACGCCCTGGAGCGGGAAGCCCGACAGGTCGTCGCCCACGCCGATCTCGCTGTCGGCATAGGTGAAGTTGCCGAACGCGCCGAAGCCGGCGAGGTCGCCCGGCAGGAAATCGAAGAAGGTCTGGCCGCTGACCTCGATGCCCTTGAGCTTCGCCCGGCCGACGTTGCGCGGCCGCGAGATGTTATATTCGATTCCGTCGATCGTCTCGACATCGACGCCGTTCACGATGCGGTTCTTGATCTTGCGGTAATAGCCGCCGATCGCGAGATAGCCCGAAGACCAGTAATATTCGAGCGTGGCGTCGAAGCTGTCCGACATCTGCGGCAGCAGGTTGGGATTGCCGCCCGAGCCGCCGTTGCGGATGTTGGGGTTGGTCGAGACGATGTAGTTGAGGCCGGGGTTGAGCGACCCGAAGGGCGGCCGCGCCAGCGTCTTGGCGTAGGTGAAGCGTGCCTGGAGGCCGCCGCCGAGCTTGATGCGGGCGCTGGCATTGGGCAGCCAGTCGGTGTCGCTGGTGCTCGCAGTCGTGGTCACAGGATCGCCGTCGACCAGGCCGGTGCCCGTGATGTCGCGATCGGTGCGCGAGTAACGGACGCCGATCTTGCCGTCGACGCCGATGGCGCCGCCGAGCGGGATCTCGTATCCGACCTGCGCATAGGCGGCATAGGTCTTCTCGTTCGCCTCGAACCGTCGTGTCGGATCGAACGGCGGCTGGCCCTCCGGCGCGCCGAAATAGTCGCGCAGCAGGGCCTGTCCCTCGTCGGACAGCAGATAGGAGCGGCTGGGGATCAGGAACGGCGCTCCCCCGTTGATCTGGGGAATGCCCGGCGCGCGCACGAAGAAATCGCTTGGAACGCCTGCCGCGGTGACCGGCACATTGCCCGAGCCGCCGGGGGCACCGACGCCGAGCTGCACCTGCTGGAACAGCGCGCCGCGATCGGCATAGCGGCCGCCGAACTCGATCGTCTTGATGATCCCGCCGACATCGTAGCTGCCGTCCAGCTTGGCGGCGAACAGGTCACCCTTCGCGCGCAGATAGTCCTGGAACAGGCCGTTGAAGAAGGTGTAGCCCGTCGGATCGATCATCGGATTGCCGGGTGCGGTCACCACCGGCGAATGATCCGACCGATTGAGGTCGAGCGACACGGAATCTACCTTCTTGCCGGTGTCGACGATGAACGTCTCATTGTTGACGATCGATTCCTGATAGGAAAGATCGAGCGCCAGATGCACCCGGTCCGCGTCATACTTTGCGCCGAACGCCGCGAGATAGCTGTCGGTCTTGTGGTTCTTCGCCTGCGTGCTGGTGAAGGAGTTGGTGTTGTGGAACTGACCGGACGTCAGATTGCAGAGCTGCTGGTCGGTGTATTCGTTGTTCAGGATCTGGCCCGAATTGGCGTTGAACCCGTCGCCGTTCACCCGTGCGGTGAAGCAGTTGTCGTCGGTGCCGATATTGGAAACGCTATCCGAATTGAACAGCTGATACTCGTAGAAGGCCGTCGAGAATTTGCCGCGATAGGCCGAATAGAGACCGTCCACATAGAGCTGCAGCTCCGGCGATGCCTGCCACTGGATCGAACCGTTGGCCTGCGGGCGCGAGTAGCTGCCGAACTCGTTCAGGCCGCCCGTCGAGATCGGAATCGCGTACCCATCGCCGCCATTCAGATGGTCGCCTGAGCGCCGCTCCGCGACATAGTTGACCGGGCGATTGAACTTCATGTCGTACCACGACACGTTGAGCAGCACGCCGATCTCGCCGATGCCGGTGTCCCAGCGGTCGGTGGCGAGCGCGCTGATCTGCGGGCTCAGCTTCTCGGCGTTCGACGCATAGTTGAGCTTGCCGCTGACCGCGAAGGTCGGGTCCTTGTAATTGAACGGCTTGTTGAGCCGCAGGTCGATCGTGCCGGCGACGCCGCCCTCGATCAGGTTGGCGGTGTTCGACTTGTAGACGTCCACGCGCGCCAGCGCCTCGGCCGGCAGGTCCTGGAACGCGAAGCCGCGCCCTTCGGCGGTGAAGATCTCACGCCCGTCGAGCGTGGTCAGGATGTCGTCGAGGCCGCGGATCCGCGGATTGACGATTTCGTTATTGGAGCCGACGGTCACCTGGATGCCGGGCACGCGCTGGAGCGCCGCCGCCGTGGTCGGATCGGGGAACTTGCCGATGTCCTGCGCGACGATCGAATCGACCACCTGCGCGGCGTCGCGCTTGATCTCGGCGGCGCGAGCAAGGCTGGCGCGGATGCCGGTGACGACGATGTCCTCGGACGTGTCCGCCTGATCGCCGGTTGCGGCGGGGGCGGGCGGGGGTGTCTGCTCGGTCTGCGCGAGCGCAGGAGCGGCCAAAGCGCACAGCAGCACTGCGGCCGAGGACGCGCCGAGCAACGTGGATTTGCGGATCATAATACTCTCCTCCCTACGGGGCCCGTTCGGGCCATTATGGATTCTCACTATGTCTTAAATTGATTTATATGACAAGTATTATTTATGGTTGGATGCGGGAGCGTCCGATTGAAATCGCTAGGACATGCAAGCCCCTCCTCTTCAGGAAAGGAATTGGGGTGGGGCCTATCCACGGGCGATCTGCTTGCGGCGCTGCCCCACCCCAACCCCTCCCCTGAAGGGGAGGGGCTTAGAAAAGTCGTGCGTGGGGGCCTGATCGAACTCGAGTGCACCTATTTTCGGGACGGGGACGGCACCACGCCCTTGGGCGCCGCGCTGTAGGCGCGCAGCATGTCGGCCTCGGCCTGGCGATAGGGCGTGCCGTCGGCGCGCAGCACCTCGTGGAACCAGACGGTCGGCTCGTCGAAGGTGTAAGGCTTCTTCCAGCTGTCCCACGGCAGCCGCGTCTGGGTCTTGCCGTCGACGAAGCCCCAGTTGACCATGCCGATGTCGAGCCGCTTGGCGATCGGCAGCGAGCCGTCGAAGGTCGATCCCGCGCCGCGCGCCATATATTCGGTGCAGATGACGGGCCGGCCGTAGCTCAGCATCTGGCGCGCCCGCTGCTCGAACTTCTCCGGCCAGTTGTAGTCGTGGAAGCTCAGCACGTCGGAGCGGGCGATCTGGATCTTTTCGACGGCGTCGAGCGTCTCCGCGCGGTCCCAGCTGTCGCCGATCCACAGCCCCGATGTCAGCGGCTGGCTGGGATTGGCCGACTGCGCCCAGTCGAACACCTTGCCGAGCAGGCCGGCGACGAGCTGCTTCTTGTTCGGCGTCGGCTTGTAATTGCCGCCGCCCTCATTGTTCGGCTCGTTCCACACGTCCCAGGCGAGCACGCGCTTGTCGTTGGCGAAGCTGCCGACGATGTCCTTCACATAGGCTTCGAGCTTGCCGTACTGGGCGGTGTCCGCGAGCCGCGCCGCGCCCGGGCCCTGCACCCAGCCCGAATTGTGGACGCCGGGGATCGGCGGATGCTGCTTGCCGGCGACCGGGTTCGGATCCCAGCAGCTGTCGAACAGCACGAACATCGGCTTGATCTTGTGCTTGGCCGCGATCGTCAGGAAGGTGTCGATGCGCTTCTTGAGGCCCTCCGGATCATTCTCCCACAGGAGGTTGTGGAGGAAGACGCGCATCGTCGTCATGCCCAGGCCTTCGGCCCAGCCGAGCTCCTTGTCGATCGTCGCGGGGTCGAAGGTATCGGCCTGCCACATCTCGAGCTGGTTGATCGCGGTCGCGGGTGCGTAGTTGGCACCGAGCAGCCAGGGCTGGGCGTCGTACCAGCGCTTCGCCTCGGCCTTGGTCCAAAGATCACGCGCGGCGGCGGGCGTGGCGGCGCCGAGCGCGAGCGCGGCGGTCGCGGCGGCGGCAAGCAAACGGATCGTCATCGGGCGGAACGCGGTCATCCTCTTGTCCTCTTTTCTGGTCAGTGGCTGTCGCGGGGCAGGCCGCGGGTCTGGGCAATGCGCTGATATTTGACGGCGCTCTCGATCACCGCGCCGGTGTCGAACTGGCCGACGATGTCGCGGTGGATTTCCTGCCATGGCGTCTGCGATTCGGGGATCAGGCGAGCCTCGACATCCGTCATCTCCGCGCGGCGGCGGATGAGTTCGGCCTCGTCGACCAGCATGTCGGCGCGGCGGTGCCTGAGGTCGATGCGGATGCGGTCGCCGGTGCGCACCAGCGCGAGCCCACCGCCGACGGCCGCCTCGGGCGCGGCGTTGAGGATCGACGGGCTGCCGCTCGTCCCCGACTGGCGGCCGTCGCCGATGCAGGGCAGGGCATGGACGCCGGCGCGGATCAGCGCGGCGGGCGGGCGCATGTTCACGACCTCGGCGCCGCCGGGGTAGCCGATCGGGCCGGCGCCGCGCATGATCAGGATGGTGCGCTCGTCGATGCCGAGCGCGGGATCGTCGATGCGCGCGTGATAGTCCTCGGGCCCGTCGAACACGACGGCGCGGCCCTCGAATGCCTCGGGGTCGGCGGGGTCGGAGAGATAGCGCGCGCGGAACTCGTCCGAGATCACCGACAGCTTCATCACCGCGCCGTCGAACAGATTGCCCGACAGCACCGTAAGGCCGGCCGCGGGCTTGAGCGGCGCCGCGAGCGGGCGGATCACCGCCTCATCCTCGATCCGCGCGTCCGCCACGTTATCCGCGACGGTGCGGCCGTTGGCGGTGAGCGCGGTGCCGTCGATGAGATCGGCGCGAAGGAGCTCGCCCATCACCGCGGGGACGCCGCCGGCCCGATAGTAATCCTCGCCGAGATATTCACCGGCCGGCTGGAGGTTGACGAGCAGCGGCACGTCGGCGCCATGCTCCTCCCAGTCGGCCAGCGTCAGCTCGACGCCGATGTGGCGGGCGATCGCGTTGAGATGGATCGGCGCGTTGGTCGAGCCGCCGATCGCCGAGTTCACCCGGATCGCGTTGAGGAAGGCGGTGCGGGTGAGGATGTCGGAGGGCTTGCGGTCGGCGTGAACCATCTCGACGACCCGGCGCCCGGTCTCCCACGCGCATTGCTGGCGGTCGCGATAGGGGGCGGGGATCGCCGCCGAGCCGGGCAGGGACATGCCGAGCGCCTCGGTCAGCGAGTTCATCGTCGTCGCCGTGCCCATCGTGTTGCAGAAGCCGGTCGAGGGGGCGGAGGAGGCGACCAGCTCGATGAAGCCCTTGTAGTCGATCTCGCCGGCCGCGAGCAGCTCGCGCGCCTTCCATACGATCGTGCCCGATCCGGTGCGCTCGCCCTTGTACCAGCCGTTGAGCATCGGCCCGACCGACAACGCGATCGCCGGGATGTTCATCGTCGCGGCAGCCATCAGGCAGGCCGGCGTGGTCTTGTCGCAGCCGATCGTCAGCACCACGCCGTCGATCGGATAGCCGTGGAGCGTCTCGACCAGGCTCAGATAGGCGAGATTGCGGTCGATGCCGGCAGTGGGCCGCTTGCCGGTTTCCTGGATCGGATGGGTCGGGAATTCGAGCGGGATGCCGCCGGCCTCGCGGATTCCTTCCTTCACCCGCTCCGCCAGCACCAGATGATGGCGATTGCACGGTGCCAGGTCGCTGCCGGTCTGGGCGATGCCGATGATCGGCTTGCCCGACTGCAGCTCGGCAAGGCTGAGGCCGTAGTTGAGGTAACGCTCGACGTAGAGCGCGGTCATGTCCGGATTGTGAGGGTTGTCGAACCAGGCACGGGACCTGAGCTTCGTGCCGCTCCCATTGCTGCCGTCGCTCATCACCTCTCCGTTACATCGATTCAACACCACGATTGCTCATTAAAAGCATATATATCTTATAAAAACAACCGACATAAGGATGCCCCTGGGGCCGTCACCCCGCGCAGGCCGGGGTCCACCGCGCAAGCGACGAGTTAGAGGATCGGGTCCAGAGCGTGCGGCTCGGTGGACCCCGGCCTGCGCCGGGGTGACGAGGGGTTGTAAATGCGCCGGCTCAGGACAGCTGTGCGCTCATCAGGAAGCGGGCGCGGCTTGCCTCGGACTTGCGGCGCAGTTCCTGGAGCTCGCGCTGCTCGGTCGCGTCGATCATCGCCTCGAGTAGCCGGCTGAAATGCTGGCGCATCGCGACGCGCGCCGCCTGTGGGTCGCGTGCGCGCAGCGCCTCGACGATCGCGACATGCTCGCGGTGCCGGGTCGGCCCGTCGTGGTGGCAGACGGTGGCGTAGGTGTTGCGCACCTCCGCGATCTCGGTGCGCATCCGCCACAGGGTGCTGATCACATGGATGATCGCCTGATTGTCGGACGCCGAGGCGATCGTCAGGTGGAAATCGCGGTCGGCATCGGTGGCGCGGCCGCTGTCCTCCTCGTCGTCCTCGGACATCTCGGCGAGCAGCCGCTCCAGCCGCGCGATCTGCTCGTCGGTGATGATCGGCGCCGCCAGGGCGGCTGCCTCCGCCTCGAACAGCGAGCGCGCCTCGGTGAGTTCGAACGCGGTGATTGGCGGGAACTCGCTCGTCCGCGTGGTGGCGGCGTCGGTGATGTAGACGCCCGAGCCGGTCTTGATGCGGACGAGGCCGGTCGCCTGCAGCGCGATCTCGGCCTCGCGGATGGTGACACGGCTGACGCCGAAGCGCTCGGCCAGCTCGCGCTCGCCGGGCAGGCGCGAGCCGGGCGGGAACTCGCCGCGATCGACCAGATCCGCGATGCGCTGCGCGATTTCCTGAAAGAGCCGGCGCTCCGCCATGCCTGTGATCGTCCTCCTATGCCTGGGCGCCTATGCCTGGGCGATTGTCATACCGGTGCGGGATCAAACATCAAGCAGGTGACAGACCAATTCCGCTCTCCCTCACAGGCGGACGCGGAGGCCGATGAAATATTTCGACCCGTAATAGTGATATTGGCGGCTGCTGCCGAGCACCGGCATGTCGGTGACCTTGGGCTCGTCGAACAGGTTGAGCGCCTCGAACCGCAGCGAGACGTTGCGGTTGATGTTGTACGAGGCGCGCAGGTCCAGCGTCTCGGACGACCGGACGAAGCGGAGCTGCGAGTTGCCGCCGACGAAGTCCTGGTAATAGCCCGAGCGGTAGTTGCCGATCGCCTGCAGCGACAGGCCGCCGATCTGGTAGTAGAGCTGCGCCGACAGCACGTCCCTGGAATAGCCGTTGAGGTTGGCGGCCGGGATCATGCCGGGCGTCACCGCGCCGGTCGCCGGATCGAGCAGGTCGCCGAGCCGGATGTCGTAGTTCTTGAAGTTCGACAGCGCGTGATCGTAGCTGATCTTGGTGCCGAGCCCGTCGAACGGCGCCGGCAGCCAGGAGAAGCGGTTGGCGAGCGTGATCTCGAGACCGTAGACGGTGCTCTTCGCGTCGCTGTTGGTGCGCTGGGTGACCGGCACCGTCACCGTCTCGCCGCCGATCTCGAAATCCTCGTCGATCGCGACCGGCAGGAAGCCGCCGGCGAAGCGCTTGTAGTAGACCGTGCCTGCCAGCATCGTATCCTTGTTCGGATACCATTCGAGCGCGAGGTCGCCGTTCCACGACATGATCGGCTTGAGGCCGGGGCTGCCCTCCGCGAGGATGTTGTCGATCGCGTCGGCGATATTGTCGAAGTCGGTGCCGTCCTCGAGCGTGATCGAGCGGCCGGCGGCGAGGTCGCTCGGCGCCGGACGCGACATCGCGCGATAGACGGCCGCGCGCAGGATGACGTCGCGGGCGAGGTCGAAGTTGGCGTTGATGCTCGGCAGCGCGCGGAAATAATGGTTGGTGAGGCGGACGCTGTCGAAGTCGCCGTTCTCCTCGAGGCGGATCGAGCCGTCGGGGTTCTGGATCACGTCGAGGCCGGCGCGCAGGCCGATCGAGGTGACGCGGGTGTCGATCAGGCGCACGCCGAAGTTGCCGCGCACGGGCAGGCTGCCGAGCGAGCCCTTGTACGAGGCCATGACATAGCCGGCCCAGACGTTCTCGCGCACGTCGGCGTTGGTGACCGAGCGGAGGTCGGCATTAGGGCCGGGATCCTCGGTGCCGAGATAGTTCCGGAACTGGCAGAGCGTGTCGTAGGTCGCCCAGCTGGTGATCGACTGGACGGGCGCGCCGGAGAGGTAGTCGCGCTGGGGGAACGGCCGGCGGCAGGCGAGGCTGACCGCGCGGTCGACGGCGCGGTCGTCCTGGGTCAGCTCGACGCGATCGTCATAGGCGGTGTAGCGGCGGTGCGAGAAGCGCAGACCCGCCTCGATCTTGCTGAGGAAGCCGTCGAGGTCGTAGCCAGCATCGAAGCGCGCGGCGATGATGTCGTCGGTCTTCTCCTCGTCGTCGCGACGGAAGCGGGCGTCGTCGCTGAACAGCGACCAATCGTTGGGGTTGAAGCGCGGATCGAAGCTGATCGCGGTCGCGAAGCCGCCGCGCGCGTCATAGACCCAGGGGATGCGCTGGTTGTTGATCGCCGTGCGCCGGCCGTCGAGGTCGAGCGGGTCGGTGCGCAGGCGCGTCGAGCGCTCGACCGTGCCGCGCTCGGTGCGCGACCAGGAGACATCGCCGTTCAACGTCAGCCGGTCGGTCGCCCGCCAGGTCACGCTGCCGCCGATGCCGATATATTTCTCGTCGCGCGTCAGATAATTGCCGTTCGCCTCCACCGACGAGGTGCCCTCGGCATAGAGCAGCCGGTGCTGGTCGTCGTACTGGACGTTGCGCAGGTTGTAGGTCGCCTCCGAGATGTTCAGGTCGTGGCGGTCCTCGGTGTAGTCGCGCTTCGAATATTGGAAGTCGAGGTTGATATCGAGCCGGCTCGACGGCTTCCACTGGACCGAGCCCATGACGGCGTCGCGCTTGTCCGCCTCGGTGATCTGGCGGAAGGTCGCCGAGTTCGGCGCGAGGTAGAAGTCCCGGCCCGCCGCCGCCTGCTCGCGGCTCACCTGGTTGCAGGCGCTGGTGCTGGGGCGCGTCGGATCGCAGGCGACCCAGGTCGAGCTCGCCGCATAGGTCTCCTCGGGATTGTTGACCTGGTTGCGCTGGACGCCGATCGCGATGCCGATGTCGCCGAGCGCGCCGGCGTGGAACTGGTCGACGTAGCTCAGCGTGCCGCGCCAGCCCCAGCCGCTCGCGCCGGTGATGCGGTCCTCATAGGGATTGTAGTTGGCCTTGACCTCGGCCTGGATCAGCCGCTTGCCATAGTCGAGCGGGCGCAGCGTGCCGAGCTCGATCGTGCCGGCGACGCCGCCCTCGATCAGGTTCGCCTGCTGCGACTTGTAGATCTTGATCCCGTTGATCAGCTCGGACGGGAACTGGTTGAAGTTGACCGAGCGGTCGCCGCTGCCGTTGGTCGCCTCGCGGCCGTTGAAGGTGGTGTTGCTAAGGAAGGAGCCGAGGCCGCGCAGCGCGATCTCGGTCGCGCCGCCCTTCTCGCGGTGGGTGGTGGCGCCAGTGATCGTCTGGATCGCCTCGCCGATCGACAGCGCCGGCAGGTCGCCGATATCCTCGGCGCTCAAGGCGTCGACGATCGCGGTCTCGGTGCGCTTGACGTTGATCGAGGTCTGGATGGTCTCGCGGATGCCGCGGACGACGATGTCCTGCTGCTGTTCCTCGGTGGGCTGATCGGCCGGGACCTGGCTTCCTGCAGGCGGAGCATCCTGCGCCAGCGCGGGCTGCGCCATAGCGAGGCAAGCGCCGGCAACCCCGGCCAGCAGCAACGCTCCAGACGAAATGCCGTCGTGCCGCACGATCCCGATCATCCATCCCTCCCGATTATGGTTATGCCTTCCGATGCGCCTGTGGCCGGCCAATTGTCAAGGTACTTATCAATACCTGTATATATACCAATTATGCTGGGTATGGCCGGCCAGTCGAGAAAAGGCCGGACCCGCCCCGGGGAGAGAACGGGTCCGGCAGGGGAGGAGATCAGGGAACGAGCTGGCCCCGCAGCTCCGGCACGACAGCGGCGAGGTCGTTGGCGACCATCGCCGAGAAGACGCGCGCGCCGGCATCGCCGACATGGGTGTAGTCGAACTTGCGCCCATAGCTGCCGCGCGGACCGTTGGGTGTCGGCGCCGGATCGGGGACGCGCGCTTCCTCCGCCGTGCGCGGCTTGAGCGTGGTGCCCGCTTTGGCGGCGGCAAGTTCCTCGGGCAGCGGCTCGGCCATCGCGAGCTTGGTCGCCTCGACCGGTCCGAGCTTCTGCACCAGCGCGGCGCTGTGCGCATTGAGATCGACGAGCGGCACCTGCATGGCCGCCGCGACCTTGCGCACCTCCGCCGCCCATGGCTCGAGCGTGTTGTCGAGCTTGCCGGCGCGGAATGCGCGGCGCGACAGCGGCGTGAGCAGCACCGGCTCGGCGCCGGCCGCGCGGACCTCCTCGACCATGCGCTTGAGGTTGGCGGGGAACTCCGTGGCCATGTCGGTCCAGCGCTCGGGCTTGTCCGACTGGTCGTTGTGGCCGAACTGGATCAGCACCCAGGTCTTGCGATAGCCGGGCAGCTTCGCCTCGGCGATCGCGAGATCCCATGATCCTTCCGCACGGTAGCTGCGTGTCGAGCGGCCACCGCGGCCGAGGTTGAGGCAGGCGATCGAGGATTTGACATGCTCGGCGCAGAACATCGACGCCCAGCCGCTGCCCGGCGCCATCGTCGAATCGCCGACCAGGATGACCTTATAGGCGCTGATCGGCGGCGCGTCGGTACGCTCGCGGGGCTGGGTCTGAGCTGCCGCGGTTCCTGCCACCAGCGAGAGAACCGCCGCCGTTGCCAGCATCGTCCTCATGCCGAACCTCCTCACGAGAAGAACAGACCGCCGTTGATGTCCAGGTTGACACCGGTCAGGAACGACGCGTCGTCGGAGGCGAGATAGGCCACCGCCGCCGCCACCTCGTCCGGATGCCCTTCACGTCGCAGCGGCGTGTTGCCGGCGACGGCGGCGCGGCCCTCGGGCTTGGAGAAGATGTCGTGGAAGCTGGTGCCGATCAGCCCGGGGCAGAGCGCGTTGACGCGGATGCCCTGCGGCCCGAGCTCCTTGGCGAGGCCGCGGGTGAAGCTCATCAGCGCGCCCTTGGCGGTGGCATAGATGGTCGCGCCCGGCCCGCCGCCGTCGCGTCCGGCGAGCGACGACAGGTTCACGATCGCGCCGCCCTGGCCCATGTGCGGCAGCACCGCCTTGGTCACCAGGAAGGCCGAACGCAGGTTGAGATCCATCACCGTGTCGAAGAAGGCGGCGTCCATCTCGGCCAGCGTCTTGCGCGCGACCATGCCGCCAGCGACGTTGACCAGCACGTCGATGCGATCGCCGAACGCCTTGGTCGTCGCACCGACCAGCGATGCCACCGCATTGGCATCGGTCACGTCGCCCTGGACGAGCAGCGCGGTGCCGCCGGCCGCCTCGATCTCCTGGACGGTCGCGGCCGCGGCGGCCTCGTCGCGGCGATAGTTGACGACGACGCGCGCGCCCTCTGCCGCCAGCCGCAGCGACACCGAGCGGCCGATGTCCCGCCCGCCGCCGGTGACGATCGCGACCTTGTCCTTGAGCTTCATGCGTCGAACCCTTTCGATGATGGTGAGATGGAAATGGGGGCAGGGCGGCTACGCCCGAGCAGCCACACCGCGAGCACGCCCAGCGGCACGATCGCCGCGCCCAGCGCGAAGATCGGCGCGTAGCCCTGCCGTGTCATGACCGGCACCAGCCAGGTGGTGATGAGCGTGCCCGCGACCGCGGCGGTGCCGCCGATCCCAGCGAGCGTGCCGACCGCGCCGCCGGCGAAATAGTCGCTCGGCAGCGTCTGGATGTTGTTGATCGCGATCTGGAAGCCGAACAGGATCACCGCGATCAGCAGCACCGCGTAGAGCGGGCTCGCCGCCGTCATCGTCAGCAGCAGCGCCGGCAGCATGATCGCGCCGCCGAGCGCGATCGCGACGAGCCGCGCGCGCAGCACCGGCCAGCCGCGCCGGATCAGCGCCCCCGACAGCCAGCCGCCGCCGAGGCTCCCCAGCATCGCGCCGACGAACGGCACCCAGCCGAACAGGCCGATCTGCTTCACGTCGAAATGGAAAGTCTCGGACAGGTAGATCGGCAGCCAGGAGACGAACAGCCACCACACGGGATCGAGGAAGAAGCGCGACAGCAGGATCGCCCAGCTCTGCCGGTAACGGAGCAGGCCGATGATGCCCGGCGAGCCGGCATCCTCGCTCGTCTCGCGGGGCGCGTCGCCGGCGATGTGGGCACGTTCGGCCTCGCTCAGCCAGGGGTGCGCATCGGGATCGCCGCGATAGAGCCACAGCCACGGCAGCAGCCAGGCGAAGCCGAGCAGGCCGACGACGAGGAAGGTCGCCTGCCATCCGAACAGCGAATAGAGCCAGGCGACCAGCGGCGCCGCGACGATCGCGCCGATCGCCGCGCCGGAGTTGAAGATGCCCTGCGCCAGCGCCCGCTCGCGCTGCGGGAACCAGAGGGCGTTGGCCTTGACCGCGCCGGGCCAGGTGCCCGCCTCGCTGACGCCGAGCGTCAGGCGCAGCGCCGTCAGCGCGCCGATCGAGCGCACCAGCGCGTGGGCGGCGATCGAGGCGGACCAGACGAAGATCGAGACGACGAAGCCCAGCCGCGTGCCGATCACGTCGAGCAGCCGCCCGAACAGCGACTGGCCGACCGCATAGGCGATCATGAACGCGGTCACGAGCAGCGCGTAATCGGCCTTGTCGGCGCCGATGTCCTTCGACACCGCCGGCCACATCACCGCCAGCGCGTTGCGGTCGATGTAGTTGATGACGGTCGCCAGCGCGATCAGGCCGATCACGAACCAGCGCAGGCCCTGGATCGGGCGCGTCATTTGGCGGTTCCGTCGAAGCGGGCGAAGTGTCCCTTCCACTCGACCGTGCGGCCGTCGATCGTCGCGCGGTGCATCGCCGCGGGATCGGCGGAGTCGGCGATGGCTAACGTGATCGTGCCGCCGCCGGCCAGGTCGATCGCGATCAGGTCGCCGTCGTCCCCCCGGGCATGGCGGAGCGCCGCGATCCGGCTGCTGCTGCCGACCGTGGTCTCGGCCGAGGGATCGTAGACGCCGTGCGGCTCGAGCAGGTTGACGAACTGCACGTCCTTGCCCGTCACCCGCTCGATCAGCAGCGGCTCGCGGCGCAGGTTGAAGTTGGGATCGTTGGCGCCGCTCTCGCCCAGGATCACCTGCGCGCCGGCGGGCGGCAACATGCGATAGGTGTAGAAGCGGTCGTCCGTCATCCAGGTGAGCGCTCCGCCGCCCGCGGGCAGCGTGCCGGTCGCATCGACCCAGATGTGCTGATAGCCGGCCTGCTTGCCGAGCACCGGCCGCTCCGCGACGTTGGACCGGATCGGGAAGCCGACGTCGGTGATGTGCCCGTTGTAGTGGAGCGGCAGGTCGTAGGTGGCCTGGCCGCCGCCCTTCACGCTCATCAGGTCGACGACGAGCGGGCTCGCCATGCCGGCGACGGGAAGCTGCACCAGCGTGCGGCGGAAGGTGACGCCCGGCCAGGCACCGGCGATCTCCCCGGTGCTGACCTTGGTCGGGCCGTCGCCCGAGAAGAAGACCTGCCTGGGCGCCAGCGTCTGGCCGACCTTCCACTTGCCGGCGAACTGGCTGGTCTCGTTCACCACCAGCGTGTTGTGGGCGACGCTCTGCTTCGCCCAGCTCTCGTTCTCCTTGAGGTAGCGGCCGCCGTCCTTGCTCTCGACGTTGAGGAAGCGCGCGGCGCCATAGTCGACGACGATCGGATGGCCGTTGTCGTAGAGGAGCCAGTTGAGCTTGTCGAAATGGCCGTGGCCCATGCCCATCGCGCTGTTCTTGGCGAGCAGCGTCTGGTCCTTGTCGCGCATCACGGCGAGCCCTCCCTGACCGCCGTCCGGCCCGTCGCGGAACAGCGCGGAGGCGAAGGCGAAGGGCTTGGCCTTGCCCGCGGCGACATCGCGCGCCACCGCGAGGCCGTCGGGGCTGAGCACGGTCCGCCCCTGCCACTCGGCGATCGAGAGCAGCGCCGGATCGTGCGTCACGCCGTAGCCGATCGCGACCGCCTGATAGAGCTCGTCGGTTTTGAGGCTCTTGTCGGGCATCGCATCGTTGATCGGGAAGAAATAGCCGTCCTGCGTCAGCTGGATCGCGGTGGTGATCGCCTTGACCAGCACGCCGTCGCGGTACTGGAAGATTTTGAGGCTTGGGTCATTCTCCGAGATCACCCGCGCGAACAGCACGAACGGGAGCAGGGCGTAGCGCTGGTAATAGGGGCCTTCGGTGTAATAGCCGTCGGGCGAGAACAGGAGATCGACCTGGCGCAGGAAGCCGGCCTTGCCGCTGAGGTCGCTGCCCTTCAGCGCCTTGTCGACCAGCGCGTGGTCGCGCAGCACATAGCCGATCATGCCGACCGCCGCGCACGACCAGGTCGCGTGGTTGTGGATCAGGTCGAAGACGCGGACCTGCTCCTCCGACAGGAACTTCGCCATCGGGCGGAAGACCTGGTCGTCGATCGCCTTGCGGTCGGCCGGCGTCAGCGTGTCGCGGATCGCGTCATAGCCCTGCACGGCATAAACCACCCACACGCTGTCGTTGAGGCTCTGCCAGAACAGCTTGCCATATTCCTCGTTCGAGGCGGCGGGGTGCTTGCCGAGCGTGGGATAGAGCCTGGCATAGGCGAGCAGCATGGTGCGGGCATAGTCGGCATAGGCGCGCTCGCCGGTGATGCGGTAGAGCAGCCCGGCGCCGTAGATCAGCGTGTAGTTGCGCTTGTGCTGCTCGTGGGTGAAGCCGCCGCCGGGGTCCTTCGGCACCGGCACGTCGATCGGCCGGCGCATCGCGGCATCGACCTCGGTGCGGACGCGGCGCAGCTCGGCGGCGAACAGCGGGTAGCGGGCGCCTTCTCCAGCCATCGCCGCCATGCCCTGCGCGTCGAGCAGCACCGGAGCGGCAGCCGTATTGGTTTGGCCCGTGGCTGTGGACATCGCCGTCGCCGGCACTGCCGTCGCGAGCAGCGCCAACATGATCGCCGGCCTCATCATGCGCATCAACTCTCCTCCCTTGTCGTCCCGGTCGTCGCCGGTTTCGGATACCAGTCCACCCCCACCGCCTCGCGGTCGAACGGGGCGAGGTCGCGCGGTGCGCCGATCGCCGCCAGTGCCGGGTCGGTGGGGTACAGAAGCCCATTGGCCTCGCGCTCGAGATGGACAGGGCGCGGAGCGATGCCGACCTCGAGCGGCCCACGCCGGCCTGCCTGCTGGACGTTGCCTTCGAAGCGGATACCGTCGATCGGCCCCTCCGCGCGGAAGGGGTCGTCGCCGTGGTTGACGATCAGGTTGGCGACGAAGCGCGTCGACCGCGGCGCCACGGTGCGCTCGCGGTCGGCGCCCATCGCCAGCGTGATCCGCGCCGCTTCGATCACGCTGTTGTTGGCGATCAGCGCGTCCTCGACCGGCGCGTAGCGGTTGAGCGGCGAGTTGGGCACGCCGTTCATCACCGCGATCGCGCTGGTGAAGCCGGTGCCGGCGAGCCCCTCCATGTAATTGCCGCGCACGGTCTGGCGGGCATTGATGACGCGCACGCCGCCGGTCCTTTCGACCCCGCGGCCGAGGAAGATGTTGCGCTCGACCAGGTTGCCGTGGCCGTGGCGGAGGACCACCGCGCCCTGCGATGCGACGAACATGTTGCGGCGGACGACGTTGCCGCCCGACTTGATCGAGACGATCTCGGCCTCGCCGTCGCAGCGTTCGAAATAATTGTCCTCGACGATCGTGCCGGAATCGCTCTGCGATTGCGTGCTGGTGCCGATGCGGATCGTCTCGCCGCCGTTGCGGCCGAGCGGCGGGCGCGGGCCGAAGTAATTGTGGTCGATGCGATGGCGGTTGGCGAGTGGCCATCCCGTGTCGCGCACCACCACCATCATCGCGCCGGCGTTGGCCTTGCCGACGAAATGGCTGTGGTCGACGCGGTTGTCGCTGCCGAACAGCGAAACCCAATGGTCGGCGCGGTCGCGGCGGGGCGGGTTGAAGCGGTCGATCACGATCCCGGTCAGCCGCACATGCTCCGCCCACCGCTTGCCGTCGCGCAGCTCGATCACCGACTCGCCGCGGGCATGGCCGTCGCGGAACACCAGTCCCGACACGACGAGATGCCGGCCCGCGATGCTGAGGCTCGACCGGCCGCTGAGCACGACCTTCCCCGGCGTCTGCGCGGCGAGCGTGATCGGCCGGTCGGCCGTGCCGGTGGCGGTGAAGCGGATGACGAAATCGCGCCATTCGCCGTCGGCGAGCAGGAGCCGATCGCCGGGGCTCAGGCGCGCGGCGGCCTCAGCATAGCCCTGGCGGTCACGCACCACCCAATCGCGAGCGGCCGCGGGAGGCGCCATGACACACGCTGCGATGCCCAGCCAAGTCGCCTTCATGTCCTCCGCCTACGATCTCGTTGAGCACTGGCCTAACAGTGACGTGCGGCATAGGCAAGGTGGTGTGTATGCCAATTTCAATATTTGGTCTAGAAATTGGTCTGTAACATCTCGGGTCGACCGCCGGGAGGGCGCGCGAGTTACCACGGAAGAATAGTTGAACGGGCCGGAGCGATCGATCAGGGTCGCCGACAATATCCGGCCGGATCGACGTACCGCGATCCTAGAAGGGTGGGGTGATGGCAGCAGATGATCGCGCCTTTTGTCGCCACTGCGGCAAGCAAATGGAGCTCGTTCTCGCCGACCTGGGGGATATTCCGGTCGCGAATGACTTCGTCGAAATGGCGGTTGCGGTCGAGGATGACCCGAAGGTTGCCCTCAAGGTGATGGTGTGCGGCGACTGCCGCCTTGCCCAGACCGTCGACTTGAAGGCCGCCGACGATCTGTTCCGCAACGACTATGCCTATTTCTCATCGGCGTCGACGAGCTGGCTCGATCACGCCGAGCGTTATGTCGATCGCATGATCGAGCGCTTTGGGCTGGCTCCCGGCGCCAGGCACGTCGAGATCGCGAGCAACGACGGCTATCTGCTGCAGTTCTCGATGCAGCGGCAGCTCGATACGTTGGGGATCGAGCCGTGCCGCTCGGTCGCCGATGCCGCGATCGCGAAGGGCATTCCGACGCGCGTCGACTTCTTCGGCCGCGCCTATGCGGATGGGTTGGTCGCCGAGGGCTGGCAGGCCGACCTCGTCACCGCGAACAACGTCTTCGCCCACGTGCCCGACGTGAACGACTTCGCCGCCGGCATCCGCACCCTGCTCAAGCCGGAGGGGGTGGCGACGGTCGAGGTGCAGCACCTGCTCCGGCTGATGCAGCGCAACCAGTTCGATACCATCTACCACGAGCATTTCTCCTATTACTCGCTGCTCGCCGCCAAGCGCGTGTTCGAAGCCGCGGGGCTGCGCGTGTTCGACGTCGAGGAATTGCCGACGCACGGCGGATCGCTGCGCTACTTCGTCTGTCGCCAGGAAGCGGGGCACCCGACCGGACCGGCGGTGGCACGGGTGCTGGCCGAGGAGATCGAGTACGGCCTCGATCGCGACGAGATCTATCACGGCTTCGCCGAGAATGTGGACCGGCTGAGGCTGGCGTTCCGCAGCCTGCTCCTCGACCTCAAGGCCGACGGCAAGCGGATCGCCGCCTATGGCGCCCCGGCCAAGGGGACGACGCTGCTCAACTATTGCGGGGTCGATCGCAGCGTGATCGAGTTCACCGTCGACCGCGCAGCGTCGAAGCAGGGCAAGTCGATCCCCGGCGTGCGCATCCCGATCGTCGCCCCGGAGATGATCGCCGCCGCCAAGCCCGATTACCTCGTGATCCTTCCGTGGAACCTGAAGGACGAGATCATGCAGCAGATGGCCGGAACGTCGGGCTGGGGCCTCCGGTTCATCACGGCGATTCCCTGGCCGAGTGTCGTCTGAACACCGCTAAACGGGGCAGCGGTGTCGGAAATGGGGGCAATATGGGCGCAGTCTGCGCGGTCGTCCTGACCTATAATCGCAAGGAGATGTTGACGCGCTGCCTGCTCGCGCTCTCGGCGCAGACGCGGCCTTGCGAGCGGATCCTGGTGATCGACAACGCCAGCAGCGACGGCACTCGCGAGATGCTGGCCGGCGTCTGGGCGGGGCGGGTGCAGACGCATTCGCTGACTACCAACCTGGGCGCGGCGGGCGGCTTCAACCTGGGGATGCGGCTCGCCTATGAGGGCGGCAGCGATTTCATCTGGGTGATGGACGACGACGTCATCCCCGAGCCGGAGGCGCTGGAGCGACTGCTCGACGCCCATGCCAAGCTGACGCTGCGCGGCATCGACCCGCCCTATCTGGTGTCGATGGCCCGCTCCACCAGCGGGTTGCTGACCGAGGTGCCGGATATCGACCGGACGCGCAACGCGCTCGGCTTCCCGAACTGGGGTGAGCTGCTGGAAGAGACGATCGTGCCGACCCTGGCCGCGACTTTCGCCTCCATCCTGCTGCCGCGAGCCACGCTCGGCCGCCATGGCCTGCCGATCGCGTCGATGTTCATCTTCGGCGAGGACCGCGAGTTCACCTTGCGTGTGACGCAGGACGGCCCGGGCTATGCGGTCGGGACCAGTCGGGTGCTCCACGCGCGCAAGCTCGAAGGCGCGCTCGATATCCGCACGGAGAAGGACCGGCGGCGGCTCGGCTATCACTATTATCTACACCGCAACACGACCTACTCGCTGCTCAAATATGACCGCCCGATATTGATCGCGCTACACCTGTGGCGTCAGGCCAAGACCTTCGCCGTGCTGACCGTGCGCGGACGCTGGCGCAGGGCAGCGATCGTTGCCCGAGGTACCGTTTCCGGCTTTGTCTATCGGCCGAAGATCGAGATGCTTGATGACAAGCTGGATCGTCCTGCCGTCACCCAGGACAGGGTCGCGGCGCCGTCCAGTCAAGCAGCTTGAACGCGGGCAGGGCGTCCGCCTCAGCCTGCCAGGTCCAGCTTGCGCGCGACCAGTTCCGCTATGGCAAGCGATGCGGTGAGGCCGGGCGACTCGATCCCGAAGAGGGTGACGAGATCGGGCGCGCCGTGATCGGCGGGTCCGCGGATCGCGAAATCGGCGGCCGGCTCGCCGGCACGGCTGAGCTTGGGGCGGATGCCGCAATAGCCTGGCGCGAGCCGCTCCGGGTCCAGTGCCGGCCAGATGCGCCGCGCTGCAGCCGCGAACTGATGGGCCCGGCCGGGATCGACGCTGTGATCGATCTCGTCGATCCACTCGACATCCGGCCCGAAGCGTGCCGCACCGGCAAGGTCGAGCGTCAGATGGGTACCCAGCCCGCCCGGAACGGGAACGGGATAGATCAGCCGGGTGAACGGCACTTTGCCCTGGTAGGTGAAATAATTGCCCCGGGCATAATGGACGTCCGGCACCCGATTCGCGTCGAGTCCCTCGGTGTTCAGCGCAAGCGCCCGCGCGCCGTGGCCCGCGGCGTTGACCACGCGGCGCGCCGACAGCACCGGCCGTGGCTCGCCCTCGATGTGAATCGCCCAGTTTCCCGCCGGCGTGCGCGTCAGCCGATCCACGCGCGTATGCGGTACGAGCGCCGCGCCGGCCGTCTCGGCATCGGCGAGCAGCGTCAGCATATAGGCATGGCTGTCGATGATCCCGGTCGAGGGGGAGAGCAGGGCGCTCGAGCAGTGCAGCGCGGGCTCCAGCGCCCGGACCTCGGCAGCGGACAGCCATTTGAGATCGGTGACGCCGGCGTTGCGCGCGCTCGCCGCGATCCGCTCAAGCGCGATTTCCTCCCGGGGTTCGAAGGCGACGATCAGCTTGCCGATCCGCCGGTGCGGGACGTGGCGCTGCTCGGCATAGCGGTAGAGCAGGCCGCGGCCGGCGACGCACAGCTCCGCCTTCAGCGGCGTGCCGTCATAGTAGAGGCCGGCGTGGATCACCTCGCTGTTGCGTGAGCTGGTCACGGTGCCGAAGCTCGACTCGCGCTCGGCGACGATCGTGCTGAGGCCGGCCGAGGCGAGCCTTCGCGCGATCGCGAGGCCGATCACGCCGGCGCCGACGACGAGGACGTCGATGTCAGCCACGACGTCCCGGCCTCCGCAGGAACGGCAGGATCACAGGGCGGGCGGCGCGTGCGGGTGGATCAGCGGCCATGCGAGGTCCCGCGGCGAGATGGCCGCCACCGGCAGCGGCCACTCGATCCCGAGCTCGGGATCGTCGTAGCGCAGCCCGCCCTGCGCGTCGGGCGTGTAAGGCGCCGAGATGAGATAGGTGACCTCGACATCGTCGACCAGCGTCTGGAAGCTGTGGGCGAAGCCCGGCGGCACGTAGAGCTGGTGTCCGTTCTCCGCATCCAGCCTGAATCCCTCCGATCGCAGATAGGTAGGGGAATCCTGGCGCAGGTCGAGGATGATGTCCTGGATCGCGCCGCGGACGCAGCGGACCAGCTTGGCCTCGCCATAGGGCGGGTATTGGAAATGCAGGCCGCGGACCGTTCCCGCCTTGGCGGTCACCGACAGGCTCTGCTGCACGAAGTCGCTGACGAGCCCGCGCTCAGCGAACTCGTCGTAGCACATGGTGCGCGCGAAATAGCCGCGATCGTCCACCCGCCGGTCGGGCCGGATCAGATAGGCATCCGCCAGCGATGTCGGCGCGAAAAACATGGTGCCGTCACGCCGCCAATGTGTTGTGCCCGAAGCGGCGAGACTGCTGCGCGTAGAGATTGTCGATCAGGCGATCCTTGGGCAGCGAGACGTCGGCGTAGGTGAGGACATGGTCCTTCGGCACCGGCCGGATCAACGTGGCATCCAGCGCGATGCCCATCGGCAGCAGCCGGTCGCGCTCGATCACGTCGTAATTCTCGGCGACGCCATAGGCTTCGAAGCCGCCGAACTCGGTGATCGTGTCGCCGGGGCGAAGATCCTTCTTCGCCGCCGCGACGACGCCGACGCGCGGGCCCGCGGTCGGCGCCAGCACCGAATCCCCGAACAGGCAGACGCGGGCGATCGAGTTCGGCACCTCGAAATGGCAGAGATGATAGGGCGTCTGGAAACAATAATAAGGCCCTGGCCCCAGCTTGTAGAGATTGAGGAAATGGCGCTGGCGCGGATCGTCGTGCCGGCCGATCACGAACACGCCGGGCGCCGGGCGGCAGCCGACGACATAGTCGACCAGCCCCTCGCCATGCTCCTCGATGATCTCGACGAGCTGCGGCAATGCCTCGTCGAGCGGGAACAGCGGCGCGGTCGGATCGCCGCCCGAGAAGTCCAGGCCGACCATGCCGCGCTGGGCGACGCGAAAGCCGGTGCCGTTGGCGACGATCGCCTGTTCGTAGGAAATCTTGCACCCGTCGGCGAAGGACGAGACCATCACCGGCTTCTGTCCCCATTTCTCGGCGAAGGCGCGCTGGGTTTCCGGAGTGCGGTGGGGATCGTGCAGTCCCTTGATGTTGCCGCACATCACCGGCGTGACGCCGATTCCCTGGACGAAGCGCAGCAGGTTCATCTGCACGCCCGGCTGGTCGCCGTCGCTGAAGGTGTAGGTGACGCCGGCCGAGCGCGCCTTGGCATAGAGGATCGGACCGACGGTGCCGTCGAGCTCGGCGTTCATCTGGACGACGTGCTTGCCGGCCGAGATCGCCGCCAGCACCACGCCCGCGGCATAGTCGATCGACCCGGTCACCTCGACCACGACGTCGATGCCGTCGGCGCTCGCCAGCGCCTCGCCGTCGCGGGTGACGGCGACATAGCCGGACGAGATCACGCGGCTGATCGCCTGCGCGCTGTCGCACAGCAAAGGCTCGATGCCGACATCCTGCACCGCCTGGATCGCGGTGGCGATGTGGCGGTTGGCGACCGCCACGATCCGCATGCCCTTCGTCGCCGTGACGATCTGCCGGACGATGCCCGCGCCCATGAAGCCGGTGCCGACCAGCCCGACGCGGATCGGCTTCCCTTCGGCCTCGCGTCTCGCGAGCGCCTGGTCGATGATGATCATGCCGACCGCCTCCACAATGCGATGTTGGATTCGGGTTCGTCGGACCACACTTTCCACGGCGGCGTGCCGCTCTGCCAGAGCTCCTCCAGCAGGTATTTGTCGCGCAGCGTATCCATGCT
The DNA here is from genome assembly GCF_021391395.1 of Sphingomonas cannabina. Classification (NCBI taxonomy): domain Bacteria; kingdom Pseudomonadati; phylum Pseudomonadota; class Alphaproteobacteria; order Sphingomonadales; family Sphingomonadaceae; genus Sphingomonas; species Sphingomonas cannabina. The sequence goes on along the minus strand of NZ_CP090059.1, from coordinate 2,721,094 downwards.
CTGCCAGAAGCCGGTGTGGACGTGCGAACCGAGCCTGCCCTGCGCGATCATGCGGTCCATCGGCGCGCCTTCGAAGACGGTGCCGTCCTCGTCGATGAAGTCGACCACCTCGGGCTCGCACACGAAGAAGCCGCCATTGATCATGCCGCCGTCGCTCGCCCCCTTCTCGCGAAAGCCCTGGACGGTGGCGCCGTTGTCCGCGAGCCGCAGCGCGCCGTAGCGGCCGGGCTGGGAGACGGCGGTGAGAGTGCACACCGCCTTTGACGCGCGGTGCCTGGCGATCAGCGCCGGGATGTCGACGTTGCTGACGCCGTCGCCGTAGGTCAGGCAGAAGGTGCCGTCGAGCAGGTGCCGTGCCCGGCGCAGGCGCCCCCCCGTCATCGTGTTGAGCCCGGTATCGAGGATGGTGACCTGCCAGTCCTCGGTGCTGCAATCGAGCCATTCGACCGCGCCGGATCTGAGGTTGATCGACAGGTCGCAGGTCCGTGCCATGTAGTTCAGGAAATAGGAGCGGATATACTCGACCTTGTAACCGCCGAGGATCACGAACTCGCGGATGCCGTAATGGGCATAGATCTTCATGATGTGCCAGAGCAGCGGACGCCCGCCGACCTCGACCATCGGCTTCGGCGTGACGGTCGTCTCTTCGCTGAGGCGCGTGCCGAAACCGCCTGCGAGCAGAACTGCTTTCATGCCTCGACCTCCTCGCGCCGGATCGCGATGCTTCGCGGTGCCCCTCTCGTCCATGTCAGGTCCTCGGACAGCTGGCCCTCGGCGATCAGCTGCTTCAGCGTCTGAAGCCGGATCAGTCCTGAGCTGCGGAAGTCGCGATCGGCGAAGCCGAGGTTGGAGAGGCCGGCGATCAGCTCCTGGACCGACGTCGCCAGGCTGACCTGTGGCAGGTGATCCGGCGCCAGCTCGGCGTAGCGGCTGAAGTCGACGCGATAGGACCGCGAGTCGACCGGCGCCTCCCGGTTCAGCGACACGGTGCAGCCCGGCACCGCCGCCGCCACCGCTTCCGCAAGGTCGCGGACACGGTAATTGGCTTCGTTCGCGCCGACGTTGACGATCAGATAGCGCCCGCCGTTCTCAGCCGGCCGCGTCGCCGCCCAATCGATGGCGCGGGCCATGTCCGCGGTGTCGATCATCGGGCGCCAGGGCGTGCCGTCCGAAAGGATCTCGATCCGGCCCTTGCTGAGCGCGGAGGCGACGAAGTCGTTGAGGACCAGGTCGAGGCGCAGCCGGTCGGACATGCCGCAGGCGGTGGCGAAGCGCAGGCAGGTGATCGTCATGTCGCCGTCGAGTGCGCTGAGCGCCTGCTCGGTGCCGACCTTGGACGCGGCATAGGCGGTGCGGGGATCGACCGGATCCTCCTCGCGGCGCGGCGGCCCGTCGGCGACGCCATAGACGCTGCAGCTCGACGCGAAGACGAGGTTGCGGACGCCTGCGGCGCTCGCGGCCCGGGCGATCGACACGGCGGCGTCCTGGTTGACGGCGCGCGTCACGGCGCTGAAGCGTTCGCCCATCGGGTCGTTGGAAATCGCGGCGAGCAGGATCACCGCGTCATAACCGTCGAGGTCGCTTCGCCGCACGTTCCGCACGTCGTCGAAGATCTGACAGTCGAGGCGCCGCTCGGGCATGCCCTCCTGCGTCGTCAGGCAGTGCGCGAAGAAGCCGCTGTCGTATCCGTGGATGACGGCGTCCGGATATCGCGCGCGCAGGCGGCGGACGACGGCAGGTCCGACATATCCCATGTTTCCCGTGACGAGGATCTTCATCGGCGCCCCCTTTCCTGCAAATGCAAGTGCGACCGGATTTCCTTGTCCCGAACTCCCACAATTGGCGGCGTTCTGTCGTGCTTTCTTTGGGTCATCATACTTCGTAGGCAGCGCGATCAGGCCGGGCGCCAACCGCAACCCATCCTGGATTGTAGTCGGATCTGTGTCCCGAAAAGGGACTTGCCCGATCATGCGGGTGGATGATGTCGAGCCCGCTCTTGGCCTCATCGCTCTCGGGCGAACGATGCGCAGGCTAGCGAATGACTGCAGGGCAAAAGCAAGTTATCGCCCACGTAATAGGGTTAAAGAACTAGGAGAAAAATTTGATCCATGTTAGAGCCGATCAGACTAGTATGTGACAATCTTGTGTACCGGGGGACTTAAGCTATCACATTGGGTTACCACAGAGTCGCCTTTGCGGAATCAAGGGGGAAGTTGATAGGTAATCTTGGTTACCGGAAAATCGGTTCGTCGATAAAAGGGCAGCACTGAAGAGGATGTTTCTGAGGGCTGCTAATCGGACTGGGGAGACCGATGATGAAATCGCCCGTAACCGTTGCACTGTTGGGCCGTAATCCAATCACGCGTGAAGGCATGGTACGCATCCTTGCCGAGCATGATTTCAAGGTCGTCGAAACCGCGGATGATCCAGCGCAGTTGGAAAGTTCGCGCCAGGCGACCGAGAGCGACACCCACCTCATCCTGGTGGAAAACTTCATCGACACGCATGGCGCCGAGTTCGTCGAGAAGCTGCGACGGGAGTTCCCCGCCGCGAAGCTGGTGCTGCTCGCCGACGAGTTCGATTTTGAGACAATGGCGGCCTCGTTCCGCGCGGGAGCGCAGGCCTATATCGTCAAGAACATCTCGGTCGAGCCGCTGATCGCCTCGTTGCGTCTGGTGGCGATGGGGGAGAAGGTGATGCCCTCCTCGCTGGCCGAGGTGCTTCCGGACATCGCCTCCGCCTCGGCACCGATGCATACGAGCCAGTCGATCGAAGGCGCGGGGCTTTCCAGCCGAGAGGTCGAGATTCTGCAGTGCCTGATCGCAGGCCAGCCGAACAAGGTCATCTCACGCCAGCTGAGCATCAGCGAAGCGACCGTGAAGGTCCATGTGAAGGCGATCCTGCGCAAGGTCGGCGTACAGAACCGAACGCAGGCCGCGATCTGGGCGGTGGGGGAGAAGTGGCCGGACACGGCGCTGCGCAGGATAACCGGCGCCATCAAGCGTCCGCCGTTCAAATATGGCGAGGTGGCGGCGGTCTGACACCGCGTCCCAGGCCGCCGCACCAGCCAGCAAAGGACGCGCGCCGGCGTCGATCGGAACGTACCAGCCAGGAAGCCCGGATGAAGTGGCCGGCTTCCCTTTGGGGGACGGTAGGTGCTGTTCAATTCGGACGAGTTCCTGCTCGTATTCCTGCCGATCGTCTTCGTCGGCTTCCTGGTGCTGGCAAAATTCCGGCAGCGGCGGCTGGCGGCGCTGTGGCTGACGCTCGCCTCGCTCGCCTTCTACAGCTGGTGGCGGCCGGCCAACCTGCCGCTGCTGCTGCTCAGCATCGCGGTGAATTACATGCTCGGCGGCGTGCTGATCCGCCGGCCGGACAAGTGGATCCTCGCCGGCGGCATCCTCTTCAACGTGGCGCTGCTCGGCTATTTCAAATACACAGTGTTCTTCATGACGACGCTGAGCGGGGCGCTCAGCCTCGACTGGCATATTCCGCACGTCATCCTGCCGCTGGCGATCTCCTTCTTCACCTTCCAGCAGATCGCCTACCTGGTCGACGCATTCGGCGGGAAGGTGAGCGAGCGCGATCCGCTCAACTATTGCCTGTTCATCACCTTCTTCCCGCACCTGATCGCCGGGCCGATCACGCACCATCGCGAGATGCTGTCGCAGTTCGGCAGCCCCGAGCGGTTCCGCCCGCGCTGGGACCTGATCGGCATCGGCGTCACGCTGTTCCTGATCGGGCTGTTCAAGAAGGTGATGGTCGCCGACCCGTTCGGCGCGATCGCATCGCCGATCTTCACCTTCTCCGCCGAGACCGGCGGCGTGCAACTCGTCCACGCCTGGACGGCGGCGCTGTCCTACGCCCTCCAGATCTATTTCGACTTCTCCGGCTACACCGACATGGCGGTCGGCCTGGGGCTGCTGTTCGGCATCGCGCTGCCGCCCAACTTCAACAGCCCGTACAAGGCGCGCAACGTGATCGAATATTGGTCGCGCTGGCACATGACCCTGACGCGGTTCCTGACCGCCTATGTCTATAACCCCATCGTCGTGACCCTCACCCGCCGGCGCGCGGCGAAGGGACTGCCGCTGCCGAGACGCGGGCGGATGACGCCGGGCACCTTCGTCGCGCTCGTCGCGCTGCCGACGGTGTTCACCATGTTCGTCTCCGGCGTCTGGCACGGCGCCGGCTGGCAGTTCGTGATCTTCGGTCTGCTGCACGGCCTCTACCTGGTCGTCGCGCATGGCTGGCGCGCGTGGAAGGTCCACCGGGGCCGCCCGCTCGATGCCGGCGGGCCGCTGGCGGTCGCGACATCGGTGTTGCTCACTTTCCTGTGTGTGGTCGTGGCGCTGGTGTTCTTCCGCGCGCCGAGCGTCGGCGCTGCGCTCGACCTGCTCGCCGGCATGGCGGGCCTCAACGGCATCACCCTGCCGCGTCCGCTCGCCGGCGTGCCGGGAGCGGAAGTCTTCGCGCAGCTGCTCGGCCTGCACTTCGCCTCGCTCGAGAATTTCGAGCTCAGCTATCCGCTCAGGATCGCCGTCTTCCTCGCGGTCGTGTGGACCCTGCCCAACGCCTATCAATGGCTGCGCGACTATCCCACGGCGCTGGACTTCCAGGCGCGGGCGAGTTGGTTTGGGCGGTGGCTGCCGGCATTGCACTGGCGTCCCTCGGCTGCGCTGGGGGTGGTGATGGGGGCGGTGTGCGCCGTGACCTTGCTCTATGCCCTGTCGGCCGCGCCGACAGAGTTCCTCTACTTCCAGTTCTGATGGGGGTGGCGCCGATGCAGATGCTCCCCTGGCTCCCGCAAGACCCCGATCTCTCCGGCGCGATCAAGGCGGCTCGCGGCATCGCCGATCCGCTCGCGCGGCTTCATGCTGCGATCGGGCTGGCCGGTCATGATCGGGACACGGTAGCGACGCAGCGGATCGACCGGCTGGCGGAAGGGTGCCTCGCCGAGCTCGGCGATGGCGGACTGACGCCGCTTCGCCTCGCGATCCTGGCGTCGCACAGCGTCGATCATCTCGTTCCCGCCATCCGCGTGGCCGGTCTGTCCCATGGCATCGCCGCATCGGTGCATGTCGACGGCTATGCCCAGTTCCGGCAGACTCTGTTGACCGGAGACGCCGCGCTGGAACGTTTCGATCCGCAGCTCGTCCTGCTGGCGCTCGATACCGCGGCGCTGCTGCCCGCCTTGCCTCTCAGCACCGACGAAAGCGAGGCGGATGAGCTCGTGCGGGCGACGGCGGCGGACGTGCGGCAGCTCTGGCGGCAGGCGCGCAATCGCTTCGGGGCACAGCCGGTGCACCAGACGCTGATCGGCCAGGCGCCGCCGGTGATCGGCTCCAACGAGCTGTTGCTGCCGGCGTCGCCCGCCAGCCTGTGCCGCCGGCTCGACCAGGCCCTGCGCGAGGCGGCGGTGGAGGACGGCGTGCCCGTCGTCGACATCGCGGACCAGCTGCCCGAGGCGATCGGCGACGACCGCCGCTACGACCCGGTCCGTTGGCATCAGGCCAAGCAGCTCATCAATCCCATATTCGCGCCGCTCTACGGCGATCTCGTCGCGCGCGTGCTCGCCGCTGCGGGCGGCCGATCGCGCAAGTGCCTGGTGCTGGACCTCGACAACACCCTGTGGGGCGGCGTGATCGGCGACGACGGCATCGACGGCGTCAAGCTGGGGCAGGGCAGCGCGGAAGGGGAGGCGTATCTCGCCTTCCAGCACCAGGTCGTCCGCCTCGCCGAGCGCGGCGTGATCATCGCCGTGTGCAGCAAGAACGATCATGCGGTTGCCGCGGCGATGTTCGAGCAGCATCCGGAGATGCACCTCCGGCAAAGCCACGTCGCCTGCTTCGTCGCCAACTGGCAGGACAAGGCCACCAACCTGCGCGAGATCGCCCGGCGGCTGAACATCGGCCTCGACAGCCTGGTGTTCGTCGACGACAACCCCGCCGAGCGGGCGATCATCCGCCGCGAGCTGCCGCAGGTGGCGGTGCCGGAGCTTCCCGACGACGTCGCCTATTATCCCGAGCGGCTGGCCGCCGCCGGCTATTTCGAGGCGGTCGCCGTGACCCACGACGATTTCGCTCGCGGGCAAAACTATGCCGCCAATGCCGAACGCGCCGCTGCGGTCGAGGCGTCGACCGACATGGACGGGTTCCTGGAGAGCCTCGACATGACGCTGACGGTCGGGCCGATCTCACCGGTGGACCGGCCGCGTGCGGCGCAGCTCATCAACAAGAGCAACCAGTTCAACCTGACCACCGTGCGCCGCGGCGAGCAGGAACTGGCGGCCCTGCTCGGCGATCCGGCGAACGTCGGCCTGTGCTTCCGGCTGCGCGACCGGTTCGGCGACAACGGCCTGATCAGCGTGATCCTCGCGCGGCCGGACCCGCAATGGGGCGAGGGCTCGCTGCTGATCGATACCTGGCTGATGAGCTGCCGCGTGCTCGGCCGCGGGGTCGAGGCGGCGGCGCTGCAGGTGCTCGCCGATGCGGCGCGCAGGTCGGGCGCGATCCGGCTGGTCGGCGAGTACCGGCCGTCCGGCCGCAACGCGATGGTCGAGGAACATTATGAGCGGCTCGGCTTCGTTCCGGTGGAACCGCCCGAGACGTGCAACGGTGCCGCACGCTTCTGGCACTTGCCGCTCGCCGATGCCGCGCCGCCGGCCCATCACATGAAACTGGAGATCCGCGCATGACGCAGCAGGACATCTACGCCGGTCTGACCGAGGTCATGCGCGACGTCTTCGAGGACGATGATCTCCAGATCGGCTCGACCACCACCGCGCAGGACGTGCCCGGCTGGGACAGCCAGGCGCACGTCCTGCTGATCGTCGCGACCGAGCAGCGGTTCGGCATCCGCTTCACCACCGCCGAGTTCGAATCGCTCAAGAACGTCGGCGAGTTCGCCACGCTGATCGGCGACAAGCTGGCGAGGCGGGGGTGATGGCCAGCCACGCGCCCGCCGACGCCCCGCGGGAAACCGCGCGGATGCAGCGCTATCTCGCCGGCTTCGCGTTCGGTGCCATCCTTACCGTCCTGTCGCTGGTGGGTGCGCTGGTGGGGCTGCGGGCCGCCGACAGGTTGCCGCCGCCGCAGATCGCGAACAGCCTGTGCATCGACGAGAAGCTCAACGGCATGCGCGCCCACCCGCCGCAGGAGCCCAATCTGCTGATTGTCGGATCATCGGTCGCCTGGCGCCATTTCAACAGCCCGGTGGCGATCGCGACCGATCCGGCGATACGCCCGTACAATGCCGGCTTCTGCGGCGCCCAGATCAGCCAGAGCGCGCGGATCACCGCCTGGCTGACGCAGCGCCTGCCGAGCGTGCGCCATATCGTGCTGATCGCCTCGCCGTTCGATTTCGAAGCGTGCGGGTTTGGCGAGGCCTCGCGTTTCGACACCGGTGAGGCGGATCGTTTCGTGTTCGGCCATGCCTCGCCCGCCTGGTTCTACGCCCGCTATTTCGATCCGCTGACGCTGGCGAACAATGCGCGCGGCATTCGTGAGGACCGCGCCAGCGCGGCGTCGACCAGCACGCTGGTGCAGAACCGGTGGGGCGACGGGCCGGCGGAGCCGCCGGTCTCGCGCGGCCTCCATTACGGCGACGTGCGCAAGCTCGACGCCGCCTGCTTCGCGTCGCTGCGCGGGATGGCGCGAGCGTTGGAGAAGCGTAACATCGCCTTCGACGTCGTGCTGATGCCGATGCAGTCGGAATGGAGCCGTCGCTATGGCGAACCCACGCTGAGGGCACTCGAGCACGACGCGCGCGCTGCCCTGGCCGGCACGCGCGGGGGGTTGCATGTCTCTCTGATCCGGCTGCCGTCGACCGCCTATTTCGATGCGATGCACCTGCGCTGGTCGAGCACCGGGCCGTTCACCCGCGCCCTGCTGCGCGAAACGGATGCATCTTCCCATCTGCATCCCGCGAGCGCCACCTGACCCGCGCCCAGGGTCCATCGGGGGTAAGCCGAACGCACCGGCCGGAGCCCCGCGTGCCGGTGATACAGGGGCGCACGATCCGTTCGGGGAAGCGCCATGATCATGCCTCACGTCTTTCCCGGCCCCAGCCGGACGCGTTGCGTCCCGGGACGGACGGCCCGGTGAGCGCACAGAGGCAGCTCGGCCGCAACGCGCTGTGGATCGTGCTGGGCCAGGGAGCGGGGCAGGGGCTGTCGCTGCTCGTCTTCCTGTTCATCGCCCGCTACGTCTCGCAGAGCAGCTTCGGCCTGATCGCGGTCAGCATCACCGTCGTCGAGTTCGTGCGGCGCCTGCTGATCGATTCGGTCACGATCGCGGTCTATTCCAACCCCGATGTCAGGGATGAGGACTACGACGTCTGCTTCACCATCGTCGCGGTCACCGGATCGGTGACGACGGCTGCGATGGTCCTGCTCGCCCAGCCCGTCGCCGACCTGATCGGCTCGCCCGAGGCGGGGGCGGCGCTTCGGATGATCGCGTTTCTGCTGCTCGGCTACGGCCTGTCGGGAACGCCCGCGGCGTGGCTCGCCCGGCGCATGGAGTTCCGTGCGCTCGCCGTCCGTTCGACGCTGTCGGTGGTCTTCGGCGGCGTGGTCGGGCTGTCGATGGCGGTGAACGGCTATGACCTGTGGAGCCTGGTGGGGCAGCAGTTCACCATCGCCGTGGTCAACGTCGTGACGCTCTGGATCAGCGCGGGCTGGCGGCCGCGGCTGGTGCGGTCATGGACGCGGGTGCGCGAGATACTGCGGCGCGCGCGGCACGTCTCGCTCGGGGCGCTGTGGACGGCGATCGCGAACGATTCCGACCTGATCTTCGTCAGCGGCTATTTCGGTCCTGCCGTCACCGGTCTCTACAACGCGGCGAAGCGGATCATGCTCGCCGCCAACCTGATGCTGGTGAACAGCGTGTCGACGCTGACCTTGCCCGCGCTCGCCAATCTCGAGACCGACGACCAGCGCCGGCTGGCGTTCCGCAGCGGCATGATGCTGACGAGTGCGTTGTGCGCCCCGGCCTTCGCCGGCCTGGCGATCGTCGCGCCCGAGCTGATCCGGGTGATGCTGGGGCCGAGCTGGCACGCCTCCGCGCCGATCCTGACCGCGCTGGCGGCGAGCGGCTATTTCCTGTCGCTCAGCCAATTCTCGAGCTCGGTGCTGGTGGTGGCGCAGCGCGCGCATATCGATTCGCTGTGCTCGGCGGTGCTCGCGGTCACCAACATCTGCGTCTACCTGGTCGCGGTCGCATTCGGACCGGTGGCGCTTGCCGCCGCTTTCTCCTGCACCACGATGCTGCTGTTCCCGCTGCGCCTGGGACTGGCGCTTCGCGAGGTGGGGCTGGGGTGGCGCACGATGCTGGCGGCGCTGTTGCCGTCGCAGGCGGCCACGGTCGTGATGATCGTGCTGTTGTCGACGATCCACAGGCTGCTTTCGGACGAGCTGCCTGCGCTTGCCGGCCTGGCATTGACCGTCGTCGGCGGCATCGTGATCTACGCCGTCGCGCTCCGTATCTGCGCGCCGAGGCTGTTCGGGCAGATCGTCCAGATCGCCACGGCAGTGGTCGGCCGCGAAAGGATCCGCGGGGACATCGCGCTTGCCCGCGGCGGCGACGCCTAGAAGCTGTAGCGGACCCCGGCGCGGACGCGGAACTCGTCGAAGCTCGCGGCGAACGGATCGCCCTTCACGTCGCGATTGACGTAGCTGGCATCCACGTCGAGCGCGAGTGCGCGGTTCGCCTGATAGCGGGCACCCGCTCCGACATCGACGATGCGGTCGAGCCGCGGCGAGGAGCGGAAGTCGTTGTGCTGGTAGGACGCCCGCACGTTGATCAGCAGCGATCGCAGCAGCTCATAGTCGGCGCGCACGCTCGCGCTGTCGCTGACGTAGCCGCGGGCGCTCTGCAGCACCGCCTCCTCGACCGTGCGCGCGGCCTGGGCGGAGATCGTCACCAATGGCGTCAGATAGTAGCGGACGTCGGCGTTGAGCGCGAAGCCGTTGATCGAACGGAGGCTGACGGCATCATAGCTGCGCCACACATAGCCGGCGCCGATCGATCCCACGAACAGGCTGCTGGGTCGAAATGCGACGCCGCCGAGCAGCGTGTATTCGGAGCCGCCGGGATTGGGGACTCCGGGCGCGACCTCGTCCTTGCGATAGTCGATCGACGAGCCGATGCCCTGGACGAACAACCCGATCGCCGGCGTCACCTCGAACTCGCCGCGCAGGCTGCCGCGGAGCGTGTGCTGGTCGCGCACGTCCTGGTCGATGCGGCCGACCACCGTGCCGTCCGCCGCCAGCGCGTCGGTGTCGCGATAGTTGAACGTCGTATAGTCCACCGTCGCCAGCCCGCCGAACTTGCCCGTCTGATAGCGGAAGGTCGTATAGAGACGCGTGCGCAGGAAGATCGAGGGCGCCACGCGGCCTCCCGGAAACTCGCTCGACTCGCGCCGCTCGACGAGTTGCTCGAAGTCGACGCCGCCTTCGATCGAGCTCAGCGACGACAGCTCGCGGCGCGCGAAGCCGGCGAGGCGGTAGGCATTCTCCTTCGCATGCGGCTGATCGGCGAAGCGGGCGAACCGGCCGCTGGCGTCCAGCGTCACGTCGAGCTGCGAGGAACTGAGCACAGCCGCCACCGCCGGCTCGAGCTGGAGGAAGCCGGCCGAGACGCGATCATCCTCGGAGCCGAACAGGTTGCTGTCCCAACCGGCGCTCAATGTTGCCGACGGATAGATCCGCCAGGCGCCCAGGGCGTGGCCGACGGGGTCGAGCTCCGGCCGGTGGCGTTCACGCACGTCGAGATCGACGCCGTCCTCGACGGTCACCGTCTCGATGTTCGCGAGGCGCGGCAGCTGGGCTTCCTGCGCGAAGGCAGGGGAGCAGGTCCCGCAAAGAATGGTCGAGGCCAGCAGCCATCTCGGCAACGGGCGGAACAGGGAGGACGATGCGATCATGCGAAGGCTCCTGCTGGAGGAGGGCGCGACGGCCGCGCTCAGGCCATTACGCTTTCGCCATCGAAGCGCCGGATCAGCTCGACCGTGTTGCGGATGTTCCGCTCGCTGGAGGCACCGAACAGGATGGACTGGACATAAGGTTCGTTCACGACCCACTCGATCGCTTCGGAAGCTGGAATTGCACCGGAAGCGAGTACCGACATGGCGATGACGCGCGCGGGCCGGCTGGCGAGCGCATCGCGATAGGCAGGGATTCCGCCGGACATGCGGAAGCCGATCTTGTTGACGTTCGCGCAGACGATCGGGTTGCGGATGCCGACCGACTCCAGCGCGGGCAGCAGTGCCGGCAGGTTCATGGTGATGAAGCCCGCCTCCGCCCCATAGCGGCGCTCGACATGATCGGCGAAGATGCGGAACGCCTCGAAGAAGCCGAGCCCGAGCAACAGGTCGGTGACGACATTCTGGAGGAAGACGATCGGCGTCTCCAGTCCCTCGAACGGCTTCATCTCGGCGTCGATCAGCAGCGTCGCCGCACTCCTGACGTCGCGGGTCAGCAGCGCCTTGCCGCCGCGCATCGCCGCATCGAGCATGTTGCCGCTCGGCATGAACTTTCGGAGCGCGTCGACATAGCCGAGCTCGGTGACGGCGTTCGCGTATTTGTGCGCGTACGGCATGCACGGGTAGAATTTCATGCCCTGCCAATCCCCCCGATTGGCGCGGACGATGTCCGCCACTTCAGCGACGCGATCGTGCGTCGTGCACATGAACACGTCAATCCCGGCCTTGTGCGCTGCCCGGAGGGTATCGACGATCGCGCTCACGTCGCGAAAGGCGATCGCCTGCTGCCGCGCCTTTTCCTCCGACATATGGTTGATGCCGAAGAACTGGTTGTCGCCGAACAGGATGCGGTCCATCGTCGTCGTCTCCTCAGCGCGGTGCGCGCAGATAGTCGCGGATCTTCGCGATCATTTCGGGCGGAGCATAAGGGGGCAGGGCGGCCCCGCCGCTGAGCGGGGCGGCGAGCAGCGTGCTCATCTCCGCCTTCAGCGCGTCGGTATCGCCGGCGACCCTCAGCCCGGGCGTGTCGCGGAAGCGCTCGATCGTATGGAGCTGATGGTCGGTGGTGTGCTCGCCGAGCCTCGCCAGCCGCGGCAGCATCAGGATCTGCTTGCCGATCTCCAGCGCCTGCACGATCGACCCGATCCCGGCGTGGGCGACGAACAGCCGGCACTGCGCCAGCCGCGCGGCATAGTCCTGATGCGGCAGGATGCGTGCACTCTCCGCATGGCGAGGTCGATAGGCGCCGTCGCCGATCTGGAGGAATACCGGGACGCCGGGGTTCGCCGCCGCCCACTCGTCCACCGCCCGCACGAAACGGTCGAACGGCAGCATCGAGCCTACCGATGCGAAGATCATGGCACTGCCTTCAGCGTCCCGCCGCGCCGGTCAGCGCAGCCCCAGCGTGCGGCTGAGCAAGGTTCGCCGCGGTGGAAAGGCGGTGGCGGTGCCGTTGACCGCCGCGGCGGGAGCAGGCTTATCCTCCGGTCTATCGGCGAGCCGGATCAGCTCCAGCGTGAAATCGGTATCGGCGGCGCTGGCGAAATCGTTGATCTGCTCCGCACCGGGCGAGGCCATCGCCATGGCGAACGCCTCGAGCTGAGCGGAATATTCCTCGCCGCGAAGGTAGAAGGCCGGGTGGGGCGTGAGCTCGGTGATGTACTTGACGTTCCAGCCGTGGAAGTATCCGGCCGGCGGCTGGCCGCGCGCGCCGATGAACACCGTCAGCTCCTGCCGGTCCGCGACGATCTTGCCGCCGTCGCCCATCACTGTGATCCGCGTCGTCATCTTGCGCGCGGTCTCGTCGGACCAGTTCACCGACACCTGGCCGGTGACGCCCTGCGCGAAGCTCAGATTGGCGTAGACCGCATCGTCGACCTCGGTCGACCACTGGCGGGTGAGCTGTCCGCCCGAGCAGGCGTCCGGGCGTCCGACGAACCAGTTCATCAGGTTGATGGGATGCGCGGCATAGTCATAGAGGCAGCCGCCGCCTTCGCCGGCCTTGCTCCGCCACGTCTTGGAGGCGGGCTTGAGGACGACCGGGCCATAGGCCTCGGCATGGACGTGACGGACGCGGCCGATCGCGCCGGCGTCGATCAGCCGCCTGGCCTCGCGAAACGTCCCGACGAAGCGGTTGTGATAGCCGACCTGCCCGACCAGCCCGCGTACCGCCGCCTCCTCGGCAAGATCGCTGCTGACGCGGTGCGACAGGGTCATCGGCTTCTCGCAGAAGACGTGGAGTCCGCGCGCCAGGGCGGCCCGGATCATGTCGGCATGGAGCCGCGTCGGTGCCGCGATGATCAGGCCGTCGATACCGGGAAGCTCGATCAGCTGATCGAATTTCGGGAGCACCGGGATTCGGCAGTATTTCTCGACCATGCTGCCGACCAGCGTGGAGCTGTCGCAGGCGGCGACGACCCTGAGGCCGGGCGTCGCGTTGGCGATTGCCAGGTGCGAGATACCCATCTTGCCCAGGCCGACGACGGCTATCTTTCTGTCGCTGCTCACTGGCGTCACCCCCTTGTGTCCGGCCAGGTTGCGGGCAGGGCGATGCCCGCGCCGGTGCGCATTGCGCAGCCGGCGGACCAACGCCCCCTCGCACTCGCCATGGTCCCCCGCCGCCTGCCTTGAGGCAGGTGCGGCGCGGGTAGGGATTGTCTCGCACAAAGCAAAACGGCGGAAAATTGTATCTAAGTATTATCCACAGTTAATGGGGGTTAATACTCGTAAGCAAGTTTGGCTCGGCCAAACCAATGATAAGCAAGGATGGCAACGGCTGACTGGCGTTTTTTCGTCGCCCGCGTGCGCAACACACTTGGATGATAACACCAAGGAGCTCGGGGAACTCTAAAAGTGGGTAGCCAGCCGCTCCAAAGGACATTGCACGATTGGATGATCGCTTTCCTGCTGGTCGGGGCGATCTCCTACAATGCCGTGCTCGCCTTCGTGAATGCGCATGGGCGGACGCTGTCGATGACCGAAGTCGCAGCCGCCGAATTCATCATCCTCGCGACCGCGGCCGCTGCCGTCCTGTCGCGTGGCCTGTCGCCGCGGGACGAGCCACCGGTCATCCTCGGCGTGGCGTTCCTGATGGGCGCGCTGTTCCTCTCCTTCATCAACGGCGCGCTGGTGGTGGAGGCGCTGCGCAACGTCGCCATCATCGTGCTGTTCACGATGCTGGGCCTTCGTTCGAGCGAGCGCGGCATCCGCCTGGCGTTCGCGCTCGCCATCGGCATCGTGCTGGCGGGGCTGCTGTTCGAGCTCAGCTCGCGCCAAGGCTATGCGACGTTCTTCCAGCCGTTCAACTACTACCAGAACACGCGCGGTCTCGGCGAATTCGACTATGAGGACACCGGCCTGTTCGGCAACGCGCTCGGCTTCGAGGGGCGGTTCAGTTTCGGCGTGTTCATGACGCCGCGAACCTCCTCGATCTTCATCGAGCAGACCTCGCTCGCCAATTTCGCCGGCGTGATCCTGATCTACCTCGTTGCGATGTGGAGGTCGCTGGGGCGGCTGGAGAAATGGCTCGGCGTCACCTTCGTGGTGCTGGCGCTCCTTTCCAACAACACGCGCATGTCGTCGGGCTTCGCGCTGCTCTCCGTCGTCGGCTATTTCGTCTACCCACGCCTCCCGCGCTATGCGACGCTGCTGCTGCCGCTCGTCATGCTGGGGCTGGCGATCGTGGTGGCAACCTTCCTTGGTCCGTCGAACGAGGACGACCTGGCAGGGCGGCTCGGCCAGACGATCTATCTCCTGTCGCTGACGGACCTGCCGGCTTCGCTGGGCGCGCGCGTCTTCGAGTCCGGTCAGTTTCCCGACAGCGGCTACTCCTATGTGCTCTATTCGAGCTCGATCGTCGGCGCGATCGCGCTGTGGATCTATGTCGCGCTGATCGTGCCGTTCGAATCCGATGCGCAGAGGCGCTGCGCATGGGGGATCGGCATCTTCTTCTTCATGAACCTGCTGGTGGCGGGGAATGCCATCTTCAGCATGAAGGTCGCCGCGCCGATGTGGCTGCTGGCCGGATTCATGCGCTCGCTTTCGGCGGTGCGGGACCGGATGGCCGCGGATCGCGCGCTCGGGCGGTTGCGGCCCGTGCACGCCCCTGCCGCAGCCGGCCGTCGGCCGATCGCCGGCCCCATTCGTCCCGGAGCATGGAGAGTTCGATGAAGAAGGATTCTCGCGGATGATCGCCGAGCAGACAGCGGACGCCATGTCCCTCGCCCCTGTCGAAACCCGCCGCGACAGCCTGTGGCGCCGCGCGCTGAGATGGCTGCTCGGCAAGCCGGAGGAGCGCACGGTGCAGACTGTCGCCGCGATCGCCCCGGAACCGCTAAAGCGGACGGCCGCCGGCGCCGGGCTCGGCAGCGGACGTCCCGCGGTCAATACCCGGCTCGCACCGGTCAGCGCGGCTGCGCGGATCATCGCGGCCTTCGATGCCGCGCATCCGGTCCGCCAGCGCCAGAATCTGTACGGCCGCGACGACAAGCTGGAGACGCTGTTCGAAGCGGTGCTGGTCGGGCGGCAGCACGCGATCATCCACGGGTCGCGCGGGTCGGGAAAGACGTCGCTCGCGCAGGTGTTCGGCGACTATGCCGATCAGGAGGGCGCGGTCGTCATCTACACGGCGTGCGAGGCATCGACCTCCTTCGCCGACCTGATCCGCCCCTATCTCGGCTTCATTCCCGATTCCTGCATCCCGTTCGTCGAGAAGCACGGTTTCCGCATCGAACGCGATGCGCTGCTCGCCGGCGATTTCGGGCCGCGGATGGTGGTGGATCTCTTCTCCCGCCTGACGCCGGACTGCCAGATCATCCTGATCCTCGACGAGTTCGACCGCGTCGAGGACGGCGAGGTGAACAGCCAGGTCGCGACGCTGATGAAGCTGCTGTCGGATGCACGGCTGCCGGTGCAGATGCTGCTGGTCGGCATCGCGCAGACGGTCGAGGAGCTGATCCTCTGCCATCCGTCGCTCAGGCGGCATCTGGTGCCGATCCCGATCGGCCGGATCTCGCGCGACGACACCTTTGCGCTGATCACCACGGGCGCGCAGCGCGCCGGCGTCACCTTCGACGAGGCGAGCCAGGGCGAGATCGCCGATCTCGCCTGCGGCTCGCCCTACCATGTGCAGCTGTTCTGCTATCTCGCCGCATTGGAGGCGGTGCGGCGCGATTGTGCCGCGGTCGACCTGGTCATCACCCGCGTCGCGATGCGGCGGGCGTTCGACACATGGGCGCTGCTCAATCCGGGCGATGCCGAGCTGTTCCAGCGGCTGGCGGCGGCCGACCTCGACAAGCGCACGCGGATCCAGCGCGCGGCGCGGGAGGCGGCGATGCGCGACAGCCTGAGTGCGGACGAAGAGATCGAGGGGCTGCTCGGCCCGGCGCTGCGCCGCGACACCGGGCGGAGCGAGCGGGCCTATTTCCGTGACGGCGCGGCGCCGCAGTTTCTGCTGACGATCCTCGCCCTGCATCAGGGCGCGCGGCTGAAGGCGGTTTCCGAGGCGGGCAACTGACGCAACGAAGGGGAGTCGAAGCGATGCTCCAATCAAACATGGCCCTGGCGCTGAAATCGCGCTGGCGACTGATCCTCGCGGTGTTCGCCGCAACCGTCGCGCTGGCTGCCGGCTGGCTCATGCTGGTGGAGCGCACCTATGTCGCGCGCGCGTCGCTGCTGTTCGACGATCGCGGCCCTGATCCCGAGCTGCGCAACTCGCAGCCGGTGCAGAACGAGAAGTCGATGCTCGGCACCCAGGCCGACCTCATCCGCAGCGATGCGGTCGCGCGGCGGGTGATCCGCGCGGAGGGGCTCGCCGCCGATCCGGACATGCAGCGCAAGTGGCGCAAGGCCGGCGAGCCGGGACGCTCGTTCGACACCTGGCTCGTGTCGGACGTGCTGCAGCATGTCCAGGTGGCGCCGGAGAGGGACACCAACGTGCTCGCCGTGCGCTATACGGCGAACGACCCGCGCACGGCGGCGCGGCTCGCCAACAGCTTCGCGCGCAACTTCGTGGCGCTGCGCATGGAGATCAGCACCAACACCGCCAAGCAATATGCCCGCTGGTTCCAGCAGCAGACCACGGAGGTCCGCGGCAATCTGGAGCGCGCGCAGGCCGCGGTCACCGATTTCCAGCGCAGCCACGGCATGGTCGACGGCAATGCCCTGGCGCTCGAGGCC
Organism: Sphingomonas cannabina; assembly: GCF_021391395.1. Lineage (NCBI taxonomy): Bacteria > Pseudomonadati > Pseudomonadota > Alphaproteobacteria > Sphingomonadales > Sphingomonadaceae > Sphingomonas > Sphingomonas cannabina. Next base: position 2,703,937 of record NZ_CP090059.1, on the reverse strand, counting down.
GACCGGCTGAGCGCGCTGTCCTCGCAGCTGGCGTCGGCCGAGGGCGCCGCCGCCGACATGCGCGCGCGCGCCGGCAACCGCGTCTCGCAGTCGCCCGACGTGCAGTCGAGCGCGGTGATCGAGTCGCTGCGCCAGCAGGTCGCCGTGAGCGAGGCGAAACTCTCCGAGCTGGCGTCGACGCATGGCGACGCGCACCCGGATCTGGTCGCCGCAAGGGCGGAGCGTGACACGCTCCGTGCCAAGCTCCGCGCCGAGACAGGGGCCGCCAGCCAGACGGTCCGCGTCGCGAGCTCGGCTGCATCCTCGCGGGAGTCGCAGCTGCAGCGACTCGTAAATGCTCAGCGGGGACGGATGCTGGCGGTGACCGCCAATCAGGCGCAGCTCGAAGCGCTCCAGAACGAGGTCACCAGCGCGCAGAAGGCCTATGAGGCGGTCACGCAGCGGCTCAACATGATGCGGCTGCAGAGCGGATTGCCGACCACCAACGCCCAGCAGGTCGACCGCGCCACGCCGCCGCTGCTGCCGGCCACCCCGAACGTGCCGCTGCTGCTGCTGCTGGCCGCGCTCGGCGGTCTCGGCCTCGGCATCATCGCCGCGGTGGCGATGGAACTGCGCCGGCCGATCATCCGGACGGTCAGCAGCCTGTTCGAGAATACCGGCGTGCCGGTGCTCGGGACCTTCGATTTCAAGGCGCTCCCGCAGCTTAGGGAGCTCAAGGCGGGAGGGGTTTGATGCGGATACGATCCACCGAGCATGCGGTGCTCGTCCACGATGCGGATGCGGTCGACGAGGCGCCGCGAAACGAGGGCACGGCAGGGGAGGCCCTGCTGGCGCCGGAGGACGGGCGGCTGAGTCCGCTCGCCGTCGCGGCGTACGATCCGGACAACGCCATCGCCCGGCTCGCGCGCAGCCTGCGCCTGTCGATCTCGGCGCTGCCGCTGCCCGACGAGCCGCCGATCCGCTCGGTCGCGGTGCTCGGTGCGGGGGCCGGGCTGGAGGCATCGGTGCTCGCCGCCAATCTGGCGATCACCTATGCGCAGGGCGGAACGCCGACGGTTCTGGTCGACGCCAATCTCGAGCAGCCGTCGCAGCACCTGTTCTTCGGGCTGCACGAGTCGGCCGGGCTGGTGGCGGCGCTGTCGGGCGAAGCCGACGTGCGGACGCTCGTGCAGCCGTCGCCGGTTGCCGATCTCGTCGTTCTGCCCGGTGGCAAGACGGCCGCGAACGCGCCGGTGCTGCTCGACGGCCAGCACTTCCATCACGGCGCGATGCGGCTGCTGGAAAGCTACGGAATGATGATCGTCGACGCCGGGGTGCCGTTCGGCGAGCCTGCGGCCGTGTGCGAGGCCATCGACGCTGCGGTTGTGGTCGTCAGGAACAATACCACTTCAGTAGAAGAGATTGCGCACGTCATAAACCGTTTGAATGATATGAAGACCAGAGTGGTTGGTACAATCATGGCCACATAACTCACGATATTTTATAAGATAAATTTGTCATCTTTAGAGTTATACGCAGCGATATACCAATGATCCTGTTCGTAAACTTCTGATTAATTTCGACCACCTCCGGCGTCCTGTACCTCTAGTTCTCGAAAAGATCGAGCGAGGGCCTGGTCATGAGCGGGTACGGGACGGCGGTCGAGAGCGCTCCGGCGAACTTCTCTGAGGCTGCGCCGGTCCCGGTTCCTACGAACAGCCCTGTCCCGGTGCGGCCTGCGGCCTCGGCGCCTTCTGTCTCGACCATCGTCATCTCGCTGCCGACGGAAACGATACAGGCCTTCGCGACGCCGGCGGCGACGTCCTGGGCCAAGCGGGCGATGGACGTGAGCGTCGCGCTCCTCCTGCTGATCCTGCTGCTGCCGTCGTTGATGCTGATTGCATTGGCGGTGCGGGTGACGAGCCCGGGTCCGATCCTCTTCCGACAGAGCCGTACCGGGTTGAACGGACGCGTCTTCGCCGTCTGGAAATTCCGGACGATGCGCGTGCTGGAGGACGGCGACGGCATTGCCCATGCGACGCGCAACGACGCGCGCGTGACGCCGATCGGTGCACTGCTCCGGAGCACGAGCCTCGACGAGCTGCCGCAGCTGTTCAATGTGCTCGCGGGCGACATGTCGCTGGTCGGGCCGCGGCCGCATGCGGTCGCGCATGACCGCCGCTACGGCCTGCTGATCGGCGATTATGCCCGGCGCTTCCGCGCGAAACCCGGCATGACGGGCCTCGCGCAGATTCGCGGGTTGCGCGGCGAAATCCATGATCTCTCCTGCATGGAGGCACGGGTTCGCGCCGATTGCGAATATATCGAGCGCTGGTCGCTGTTCTTCGATCTCGCCATCCTGCTGCAGACCATCCCGCTGATGGTCCGCGACCGGAACGCGTACTGAGATGCGCACGCGTCTCGCCTCGCGCTGGGGAGCGGCGGCATGAGGATCGTTCATGCCGTCCGGCAGTACCCGCCCGGCGTCGGCGGGGTCGAGGCGACGGTATCGTCGCTGGCCGAGCGCCAGGCACGCGAAGGACATCAGGTACGCGTGGTGACGCTCAACCGCATCTTCTACAGCGATGGCCGGCGGTTGGCGTCCAGCGAGTGGCGCAACGGGGTCGAGATCGTCCGCGTGCCGTACCGCGGCTCGCCCAAATATCCCTTCGCGCCGGGGGTGTTGCGTCACATCGGTAATGCCGAGATCGTGCATGTCCATGGCGTGGACTTCTTCGCCGACTTTCTCGGCTGGCTGCGGCCGCTGCACGGCAAGCCGCTGATCCTGTCGACACACGGCGGCTTCTTCCACACCCCGTTTGCCCGCACGATCAAGCGGCTGTGGTTCCACGGGATCACGCGGGCGACGCTGCGCAATTATGCCTTCGTCGCCGCTTCCGGCATCGCGGATGCGGCGATCTTCGAGCGGATCGCCGGCAGCAAGGTGGTGGCGGTCGAGAATGCGGTCGATACCGCCAAGTTCGCCGGCCTGGCGGCACCGGGCGCCAGGACGATGATCTATTTCGGCCGGCTCGCGCCCAACAAGGGGCTCGACCGGCTGATCGCCTGGTTCGCAGGGCTGCGCGAGCGCGATCCCGCGTGGCGGCTGATCGTCGCTGGCAAGGAAATGGGCGTCTCGCTGGACCAGCTCCGCTCCTGGGCCCGGGCGGAAGGCGTCGAGGATGCCGTCGAGCTCCACGCGCTGCCGAGCGACGACGACCTGCGGCGCCTGATCGCGCGCAGCAGCGTCTATGCGTGCGCCTCCGCCTTCGAGGGGTTCGGTGTCGCGGCGGTGGAGGGGGTGGGGGCGGGTCTCTACCCGCTGCTCAGCGACATCGCGCCCTTTCGCCGGACCATTGCCCGCGTCGGATGCGGGACCGCGATCGCGTTCGAGCGGGGTAGGGACGTCGATCGCTTTCTCGCCGATCTCGCCGCCTATGAGGCGATCGAAGCCCGGGATGCGGCATTGGCGCCGCGTCTGGCCGGCTTCGGATGGCGCGGCGTGCTCGATCAGATCGAGGCGCTCTATGCCCGCGCGCTGAAGGCGGACCGCCGCCCCGTGCCCGAGACGATCACTCAAATCATGCAAAGCCAGGGTCAGGGAGGATCAGCATGAAGACGTGGACGAGAATTCGCATCATCTGCCTGGCGGCGGCCACCGCCGCTGCCGCCGGATGCAGCAACACGCATCTGCCCGACGGGCCGCCGCTCGCGGCGACGAGCGCCTATACGCTGGGGCCGGGTGATCGGCTGCGCGTGACCACTTTCGGCTTCAAGGATCTCAGCGGCGAATATGAGGTTGCGACCGACGGCACCATCTCGCTGTCGCTGATCGAGCCATTCTCGGTGCGCGGCATGACGCCGGCGGAGCTCGAAAAGGAGATCGCCGGCCGGCTGCTCGCCGCCAACATGGTCCGCAAGCCGCAGGTCAGCTGCGAGGTGCTCAAATACCGGCCCTATTATATTCTCGGCGAGGTGCGGAAGCCGGGCCAATATCCCTTCTCGAACGGGCTGACCGCGCTCAAGGCGGTCGCGACCGCCGAGGGCTTCACCTATCGCGCCAACGCCAAGACGATCTACATCACCCGCGACAATGCCAGCACCGAGATGCCGATACGTCTCACCGCCTCGACGCCGATCAATCCGGGCGACACGATCCGCGTGGGAGAGCGCTATTTCTGAGCCGGGGAGGAAGCCGCCGCAGGGCGGCATCAGCGTCGCCGGGCGTTCGCGTGGGGCCAAAGCGAACCAGCCGAGAATGCTGGTCGGGGCGTCCGGCGGCGGCCATTGGATCGAGTTGCAGCGCCTGCGGCCGGCCTTCGACGGCTTCGAGGTCGCCTATGTCTCGACCTTCCCCAGCTATGCTGAGCTCGTGCCCGAGCACCGCTATTACTGGGTGCCGGACGCCTCTCGCTTCAGCCTCAAAGGATTCGTGCCGATCTTCTGGCGCGCGATCCGCATCCTCCTCAGCGAACGGCCGCACGCCATTGTGACGACCGGATCGGCGCCGATGCTGCCGTTCGTGCTGCTCGGCCGCCTCATCGGCGCCAGGACGCTGTGGATCGACAGCATCGCCAATTCCGAGCATCTCTCCACATCCGGCCGTATTGCCAAGCGGCTGGCGCATCGCTGCGTGCCGCAATGGCCGGACGTCGCCAAAGCCGAAGGGCTCGAATGTTGGGGCAGAATCGTCTGAGAGAATCCGCCGGCCCAAGGTGCTACCGCGGGTGAAGTAATACTTTTGGATTATATAACATTTGTTATGAATCGACGTTGTGAAGCCTCAACGCGACAGGGCGTTGACTTACACATGTTGTTAAGCCGACTCCATCGGCTATAGGGGAATACGTCCAACGAGCTACTCCAGTGGAGGTCCCCTACCTAATTCGAACCATCCGTTTCGATAATTCCCTTCCCCGTCTTGTTCCTGTTCCTTCGAAAACTGCTGTCTGCGGTGAGGCTGCGCTTCTCCGCGTGATGCCCTGCAACTGAAGTCCCGGCGCTCCTGCGCGCGGGGTCAGAACAATAAACGCCAATCGAGAGGATGCGTGGAGCCTGATGGTTTCGCGATCGGCGAAATGCGTGCCTGCTGACGGGGTGGCTCTCCTGGATTTTGTTCAATAATACCAAGGTAGTATCAGTGAAGAATAGTGACACCGATTACCAAATATTAGCTGATGGCGGCTTTGATAATGGGGTGCATGACGATTCATCTCATATCCCGCTGCTTCGCGAGCTCGATCCGGTGAACCGGCGCCGGGCGATCCGCTGGCTGGTCGCCGGCGCGGGCGCGATCGTCGCCGGCTGCGGAGGCGGGGGTTCGTCGGCCGAGACCGGCGGGTCGATCATCACGCCGACGCCCTCGCCGACACCGACACCAACTCCCGCTCCGACTCCGGCGCCCACTCCCACGCCGACCCCTACACCGGCGCCATCGGGACAGGACTTCAGATACGGTGTCAATTTCGCCAGCCTGGAAGGCACGCCCGACACGCTGCCCGGCCGCCTGAACGGCGAGGTCTTCGTCACCCCGGACAGCCATTTCTCCTATTACAAGTCGAAGGGGATGGACCACATCCGCCTCCAGGGCGCCTGGGAGCGGCTCCAGCCGCGCACCTTCGGCGAGCTGGGCGAGCAGCTGCTGGATCACTATGCCGACCCGAACAACCCGCTGCGCAATACCGTCAACCTCGTCCGCCATTATCTCGATCGCGCCCAGGCGAACGGGCTCAAGGTGTTCCTCGACCTCTGCCATAACTACGGCTCGCGCTGGGTCGGCTACAACGGCAGCTGGTCGGCGAAGTCGAAGGCGCAGCTCGGTTCCTCCCAGGTGCCGATCTCGGCGTTCGTCGATTATTGCACGAAGCTGGTGCAGACGTTCGGCAGCCATCCCGCGGTCGTCGGCATCGAGCTGATGAACGAACCGCACGACCTGGCGATCGGCGAGGCCGGCTGGCGCGATGCGTGCCAGCAGTCGATCAACGCGATCCGCAAGATCAACAGCTCGCTCTGGATCCTGATCGACGGTTATGGCTGGGCCAGCGCGCAGATGTGGCCGCAGAACAACCCGACGATCCACACGCTGTCCGATCCGGCCAACCGCATCATGTGGTCGGCGCACCAGTATTTCGATGCGAACTCGAGCGGCGTCTACGGCGGCGGCAGCGAGAGCGCGCCGACCAACGCCAACATCGGCGTCCAGCGGCTCGCGCCGTTCATCGAATGGCTGAAGGCGCATGGCTTCCAGGATCGCGGTCACATCGGCGAGTTCGGTGCCCCCGATCGCACCGAATGGCAGACGATCGTGCGCAATTTCGTTCAGTCAGCCGATGCCGCCGGTCTCAGGCTGACGGCGCACCAGGACATCCCCTATCTGAACGATACCTACACGATGAACCTGTTCCCGCAGACGGACAGCTCCGGAAAGATCGTCGGGGCCGACCGCGGCGTCATGCAGGTTCTGCAGCAAGTGGCGCAATGATGCGCAGCCGCATTCGATAAAGAAGGGTGAAGGGCCGCCAGGGGGTGGGGGAGGCGGCCCTTCGTTCGTCCGGCGGGGGCCGGAACAACGGAAGCGAGGAATCGATCTCTCGGTACCGGTGGCTAGCAAGTCCGACGGCCGAATCGATCCCTGAAAGGGGATTAGCTCCGAAGAGCCTTCAGTGTTCCGATCAGGTGAGCCCGCGCAAAAACGGGTTCGATCAAGATGTTCTTTGATTCCCGCAGCGCGGCGGGATTAGCCTGTCCGTCATTCCAGCAGCAGGCCCGGGAATGCGTCATTGCCGTTATGGAACATAGATTTCTCCTCGGCCCTGGAGAACAGGACGGGTAAATACTTCATCGGGCGCGACATCATCTCCGATCACCGCGCGATGATCGGGAACGTATATTACTGGCGGAGCCGGCGTGGCGAGACGCCGAAGGGGGTGCGTGCCCGGACCCTCAAACTCGGTCTCAAGATCGAGATGCGTCTGGCGAGTCTGCTGGACGGAAATCCGCTGCCTCCTCGCCGCGGCCGCAATCCTACGCTCCATCTCGATCCCTATTCGGTGCTGCACAGCCGGATAGGGCCACAGGACATGGTGCTGGTGCACGACATGGGCCCGATCACCCATCCCGATCTGTTCCAACCCTGGCTTCATCGCCTGTACCGCAACGCCTTTCGCAAGATCGTCGCCGCGCGTGCACGGACGGTGTTCGTCAGTGCGGCGTCGCGCGACGCCTTTGCCGGCCTTTATGGGCCGGGCCCAGGGATGGCGGTGGTCTATCCCCAGATGCGGGAGGGCATCCGCCATCCGTGGCAGCAGCCGATCCCGGGCATCCAAGGCCCCTTCCTGCTGACCGTCGGCAGCCTCGGCCGGCGGAAGAACCAGCTCGCGACCATCCGCGCCTTCGCATGCTCGGGTCTTGCCGATCAGGGGTTCAGCTACGTGCTCTGCGGTGCGCGGGAACCCGGAGCGGACGCGGTGGAGCAGGCTGCCGCCCGGACGCCCGGCGTGCATCTGCTGCCCTATGTCTCCGATGCCGAGCTCACCTGGCTCTATGCCAATGCCGTCGGCTTCGTCCTCGTCAGCCGGCTGGAGGGCTTCGGCATGCCGGTGGCCGAGGCGATCAGCCATGGCGCGATCCCGCTGGTGACGGCGGCGAGCGTGCTGGAGGAGGTCGCCGGTCCCGGAGCGCTCACCGCCCGAGCCGACGATGAGGCCGGGATCGCGGAAACCATGATCCGACTCGCGACGATGACACCCGCCGAACGCTCCAGCCGCGCCGACGCGATGCGGCAATCGCTGGGCCGCTTCACCCGCGAGCGGTTCGCCGAGAGCTGGCGACAGGAACTGGAATGTTGACCGGGACTATTCCGGCCGCGCGTATCCGAAGGCGGCGCTGAGGTCGATCGCGGTCGACCCCACCGGCCCGGCGATCTCCGCGGTGACCTCGTCGGTCAGGTAATGCGCGGCGCTGGCGATGCTGATCGCCATGATGATCTGACCCTTCGCATTGCGCACCGGCGACGCCACCGAGCGGACGCCGTCGTCCAGCTCGCTCTCGTGCATCACCAGCTGGCGCCCGCGATGCACTTCCATCGCGGACAGGAACGCCTTCAGCTGCGCTTCGCTGGCATGCGGCTTCCCCTCGTAGAAAAGCCGTGTCAGCGACGAAGCGTCCTCGTCGAGCAGCAGCGCCTTGCCGAGGCCGGTCTCCGTGATGAAGCGCCGGTCGCCGGGCGCGGTGGAGACCCGGAGTCGCTGGCGGCCGGTAACGCGGTCGAGATGGCGCGACCAGTCGCCTTCGCGCTTGCCGATGAACACGCAGAAGCCGGTCTGCTCCGAAAGCTGCTCCATATGGGTCCGCGCGATCCGCAGGAAATCGGTCTGCTCGAGCGCCAGCGAGCCGAGCTGGAGCAGCTTCGGCCCGAGCGAATAGCCGTCCCGCGTCGGCGACAGATAGTCGCGCGACCGCAGCGCCTGCGCGAGGCGATAGGTGGTGGCGCGGCTGAGGCTCAGCTTCTGGGCGAGATCGGTGACCTTGGCCGGGCCCTCGATGATCTCGTCGAGGATATCGAGCGCGCGCATCAGGGTCTGCGCGCCCTTCGCGGCAGGGGCGCCCTTCTCGAGCGTCTCGTCTTGCATGGAATTCATCTCCTGGGATCCGGCGGCGTTTGTGATTGGGTCTTAGCGTATCGCGATGCGCCTCAATATGTGAATTATTCCGAGGATAGCCAGCCCGCCGCCTCGATCCGCTCAGCCCATGCCGTGCCGCCGCGACCAGGCGATGAACAGCTCGGGCCAGGGCGAGGTGGTGCCGTCCGGCAATTGCAGGGCGAAGCCGTGTCCGCCCGTCTCGAACAGGTGCATCTCCCGCGGCACCTTCTGCGCCTGCAGCGCGGAGAACAGCGCAAGGCTGTTCTCGACCGGCACGGTCGTGTCGTCGACAGCGTGGGCGAGGAAGGTCGGCGGCATCGCGCCGGTCACCAGCCGATCGGTCGAATAGGCGGCGATCCGTTGCTCGCTGGGCTGACGGCCGAGCAATTCGTTGCGCGATCCCATATGCGCGATCCCGTCCGCCATCGAGGCGACCGGGTAGAGCAGGCCGGCGATCGTCGGCCGTGCCGGCAGCGCGTCGGCGGCGTCGACCGCGGCATAGGTGGCGAGGTCCGGCTGCGCGGCGAGGCGCGCGGCAAGATGGCCGCCGGCCGAGAAACCGAGCACCCCGATACGCTCCCCGTCGAATCCGTCCCGCTTCGCGCGCGCGCGGATCAGCCGTATCGCGCGCTGCGCGTCCTGCAGCGGCGCGTCGGGGCCGGCGGCCCAGGCGTCGCCGGGCAGGCGGTAGAGTAGTATGAAGCAGGTGTAGCCCGCATCGGCGAAGCGCCGGGCGATGGCATGGCCTCCACGACCGATCGCGACGCGCCGGTAGCCTCCGCCCGGCACCAGCAGCAGCGCCGCGCCATTGGACTTCGCCGGCCTCACCACGGTGAGGGTCGGACGGGTGACGTGGGTGAAGGCGGTGTCGTCCGGCGGGCCGTCCGGCGAGCGGGGGCGTTCCTCCTCCACCGCCGTCATCTTTTCGCCGCCGGGTGCCGGTCCGGGCCAGATCGCGAAACGCTCGAAGCCGGGTGGGAGTGTCGACTGCGCTCCGGCGACAGAAGCGGCACCCAGCATGACGCCCCCGGCGAGCAGTGTCCGGCGGTCGATGTTTGAACTCATTGCGTGATCCTCGCGACGGGATTGCGGCCCCAGAGCTGCTCGTAGCGCCAGCCCGACAGGTCTTCGACGACTGCCCGGCTTTCCTCGCTTTCCGGGGCGGTGGCGCCGGCGCGCAGTCGCTCGATCTCGTGCATCAGCACGGCGTGGGTCTTCGGGTCGAGCCGGAAGCGCAGCGACACGAGGACGCCGAGCACGAGCACCGACAGCGTGCCGATCCCCAGCACCCAGGCGATCGTCTGGACTGCCTCAAGCGTCTGCACCGCCGCCTTGGACTGGAAGCCGCCCAGCTCCATGATGACGCCGACACCCGCGACCGCCGCCGCCTGGGTCGCCTTGCGCACGAAGGTCATCACACCGGCGAAGCTGCCCTCGCGGCGCTGGCCGGTGACGATCTCGTCGACATCCGCCATGTAGTTGTAGGTCGCCCACGGGATGTAATTGAGCGCACCGCGGCCGAGCCCGGCGAAGACGATCGGCACCCACAGCAGCCAGCTGTGCGCGGTGATCCCGGCCCACCAGCAGCCGAGCAGCAGCAGCACGCCGATTCCGAAGCTGAGCGCGGCGATGCGATAGGCGAGGCTGGGCGCTGCCCGCAGCGCGACGTTGATCGCCAGCATCACCGCGACTAGCTGAACGATGTAGAGCGGCCCCAGCAGGCCGGAGGTGAGCGCGGTCGAGCCGGCCAGCGCGAAGATCACGAAGAAGGTGAAGGCCGCGTTGAAGATGTCCTGGCTGATATAGCCGCCGAGATACATGCCGAGATGCAGGCGGAACGCCCGGATCCGCATCGTCGACAGGAGATTGCGATAGAGTCCGCGCAGCGATTCCCAGGCCGAACCGCCGGACTGCGATGCCGCCGCCGCAGGCCGCTGCCGTTCCCAGCTGAACAGGTAGAGCATCGTCGCCGTGGTCATGAACAGTGCGGTGAAGATCAGGCCCATGTAGAAGAAGGTATTCGGGCTCTCGCGGCCGAGGTAGTTGATGATCCACAGCGGCAGGAAGCCTGCCAGGATCGCCGAACATTGGCCGAGCAGGATACGCGCGCCGGCGAACTTCGCCTTCACCTTATAGTCGTTGGACATCTCGGCGGCGAGCGTCTCGTACGGGATGATCTCCATCGCGTAGACCATCTCGAACAGGACGTAAGTGACGAGGTAGTAGAGGAAGCCCTGCCCCGGCAGCCACATCAGTGCGAAGGCGGGCATCAGCGGGATGGCGGCGAGGATGAAGAAGCGCCGCCGCCCGAACTTCCTGCCGAGCCAGGTGCCGCCGAAATGGTCCGAGATGTGGCCGATCAGCGGGGAGGTGATCGCGTCGAGGATTCGCGCCACCGCGAAGATCGTCGCCGCCTGGCCGGCGCTGAGGCCGCAGACGGTGGTGTAGAAGATCAGCACCCAGCCCGAGATGACCGCCATCGAGCCCGCGCCGAGGAAGTCGTTCGAGCCATAGGCCAGATAGTTGATGAACCGGACGGGGCGCGCCGCGCCAGCCGATGGTTGTGCCTGCGGCTGCGCCATGATCCTCTCCCTCCCGCCGTCAGATATAGGTGCGGAGGAACTCCGCGAGCGCACAGATCGCCAGGCTCTGGCCATAGGGCATCGAGGTGAGCGGGATGTCCTTGTAGAACTGGAGCGTGTCGCCCATCGCGGTGCCGAAGCTCACCTGCTTGAGCTCGCCGTGCTCGTCGATGTTGGCGAGCACGCCCTCGATCGCCTTGATCCCCACCGCCTCATAGTCGGCGGAGATGTAGCGCTTTCTCACCGCCTTCAGGATGCCGTAAGCGAAGCCGGCGGTGGCGGAGGCCTCGAGATAGCTGGTCGGATCGGTGATCAGCGTGTGCCACAGGCCGCTCTCGTGCTGGTGCTCGGCCAGCGTCTTCACCTGCGTCGTCAGCGCGTCGATCAGGAAGGTGCGGAAGGCGTCGCCCTCCGGCAGGTCGAGCATCTCGATGATCTCGGGGATGGCGATCGTCACCCAGCAATTGCCGCGCGCCCACAGCGCCTCGGCGAAATTGTGGCGGCCGTCGAAGGTCCAGCCGTGATACCACAGGCCCGTCTTGCGGTCGGCGAGATATTTGACGTGGACGAGGAACTGGCGCTTCGCCTCCTCGACATAATGCGGCCGCCCCAGCAGCAGGCCGATGCGCGCGAGCGGCAGCACCGACATCATCAGCGTGTCGTCCCACAGCTCGCCGGGATTCTCGTCGTTGAAGACGATGTGCTGGAAGCCGCCCTCCTCGGTCTTGGGGAGGCCGTTCGGGGCCATCAGCCATTCGGCCCAGGTGTCGAGATAGGGGAGGTAGGTCTGGTCGCCGGTCTGCTCGTAGAGATTGGCGAGCGTCAGGAACGGCGCCATGGTGTTGATGTTCTTGGTCGGCGTGCCCGCGGCGAAGCGGTCACGGAACCAGTCGAGCATCACGTCGAGCGCTCGGTCGCTCCCGGTCTGCTCCCAGTAGCGGTAGAGGCCGAACAGGCCGACGCCGTGGGTCCATTCCCAGTCGTTCCATCCCTTGGTGTCGATGACGCGGCCGTCGTCGAGGCGCAGCAGGAACTCGCCGGTCTCGTCATGCAAGTTGACGAGATTGTCGATCAGCCGGTCGATCGCATCGATCACCTGGGATCGCGGGATCGAATGGGTCAAGGCTGCCATAAACTGTCTTTCACTCCTGAAGCTGTGCGGGGGCGCGGGCAAGGCCGCGGTCAATCCAAGTGGAACATCGGCACCAGCGGCCATTCGACCGGCCGGTTGTCGGGCTGAACCTCCATCAGCGGCGCCATGTGATCCCACCAGCGGCGCATCACCGGATGGTCGGGCAGGGCGTCGCGGCGGTTGTCGTCGGCGAGCTTGAGAACGGCGAACAGCGCCAGCGTCTGCTCGTCGAGGAAGATCGAATAGTCGTAGATGCCGGATTCGTGCAGTAGCTCGGCGAGCTCCGGCCAGATTTCGTCGTGGCGGCGGCGATACTCCTCGACCGTGCCGGGCTTAAGCTGCATGCGGAAGGCGTGGATGGTCATGGCTGTCCTCAAGCGGGATCGAGATGTACGGCGCCCGGCCAGAGCGGCGTGCGGGTGACGGTGAGGCGTGCGGCGTCCTGCGTCACGATCGCCGGGCGCGCGTCCGGGACGGCTGTCTCCATCGACAGCCGGTCTATCGTGATGCCCTCTGCATGACGCATCCATAGCCCCCAGGCGGGGAGGGGGCCGAACATGCTTGGTTCAGGATAGGCTTCCGCCTGATCCTCGGGTCGTGTCGCGGCCTCTGCGGCGGTGCCGCCGCCTGGAAAGGCGAGATGAATGTTACGAAGCGCGACGTCCCGCACCGGATGCCCCGGCAACCCCGCGACGATCGCCGGATAGCGGTGTTCGGACATGGCCGCATCGATATCCGCGATGACGATGCCGCGCGTCGATCCAACGCGAGTACCGGCTGGCCCCCTGCGGCGATCGCCGAGCCGCACGAAGATCGGCGCAGTGGTGACCTCGCGCATGGTGAGATCGCGCGCGATCACATCCTCCATCGCGCCGCCGTCGACCGTCTCCAGCGCCAGCCCCCGCGACCGCTCGAACCGGCAGCGCTCGATCAGAATGTGGCGATAGCCGCCGTTGCTCTCGGTGCCGAGCTTGATGCGCCCGGTCGGTCCGTCGCGGTCGGGCGCGAGCAGGGTAGTGCGCCCGCGCGTGCCGTCGATCATCGTGCCGACGTCGTAACCGGAGACGGTGCAGTCGCGCACGAGGACATGCTCGGTCGGCACGGCGCGGCCGAGCGCGAAGCTGCTCTTGAGCACGATCGCGTCGTCATTGGGCGTGTTGACGCGGCAGTTGGTGACGGTGGCGTTCCGCACGCAATCGAGGTCGATCCCGTCGCGCTGGGTGTCGATCGTCAGCCGATCGATCGTCAGCCCCTCGACGCCGGTGGCGAGGATGGCGAAATGCCCACCGAGCAGCAGCGTGAAACCGGAGAGACGGACGTTGCGAGCGTTCTTGAGCGCGATCGCCTTGTTGCCGAGGCCGCGCATCGCCTCGAATGCCGGTTCCAGCCGCGATATCTCGGTGGCGGACATGCCGGCCATCGAGTTCGGCCGCTCGCCCGCGCCGCGCGTCCAGCGGGCGCCGGGGCCGTTGCGGGTGAGACCCTTGCCGTGGATCATTCCGGGGCCGAGGATCGCGATGTCCTCGACGCCATCGCCCCAGATCAGGCTGTTGCGCCAGTGGCTGTGGCCGAAATCCTGGTAAAGGCCGTCCGAACCCTGCTCGGGATCGTCGTAGCGGCCGGGGTGGACGGCCGGATCGGCGCCCTCGATCACCGCGCCGGCGTCGAGCTGCAGCGTGACGCGGCTTTGAAGGCGGATCGAGAAGCACAGGTACCGTCCCGCCGGAAACACAACCGTCCCACCGCCGCCGCGGGACGCCGCAGCGATCGCGCGGTTCACGGCATCGGTGTCGAGCGTGACGCCGTCGCCCCGCGCGCCGAAGTCGCGGACGTCGTAGCGCTGGCCGGCGCGCGCAGGGAGCGGCAGGGCGGCAAGTCCCGCCGCGAGCGCACCGCTCACGTCCCGACGCGACAGCAGGGACGTCAACACCACGCCGTCCGGCCGTGTCGGCGCATCCTGCCACGCATCGCTTTCCCCTCTACGGACGACTATCCTGAGCGCGGTCGGTTGCGCCGGTATCCCACAATATGCTTTTATAATTCATATTATGCAAGAAAGATGCGCTCGGATGATTGCACTCCCGCGTCGCTCGCTGATCGGAGCGTTGGCTCTTGTACCCATACTCGCCGCCGCGCGGGATAGTGGGCGGGTGTTGCGCGATGATTTCCGCCGCGATCTCAGTCAATGGGCCGTCGAAGCCGAGCGCCCCGCCAAGGTGAGCGTCCGCGACGGAATCCTCGACATCGATGCGCCGGCGGGGATCACCTTGTGGTTCCGGCCGGAGCTGCAGGCGCCGGTGACGATCGACTATCGGGTGCTGGCGGTCGCCGAGGACGGCCCCAATGATGCGGTAAGCGACGTCAACGCCTTCTGGATGGCGACCGACCCGGCGGCGCCGGACGAATCGGTGCTCGATCGCCCGCGCAGCGGCGCCTTCGCCGAATATGATACGCTCCGCACCTATTATGTCGGGATCGGCGGCAATCGGAACACCACCACGCGCCTGCGCCGCTACGTCGGCCGCGCCGGTGACCGGCCGATCCTGCCGCAGCACGACCGCTCCGACCGGGCGGCGCTGCTCGAGCCCAATCGTTGGACGCATGTCCGCCTGATCGCCGACGGCCGGCATATTGCCGTCGAGCGCGACGGAAAGCTGCTGTTCGCACTCGACGATGCCGAGCCCTATCTGCATGGGCATTTCGGACTCCGCACGACCAAAAGTCATCTTCGGATCCGCGACTTCACCGTGCGGACCGCCTAGCCGCACGCGGCATTGCCGCGCGCGACCGCTGCGCCCGGATCGTTCGGGTGGATATGGCGCGAGATCGGCAGCCGCAGCTTTGCCAGCGCATTCGCGACGATGCGTGCCGTCGCCCGCGCGCCGAGCTCGTTGAGGTGGGTGGTGTCGTTGTGCCCTTCCGGAAAGCGCGCGACGTGATCGTCGGGGGCGTAGATCATGAAATAATGCGCCGATGCCGCCTCGCCCTGCTTGTCGAGGAAGGCACGGCTGTCGGCGTCGAGGTCGATCAGCGGCGTGCGAGTCGCGCGGGCGACAGCGATCACCGCCTTGGCATAGTCGCCGTGAGTCGGCTGGATATGCCCGTCGCGGAATTCGTGCCGGGCGACCGGAGTCACCAGGACCGGCCGGCCCTGTTTCGCTCGCACGTCGCGCACGAAGCGCTCGAGGTTCTCGCGATATTCGCCGTTCGCCTCGGTGTGGCGCTGGGGCTTCTTCAGGTCCTCGTCGTTATGGCCGAACTGGATCAGCACCGTGTCGCCGGGACGGATATCATCGAGCAGCGCCGACCATAGCCCTTCCGACAGGAACGTCCGTGTGCTGCGGCCGCCGCGCGCCCGATTGATCACCTCGCTGCCCGGATCGAGCGAGCAGCCGAGGAACATGCCCCAGCCCATCTGCGGGAACTGGTCGGATGCGTAGTTCGCCGCGGTCGAATCGCTCGCGATCAGGATGCGCGGAGGAGCGGAAGCGGCTGCCGTTGCCAGCATCAGCAATATCGCCGGAGCAGCCTTTCGCATGATCCCCTCCCGAAAGCCTAGAACTTGTACCGTGCGCCGAAGAAGAACTGCCGGCCCGTCGAGCTGTAGACCTGCTGATCGCGCCGGTCCTCGCCGTCCCAGTAGCTGGTGGGCTGGTTGGTGAGGTTGATCGCGTCGACGGTCAGCGTGAGCCTGTCGGTGAGCTTGTAGCTCGCCGAGGCGTCGATGTTGGTGCTGCTGTAGGCGCCGGCGGTGTCCGCGAGGCCGGCGCGCACTGGGATGATCCTCAGATACTCGTCGCGATAGGCGAGCGAGCCGCGGATCGAGAATTTGTCGTCCTCGTAATAGAGCGTCGCGTTCGCCGAGTTGGGCGAGACGTTGATCAGCGGAGCCTGCATCGTCGGACCCGAGGCGCTGGTCGTCAGCACGTAGGAGATGTTCGACTTGATGTGCGTGTAGTTCAGGATCGCGCCGAAATGCTTGAGGAAGCCGGGCAGGAAGGTGAACGGCTGCTGGTAGGAGATCTCGAAGCCGTCGATCTTGCCGCCCGCGGTGTTGCGGTAGGTGGTAATGTTGGTCGGCGTGTTGGGATCCTGCGTCGGCGAGAGCAGCGAGAGCGGCAGGCCGGCATCGGAATAGCCCATCGTCGTCGTGATCTGCTGGACGAAGTTGCTGATGTCCTTGTGGAAATAGGCGGCCGACAGCACCGCGCCCTGCTGGAAGTACCACTCGACGCTGACGTCGTAATTGTCCGCGAGATAGGGCTTGAGATAGGGATTGCCGACGGTCGCGGTGAACGGGATCTGCGCGGTGCCGATCGCGCCGCCCGGCGTCAGGAAGCCGAGCGAGGGCCGCGACATCGCCTTGGCATAGGCCAGGCGTGCGGTCAGCTTGGGCGTGACGTCGACCGCCAGGTTCACCGCCGGCAGCCAGTTGTCGTAGCTGCGGTTGACGCGCGTCAGCACGCCGGCGCCGACATAGCCGGTCGAGCTCTGGTCGGTATGGGCATAGCGCACGCCGGCATTGCCGCGCACGATCATGCCGTTGGCGAGGTCGAACTTATAGTCGAGCTGCGCATAGGGGCTGACGTCCTGCTCGATCACCGAGCGGTTGTCGCCCTGCGATCCCGTGCCGACGCTGCCCATGCGGAAGTCGCCGAACTGGTTCACGCATTCGCAGTCGACGTTGAAGGTCTGCATGATCTTGAAGATGTCGGGCACCACGAACGAGTTGGTCGACCCGTCGGGGATGCTGATGCCGTCGACCGTCACCACCTTGCTGATGTCGGCCATGGTCATGCCGGCGGGCAGCGGCGGGATCAGGTTCTGCGAGGCGATGCGCTGCTCGCGGGTCGAGGCGAACTTGAAGCGCTTGCCGGCGATGCCGGTCTTGAAGGTCAGCGCGTCATTGAGCTCGTACTGGAAATCGACCTTCAGCGTCTTGAATTGG
This sequence comes from Sphingomonas cannabina, assembly GCF_021391395.1. NCBI lineage: Bacteria > Pseudomonadati > Pseudomonadota > Alphaproteobacteria > Sphingomonadales > Sphingomonadaceae > Sphingomonas > Sphingomonas cannabina. The sequence goes on along the minus strand of NZ_CP090059.1, from coordinate 2,686,654 downwards.
TTGTCGACGGTCGCGCGGAACTGGCGGATGTTGTCGTAGCCGTTGGCATATTGCCAGTTGGCGGGATCGGTCGCGTCGAAGCCATAGTCGAGGATCGGCGTCTTCCGATTGTCCCGCGCATCATAGACGAAGCCGTCCCCGTCGAAGCGGCTGAAGGTGACGAGGCGGGAGTAGGGGTTGTCGAAGTACGAGCGCGACTGGCCGTAGAGGATGCTGAGCTTGCCCTTCTCGCCGACATCCTGGTCGATCCGGCCATTGGCCTGCCAGAAATAAGTCGAGGAGACGTCGTAGCTGTTGGTGACGCCGAAGTCGGTGTCGTCGAACAGGCCGTAGACGACTTCGCCCGCGTCGTTGATCTCGACGTCGCGGATCTTCATGTTCGGGCGCCCGGCGAGCTGTGCGGGCGTCCAAGGCGTGCCGGCGGGCGGCGAGCCGAGGCCGCGGTTGAGGCTGATCGGGTTGGTGGCGAGATCGGTCTTCTTCTGATCGAACCGCGAATAGGCGAGATCGATCGTGATCTGCATGTGATCGGTCGGCTTGAGCTGGATCGAGCCGGTCAGGCCGAGGCGCTCCTGATCGTTGAGGAAGCGGCCATAACCCGGCAGGCGGGCCATGAAGACGTTCGGCTGGTTGATCGCGTTGTAGGCGTCGGGCGTCGAGCCCGGATTGGGTCCCGAGGCGGGAATGCACTGCGAGGCGCGCGGCGCGGTGCCGACCAGCGGGTTGACGGGCGTCGTCGGCGTGCCCGGCACGATCGGGCAGAAGCCGTTGTTGATGTCGGTGAAGTCGGACAGGCTGGTGTTGGAATAGGCGTCCTCCTGCACGCTGCGCTTGTTCCAGGCGAAGGAGAACAGCACGCCGATCCGGTCGTCGGCGAAGGTGTCGCTGATCAGGCCGGCGATGCGCGGCGCCCATTTGTCGTTGATCGTGTAATAGGCCGCCTGCGCGGACAGCGCCGCCTGGAAGCCTGGCTTGTCGAACGGCCGGCCAGTGGTGAGATCGACGGTCGCGCCGAGCGAGCCTTCGTCGACCTCGGCGGACTGGGTCTTGTTGACCACCACCTGACTGAACAGCTCCGACGCGAACACGCTGTAGTCGAAGGTGCGGCCGCGGTTGATGCCGGCGCCGAGCGTCGAGCCGGTGGTCGCCGAGATCGCCTCCAACCCGTTGAAGCGGGTGCGGCTGAAGTCGCCGCCGAGCCCGCGCACCGTGATCGCGCGCCCCTCGCCGCCGTCGCGCTCGATCGAGATGCCGGGGACACGCTGGAGCGAGTCGGCGAGGTTGGCGTCGGGGAAGTCGGCGATGTCCTGCGCACTGATCGCGTCCACGACACCCGCCGAGCTCTGCTTGATGCGCAGTGCGTTCTCCAGCGAGCCGCGGAAGCCGGTGACGACGATGTCCGGGCTGGTGTCCTGCTGATCGGGGGCGGGAGCGGTCGCCTCCTGCGCACCGTCCTGACCGGCGGGAGCGGGGGGTGTTTCCTGTGCGAAGGCGGATGCGCTCGTCAGTCCGAGCACCAATGCCCCGATCGAGGCCGTGAACCGCAGTGCGCTGCCGCGGGCGGGTACGCTTTCACTCATCCCAAACCTCCCATTCACGCTCGCTCCGGCGTGTTCCTACCGGATCGCCTTAGTCCCACGATGTGGAATATAATATCACTAATTGGAGCGATGCGCCTTTGGGGCTAGCGGTGTCAAGCCCGTTAAAAAACATTGCCCCGGCCGTGCGCCGGACCGTGGCGGCAAGGCCACGCATTGCGGTCGGCCGCTTGCTGCCGGCCCGTCGCCATCATCGTCCGATAGAGCGCATCGCCGGCGCCAACCGCGCCTATTGCTGCGCCTTGGCGAGCTCGACCGCGTAGACCTGAGTCGGTCCGAACATGTTCGATCGGAACACCAGCCATTTGCCGTCCGGCGTGAAGTTCACGTTCGGCTCGAGCCGGTAATCGTGGTTCTTCATGTTCACGAGCCGCTCGGAGGTGAAATAGCCGGGGTGGATCAGCGAGCCCGAATTCGGTGCCCGGATGCCGGCGACATCGGGAATGCCGTTCGGCTTGAACAGGTAGAGCCACTTCCCGTCGGGCGCGTGCGCGACCATCTCGCTGTCGCCGCCGTCGCCGGCGAACATCGTGCCGTCGGGCGAGCTGTTGAAGTGCACCGACCATTCGTTGCGCTGGAGGTGGTACCAGTTGCGCTTGCCCGTCGCGATCTCAAAGCCCGCGACCCAGAAATCCTCGCCGCGCGGCGTCTGCAGGTCGTACCACACGGTCTTGCCGTCGTGGCTGAACCATTCGTGGCCGGCGATCTCCATGTTCATCGTGCGCTCGTGCAGCTTGAGCGGCTTGGCGTCGGGCTGGTCGACGCGGATCAGCCACAGCCGGTCGACCTTATGCCACGGCCCTTCGTGGCAATACATGAGCAGGCCCGGATCGGTCGGGGAGAACTGGAGGTGGTTGAGCCAATCGGTCGAGCCGTAGACCGTGCGCTGCTTGCCCGTCCGCGTGTCGATGACGAACATCGTCATCGGGATCTTCGACTCGAGCCGCTCGTTCATGCGGACTTCCTTCGATTCCGCATAGGTCATCGGCCGGCCGTCGGGCCACGAGGCGCGATAGTCCGCCTGGTCGTAGCGGGCGTCGCGCTGACGGAAATATTTGAGCGCCTCGGCGCTGGAATTGGGGTCGGTCTCGACCCCGCCGAGCAGCGTCTCGTCGGCGTTGATCGTCTGGATTTCGCCGTTCGGCACCTCGGCGATCTTGCGCACCTTGCCGGTGTCGACGTCCGCCGCATAGATCGTCTTGGGACCCGGTCGGCTCCCGTCAGGCACGACCTGGTAATAGACCGAGCGCGTCCTGTGGCCGGTGAAGAGCAGCCGGAACGGCCCCTTGATCGTCACCACGGTCGAGAGCTTGCGCGCCTTGAGATCGTAGGCGGCGATCCCGGTCGGGGTCGAGATCAGCAGCTTGTCGCCCTGCGGCGTATAGCCGTTGTAGTTGAAATAGAGGCTGGAGCTGCCCGGCTGGTCCGAGATACGGATCACGCGATGGCCGGTGTCGGGATCGATCCACTCGCGCGGCGGGTCCTGCGCCGGCGCCGCCCCGCCGCTGGTGACCAATATCAGCGCTGCGAGAAGCCCGGCGACACGCGAGCCAGCATAGCGACGTATCATCCGCACCTTTCCATCCTCCAGTGGGACCCAGATGTCCCATATTTTGGATATCGATACTGGAGAGTGAGATTTAACGTCAATCGCCCATGCGGTGAGCCGAGGACGCTTCCCGTCACCTGATTAAACAGATGTCCGGTTTGTTGAGTGATGCGGCGTCGATCTGGACCGCTGCCACCACGCTATCCTGCGCCGTCCGATAGCCGGCTAGTCGCGCAGGTGGCGATATGCGGCGAGACAGCTGCCGATCGTGAACGGCTAATATCCTGATAATAAGTCATTTTGCCGAAGGGATATGAGGTCAATTAAACATTAACATCAGTGTTATTTCATGTTGACATCAATGTACATAAGGGGAAGGCTCCATTCACCAGTCGCGACTCGACGGGTGGTGAAAAAGCGGCCGTCCGACAGAGCGAAGCCGTAACAGGGAGGGGTTGGAGGGAATGAAATCTAGGGGATTTCGTGCGCATCTGATCGTGGGCGCTTCGCTGGTGGCCATGACCTGTTCGGCGACGGCGCATGCGCAGGCGCAGACAGAAGGCGTTGCCGCCGCGACCCAGCAGGCACCGCAGCCGCCGGCCGACGAATATGATTCCGCCAACGACATCGTCGTCACCGCACAGAAGACGGAGCAGCGGCTCCAGGATGTTCCGATCGCGATCTCCGCCTTTTCGGCGCAGTCGCTCGCCGATCACAAGATCGAAGCCGGCTCGGAGCTGCTGCGCGCCGTTCCCAACGTCAGCTTCTCCAAGAGCAATTTCAGCATGTACAATTTCTCGATCCGCGGGATCGGGACCAAGGCGATCTCGGCGTCGACCGATCCGGCGGTCGCCGTGAGCTTCAACAACACGCCGATGATCCGCAATCGGCTGTTCGAATCCGAATTCTTCGACATGCAGCGCGTGGAGGTGCTGCGCGGCCCGCAGGGCACGCTCTACGGCCGCAATGCGACCGGCGGCGTGGTCAACCTGATCCCCGCGCTTCCGAGCGCCGAGTTCGAGGCCGAGGTGAAGGCGGAGGTGGGCAATTACGACAGCCGCCGTTTGTGGGGCATGATCAACGTGCCGGTCACCGACACGCTGGGTTTCCGCCTCGCCGGGCAGATGACCAAGCGCGACGGCTTCGACTACAACAGCTTCACGAAGAACCGCGTGAACGGCCGCGATCTCTGGTCGACGCGCGCCTCGGTGCAATGGGAGCCGAGCCACAATTTCCGCGTCAACGCGATCTGGCAGCATTTCGAGGAGGACGACGACCGCTCACGCACAGGCAAGCAGCTCTGCACGCGCGATCCGGGGCCGGAGCGGGTAGGGAATGTCAACGTCACCAGTCCGGTGACGCGCGGGCGCCTCAGCCAGGGGTGCCTGCCGGGATCGCTCTATGACGATGCAGCCTATAGTGCGCCCAATGGCAACAGCCTGGTATTCCTGGGGGTCGCCGGCGGTATCAACCTGGGCTATGTGCCGGGGCCCAATCCTCGCAAGGCCGTATATGCGGTCACTGCTGGCGATCCGTTTGCGGACGTGGTGCAATCGCGCAACCTGCGCGAGATATCCACCAGCTACGATCCGGTGTTTCGTGCGAAGAACGACATCTTCCAGTTCAACATGGAGTTCGAGCCGGCCAACGGGCTGAAGATGGTGTCGCAGACCGCCTATACGCGCGATCGCTATTACTCCTCGCAGGATTACAACCGCTTCGTTTCGGCACCGCTGTTCAACAGTTCCACGCAGCCACTCGTGGACGCTCTGAACCGGCCGATCGACACCACCGCTTTTCCGGGGCCGACGCCGGGCGGCCAATTCTGCGATCCGCAGCTGGGGTGCTCGGATAGGATGGTGTCCATCGACATCAGCCGCTCGCGCAATCGTCAATGGACGCAGGAATTGCGGCTGCAATCGTCCTATGACGGGCCGATCAACTTCAACATCGGAGCCAATTACCTCGATTTCAAATCGCAGGACGATTATTACGTATTCAACAATATCTTCACGCTGCTGTCGCAGTGGTTCTATAATAGGAATGGAAATGCCAACTCACTGCGCCCCTGCGAGCTCGGGTTCGAGGGGAGGGAGTGCGTCTACGTCGATCCCAATCCACTGAACGCGCTCAACGATCAGGGGCATAATTATTTCCTGAGCCGGAACCTGATCAGGACCAAATCATGGGCCGGTTTCGGCGAGCTCTACTGGAACGTCGCGCGGAACGTGAAGCTCACCGCGGGATTGCGATATACCCAGGACAAGAAGACCTCCTCCCAGATCCCCAGCCAGCTGCTGCTCGGCGGCGGAACCGAGACCGCCTTTCCGGGCGGGACCACGGGCGGTCGCGTGAACAGCGGCTATCCGGCCCTGCCCGATATCGAGCAGAAGTGGGACAAGTTCACGGGCCGGCTGGTGCTCGACTGGAAGCCGGAGCTCGGCTTCACCGATGATACGTTGGTCTATTTCTCCGCCGCGCGGGGATACAAGGGCGGTGGCACCAATCCGCCTCGCGTCGATTTCAACCCGTCCGTCGTCCAGTACTTGCCCCTGCCGCAAACCTTCCGGCCCGAATATGTCAACGCCTTCGAGATCGGAACCAAGAACAGCTTCGCCGGCGGGAAGTTCACGCTGAACGCCACCGGCTTCTTCTATGATTACAAGGATTACCAGATCTCCCAGATCGTCGATCGGATCGCCTATAACGAGAATTTCAACGCGACGAGCTGGGGCCTGGAGTTCGAAGCGGCATGGCGTCCGTCGCGCGCGTTCCGGATGGATGCCACGCTCGGCTATCTCCGGACGCGGCTGAAGGACGGCGCTCAATCGATCGACGTCATGGACCGCACCCAAGGCGATCCAAATTGGGTGGTGCTCCGCCCGTGGATCCAGGTGCCGTCCAATTGCATCGCGCCACGCGTCTTCGTCGAGCGGATCCTGGCCTCGCCGCTTCCGACCAGGGATGTCGCACTTGCCGCGCTGTGTCCGGGATCATCCCGCGTCGGAACCTTCAATCCCGCCGTGCCAGGGACGGTGCCCTTCGACAGGCTCTACGGCTTCACCTACAATCCTTTCGCGCCGTACAATCCCGATACGATCGGCCTGAACATCGCCCAAGGCGGCAGCGGCGCGCCGAATAGCGGACGCGGCTTCTATGCTGATCTGGGAGGCAACGAGCTGCCCAACTCGCCGCGCCTGACCTTCAATGTCGGCGCGCAGTACACGCTCTTCATCGACGATTGGGAGCTGACTCTCCGCGGCGACTATTATCGCCAGTCGAAGAGCTACGCGCGCATCTACAACACCGAATATGATCGTCTCAGGGCTTGGGACAACGCCAACCTGGCGGTGACGCTGAACCAGCCGAAATGGGACCTTTCCCTGCAGTTCTATGTGAAGAACGTCTTCAACAAGACCCCAATCACAGACTTCTTCACGAACAGCGATGATACTGGCCTGACGACCAACGTATTCACTCTCGATCCACGTATATTCGGATTTAGCGTTGCGAAGAGATTCTAGTATAAGTCGGTAACTACAAGGTCGATACAGAAATAATTCAGAGAACAATGTTTTCTGAAAAGGTGATTCGTGCACAGTAATTTTATATATCAAAAAACTTTCTTGACATCAGTGTAAATTTCAATGATTTTGTATTTGCCCTATTAGTGCAGGGGCGTTCTCCAATAATAACCTATGGTATTTAGGAGAGGAAACCATGAAGAAGATCGTGGCATTGTGCATGAGCCCGCTGGCGCTGTTGGGCGCGCAGGCTGCTTATGCCGACACCTACAGCCCGGATGGCACGGCCTATCCCAGCCCCTGGATCCTGCAGGGGACGGTGAACGTGAACAAGGGCATCGCATTGACTTGCGATCTCACGCTCGAGGTGACTGTCGCACCGGATGGACACAGCGCCACCGCCACGCCCAGCCTTTCCGGCGGGACGTTCGGTCTGTGCAGCACCATTACCTTCAACAACACGCCGTATCCGGTCACTTTCGACGGTGCGAGCAGCACGCTGTCGATCAGCAACGTCGATGTTTCCACGATCACGCCAGGCGGATGCTCCGGAACTATCGGCGGCATATGGAACAATGGGACCAAGGTCCTGTCGGTCAATGCGTCCCTGCCGGGTGGCGGCGGCTCGGCACCATGCACGGTGATCGGCGATGTCCATCTGATCTCGCCGTCGAACGGAAGCGTCGTCGATCCCTGATAGGCTTCCGCGACAGACTGGATTTTGCAACGGTACTCCCCGTGACTTGGGCGCCCATTGGGCGCCCAAATTTTTCAACGGAGCCGGTTGAAAGTGCTGATCTAAGGACATTGCGACAACAGCCTTGCCGTCGTCGCAATTGGTTAGAGAAATGCGAGCCTTATGCTCGAAGTGACCGAGTATCATTCGTCTAACCTGTCGACCGGTCGACATTGGCCGTGTGCCGATCGAAGGGCACAGATCGCGCGATGGTCGCGACGACCGATTGGCGCGCAACGGTGAGTTGGGCTCATTTGGCTGGACTGGTGATTCTAACCGTCGTCGTTGATCGTGCTTGTGCGCAAACGACGTTGCAAACCGGCGCAGCTCCGGATTCCGCGGATCAGGCGCAGGGAAGGGGGCAATCCGCTACCGTCTCCGGCGCGGCGGACGATATCGTGGTGACCGCCCGCTATGGCGACGCGAGCGTCGCACCGGAAACCGAGTTGAGCGAAAGCGACATCGAAATCTACGGCGCCGACAGCATCGGCGAGCTGATCCAGAACATCAAACCCCTGATCAACGACCAGCAGCCGGTCCTTCTCGTGAACGGGAAGCGGATCGGCACGGCGGCCGGCATCGCAGGCTTTCCTCCGGAAGCGCTCGCCCGTCTCGCGATCCTGCCCCCCGAGGCCGCTGCGCGATACGGCTATCCGTCCGACCAGCGTGTCGTGAACCTGGTGCTCAAGAAACAATTCGTCAGCTGGCACGCCGAAACAGGCGTGACTTTGCCGACGGCCGGCGGGCGCGACAGCGAACGATTGTCGGTCGGGCGGGTGGTGATTGATGGGCAGACGCAGTGGAATGCGCAGGCACAGGTCTCGCGCGACAGCAGTCTGCTCAAGAGCGAACGGCGGTCCCCACGTCGTACGCCGGTCGATCTCGCCGGTCACATCGAAGGCGTGAACGGAGGTGAGATCGATCCCGAGCTCAGCCAGCTGACGGGGCGGCCGGTCACCATCGCAGGCATTCCGCCAAGCGCCGTGTTCCAGCCGCCCGTGCTGGGCGATTTCGCCGCGACTGCGGATGCGGTCCGGTGGGGCGACCCGAACGACTATGAAACCCTGCTGCCATCGACGCGCTCATTGTCGTTCAACGCCGGCGTCACGCGGCCATTGGGATCGTTTTCGGGCTCGCTCAACATCAATGCGACCACCGGCAACAGCGCGCAGCTTCATGGGCTCGCGACGACTGCGGTCACATTGCCGGCGGGCAGTCCCTGGTCTCCCTTCGCCGATGATGTCGTGCTCGTACGCGGCCTCGAAGGCGCGCGGGCGCTACGCAACACGCAGCGGACCCAGACGCTGGGGATGTCGTTGTCGCTTTCCGGGGCGATCGGCGACTGGCAGACCACCGTCATCGCCAACTATATGCGCAGCCGATCCAACGGCATTTTCGAGCGCGGAATCGATGGCGCCGAAATTCAGGATCTGATCGACGGGAACGATCCTTCGTTCGACCCCTATGGACCTTGGCAAAAGGACCGTCTGCTCATCGACCGGAACCGTTCGAGGAGCGAGAGCCTGAATGTGCAGCTCAATGTTTCGAAGGCGATTTTCTCGCTTCCGGCCGGACAGGTGAGCTCCAATTTCTCGGCGGTCGCGAGCCGCAGCAATGCGGTGAACAGCCGCATCGACGATGCCACCGGCATGACTTCACGCAATGCTGCGCAGCGCGATCGGCTCAACATTCAGGAGCTGATCAGCATTCCGATCGCCAGCCGAAGCACCGGCGTGCTCGCACCGCTGGGGGACCTTTCGGCCGAACTGTCCGGCAGCGTCGAGACGGGTACGAACGTCAGGCCGCAGCCGCAATTCACGGGAAGGTTGATCTGGTCGCCATTCCCCATTCTCCAGCTCCGCGGGTCGTTCAGCTACGAGGAAATGGCCCCGAGCGTCGATCTGCTCGACGGACCGCGGGTCGAGACCGTCACCCAGATCTATGATTTCGTTCGTCAGGAGGTCGCCGATCCGGTCCTGATCACGGGAGGCAATCCGGACCTTCAGCGTGGAAGCCGCCGCAACCTTTCGTTCAACGGCATGTTGCGCCCGTTCGGCAGCCAGGTCGCGACGATCAACCTGGGGTATCAGCGGCAGGTCGCCGATGGCGGCGTCGCTTCATTCCCGACATTTACGCCGGCGGTCGAGGCCGTATTCCCGGAGCGGGTCACGCGCGATGCATCGGGCCGGCTCGTCGCCATCGACGCGCGCCCGATCAACATAATACGGGACCTGAGCGAGCAGCTCACCACATCGCTCGTGCTGCGCCTGTCGACAAAGGGCCGGGCGAACGGCGGGCGCCCCGGAACGGGCACGCTGCCGGCCAGGATAGCGGACCCGATCCAGCTGACCTTCTCGCTCAACCATCGTTGGCAGCTGCGAAGCGAGCTGCTGATCCGGCCGGGGCTTCCCGTGTTCGACCGGCTGGGCGGCGATGGCGCGCAACCGCGGCACACTGTCTCGATCCAGATGGTTGCGGGCAAGCGCGGCATCGGCGCGACTCTGAGCGGAAGCTGGCAAAGCGCCGCCTATGTCCGCGGTGCCGCATCGTCGAGCGGACAGCTCGATTTCCGTTATCCGACGATGACGCAGTTCAATCTGGGAATGTTCGTCGAGCCTGAACGTCTCCTGGGGCAGGCGCGCAAGGACTCGCTGCTCTCAAATCTGCGCATCACGCTGGACGTTCAGAATCTCTTCGACAGCTATCGGCGCGTCACGCTGAGCGACGGAAGTGTCCCTCCCGGTTTCAGCCGAGCCGAGATAGATCCTCTCGGCCGCACCATCCGGCTGGGCATCCGCAAGCGATTCTGACCGGCTCTTGCGCCTTTAGGCCCGCAGCCGCGTCTCGACCGCATCGTGGAAGATGCGGATGCCGCGTTCGAGACCGCCCAGCGTGATCCGCTCGACCGCGCCCGAGGCGAGGCCCTGCTGACCGAGCTCGGCCGCACGGAAATCCTCTGCGCCGAACACGCGGCCGTCGAGCAACGCCCAGCTCCGCTCCCAATGATCGCGGGCCTGATCCGTGACGGGGGCTTCGGGGATCAGCATGAAATCCTCGACCAGCACGCGGCCTTCGGACTGCGGCATCAGCACCATGAGGTTGATGTAGTCCGGGCTGGCGACGAGCACCGCGCCCGGGAACATCTGGTAGGTGAAGGTGATCGCGCGGCGCAGCTCCGCCCAGTCGCGGGAAGAGAGCGTTGCCTCGTCGGCATCGCGGCCGACCGCGGAGCGCTGGTGCGGCCCGATCGTGTCGGCAGTGGAGACGCCGTCCTTGAAGAACTTGCCGATCGTCTCCGAATGGAGACGGGCGACGTGGTAGCTCTCCAGGAACGCGTCCATGATCAGCTTCCAGTTGGCGGCGACGTCATGGGTGCGGCGGCGGAACAGGTGCTGGCCGGCAAGGTCGAATGCCTCGAAATCCTGCGCGAGCGCGCGCGGTTCGGCAAAGTCCGCGTCGTCGGCGAAGGAAAACCAGATCAGGCCACCGCCTTCGTAGGTCGGCAGGCGTCTCAATCCATATTCGGCCTTGTCGAGTCCGGGGAAGGTCTCAGGCCGCGGTACGCCGACCAGGCGGCCGTCGGTGGCGTAGGTCCAGGCGTGATAGGGACAGACGAGGCGTGGCGCCTTCACGCACTCCTGTCCCTCCACTAGTCTCGTGCCGCGATGGCGGCAGACGTTGAGGAAGACGTGCGCCTCGCCGTTGCCGTCGCGGGTGACGAGCAGCGGCTTGCCGAGGCCGTCATGCGGTACGGCCATGTTGCGGTCGGGCAGCAGGACCGAAGGCGCGATCACCAGTGGCACGCGGGCGAAAATGCGTGCGCGCTCCGCGGCGAACACTTCCGGCGAGGTATAGACGCTCGCCTCGACGTAGCTGATCGCATCGGCGGCGCGGCTGCCGCCTTCAGCGAGACGGGCGGCGAGCGCGAGCTGGCCGCTGGTGGGCGCGTTCATCCTTCCTCTCCCGATCTTTTGCGTTAGTGTCGTACGGTTACGGGTGGGGAGCAAGTGGATGGCGGCACGGGTCGACGGAAGTGCGGAAGGCGGGTGGCTGACGGCGATTGCGCCCTATGTTCGTCCCCGGCCGATCGCGGCCTTGCTGCTGGGCATAACGAGCGGGTTCCCGCTGGCGCTGCTGCTCGGCACGATGACCTTCTGGCTGGCGAAGGTCGGCATCGACAAGAAGACGATCGGCTTCGCCGTCGGCCTGACGACACCCTACACGCTCAAGTTCCTATGGGCGCCGCTCATCGACCGTGTGCGCCTGCCGCTTCTCTCGGCGCTGTTCGGGCAGCGGCGCGCCTGGCTGTTCCTGATCATGGCGCTGCTGTTCGGCGCCGTCTGGATGCTGGGAGCGAGCGCGCCTGAAAAGCATCTCGGCGTGTTCGCCTTCTGGGCGATCGTCACCGCCTTCCTTGGGGCGACCCAGGACATCGTCATCGATGCCTATCGCATCGAGATCCTTTCGGACGAGGAGCTTCCCTACGGCACCGCCAACAACCAGTTCGGCTATCGCCTCGGCGCGTTCTTCGCGGGGGTGGGGACGATCGCGATCGCCTCGCCCGAGGGCCTGGGGCTCGGTTGGGCGATGGCTTATGGATTGACCGGCCTTTGCGTGATTCCGGGGCTTCTAGCTGCGCTTTGGGCTGGACCGGGGCTGCATGAACGCGCGGTCGAGGCCGAGTCGCGCCGATCCTTCGCCCGGTGGCTGGAAGAGACCATCGTCGGCCCGTTCCGCGAATTCTTCGCCCGCCGCGGCGCCGTGCTGATCCTGCTGTTCGTGCTGATCTACAAGCTCGGTGATGCGATGGGGCAGGCGATGCTGAACCCGATGATCGTCGAGCTCGGCTTCACCGACACCGAGTTCGTGGCGATCAACAAGCTCGTCGGCTTCTGGGGGCTGATCGTGGGTGTCGCGCTGGCGCCACCGTTTATGGCCCGGCTCGGCATGGGGCGTGCCCTGTTTGCGTCCGGCGTACTCATGATGCTGAGCAACCTGACCTTTGCGATCCTGGCATCTCAAGGGCATTCGACCACCTGGCTTACCATCGCGGTCGCGACGGAGCAGGTGACGAGCGGCATGGGGCTCGCGGTATTCGTGACCTACCTGTCGGGGCTGTCGAACCTCGCCTATACCGCCACGCAGTTCGCGCTGCTGTCCTCGTTCGCATCCGTAGGGCGGACGTGGCTGTCGACGCCGGCCGGCTATGCCGCCGATACGCTCGGCTGGGTGGGCTTCTGGATCATGACCACGCTGGTGGCGGTGCCCGGCATGGTGCTGCTGTGGCTCCTGTGGAAGCGCGGCTTCGTGGTCGACAGCATTCGCCAGGTCGAGGCCGAGCCGCCGCCCGCATCCCGCGAAAGCGCCGGCGAAGCGCGAGAGGGGGCGCCGGCGTGATCCTCTGTCGAAGCGCGTCTCGCCGCGTGCACGAGGGCCTCAGGACAGGAGCCGGAAACCCGCGGAAAACCGTCGAAGGTCACGAAAGTCATAGGTAAAGCGGCCCCCGTCCGGATGGCGTCTTCCGGTATCGGGCATCCGAAAATGTTGACTAAGTTGACTCAGGTCGTGTGGCTGCGAGCCGGTCCGCCTTGAACGCTGCACGGACGCGACGGCGGCGCGTCAGGGACGCTACGGCAACGCGGCACAGGCGCTACGGCGACGCGACACGGACGCGGCAGGGGCGCGACATGGATGAGATCGACGGGATCAAAGAGCGGACCGGCGCTCGCGCGGCTAGGACCGGGCGAGCTCAGCAGGCGAAATCCTACATTGCAAGATGTCCAATGCCCCTGCGAAGACAGACACCCAGGCCGTAAGCGCCGCCTTCGCAGGAGCACGGGTTCGTTTCTCAGGACCGATCCTAGCCTCCGAGCGGCAGGCCCAAATCGGCGAAGGCGATCGCAAGGGCCGTCGCGGTGGCGAGCGGGCCGGCCGCATCGCGCGTGCCGAGCAGATCGGCGAGCAGCAGGCCTGCAGCGCGCTCATTGGTGAGGCAGGTCTGCAGCACGCTGAGGATGCCCGCTTCGGCCGGAGTCAGCCGGGCACAGCACCAGGGAGCGATCTGGATCGGTCCGGTCGTGGCGGACGACAGCTCCATCATCAGCGTGCGCAGCAGAACGAGCGGGCGGCGGAAATCCTTGCCGAACGCGGTCATGAAGCTGTGCGCGACGCAGGCGTCGTCCAGCCCGCGCGCGCCCATCTGGCGAAAGCCGAACAGGATCAGCCGCGCGGCGGGATCATCGGGCGGGAGCGGCTGGAACAACGCTTGGAAGGATTGGGTGGTCGTCATGGAATCGGCTCCGCTGATGGCGCCGATCCAATGTCTCTTGTCTGCTATTGCAAGTCAATCGCAATTAAACGGGTCACATGGGCGGCTCGTCGTTGAGTGCCAGAACGATGCCGGCGAGATAGAGCGAGCCGAGGATCAGCGTGGTGCCGGCGGGCGCCGCATCGAGTGCGGCGGGGACGTCCGGCGCGGTATCGGCAGGAATGCCGAACTCGCCGGCGAGTTCGGCGAGGACCTCCGGCGCATGATGTTCGTGGCCAGGAACCGGCACCGCCGTCAGCGAGGCGACCAGCGGCGCGAAGGGGGCGAGCAGGCCGGCGGCGTCCTTGTTGACGAGCATGCCGAGGATCAGGTGGACCTGGCCGTCGCCGAGCTGGTCGGCGAGCGCCGCGGCAACCGCGTCGGCGGCGGCGGGATTATGGCCGCCGTCGAGCCAGACCGGGCCCTTCGCCCGGCGGGTGAGCGGACCGTCGGCAAGGCGCTGCATCCGCGCTGGCCAGCGCGCGGCGAGCGGGGCGGCGCGCAGCGATTCCTCCGCGACGGGCACGCGATCCTGGTTGCGGATCATCTCGATCGCGAGGGCCAGATTGGCGTGCTGGTGCGTGCCGATCAGCGCAGGGCCTGGCGTGCGGATACTGCCGCGGCCGTCCTGGATCGAGAGGCTGGCGTCATCCTCGATGCGGAACGACCAGTCTTCCCCTTCGGCAACGATCTTCGCCTCGCCGGCGCCGTGCGCGATCGCGGCACGGATATTGAAGCTCTGGGAGTGGATCACCAGCGGACGGCCCGGCTTGCCGATGCCGGCCTTTTCATAGGCGATGCTCTCGATCGTGTCGCCGAGAAAGGCCTGGTGATCGATACCGAGTTGGGCGATGCCGCAGACGGCCGGGTCGGCGATGACGTTGGTGGCATCGAGCCGGCCGCCGAGGCCCACCTCGATCACGCAGGCGTCGGCCGGAGTCTCGGCGAAGGCGAGGAAGGCGGCGGCGGTGGTGACCTCGAAGAAGCTCGCGCCGATCCCTTCGGCATGGTCGAGCACGCGTTCGAGCAGCGCGGCGAGCGCGGCGTCGTCGATCAGCTTGCCGGCAAGGCGGATGCGCTCGTTGAAGCGGACGAGATGGGGCGAGGTGTAGACGTGGACCAGCTTATCGTCCGCCTCCAGCGCGGCGCGGAGGAAGGCGCAGGTCGAGCCCTTGCCGTTGGTGCCGGCGACATGGAACACCGGCGGCAGCGCGAAATGCGGGTCGCCGAGGCGCGCGAGCAGCTCCGTGACGCGGGAAAGGCCGAGGATGTCGGCGCCGGGGGACAATGCCCACAGGCGATCGAGCTGAGCCTGGACGGCGGGGTCTGTGGAGACGGCGAAATCCATCTATCTAACTCCCTCTCCCCGCCGGGGAGAGGGCCGGGGAGAGGGGCAGTGCGACAGGCAGGCGGTCTCGGTGAGACACCTTCCCCTCTCCCAACCCTCTCCCCAAAGGGGAGAGGGCTTTTGATTGTTCATGCCGCTTTCCGCTCCGCGCTGAGATAACCGACCAACCGCGCGAGAGACGCCTTAAGCTCCTTGCGCGCCACGACCATGTCGATGAGGCCATGGTCGAGATAATATTCCGACGTCTGGAAATCGTCGGGCAGCTTCTCGCGGATGGTGTTCTCGATCACGCGGCGGCCGGTGAAGGCGAGCGTCGCCTTGGGCTCGGCGATCTGGACGTCGCCGAGCATCGCATAGGCGGCCATCACGCCGCCCGAGGTCGGGTCGGTCAGCACGACGATGTAGGGCAGGCCTGCGTCGTGCAGCATCTCGATGGCGACGGTCGAGCGCGGCATCTGCATGAGGCTGAGGATGCCCTCCTGCATGCGCGCGCCGCCCGAGGCGGTGAAGACGATGAAGGGGGCATCGTTCGCGATCGCGGCCTCGCAGCCGGCGACGAAGGCCTCGCCCACCGCCTGGCCCATCGACCCGCCCATGAAGGCGAAATCCTGCACGCCGATCACCGCCTTGCGGCCGTCGATCATGCCGAGCGCGTTGACGAAGGCGTCCTGCTCGTTGGTCGCTGCCCGCGCGGCCTTGAGACGGTCGGTGTAGCGCTTCGAATCGCGGAAGCGGAGCGGATCCTCCGCGACTTTGGGGCTGGGCAGCACCTGCCAGCTTCCCTCGTCGAAATGATATTGGAAACGCAGCTGCGGCCCGATGCGCTCGTGATGCTCGCAATGCGGGCAGACGTAGAGGTTCTCCTCCAGCTCCTTGACGAACACCATCTGACCGCAGCCCTTGCACTTGTGCCAGAGGTTGTCGGTGGTCTGCGCGCCGCGGGTGACGACGGCGGAAATGGCGTTGCGGACGCGGCTGAGCCAGCTCATGCGGGTTCCTTCCTTGCGGCGCGGATCGCGGCCGCGAGCGACGCGATATAATCGCGGACCGGGCCGGATGCATCTGCGCCGTGCTTGGCGACGAGATCGACGATCGCCGAGCCGACGACGACGCCGTCCGCCACCGCGGCCACTGCGGCCGCCTGTTCGGGCGTGCGGATGCCGAAACCGACTGCAACGGGCAGGTCGGTGGCGGACTTGAGCCGGCCGACCGCCTCGGCGATCGAGGCTTGCGCGGCCTGCTGGAGACCGGTGATGCCCGCGACCGAGACGTAGTAGAGGAAGCCGCCGGCGTCGCCCAGCACCGCGGGCAGACGCGCGGCGTCGGTGGTCGGCGTGGCGAGGCGGATCAGCGCGACGTCCTTCGCCCGGAGCGCGGGGCCGAGCGCATCGTCCTCCTCGGGGGGCACGTCGACGCAGATCACGCCGTCGACGCCGGCCGCCGCGCAGGCGTCGGCGAACCATTCGGCGCCGCGGCGGAGCATCGGGTTGGCGTAACCCATCAGCACCAGCGGCGTGTCCGGGTGCCGCTCGCGGAAGCCTTTGGCGAGCGCGAGGATGTCGGCGGTGGTGGTGCCCGCCGCGAGGCTGCGCAGGTTCGCCGCCTGGATCGCCGGGCCGTCGGCCATCGGATCGGTGAAGGGCATCCCCAGCTCGATCACGTCGGCACCGCCCTCGACCAGCGCGTCGAGGATCGCCGGGGTGGCGGCGGGAGAGGGATCACCGGCGGTGACGAAGGTCACGAGCGCGGGACAGCCCTTGGCGAAGGCGGCGGAGAGGCGGGTCGCCGCTCCATGGGAAAGGGTCATATCCCCGCCCCCAGCGCTTCGGCGACGGTGAAGATATCCTTGTCGCCGCGGCCGGAGACATTGACGACGATGATCTGATCTTCGCGCATTTCCCGTGCCTTGGCTTCGAGAGCTGCCAGCGCGTGCGAGCTTTCGAGGGCGGGAATGATGCCTTCTGCGCGGCAGCAGAGCTGGAACGCGTCCAGCGCCTGCCGGTCGGTGATCGGAAGATACTCGACGCGGCCGCTCTCGTGCAGCCAGCTGTGCTCGGGGCCGATGCCCGGGTAGTCGAGCCCGGCCGAGATCGAATGCGCCTCGGTGATCTGGCCGTCCTCGTCCTGGAGCAGATAGGTCTTGTTGCCGTGGAGAATGCCGGGCGCACCGCCGGTGAGGCTGGCGGCGTGCTGGCCGGTCTCGATGCCGTGCCCCGCCGCCTCGACGCCGAGCATCGCCACGTCGGGATCGTCGAGGAAGGGGTGGAACAGCCCGATCGCGTTCGATCCGCCGCCGACCGCCGCGATCAGCAGGTCCGGAAGGCGCCCCTCCGCCTTCAGCATCTGCGCGCGCGTCTCCTTGCCGATCACGGCCTGGAAATCGCGGACGAGCTCGGGATAGGGGTGCGGGCCGGCGGCGGTGCCGATGATGTAGAAGGTGTCGTGGACGTTCGCGACCCAGTGGCGCAGCGCCTCGTTCATCGCGTCCTTGAGCGTCTGCGCGCCCGAGGTGACCGGCTCCACCTCGGCGCCGAGCAGCTTCATGCGGAACACGTTGGGCTTCTGCCGCTCGACGTCCTTGGCGCCCATGAAGATCGTGCAGGGCAGGCCGAAGCGCGCGGCGACGGTCGCGGTGGCGACGCCGTGCTGGCCGGCGCCGGTCTCGGCGATGATCCGCGTCTTGCCCATGCGGCGGGCGAGCAGGATCTGGCCGATGCAGTTGTTGATCTTGTGCGCGCCGGTGTGGTTGAGCTCCTCGCGCTTGAAGTAGATCTTGGCGCCCAGGCCGGCCGGCGCGCCCTCGCGGTAATGCGCGGTCAGGCGCTCGGCGTAATAGAGCGGGCTCGGGCGGCCGACATAATGCTCGAGCAGTCCGTCGAACTCCGCCTGGAAGGCGGGATCGTCCTTGGCCGCGCGATATTCCCGCTCGAGATCGAGGATCAGCGGCATCAGCGTCTCGGCGACGTAGCGGCCGCCGAACCGGCCGAAATGCCCGCGTTCGTCCGGTTGATTGCGCAGGGAATTGGGCAGGGAAGCAGTGTCGGTCATGTCTCTCTCACGGATTCAGGATGGCGTTCGCTGGCTCGGGGCAAGCGATCAGCGCCATCGAGAACCGATGCGGACGGGAACGGACAGCCTCAACATTGCGCCACCGCTTTAAGGAAAGCGGCGATCTTGTCCACATCCTTGACGCCCGGCGCGCTCTCGACACCCGAGGAGACGTCGACCAGCCGCGCGCCGGTGCGCCCGATCGCCTCGCCGACGTTGCCTACGTCGAGCCCGCCGGAGAGCGCCCAGGGCAGCGGATGCGCGAAGCCGTCGAGCAGTGTCCAATCGAAGCGCAAGCCCATGCCGCCGGGCAGCGCGGCGGTGTCGGGGGTCTTGGCGTCATAGAGGATTAGGTCGGCCGCGCCGCGATAGCCGCGTGCCGCATCGAGGTCGGCACCGGCCTTGACCGGAACCGCGACCCAGGTCTCGCGGCCATGGCGGGCGCGGATTGCGGCGGCACGCTCGGGCGCGACCTTGTGGAGCTGGAGCGCGTCGAGCCATGGGACGACGCTGTCGAGCAGCGCGTCGTCGGGGTCGACGAACACGCCGACCCGGGTCACGCGTGCCGGTACGCGCCCGGCCAGCGCCGCCAACCGTTCCGGCGGAACGTGGCGCGGACTCGGTGGGAACACCACGAAGCCGACATGGCTCGCCCCTCCGTCGACGGCGGCGGCGAGCGTTTCGGGCGTCGAGAGGCCGCAGATCTTGGCGCTGGCAGGCATCAGGCAAGCGGCTTTTCGAGAACCACCATGAACATCGGCGGATCGAGCGGAATGGGAAAATCGCGCCGCTCCCCGGTGAGTGCGTAGCCGCGGCGCTCATAATAGGCGATCAGCTCGGCGCGCGTGTCGATCACTGTCATCTCGATGCGATCGGCGCCGAATTCGCTGCGGGCGCAATCCTCGGCAGCGGTCAGCAGCAGCTTGCCGATGCCGCCGGCCTGGAGGCGCGGTTCGACGCAGAGCTGGCCGAGATAGGCGAGGCCGCCGCCGAGCCCCGTCACCGAGACGCAGCCGAGCAGCGTGCCGTCGCCGCGTTCGGCGACCAGCAGGCGCTGCTCCGGGCTGGCGATGATGCCCTCCAGCACGTCGAGGCTGGTGCGCGGGTCCTCGAGCAGGTCCGCCTCGTGCGTCCATCCCTCGCGCGCGCTGTCGCCGCGGTAGGCGCGCTCGATCACCGGATGCAGGCCGGGCAGGTCCCCGCGCGTCGCGAGGCGAATCATGAGGTCGGATGACATCGCGGCGGGATAGCTCGCGCGTTCGCCGCCGCAACGATGATTTTCCTGAGGCGTGGCAGATGCTAGGTTCTGGGTCATGGATATCGATCAGATCGTGCGCTTCTTCGAGCAGCGCAAGCGCCTGACGAACGCGCTGCTGGTGCTGGCGTCGGCCGTCGCCATCTTCCTCGCGGGAATGGAATTCGGCGAGTTCCTGGCGATCGTGACCGGCGCCGCCTGAACCGCGCTACAGCGTCGCCTCGATCGCCCGGGCCGCCTGGTCGGGGTCTTCGGCCTGGGTGATCGGGCGGCCGACCACCAGGATCGAGGCGCCCGAATCGAGCGCCTGACGGGGCGAGACCACGCGCTTCTGATCGGCGGCGTGGCTGTTGAGCGGACGCACCCCCGGCACCACGAAGAAACCGTCGTGCCAGAGCTTGCGTGCCGCGGCGACTTCCTCGCCCGAGCAGACGATGCCGTCGATGCCCGCCGAGCGCGCGAGCTCGGTCAGCCGCAGCACCTGTTCGTGCGGATCGGGCTTGAGGCCGATCGAGGTCAGGTCGTCGCCGTCGAGGCTGGTCAGCATCGTCACCGCGACGACCTTGGTGTCGAGCGGCGCGGCGGCCTTGGCATCCTCCATCATCGCGCGGCCGCCGGCGGCATGGACGGTGAGGATCGCCGGCTCCAGCGGGCGGAGCGCCTGGATCGCCTTGGCGACGGTGTTGGGAATGTCGTGGAGCTTGAGGTCGAGGAACACCGGCAGGCCGATGTCGGCCATCTCGCGCACTCCCGTGCGACCATTGGCCAGGAAGAACTCGAGGCCGAGCTTGATCCCGCCGACGTGGTTGCGCACCCGCATCGCCAATGCCTTGGCGCGGTCGAGGTCCGGCGTATCGAGGGCGACGAACAGCGGGCTCACAGCAGCGTCCCCGGAAGCGGCGAGGCGCTCTCCTCAGCCACGGGGGGTGGCGGTGGCGGCGTGGCGGTGGCCTGGCGCAGGTCGGCGACGGTGCGCTCGGTGGTGGCGAGGCGGTTGCGCAGCCGCCAGCGGGTGGTGAGCCAGGCGAGCCACATCGGGACCAGCCCGGCGAGGAAGCACACCAGCATCAGCAGCGGCAGGTTCACGTCGGCGACGAGGCCGCCCCACAGCGCCAGCGGCACCGTCGTCCAATTGTTGATCGCGAAGGCGACCCCGAGACCGACCATGAGGACGATCAGCAATGTCTTGAGGAATTGCATGAGCGTGGACCTTATGTGCGTCTGCGGCAAATGGCCACCCCGATCAGCCGATCTCCTGCCGCAGCTGTTCGAAAAGGCCCGGAATCGCGGTGAGGCGCGATTCCTCCGCGTCGAGGATGGCGAGGAAGGCAGCGCGCTTGATCGCGGCGATCCGTCCCGGTTTCAGGCTGACGTTGAGGGGCAGGGTGGAAACGACGATGTCGACCAGCCGGTCGGCGCCGTGGAGACGTCCCCACAGATAGTCGTTCTCGCGATAGGCACGGCTGAAGAAGGCGCCGAAATTGTTGAACTGGATGCCCTTCAGCGTCGCCGCGGCGCCGCCGGCGCGGATCGCCTTGGCATCATCCGGGGAGATGCGGTCGACCTTTACGGGATCGAACTCGTCGAGCCCCTCGCCCTGGAGCAGCGGCAAGGTGGCGATGTCGAAGAAGGGGAAGCCCAGATAGGCGAGCAGCAGCGGCCGGCGCAGCTCCTTGGGCAGCGCGGAAAAGCCCTCGGACAGGCGGCGATCGGTCTCGGCGTCGATGCCGGGGAGGTCCATCGCGGCGGCGAGCGCATCGAGCAGCGGGCCGGCGTCGTCGCCGAGATGGCGGACCTGGTCGCGCAGCGCCTTGTGCCGGTCGCTGTCCTGGAGATCGAGATAGCGGGCGAGGCTTTCGTAGAGCGCGTCGCGGAACGGCTGGAGCCGCTGGTCGTCGCCGCCCGTATCCATCTCGGTCAGCCGCCGCGCCAGCAGCCGCAGCCGACGGATGCGGAAGCCGAGGTCGTGCGCGCGCAGGAAATGGACGATCGCCGAGTTCACGGAGAGCTCGCCCGCGGTGGCCGGCGTAACGCCCCGAGCAGCGATCGCGGCGCCGACGCGATCACGCAGATGCTGCCGGCGATCCGGACTGGTTTCCCCCCCGGCGCGTTCGAGCAGGTCCGCCGTGAGTGCGGTCACATCGACCAGCTTGAGCCGGGCATAGGCCGAATAGGACAGGCCGGCATTCTTGGCCGCGGCGATCTGGGCGCGCCGTCGCCAAGCCGCGAGCCGCGACGTCGTCGGATAGTCTAGGAACAGCGTATAGCCGAAGATGCCCATTACCGCGCCCTCGACCTCGGCGCGTAGCCCCTCCAGGATCGCGTGCATCCGCTCGATCCGCTCGGTCCGCGCCGCGATCGCGTCGAGATTGTCGCGGATCGGCTGTTGGCGGGGGAGCTCGGAAAGTGCGCCGATGATGGTCTGGAAGAAACCGGGCTGCTCGGCGGCGGTCGAGCCCAGTGAGAAATGGAAGCCTGGTACCGGATCGACATAGACGAAGCGGCGGTCGATCTGGCGCTTGGCGGGACGATCGCGCAGCGCGTCGATCGCGGGGCGGAAAGGGGCATTGGCGAGCACCGATCCGTCGATCAGCACAGCGCTCTCGGCGGCGTTGGCGGCGGAATGGCGCGGCAATACGCGCTCTACGAAGGCCTGGCGCGTCGGCCATTCGAGTTTGCGCTCAGCCACCACCTCATCGATCTCGGCGAGGCGGAGCGGCGGGAAGGCTCCGGGGAAGCTCGAGGTCGCGCGTGCGGCGAAGGCGAGCTCGATCGGCTCGCCACAGCTTCCCTCGCCGTCGTCGGAGAAGGGGAAGATCAGCCGGTGCTCGGTCTCGACCACCTCCGGCGGCGAATTGAGCCGGAGCCGTTCGGGATGGCCGCGGAAATCGGTGACGGTGACGAACAGGTCGAGCGGCTGCCCCTCCGGCAACAGGCGCGGTCCCTTGGGGCCGGCGGCCATCGCGTCGAGCGCGTCGAACATCATGTGGGTGAAGCGCTTGCCGCCGAATGGCGGCTCGAACCAGCGGGCGCGGACGAAGCGCTGGAGCTTGCGGCCGACCTCTTCGCGGGTCGCCGGCTCGACCGTTTCGGCGATCGCATCGCGGCTGGCCGCCATCCAGGCGATCGGCGCCGCCCACAGCTTCGAGAAGGGATTGGGCGCGGCATCCGGATCGAGCAGCGCCTCGACATCGGCATAGTCGAACCACATCTGGGTGAGCGGATCGAGCGACTGGCCGGCGGCGATCGCTTGCGCCAGGAAGATGCCGTTGATCCCGCCAGCGCTGGCGCCGGCGATGATGTCCACCAGCACGCGCAGCCGCAGTTCGGCACTGTCGGCGATCTCCTCCAGCAGCGCATGATAGACGCCCTGGCTGCCGCCGGCGCGTTCGGATCCTTCATGAAAGGCATGGCTGGCGCGGATGAGGCGCCAGATCTCTCCGGTGATGCCATGCATGTAGACGGCGAGGCTGATGCCGCCATAGCAGACCAGCGCCAGCCTCAGTTCCTTCTCCCGCATGGCTTCCGGTTAGCCGTTCAAGGGCATCGAAGCCAGCATGGGATCAGGCGAGCTCGAGCTCGGCCCAGACGGGCAGATGATCGGAGGCGGTCCGCGACGCGGCGCTGGAATGCACGCCGCAGCCCGTCACCGTGAGGTCATGCGACACCATGATCCGATCGAGCCGGGCGACCGGCCGCCGGGCGTGGAAGCTGGGGCCGGTCTCCGCCGCGGTGAAGTCCCGGCTGAAGTCGCGCAGGCAACCGGATTGACGGCTCCATTCGTTGAGGTCGCCCATCAGTACCGTCGGGTGCTGCGTGGCGGCCGTGGCGACATGGGTGAGGATCGCATGCGCCTGCCGCCGCCGCCACAGGCCGGAAAGATCGAGGTGCATGCCGACCACGCGGAGCATGATCCCGTTCACCCTGACGTCGGCCATCACCGCGCCGCGCGGCTCCAGCGCGGGCAGGTGGATCGCCTCACAATCGGCGACGGTCGCGTCCTTGCGCACCAGCAGCGCGTTGCCGTGCCAGCCCATGCTGTGCGCGCGCATCCCGAACGGGACCGCCTTCCAGGGGCTGTGCTCCTCCAGGAGATGGAGCGAGATGACACCCTCGCGCCGGCCGAAGCGGCGGTCGGCCTCCTGCAAAGCGATCACGTCCGCATCGATCTCGCGCAGAACCTCCAGCGTGCGCTCGGGAAGGCGGCGGCGATCGGTGCCGATCGCCTTGCGCATATTGTAGCTCGCGACCTTGATCATCGCGGGCCGATGTAACGCAATCGGATCAGCGTTGCATCTCGCGCTGGCGCCGCGCTTCCTCGGCCGCCTGTTCGAGGTTACGGGCGGTCTGCTCCGCCGCCTCGGGAGTCATGGTGATCGCGACGCCGTCCGGTCCGTCCAGCACCACTATCCCTTCCTCGGCGACGGCATGACCCGCCTGCTGTGCCAATCTGTTCCCGTCGGGCATCTGCGTCCTCCACGGATCGTCGCGCGGGAACGGTCGAACGGCGCCGGAGTTGCGTCCGCGCCGCATTCATTTGCGGCGAAGCTCGATCGTGGCGACGAGGCCGCCGCCGTCGCGATTGGCGAGCGCGATCGTGCCGCCGGCCTCCTCGACGATCGCCCGCGCGAGCGCGAGGCCGAGGCCGATGCCGCCCGTCTCCCGGTTGCGCGAGCTTTCGAGCCGGGTGAAGGGAGCGAACACCGCGGCGAGCTTGTCCGGAGGAACGCCGGGCCCGCGGTCGAGCACCTCGATTCGTGCCCCCTTCGGCGTCGGGTTAAGTGTCACCTCTACGTCGGCGGCATATTTGACCGCATTTTCGATGAGGTTGCGCACCGCGCGCCGCATCAGTGCGGGCCTGAGCCGCATCGGCAGGCGCGGGAATTCCTCTGCCGTGACGTCATGACCGAGGTCGCGGAAATCCTCGACCACCGCGTCGACCAGCGCGGCAAGGTCGACCTCGACCGGCGGCTCGCTCGGACGGCCGAGCCGGGCGAGCGAGAGGATGTCGTCGAGCGTGCGGTTCATCTCGTCGATCGTGTCGGCCATCTTCGCGCGATCGGTGTCGT
The DNA here is from genome assembly GCF_021391395.1 of Sphingomonas cannabina. Taxonomy (NCBI): domain Bacteria; kingdom Pseudomonadati; phylum Pseudomonadota; class Alphaproteobacteria; order Sphingomonadales; family Sphingomonadaceae; genus Sphingomonas; species Sphingomonas cannabina. The sequence goes on along the minus strand of NZ_CP090059.1, from coordinate 2,662,220 downwards.
CCTCGACCGATTCGATCCTGACGCGCAGCGCTGCCAGCGGCGTGCGCAGGTCGTGGCCGATCGCGCCGAGCATCCGGTCCTTCTCGTCGAGCATCGCCGTCACGCGTTTGCTGAGCGCATTATAGGCCGCGATCACGGCGCGGACGTCGCTCGGACCCTGCTCCTCGACCGGCGGCGCGTTGTCGCCGGGATGGAAATCATGCGCGGCGGCGGCAAGGGCGCGGAGCGGGCGGGCGATGCGGTGCCCGATCCACAGCACCGCAAGCAGGACGATGCCGTAGAGGATCAGCGTCTGCGCGGCGAGCTGCGCGACCAGCCCGCGCTCGGTGCGCGGCCATGGGACGGAGAGCGTCAGCCAGCCCCGCTTCGGTGCCTCGACCGCCACGACCAGCTCGGCGCCGCTGTGAAGGAATCGGCGCGCCTGGTCCGGTCGCATACGCATAATACGCGGGTCGTTGGGAGAAACCGGCCTGACGCCGGTGACGATGCGGCCCGGTGAAACGCCGGCCTCGGCGAGGCCGGAGCGAATCGCGGACTCTATATCCTCGACGCGCGGCAATTCCCGGGGGATCGGATTGCCCGGAACGAGGCGGACGCGTCCGCGCGGGCGGTCGGAGAGGGGGCGTCCGCTGCCGAGCCGCTCGAAAGCGTCGATCAGACGGGTCACGGTCGGACCGGTGGTGCCGGCCAGCCGCAACTTGCTACGCTCGCGCAGCAGCAGGCCGAAGTTGATCGCCTGCGCGAGGAACAACGCGATCGCGACGAGCAGCGCGAGCTGGCCGGGCAGGCTGCGCGGGCCGAACCTCACAATTTGGTGACTTCGGCCGCGAGGGTGTAGCCGCCGCCCCACACGGTCTTGATGAGGGTCGGGGTCTTCGGATCGGTCTCGATCTTTTTCCTGAGGCGGCTGACCTGATTGTCGATCGAGCGGTCGAACGCGGCCGCCTCGCGGCCTTGAGTGAGATCGAGGAGCTGGTCGCGCGTCAGCACCTGGCGCGGGCGCGTGACCAGCGCGAGCAGCAGGTTGTACTCACCGGTCGAGAGCGGGACGGCGACGCCCTCCCGATCGATCAGCGTGCGCTCCGCGGTCTTCAGCACCCAGCCGGAGAAGGCGTAGGAGCCCGCCTCCGGCCCATGCTGGCGCACCCCGCCTGCGGCCACGCGCCGCAGCACTACGCGGATGCGCGCGGCAAGCTCGCGGGGGGAGAAGGGTTTCACCACATAGTCGTCGGCGCCCATCTCGAGCCCGATGATCCGGTCGGTCTCCTCACTGCGGGCGGTGAGCAGGATCACCGGCGTGTCGCTGGTCGCGCGGATGTGGCGGCACAGCGACAGCCCGTCCTCGCCCGGCATCATGATGTCGAGCACGATCAGGTCGATCGCATAGGCGTTGAGCCGCGCGCGGGCGCTCTCGGCGTCGCCCGACTGGGTCACGCGGAAGCCCTGTTTGGTCAGATATTGCGCGAGCGGCTCGCGGATCGAGCGCTCGTCGTCGACGAGCAGCAGATGGGGAAGTTCGGCGGACATCTCCATGGCAGTTACCATATCATCGCGTCATGGCCAGCGCCGGGCCGGACGAGGAGGGTGACCGGCCCGGCGCTGGCGTCCGCGCTCAGTTGCCCTCGGGGGCCGGCGGCGGAGGGGGAGGCGTGTCACCGCCGGGGCGGCCGCGGCCCATGCGCGACATCATCGCCTGACGCTCGGCCGCATCGATGAACCCGTCGCCGTTGGTGTCGAGCCGGGCGAAGCGCTGGTCGCTCTGGGCGTCATACTCGGCGCGGGTGATCACGCCGTCGCCGTCGGGATCCATCCGGCTCATGCCGCGCCCGCCGCGCCGGCCGCCTTCTGCGGCTGCGGAACGCTCCGCGGCATCGATCTTGCCGTCGCCGTTGGCGTCCAAGCGCGCGAACCGCTCGCCGGACTGGGCGGCGAACTCGGCCTTGCTGATCTTGCCATCCTTGTCGGTGTCGAGGCGGTCCAGCATCCGTCCGCCCATCCCGCGGCCCATCGGCGGGGGCGAATCCTGCGGCATCAGCCCAGGTGCCCCGCCGAAACGATGGCCGAACTTGCCGTGGCCGGCGTGCATCTCGTCGGGCGTGAGCACGCCATCCTTGTTGGTATCGAGCTTGGCGAAGCGCGCCTCGGCACCGGCGAGGAACTCGGCACGGGTCAGCTTGCCGTCCTTGTCGGTATCGCCCTTGAGCGGCTTGACGATGGTAGCGGCGGGTGCGGTCTGGGTGGCGAAGGCGGCGACGCCGGTCAGCATCGTGACGCCGAGCGCGGCCAGAAGCGGGAAGGGTTTCATTGCGGGCAATCCTTTCGCTGACGGGCCGGATCGGTCCCGCTGTCGGCGATATGGAAGGCCGGTGTCGCTGGCGTGTGTCACTGGCCGGCGAGATTGTCGCAACATGTCGCAGCTTCGCTAGCCGAACACCGCGACGCCCTGCATCGCCTCGACTACGGGCACGCCGTCGGCGTTCCACATCGTCATGCGCTGGCTCGAATAACCCCCGACCGCGCGATCGCTGCGGGTGTGGAGCAGCCACCAGCCGTCAATGGTGACAGGGCGGGGCTGGAGCAGGTTCACGATCCAGGTCATCGAGCTCATCGTCACCTGGTTGTCGCGGATCAGCGCGAAGGCGGCGGGCGGCAGCGCGTCGGCGACGGCGATCAGGTGCGTCTCGGGATCGAGCCCCTCGCGCTCGCGCAGCCGGCCCCAGCGCAGCCATTCGGGGCCCGAGACATGCGCCTTCATGTCGTAGAAGTTGAAGTTGCCGGTGAAGAACCCGGGCGGCCCGGTGTAGAGCTCGGCGTCGGCTGGAGGCGGGGCGTGCGGCGTCCGGCCGGTCTCGTCGTGGGCGATGCTGGAGGGCAGGTCGGCCATGAACACGAAGGTCGCGCGATAGCCCAATCCGGCTTCGGAGCGGATCGTCGCCTCGACGAAGGCGGCATTGCGGCCGCGACGGAGGCGTTCGGCGGTGACGGTCACCGTACCGGACAGCGGCCCGACGAAGGCGATCAGCGCCGAGCGCAGCGGCGGCAGATCGGTGTCGCTGAGCTTCGCCGCGTGCAGCGCCAGCGCGGAGGAGAGGCCGCCATAGGCGGTGCGGCCCTGGAGCCAGCTCGGCGGGACTTCGACGCGGAATCCGCCTTGAACCGGTTCTGCACCGGCCAGCAGCTCGGCGAGGGCGGTCATGCCGCTTCCCTGGCCGCCTGATAGCGATCGCGCAGCTCGCGCTTCAGCACCTTGCCGATCGCGCTGCGCGGCAGCTCGTCGAGCATTTCGATACCCCGCAGCCGCTGCGTCCTGCCGACGCGGGCGTTGACCCAGTCCATCACCGCCTGGCGGTCGGGCCGCGCGCCGGGCTTGGGCACGAAGAAGGCGACCGGCGTCTCGCCCCATTCCTCCGACGGCACGCCGGCGACGGTGCAGTCGGCGACGTCGGGATGCTCCGCCATCACCGCCTCGATGTCCGAGGGGTAGATGTTGAAGCCGCCGGAGATGATCACGTCCTTCTTGCGGTCGAGCAGCGTCAGGAAACCGTCCTCGTCGAACCGACCGACGTCGCCGTGGCGGATGAAGCGGTTGCCCTCCGCGTCGAACCATTCGACGGCGCTGGTCGCCCCGCTGCGTCCGTGATAGCCGGTCATCATTGCCGGCGAGCGGCCGACCACCTCGCCCATCTCGCCGACCGGCACCTCGCGGCCGTCGTCGTCGATCAGGCGGATGTCGTGACCCTCGATCGGGCGGCCGACGGTGTGGAGCTTGTCCGGGAATATGTTGGCGATCAGCACTGAGGTGCCGCCGCCCTCGGTCATGCCGTAATATTCGACGAGCAGCCCCGGCCAGCGCGCGAGGATGTCGGCCTTGAGTGCGGCGGAGAAGGGAGCGGAGGTGCAGGTCTTGAGCCGGAAGCTGGAAAGGTCGAAGCGGTCGAACTCCGGCAGCGCCATGATCCGGGCGTACTGGACCGGCACCAGCATGGCGTGGGTGGCACGGTGCCTTTCCGCCGCCTGGACGAACTTCAGTGCGTCGAACTTGCCGAGCAGCACGCAGGTGCCGCCCCAGCCGAGCGTCGGCAGGAAACTGACCAGCGTGGTGTTGGAATAGAGCGGCGTCGCGATCATCGTCACCGCCTCGCCGAACCCCGCCGCCGCATTGTGCGCGATATGCGCCCAGCGCATCCGGTGCGGCTGGACGATGCCCTTGGGCGTGCCGGTGGTGCCGGAGGAGTAGATGATGTTGAACGGATCGTCCGGCAGGATCTCGACCGGCTGCGGCTTGCTGCCTTCCGGCGCGATGAAATCCTCATGCGCCGCGCCGGCATCGCTGTCGTCGAGCGCGACGCGCTTGGCGGCTGTCGGCCTGTCGCCGAGCGTCCTGGCGGCATCGGCGTCGAGGTAGAGGATCGAGGCGCCGCTGTCAGCGATCATCGCTGCCATCTGTTCGCCGGTCGAGGAGGGAGCGATCGGCGCCGGCACCGCTCCGGCCCGCACGGCACCGAGGAACGCGCAGGCATATTCGATCGACATCGCCGCCACGATCGCGACCGCCTGGCGTTGCCGGACGCCTTCCCGCTGCAGCGCCGCGGCGACCCGGTCCATCACCTCGTCGAGCTCGGCGTAACTCAGGCTGCGGTCGCCCTGGATCAGCGCCGGCTTGTCGCCATGCTCGCGGGCATGGGCGGCGATCAGATCGGGCAGGGTGGCGAAATTGCTCCCTAGAATGTCCACGGCGGTCGGCATGGGCTCTCCATGGTCTTTTCGGTCGACAGCTAGGCGGAAGTGGTGGGGAATGCCATACGCGATCTTCGAAAATGGAGGATGGCATGACGGGAGAGGTTGCGGTGGTTACCGGTGGGGGCACCGGGATCGGGGCGGCGGTGGTGCGGGTGCTGGCGGCGCGAGGTGTTCGCTGCGTCGTCAATTATGCTTCGAGTCGTGAGGCGGCCGAGGCTTTGGCGGCAGAGGTGGGCAATGGGGCGATCGCGGTGCGGGCCGATGTCGTCGATGACGGCCAGTGCCGGGCGCTGGCGCAGGCGGCGGTCGAGGCGTTCGGGCGGATCGACTATCTCGTCAACAACGCCGGCAAGACCAAGTTCGCCGCACACGAGGATCTGGAGGCGCTCGACGCCGAGGATTTCATCGACATCTACCGGCTCAACCTGATCGGCGCCTTCCAGATGATCCGCGCCTGCGCCCCCGCGATGCGCGAGGGGCCGCACAGCGCGGTGGTCAACGTCGCCTCGGTCGCGGGCGTGCACGGGATCGGGTCGTCGGTCGCCTATGCTGCGTCGAAGGGTGCGCTGATTACCATGACCAAAAGCCTCGCGCGCGTGCTGGCGCCGAGGATTCGCATGAATGCGGTGGCGCCGAGCTACGTCGGCACCGGCTGGTTCGCCAACCGGCTGGGCGAGGAGGGGCTCAAGGCGCTCAATGAGCGGATCGCGGCGAGCGTGCCCATGGCGATGGCCGCGACGGCGGAGGATATCGCCGGCCCGATCGCGATGCTGCTCGATCCGGCGAGCCGCGTGATCACCGGCGAGGTGATCGAGCTCGACGCCGGCGCGCACCTCGACGTCGGGCTGTCGCGGCGGCCGGGGAAGGAGATTTAGCCCTCCCCCCGGCGGATCACGCGGCCGCGGGCGCCTCCTTCGGCGGCACGTGCCCCAGCACCTTCCACACGACCAGCGCGGTTGCGGTGAGGGTCAGCACCGCCGCCAGCGCGAAGGCCGCGCCGGGGAAGCTGTGGTCGATTCCGAACGCGAGCGCCTGCGTCAGCATCAGCGGGCCGAGGATCAGCGAGACGCTGCCCATGCTGCCCATGCCGCCCTGGAGCTGGCCCTGCCGGGTCGCGTCGACCAGGCGCGAGAGCAGGCCCTGGACCGACGGCATGACGAAGCCCTGGAGCGAGCTCACCACGAACAGCGCATAGGCCTGCCAGCCGGCGGTGATGAGGGTGTAGCCGATGAACGCGATCGCCGAGCTCGCCATGCCGATCAGCAAGGTGCGCCGCTCGCCGAGCGCCTTGACCGCGCGGCCGGTGAGCCCGGCCTGGACGATCACGCTCATGAAGCCGACGAAGGCGAGGCTCCAGCCGATCTCGCGCGGGCTCCAGCCGAAGCGTGCGGTGGCCCAGAAGCTCCAGGTCGAGGGATAGACCATGTGCGCGAGCTGGAAGATGAAGGTCGCCAGCAGCAGCGGCCCGGCGACGCCGGCATGGAACAGCGGGCGGAAGGCGCCGACGATGTGCGCGTCGGCCAGGCTGAACGGGCGGCGGTTCTCGGGCTTGAGCGTCTCGGGCATCGCGACCGCCATCACCAGCGCGTTCAAGAGCGCGAGCAGCCCCGCGACGATGAACGGCGCGCGCACGCCCCAGCCAGAGACCAAGCCGCCGAGCGCTGGGCCGAGGATGAAGCCGAGCCCGAAGGCGGCGCCGATCAGCGCGAAGGTGCCGGCGCGCTTCTCGGGCGGAGTCACGTCGGCGATCACCGACCCGGCCGGGCCGTAGACTGCGCCCGCCGCGCCTGCGATCGCGCGGCCTAGGAACAGCCAGCCGATCGTCGGCGCCCAGGCCATCAGTGCATAGTCGACGCCGAACGACAGCATCGAATAGATCAGCACCGGCCGCCGCCCGAACCGGTCGGAGAGATTGCCGAGCACCGGTCCGGCGAAGAACTGCACGCCCGCGAAGGCGACGAGCATGTAGCCGGCGACGCGGGTTGCGTGCTCGATGTCGGTATGGCCGAGCTGCATCAGCAGCGTCGGCAGCACCGGCATGACGATGCCGAAGCCGATCGTGTCGATCAGCACCGCCGCCAATGCGATCGGTACCGCGCGATGTTCGAAGCGCATGTGAAGTCTCTCCCTGGGGCCGCGTTCATGGCCGATTTGGCGCTGTGCGCCAACTATAAGGTTGAGTCCCTTCCCTGACGGGGAGGGGTCGGGGCGGATCGAAATTTGGGTTGCAGGTCTTCCGTAGCCCGATTCCCAACCGTCACCCCGGACTTGTTCCGGGGTCCACTGAGCCTCACGGGCGGGCCTGAACCCTCTTGTCCAGTCCCTGCCTCCCGGTGGACCCCGGAACAAGTCCGGGGTGACGCTGGGGAGAGTTGAGATGTCAGTCATCCTCTCGGATGTCGATCGGTTCTTAGAGACGGACCGGTGAGTGCGCTCTTGACGATGTGCTTTCCGTACCGCAGTTTCTAAACTTGATCCCGGTCGCGGTTGAGGCGGCAGGCGAAAGTAGAACATGTCGACGCCGAAGTTGTCACATGCACCGTTCGGCGGTTCCAAGGATGGGAGAGGCAATGGCGACCCTGGCTGAACCGGAGACGGCGAGTGCGTTGGACGAGTTCCGCGCGAGTGTCCGCGCATGGCTCGCGGAGAATTTCCCGCCGGCGCTCAAGGGCAAGGACAATGCGATGTCGGCGGTCGAGGGGCCGGCCGAGCTGTCGCCCGAGGAGGCCGCCTGGAAGAAGGCGATGGGCGAGAAGGGATGGGGCGTCCCGACCTGGCCCAGCGAATATGGCGGCGGCGGCCTGGGCCGGGCCGAAGCGAAGGTGCTCGCCGAGGAGATGGCGCGGATCGGCGCCTGGAACCCGATCGGCGGCATGGGCGTGATGATGTTCGGCCCGACGCTGCTCGAATATGGCAGCGAAGAGCAGAAGCGCGAGCATATCCCGGCGATCGCCCGGGGCGAGGTGCGCTGGTGCCAGGGCTATTCGGAACCCAATGCCGGGTCGGACCTCGCCAACCTGCAGACCTTCGCCGAGGACATGGGGGATCATTACCTCGTCAACGGGCAGAAGACCTGGACCAGCGGCGGGCAATGGGCGGACAAATGCTTCTGCCTGGTGCGCACCGACAAGAGCCAGAAGCAGGGCGGCATCAGCTTCCTGCTGATCGACATGAACGCGCCCGGCGTCGAGGTGAAGCCGATCCGGATGATCAGCGGCATGTCGCCGTTCTGCGAGACCTTCTTCACCGACGTGAAGGTGCCGAAGAGCGACCGCGTCGGCGAGGAGGGGCAGGGCTGGACGATCGGCAAGCGGCTGCTCCAGCACGAGCGCACCAACCTGTCGGGCGCGGGCGCGCGGCTGATGCCGGGCGGGCCGTCGCTGGCGGACCTCGCGAAGACATATGTCGGGACGGACAAGGACGGGCTGATCGCCGATCGCGAGCTGCGCGCGCGGATCACCCGGTTCGAGATGGACTGGCGCGCCTTCCTGCTCACCGCGATGCGGGTGCAGGCGGAATCGAAGGCGGCGGGCGGGGTGTCCGAGGTGTCTTCGATCCTCAAGACGATCGGCACCAAGCTGGGGCAGGAGCGCTCGGAATTGATCATCGAGATCGCGGGGCTGCAGGGGCTCGGCTGGGAAGGCGAAGGCTTCACGCGCGAGGAGATCACCGCCACCCGGGCGTGGCTGTTCGGCAAGGCGACCACGATCTACGGCGGATCGACCGAAATCCAGAACAACGTGATCGCCAAGCGCATCCTGGGGATGCTGGACCATCAGTGATTTGCGCCCTCTCCCCATCGGGGAGAGGGCAGACGAGCGTAGCGAAGTCGGGAGAGGGGCTGGGTCGAGAGGGTGGTGGGACACACTGCCCCTCTCCCCAACCAGTTTCAGGTAAACCGTGCCCCGCACGGTTTAGGATTGTCCGGGGGACAATCCGACCTGAAACTCCCCGGTGGGGAGAGGGAGTTTCGGTATGGCCGTTCTCAGCGAAGAGCAGACGATGCTGCGCGACATGGCGCGCGAGTGGACCAGCAACGAGAGCCCCGTCGGCGCCTGGCGCAAGGTGCGCGACGCGGACGAGGCGGCGGGGTACGACCCGTCGGTCTATGGTGAGATGGCCGGTATGGGCTGGACCGGGATCATCATTCCCGAGGCCTATGGCGGCAGCGATTTCGGCTGGCTGAGCCTGGGGCTGGTGATCGAGGAGACGGCGAAGACGCTCACCGCCAGCCCGCTCGCCGCGTCGGCGGTGGCGGCATCGGCGATCATCCTCGGCGGCAGCGAGGCGCAGAAGGCGCGGTTCCTGCCCCGGATCGCGAGCGGCGAGCTGGTGGCGACGCTCGCGGTCGACGAGGGGCCGCGGCATGACCCGGCGGCGATTGCCGCGCGGGTCGAGGGCGGCAGGCTGAGCGGCGTCAAGGCGTTCGTGGCTGAGGGCGATACCGCGGGGCTGTTCGTCGTCGCGGCGGTCGATGGGCTCTATCTGGTCGAGGAGGGGGAAGGGGTTGCCCGCTCGCGACGGCACCTCGCCGACTTCCGCAGCCATGCCGAGGTGCGTTTCACCGGCGCGGCGGCCGAGAAGCTGACGGAGGGCGGGGATGGCCTGCTCGATGCGGCGCTCGACCGCGCGGCGATCCTCGCCTCCGCCGAGATGCTTGGCATGGCAGGGCAGGCGTTCGAGACCACGCTCGCGTACCTCAAGCAGCGCGTGCAGTTCGGGCAGGTGCTGGCGACCTTCCAGGCGCTGCAGCATCGCATGGCCGGGCTCTATGGCGATATCGAGGTCATGCGCTCGGCGGTCGAGGCGGGGCTCCAGGCGCTCGACGGCGGTGGCGACACGCGCCAGGCGGCTTCGCTCGCCAAGGCCAAGGCCAATGAGGTGGGCAACCTGATGAGCCGCGAGCTGATCCAGCTCCATGGCGGCATCGGGATGACGGATGAATATGACGCGGGCTTCTATCTGAAACGGATGAGGGTGCTGGAGCAGATGTGGGGGACGGCGGCGTGGCACCGTGACCGGTTCGCGCGGTTGGGTGGGTATTAGAGAGAAGGCCCTCTCCCATTGGGAGAGGGAGGGGCCCGCTCGGCGTAGCCGAGTGGGAGGGTGAGGGTGCCCTCGCCGGCCGTAGTCACCCTCACCCTCCCGCGCCTTCGGCGCTCCTTCCCTCTCCCAATGGGAGAGGGACGGTAAGGGCTACCCCGCCGCCCTGTCGTCGAACAGGCCGAATGCCAGCGTCGATGCGTACATCGCCACCGCGCGCTCGCGGCTCATGGTGCCGGCCCATTTGCGCATGTCGAAGGCGGCGTTCTGCAGCGACATCAGCAGCTGGCTCGCGACCAGCGGGTCGACCGGGCGGATCGAGCCCTCGGCGATGCCGTCGGAGATCATGCCGGCGAAGCGGCGCGCGATGCGGTTCGAGCGGTCGATCATCGTCTGCCGCTCGCGCGGCGGCAGGCCCGACAGCGCGGTGGTGCGCAGGAGCGGGCCGTGCTCCGAGAACTGCACGTCGAGCAACGTCGCGATCACGTCCTGCAGCATCTGCCACAAGCTGCCGCCGCGCTCGTGCGCGAGGCGCTGGGCGTCGGCGATGGTGTCGAAGCTGCGCTTGTAGCAGGCGGTGACCAGCTCGTCCTTGGCGTCGAGATGGTGGTAGAAGCTGCCCTTGGTGACGTTGAGCTCGCTCGCGATCCTGTGCACCGAGGCGCCGCGGTAGCCGAGCTCGTTGATGAGGCGCGTCGCCGCGGTCAGGAAGGCGGCGCGGCCGGGCTCGCTTTCGTCGTGCGTCAGGTCGAGCAGCGCCGGCGCCCAGGCCGCGTCCTGGCGGGCGAGGCCGGTGCGGAACACGTCCATGATACGCTGCTCGACGCGCGGATATTCGTCGAGTTCGTAGCGGGTGAGCCAGGCCGACAGCCAGAAGCTGTTCTCGAGCAGCACGTGCGCGCGGGCGCCGTTGAGGTCCTTGATCGCGCGGGTCGCCGGCTCGCCCCACAGCAGGCGGGTGCGGCTGAACACCTCGCGCCAGCCGGCGAGGAGCTGCTCGCGCGCCGGCCCCTCCAGCGCGCGCAGGTCCGACAGCACCGCCAGCGGCTTCTCCTCCTCGCGGCGGATCGCGGCGAGGCGGGTCATGTTGATCTCGAGGAATTTGGCGACGCGCCGCTCCGGCGTCGGTTCCGCCATCGAGGCTGCCAGCATGTCCTGCAGCCGCTCGAGCGTATGCTCGAAGCAGGCGGTGGCGAGGTCCTCCTTGCGGCGGAAATAATAGGTGACGCTGGTGGTGTTGAGCCCGACGCGCGCGGCGACGTCGGCGAAGGTCATGCCCTTCGCGCTCTGTTCGTTGATGGCTTCGGCGGCTGCGGCGAGGATGGCGTCACGCTTCGCGCGGAACCGCTTCGTTCCCCCCTCCTCGGCCGCGCGGATCGGGTCCGGGGCGTTCATCTCCTCAATCTAGCAGGGGATTTTTGAAACCAAAGCGTCTTTTTTTGCGGGAGTGTTCGGCACGCTTGACAGGCCTTACCGAAAATCGGGTATGGCCGGAGCGGCAGAATGACGCGAGATTGAGGAGAGGCGGCCATGGACTTCACGCTGAGCGAGCGCGAGACCTATTTCCGCGACCGCGTGAGGGCCTTCATCGACCAGCACATCCGCACGCGGCAGGACGAGTATCGCCGCCAGCATGACGAGGGCGATCGCTGGAAGGTGCTTCCCGTCGTCGAGGAGGTGAAGGCAATCGCCAGGGCGCAGGGGCTGTGGAACTTCTTCATGCCGCCGCATTCGGGGCAGGCCCATGTCGACGACAGCTTCGAGTTCGAGGGCACGCAGCTCACCAATCTCGAATATGCGTTATGTGCCGAGGAGATGGGCCGGATCGGCTGGGCGAGCGAGTGCTTCAACTGCTCGGCGCCCGATACCGGCAACATGGAGGTGCTGCATCGCTACGGCACCCGCGAGCAGAAGGAGCGGTGGCTGCGGCCGCTGATGGATGGGGAAATCCGTTCGGCTTTTCTGATGACCGAGCCGGCGGTGGCGTCGTCGGACGCGACCAACATCGAGACTTCGATGGTCCGGGATGGTGATCATTATGTCATCAACGGGCGGAAATGGTGGTCGTCTGGCGTCGGCGATCCGCGCTGCAAGATCGCGATCGTGATGGGCAAGACCGACACGCAGGCCAAGCGCCATGCCCAGCAGAGCCAGATCCTGGTGCCGCTCGACGCGCCGGGTGTCCGGATCGAGCGGATGCTGTCGGTGTTCGGCTATGACCATGCGCCGCACGGGCATGGCGAGGTGGTGCTGGAGAATGTCCGCGTGCCGGTCGAGAACGTCCTCCTCGGCGAGGGGCGGGGGTTCGAGATCGCGCAGGGGCGGCTGGGGCCGGGGCGCATCCACCACTGCATGCGCACGATCGGGGTGGCCGAGGTGGCGATCGAGGCGATGGCGAAGCGGCTCTTGTCGCGCATCGCCTTCGGCAAGCGCATCGCCGACCATTCGATCTGGGAGCAGCGCATCGCGCGGGCGCGGATCGACATCGAGATGACGCGGCTGCTCTGCCTCAAGGCGGCGGACATGATGGACAAGGCGGGCAACAAGTCGGCACAGCTCGAGATCGCGATGATCAAGGTGCAGGCGCCGTCGATGGCGCTGCAGATCCTGGACGATGCCATCCAGGCGCATGGCGGGGGCGGGGTGTCGGGCGATTTCGAGCTGGCGGGTGCCTGGGCGAACGTACGGACGTTGCGCTTCGCCGACGGGCCGGACGAGGTGCACAACCGGGCGATCGCGCGGCACGAGTTTGGGAAATATGGGGAATATCGGGCGGATACGGCGTCGAGCGGGGATGTCGGGGTGTCGCGTTAGGCCCCAACCGTCATGCCGGACTTGTTCCGGCATCCACGGCTCAACAATTCATGCCGTCGCGGGTGGCGCGGTGGACCCCGGCACAAGGCCGGGGTGACGAAGGGAGAGGATGAAAGTGAAAGCAGCCGTCCTGTTCGAGCCGAAGCAGCCCCTCCGCATCGAGGAGGTGATCGTCGCCGATCCCGGCCCGCGCGAGGTGCTGGTGCAGACGGCGGCGTGCGGGGTGTGCCGGTCGGACCTGCATTTCGTCGACGGCGTCTATCCGCACGCGATGCCGACGGTGCCGGGGCATGAGGCGGCCGGCGTGGTGCTGGCGGTCGGCAGCGACGTCGCGCGGCTGAAGCCGGGGGATCATGTCATCAGTTTCTTCACCGCTTTCTGCGGCTCATGCGAGTTCTGCGTCTCGGGCCGTCCGTCGCTGTGCGTCGACGCGTCGGTGCGCCGGCCCGAGGGCGCCGAGCCGCGGCTGAAGCTGACCGACGGGACGCCGATCGCGCATTACCTCAACCTGTCCGCCTTCGCGGAGCGGATGCTGATCCACGAGAACGCCTGCGTCGCGATCGACAAGGCGATGCCGCTCGACCGGGCGGCGCTACTCGGCTGCGCGGTGATGACCGGTGCCGGTGCGATCTTCCACGACAGCGACGTGCGGCCCGGCGACAGCGTCGCGGTAGTGGGGGCGGGGGGCATCGGCCTCAGCGCGGTCAATGCCGCCAAGATCGCGGGCGCGCAGACGATCATCGCGATCGATCCGGTGCCGGAGAAGCGCGAAATCGCATTGAAGATGGGGGCGACCCATGCGCTCGACGCCAATGCCGACGACCTGGTCAAGCAGGTGCTGAAGCTGACCGACGGCGGGGTCAACTACGCAATCGAGGCGGTCGGGCGGGGGAACACCGCCGAACTGGCCTGGACGATCCTGCGCCGTGGGGGCACCGCGACGATCCTCGGCATGATCGCGCCGGGGGTGACGGTGAACCTGCCGGGGCCGACCTTCCTCAGCGCCAAGAAGATCCAGGGTTCGCTGGCCGGATCGACGCGCTTCCCGATCGACATGCCGCGGCTGGTGCGGCTCTACCTCGACGGCAAGCTCGACCTCGACACGATGGTCGCCGAGCGGATCAGGCTGGAGGATGTGAATGACGCGTTCGACAAGCTGCGCCAGGGCGACAGCGTCCGGTCGGTGATCGAGTTCGCATGATGGCGGAGCGGCGGACCGAACTGGAGCAGGTCGACGACCTTGATACCGGCCAACTGACCGCGTGGATGGAGGCGAACGTCGCCGGCTTCCGCGGACCGCTCCGCTACGCCAAGTTCCCGGGCGGCCAGAGCAATCCGACCTATCGTATTGATTCGCCGAGTGGTCCCTATGTGCTGCGGCGCAAGCCATTCGGACCGCTGCTGCCGTCCGCCCACGCGGTCGACCGTGAATATCGCTTGATCTCCGGCCTGCATCCGACCGGCTTTCCGGTCGCTCGGCCCTACGGACTGTGCGAGGACGAGAGCGTCATCGGCTCCGCCTTCTATGTGATGGAGCTGGTGGAGGGCGTCACCTATTGGAACGGCGCCTTGCCTGATCACACGCCCGAGCAGCGCACCGCGATCTATCACGAAATCGTCGACCGTCTCGCCCAGCTTCATAATATCGACTATGATAAAGTTGGCTTAAACGATTACGGAAAGCCGGGAAGTTACTTCGAGAGGCAGGTCGGGCGCTGGACCAAGCAGTACCGGCTCGCGCAAACCGACGACATTCCGGAGGCCGAGCGGCTGATCGAGTGGCTGCCGCGCACCCTGCCCGAGCAGAAACGCACCGCGATCGTCCACGGCGACTATCGCATCGACAACATGATCTTCGCCGATGGAGAGGCGCGGGTGAGGGCGGTGCTCGACTGGGAGCTGTCGACGCTCGGCGACCCGATGGCGGACTTCAGCTATCTGCTGATCAACTGGGCGATGCCAGCGAATGGGGCCGCCACCGTGGGCGGCCTTGCGGGGCGCGACAGCGGCATTCCGACGATCGAGGAGATGGTCGAGCGCTATTGCACTGCGACCGGGCTGGACGGGGTGCCGGATCTCAACTGGTATTTCGCCTTCTGCCAGTTCCGGCTGATGGGAATCGTGCAGGGGATCAAGAAGCGCGTGCTGACGGGCAATGCGTCGAATGCGCAGGCCGAGGAAGCGGGGGCGCGCGTGCCGATGCTGGCGAGGAGCGCATGGGCATTCGCGGAGAAGGCGGGAGGCATCTGATGGCGCGCTTTTCGGGCAAATCGATCATCGTCACCGGTGCGGGATCGGGCATCGGCCGCGCCTCGGCCCGGTTGTTCGCAGAGGAGGGTGGCCGGGTGATCGCCGCCGACCGGACCGAAGCGGTGCACGAGACGGTCGAGCTCATCGCCGCCGCGGGCGGGACGGCAACCGCGATCCAGATGGATGCCGGCAGCGAGGAGGGTGTCGTGCGCACCGTCGCGCTGGCGGTCGAGCGGTACGGCGGCCTTGACGTGATCTACGCCAATGCCGGCATCTCCGGCGGCATGGCCGGCATCTTCGAGTCCTCGGTCGAACTGTGGACGGAGGTGCTGCGCGTCAACCTGATCGGACCGTTCCTGGCGATCAAGCATGGCGCCCCGGAGATCATCAAACGGGGCAAGGGTGCGATCGTCTGCACCGCCAGCGTCGCCGGCATCCGCTCGGGCGCAGGTGGACCGGCCTATTCGGCATCAAAGGCGGGCGTGATCAACCTCGTCCAGACCGCGGCGCAGCAGCTCACCGGGACCGGCGTGCGCGTCAATGCGATCTGTCCCGGCTTGATCGAGACGGGCATGACGCAGCGCGTGTTCGACTATGCGCGCGAGGCCGGCAAGCTCGACAAGGTCGGCCGGCTCAATCCGCTCGGGCGCTATGGCGTGCCCGAGGAGATCGCGCGCACCGCGCTGTTCCTCGCGTCCGACGACGCCAGCTATATCAACGGTCAGGCGATCGCGGTCGATGGCGGCCTGTCGTCGAGCCATCCGGTGACGCGCCAGGAATTCGGCAAGCCGGCGGTGTAGCCGATCCCAGGCGATGGATCCGATCCGGTGCAGATTGTTAACGGACAGTAACAATCGGTGTCCATTCTTTGCCGAATGCTGTCAAAGCACGTCTCGACACCAGATACGATTCCGCATGGGCCGGCATTTTCGCGACCGGGCGTGTCGAATTCGGGATTTCGATCCGTAGCAAGCTTGTGGTGGAAGCTGCTTTGCGTTAAGCGAACCCCCGTCGTCTGGCTTGGGCTGGGCGTCGTTGCGACGGTCCGGCAGGGCCCGAGCCTGTAACTGCGTAAGCGATTTCATCCGAGTTATCACTCTCGAAAGGGGCTGTTTTTTATGCGCGCCAGACTTCTGACGTCAGCCGCCATTGCCATGTCTCTCATCGCCACCCCGGCGCTCGCGAATCCGGCGGCTCGCCTGTCGGTTGCCAAGGCGTCGCAGGTTCGCGCCTCGTCGCCCGCCGACAAGGCGTCGCACATCGGGTCGGGCGTGCTGATCGGCCTCGCGGCTGTGGCAATCATCGCCGGCATCATCATCATCGCCGATGACGACGATAAGTCGGACAGCAACTGATCTGACAGTTGCATGACATTGGCCGCGTTCACAGGCGCGGCCTGAGGGATCGTCCGGTGGGTGAAGGTTATCCTTCGGTCGCCGGGCGATTTTCTTTTGTCCAGTTAAGCTTGCGTTGGTATCTTAGTTGGGATATTTTGTGCGGTGCAGAAGATGACTGCACAGTGAGGCTCGCCCGGTTCCGTGGAACTCGAGTGGGCGAGTTGCGTTACGAATCGCCTTGAGGGTTCAACCGCCGAAGGGGTTACTTTATTATGCGTATCAGGCTTATGACATCCGCTGCGATCGCGCTGTCCTTGATGGCGACGCCGGCGCTTGCCAATCCGGCTGCGAAGCTTTCGGTCGCCAACGCGCCGCAGGTTCGCGCGTCGTCGCAGACCGACGGCAAGTCGCGGCTTGCTCCCGGAGCCTGGGCCGCTGTCGTCGGCGCCCTTGCGATCGGCGCCGGTGCGATCATCATCGCGGTCGATGACGACGACGATTCCGACAGCAACTGAGAATTCCGGTCATTGACCGATTGAGGCCGCCGGTTGTTCCGGCGGCCTTTTTCTTTTGATGGTCAGGGGCCGTCCTGTCCGAATGGAAATACTGCCAGTGCTCCTACGAAGGCAGGAGCTCAGGCCGCAAGCGAACGCTCCGAGATCCAAGGCTCCTGCTTTCACGGGAGCACAAGCTTCAGCCCGATGGAATTTTATCCGCGCAGGCGGATGAGGCCTTCCTGGGCGGTGCTTGCAACAAGGCGGCCACCGCGATCGTAGATCTTGCCGCGGTTGAAGCCACGGGCGTGGCCGGACCAGGGGCTGTCGGTGACATAGAGCAGCCATTCATCCGCGCGGGCCGGTTCGTGCAGCCACACGGCATGGTCGAGGCTGGCGGTCTGCATATTGTGCGTCATCCAGGTGACGCCGTGCGGCAGCATCGCCGTGCCGAGCAGCATCATGTCGGAGGCATAGGAAATCACCGCGCGATGCAGCGCGGGATCATCGGGAAGCGGTGCGATCGCGCGGAACCAGCTTTGATGGGCGGGTTCCGACTTTTCCGGTTTGTGCCAGGACCGGGGCGCCACCGGGCGGATCTCGATCGGGCGGCGGCGGAGGAAGAAGGGACGCAGCTTTTCCGGGATTTCGTCGATCGCCTCGCGGCGAAGCTCCTGCTCGGTCCTTAGCTCCTCGGGCGGTGGGACATCCGGCATCGCGTCCTGGTGGTGGAGCCCTTCCTCGGGAAGCTGGAACGAGGCAGCCATGTTGAGGATCGGCTGGCCGCGCTGCATGGCGATGATGCGGCGCGTGGCGAAGCTTCGTCCTTCGAAGTCGCGGACGACGCGGTAGATGATCGGATAGTCCTCGTCGCCCGGTCGCATGAAATAGGCGTGGAGCGAATGGGCGATCTTGCCCTCGCTGACCGAGCGCTGCGCGGATTGCAGCGCCTGTGCGATCACCTGACCGCCGAACACGCGGCCGCGTCCGCCGGGCTGGCGCGAGCCGCGGTAGAGGTCGGTGTCGAGTTCTTCGACCTCGAGCAGGGTCACCAGCTCGGCGACGATCTCCGCATCGGTGCGGCGGGGTTTGGGGAGTTCGTCGTCGGCCATTGTTACTTCCGTTCGTGCTGAGCTTGTCGAAGCACCGTTCTCTCTTCTCCCCTTCGATAGAAAGAAGGGCGGCCGTTGAGCAAGCTCGCCCTCCGGGTCGACAAGCTCAGGGCGAAGGGGGAAGGGTCAGTAGCCGGCATTCTTTGCCAGAATGTCGGCGTGGAAGTTTGCGTCGCCGAACATCTCCGCAAGCACGCGCGCCCGCTTCATGTAGAAGCCGATGTCGAACTCGTCGGTCATGCCGATGCCGCCGTGCATCTGGATGCCTTCCTGCACCGCGAGCGTGGTGGCGAGGCCCGTCATCGCCTTGGCGACCGACACCGCCTCCGCCGCCTTGTCGTCGCCGGCATCGAGTAGCTGCTGGGCCTTGAGCGTGGCGGCGCGGGCGACCTCCATTTCCGAATAGAGATGGGCGGCGCGGTGCTGGAGGGCCTGGAAGCTGCCGATCGGCAGGCCGAACTGCTTGCGTTCCTTCAGATAGCCGATCGTCATGTCCATCGCGCCGCCGCCGACGCCCAGCAGCTCGGCCGAGGCGCCGGCGCGTGCGGCGTGCATCAGGCGGCGCAGCGGATCGCGGCCGGCATCGACCTCGCCGATCACCGCGTCGGCATCGAGCTCGACGCCGTCGAAGTCCAGGCGGGCGGCGAGGCTGGAGTCGGCCAGGCGCTCGGGTGTCGCGGTGAGGCCGGCGGCGCCCTTCGGCACGGCGAACAGGGTGAGGCCGTCCTTGTCCGCAGGCGTGCCGGCGGTACGGGCGGCGACGATGATGAGGTCGGCGACGTGGCCGTGGGTGACGAATTGCTTCTTGCCGCTGAGCTTGAAACCGTTGCCGGAACGCTCCGCCTTCACGGCGAAATGATTGCGATGCTTTGGGCCTTCGTCGATCGCGAGAGCGGCGACGGTGTCGCCGGTAAGGATGCCGGGGAACCAGCGAGCGGCGTGGGCGGTGCCGTTTAGCACCTCGACCGCGGCGACGGCGGTGGTGAGGAAGGGGGATGGGGAAAGGTTGCGGCCGACCTCCTCCAGCACCACGCCGGCTTCGACATGGCCGAGGCCCAGGCCGCTGTCCGTCTCCGGGATCAGGATGCCCGTGAAGCCCATCTCGGCGAACTGCTTCCACAGGTCGCGGCTGAAGCCGGTGGGGTCGTTCGCGTCGCGCAGGGCGCGGAGGTGGCTGACCGGGGCGTGCTCGGCGACGAAATCCTTTGCGGTGTCGCGGAGCATCGTCTGTTCGTCGTTGAGGTAGAGGGGCATTGCTATCTCCTGCTCCCTCTCCCCTTTGGGGAGAGGGTTGGGGAGAGGGGCGGTGCCGCGGGCGCTGGTCTCGGTGAGACCCCAACCCCTCTCCCAACCCTCTCCCCAAGGGGGAGAGGGCTTGTATATGTCACGCTCCGGGCAGCTCCAGGATCCGCTTGGCGACGATGTTGAGCTGGATCTCGCTGGTGCCGCCTTCGATCGAATTGGCCTTGGTCCTGAGCCACGCCCGGGCTGCAGCGCCGTGGTGCGAGGCATCGCTTTCCCATTCGAGCGCGTCGGAGCCGCCCGCGGCCATCATCAGCTCGTGGCGCGTCTTGTTGAGCTCGGTGCCGTAGTATTTCATCATCGAGGGCTGGGCGGGATGCGCCTTGCCCGCCTTGAGCTCGTCGATGAACCGCTCGGACATCGCGGCGAACGCCTTCGCCCGCACCTCGAACAGCGCGATCTGGGCGCGCAGCAGCGGGTCGGCGAGGCGGCCGTCGGCGTCGAGGCCGATCGTCGCGATCGCGCCCTCGATCAGCGGATTGCCACTGCCGGAGCCGAGACCCATGCCCGAGATCATCTCGCGCTCGTGGCCGAGCAGGTATTTGGCGACGTCCCATCCCTTGTTCTCGTCATGGACGCGGTTCGCCTTGGGCACCTTCACATTGTCGAAGAAGGTCTCGCAGAAGGGCGAATAGCCGGAGATCAGCAGGATCGGCCTGGTCGAGACGCCGGGGCTCTCCATGTCGAACAGGAGGAAGCTGATGCCGCCCTGCTTCGATTCCTTCGAGGTGCGGACTAGGCAGAAGATCCAGTCGGCCTTGTCGGCGTAGCTGGTCCAGACCTTCTGGCCGTTGACGACATAATGGTCGCCTGCGTCCTCGGCCCAGGTCTGGAGGCCGGCGAGATCGGAGCCGGCGTTGGGCTCCGAATAGCCCTGGCACCAGCGGATTTCGCCGCGGGCGATCTTCGGCAGGTGCTCGAGCTTCTGGTCCTCGGTACCGTATTTGAGCAGCGCCGGGCCGAGCATCGAGATGCCGAAGCTGTTGAGCGGGTTGCGGCACTTGAGACGGGCCATCTCCTCGCGCAGGATCTTGGTCTCGGCCGGGGAAAGGCCGCCGCCCCCGTACGCTTTCGGCCAGTCGGGCACCGTCCAGCCGCGCTCGGCCATGCGGTCCATCCACAGCTTCTGATCGGGGTTCTTCGAGTAATCCGCCTTGCGGCCGCCCCAGTTGATGTCGGCTTCGCCATGCGCCGGCTCACGCATCGACGGCGGGCAGTTCGCCTCCAGCCAGGCGCGGGTCTCCGTGCGGAAGGTGTCGAGGTCGGTCATCTCTCAGTCCTCATCAGGTCGTGCGCGGCCTTGGCCACGGCGATCGCGGTGTGGTCGGCGAGCGTGTCGGCGATCACCTGAACGCCAATCGGCAGGCCGTCGGGATCGACGGCGATCGGCACGCTGGTCGCGGGCAGCATCGGGAAGGTGGCGAGGCCGGGGAAGGCGAACTGCGCGCCGAACGGCGTGGGCTCGCCGTCGATCACCAGCTGGCGTTCGGCGAGCGGGGTCGGGTCGTGCGGGAAGGCGGTGATGCCGAGCGTTGGCGTGATCACCGCGTCATAGTCGGCGAACAGGCGGTTCCAGCGGCGGCGGTTGCGGGCCTGGTGGTCGTTGAGGCCGAACCATTCGGCCAGCGTCGGCGCCGGCTTTCCCTCGGGCGGGATGCCGCGGGTGATCGCGATGTTCAGCATGTGCATGTAGTGGCGGTGCTGCTCGGCGAGGTCGGGGAGCAGCGGGCTGTCGCGGTCGATACGCGCGCCGACGCGCTCGAAGGCGCGGGCAAGGGCATCGAGCGCGTCGCGGATCGGGGCGGCGACCTTGGCGGAAGGGTGGCCGTCAAGGATCAGCACGCGCCATTCGCCAGGCTCGCGCGGAGCGGGTCTGGGGAGCGGCTGGCTGGCCAGGATGTCGAGCGCGAGGGCGAGATCGTCCGGATCGCGCGCCAGCGGGCCGATCACCGCCATCGCCGCGCGGGCGCCGTCGGTACGGGGGAAATGATGGCCTTCGGAGGAGAGGGCGGCATAGGTCGGCTTGTGGCCCCAGACGCCGTTGAAGGCGGCGGGGACGCGGATCGAGCCGCCGATGTCGGAGCCCAGTTCCAGCGCGACGTAGCCGGCTGCCAGCGCGGCCGCCGAGCCGCCGGAGGAGCCGCCCGCGACCCGCTCGGGATCGTGGGGGTTGTTGGTGCGGCCGTAGACAGGGTTGTCGGCCTGGAGGTCGGCGAGCGCGGGGGGCACGTTGGTCTTGCCGAGGATGATCGCGCCGGCGTTCCTGAGGCGCTTCACCGCCTCCGCATCGGCCGTGGGCACATAGTCGCGATGCTCGACGAATCCCCAGCTCGTGGGGAGACCGGCGACGTCGAAGCTTTCCTTCACCGTCATCGGCAGGCCGAGCAGCGGGGTGCGCTCGCCCTCCATGATGCGGCGGTCGGCCGCGTCGGCGGCGGCGCGAGCGCGGTCGAAATCGCGGACGACGACGGCGTTGATCGCGGCGTCGCCGGATTCGATGCGGGCGATGGCGGATTCAACCTCGGCGCGGGCGGAGGTTTCGCCAGCGGCGATGGCGGCGACGGTTTCGCGGGCGGTTTTCATCACTTAGCCCTCTCCCCTTTGGGGAGAGGGTTGGGAGAGGGGTGGGGGTCTCGCAGAGACCATCGCCTGCCGCACTGCCCCTCTCCCAACCCTCTCCCCGGAGGGGAGAGGGCTAACCGTGACACCTCCATCAGAACCGTTCCCCCTTCTCCGCCTTCTCGCGCAGCAGCGGGGCCACGTCGAAGCCGTGCTTCTCCAGCCCGTCGACGATCGCCTTGAGCCCCACCGTGTTCGCCCAGAACATCGGCCCGCCGCGATAGACCGGCCAGCCGTAGCCGTAGATCCACACCACATCGATGTCCGACGCGCGCTGGGCCATCCCTTCGGCAAGGATCTTCGCGCCCTCGTTGACCATCGGGTAGAGCGTGCGCTCGACGATCTCCTCGTCGGTCACCGCGTGTTGGGGCGTGCCGGTCTTCTTGCGGAACTCCTCGATGATCTCGGCGACGCGCGGGGACGGCGTCGGATTGCGCTTCTCGTCATAGTCGTAGAAGCCCGCGCCCTTCTTCTGGCCCCAGCGGCCCTCGGCGCAGAGCGCGTCGCGGATGCTTTCGATGCGGGTCGGGTCGCGGTGCCAGCCGATGTCGACGCCGGCGAGGTCGCTCATCTGGAAGGGGCCCATCGGCATGCCGAACTCGACATGGACCTTGTCGATCTGCTCGGGGCTGGCGCCCTCCATCAGGAGCTTGTTGGCCTCGATCTGACGCGGCATCAGCATGCGGTTGCCGATGAAGCCGAAGCAGACGCCGGCGACCACCGCGACCTTGCGGATCGTCTTGGCGAGCGCCATCACCGTCGCCAGCACGTCGGGTGCGGTTTTCGCCCCGCGCACGACCTCGAGCAGCTTCATCACGTTGGCGGGCGAGAAGAAGTGCATCCCCAGCACATCCTCAGGCCGTGAGATGGCCGCGGCGATCTCGTCGATGTTGAGGTAGCTGGTGTTGGAGGCGAGGATCGCACCGGGCTTGGCTACATGATCGAGCTTGCCGAACACCTCCTTCTTGACGTCCATGCTCTCATAGACCGCCTCGATGACGAGGTCGCAGTTGGCGAGGGCGTCGAAGTCGAGCGTGGGAGTGAGCAGGCCCATCGCCTTTTCGACCTGCGCGGCGGTGATGCGGCCCTTGGCGGCCGTGGCCTCGTAGTTCTTGCGGATCGTGGCCGTGCCGCGATCGAGCGCCTCCTGCGCCATCTCGACGATCGTCACCGGGATGCCGGCGGACAGGAAGTTCATGCTGATGCCGCCGCCCATCGTGCCGGCGCCGATCACGCCGACCTTGCGGATGTCGCGCAGCTTGGTGTCCTCGGGCACGTCGTCGATCTTCGAGGCCTTGCGCTCGGCGAAGAAGATATGGCGCTGGGCGGCCGATTGGGTGCCCATCATCAGCTTCATGAATTCCTGCCGCTCGAAGGCGATGCCGTCGGCGAAGCTCGCGCCGGACGCCGCCTTCTCGACGCAGGCGATGTTGGCGAACGGCGCCTCGAAGCCGCGGAAGCGGCGGGCGTTGGCTTGTCTGAATGCCTCGACCGCCTCGGGATCGGGCGTCACGCTCTTTTCCGAGGCGCGGGGCAGGGGGCGCCAGTCGGCGACTTCGCGGGCGAAGGTGACCGCATCGGGCTCCAGGCTGTCCTCGCCGGCGAGGCGGTCGATGAGACCTGCGTCGAGTGCCCGTTCGGCGGAGATCGGGTCGCCGAGCGCGGTCATCTCCAGCGCCAGCTTGACGCCGGCGATACGCGGAATGCGCTGGGTGCCGCCCGCGCCGGGGAGCAGGCCGAGCTTGACCTCGGGCGTGCCGAGCTTCGCCGAGGGCACGGCGATGCGGTAATGGCAACCGAGCGCCACCTCGCAGCCGCCGCCGAACGCGGTGCCGTGGATCGCCGCCACCACCGGCTTGTCGAGCGCCTCGATCGCGTCGACCACGGCGGGCAGCCAGGGCTCGACCGGGGGCTTGCCGAACTCGGTGATGTCGGCGCCGGCGAAGAAAGTGCGGCCGTCGCAGCGGATCACTACCGCCTTGATCGCCGGATCGGCGGCGGCTTCCTTGATGCCGGCGTCCAATCCCTGGCGCACCCCGGCGCCGAGCGCGTTCACCGGCGGGTTGTCGGAGATGATGACGAGGACGTCGTCGTGGCGTTCGGTGCGGACGGGGGTAGCGGCCAAGGTGGTGGACATCTTCTTCTCCTCTGGTGCTCCTGCGGAAGCAGGAGCTGTGGCCGCACGCGTCGGCCCGGTAACTCAGGGCTCCTGCTTCCGCAGGAGCGTGGGAATTAGGTCAACGCCGAGTAGATCAGCGTCTTGAGCTCGCGCCGGATCGGATAGGTATTGGAGGGCGACATCTGGGTCATGAAGACCATGGTGACGCGCTCGACCGGATCGATGAAGAAGGCGGTTGAGAACATGCCGCCCCAATAATATTCGCCGACGCTGCCCGGGATCATCGACTTCGCGACATCCTGCGTCACCGCGAAGCCGAGGCCGAAGCCGGTGCCGGCGTTCTGGGTCTCGCTGAACAATGAGCGCGACATGGTGGCGAGGTCGGATTTGCCGGGCAGGTGGTTGAGCGTCATCAGCTCGATCGTCTTGCGCGAGACCAGCCGCACGCCGTCCAGCTCGCCGCCGTTCAGGCACATGCGGCAGAAGCGGTGATAATCGAGCGCGCTCGACACCAGCCCGCCGCCGCCCGAGGTCAGCGTCTGGGGCCTGGCCCAGGCCGACTCCTCGCCGCGATCGTACATGATGCGGCCCTTGTCGGGCACGAAGGTGTAGCAGTCGGTCAGCCGGTGGAGCTTGTCCGCCGGCACCTGGAAGAAGGTGTCGTCCATGCCGAGCGGGGCAAAGATGCGTTCGCGGAAGACCTCCGGCAGCGGCTTGCCGGCGATGCGCTGGACGACGGCGCCGAGCACGTCGGTCGACACCGAATAGTTCCATGCCTCGCCCGGGGAGAATTCGAGCGGCAGCTTAGCCAGCGCGGCGACGAAGCCGTCGAGATCGAGGTTGTCGTACCATGCCTCGAGCTTGCTCGCGCGATAAGCGGCATCGACGTTGGAGCGGTTCTGGAAGCCATAGGTGAGGCCGGAGGTGTGGCGGAGCAGGTCGACCATCCGCATCGGCTCGGCGGTCGGTTTGGTGACAAAGGGCACGCCGCCACCGCCGCCGTCGTAGACGCCGATGCCCTTGAACTCGGGCAGGATGTGGTGGACCGGCGTGTCGAGCGCGACCTTGCCCTCCTCGACCAGCATCATGAAGGCGATCGAGGTGATCGGCTTGGTCATGCTGGCGATGCGGAACAGGCTGGTCTCGTCGACCGGCGCGCCGCCCTCGCGCGCGGCGCCGAGGCTGGCGAAATGGACGATCTCGCCATCGCGGGCGATCAGGATCTGGGCGTGGGGAAGCTTGCCGGAAGCGACGTAGCGCTCGTCGAGCAGCGCATCGATTCGCGCGAGGCGGGCGCGGTCGAAACCGTGATCCTCGGGCCGCGCCAGCTCCATCTCTCCTCCATACCACTGTTTCAAATCGTTGCTCCGGCCGTGTCCGGCAGGCGAGGCGCTTCTATTGCCTTGAGCGTCGCGTGAATCAACACTAACCTTTGTGAAAAGAGGCGGTCACGCACAAACCCGAGTTTCGAGTGACCCGGATTTCGAGTGGAGAGAGATGTGTCGACCGAACCCCTGATCGCGCTTCCCGCCGACTGGCCGAAGATGAGCATCGCGCAGGCCGACGCGCTGCTCACTGCTCCGGGCACCAAGTTCGAGATGGAGGCGGTCGACATCCGCGGCGTGCCGACGCGGGTGTGGAAACAGACGCCGCCGACGCTGGCGCTGCTGATCATGGCGTCGCAGCTGCACGGCGACCGGGTCTTCACGGTGTATGAAGGCGAGCGGGTCACCTACGCCGCCAATTTCAAGGCGGTCGCGCATCTCGCCGCGAAGCTGCAGGACATGGGCGTGCAGAAGGGCGACCGGGTGGCGCTGGCGGCGCGCAACCTGCCCGAGTGGCCGACGATCTTCTTCGCGATCACCAGCATCGGCGCGATCTGCGTGCCGCTCAACGCGTGGTGGACAGGCGGCGAGCTCGAATATGGCCTGGCCGACTCGGGCTCGAAGATCCTGTTCGTCGATGGGGAGCGGCACGAGAGGCTCAAAGATTGTTACGAGCGGCTGCCCGACCTGGAGCGCGTGATCGTCACCCGGGCGCGCGGGCCGCTCGACGGCGTCGCCTCGTCGCTCGACGAGCTGATCGGCCCGACTTCGGCGTGGCCGGACCTGCCGCAGGCGACGCTGCCGCAGGTCGAGCTGGCGCCCGACGATGACGCCACCATCTTCTACACCAGCGGCACCACGGGACATCCCAAGGGTGCACTCGGCACCCACCGCAACATCTGCACCAACATCCTGTCGAGCGGCTATTCGACCGCACGCTCGGCGCTGAGGCGCGGCGAGATGCCGGCGCAGCCCGAGCCGCGCACGGTGCTGACGGTGATCCCGCTGTTCCACGTCACCGCGTGCAGCGCGGCGCTGATGGGCTGCGTCGCCGTCGGCAACACGCTGATCTTCATGCGCAAATGGGATCCGGTCCTGGCGATGGAGCTGATCGAGCGCGAGAAGGTCCACCTGACCGGCGGCGTGCCGACGATCGCCTGGCAGCTGCTGGAGCATCCCGATCGCCACAAGTACGACCTCTCCTCGCTCGAATCGATCGCCTATGGCGGCGCGCCCTCGGCGCCGGAGCTGGTGAAGCGCATCTACACCGAGTTCGGCGCGCTGCCGGGCAACGGCTGGGGCATGACCGAGACGATGGCGACCGTCACCGGCCATGGCGCCGAGGACTATCTCAACCGCCCGACGAGCTGCGGCCCGGCCGTACCGGTCGCCGACCTCAGGATCATGACCGCCGACGACGAGGCTCCCCGCGAGCTGCCGGTCGGCGAGGTCGGCGAGCTCTGGGCCAAGGGACCGATGGTGGTGAAGGGCTATTGGAACAAGCCGGAGGCGACCGCGGCGACCTTCATCGACGGCTGGGTGCGCACGGGCGACCTCGCGCGGCTCGACGAGGAAGGCTTCTGCTATATCGTCGACCGCGCCAAGGACATCATCATCCGCGGCGGCGAGAACATCTATTCATCCGAGGTGGAGGATGTGCTCTACGCGCATCCGGCAGTGACCGATGCGGCGCTGATCGGCGTGCCGCACCGCACGCTCGGCGAGGAGCCGGTGGCGGTGGTGCATCTGGCGCCGGGCACGCAGGCGACCGAGGCCGAGCTCCAGCAATGGGTCCGCGACCGGCTGGCCGCGTTCAAGGTGCCGGTCGCTGTCCGCTTCGTGAAGGACACGCTGCCGAGGAACGCCAACGGCAAGATCCTGAAGAAGGAGTTGAAGGCGATGTTCGCGGGGCAGGAAGCGGCATAGGGTCGCTCAGCGCGCTCCCTCGATCACGCTTCGCACCGCACGCGCCCATCCGTCGAGCCGCGCTCGCCGCTCATCCTCGGCCAGCCGGGGCGTGAAGGTCTCGACCCTGCCGCGCATCGCCGCCGCCTCCTCGAGGCTCGCGAACAGGCCGCAGCCGACGCCCGCCAGCATCGCCGCGCCGAGCCCGGTGGTCTCGGCGAACGCGGGCCGCTCGACCTCGATCCCCAGCATGTCGGCCATGTCCTGCGCCATCCAGTCGTTGGCGACCATGCCGCCGTCGATGCGAAGGCACGACCAGTCGGCGCCGTCGGCGGCGAAGGCGGTCTTGAGGTCGTGCGCCTGGTGCGCCATCGCCTCCAGCGCCGCCCGGACGATGTGCGCACGCGTCGCGGTGAAGGACAGGCCGGACAGGCTGCCGCGCGCCTCCGGCTCCCACCAGGGTGCGCCGAGGCCGGAGAGAGCGGGGACGCAATAGACGCCGGCATTGTCCGCGACGCTCGCGGCCAGCGCCGCCGTCTCCTCCGCGGTGGCGATCAGGCCCAGGCTGTCGCGCAGCCATTTGATCAGGCTGCCGGCGACGAACACCGATCCCTCCAGCGCATAGGCGCGCCGCCCGCCGAGCTGCCAGGCGACCGTGGCGAGCAGCCGGTTGCGCGAGACGGGCACGCGCGCGCCATATTGGGTGAGCACGAAGGCGCCGGTGCCGAACGTGCCCTTGCTGTCGCCGGGCGCGAGGCAGGACTGGCCGATCGTCGCCGCCTGCTGGTCGCCGGCGAGGCCTGAGACCGGAATCTCGCCGCCGAACAGCGCTGTGGTGCCGAAGCGGCCGGCACAGTCGACGATCTCCGGCAAGGCCCGGCGCGGCACGTCGAACAGTTCGGTGAGCCCGTCGTCCCATTGCCCGCTGCCGAGCCCCATCAGCAGCGTGCGCGAGGCATTGGTGGCGTCGGTGACGTGGAGGCCGCCGCGAGTCTCGTTGGCGGTCAGCTTCCAGACCAGCCAGCTCTCGACCGTCCCGACCGCGAGCCGATCGCCGGCCTCGCGCAGCTGCGGCCATTGATCATAGGCCCAGGCGATCTTGGTGCCCGAGAAATAGGGATCGAGCAGCAGGCCGGTGCGCGCCTGCACGCCCGGTTCCTCGCCGCGCTCCTTGAGCCGGCGGCAGAGCCCGGCGGTGCGCCGGTCCTGCCACACGATCGCGGGCGCGAGCGGCTCGCCAGTGCGCTTGTCCCAGAACACGACCGTCTCGCGCTGGTTGGTGATGCCGATCGCGGCGATGCACTCGGCCCCGCCGGCGCGCTCGACCATCGCCGCGGCGCAGCGGGCGCTCTTGGCCCAGATCTCCGCTGCGTCATGCTCGACCCATCCGGGGCGGGGGTAATGCTGCTCCAGTTCCTCCTGCGCCATGGCGAGGCAGCGGCCGTCGGCGGCGAACAACATCGCGCGGGTGGAGGTGGTGCCTTCGTCGATGACGAGCAGGTGGTCGGTCATGAGAGGGAGGCTAAAGCATTTCCGGCTGATCCATAAATCCGAGGGGGAGCCAATCCCCGAGCCCGCTTTTCTCCGACGGGGAATTGCCGCTACAGTCCGCCGGAAAGGTGTGTTGCGTGAACGAGAAGCCGGCGAAGATCAGCAAAGCCGACGCCGACGCGATCGTCGAGGCGACTGCAGCGGCGGCGCCGCCTCCGTCACACGGCAAGGGAGACGCCGAGGAGGTCGAGGTCCTGCGGCGCGATCGCCTGCTCGCCGGACTCACGCTGATCGCCGGCGTCGGGCTCGTCGTCGCCTTGCCTTTCGCGCTCCAGGCGGGATCGTCGTTCTTCCTGCCCACCACCGCCGCGATCGTCGTCGCGATCGCGCTGGTGCCGTTGCTCGAATGGCTGGAGGAACATCATGTCCCCTCCGGCCTCGCAGCGCTGATCTGCGTGCTGCTGTTCCTGATCGCGGCCAATATCGCGCTCGCCTCGATCGTGGTGCCGGCGTGGCAATGGGTGCGGGTGCTTCCCGAGCGGATCGACAAGATCCAGACCAACATCGCGCCGGTGATCGATTTCTACTCGAACCTTGAGAAGCTGGTGAACAAGACGCTGCGCCAGATGGCGGAGGTCCCGGCCCGCCAGCCGGTGGTGGCGCCGACCGCGCCGCCGCGCTCGGTGGTCGAGCTGTTCGCGACCTCGGCGCCGTCGGCGTTCATCGAGATGTTCTACGGCGTGCTGGTGGTCTACTTCTTCCTGGCGGGCTGGACGCGGACGCGGCGCAAGTGGATCACCAGCCGCACCAGCTTCGGCGGCGCGCTCGCCACCGCGCGCGTGATCCAGGACGTGGTCGACGATACCTCCGCCTATCTCGGCACGATCACCGCGATCAACGTGTCGCTGGGGCTGATCGTCGCCGCGGCGCTCTATCTGATCGGGATGCCGACGCCGCTGATGTGGGGCGGCGTGGTCGCGCTGCTCAATTATATCCCCTATTTCGGGCCGATCCTGGCGGCGGCGCTGCTCGCGCTCGGCGGCCTGATGACCTTCGACGATCTGTGGCTGGCGCTGCTGCCGGCGGCGGTCATGGTCGGCTGCCACCTGCTCGAGGCGAATGCGGTGACGCCGTTCATCGTCGGGCACCGGCTGACCATCAACCCGATCCTGATCCTGATCTCGCTGAGCTTCTGGGGCTGGGTGTGGGGGACGCCGGGCGCGCTGCTCGCGGTCCCGCTGCTCATCATCATCCAGACGATCCTGAACGCCGCCGGCAAGCCCGACATCGCCGGATTCCTGTTCGAGCACGGTACGCTGGTGCACGGCGAGAGCGAGGGGCCGCGGCTGCGCGTGAAAAAAGGCGGCGAAACACCGGTTGACAGGGGGTAGGGCGGGCTCTAGGTGCCGCGCTCTCGCAGCGATACGCGGGTGTAGCTCAGTTGGTTAGAGCGCCGGCCTGTCACGCCGGAGGTCGCGGGTTCGAGCCCCGTCACTCGCGCCATTCCTGGTAATCGATACCGGGAATCAGGCGCGCCAGCGGCCCGTTTCCATCCAACGCAGCAACGGCTTCAGCGGCGCGATCCAGGCGATCCCGGCGACGAGGTAAATGACCAGCTGCAGCGGCCAGGCGAGCGCGCCGATCACGCCCGAGAAGCTGGCGACCAGCACCACCCAGACGGCGATATAGGCGAGCAGGGCGAACATGCCGGCGGGCTTGCGCCAGCTCGGCTTGGTTTCGGGAGTCACGGCAGCAGTCCTTGTTCGGTGACGACCGCGTGGAGCGGCACGTCCCAGGGATCGGTGTCGATCGCGAGCAGGCGCTGCACCGACCAGGCGATGCCGAGCCGCCACGCGTCGGGATAGCGGGCGAAGGCGCGGTCATAGTGGCCGGCGCCCTGGCCCAGTCGGTTGAGCGAATCGTCGAAGGCGACCAGCGGGGTCAGGATGATCGCGGGCGCCAGCTCCTCGCCGTTGCAGGCGGGCTGGCGCAGGCCGAACGGGCCGGGGTGGAGCGGGTCGCCGTCCCGCCAGGGGAAGAAACGCAGCTCGCCCCGCCGGTCGACGACATGCGGCAGCGCCAGCGTGGCGCCGGCGGCTCGGGCGGCGGCGGCGAGCGGGCTTGGGTCCGCTTCGCTGCCCATCGGGACGTAGGATGCGACGATCACGCCCGGTGCCAGCCGCGCGAGATATTCGGGCGGCGGCGCGATCACCGCGTCGCTCGCCATCGCGAAGGCGTCGCGCTCGGCGCGCATCCGGGCGCGCAGGGCGCGCTTCTCGTCGCTCATCGGACAGGCTCGGGGAAAGAGGTGGCGGGACCGCCGTGGCCGTATGCCACGATATCCTCTGACGCACAGTACGTCAGGTGGGGACCATGTACGACAGACCAGGATCTGCGCAGGGACAGCCCCCATGGATGATGAATAGCCTCAGGGATATTTGGAGGCTCGTACCGGGCAGTGCCCGCCGTTGCCCTATCTAGAGCTGCACGGGCCCGTTCTCAAGGGCTGTCGCGACCGATTCGAGCCGCCTGGCGATATGCTGCAGCACGGCGGCCACGTTTCCGTCTCCGTCGCCGCGCGTCCGCTCGGTCTCGGCGAGCTCGTCGGCGAGCATCAGCGCGATGAACAGCATCATCCGTTCGCCGCCCGCCGATCCGGCCGCACGGGCGGCGGCGTCGGCGTGGCGGTCGAGCCGGCGGCCTAGTGCCTCCAGTTCGGCCTCTTCGCCGTCGCGGCAGGCGACGGTGTGGCTGCGGCCGCCGATGATGAGCTGGACCTCGGCCATCAGCCTTCATCTTCCCGTGCGATGATCTCGTCGAGCGCGGCGATCGCGGCCTCGACGCGTTCGCGCAACCGCTCATGTCGACGTTCGAGGCCGGGGGTTCCGGTGCGCAGCCGCGCGGCGGCCGTTTCGATCCGCGCCAGCGCGTCCTCGATCCTGCGCAGTGCAATTTCAGGCGCTTGGTCCGCCATTCCGAAGATGTAGCCCCAACATTGCGGCGCGGCAAGTTCGCCCCGCGGTTGACGCGGCGGGGTTTGCTCGCGAAAGGCAGCGCGGCCGGTGAGTCGCCGGCATCACCCATTGCCAGGATCGCGCATGGATCAGATTTTCACCGCCCAGGCCAATGCCATCCGCGCCCTTTCGATGGATGCGGTCGAGGCGGCCAACTCCGGCCATCCCGGCATGCCGATGGGCATGGCCGACGTCGCGACGGTGCTGTTCACCCGCTATCTCAAGTTCGATCCCGCCGATCCCAAATGGCCGGACCGCGACCGTTTCGTGCTGTCGGCGGGGCATGGATCGATGCTGATCTATTCGCTGCTGTACCTGACCGGCTATGCGCGTCCCACCATCGAGGATATCCGCAATTTCCGGCAGCTCGGCAGCCCTTGCGCCGGCCATCCGGAGAATTTCGAGCTGCCGGGCGTCGAATGCACCACCGGGCCGCTGGGGCAGGGGCTGGCGATGGCCGTCGGCATGGCGATCGCCGAGCGGCACCTCAATGCCGGGTTCGGCGACGATCTGGTCGACCATCGCACATGGGTGATCGCTGGCGACGGATGCCTGATGGAGGGCGTCAACCATGAGGCGATCGGGCTTGCCGGGCATCTGAAGCTCGGCCGGCTGATCGTGCTGTGGGACGACAACAAGATCACCATCGACGGCCCGACCTCGCTGTCGACCGACGAGGACATCCCGGCGCGCTATGCCGCGACCGGCTGGCACACGGTCGAGTGCGACGGGCATGATCCGGCGAGCATCGCCGCCGCCTTCGACGCGGCGATCGCCGATCCGCGGCCGTCGCTGGTCCGCTGCCGCACGATCATCGGCAAGGGCGCGCCCAACAAGCAGGGCACCTCCAAGACCCATGGCTCGCCGCTGGGTAAGGACGAGGTCGCCGCGGCGCGGGTCGAGCTCGGCTGGACCGCGGCACCGTTCGAGGTGCCGGAGGACGTGCGCGAAGCCTGGCTCGCTGCCGGCAAGCGTGGTGCCGAGCCTCGCGCTGAATGGGAGAATCGGCTCGCAAGCTCCGACAAACGCGCGGAATTCGAGCGCCGGGTCGCGGGCGATCTTCCCGCCGATACCGGCATCGCCGGCCATATCGCCAAGCTGTTCGCCGAGCCGCAGAAGGTCGCGACGCGCAAGGCCTCCGAGCTGGCGCTGGACGCGCTCACCGTGGCGGTGCCCGAGCTGGTCGGCGGTTCGGCCGACCTCACCGGCTCCAACAACACCAAGACCGCCGCCACCGGTCCGCTGACCCGCGACGATTATGCCGGGCGCTATGTCTATTACGGCATCCGCGAGTTCGGCATGGGCGCGGCGATGAACGGCATGGCGCTGCACGGGGGCGTGATCCCCTATGGTGGCACCTTCCTGGTCTTCTCCGACTATGCCCGGCCGGCGATCCGCCTGTCGGCGCTCCAGCGGGCGCGCGTCGTCTATGTGATGACGCACGACTCGATCGGCCTCGGCGAGGACGGGCCGACGCACCAGCCGATCGAGCATCTCATGTCGCTGCGCACGATCCCGAACCTGGAGGTGTGGCGCCCCTGCGACGTGGTCGAGACCGCCGAGGCCTGGGCGGCGAGCCTGGAGAACGAGGGCGGCCCGTCGCTGCTCGCGCTCACCCGGCAGAACCTGCCGCAGCTTCGCCACGACGGCGAGATGCTGGCGGCGAAGGGCGCCTATCGCCTGAAAGCCGCCGAGGCGGAGCGCAGGGTGGTGCTGATCGCCACCGGCTCGGAGGTCGAGATCGCCGTCGCGGTCGCCGCCAGGCTTGAAGAGGCGGGCGTGGGTGCCGATGTGGTGTCCATGCCCTGCTGGTCGCGCTTCGACGCGCAATCGCCCGACTATCGTGCCGACATCCTGCCCCAAGGCCCGCTCCGCGTGTCGATCGAGGCTGGAACGACGATGGGATGGGAACGCTATACCGGCCTCGATGGGCTGCGTTTCGGCATCGACCGCTTCGGTGCCTCGGCGCCGGCGGAGGCGCTCTACGATTATTTCGGACTGACGGCGGACAAGATCGCGCCCCAGGTCCTCGCCAAAGTGAAGGAGTGGACGGCATGACGGTGAAGGTTGCGATCAACGGTTTCGGACGCATTGGCCGCCTCGTCGCGCGCGCGATGCTGGAGCGCGGCGACACGGGGCTGGAGCTGGTCTCGATCAACGACCTCGCCGACGCCAAGTCGAACGCCTGGCTGTTCAGCCGCGATTCGGTCCACGGCAAGTATCCGGGCGAGGTCGCGGCCGACGGCAACGACCTGATCATCGACGGCAAGCGCATCCACGTCACCGCCGAGCGCGATCCCGCCAAGCTGCCGCACGCGGCCAACGGCATCGACCTGGTGCTGGAGTGCACCGGCTTCTTCACCGACCGCGAGAGCGCGCAGAAGCACATCGACGCGGGCGCCAAGAAGGTGCTGATCTCGGCGCCGGCCAAGGGCGCGGACCTGACCGTCGTCTATGGCGTCAACCACGACAAGCTCACGGCCGAGCACACGATCGTCT
This sequence comes from Sphingomonas cannabina, assembly GCF_021391395.1. Classification (NCBI taxonomy): domain Bacteria; kingdom Pseudomonadati; phylum Pseudomonadota; class Alphaproteobacteria; order Sphingomonadales; family Sphingomonadaceae; genus Sphingomonas; species Sphingomonas cannabina. The sequence continues at coordinate 2,628,156 of NZ_CP090059.1, read as the reverse complement.
CCAACGCCTCGTGCACCACCAACTGCCTGGCGCCGGTCGCCAAGGTGATGAACGATTCGATCGGCATCGAGCGTGGCCTGATGACCACGGTCCATGCCTATACCAACGACCAGAAGATCCTCGACCAGATCCACAAGGACCTGCGCCGCGCCCGCGCCGCCGCCATGTCGATCATCCCCACCACCACCGGCGCCGCCCGCGCGGTGGGCGAGGTGCTGCCGGAGCTGAAGGGCAAGCTCGACGGATCGTCGGTGCGCGTGCCGGTGCCGGACGGCAGCCTGATCGACCTCACCTTCACCCCCAAGCGCGACACGACCAAGGAAGAGGTCAACGCGATCCTCAAGGCCGCGGCGGAGAGCGGGCCGCTCAAGGGCGTGCTGGTCTATTCGGAGGACCCGCTGGTCTCGGTCGACATCGTCCATACGCCGGCGTCGTCGACCGTCGACAGCCTGGAGACGGCGGTGATCGAGGGCAAGCTCGTCCGCGTCGTCAGCTGGTACGACAATGAATGGGGCTTCTCCAACCGCATGGTCGACACCGCGGGCGCGATGGCGAAGCTGATGTAATGACCGGCGTGCTCGCCGGCATCGCCCGCCACGCGGCACCCAAGGCGCCGATGGAGACGCTCGACCGCACCGATGTGTCGATCGAGGGCGGCATCGCCGGCGACTTCCGCGGCGGCAGGAAGGGCGGTCCGTACAAGCGCCAGGTGACGCTGATCGAGCGCGGCGACTGGCACGCGGCGATCGCCGAGGTCGGCGCGAGCGTTCCGTGGCAGGAGCGGCGCGCCAACCTGCTGGTGGACGGCCTCGACCTGCCGCAGGCCGGCGGCACGCGGCTGCGCATCGGCGCCGACGTGGTGCTTGAGGTCACCGCCGAGACCGAGCCGTGCGAGCGGATGAACGCGCTCGCGCCCGGACTTCGCGAGGCGCTGACGCCCGGCTGGCGCGGCGGCGTCTGTGCCTTTGTCGTCGCCGGCGGCGCGATCGCCGTCGGTGACCCGATCAGGATCGAACCATGACCCGACCTTTCAAGACCCTCGACGATCTCGGCGACGTCACGGCCAAGCGCGTGCTGGTGCGCGAGGATCTGAACGTGCCGATGGACGGCGGCACGGTGACCGACGACACGCGGCTGCGCGCCACCATCCCGACCGTCACGGAGCTCGCCGACAAGGGCGCGATCGTGATCGTGCTCGCGCACTTCGGCCGGCCCAAGGGGCAGCGCAATCCCGAGATGTCTCTGGCGCTGGTCACCAAGCCCTATGAGCAGGTGCTGGGCCGCCCGGTGCGTTTCATCGACGACCAGGACGCGGCCGAGGCGATCGCGACGATGCAGCCCGGCGACATCGGCGTGCTCGAGAACACCCGTTTCGATCCCGGCGAGGAGAAGAACGCGCCCGAGACGATCGACCGCCTGGCAGCGCTCGGCGACATCTACGTCAACGACGCCTTCTCCGCCGCCCATCGTGCCCATGCCTCGACCGAAGGGCTGGCGCACAAGCTGCCCGCCTATGCCGGCCGGCAGATGGAGGCCGAGCTCGATGCGCTCGACAAGGCGCTCGGCAACCCTGAGCATCCGGTTGCGGCGGTGGTCGGCGGGGCGAAGGTCTCGACCAAGCTCGACGTGCTCAAGCATTTGGTGGCCAGGGTCGATCATCTCATCATCGGCGGCGGCATGGCCAACACCTTCCTCGCCGCGCGCGGCGTCGACGTCGGCAAGTCGCTGGCCGAGCACGACCTCACCGGCACCGCCGAGGAGATCATGGAGGCGGCCGACCGCGCCGGCTGCACCGTGCACCTGCCCTATGACGTGGTGGTGGCGAAGGAGTTCAAGCCTAACCCGCCGACCCGCACCGTCAACGTCCATGAGGTCGCCGCCGACGAGATGATCCTCGACATCGGCCCCGCCGCGACCGAGGCGTTGGCCGACGTGCTCAAGACCTGCCGCACCTTGGTGTGGAACGGCCCTCTCGGCGCGTTCGAGACGCCGCCGTTCGACACGGCGACCGTCACCCTGGCCAAGACCGCGGCGGCGCTCACCAAGGAAGGCTCGCTGGTCTCGGTCGCGGGCGGCGGCGATACTGTGGCTGCGCTCAACCAGGCCGGCGTCGCCGGCCAGTTCAGCTTCGTCTCGACCGCCGGCGGCGCGTTCCTCGAGTGGATGGAAGGGAAAGAGCTGCCCGGTGTGGCGGCGCTGGCGCGATGATCACGATCCAGGCCATCGACCACGTCGTGTTCCGCGTGGTCGACCTGGAGAGGGTGGCAGCCTTCTACATCGACGTGCTCGGCGCGCGCTGGGAGAAGAAGCAGGAGGCGGTCGGCCTCTATCAGCTGCGCGTCGGCACCGCGCTGATCGATCTGGTTCCGATCGACGGCAAGCTCGGCAGCCAGGGCGGCGCGGCTCCCGGCAGGGAGGGGCGCAACGTCGACCATGTCTGCTTCCGCGTGCTGCCGTGGGATGGAGAGGCGATCCTGGCGGAGCTCGCCGGGCATGGCATCAAGGCGGAGATCGTGTCGCGCTACGGCGCGGAAGGCGAGGGGCCGTCGATCTACCTCACCGACCCGGAAGGCAACAATCTCGAGCTCAAGGGACCGCCCTGGGCGCCGGTGCCGCGCTGAACCGTCAGCTCGCCGGCACCGGCTCCTTGAGCAGCGGCACCAGGATCGCGTTGAGCGCATCCAGGTTGAAGGCCCCGGCCTTGGCATAGCGCACGCGGCCGTCGCGGCCGATCACGAAGTTGGTCGGCACGCCGCCGAGCGAGCCGTAGGGGCCCTTGATGCCGCGCGCCGAAGGGATCGTCATCTTCGCGAACAAAGGCTTGAGCTTGTAGAGCGGCACCGATCCTTCGGTGGTGATCGCGAACACCTTGAGGCCGTGCGAGCGCTGGAGATCGTAATAGCGGTCGAGCAGCGGCAGCTCTTCTCGGCACGGCACGCACCAGGTCGCCCAGAAGTTGAGCACGATGACGTTGCCGCGCAGCTCGTCGAGCGTCACCTTGCTGCCGTCGATCAGCTTGAGCTCGAAGTTCGGTGCGAGCATCCCGACCTTCGGTTGCGAAGGCACGCGTTCCGGCGATGCCGCCGTGGCGAACAGGATGGCAGGCAGCGCTAGCCCGAGCATCGACAATGTCTTCATTGAGGCCCCCCTCGGCCGCCGATTGTGAGCGGGGGTCGGGCGGCCGTCAAGCGTCGGCGCGGCGGTCGAACGTCAGGAACAGCGCCAGCAGCACGGCGCCGATCCCGGCACCGATCAGCGCCGACAGGCCCCAGCCTCCGCGCTCGTAGCTCGCGGAGCCGATCAGCGAGCCCATCGCGCCGATCAGGAACATCACCGTCATGTAGGCGGCATTGATCCGTCCGCGCGCCTCGGGCGCGAGGCCGAAGATGATGCGCTGGCCGGTGATCTGGTTGAGCTGCACCGCCGCGTCGATCAGCACCGCCGTCACGGCGAAGGCGATGACGCTGCCCGCCGCCACGACCAGGTCCGCGGCGAGGAAGGAGAGGGTGAGCAGCAGCAGCGCCGCGAAGGTGGTCGCTTTGAGCTTGCCCTGGTCGGCGAGGTGTCCGGCGATCGGGGCCGCCAGCGCGCCGCCGGCGCCGGCGAGGGCGAACAATGCCACCTCGGCGTGGCTCGCGCCGAACTCCCGGTAGAGGGTGAGTGGCGCGGCGGTCCAGAACAGGTTGAAGGCCAGGAACAGCAGCGACTGATAGGCGGTGCGCAGCCTCAGCTGGCGATAGCGGCCGAAGGTCCCGAAGCTCGAGGCCAGGATCGCGCCATAGCTCATCCGCACCGCCGGCCGGCGCTGCGGCAGCTTCGCCGCCAGCACCGCGCCGATCGCCGCCATCGCGATCGCCGAGACGACGAACACCGCGCGCCAGCCCGCGACCGCGGCGATGAAGCCCGCCACCGGCCGCGCCAGCATGATGCCGGTCAAGAGGCCGCTCATCACCATGCCGATCGTGCGCCCCTGCCGCTCATGGCTGCTGAGGTGCGCGGCGAACGGGATCAGCACCTGCACGCCGACCGAGCAGGTGCCGACGATCAGCGATGCCAGCAGGAACAGCCCGGCATTCCCCGCGGCGGCCACGCCGATGCTTCCCAGCACGGCGCCGACGGTGGCGACGATCACCAGCCGCTTGTTCTCGACGATGTCCGACAGCGGCACGATCAGCGCCAGCCCGAGCCCGTAGCCGAGCTGCGTCAGCGTGACGATGCCGCCCGCGACCGCCGGCGACAGGCCGACATCGGGCGCGATCATCTCGATCAGCGTCTGGGCATAATAGAGATTGGCGACCATCACGCCGCAGCCGACCGCCATCAGCAGGGTGAGGGCGGGCGAGAGCTGATGTTGTTGCGGCGTGTGCATCCGCCGCAGATGCGCTGCGTCGCAGCAAAATCAAGCCGAAGCTTGCCGGTAGCGCGGAATTTCCGGTTTCGGCGCGTTGCGGACGGGCGAGGGGCTGACTATCAGCCGCGGCAAGGAACATAGAAGGGGAGACAATGATGACGCCGACCGTAAAGGCCATTCTCGCCAATTACGAATCCGACAACCCGGGCGTGAAGGCCAATCTGGCCCGCATCCTGATGCAGGGGCGCCTCGGCGGCACCGGCAAGCTCATCATCCTGCCGGTCGACCAGGGCTTCGAGCATGGGCCGGCGCGCAGCTTCGCGGTCAACGAGCCGGCCTATGACCCGCATTACCATTACCAGCTCGCGATCGACGCGGGCCTCTCCGCCTATGCCGCCCCGCTCGGGATGCTGGAGGCCGGCGCCGACACCTTCGCCGGGCAGATCCCGACGATCCTCAAGGTCAATTCGTCGAATTCATGGGCTACCGGTATCAACCAGGCGGTGACCGGCGGCGTCGACGATGCGCTGCGGCTCGGCTGCTCGGCGATCGGCTTCACCATCTATCCGGGCGCCGACGAGGTGTTCGATATGATGGAGGAGATCAAGGAACTGTCCGCCGAGGCCAAGTCGGTCGGCATCGCCACCGTGATCTGGTCCTATCCGCGCGGCGGCAAGCTCACCAAGGACGGCGAGCTGGCGCTCGACGTCGGCGCCTATGCCGCGCACATGGCGGCGCTGCTCGGCGCGCACATCATCAAGGTCAAGCTGCCGAGCGCGCACATCGAGCAGAAAGATGCGCAGAAGGTTTACGAGGGCACCGACTGGTCGAAGCAGTCGGACCGCGTGAAGCATGTCGTGAAGGCCTGCTTCAACGGCCGTCGCATCGTGGTGTTCTCGGGCGGCGCCGCCAAGGGCGAGGACGCGGTCTACCAGGACGCGCGCGACATCCGCGACGGCGGCGGCAACGGCTCGATCATCGGCCGCAACACCTTCCAGCGCGAGCGCGGCGACGCGTTGGCGATGCTCGACAAGCTGGTGCGCATCTACAAGGGCGAGGAGTGACCGCGGCATGACCGAAGACCGCTGGCGCGACGTCGACGACTATATCGCCGGGCAGCTGCTCGGTCCCGATCCGGTCCTCGACGCCACGCTGGCGGCGAACCAGGCGGGCGGGCTCCCGGCGATCGACGTTGCGCCGGTGCAGGGCAAGTTCCTCCACCTGCTCGCGCGGATGGCGGGTGCGAAGCGCATCCTGGAGGTGGGTACGCTGGGCGGCTATTCGACGATCTGGCTAGCCCGCGCGCTGCCGGAGGACGGGCGGCTGACCACGCTGGAGGTCGATGCGCATCACGCCGACGTCGCCCGCGCGAACATCGCCACCGCGGGCCTTGCGGACAAGGTCGAAGTGATCGTCGGCCCGGCGCTCGACAGCCTGAAGGGACTTATCGGCCCGTTCGATTTCGTCTTCATCGACGCCGACAAGCAGAACAACGCCGCCTATGTGCGGGCGGCGATCGACCTGTCGCGGCCGGGTACGACGATCGTGGTCGACAATGTCGTGCGCGAGGGTGGGCTGCTCGATGCGGACAGCCGTGACGAAAGGATTGTCGGCACGCGCAGATTATTTGAGACAGTCGCGGCCGAGCCGCGCCTTTCCGCGACTGCGATCCAAACCGTGGGCGTGAAGAAGTGGGACGGCTTTCTGATCGCGGTGGTCGACTAAACACCTCCGTCACCCCGGCGAAGGCCGGGGTCCACCGGGAGGCAAGCACAGAGCAAGCGGACCAAAGGACGGTATTGGAGGCTTGGTGGACCCCGGCCTTCGCCGGGGTGACGGATAGGGCAGGTTAGTGCAAAGCCTGTCGCGTCATCGCCTTCAGCGTCTGCGCGTCATGGATGGCGTCGGCGTGGGCGTCGTTGTTGAAATAGGCCCAGACGCTGCGGCCCTCGCGCGTCTGCATTATCATCCAGTCGGTCCAGTCGAGCAGTGCCTCGTCGGAATAGCGTCCCCAATATTTGCCGCCGCCGCCGTGGAAGCGGACATAGGCGATCGGCCCCGCCGCCCAGCGCGGCGTCGCGAGGTCGGGCATGTCGTGCGCGCAGAAGGAGGCGCCGTAGCGCTCCAGCAGCGCCAGCGTCTCGTCGGTGAGCCAGCTCTTGTCGCGGAACTCGAACGCGTGGGTGAGATCGCGCGGGAGCAGCTTCAGGAAGTCCTCCAGCCGCTCGAGGTTGAGCCGGAAACGCGGCGGGAGCTGGTAGAGGATCGGGCCGAGCCGGTCGCCGAGCCTGCGCGTCGGCGCCATCATCCGCGCGAGCGGTTCGGCGCAGTCCCTCAGCCGCTTGGCCTGGGTGATGTAGCGGTTGGCCTTCACCGCATAGCGGAAATCCCTTGGTGCCTGGTCCTTCCATTTGGCGAAGGTCTCGGCCGCGGGGAGGCGGTAGAAGCTGTTGTTGATCTCGACCGTGTCGAAATGTTCGGCATAGAAGCCGAACCAGCGGTTGACGGCGAGCCTCTCGGGATAGAAGGCGCCCCGCCAGTGCCGGTACATCCAGCCGGAGCAGCCGATACGGATTTCGGAGCGCGACATGCAGGCCCTTGGCGAAGACGACGACGGTTTCGACAACGCACTCGACCCGGATTTCGCCGCGCGCTTCGAACGCGACGACAAGAAGCCGCCGTGCCAACTTTACCTGATCTCGCCGCTCGACGTGGCGGGTGCCTTTCCCGACCGCCTCCTCCGTGCGCTGGAGGCGGGATCGGTCGCCGCCTTCCAGTTCCGGGTGAAGGACGTCGATCAGCATGAGGCTGCTCGGCTCGCCGAGCCGCTCCAGCGCATCTGCGCGGACCATGACGTCGCTTTCATCGTCAACGACAGCATCAGCCTCGCCAAGCGCCTCGGCGCCGATGGGGTGCATCTAGGGCAGGAGGACGGCGACCCGCGCGAGGCACGCCAGATCCTCGGGCCGTCGGCGCAGATCGGCGTGACCTGCCACGACAGCCGCCATCTCGCCATGGAAGCAGGGGAGGCCGGGGCGGACTATGTCGCGTTCGGCGCCTTCTACCCGACCGCGACCAAGGAGACGCGGCACCGGCCCGATCCGTCGATCCTGTCGTGGTGGTCGACCCTGTTCGAAATCCCCTGCGTCGCGATCGGCGGGATCACGCCGGCTAATGCCGTGCCGCTGATCGCGGCCGGCGCCGATTTCCTCGCGGTCTCGCATGCGGTGTGGGACGGTGACGAAGTCGCGGCGATACGAGCTTTTGCCGAGATACTTGGTTCGACCTGACGCAACGCCACTTGGTTTCGGGCGTTCAACGACTCGCTATTTAGGAGTGGAGTCAATTGGATGCGGGCGTTTGCGGTGATCCTTGCGCTATTGTGCGCCACGCCCGCCGCCGCCCAGACGCCATCGCTCGACCGCAGCATCCTCCATGTCCAGGTGATCCTCGACCACCTCGGTTTCTCGCCGGGCATCGTCGACGGGCGGGACGGGCAGTCGCTCAAGGCGGCATTGCGTGGCTTCCAGCAATCGCGCGGGCTCAAGGTCAGCGGCAGGATCGATCGACCGACCCTCCGGGCGCTCTATCCCCATCGAGCGATCCGGCCGGAGACGCGTATCGCGCTCACCGCGGAGATGCTCGCCGGGCCGTTCATCAATCCGACGCCGAAGGACTATGGCGAGCAGGCGAAGATGCCCTCGCTCGCCTATCGCTCGCCGATGGAGAAGCTGGCGGAGATGTTCCACACCTCGCCCGCGGTGCTGCTCGAGCTCAATAGCCCGGAGACGATGCTGCGGCCGGGGACGCCGATCGTCGTGCCGAACGTGCTGCCGACGTCCCGCGACTATCCCGCCGACCTCAAGCCCGAATGGCGCCGGACGCTCGGCGACCTCAACGTCGACGCACGCCAGCCGGGCGCGGCGAGGATCGTCGTCGACAAGTCGGAGGGCGTGCTCAAGGTGTTCGGCAGCGGCGACCGCCTCGTCGCCCAGTTCAGCGCCACCATGGGATCGGAGCATGATCCGCTGCCGATCGGCCGGTGGAAGATCAACGGCGCCGACACCAATCCCCGATTTCACTATAATCCCAAGCTGTTCTGGGACGCGAAGAAGGGTGATGACGCCGAGATGCTGCCCCCGGGGCCGAACGGGCCGGTGGGGGTAGTGTGGCTCGACCTGTCGAAGCCGCATTACGGCATCCACGGCACGCCCGAGCCGCAGAACATCGGCCGGACCGAAAGCCATGGCTGCATCCGCCTGACCAACTGGGATGCCGCACGGCTGGCGCTGATGGTGAAGCCGGGCACGCCGGTGGAGTTCCGGCCATGACCGCGACGCCGCTCTCGGACCGGGATCGGCTGGGGACTCGACGCAAGGCGGCGCTGCGCCTCATCCTGGCGTTCGTGCTGATGCTGGGACTTGCGCTGGCGCTGATGGTGAACTTCACCGACGGAACGATCGCGCCCGCGCCGCCGGCACCGGTTCGGTCGGAGGACGCGCCGGCGCTCGTCGTGCCGGTCGTCGGCGTCTCTATGACGCAGATCACCGACACCTGGGGTCAGTCGCGCGACAGCGGCGCTCGGCCGCATCAGGGAACGGACATCATCGCCCCTGCCGGGACGCCGGTGCTCGCCGCGGCTGCAGGGACGGTCGAGAAGCTGTTCGACAGCAGGGCGGGCGGCCATACCCTCTACATCCGCTCGGCGGACGGACGCTGGAGCTATTACTACGCTCATCTCGCCGGCTACGCGCCCGGCATTGCCGAAGGGAAGCAGGTGCGCGCAGGCGAGCCGATCGCCTTCGTCGGCGACACCGGCAACGCGGGGGCCGGCAACTACCACCTCCATTTCGGCATCTCGCGGATGAGTCCCGAGGATGGCTGGTGGCAGGGCGAGCCGGTCAATCCCTATCCGCTGCTTGTCGGAAACCGGCCGGGACGCTAAGGGGCGCCTCCACGGGCGCTTGCGGGCGCCCCTCGCTCTTTCCAGCAGGTAGATCCCCATGAAGATCAGCGGCGTGGACATCCGTCCCGGCAACATCATCGAATATGAAGGCGGCATCTGGCGCGCCGTGAAGATCCAGCACACTCAGCCCGGCAAGGGCGGCGCCTATATGCAGGTCGAGCTCAAGAACCTGCGCGACGGCCGCAAGAACAACGTCCGCTTCCGCTCGGCCGAGACGGTGGAGCGCGTGCGGCTGGACACCAAGGACTTCCAGTTCCTGTTCGCAGACGGCGAGCAGCTGGTGTTCATGGACAAGGACACCTACGACCAGATCACCCTGCCCAAGGACTTGCTCGGCGATGCCGCCGCCTTCCTGCAGGACGGCATGGACGTGGTGATGGAGCTCTACGACGAGGAGCCGATCAACGTCCAGCTTCCCGACACGATCGAGGCGACGATCGTCGAGGCCGACGCGGTGGTGAAGGGCCAGACGGCCTCGTCCAGCTACAAGCCGGCGCTGCTCGACAACGGCGTGCGCGTGATGGTGCCGCCGCATATCACCTCGGGCACGCGTATCGTCGTCGACGTGTACGAGCAGACCTACGTCCGCCGGGCGGACTAAAAGCCCTCTCCGTTCGGGAGAAGGTTGGGTGAGGGCGACGGGACGGTCCGCACTCACCCTCACCCTCCCAAAGCTGACGCTTTGGGCCCCTCCCTCTCCCGGTGGGAGAGGGGTTTTGGAGCATCGTTTTGGTTAGTCACTCCGGCCTCATCACGATCATGGAGCGCGCGGTCCGCAAGGCGGCACCGCGGCTTCGTCGTGACTTCAACGAGGTCCAGCACCTCCAGGTGAGCCGCAAGGGGCCCGCCGACTTCGTCAGCATGGCCGACAAGCGCGCCGAGGAGACGATCCTCGAGGAGCTCCACAAGGCGCGGCCCGACTGGGGCATCCTCGCGGAGGAGGGCGGCTCGATCGAGGGCGATCCCGACAAGCCGCGCTGGATCGTCGACCCGCTCGACGGCACCTCGAACTTCCTCCACGGCATCCCGCATTTCGCGATCTCCATCGCGGTCGAGGATCCACGGGGGGCGGGCGGCAAGCCCGAGATAACCCACGGCATGGTCTATCAGCCGCTCACCGACGAGGGCTTCTGGGCCGAGAAGGGGCGCGGCGCCTGGCTGCAGGGCCAGCGGCTGCGCGTGTCGGCGCGGCGGGATATGTCCGAGGCGCTGATCGCGACCGGCATTCCTTTCCTGGGGCATGGCGACTTCGCCGAATGGAGCCGCATCTTCGGCGCGATCGCGCCCGAGGTGGCCGGCATCCGGCGTTTCGGCTCGGCGGCGCTCGACCTCGCCTGGGTGGCGGCGGGGCGTTACGACGGCTTCTGGGAAAGCGGACTGCAGCCGTGGGACATCGCGGCAGGGGTGATCCTGATCAAGGAGGCCGGCGGCTTCATCACCGACTTCCGCGGCCAGGACCGCGTGCTCGAGCGCGGCCAGGTGCTCGCCGGCAACGACGCGCTCCATTCGCGGCTCCATAAGCTGCTCGGCGGCGCGCTGCGCTAAACTCCCTCTCCCGTTGGGAGAGGGAAGGGGCCCGCTGCCGAAGGCAGTGGGAAGGGTGAGGGTGACCTCACCTGGCGCAGTTACCCTCACCCTTCCGCCGCTTCGCGGCTCCCTCCCTCTCCCAACGGTGAGAGGGAACAAAGCGATCTAATTGCGAGTCATTCTCACGCCTCAAACCCTTGCCCGGCTAGGGGTCAGGGTCTAGGAGCCCCCCATTCCATTTCGCACCTGCGAGCAACGCCCTTGGTCGACCTGTCGCAATATCTTCCGATCCTCCTGTTCCTGGGAGTGGCGATCCTGCTGTCCGGCGCCTTTGTGGTCCTGCCGATGCTGGTCGCCCGCCTGACCGGCACGCACCAGCCGACGCCGGAGAAGCTCAGCGAATATGAATGCGGCTTCCCCGCGTTCGAGGATTCGCGCAGCCAGTTCGACGTGCGTTTCTACCTGGTCGCGATCCTGTTCATCGTCTTCGATCTCGAGGCGGCGTTCCTCTATCCCTGGGCGGTCACCGTGTTCGACCTGGGCTGGGTCGCCTGGGGGTCGATGATGGTCTTCATCGCCGAGCTCGCGCTTGGTCTCGTCTATGCCTGGAAGAAGGGAGCGCTCGAATGGGAGTGATCCTGTCGCCGTCGGAGAACGCTTTCCCGACCGAGAACGTCGCGCCGGATCAGGCGTTCTTCGACGACATCAACACCGAGCTCACCGACAAGGGCTTCCTGGTCACCTCGACCGAGGAGCTGTTCCAGTGGGCGCGCACCGGCTCGCTGTGGTGGATGACCTTCGGCCTTGCCTGCTGCGCGGTCGAGATGATCCACGTCAACATGCCCCGCTACGACATGGAGCGCTTCGGCGCGGCGCCGCGCGCGAGCCCGCGTCAGTCGGACGTGATGATCGTCGCCGGCACGCTCTGCAACAAGATGGCGCCGGCGCTCCGCAAGGTCTACGACCAGATGTCGGAGCCCAAGTACGTCATCTCGATGGGCTCCTGCGCCAATGGCGGCGGCTATTACCACTATAGCTACAGCGTCGTGCGCGGCTGCGACCGCATCGTGCCGGTCGACATCTATGTCCCCGGCTGCCCGCCGACCGCCGAGGCATTGCTCTACGGCGTGATGCAGCTCCAGCGGAAGATCCGCCGCATCGGGAGCCTGGAGCGGTGAGGGCGCCGGCACCCCGTTACCTGACCAACGACGGCGTGATCGAGGCGGCGACGGCCGCGCTCGGCGACAAGCTGCTGCACGCGCAGGACCGGGTCGGCGAGGTCGCGCTCTATGTCGATCGCGAGGCGCTGGTGCCCGCGATGACCGCGCTGCGCGACACGCCCGGTCTCGAGTACCAGCAGTGCATGGAGATCGCCGGCGTCGACTATCCAAGCCGCCCGGAGCGGTTCGAGGTGGTCTACTGCCTGCTGAGCCTCACCCGCAACCACCGCATCCAGGTCCGTGTCACCACCGACGAGGCGAAGCCGGTGCCGTCGGTCACCTCGCTGTGGCCCAACGCCGGCTGGCTCGAGCGCGAGGTGTACGACATGTACGGCGTGCTGTTCTCGGGCAATCCGGACCTCAGGCGCATCCTCACCGACTATGGTTTCCGTGGCCATCCGCAGCGCAAGGATTTTCCGCTGAGCGGTTATGTCGAGCTGCGCTATTCGGAAGAGGCGAAGCGCGTCGTCTACCAGCCGGTCAGCCTGGCGCAGGACTTCCGCAACTTCGACTTCATGAGCCCGTGGGAAGGCGCGGCCTACGTCCTGCCGGGCGACGAGAAGGCGACCGGCCCCGGCCCCGGCGACACGCCCCAGGGCAAGCCCGCGCCGACTCCGCCGCCGCCTCCCGCGCCTGCAGTGCCGCAGGAGAAGGGTGCGCCTTCGCCGGTGACCGCCGACGAGATTCAGAAGGCCGGCGCGAAGGCTTCCAAGCCCGCTACGCCCAAGGCCAAGCGCGCCAAGACCAAGGACAGCACCGCCGACACCGGCGCCGGCAAGCCCGAGGCCGATGCCAAGCCGAAGCCCCGCAAGCGCGCCGTCGTGCCGACCAAGGGCAAGGGGCAGAACCAGTGAGCGTAGCCCATGGCTGATACCGTCGACCAGATGATGGAGCAGACCGCCGATTCCGTGCGCGAGCCGGAGAGCGAAGGCGACGTCGCCATCCAGAACTACACGATCAACTTCGGCCCGCAGCATCCGGCGGCGCACGGCGTGCTGCGGCTGGTGCTGGAGCTCGACGGCGAGATCGTCGAGCGTGTCGACCCGCACGTCGGCTTACTCCACCGCGGCACCGAGAAGCTGATCGAGTACAAGACCTACGCCCAGGCGCTGCCGTACTTCGACCGGCTCGATTACTGTTCGCCGATGTGCATGGAGCACAGCTTCGTGCTGGCGGTCGAGAAGCTGCTCGACCTCGAGGTACCGATCCGCGCGCAGTATCTCCGCGTGTTCTTCGCCGAGCTGACCCGCATCTCGAACCACATGCTGAACCTCGGGTCGCACGTCATGGACGTCGGCGCGATGACGCCGAACCTGTGGCTGTTCGAGCTGCGCGAGGACTGCCTCAACTTCTTCGAGCGCGCGTCGGGCGCGCGGATGCACCACAATTACCTGCGCCCGGGCGGCGTCCACCAGGACGTGCCGCTGAAGCTCTTGACCGACATCGCCGACTGGCTCGACACCCGCCTGCCGCGCCTGTTCGAGGACGCGATCAGCCTGGTCGCCGAGAACCGCATCTTCAAGCAGCGCAACGTCGACATCGCGGTAGTGAGCCGCGAGGATGCGGTGCGCTGGGGCTTCTCAGGCCCGATGATCCGCGGCTCGGGCATCCCGTGGGACCTGCGCAAGTCGCAGCCCTACGACGTCTACGACCGGATGAACTTCGACGTGCCGGTCGGCACGCGCGGCGACTGCTACGACCGCTTCATGGTGCGCGTCGAGGAGGTCCGCCAGTCCGCGCGGATCATGAAGCAGTGCCTGAGCGAGATGCCGGAAGGTCCGATCGCCAGCACCGACCGCAAGGTGGTGCCGCCCAAGCGCGGCGAGATGAAGCGCTCGATGGAAGCGCTCATCCACCACTTCAAGCTCTACACCGAGGGCTATCACGTGCCCGCCGGCGAGGTGTACGTCGCGACGGAGAGCCCCAAGGGCGAGTTCGGCGTCTACCTGGTCGCCGACGGCTCGAATAAGCCCTACCGCTGCAAGATCCGCCCCACCGCGTTCAGCCACCTCCAGGCGATGGACTTCATGTCGAAGGGCCACATGCTCGCGGACACCACCGCGATCCTGGGCGCGATCGACGTGGTGTTCGGGGAGTGCGACCGGTGATCGGTCTCGTCGCCTTCGCCGCGTTCGCCATCGCGCAGCAGCAGGCCGCCCCGCCTGCGCCTCCACCCGCGCCGCCGCCGTCGGTGTCGATGGACGTCGCCCGCGCGCGCGTCGCCAAGGTCAAGACGCTGCTCGCGGTCGCCGCCAACGGCAACGGCGCCGCGCTCACGCCGATCGTCGCGCCGGGGGCCACCACCGACATCAACGGCATCATGGGCCTGCTCAAGCCCGACACGATCGCGCCGCTCAAGGGCTGCACGCGCGTCAAGCCGTTCGAGGTGAACGAGGATGCGGTGGTGCTCACCATGCGCTGCACTGGCGGCCTTCCGGCCGATACCACCACCGAGATCGATTTCGACGGCGAGCTGATCGCGAAGGTCAGCGCCGCCCAGACTGTCTATCGACCGGCGACGCCGCCCGCGCCGCCGGCCGCTCCCACGGAACCGCGTTGATGGCTGAAGCTGCCCATATTCCCGACGAGGCCGAGACCCGCGCGCGCTGGGGCGCGTTCGCGTGGACCGAGGAGAACCGGAAGAAGGCCGCCGAGATCGTCGGCCGCTATCCGCCGGGCCGCCAGCAGTCCGCCTCGATCCCATTCCTCGACCTCGCCCAGCGCCAGGTCGGCGCCGAGACCAATACCCAGGGCTGGCTGCCGGTCCCGGTGATCGAGTTCGTCGCGCGCGAGCTCGGCATGCCCTACATCCGCGTGTTCGAGGTCGCGACCTTCTACACCATGTTCAACCTGGCGCCGGTCGGCCGCTTCCACGTCCAGGTGTGCGGCACCACGCCGTGCATGCTGCGCGGGTCGGACGACGTGCTCGCCGCGTGCCGCAACTACGGCCTCGCCAAGGGCAAGACGACGCCGGACGGGCTGTTCACGCTCACCGAGGTCGAGTGCATGGGCAATTGCTCGTCGGCGCCGATGGTGCAGATCAACGACGACAACTACGAGGACCTCGACTACGACCGCATGACCGCGATCCTCGACGCGCTGGCGCGGGGCGAGCAGCCCAAGACCGGCACGCAGGAGCCGGGCCGCCACACCGTCGAGCCGCTCGGCGGTCCGACCACGCTCAAGGCGATGGTCACCGAGAACCATGATTATCGGGGGGAATGGTGATGGGTGCGATCATCGCGATCATCATCGGCATCATCGTGGTCGTGTTCGCGATCAAGGTGATCGGCGCCATCCTCGGCATCGTCGTCGGCCTCGCGGTCGCGGTGATCGCCTATTTCCTCGCCGAGAAGCTGGTGGGGCAGGGACGCTAGGCCATGCTGGCAGACAAGGACCGCATCTTCACCAACCTCTACGGCTACCAGCCGTGGAATGTGGACGCCGCCATCAAGCGCGGCGACTGGGACAACACCAAGGCGCTGCTCGCGCTCGGGCAGGACACGATCATCGACCGCATCAAGGCCTCGGGCCTGCGCGGGCGGGGCGGGGCGGGCTTCCCGACCGGCACCAAATGGTCGTTCATGCCCAAGGAGCCGCGCCCCGACCGGCCCAGCTTCCTGGTCATCAACGCCGACGAATCCGAGCCGGGATCGTGCAAGGACCGCGAGATCATCCGCCACGATCCGCACAAGCTGATCGAGGGCGCGCTGGTCGCCGGCTTCGCGATGCGCGCGCGGGCGGCCTACATCTACATCCGCGGCGAATATATCCGCGAGGCGGAGACCTTGTTCGCCGCGGTCGCCGAGGCCTATGACCGCGGCTTCATCGGCAAGAACGCGTGCGGGTCGGGCTACGACTTCGACGTGTTCGTCCACCGCGGCGCCGGCGCCTACATCTGCGGCGAAGAGACCGCGATGCTGGAGAGCCTGGAGGGCAAGAAGGGCCAGCCGCGCCTCAAGCCCCCGTTCCCGGCAGGTGCCGGCCTCTACGGCTGTCCGACCACGGTCAACAACGTCGAATCGATCGCGGTCGCGCCGACCATCCTTCGCCGCGGCCCCGAATGGTTCGCGAGCTTCGGCGCCGAGAACAACAAGGGCACCAAGCTCTTCCAGATCAGCGGCCATGTGAACAAGCCGTGCGTGGTCGAGGACGCGATGTCGATCCCGTTCCGCCAGCTCATCGAGGAGCATTGCGGCGGCATCCGTGGCGGCTGGGACAATCTGCTGGCGGTGATCCCGGGCGGATCGTCGGTGCCGCTGGTGCCGGCCGAGCAGATCATGGACTGCCCGATGGACTTCGACGGGCTGCGCGGCGTCGGCTCGGGCCTCGGCACCGCGGCCGTGATCGTCATGGACAAATCGACCGACATCGTCCGCGCGATCAGCCGCATCAGCTATTTCTACAAGCACGAGAGCTGCGGCCAATGCACCCCGTGCCGCGAGGGCACCGGCTGGATGTGGCGCGTGATGGAGCGCCTCAGGACGGGCGACGCCGACGTCAGCGAGATCGACACGCTCCAGCAGGTCACCAAGCAGGTCGAGGGCCACACCATCTGCGCGCTCGGCGACGCGGCGGCCTGGCCGATCCAGGGCCTGATCCGCCATTTCCGCCCCGAGCTGGAGCGCCGCATCGCCGAGCGTCAGGGCGCCGGCGCTGCCCCGATGCAAGAGGCTGCCGAGTAATGCCCAAGCTCAAAGTAGACGGTATCGAAGTCGAGGTGCCTGCCGGCGCCACCGTGCTCCAGGCCTGCGAGGCCGCCGGGAAGGAGATCCCGCGCTTCTGCTACCATGAGCGGCTGTCGATCGCCGGCAATTGCCGCATGTGCCTGGTCGAGGTGAAGCCCGGGCCGCCGAAGCCGCAGGCGTCGTGCGCGCTGCCCGCCGCCGACAATCAGGAGGTGTTCACCACCTCGCCGATGGTCAAGGCCGCGCGCGAAGGGGTGATGGAGTTCCTGCTCATCAACCACCCGCTCGACTGCCCGATCTGCGACCAGGGCGGCGAGTGCGACCTGCAGGACCAGTCGATCGCCTATGGCCGCGGCCATTCGCGCTACGACGAGAACAAGCGCGCGGTCACCGAGAAGTACATGGGCCCGATCGTCAAGACGGTCATGACCCGCTGCATCCAGTGCACCCGCTGCATCCGCTTTGCCGAGGAGGTCGCCGGGGTTGAGGAGATCGGCGCGATCTATCGCGGCGAGGACATGCAGATCACCTCCTACCTCGAGCAGGCGGTGACCAGCGAGCTCTCGGGCAACGTCGTCGACCTCTGCCCGGTCGGCGCGCTGACCTCCAAGCCCTACGCGTTCGAGGCGCGGCCGTGGGAGCTCAAGAAGACGCTGGCGATCGACGTGATGGACGGCGTCGGCACCAACATCCGCCTCGACAGCCGCGGCCGCCAGGTGCTGCGCGCGCTGCCGCGGATCAACGAGGACGTCAACGAGGAGTGGGCGCACGACAAGACGCGCCACGCCGTCGACGGCCTCGTCCGGCGCCGGCTCGACCGGCCCTATGTCCGCCGCGAGGGCAAGCTCCAGCCGGCGAGCTGGGAAGAGGCGTTCGACGCGATCGCCGCGGTCCAGGCCGGCAGCAGCGTCGCCGCGATCGCCGGCGACCAGGTCGACTGCGAGACGATGTTCGCGGCCAAGGTGCTGGTCAACCAGCTCGGCTCGACCCTGCTCGAGGGGCGCCAGACCGGCCTGTCCTATGACGTGACCAACCTCGGCGCCGTCGCCTTCAACCCGACCATCGCGGGAGTCGAGGAGGCGGACGCGATCCTGCTGGTCGGCTCGAACCTCCGCTGGGAGGCGCCGCTGATCAACACGCGCGTGCGCAAGGCGATCAAGAAGGGCGCCAAGGTGTTCGCGATCGGCCCCGAGGTCGATCTCACCTACAAGGTCGAATGGCTGGGCGACGACCTCGGCCTGCTCGCCAAGCTGCCGGAGCAGGTGGTGCAGGCGTTCGAGAATGCCAAGCGGCCGCTCGTCATCGCCGGCCCGGGCTCGCTCAAGGCGGCGCAGGGTGCGGCGCTCGCGCTGGTCGAGCCGATGAAGCTGGTGCGCACGCTCGAGGACGGTACCGCGTGGAACGGCTTCGGCGTGATCCACATCGCCGCTGCGCGGATGGGCGGGCTGATGCTCGGCTATGCGCAGAAGGGTGGCATCGCCGACATCGTCGCGGCCAAGCCGCAGCTCGCCTTCTTCCTCGGCGCCGACGAGGTCGACTATTCGGCGTTCGAGGGCACGTTCAAGGTCTTCATCGGCCATCACGGCGACAATGGCGCGCATCATGCCGACGTGGTGCTGCCGGGCGCCAGCTATGCCGAGAAGCCGGGCACCTACGTCAACCTCGAGGGCCGGGTGCAGCGCGGCGACCGTGCCGTCTTCCCGCCGGGCGACGCCCGCGAGGACTGGGCGATCCTGCGCGCGCTGTCGGAGAAGCTCGGCGCGACGCTGCCGTTCGACAGCTTCGACGAGCTGCGCGCGGCGATGGCCGAGGCGGTGCCGGCGCTGGGGCAGGAGGGTCTCGTCCGCTACGACTGGGCGCCGCCGAAGCTCGCCGCCAAGGCAAGCGGGCCGGTGACCTATCCGATCGCCGACTTCTACCTCACCAACGCCATCTGCCGCGCGAGCCCGACGATGCAGCGCTGCTCGGCCGAGCTGATCCATGGGCAAGAGTTCGCGGAGGCGGCGGAGTGATGGATGTGGCTCGTCGGCGAGATACTTCAGGGAATCCTCGAAACCTTCTTGGAGTGGGCGCTGCGCATCGCGCCGAAGCCGGTGCGCATCGGCTGCATCGCGTTGCTCGTTCTCGTCATAATCGCGCTGCTCACGATTCCGTTGTGGGTGCGCTGGCTTTGAATATGGGTCCGCAATGACCGCCTTCTTCCAGAACACCATCGGCCTGCCGTTCGGCTGGGCGTGGTTCATCGCCACGATCGTCGGCATCCTGGTGATTGCTCTGCCGCTGATGCTGGCGGTGGCGATGATCATCTATGCCGACCGCAAGATCTGGGCGGCGATGGCGCTGCGCCGCGGCCCCAACGTCGTCGGCCCGTTCGGCCTGCTGCAGAGCTTCGCCGACGGCCTCAAGGTCTTCCTGCAGGAGACGATCGTCCCGTCGTCGGCCAACCGTGGCCTGTTCCTGCTCGCGCCGATCATCACCTTCACCGTCGCGCTGATCGTATGGGCGGTGATCCCGTTCCAGGCCGGCGTGGTGCTCGCCGACATCAACGTCGGGCTGCTCTACGTGCTCGCGGCGTCGTCGATGGGCGTCTACGGGGTGATCATCGCCGGCTGGTCGTCCAACTCCAAATATCCCTTCTACTCCTCGCTCCGCGCCGCAGCGCAGATGGTGAGCTACGAGGTCGCGATCGGTTTCGTCCTCATCTCGGTGGTGCTGTGGGCGGGCTCGTTCAACCTCAGCCAGATCGTGATGGCGCAGAAGGGGCTGTACGGCTTCGTCAACGGCTTCGGCTTCAACCCGCTGCTGTTCCCGATGGCGGTGGTGTTCCTGATCTCGGCGCTGGCCGAGACCGCGCGCCCGCCGTTCGACCTGACCGAAGCGGAATCGGAGCTCGTCGCCGGCTATCAGACCGAATACAGCTCGATGAGCTTCGCGCTGTTCTGGCTCGGCGAATATGCCAACGTCATCCTGATGTGCGCGCTGAACGCCATCCTGTTCTGGGGCGGCTGGCTGCCGCCGCTCGACTGGGCGCCGCTCTACTATGTGCCGGGGATCATCTGGCTGCTGATCAAGATCTGGTGCTTCTTCTTCATCTTCAGCTGGGTGAAGGCCACGGTGCCCAGGTACCGCTACGACCAGCTGATGCGCCTCGGCTGGAAGGTGTTCCTGCCGCTGTCGTTGTTCTTCGTCGTCCTGGTTTCAGGATTCCTGATGCTGACCCGTTACGGAGGTGCGGCATGAGCCTCGCCCAAGTCGTCCGCTCGTTCACCCTGTGGGAGTTCGTGAAGGCCCACAGGCTGACCCTGAAGTATTTCTTCAAGCCCAAGGCGACGATCAACTACCCGTTCGAGAAGAACCCGATCTCGCCCCGCTTCCGCGGCGAGCATGCGCTGCGCCGTTATCCCAACGGCGAGGAGCGCTGCATCGCGTGCAAGCTGTGCGAGGCGATCTGTCCGGCGCTGGCGATCACGATCGAGGCTGAGCCGCGCGACGACGGCTCGCGCCGCACCACGCGCTACGACATCGACATGACCAAGTGCATCTACTGCGGCCTGTGCCAGGAGGCATGCCCGGTGGACGCGATCGTCGAGGGGCCGAACTTCGAGTTCTCGACCGAGACGCGTGAGGAGCTGATCTACGACAAGGCCAAGCTGCTCGCCAACGGCGACCGCTGGGAAAGCGTGATCGCGGCGAACCTTGCCGCCGACGCGCCCTATCGGTAAGCGCGCCGTGACTTCTGGGGCTCCGATGATTCACTTTACCTCCGCCATCCCGGCGCAAGCCGGGGCCGCGAGCTGCAAGCGCAAGGATGCGCGCGCATGATCCAGGCCATTGCCTTCTACCTGTTCGCCGCGATCGTGATCGTGTCGGCAGCGCTGACGATCACGTCGCGCAATCCGGTGCATTCGGTGCTGTGGCTGATCCTCGCCTTCTTCAACGCGGCGGGGCTGATGGTGCTCGCGGGCGCCGAGTTCATCGCGATGCTGCTGGTGATCGTCTACGTCGGCGCGGTCGCAGTGCTGTTCCTGTTCGTCGTCATGATGCTCGACATCGACTTCGCCGAGCTGCGCGCCGGCTTCGTGCGCTACGGCGCGCTGGGGCTGGCGCTGGCGCTGGTGGTCGCCGCCGAGGTGGTGATCGGCGCGGGCGCGTGGAGCGCCGGCGGCGTCGACCTCGCCGCGCGCGCCGCCCCGATCGACGCCGCGGTGCCCAACATCGAGGGGATCGGGCGGCTGCTCTACACGCGCTACCTGTTCGTGTTCGAGGGCGCCGGGCTGGTGCTGCTGGTGGCGATGATCGGCGCGATCGTACTGACCCACCGCGAGCGCCGCGACACGCGTCCGCAGAAGATCTGGAGCCAGGTGAGCCGCCGCTCCAAGGACTCGGTCCGCAACATCGATGCGCCCGTCGGGCAGGGGGTGGAGCTATGATCGGCCTCACGCACTATCTGGTCGTCGCCGCGATCCTGTTCGGGCTGGGCGTGTTCGGCCTCGTCGCCAACCGCAAGAACCTGATCCTGATCCTGATGGCGATCGAGCTCATCCTCCTGAGCGTGAACCTCAACCTGGTCGCCTTCTCGGCGTATCTCCAGGATCTCGTCGGACAGGTGTTCGCGATGTTCGTACTGACCGTCGCCGCGGGCGAGGCGGCGATCGGGCTCGCGATCCTGGTCATCTATTTCCGCGGCCGCGGCACGATCTCGGTCGACGACGTCAACCGGATGAAGGGGTGATGCAGAACAATAACCGTCACCGGGGCGACGTCGCATGACGTCGATCGCCGTCATTGTCTTCCTGCCGCTGCTCGCCGCCGCCGTCGCGGGGCTGAGCAACCGCGCGTTCGGCACGACCTTTCCCAAGGTGATCACCACCGCGGGGCTGTTCGTGTCGTGCCTGCTGTCCTGGCCGATCTTCATCGGCTTCCTCGGCGGCCATGCCGAGGCGCATGTCGAGCCGGTGTTCACCTGGATCAGGTCGGGCACGCTCGACGTCGCCTGGGCGCTCCGAGTCGATGCGCTCACCGCGGTGATGCTGGTGGTGATCACCAGCGTGTCGGCGCTCGTCCACCTCTATAGCTGGGGGTATATGGACGGGGACCCGGATCAGCCGCGGTTCTTCGCCTATCTGTCGCTGTTCACCTTCGCGATGCTGATGCTGGTGACGGCGGACAACCTCCTCCAGATGTTCTTCGGCTGGGAAGGCGTCGGCCTCGCCTCCTATCTGCTGATCGGATTCTGGTTCAAGAAGCCGAGCGCCAACGCCGCTGCGATCAAGGCGTTCGTGGTGAACCGTGTGGGTGATCTCGGCTTCATGCTCGGCATCTTCGGCACCTATCTCGTGTTCGGGACGATCTCGATCCCGGCGATCCTCGAGGCGGCGCCGGGCATGGCCGGCAGCACGATCGGCTTCCTCGGCCACCGCTTCGACACGATGACGGTGCTGTGCATCCTGTTGTTCATCGGCGCGATGGGCAAGTCGGCGCAGCTGGGCTTGCACACCTGGCTTCCCGACGCGATGGAGGGCCCGACCCCGGTGTCGGCGCTGATCCACGCCGCGACGATGGTGACCGCGGGCGTGTTCATGGTATGCCGCCTGTCGCCGATGTTCGAGACCTCGCCGGTGGCGATGGGCTTCGTCACCTTTATCGGCGCCGCGACCTGCCTGTTCGCCGCCACCGTCGGCACGGTGCAGAACGACATCAAGCGCGTGATCGCCTATTCGACCTGCTCGCAGCTCGGCTACATGTTCTTCGCCGCCGGCGTCGGAGCGTACGGCGCGGCGATGTTCCACCTCTTCACCCACGCCTTCTTCAAGGCGCTGCTGTTCCTCGGTGCCGGATCGGTGATCCATGCCATGCACCATGAGCAGGACATGCGCTTCTACGGGGGTCTCAGGAAGCACATCCCGATCACCTTCTGGGCGATGATGGCGGGCACGCTCGCGATCACCGGTGTCGGCATTCCCGGCATCTTCGGCAATGCCGCGATCGGCTTCGCCGGCTTCCACTCGAAGGATGCGATCATCGAGGCGGCCTGGGCGGCCGGCGGCACCAGCCAGCTCGCCTTCTACGTCGGCGTGTTCGCGGCGCTGCTGACCAGCTTCTATTCCTGGCGCCTTATGTTCCTGACCTTCTGGGGCAAGCCGCGCTGGGCGAACTCGGAGCATATCCAGCACGCCGTTCACGACGCGCACGGCCACGGCCATCACGGCGTCGATGAGGGCGCTGGCCACGACCAGCATGTCGACGAACCCGGCGCGCACGACCTGCACGAGGGCACCGCCGGCTATCATCCGCACGAGAGCCCGTGGACGATGCTGCTGCCGCTGGCGCTGCTGTCGGTCGGCGCGGTGCTCGCGGGCCTGGTGTTCCACGGCTTCTTCATCGAGCCGACCGCCGGCGAGAGCTTCTGGCACGGCGCGGTCGCCTTCAACGAGCATCTGATGCATGCGATGCACGAGGTGCCGGTGCTGGTGAAGCTCTCGGCGACGATCGTGATGCTGCTCGGCCTGTTGATCGCCTGGCTCGCCTACATCCGCGCGCCGGAGTTCCCGGCCCAGTTCGCCGACATGTTCCGCGTCCTCTACCGCTTCCTGCTCAACAAATGGTACTTCGATGAGGTCTACAACGTGCTGTTCGTGAAGCCCGCATTCGCGATCGGCCGCCTGTTCTGGAAGGGCGGTGACGAAGGCACGATCGACCGCTTCGGTCCCAATGGCGTCGCCTGGGTGGTGGCGCGCGGCAGCGGCGTCACGGCGCGGCTCCAGTCGGGCCATCTCTACACCTATGCATTCGTGATGCTGCTCGGCCTGGTCGCGGCGGTGACCTGGGTGGTGGCACGATGAGCGGCATCCTTTCCCTCATGCTGCTGGTGCCCGCGCTCGGCGCGGTCGCCTGCCTGCTGGTCAATGCCGGCACCGCGCGCTGGATCGCGCTGATCGCGACGTTCATCGACCTTGCGCTCGGCATCGTGCTGTGGGCCAATTTCGACGTCGGCGGCGCGCAGTGGCAGTTCGTCGAGAACGTGCCGCTGTTCGGGCGCTTCGCCTGGGCGCTGGGCATCGACGGCTTCGCGCTGCTGCTGATCATGCTCAGCGTGTTCCTGATGCCGATCTGCATCGGCGCGAGCTGGGACGCGATCACCGAGCGCGTGCCGGAATATATGGCCGCGTTCCTCGCGACCGAGCTGCTGATGATCGGCACCTTCGCCGCGCAGGACCTGTTCCTGTTCTACATCTTCTTCGAAGGCGGCCTGATTCCGATGTACCTGATCATCGGCATCTGGGGCGGCGCCAACCGCATCTACGCGTCGTACAAGTTCTTCCTCTACACGCTGCTCGGCTCGCTGCTGATGCTGGTGGCGATGCTGTGGATGAGCCAGGAGGCGGGGACCACCTATATCCCGACGCTGCTGACGCACGACTTCCCGGTCCACGCGCAGACGTGGCTGTGGCTTGCCTTCTTCGCCTCGTTCGCGGTCAAGATGCCGATGTGGCCGGTCCACACCTGGCTGCCCGACGCGCACGTCCAGGCGCCGACCGCGGGCTCGGTGATCCTGGCGGGCGTGCTGCTGAAGCTCGGCGGCTACGGCTTCCTGCGCTTCTCGCTGCCGATGTTCCCGGAGGCGTCGGCTGAGCTGATCTGGCTGGTGTTCGGCCTGTCGGCGATCGCCGTAGTCTACACCTCGCTCGTCGCGCTCGTGCAGAGCGACATGAAGAAGCTGATCGCCTATTCCTCGGTCGCGCACATGGCGATCGTCACCATCGGCCTGTTCGCCTTCAACCAGCAGGGCATCGAGGGCGCGATGATGGTGATGCTGGGCCACGGTCTGGTCTCTGGCGCGCTGTTCCTGTGCGTCGGCGTGATCTACGACCGGCTCCACACCCGCGAGATCGCCCGCTACGGCGGCCTCGCGATCAACATGCCGCGCTATGCCGTGCTGTTCATGCTGTTCACCATGGCCTCGGTCGGCCTGCCCGGCACCAGCAACTTCATCGGCGAGATATTGAGCCTGATGGGCACCTATCAGGTGTCGACCTGGATCACGCTCGTCTGCACCACCGGCATCATCCTGGGCGCCGCCTACATGCTCTATCTCTACCGCCGCGTCGTGTTCGGCGATCTCGTCCACGACGACGTCAAGGCCATGCCCGACCTCAACCGCCGCGAGCTGGCGATGCTCGGCGCGCTGGCCGCGGTGGTGCTGTGGATGGGCGTCTATCCGGAGAGCTTCCTCGCGCCGATGCGCAACGATGTGACCACGCTGCTCGCCCGCGTCGACCGCGCCAAGCCGGCCGGCGACTCCCTGCCGACCCCCGGCAATCCCGCCGCCGTGCCTGCTGCCCACGCCGCCGAAGCCACGCATGGGGAGGCGCACTGATGTCGCTCGCCCACCAGACCCTGCTGACGCTGCCGGAGATCGTACTCGGCATCGGCGCGCTCGTGCTGATGCTGGTCGCCGCCTGGGGCGGCCAGGCCTCGACCCGCGCGGTGAGCTGGACCGCGGTCGCCGTGCTGATCGGCGCCGGCATCGCGCTGATCGGCCCGTCGTCGAGCGGCGCGGTCGCCTTCGACGGCCTCTACCGCGCCGACGGTTTCGCGGCTTTCGCCAAGGTACTGATCTACGCCGGCACCGCGGTGTCGATCATTATCGCGCCCGGCTTCTTCCAGCGCACCAGCGGCGACGACCTGCGCCCGGAATATCCGGTGCTGATGCTGCTGTCGGCGATCGGCATGGGGGTGATGGCCTCGGCGGGCGACATGCTGTCGCTCTACATCGGCCTCGAGCTGCAGAGCCTCGCCGCCTATGTGCTGGCGAGCTTCATGCGGCGCGACGGCCGCTCGGCGGAAGCGGGCCTCAAATACTTCGTACTGGGCGCGCTCGCCTCGGGCATCCTGCTCTACGGCATCTCGCTGGTCTACGGCTTCTCGGGCTCGACCAACTTCGAGCTGGTCGCCGCCGCCTATGAGCGCGGCCATTCGACCGGGCTGCTGATCGGCCTGGTGTTCGTGTTCGCCGGCCTCGCCTTCAAGCTCGCGGCGGTGCCGTTCCACATGTGGACGCCCGACGTCTACGAGGGCGCGCCGACCCCCGTCACCGCCTTCTTCGCTTCGGCGCCCAAGGTGGCGGCGATGGCGCTCAGCGTGCGCGTCGCGATCGAGGCGATGGGTCCGGCCGAGAGCCAGTGGCGCCAGATCGTGATCTTCGCCGCGCTCGCGTCGATCATCTTCGGCGCGGTGGCGGCGATCGGGCAGCGCAACGTCAAGCGCCTGCTCGCCTATTCGTCGATCAACAACGTCGGTTTCGTGCTGGTTGGGCTCGCCGCCGGTACGCCGCAGGGCGTCGCCGCGGTGCTGTTCTACCTCACGGTCTACATCACCATGACGCTCGGCAGCTTCATCGTCGTGCTGCAGATGCGCGATGCCGAGGGGCAGCAGGTCGAGGCCATCGACAGCCTCGCCGGCCTGTCGCGCACGCGGCCCGGCCTCGCGCTGGCGATGGCGATCTTCATGTTCAGCCTGGCCGGCATCCCGCCGCTGCTCGGGTTCAACGCCAAGCTGGCGGTGTTCGACGCCGCGGTCGGCGCGGGGCTGTTCCCGCTCGCGGTCGCCGGCTTCGTCGCCTCGGTGATCGGTGCCTATTATTACCTGCGCATCGTCAAGGTCATGTATTTCGACGCGCCGGCCGAGGCCTTCCCGCGCGGCAGCGTCGTCGAGGGCGGGCTGATCGCGGTCGCCGCGGTGCTGGTGTCGCCGGTGGGCTGGTTCCTGCTGGCGCCGCTCGGCCGCTGGACCCAGGTCGCGGCGGGCTCGCTGTTCTGACGCCGACGATCCGTACCGTCGCCGAGACGGGATCGACCAACGCCGACCTCCTCGCGCTCGCCGCCGCCGGCGGTGCGGAGGAGGGCTGGTGGCTCCGCGCCGAACGCCAGACCGCCGGACGCGGGCGGCAGGGGCGGCCGTGGGTGTCGGAAGCGGGCAATTTCTACGGCAGCACGCTGGTCCGCCTGCGCCCCGCCGATCCGCCGCCCCCGACGCTGGCACTGGTCGCAGGCGTGGCTGTGGAGGAGGCGGTGGCCGCACATGGCGGCACCGCTCTCGCGCTCAAATGGCCCAACGACCTGCTCCTCGACGGAGCGAAGATCGCCGGCATCCTGCTCGAACGTGCCGGCGATGCGGTGGTGATCGGCTGCGGCGTCAATCTCGCCCATCACCCGAGTCTCGCCGAGCGTCCCACCACCAGCCTCGCCGACCACGGCGCCACCGTCGATCCCGCCGTCTTCGCCGAGACGCTCGCCGAATCCTTCGCCCGCTGGCTCGCACGCTGGCGAGGGGAGGGGCTCGCCCCGATCCGCCAGCGCTGGCTGGAGCGCGCGCATCCGGTCGGCACCGCGCTCACCGCGCGCCTGCCCGACGGCACCAGCGTCGACGGCCTGTTCGACGGGCTCGACAGCCAGGGCGCGCTCATCCTGCGCTTGGCCGACGGCGGCCGGCATGTCATGCACGCAGGCGACGTGTTCCTCATCTGAGGGCATTCCCACCCGTTCGTTCCGAGCGAAGTCGAGGAACGGGCTGGGCGACACCAACGTGTCTCGACTTCGCTCGACACGAACGGAGGGTTTGAGGGCAATGCTGCTCGCGATCGATGCCGGCAATACCAACGTCGTCTTCGCGCTGATCGACCTCGACGCGCCGCCGGGGCCGGACGCGATCCGGGCGCGCTGGCGCATCGCCACCGATCCGCGCCGCACCTTCGACGAATATGCGGTGTGGCTGAGTCAGCTCCTCGCGCTCGAGGGGTTGGACCGGTCGGCGGTGACCGGCGTCATCATCGGCACCGTCGTCCCGCGTGCGCTCCACAACCTCCAGATGCTCGCCAGCAAATATTTCGGCGGCGAGGCGATGATCGCGGGGGAGGGCGGCTGGGGCTTCGCGCTCGACGTCGACGAGCCGCAGAACCTCGGCGCCGACCGCGCGCTCAACTGCATCGCCGCGCATGCGAGTCATCCGGGCGACGCGATCATCATCGATTTCGGCACCGCCACCACCTTCGACGTCGTCGACTATTCGGGCGCCTACAAGGGCGGCATCATCGCGCCGGGCATCAACCTGTCGCTCGACGCGCTGGTGAGCGCCGCCGCCAAGCTCCCCCGCATCGCGATCGAGGCGCCCGAGAGCCGCAGCGTGATCGGCCGCAACACCGTCGACCAGATGAACATCGGCATCTACTGGGGCTATGTCGCGATGATCGAGGGTCTGGTCGCCCGCACCAAGGCCGAGATCGGCCGCCCCGCGAAGGTGATCAGCACCGGCGGCCTCGCCATCTTGTTCGAGAAGCATACCGACGTGTTCGACATCTACGAACCCGATCTCACGCTCCAGGGGCTGGCGCTGGTGTGGCAGCGGGCCCATATGAAGTAATGATATGTGCTCCCGCGTAGGCGGGAGCCCAGGGGGCTCAAGCGACACTCTCCGTTACCCCCTGGATCCCCGCCTTCGCGGGGATACGGTTTTCCAAAGGACTCAAGTGACCAACCCCAACAACGAACTCCTCTTCGTCGCGCTCGGCGGGTCCGGCGAGATCGGCATGAACGTCAATCTCTACGGCTGCAACGGCAAGTGGCTGATGGTCGATTGCGGCGTGACCTTCGCCGATCCCGACTATCCCGGCGTCGACGTGCTGCTGCCCGACCTCTCGTTCATCGAGGAGCGGCTCGACGATCTCGTCGGCATCTTCCTGACCCACGGGCACGAGGATCACATCGGCGCGCTGCCCTATTTCGCCGCCGAATTGGGCGTCCCGCTCTATGCCTCGCCCTTCACCGCCGGCCTGATTCGCGAGAAGCTCGAC
Organism: Sphingomonas cannabina; assembly: GCF_021391395.1. Lineage (NCBI taxonomy): Bacteria > Pseudomonadati > Pseudomonadota > Alphaproteobacteria > Sphingomonadales > Sphingomonadaceae > Sphingomonas > Sphingomonas cannabina. The sequence continues at coordinate 2,599,556 of NZ_CP090059.1, read as the reverse complement.
GAGGAGGGCATCTCCGACCAGGTCAAGCTCCACGTCGTCCGCGAGGACGGCAAGGTCCAGCTCGGCCCATTCGCCGTGACCTATGTCCCGCTCGCCCACTCGATCCCCGAGGGCAACGCCCTCCTCATCGAGACGCCGCACGGCCGCATCTTCCACACCGGCGACTGGAAGATCGACGAGACCCCGCTGCTCGGCTCCCCCTCGACCGCCGAGGAGCTGACCCAGATCGGCGACAAGGGCATCTTCGCGCTGGTCTGTGACTCCACCAACGTCTTCAACCCCGAAGCGTCGGGCAGCGAGGCCGAGGTCCGCGCCGGGCTCGACGAGGTGATCTCGGCGGCGAAGGGCCGCGTGCTCGTCACCACCTTCGCCTCCAACGCCGCGCGCCTTGCCACGCTGGGCGAGGTCGCCAAGGACACCGGCCGCACCCTCTGCGTCGCCGGCCGCTCGCTCGACCGAATCCTGCGCGTCGCCCGCTCTGTCGGCTATCTCAAGGGCTTCCCCGAGACGGTCGACTGGGAGACGGCGATGGGCCTGCCGCGCAGCCAGGTGCTGATCGTCGCCACCGGCGGCCAGGGCGAGCCGCGCGCCGCGCTCGCGCGCATCGCCGACGACAGCCACCCGATCAAGCTGGCTCGCGGCGACACCGTCGTCTTCTCCTCCAAGCAGATCCCCGGCAACGAGCGCGCGATCGGCGAGATCCAGAACAAGCTCGCCACTGCGGGCGTCGAGATCATCACCGACCGCCAGGCCTTCGTCCACGTCTCCGGCCATCCCGGGCGCCCGGAGCTCCAGTCGATGTACCGCTGGATCCGCCCGCAGCTGGTGATGCCGGTCCACGGCGAGATGCGCCACCTCGCCGAGCACGCCCGCTTCGCGCTGGAGAACGGCGTCCCGGGTGCAGTGCTGCAAAAGGACGGCGACATCATCCGCCTCGCCCCCGGCACGCCCGAGAAGATCGGCGAGGCACCGGTCGGCCGCCTCGCGCTCGACGGTGACGTGATCCTGCCGGCGGACGGCGGCACCATCAACGAGCGCCGCCGCATCGCCGCCTATGGCCAGATCTCGGTCGCGGTGGCGATCCGCAAGGACGGCTCACTGCTGGGCGAGCCCGAGGTGCGGCTCCAGGGCATCCCGGTCGAGGAGGAGCGGGAGCCCTTCATCGAAGAAGCGGTCGACGCCGCCGAACAGGCGGTCAAGGACAGCCGCGGCAAAGGGCTCGACAACCTCCGCGAGGCCCTGCGCCTCGCCGTCCGCCGCGTCGCCACGCGCTGGACGGGCAAGAAGCCGATCGTCGACGTGCTGGTGATCCAGGCGTAGGATTTCCGCGATGAACTGGAAGTCCGCGATCGCCATCTATGCCCTGTTCTGGGCCTTCTCGGTCTTCCTCGTGCTCCCCTTCGGCGTCCGCACCGCGCACGAGGCGGGTGCCGAGCTGGTGCCGGGTCAGGCCGAGAGCGCGCCCCACGTCTTCCGGCCCGGCCGCATCGCGCTCCGCGTAACGATCGTCGCGACGATCCTGTGGGGGCTGTTCCTGCTCAACTACGTCTACGGCTGGGTCACCGCCGACATGCTCGACTGGACGCGCTGGGGCCGGCCGGCGGGCTGAGTATCGGCCTCGTCGATGAGCGACTGGATTTTGTCGGAAAGGCCCGGATCGACCGGATTGTAGACGATCATGCTGAGGTCGGTCCTGCCGTCGACCGCGAAGGCCGAATATTCGAAAGAGATCGGCCCAAACAGCGGATGCCGGATGTGCTTAGTGCCCTCGCCATAGCTGTGGACGTCGTTCTCGCGCCACATCGCCTCGAACTCGGGGCTCAGCAGGCAGAGCTCCTCGACGAAGGAGGTCACCTCCGCCGATGCGCCGGCGCGGGCGGCGTCCACACGGAAAACCCCGACGACGAACCGCGCCACGCTCTTCCAGTCATATTGAGCCTCGCGGACGCGCCGGTCGAGGAAGATGGCGCGCAGGATGTTGCGCTGCCCCGGCGGCAGCGAGCCATAGTCGGTCAGCGTCACCGCCACCGCGCGGTTCCATGCGACGACGTCCCATGTCGCCGTCCGGATCATCGCCGGGCTCGGTTCGAGCCGGTCCAGCACGTGCTGCAGGCGCGGGGAGACACCCTCGTCCTTCCGATAGCGCGCCTCCGGCGGGTGCCCCAGCCCCAGGAGGAAGAGATGTTCACGCTCGACCTCGGTCAGCATGAGCGCAGAGGCGATCCGGTCGAGCACCTCGGCCGAAGGCGCGCCGCCGCGTCCCTGCTCGAGCCAGGTGTACCAGGTCGCGCTGATGTTGGCCCGCTGCGCCACTTCCTCGCGGCGCAGACCAGGCGTGCGCCGGCGCGTGCCCGGAAAACCGAACGCCGCCGGATCGAGCTTCCCCCGCCGATCCTTCAGATAGGCGCCGAGACGGTTGTCGCTCTGGCCGGATGTGCCCATGCTGTTAGCTCTTATACCAGGATAATGTCTCGTCTTTAACAGGATAGCGCGACCCGCCAGATTCGTCTCCGCAGAAATCATGGAGACCATCTCATGCGGGTATTCGTCACCGGCGCGACCGGATTCATCGGCTCGGCGGTCGTGCGGGAGCTGTTGGCGGCGGGGCATCAGGTCCTCGGCCTCACGCGCTCGGAACAGGGCGTCGCGGCGCTCGCCGCTGCCGGGGCCGAACCGCACCGCGGATCGATCGCGGACCGGGACAGCCTGACGAGCGGCGCCGCCCGCTCCGACGGCGTCATCCATCTCGCCTTCAACCACGACTTCTCGACCTTCGCGCAGAATTGCGAGGACGACCGGCGTGTCGTCGAGGCCCTCGGTGCCGCGCTCGCCGGTTCGGATCGGCCGCTGATCGTGACGTCCGGCACCGCCATCGGCAACACCGTGCCAGCGGAGCCGGCGAGGGAGGATGGTCCGACCGTCAGCTCCTCGGTGGTTCCGCGCGCCGCATCGGAAGAGGCAGCCGCTGCCGCTGCGGCTGCCGGAGCCAATGTGTCGGTGGTGCGGCTTCCGCAGGTTCACGACACGCGCAAGCAGGGTCTTGTCACCCCGGCGATCGAGATCGCGCGCGAAAAGGGGGTGTTCGCCTATGTCGGGGAGGGAGATAACCGCTGGCCGGCCGCGCATGTGCTCGACGTGGCGCGCCTCTACCGGCTCGTGCTCGAGCGCGCGGAGCCGAATGCCAGATACCATGCCGTTGCCGAAGAGGGCGTCCCGACGCGCGAGATCGCCGAAACCATCGGCCGCCGCCTCGGACTGCCGGTGGCGTCGATTGCTCCGGAGGAGGCCGGGGCCCATTTCGGCTGGCTCGCACATTTCGCGGCGAGGGACCTTCCCGCATCGAGCGAATGGACGCGCGCGCAGCTGGGATGGCAGCCGACCGGTCCCGGCCTGATCGCCGATCTCGAACGGCTGGAAGTGCCTGCAGCCTGACCCGCCGGCCACCGCTCACGCCAACGCGGCGCGCTCCCGCTCGGTCAGCGGCAGCGCGACCGTCCGGCCGTCGCGCGCGGATTCGGCTGCCGCCTCGAGCACGGCCATCACGGTCAGTGCCTCGATCGGCGGCACCGGGTTCGGCGCGGCGCCGCGCACAGCATCGGCGACGCCGCGATAGAAGCTCAGCTGATCGCCGGCCGGCGCCGCGATCCGCCGCTCGTCGCCCGATCCGTCGTAGAACAGCATGTCGTCGTCGTCCGTGCCCCACCCGGGGCTGCCCGGCGTCATCCCCGAGAGCAGCTGCGCCTCCTGCGGGTCCGGCTTGCGCTTGACCAAACTTCCTTTCTCCCCGTGCACGACGAACCGGCTGCTGCCGCCCGCCACCATCATTCCGGCATGGAGGATCACCCGCAGCGCCCCGTAATCGAGCACGACATGCGCCCAGTCGTCGGTCAGCGCGCCGCTCCGCTGCATGGCGAGGTCCGCCTGTACGCGCTGCGGAAGCCCGAACAGCTGGAGCGCCTGATCGATGAGATGCGGCCCGAGATCGAACCAGATCCCGCTCCCGGGCCCCGGCCCCTCGCGCCAGCGCTGGCGCACCTCGGGCCGGAAGCGATCGAAATGCGACTCGAAATGGGTGACGCGTCCGAGCAGCCCGCTCTGGATGGCCTGCCGCACGCCGAGGAAGTCGCTGTCCCAGCGCCGGTTATGGAACACCGCCAGCAGCTGCTCCTGGGCCTCGGCGAGCGCCACCACCTTCCGCGCCTCGGCGAGGTTGAGGGTGAAGGGCTTGTCGACGACCACATGCTTGCCGGCCGCGAGCGCAGTGGCCGCAAGCGGGGCGTGGCTCGCGTTGGGGGAGGCGATCACGACCAGCTCGATATCGTCCCGCGCGATCAGGGCCTGCGGATCGGCGATCACCTCGACGTCGGGCAAATCGCGCCCGACCTTGGCCGGATCGCTGGACGCGACCGCCGCGAGCGCCAGGCCGCGCGTCGCCAGCATCATCGGCGCATGGAAGGTCTTGCCGGCATAGCCGTAGCCGATCAGCCCGGCCCGGACGTCGGTGGTTTCGGTCGATGTCGTCATAGTGTCGCGATGTCGCAGCGGCAGCCGGACCGGTCAACCGCAGGGCAGGAGGGGCGGGCCGCACGAAAAAATTTCGTTCCGCTCTTGTTCTATGAGAACAAATGCGATACGTACGCCTTACAAAGCGTTGAACCGGGCGCGTGGATGCCCTAGCGACGGAGCTTCCCAATGGCAGCGAACCTGAAGGTCATCGATACCGGCATGGCAACCACCAACTCTGATCGTCAGAAGGCGCTCGACGCCGCCCTCGCACAGATCGACCGCGCGTTCGGCAAGGGCAGCGCGATGCGGCTCGGCTCGAAAGAGGCAATGCAGGTCGAGGCGATCTCCACGGGGTCGCTCGGGCTCGACATCGCGCTCGGCGTCGGCGGCCTGCCGCGCGGCCGCGTGATCGAGGTCTACGGTCCCGAAAGCTCGGGCAAGACCACGCTCGCGCTCCACGTCATCGCGGAGGCTCAGCGTAACGGCGGTACCGCCGCCTTCGTCGATGCCGAGCACGCGCTCGACCCGGTCTATGCCAAGAAGCTCGGCGTCGACATCGACGAACTGATCGTGTCGCAGCCCGATACCGGCGAGCAGGCGCTGGAGATCACCGACACGCTGGTGCGCTCGAACGCGATCGATGTGCTGGTGGTCGATTCGGTCGCCGCGCTGGTGCCCAGGGCCGAGATCGAAGGCGAGATGGGCGACAGCCATGTCGGCCTGCAGGCGCGGCTGATGTCGCAGTCGCTGCGCAAGCTCACCGGCTCGATCAGCCGCTCGCGCTGCATGGTGATCTTCATCAATCAGCTGCGCATGAAGATCGGCGTGATGTACGGCAATCCGGAGACGACCACCGGCGGCAACGCGCTCAAGTTCTACGCATCGGTCCGCCTCGACATCCGCCGCACCGGCCAGATCAAGGACCGCGAGGACATCATCGGCAACACCACCCGCGTGAAGGTGGTGAAGAACAAGGTCGCGCCGCCGTTCAAGCAGGTCGAGTTCGACATCATGTACGGCGAAGGCATCTCGAAGATCGGCGAAATCCTCGACCTCGGCGTCAAGGCCGGGTTGGTCGAGAAGTCGGGCGCCTGGTTCAGCTACGACAGCGTCCGCATCGGCCAAGGCCGCGAGAACGCCAAGACCTTCCTCAAGGAGAATCCGGAGATCACCGCCCGGCTCGAAGCTGCGATCCGCGGCCGGACCGAGCAGGTCGCCGAGGAGATGATGGTCGGCGGCGCCGACGATGACGCAGGGGACGACGATCTCTGAGGCGCGACAGGTTTCGCGACGGCTCCGCCGATGCGCGGAGTACGCCGCAAGCTCCCGGAAAGGCTCGCCCGCGCGGCGGGCCTTTTCCGTTTCGGGAAAAGGGCGGCGGCTATGTCGTTTTTCGGAACCTTTGGATGCCGGAGTGCCCTCGGAATTCGAACCGGCTCCGCTCATCAAGCCTCTCCTCTTCAGAGGAGGGACTTGGAACGGCACGTGTGGACAACCCGAATGTCACCTATGCTGAGCGCCCATCTTGGCAATTAATCCAAGGAGCCGCCGTTCCTTGAATGGCCGGCCTCAACAAGGAGAGCGTGGTTGACCGGAGCAATCGAATGGACCGGGACGGTTGGCCGGACCTGGGCCGAGGAATGGCGCCGCACCGACCGCAGCTTCGCCGCGTTCACGCCGCACTTCGACGCCGCCATCCTCGCCGCGGCGCCGCCGGACCGCTTCCGCGCCGCCGATATCGGTTGCGGCGCTGGCAGCACCAGCCTTGCGCTCGCGGCAGCCCGGCCAGATGCGGAGGTGCTCGGCATCGACCTGTCTGCCGAACTCGTCGCCGTCGCGACCGCTCGTGCGCAGGACCGCGCCAATCTTGCCTTCGTCGCTGGCGATGCGCTCGACGTGACCGAGCGCCACGCATCCTTCGACCTCATCGTCTCACGTCACGGCGTGATGTTCTTCGCCGACCCTGTCGCGGCCTTCGCCCGGCTCCATGCAGCGGCAGCGCCGGACGCGCGCCTCATCTTCTCCTGCTTCCGCGACCGCAGCCTCAATCCCTGGGCCGAGGAGATCCCCGCCGCGGTGCTCGGCCATGCACCGCCACCGACCGAAGCCGGGCCGGGGCCTTTCGCTTTCACAGACGCCGATCGCGTCGAGACAATCCTCCGTGAAGCGGGGTGGCGCGATCCGATCGCCACTCCGGTCGACTACGCCTATCTCGCCGGCGAGGGCGAAGACCCGGTCACGGACGCGGTCGCCTTCTTCCGCCGCATCGGCCCCGCAGCGCGACTGATCCGCGACGCGCCGCCCGAGGTGCAGCCGGCATTGCTCGATCGCCTCGCCGCAGCCGTATCGCGCTATCGTCATGGCAATGTCGTCGACTTCCCCGCCGCCGCATGGATATGGTCGGCAGCACACTAGAACGGGGAGCATCATGGCGATCATCGTCCACCATCTCGAGAACTCGCGCTCGCAGCGCGTGCTGTGGCTGCTCGAGGAGTTGGGGCTTCCCTATGAGATCAAGCGCTACGAGCGGAACAAGGCGACGATGCTCGCCCCGCCCGAGCTCAGGAAGGTGCACCCGCTCGGCAAGTCCCCGGTGATCGAGAACGAGGGGCGGGTGGTCGCGGAGACCGGGGCGATCGTCGAGTATCTGGTCGAGCATGCCGATGGCCGGCTCGGCATGCCGGCGCACCGCGACTCGGCGCTGCGCTACCGTCACTTCCTCCACTATGCCGAGGGCTCGCTGATGCCGGTGCTGTTCGCCAAGCTCGTGCTGAGCCGCGTGCCGTTGCTGGGGAGGACGGCGACCAAGCGCTTCCAGCCGATGATCGACGTCCATCTCGACTGGATCGAGAGCGAGCTCGCCGGCCGCCCCTGGTTCGCCGGCGACGACTTCACCGCCGCCGACGTGATGATGAGCTACCCCCTCGAAGCCGCTCGCGGCCGCGCTGGCCTCGATGCCTCGCGGCCGGCGTCGATCGCGTGGCTGGAAAGGATCCATGCCCGCCCTGCATATCAGGCCGCGCTCGAGGCCGGCGGGCCCTATGCCTATGCCTAACCGGCGGCTTCACACATCGCGAAAGCTCTGATCATCCTTCACCGGCCCGCCGCCGGTCGGTGCCGGCACGGGTTCGATCACCGGCGGCTCGGCCGGATCGAGCCCGCCTTCCCAGCGCGCCACCACGCTCGCCGCGACGGCATTGCCGACCACATTGGTCGCCGAGCGGCCCATGTCGAGGAAATGGTCGACCGCCAACACCAGCAGCAGCCCGGCCTCGGGCAGGTGGAACTGGTTGAGCGTTGCCGCGATCACCACCAGGCTGGCGCGCGGCACCCCGGCGATGCCCTTCGACGTGATCATCAGCGTCAGCAGCATCGCGATCTGCGTGCCGAGGTCGAGATGGATGCCATAGGCCTGGGCGATGAACAGCGACGCGAAGGTCATGTACATCATCGACCCGTCGAGATTGAACGAATAGCCGAGCGGCAGCACGAAGCTGGCGATGCGCGGCGGCACCCCGAACCGGTCAAGCGCTTCCAGCGTGCGCGGGAAGGCGGCCTCCGACGAGGCGGTCGAGAAGGCGACCAGGGTCGGCTCGCGGATGTAGCGGAACAGCTGTAGCGCCCGCTTGCCGACGAACAGCAGCGCCAGCGCCCCCAGCGCGCACCACAGCAGCGCGAGGCCCAGGTAGACCGATCCCATGAAGTAGGCGAGCTTGCCGATCACGCTCGGTCCGCGCTCGATCAGCGTCGCCGCCACCGCCGCGAACACCGCGAAGGGGGCGAAGCGCATGACATAGTCGGTCACCTGCAGCATCACCTGCGTCAGCGCCTCGGCCGCCTTGACCAGCGGCGCGGCGCGTTCGCCGACCGCGGTGATCGCGACGCCGAAGAACACCGAGAAGACGACGATCTGCAGGATGTCGTTGCTCGCCATCGCCTCGACGATCGAGCTCGGGAAGATGTGGGTGATGATCTCGGCCGCGTCGAACTTGCTCTTGTCGAGCCCGCTGCCCGCGCTGGCCGGCGGCAGCGGCAGGTTGAGCCCCAGGCCCGGCTGCAGGATGTGGACCATGATCAGGCCGAGCGTCAGCGACATCAGGCTCGCGCAGATGAACCAGCCGAGCGACTTCAGGCCCACGCGCCCCAGCGCCCCGGTGTCGCCCATGTGTGCGATACCGACCACCAGCGTGCCGAACACCAGCGGCGCGATGATCATCTTGATGAGATGCAGGAACACCTGCGTCACGATGCCGAACCATTTGGCGATCTCCTTGAGCGTCGCCGCCGATTCGGGCGTTCCGCTGTCGAACGCCGCGTTGACGATCCACCCGACGACGAGACCCAGCACCAGGCCGATCAGAATGAAGGTGGTCAGGCGCTTGGCCAAAATCCGTCTCCCCCGTTGAACATCGGCCACAGGAAGGGGATTGCGGCGCCGCGGTCAAGCACCCTATCGCTGGACACCATGATCTTGACCCGCCGCCGCCTCGTCCGGGCCGCCGCCGCATTGCCGCTGCTCGCCACGCCCGGCCTGCTCCGCGCCGCCGATCCCGACCTCTCGGCGCTCAGAGATATCACCGGCGACGCGGTACCGATCGGCCCGGAGGAACGTGCCCGCCGTCTCGCCCGTGCGCAGGCGCTGATGCGGGCGCACGGCATCGGGGCGGTGCTGGTCGAGCCGGGATCGAGCCTCGTCTATTTCACCGGCATCCGCTGGGGCCGCAGCGAGCGCGCGCTGCTCGCGGTGCTGCCGGTCGAGGGGCAGCCGTGCATCGTCTCGCCCTTTTTCGAGGAACCGCGGATGCGCGAGACGCTTGCCGTCCCTGCGGAGGTCCGCGTGTGGCAGGAGGACGAGGATCCGCTCGCCGTCGTCGCCGGCTTCCTCAAGGACCGCAAGCTCGCCGGCCGTCCGGTCGGGATCGAGGAGACCGTGCGCTTCTTCATTCCCGACACGCTGGCGCGCGACCTGCCGGCGTCGAAGCTGGTCTCGGCCAATCCGGTGGTGCGCGGCTGCCGCATGATCAAGACGCCGGCCGAGATCGCGCTGATGCAGAAGGCGACCGACGTGACCATCGCCGCCTATCGCTGGACGTGGGAGCGGGTCGAGGCCGGCATGAGCCAGGCCGACATCGGCGCTCTGATGAGCGCCGCGACCCGCAAGCTCGGCGGCAGCCCGGAGTTCTCGATGGCGCTGATCGGCGAATCGGCCGCCTATCCGCACGGCAGCAGAAAGCCGCAGAAGATGACCGACGGCGCGCTGCTGCTGATGGACTGCGGCTGTACCGTCCAGGACTATCAGTCGGATGTCTCGCGCACCTTCGTGAAGGGCAGCGCCTCGGCCGAGGTCCGCAAGGTATGGGACCAGGTCCGCCAGGGCCAGCAGGTCGCCTTCGCCGCGGCGAGGCTCGGCGCTCCGGCTGGCAGCGTCGATGACGCCGTCCGTGCGCAATACGAGCGCTGGGGCTACGGCCCGCGCTATGCGCTGCCGGGCCTGTCGCACCGCACCGGCCACGGCATCGGCCTCGACGGCCACGAGCCGGTCAACCTCGTCCACGGCGAGACCACGCGCCTCGCCCCAGGCATGTGCTTCTCGAACGAGCCCGGCATCTACCTGCCCGGCAAGTTCGGCGTGCGTCTGGAGGATTGCTTCCACATGACCGAGGCGGGTCCGAAGTGGTTCAGCGAACCGCCGAGGTCGATCGACGCGCCGCTAGGGTAGGGCCATGCAGGTGCTGCGTCGAGTTTGGTGGCGCCTGCGTCGGCGGTCCGGTCCACCGCCCGGACTCAGCCAGGCGGATGCCGAGGCCTTATTCGGTCAGGGAATGACTGCCTTTTCGGAGCAGCGTTTCGATGATGCAGCACGCATCGGCCGACAGTTGCTAAGCTTTCGGTTCACCGGGGGATATGAACTGCTCGCTGCCGTGCAGTATGAACGCGGTGACTGTCCGGAAGCGATTGCCACCTTACGAGAAGGGTTAGCGAAGAAGCCCGTCTGGCGCCTTGCGAATCTGCTGGGCAATTATCTTTCGGATAACGGCGAATACGAAGCGGCATTGGAGGTATACGAACGGTCTGCGGGAATGTTCGGTGATCAGCCGGACATCACGGACCTGAATCGCATAATCGCTCTATCCCGTGCAGGGCGGGAGGACGAGGCAAGATCAATCTTGGCGCGCCTGCTGGCAAAGGAGGTGAGAGACGTCAAACTCCGCAATAGTATTGATCGTGTGGCGACGGATCTCGGCGCGCTTCCCTGAGCGTCGCCCGATCCGGATATGAGTCTATCGCCCTGATCGGAGTGTTTCGCTTGAGCGAAGCGCGTCGCGCAACTAAGTCGCCCCCATGACCTCGACGAACGACATCCGCCGATCCTTCCTCGACTATTTCGAGAGCCAGGGCCACGCCCGCGTGCCGTCGGCGCCGCTGGTGCCGCAGAACGATCCGACGCTGATGTTCGTCAACGCCGGCATGGTGCCGTTCAAGAACGTCTTCACCGGCCTCGAGACGCGCCCCTATTCGACCGCTACCAGCTCGCAGAAGTGCGTCCGCGCCGGCGGCAAGCACAACGATCTCGACAACGTCGGCTACACCGCCCGGCACCACACCTTCTTCGAGATGCTCGGCAACTTCTCGTTCGGCGACTATTTCAAGGAACAGGCAATTCTTCACGCCTGGACCCTCCTTACGAAAACGTGGGGCATTCCGGCCGAGAAGCTTACCGCGACGGTCTACCACACCGACGACCAGGCGTTCGATCTGTGGAAGAAGATCGCCGGTCTTCCCGACCACAAGATCATCCGCATCCCGACCAAGGACAATTTCTGGGCGATGGGCTCCGACGGCCCATGCGGTCCGTGCTCGGAGATATTCTACGACCACGGCGAGCATATCCCTGGCGGCCCGCCGGGGTCGCCCGACGAGGACGGCGATCGCTTCGTCGAGATCTGGAACCTCGTCTTCATGCAGTTCGTGCAGGAGAATGACGAGATCGTCGGCGACCTGCCGCGCCCGTCTATCGACACCGGCATGGGCCTGGAGCGCATCGCCGCGGTGCTGCAGGGCGTCCACGACAATTACGATACCGACACCTTCAAGGCGCTGATCGCCGAGAGCGGCGCGCTCACCGGCACGCCCACCACCGGCGAGAACCAGGCGAGCCACCGCGTCATCGCCGATCACCTCCGCTCCTCGGGGTTCCTCGTCGCCGACGGCGTGCTGCCGGCGAACGAGGGCAGGGGCTATGTCCTGCGCCGCATCATGCGCCGCGCCATGCGCCACGCGCACCTGCTCGGCGCCAAGGAACCGCTGATGCACCGCATGGTGCCGTCGCTGGTCGCCGAGATGGGCGCCGCCTTCCCCGAGCTGGTCCGCGCCCAGCCGCTGATCGAGGCGACGCTGCTCCAGGAGGAGACACGCTTCCGCCAGACGCTGTCGAACGGCCTGCGCCTGCTCGACGAGGCGACGCAAGGCTTGGGCGAAGGCGACACGCTCCCGGGCGCCACCGCGTTCAAGCTCTACGACACCTACGGCTTCCCCTACGACCTGACCGAGGACGCGCTCCGAGCCCAGGGCATCGCGGTCGACCGCGCCGGCTTCGATGCCGCCATGGCCGAGCAGAAGGCCGCCGCCCGCGCCGCCTGGAAGGGCTCGGGCGCCAAGGCGAGCGAGGAGATCTGGTTCGACATCGCCGAGGACAAGGGCGCGACCGAGTTCACTGGCTATGCCAGCGACACCGGCGAGGCCGAGGTGGTCGCACTGGTCAAGGACGGCGCGCGGGTCGATCGGGCGGGGAAGGGCGACACGGTCGAGATCGTCGTCAACCAGACGCCCTTCTACGCCGAGAGCGGCGGCCAGGTCGGCGACGCCGGCACGATCGACGGCGACGGTGTGCACGCGGTGGTCACCGATACCCAAAAGCACGTCGGCAAGCTTCACGGCCATCTCGCCACGATCGAGAGCGGCGAGCTTCGCGTCGGCGACACCGTCAGGCTCGTCATCGACCTCGACCGCCGCGCGCGCATCCGCGCCAACCACTCGGCAACGCACCTGCTGCACGCTGCCCTTCGCGAACGCCTCGGTACCCACGTCGCGCAGAAGGGCTCGCTAGTCGCGCCCGACCGTCTGCGTTTCGACGTCAGCCACCCGACCGCGATGCTCCCGGCCGAGCTCGCCCAGGTCGAGGCCGATGTGAACGCGCAGATCCGCTCCAACGGCGTCGTCACCACGCGGCTGATGACCCCCGAAGACGCGATCGAGATGGGCGCGATGGCGCTGTTCGGCGAGAAGTACGGCGACGAGGTCCGCGTCGTCAGCATGGGCGAGGATGCCGACGGCACCTACTCGCTCGAACTGTGCGGCGGCACCCACGTCAATGCGCTCGGCGAGATCGGCCTTTTCAAAGTGGTGAGCGAGGGCGCTGTGTCCTCAGGTATCCGCCGGGTCGAGGCGCTGACTGGCGAGGCGGCACGCGCTTATCTCTCCGCCCGCGACGACAAGCTCAAGGAAGCCGCCGCGGCCCTCAAGGCCTCGCCCGACGAGGTGCCGGCGCGCGTGGTATCGCTGCTGGAGGAGCGGCGGCGGCTGGAGCGTGAGCTTGCCGAAGCGAAGAAGGCGCTGGCGCTCGGCGGCGGCGGCAAGGCCGAGACGGCCGGACCGGAGCAGGTCGGCGGCGTGAGCTTCATCGGCCAGGTGATCGAGGGGCTGGAGCCCAAGGGCCTGCGCGGCGCCGTCGACGAGGCCAAGGCGCGTGTCGGCTCCGGGGTGGCGGCGCTGGTTGCGGTCAACGACGGCCGCGCCTCGGTCGCGGTCGGCGTCACCGACGATCTCGTCGGACGGCTGAACGCGGTCGAGCTGGTCAAGGCAGCGGTGGCGGCGCTGGGCGGGCAGGGCGGCGGCGGGCGGCCTGACATGGCCCAAGGCGGCGGTCCCGACGGCGACAAGGGAAGCGAGGCGATCGCGGCGGTGAAGGCCGCATTGGAAGAGGTGAAGGCGGCGGCGTAACCCTTTCGGTTGAAGGAAATGCAAGGATCGGGCGTTAGTCCTCTCCGCGAGACGAGAGGAAAGAGCCATGTCAATCCTACTTGCTGCGGCGGTGGTTCAGGCCATTCCGCCCAGCTATCCGGTTCCCATCGCCGCGCCTCCGGCTCCGCCGACCCAACCTGGCACGCGAGAGGTTCGCGTTTCCTATATCGTTGACGTCGACGTTCACGCGGAAGGTAAGGCGATCTGGGCGGGTCAGCTCCGCGTTGCGCAAGGCAGTTCATCAATGGCGCGGAGCGACGTGACCCAAGCGCCGATCGAAATCTGCCCGGAGGCGCGCCCTCGCTACATCGTGGGAATGTCCAGCGGTCGCTTTCGCATAGAGCTTCGCCCCGAACGCGATATAGACAACGCAGCACGTATCCAAGTGTCGCTCAGCTGGACGCGTCCAGTCGAAAGCGAATGTCCGCTGCCACCGGGCACACGAACGATCGAGTTCACTCAGGCTGTCGATCTGGTGCCCGGCCGACCTCAGACGATCACGGCCGACGGCGGAGTAACGGTGCGCCTCGTAAGACATTGAACCGGCCGGGCTGCTCGCGCCCGGCCGGCTCTATAACGATCAGTTGCCCGGCGTCGGCGCCGCCGCGCCGCCGACCGCGGCGTTGAACTGCTCCGCGGTCATGCCGACGACCACGCCGTTCGGGCCGGCACCGAAGCCGGCGATCGGCAGCTTGACCTCACGGCCGCTCGAGCTGGTCAGCGTGACGAACTGGTCGTCCGCTGCCTTGACGGTGCCGATCACAGTGGTGCCGTCGCTGGCGTGGACCTGCGCGCCAGGGGTCAGCGCGCTCTTGAGCTGCGCCTGCTGGGCTGCCTGCGCCTGCTGGCCGGCCGCTTCCAGGTCGGCCTTGGTCATCGCCATGTGCCAGCCCTTGGCATCCTTGCCGACCGACGTCGGCGGCACCGGAACCTTGACGGTGCCGGTGTTGATCACGACGGCCTGCGGCGTCACCGCCTCGACAGTGCCCATCGTCGCGCCGGTCGAATCATAGACAGTGTCACCCACCGCGGGAGCTGCCGCCTGGCCGGCGGCCGGCGCCGCCGGGGCGGTCTGAGCCGACGCAATGGCCGGCGCGATCATCAGGCCAGCCGCAAGCAGATAGGTAGAAGCCTTCATTCCAAAAAATCTCCACGTCATTTGAGCCAAGGAACGATAGTGTCACACGATCGGTTCCCGCGCTCCAACTGCGACGGATGCAGCCTCAGGCGGGATTAATCGAGCCTGAAGGATGCGATCGCACCCGCCGGATGCGCGGTTCGCGGTCCAGCCCAGCCGCCTCCTTGATGCTCTTGCGCATTTCGTCGCGCTTCTCGTGGATCGAGGCAATCACCGGCCCCATCGCCACGCCGATGTCGACCAGCACCGCCTCGGCGAGCTGGAGCGAGCTCTCCAGCGTCTCCGGCACCGCATCTGTGACGCCGGCCTTGTAGAGCTCCGCGGCATGCGCGGCATCGCGGGCGCGGGCGACGATCGGCAGATGCGGCACCCAGGCGCGCACGCGGCGGGCAAGCGCCACCGTCAGCACCGGATCGTCCATCGTCAGGATGAGCGCGTCGGCATGGCCGAGCCGCAGCCGGTCGACCAGCTCGCTGCGCGCGACGTCGCCGAAGATGACGTGATAGCCCTCGCGCCGCGCCGCGTTCACGCCGTCGATGTCGGCATCGATCGCGAGATAGGGCTTGCCATGCGCCTTCAGCATGTCCGCGACGGTGCGGCCGACGCGGCCGAAGCCCAGGACCACCGTTCCCGGCCGCTCGGCGACTTCGGGCTCGCCGATCTCCTCGCGGTCTTCCAGCATCCGTGCGATTCCGCGCCCGGCCTTGGCGAGCAGCGGCGTTATGGTGAGCCCGATCGCGGTGACGGTGGTCCAGAAGGCGGCGGTCGACGGCTGGATCAGCGCCGCGCCGCCCGCCACGCCGAGCACGATCAGCGTCGTCTCCGACGGGCTCGCCATCAGAACTGCGGTCTCGGCCGCAGTGCCGACGCCGCTGCCGGACAGGCGCAGCAGCGCCCCGGTGACGACCACTTTCACCAGCATCACCGCGACGATCGCGACGAGGAAGCGGCTCCATTCGGCCGCCACCACGCCAAGGTCCAGCCGCATTCCCACCGTGATCAGGAACACACCGAGCGCCAGGCCCCGGAACGGCGCGGTCATCACCTCGACCTCGCTGTGATATTCGGTCTCGGCGATCAGGATGCCGGCGACCAACGCACCGACGATCGGCGACAGGCCGGCCGCTACGGTGACCAGACTCGCCGCGATGACGACGATCAAGCTGGTGGCCAGGAACAGCTCCGGGCTCTTGGTCCGCGCCGCCTGGCCGAACAGGCGCGGCAGCACCAGACGCCCGACGACGAAGAGCGCCCCCACCGCCAGCGCCCCCTGCAACGCGACCCGGGCGAGCCCGGCCCAGCCCTCGCCCCCGGCGGAGGGCGCGAGCGCGCCGAGCAGGAAGATGATCGGCACCAGCGCCAGATCCTCGAACAGCAGCATCGCGAAGGCTGCGCGGCCGACGCGGCTCTCGGTCCCGGTCAGCGGCAGCACCAGCGCGGTCGACGACAGCGCCAGCGCCAGGCCGAGCCCGATCGCGCCGCCCACGCCTTCACCGAACAGATAGAGGGCACCGCCGATGATCGCCGCAGCGGCGAGCAACTCCGCGGCGCCGACGCCGAACACCATGCCGCGCATCGCCCATAGCCGCTTGAGCGACAGCTCCAGCCCGATCGCGAACAGCAGCAGGATGATGCCGAGCTCCGCGAAGGGCTCGATCGATTCCTGATGGGTGATGGTGAGGTGATAGAGCCAGGGAAACTCGCCGACGAAACGGCCGAGCCCCGCCGGTCCGACCAGGATGCCGACCAGGATGAACCCGATCACCGGGCTGATGCGGAAGCGCGCGAAGGCGGGAATGACCAGGCCGGCGGCGCCGAGGACGACGAGGGAATCGCTGAAGGCGGTGGAATTGAGCGGCAGCGGCATATCCCATTGTTGCGGATGAAATGCCGGTGGCGCCAGTGCCGCGTGACAAAAAGTTGCTGCCGGCTCGCAATTGCAGCCTGCGGTGCCTAACCTCCCGTCCATGCATCATGTCACGCCGCTGATCGGTATCGTCGTCATCGGGCTCGTGCTGGCCTTCATCTTCGGGGCGATCGCACAGCGGCTGAAGCTGTCGCCGCTGATCGGCTATCTCCTCGCCGGCATCGCCGTCGGCCCGTTCACCCCCGGCTATGTCGCCGACCAAGGGCTCGCGAACGAGCTGGCCGAGCTTGGCGTCATCCTGCTGATGTTCGGCGTCGGGCTGCATTTCTCGATCAAGGACCTGCTCTCCGTCCGCCGGATCGCGGTGCCGGGTGCGATCGGGCAGATCGCCTGCGCGGTGCTGCTCGGCTGGGGCCTTGGCCATCTGCTCGGCTGGCCGGCCGGCGGCAGCCTGATGTTCGGACTCGCGCTGTCGGTGGCGAGCACGGTGGTGCTGCTGCGCGCATTGAACGAGCGCCGGATCGTCGACACCGAGCGCGGGCGCATCGCGGTCGGCTGGCTGATCGTCGAGGATCTGGTGATGGTGTTCGCGCTGGTGCTGATCCCGGCGCTGGCCTCGGGCGGGCAGGCGATCGGCTGGACGCTGCTCGTGACGGCGGGCAAGGTCGCCGCCTTCGTCGCCTTCATGCTGATCGTCGGCCGGCGCGTGGTGCCGTGGATCCTGCACTGGGTCGCGCACAGTGGCTCGCGCGAGCTGTTCCGGCTGGCGGTGCTGGCGGTCGCGCTCGGCTTCGCGGCGGGCGCGGCGCTGCTGTTCGGCGTGTCGTTCGCGCTGGGCGCCTTCTTCGCCGGCATCATCCTCGCCGAATCGCCGCTCAGCCAGCGCGCCGCCGAGGAGACGCTGCCGCTGCGCGACGCCTTTGCGGTGCTGTTCTTCGTCTCGGTGGGCATGCTGTTCAATCCCGCGATCGTCGTCACCGACACGCTCGCCCTGCTCGCGACGCTGGCGATCATCCTGCTCGGCAAGTCGATCGCGGCCTACGCCATCGTCCGCGCCTTCGGCCGCCCGAACCGCACCGGCCTGACCATCGCCGCCAGCCTCGCGCAGATCGGCGAATTTTCGTTCATCCTCGCCACGCTCGGCTCATCGCTCGGCATCCTGCCGGCGGACGCGCGCGATCTGATCCTGGCAGGCGCGATCCTGTCGATCATGCTCAACCCGCTGCTGTTCGCGCTGATCGACCGGCTCGCCCCGCCTCGCGAGGCCGCGCCCGCGCCGCCGGCGCCGAAGAAGGGCCATGTCGTGCTGGTCGGCTACGGCCGCGTCGGCGCGCTGGTCGGCGCCGGGATCGGCAAGGGCAGGCTGGTGGTGATCGAGACCGAGGACGACGTCGGCCCGCTACCCGAAGGCACCGATGCCGAGATGATCGTCGGCAACGCGGCGGACCCGGATGTCCTCGCCCGTGCCGGCATCGGGGAGGCGAGGGTGCTGCTGGTGGCCATCCCCGATACGTTCGAGGCCGGGCAGATCGTCGAGCAGGCGCGCCGGCTCAATCCGGACCTGTGTATCGTCGCCCGCGCCCACCGCGATCAGGAGGTCGCCCACCTCGACGAACACGGTGCCACCCACACCATCATGGGCGAACGCGAGATCGCCCGGCGGATGATCGAGCTGGCGAAGGGCTGACCCGCTCTTATTCAGCCTTCCGCCGTCAAGCCGGACTTGATCCGGCATCCAGGGTCACGAGCGACGTCGCCTGCGGTCCTGGATCCCGGGTCAAGCCCGGGATGACGGAAGGAAGGCCAAACCCTCAGGCCCAGTTCGCCATCGCCTTCTCGAGATTGACGCGTACCGCCTCGAAGAACTGCTCGGTGGTCATCCACGGCTGGTCCGGGCCGATCAGGATGGCGAGGTCCTTGGTCATCTGGCCGCCTTCGACGGTCTCGACGCACACCTTCTCCAGCGTCTCGGCGAAGCGGGTGACGTCGGGCGTGCCGTCGAACTTTCCGCGATACTTGAGGCCGCCGGTCCAGGCGAAGATTGACGCGATCGGGTTGGTCGAGGTCGCCTTGCCTTGCTGGTGCTGGCGATAGTGGCGGGTGACGGTGCCGTGCGCGGCCTCGGCCTCGATCGTCTTGCCGTCCGGGGTCATCAGCACCGAGGTCATCAGCCCCAGCGACCCGAAGCCCTGCGCGACCTGGTCCGACTGGACGTCGCCGTCGTAGTTCTTGCACGCCCACACGAACTCGCCGTGCCACTTGAGCGCGCTGGCGACCATGTCGTCGATCAGGCGATGCTGATATTCGATGCCAAGTTCGTCGAACTGCGCCTTGAACTCGCTCTCGAACACTTCCTGGAAGATGTCCTTGAACCGCCCATCATAGGCCTTGAGGATCGTGTTCTTCGTCGACAGATACACCGGCCACTTGCGGTTGAGGCCGTAGTTCAGGCTGGCCCTGGCAAAGTCGCGGATCGACTCGTCCAGGTTGTACATCCCCATCGCCACCCCGGCGCCCGGGAAGTCGAACACCTCCTCCTCGATCACCTGACCATCGGCGCCCTGCCACTTCATCGTGAGCTTGCCCGCGCCCGGCACCTTGAAGTCGGTCGCCTTGTACTGGTCGCCGAACGCGTGACGGCCGACGACGATCGGATGGGTCCAGCCCGGGATCAGCCGCGGGACGTTGCGCATCACGATCGGCTCGCGGAACACCACGCCGCCCAGGATGTTGCGGATCGTGCCGTTCGGCGACTTCCACATCTTCTTGAGGTTGAACTCCTCGACGCGCGCCTCGTCCGGGGTGATGGTGGCGCACTTGACGCCCACGCCGTACTTCTGGATCGCTTTGGCGCTGTCGATCGTCACCTTGTCCTCGGTGGCGTCGCGATGCTCGATGCCGAGATCGTAATAATCGAGGTCGATGTCGAGATAGGGCTTGATCAGGCGCTCGCGGATCCATTCCCAGATGATCCGCGTCATCTCGTCGCCGTCGATCTCCACGACGGGCGTCTTCACCTTGATCTTCGCCATGCTCGCTTCCTGTCTTGAGGGGAGGATTTGGCGAACGCCCTAGGCACAAGGGCCGGAGCGATCAAGCGGTCCGGCGTTGTGTGCGGTGCGCCATGCCGTTAGGTTTACGCGATGACTTCCCCAGACAAGCCGGCCGCCGGCGCTCCGACGGTCAAGTGGCGCTTCCCCTCGGTCCATCCCGAGGGCCGCAAATATGTGCTGATCGCCGCGGCGATCACGTTCGTGGCGTGGCTGTTCCTGCCCGTCCTCACCTGGCCGCTCATCGGCCTGACGATCTGGGTCGCCGCATTCTTCCGCGATCCGGTGCGGGTGACGCCGCAGGGGGAGGGGCTGATCGTCTCGCCCGCCGACGGGCTCGTCACCATGATCGAGCGCGTGCCGCTGCCGCCCGAGCTCGCCGGCGACAACGGATTGGGCGAAGCGCCCCGCGTGCGCGTTTCGATCTTCATGAGCGTGTTCGACGTCCACATCAACCGCACGCCGATCTCCGGCACGATCCGCCAGGTCGTCTATATTTCGGGCAAGTTCCTGAACGCGGACCTGGACAAGGCTAGCGAGGAAAATGAGCGCCAGCATTTCGTGGTCGAGGACCGCGACGGCATGCGCGTCGGCTTCACCCAGATCGCCGGGCTGGTCGCGCGGCGCATCGTCACCTTCGCCAAGCCGGGCGATATCGTCGTCGTCGGGCAGCGCATCGGCCTCATCCGCTTCGGCAGCCGCGTCGACGTCTATCTTCCCGAGGACGTCGCCTGCCAGGTCGCGCTCGGCCAGCGCGCGGTGGCGGGGGAGACGGTGATCGGCCGCAAGGGCGCCGATCCGGTCCTCGGCGTCGCGCAATAATGGCGACCGACGGCGAAGCGCGCCGACGATTGCGCCGCCGCCGCGAGGCGCGCGGCATTCCGCTGCGCTCGGTCGCGCCCAATGCGGTGACGGCGCTCGCGCTCTGCGCCGGCCTCACCGCGGTCCGCTTCGCCATCTCCGGCCAGTGGGAGCAGGCGGTGCTGATGATCATGATCGCCGCGATCCTCGACGGGATCGACGGGCGGATCGCGCGGCTGCTGCGCGGTGAGAGCCGGTTCGGTGCCGAGCTCGATTCGCTTTCCGACGCGATCAGCTTCGGCGTGTCGCCCGCGCTGGTCCTCTATCTCTGGTCGCTGACCAACGCGCCGCGCTTCGGCTGGATCGGCGCGCTGCTCTACGCCGTGTTCTGCGCGCTGCGCCTCGCCCGGTTCAACGCGCGCATCGACCTCACCGATCAGCCGCACAAGTCTGCCGGCTTCCTCACCGGCGTCCCGGCGCCGGCCGGCGCCGGCCTCGCGCTGCTTCCCATCTATCTCTGGCTGTGGACCGAGGAGCCGGTGCTCCGCTCGCCCTGGCTGGTGGGCCCGTGGCTGGCGCTGGTCGCGCTGTTGATGGTGTCGAGCCTCGCCACCTACAGCTGGTCGTCGTTCCGCCTCAGGCGCAACATCCGCTTCGAGGCAATCGTGGTGGTGGTCGCGATCGGCGCCGCGCTGGTGTCGGCGCCGTGGCAGGCACTGAGCGTGCTCAGCCTGCTTTATATCGCTTCGCTGCCGTTCAGCGTGTCATCCTATCGCCGGGTCAGGCAGCTGCGCGCAGTAGCGCCGGCCGCATCGCCGTCCGCACCCTGACCGCCGGCCGCAGTCCGCCGCGCGGCGGCACCGGCGCCAGGACGGGCGCGGAGAGGGCAGGGCCATGCACGAGCAGGTCGACGATCCGTCCCGCCTCAGGCGCCACGGTCGCCCAGATCGTCCAGCACGCCGCGACGAACGCGGCCGCGAACACGAGAAATGCAATGACCGCCATCACCCTTGGCTCCCATCCAAATCTGCCCCGTGCTCGGAATCCCGCGATTCCAGACGTTTGAGGCCGATATCCGTTGCACCCGCACGGCTGCTGCCGCCGAAGTTCTCAACTGAGTCACGTTATGTTCTCTTGATGTTCGCGCGTCAAGCCACAATGTTCGCTTGAATCGGGACGGCGCTTCGGCTAAGGGCGCCGCCTCAACCCGCATGGGAAGCCCATAACCCGGTGCCCGGCCGGCGCTCTCGCGCTCGTCAGGTCATCGCTTCCCAGAGGATCAACCGGAAGGAGTCTATCCCTATGGCGGCACCCGTCGTCACCATGCAGCAGCTGCTCGAATCGGGCGCGCATTTCGGCCACCAGACGCACCGCTGGAACCCGAAGATGAAGCCCTACATCTTCGGCGACCGCAACGGCGTCCACATCCTCGACCTCTCGCAGACCGTGCCGCTGTTCGCGCGCGCGCTGGAGTTCGTGAGCTCGACCGTCGCCGCCGGCGGCAAGGTGCTGTTCGTCGGCACCAAGCGCCAGGCGCAGGAGCCGATCGCCGAGGCCGCGCGCCGCGCCGGCCAGCATTTCGTCAACCATCGCTGGCTGGGCGGCATGCTCACCAACTGGAAGACGATCTCGGGCTCGATCAAGCGCCTCAAGGCGCTCGAGGAGCAGCTGTCGGGCGACACGCACGGCCTCACCAAGAAGGAAGTGCTGCAGCTCACCCGCGAGCGCGACAAGCTCGAGCTGTCGCTCGGCGGCATCCGCGACATGGGCGGCGTGCCCGACGTCATGTTCGTGATCGACGCCAACAAGGAAGAGCTGGCGATCAAGGAAGCCAACACGCTCGGCATCCCGGTCGTCGCGATCCTCGATTCGAACGTGTCGCCGGACGGCATCGCCTTCCCGGTGCCGGCCAATGACGACGCCAGCCGCGCGATCCGCCTCTACTGCGAGGCGGTGGCGATCGCCGCCACCCGCGGCGGCCAGCAGGCGCAGGCACAGTCGGGCCGCGACCTCGGCGCGATGGACGAGCCGCCGGCCGAGGAGGCGCTGAGCGTCGAGCCGGCCGAGACCCCGGCCGAAGTCGCCGCCGATCCCGAGCATCCGGCCGCGGCGAGCGAGCCCGAGACCGCGCTCGAAGGCGAACGCCAGATCGACGCCTGAGCGTCGCCGAACTGAAACATCGGCGGGGCAGGGCGCAACCACGCTCTGCCCCGTTGTTCATATATCAACCTTCCCCAAGAGGATTTTGACATGGCCGAGATCACTGCCGCTGCCGTGAAGGACCTGCGCGAGAAGAGCGGCGCGGGCATGATGGATTGCAAGAAGGCGCTGACCGAGACGAACGGCGACATGGACGCCGCGCTCGACTGGCTGAAGACCAAGGGCCTCGCCGCCGCCGCCAAGAAGTCGAGCCGCACCGCGGCCGAGGGCCTGGTCGGCGTCGCCGTCGCGGGGCCGAAGGGCGCGGTCGTCGAGGTCAACTCCGAGACCGATTTCGTCGCCAAGAACGACCAGTTTCAGGCGTTCGTGCGCGACGTGACCACGGTCGCGCTCGAGCTCGGCGATGACCTCGCGACGATCAAGGCCGCGCAGCTCGGCGACAAGACCGTCGAGGAGGTGTTGACCAACAACATCGCCACGATCGGCGAGAACCAGGCGGTGCGCCGCGCGAAGCGCCTCGAAGTGTCGCAGGGCGCGGTGATCCCCTACGTCCACAACGCGGCAGCGCCGGGCCTCGGCAAGATCGGCGTGCTGGTCGCGCTGGAGTCGGACGCGGGCGTCGACGTGCTCGAGCCGCTCGGCAAGCAGCTGGCGATGCACATCGCCGCGGCCTTCCCGCTGGCGCTCGACGAGAGCGGCCTCGACCAGGACGTGATCGAGCGCGAGCGCGCGATCGCGACCGAGAAGGCGGCCGAAAGCGGCAAGCCGGCCGACATCGTCGCCAAGATGGTCGAGGGCGCGATCAAGAAGTTCGCTAAGGAGAATGCTCTCCTCAGCCAGCTGTTCGTGATGGACGGCAAGACGCCGATCGCCGACGTCGTGGCGAAGGCGGGCAAGGACGCGGGTGCGTCGATCGTGCTCAAGGACTATGTCCGCTTCCAGCTCGGCGAGGGCATCGAGAAGGAAGCCAGCGACTTCGCCGCCGAGGTCGCGGCGGCGTCGGGCGTTCCGCAGACGAAGTAGCTCCAACCGTCACCCCGGCCTTGTGCCGGGGTCCACGTCTTCACAAGCCTTATCGCCTGCGGCTGCGTGGATGCCGGAACAAGTCCGGCATGACGATTGAGGCCAACGCTTCCCTTCGCGGCGCGGCACCTCTAAGGTCCGCGCCGCTTCGCTGTCCCGCTCACGAAATCAAGGCCTTCATGACCCTCCCGCGCTTCAACCGCATCCTCCTCAAGCTGTCGGGCGAGGTCCTGATGGGCAGCGGCCAGTTCGGTATCGACCCCGCCATGTGCGCGCGTGTCGCCGGGGAGGTGAAGGCGGCGAAGGACAGTGGGCTCGAGATCTGCATGGTGGTGGGCGGGGGCAACATCTTCCGTGGGCTCGCCGGCGCCGCGCAGGGCTTCGACCGCGCCTCGGCCGATTATATGGGCATGCTCGCGACGGTGATGAACGCGCTGGCGATGCAGAACGCGCTCGAGAAGATCGGCGTCGACACGCGCGTCCAGTCGGCGATTCCGATGGCCTCGGTCTGCGAGCCCTATATCCGCCGCCGCGCGATGCGGCATATGGAGAAAGGGCGGGTGGTGCTGTTCGCCGCCGGTACCGGGCTGCCGTTCTTCACCACCGACACCACCGCCGCGCTGCGCGCCGCCGAGATGGGCTGCGACGCGCTGTTCAAGGGGACCAGCGTCGACGGCGTCTATGACGCCGATCCCAAGAAGGTCCCGACCGCCAAGCGCTACGACACGCTGAGCTTCAACCGCGTGCTCGCCGACGACCTCAAGGTCATGGACGCGAGCGCGGTCGCGCTGTGCCGCGACAACGACATCCCGATCGTCGTGTTCAACATCCGGGACGAAGGCAATCTCGCCGCCGTGCTGCGCGGCGAGGGCACGTCGACCATCGTCCGGAACCAGGCTTGAGAGGACACTTAAATGGCCGCCTATGACAAATCCGACCTCGAGCGCCGCATGGCCGGCGCTCTCGAGGCGCTGAAGCACGACCTCGCGGGCCTGCGCACCGGCCGCGCCAACGTCTCGCTGCTCGATCCGGTGACGGTCGAGGTCTATGGCGCGCACATGCCGCTCAACCAGGTCGCCACTGTCTCGGCACCCGAGCCGCGCATGCTGTCGGTGCAGGTGTGGGACAAGTCGAACGTCGGCCCGGTTGACAAGGCGATCCGCTCGGCCGGGCTCGGCCTCAACCCGATCGTCGATGGCCAGACGCTCCGCCTGCCGATCCCGGACCTCACCGAGGAGCGCCGTAAGGAGCTCGCCAAGCTCGCCGGCCAATATGCGGAGAAGGCGCGCATCGCGGTCCGCAACGTGCGCCGCGACGGCATGGATAGCCTCAAGACCGACGAAAAGAAGGGCGTCTATTCGGAAGACGAGCGCAAGCGCCACGAGACCGAGGTGCAGAAGCTCACCGATTCGACGATCGCCGACATCGATGCCGCCGCGGCCGCCAAGGAGAAGGAAATCCTCGGCAAGTGACCCCCTTGGCTGCGCCGCGCGTGGGGTCGGGCGCGCCGACGGCGCCACCCCGCCACGTGGCGATCATCATGGACGGCAACGGCCGCTGGGCGAAGGCTCGGCACCTGCCGCGCATCGCCGGGCACCGCAAGGGCGTCGAGGCGGTGCGCCGTGTCACGCGCGCGGCGCGCGAGATGGGCATCGAGTATCTGACGCTCTACGCCTTCTCCTCGGAGAACTGGCGCCGTCCGGCCGAGGAGGTCGGCGAGCTGATGGGACTGCTGCGCCGCTTCATCCAGTCCGACATCGAGGAGTTCGTGCGCGAGGGCGTGCGGCTCGCGATCATCGGCGACTGGCGCGCGCTGGCGCCCGATCTGGTCCGGATGATCGAGGACGTGCTCGCCCGCACCGCGAACAATCCCGGTCCGACCGTGGTGATCGCGCTCAATTACGGCGCGCAGGCGGAGATCGCTGCCGCCGCCCGCCGCCTGGCGGAGAAGGCCCGCGCGGGCGAGCTCGACCCGCAGGCGATCGACGAGCAGGCGTTCGAAGGCGAGCTGATGAGCGGCGCGCTGCCGCCGGTCGACCTCCTCATCCGCACCTCGGGCGAGCAGCGGCTGTCCAACTTCCTGCTCTGGCAGGCGGCCTATGCCGAGCTGCTGTTCGTCGACACGCTGTGGCCCGACTTCGACGGCGCCGCGCTGGCGGAGGCGGTTGCGGCGTTCGGGCGGCGGCAGCGGCGGTTCGGCGGGCTCTGACATGTCCGATCTCGCCGTCCGGTCGGTGGTCGGCCTCGTGCTGGTCGCGCTCGCCGTCACGGCGCTGTGGGCGGGCGGCTTCGCCTTCTGGCTGGTGCTGGTGGTGGCCGCGCTGCTGATGACGGTCGAGTGGGCGGCGCTGCGCGGCGGCACCCGGCGCGAGCGGCGGATCGCGCAGTTCAGCCTGTCGGTGCCGCTCGCGATCATGGCGCCGGCACCGCTCGCCGCCGGGCCGGGCTTCTTCGCGCTCGGGCTGATCGCCGGCGCTGCCTTCTTCGCCGCCGCGGCGACCCGGCGCAGTGCGATCGGCGGCGGTATCCTCTATGTCGGCGTGCCGGTGCTGGCACTGCTGCTGCTGCGCGAGCAGGACAACGGTTTGCTGCTCGCCTTCTGGGCGATGGCGCTGGTGTGGGCGACCGATATCGGCGCCTTCTTCGCCGGTCGCACGTTCGGCGGCCCAAGGCTCGCGCCGATGCTGAGTCCCAACAAGACCTGGGCCGGCCTGATCGGCGGCATGATCGCGGCGGCGCTGTTCGGATTCGCGCTGCACTGCTGGGCGGGCCTGCCATTCCACCTCGCTGCGGCGACGCCGGTGCTGGCGCTGCTGGCGCAGGCCGGCGACCTCTACGAGAGCTGGCTCAAGCGCCGCGCCGGGGTCA
This sequence comes from Sphingomonas cannabina, assembly GCF_021391395.1. Taxonomy (NCBI): domain Bacteria; kingdom Pseudomonadati; phylum Pseudomonadota; class Alphaproteobacteria; order Sphingomonadales; family Sphingomonadaceae; genus Sphingomonas; species Sphingomonas cannabina. The sequence goes on along the minus strand of NZ_CP090059.1, from coordinate 2,573,122 downwards.
AGGATTCGGGCAATCTGCTGCCGGGTCATGGCGGCCTGCTCGACCGCCTCGACGGGCTGGTCGCGGTAGCGCCGGTGGCCGCGCTGCTGGTAGAACTGCCGAGATGGCTCGGATGAAGACCGTCACCGTCCTCGGCGCGACCGGATCGGTCGGCCGCTCGACGCTCGACCTCGTCGAGCGCGCGCCGGAAGCGTTCGAGGTGCTCGCGCTCACCGCCAACTGCGACGTCGAGCGGCTGGCGGCGGCGGCGATCCGCACCAATGCGCGCCTTGCGGTGGTCGCCGACGAAAGCTGCCTGCCGGCATTGCGCGATGCGCTCGCCGGCACCGGCATCGCCACCGCGGGCGGCGGCGATGCGGTGTGCGAGGCGGCGGCGATGGGCGCCGACTGGACGATGGCCGCGATCGTCGGCTGCGCCGGCCTCAGGCCGGTGATGACCGCGATCAGGGCAGGGGGCGCGGTCGCGCTCGCCAACAAGGAGGCGCTGGTCTCCGCCGGCGAGGTGATGACCGCCGCCGCCGCGGCCAATGGCGCGACGCTACTCCCGGTCGATTCGGAGCACAACGCGATCTTCCAGTGCCTGGAGCCCGGCAACCGCGACGCGGTGCGCCGGATCATCCTCACCGCCAGCGGCGGTCCATTCCGCGACCGGGATGCGGCGGCGATGCACGCGATCACCCCGGAGCAGGCGGTCGCGCACCCCAACTGGTCGATGGGCGCCAAGATCTCGGTCGATTCGGCGACGATGATGAACAAGGGCCTCGAGCTGATCGAGGCGCATCACCTGTTCGCCATGCCCTCCGACCGCCTCGACGTCATCGTCCACCGTCAGTCGGTGGTCCATTCCCTGGTCGAGTACCGCGACGGCTCGCTGCTCGCGCAGCTCGGTCCCTCGGACATGCGCGTGCCGATCGCGCACACGCTCGCCTGGCCCGAGCGGATGGCGACCCCGATGGCGCCGCTCGACCTGGTCGCGATCGGCCGGCTGGACTTCGAGGCGCCGGACCCGGTCCGCTTCCCGGCGCTCAGGCTGGCCCGCGCTGCGCTGGAGGCCGGCGGCGCCCGCCCGGCGATCCTCAACGCCGCCAACGAGGTCGCCGTCGCCGCCTTCCTTGACCGCCGCATCGGCTTCCTCGAAATTGCCGCAATCGTCGAGGATACCCTCGGCCGCTACGATCCGGGTGCGCCGGACAGCCTCGATGCCGTGTTGAACGTCGACGCAGAGGCGCGCAGAATAGCCGGTGGCCGTGTAAAGATTGGCGTGTAGAGGATGTTCGTAGCTTGACCGAAACCCCCGGCTTTCTCCTGACCGTCGCCGCTTTCCTGCTGGTGCTGGGTCCGCTCGTGTTCGTGCACGAGCTCGGCCATTATCTCGCCGGCCGCTTGTTCGGGGTGAAGGCGGAGGTCTTTTCGATCGGCTTCGGGCGCGAGATCTTCGGGGTGACCGACAGACGCGGCACCCGCTGGAAGTTCGCGTGGCTGCCACTCGGCGGCTACGTCAAGTTCGCCGGCGACATGAACCCGGCCAGCCAGCCCTCGGCCGAATGGCTCCAGCTCCCGCCCGCCGAACGCGCGCGCACCTTCCAGGCCAAGCCGGTGTGGCAGCGCGCGATCGTGGTGGCGGCGGGGCCGATCGCGAATTTCGTGTTGGCGGTGCTGCTGCTCAGTGGATTTGCGTTAGCTTATGGCGATAGCCGGGCGATCGTGGGTAGCGTCGTTCCCGGTTCAGCGGCCGCTCATGCAGGTCTCGTCGCGGGGGATCGAGTGACGGCGATCGACGGCGAGACGGTCTATGGCTTCGATCATCTGATCAATCTGGTCGCGCCGCGCCCCGGCGCCACGCTTAGCGTTACGATCACGCGCGATGGAGAGCCGTTCGACCGTTCGATCAGGCTTGGACGCCAGCGGCTGCGCGCAACCGATGGACAGATGCACGATTTCGGTCAGCTTGGTGTCGGGCGTGCACCGGTCGCGCTGATCGATGCTCCGGCGCGAGGGCTCGCTCAAACCGCGCAGATCGTCGGTCTGATGGCCGATGGGCTAGGCCAGATCATTACCGGCCATCGTTCGGTCAAGGAGCTGGGCGGACCAATCAAGATCGCACAGATCGCCGGCCAGCAGCTTGCGCTCGGCTGGCTCGACCTGCTCTATTTGGCGGCCCTCATCTCGATTAATCTGGGATTCATCAACCTCTTGCCAGTTCCGGTGCTCGACGGAGGCCATCTGCTTCTCTATGCAGTCGAGGCGGTGAGGCGGCGCCCGGTCGGCCCACAGGTGCAGGAATGGGCCTTTCGCGGCGGGCTGGCGATGATCCTTGCTTTGATGCTGCTGGTCACTTTCAACGACTTGGTTCATGGATTGGCGGGTTGATCGGCCGGGGCGCTTAGGGCAGGGGCCGCGCGGGGGCGCGGCGCCTGCGGGCAGAGACTTCCTTCTGGGGTGGGATTAGGTGACACCGAACTTGGCTTCGACGACTTCCATGCGTGCCACGGCACTGCTCGCTGGCACGATGCTCGCCGGTGTGCCGCTCGCCGCCCTCGCCCAGACGGCGCCTGCGGTGCAGACCCCGCCGCCGCCCGTGACCGCAACCATCGCGCCCGCGCCGGCGCAGGAGCACATCATCCGCTCGCTGCGGGTCGAGGGCTCGCAGCGCGTGGAGCCGGAGACGGTGCTGAGCTACACGCGCCTGCGCGTCGGCATCCCCTACACCAACGAGACGCTCGACCAGGCGATCAAGGACCTGCTTGCTTCCGATCTGCTGGCGGACGTCCAGATCGACGGCGCGGTCACCGGCGACATCGTCATCCGCATCCGCGAGAACCCGATCATCAACCGCGTGGTGCTGGAGGGCAACAAGCGGCTCAAGAACGACAAGATCGAGAAGGAGCTGAAGCTCAAACCGCGCCAGATCTTCACGCGCACCGCGGTGCGCGCCGACGTCGCGCGCATCATCGAGCTCTACCGCCGCCAGGGCCGCTTCGGCGCCTCCGTCGAGCCCAAGCAGGTCAGCCTCGACCAGAACCGTGTCGACGTGATCTTCGAGATCCACGAGGGACCGAAGTCCAAGGTCCGCCAGATCAACATCATCGGCAACGAGAAATTCTCGGACGGCGAGCTCAGGAAGCAGATGGCGACCAAGGAGGCGCGCCTCCTCACCATCTTCTCGTCGAACACCAGCTACGACCAGGACCGCCTGGCCTATGACCAGCAGAAGCTGCGCCAGTTCTATCTGACCGAGGGCTATGCCGACTTCCGCGTGATCTCTGCGGTCGCCGAGCTGACGCCCGACAAGCGCGACTTCATCATCACCTACGTGGTCGAGGAAGGGCCGCGCTACAAGTTCGGCGACGTCACCGTCGACAGCGACATCCGCGACTTCGACGACAAGCGGATGGCGGCGACGCTCGGGATCAAGAAGGGTGACTGGTACAACGCCAAGAAGGTCGAGGACACCGTCGACTCGCTGAGCCAGACCGCCGGCGCCTTCGGCTACGCCTTCGCCGACGTGGACCCCGAGTTCCAGCGTGACCGCGAAGCGCTCACGATGAGCCTCAACTTCCATATCAAGGAAGCCAACCGCACCTACGTCGAGAAGATCGACATCACCGGCAACACCCAGACCCAGGACAAGATCATTCGCCGCGAGATGCGTCTCGCCGAGGGCGACGCCTTCAACACCTTCCTGGTCAAGCGTTCGACCGACCGCATCAACTCGCTCGGCTATTTCCAGGATAAGTTCGAGATATCGCAGAACCCGGGCTCTTCGCCCGACCGCATCGTGCTCGGCGCCAACGTCGAGGAGAAGGCGACCGGCGAGCTCACCCTGTCGGCGGGCTTCTCGAGCCTCGAGCGCTTCATCCTCCAGGCCTCGATCCGCCAGCGCAACTTCCGCGGCAAGGGCCAGGACCTGCGCGCCTCGGTCAATTATTCGAGCTATTCGAAGTCGGTCGAGCTGGGCTTCACCGAGCCCTATTTCCTCGACAAGAACATCGCGCTCGGCGGCACGATCTTCCGTCGGGACTACAATGCTTTCAATTACTTGGGCAGCGATCGTCAGACCACATATTCAAACGTCTCGACCGGTTTCCAGATCGCGACCGGCGTGCCGCTCACCGAATATTGGACGCTGTCGGGCCGCTATACGCTGAGCAAGGACGACGTTGGGCTCGACAAGAGCACCTTCTACACCAACGGCGTCTGCGATCCGCTCAAGGCCGGCCGCTATCTCTGCGAGGCGATCGGCAACCGTCTGACCTCGATGATCGGCCTGTCGATCTCCTACGACAGCCTCAACAGCCGCCTGCGGCCGACCGCCGGTCAGCGCCTCTCGCTGAGCGCCGACTTCGCCGGTCTCGGCGGCGACGTGCGCTACATCCGCGGCCGCGCCGAAGGGTCGAAGTTCTGGAGCGTCGGCGGCGGCTTCATCCTCTCGCTGGTGGGCGAGGGCGGCTACATCCACAGCCTGGAGGGGGACAAGGGCCCCGGCGTCGACAGCGTCCGCATCACCGACCGCTTCTACCTGGGCGAGCCGCAGTTCCGCGGCTTCGACATCCGCGGCGTCGGCCCGCGCGTGCTGCGCTATCAGTATAGCGGCTCGGCGGCGACGGGCGACCAGGCGCTCAACAGGGATCGTGACCAGGTCATCGACGACGCGCTCGGCGGCCGTGCCTATTACCTGAGCCGCCTGGAGCTCGAAATCCCGCTCGGCGCCGGCGCGCGCGAGATGGGTCTCAGGCCCTCGATCTATGTCCAGGCCGGTGCGCTGTTCGGCCTCAAGAAGCCGCTGCCGACCGCCGCCTTCCCACAGGCGCGCGATGCCAACGGCAACCTGCTCTACAACAAGGACGGCTCGCCGACGCTGCTGCCCCTTATCGATTACATCAAGGATTCGGAGGGTCGTCAGCTCTATACCGTTCCCGGCACGACCACGGTCACCACCTGCGCCATCGGCTCGTCGGCGACCGCGGGTGGCCCTTGCGTGGGCGACACCCCCAACACGGTTCTCACCTCGACGACCAACCCGTTCTACGAGGAATATCTCGGCAATTCGGCGAAGCCGCGCCTGTCGGTCGGCTTCGGCGTGAACTGGAATTCTCCGTTCGGCCCGTTGCGTATCGACGTCGCCAAGGCCCTCCTCACGCAGAAGGGCGACGATCCCAAGCTCATTACTTTCAACGTAGGGACTCAGTTCTGATGAAGACGTTCAAGATGATTTTGCTCGCCGCCGCCGCGGCGATCCCCGGCACCGTCGCGCTGGTCGCGCCGGCGGCCGCCCAGGTCGCGGGCATCGCGGTCGCCAATCCGGAGGCCGCCGTCGCGCGCAGCAAGGCATGGACCGCTGCCCAGCAGCAGATCCAGACCACCTATAAGGCGCAGATCGACCAGGCCGAGGCCCGCCGTAAGGCGATCCAGACCGAGCTGCAGCCGCTCTACACCAAGTTCGAGGCGGACCGTAAGGCGAACGTTGCCGAGGCGACGCTGCGTACCCAGGCGCAGGCGATCCAGACCCGCGAGAATGCCGGCAACCAGGAGCTCGCCCGCCTGACCGCCCCGGCGCAGCGCGCCCAGGCCTATGCGCTCGAGCAGATCCAGGCTCAGCTCGCTCCCGCGGTGACCGCGGCGACCACCCGCAAGAACGTGCAGCTCCTGCTCCGTCCGGACGCGGCGCTGTTCGCCCAGCCGACGGCCGACATCACCGCCGACGTCACCACCGAACTCGACCGCCTCGTTCCGTCGGTCAGCATCACCCCGCCGGCCAACTGGCAGCCGGGCCAGCAGCAGCAGGCGGCGGGCGCCGCTCCGGCCGCGGCAGCGCCGGCCGCCTCGACCCCCGCGCGTCCGCAGCAGCAGGGTCGATGAACGAAGCGGCTTCGGCCGGCACCGCCTCCATCGGCCCGCTCGATATCGGACGGGTGATGGCGGCGCTGCCGCACCGCTACCCGATGCTGCTGGTCGACCGGGTCGAGGAGCTGATTCCCGGCCAGTCGATCGTCGCGATCAAGGCGGTAACGATCAACGAGGGCTTCTTCCAGGGCCATTTCCCCGGCCGGCCGATCATGCCCGGCGTGCTGATCGTCGAGGCGCTGGCGCAGGCCGCCGGCGTGCTGGCGGTCGAATCGTTCGGGCTCGCCGGCTCGGGCAAGCTCGTCTACTTCATGGCGATCGACGAGGCGAAGTTCCGCAAGCCGGTCGAGCCCGGCGTGCTGCTCCGCCTCGAGGTCGAGTTCGTCCAGAAGCGCGCGACGGTCTCCAAGTTCGCCGGCCGCGCGCTGATCGACGGGCAGGTGGCGGCGCAGGCCAATTTCACCGCGATGATCGCCGACCCGCCGAGCGCCTGAATCATCGACGAAACTTGCCATCGGGCGCGCTCCCATGTAGGGGCGCGCCTTCCTTTTTGGCTGGTCGGAAACCAGCCGCCGACAGGAGCTAGAGTGACGTGAAGAAAGATACCCACCCCGATTACCACATGATCAAGGTGCAGATGACCGACGGCACCGTGTTCGAGACCCGCTCCACCTGGGGCAAGGAAGGCGACACGATGCAGCTCGACATCGATCCGCTTGCGCACCCGGCGTGGACCGGCGGTTCCAAGCAGCTCCTCGACGCGGGCGGCCAGGTCGCGCGCTTCAACAAGCGCTTCGGCGGCCTCAGCCTCGGCAAGAAGTAAGCATCCATCATTCCGCCGCGGACCGGAGCCGGTTCGCGGCGGCGACAAAAATCCGCGGCCGTTTAAGGACTTGCGGGATCGAAAGACTTGCGTCAGCATTATACCGTTCACCTGAAGGGAGCGGTGAATGCTGGTTTGCACCCTGTCCGGGATCATCGCAGTCATGCTCACGGCGCCTGCCTCGTCGCAGGGCGAGCGCGTGGCGCTGAAGAACCGGACGGTCGCCACATCCGGTTCCACCGTCCGCGCCCCCGTATCGCGCTCCCTCGCGAGGCGCATGGCCTTCATCCCCGTCGCCGCCACCGACATGCCCGACCTGACGAAGCGTCCGCAAACGCTTCGCTCCACCGTCCGGCGCGAACGCTTCGAGCGATCCTTCGAGCCGGTCGAAACCGCGAGCGTCCGCGCCCTCCGCCTTGATTCGCCCGCACGTCAGTCCCGCGGCGGCAGCCCGCTCGACGCCAGGCTGACGCTGCGTCTCGTCGGCGACGCCGGCGGCGTCGCTTCGAGCGATCTCGGCGTAAACGGCGGCATCGCTGGCATGGTCGACCGGGTGATCGAGCGCTGAATCACCTCCACAGGTTGGTGCGGGCGATGTCGAGCACCTCGTCGACGCGGCCGTTCAGCACCGCCTTCACCATGTAGAGCGTGAATCCCTGCGCCATCGCCGCGGTGATCTTCGGCGGCATCGCAAGCTCCTGGCGATTGACGAGAGCATCGACCAGCACCGGACCGTCATGCTCCATCGCGGCGCGGATGCCAGAGGTTACTTCGCCCGGATCCTCCAGCCGGATCCCGCGGATGCCCGCGGCTTCGGCCATGGCGGCGAAATTGGGGTTCTGCAGCTCCACGCCGAAATCCAGGAACCCCGTGGATTTCTGCTCGAGTTCGACGAAGCCGAGCGAGCCATTGTTGAACACCACCACCTTCACCGGCAGCCCGAGCTGCGCCAGGCTGATGAAATCGCCCATCAGCATGGTGAAGCCGCCGTCTCCCGAGAGCGAGATCACCTGCCGCTCCGGGAACGTCGCCTGGGCACCGATCGCCTGCGCCAGCGCATTGGCCATCGACCCGTGCCAGAAGGACCCGAGCAGCCGCCGCTTGCCGTTCATGGCAAGGTAGCGTGCCGCCCACACGGTCGGCAGCCCGACGTCGCAGGTGAAGACGGCATCATCCGCGGCGAGGTCGCTGATCGCCTTGGCCACCTGCTGCGGATGGATCGGCTTGCGCCCGGAGGAGCCGTCGGCGAGCGCGTCGAGCGCCTGCCGCGCCTTGGCATAATGATCGCGCGCCTTGTCCAGATACGCGCCGTCGGCCTTCTCCCGCAGCAGCGGCAGGAGCGCGGCGATCGTCGCGCGGACGTCGCCGACCACGCCGAGCTCGATCGGCGCGCGGCGGCCCAGATTCTCCGGCCGGATGTCGACCTGTGCGATCCGCGTGCCCGCCGCCGGATAGAATTGCCGATAGGGAAAATCAGCGCCGAGCAGCAGCAGGACGTCGCAATCGTTCATCGCATAATAGCCGGAGGAGAATCCGATCAGCCCCGTCATCCCGACGTCATGGGGATTGTCCCACTCGACATGCTCCTTGCCGCGGATAGTGTGGACCATCGGCGCCTTGAGTACGTCGCCGAGCGCGAGCAGCTCGTCATGGGCACCGGCGCAGCCACCGCCGCAGAAGAGCGTTACGCGTTTCGCCCCGTTGAGCAGGTCGGCGAGCGCCTGGAGGTCTTCTTCCCGCGGCGTGACGACCGGCGTCCTCGGCCGCAGGTCGATCGTCGAGGGCGCCGTCGCCTCCTGCGCCGGTGCAAGCGCGACATCGCCGGGGATGACCACCACCGACACGCCCTGCTTCCCCACCGCCTCGCGGATCGCGATCTCCAGGACGCGCGGCATCTGCGCGGGGCTGGAGACCAGTTCGCAATAATGGCTGCACTCCTGGAAGAGGCTCTGCGGATGCGTCTCCTGGAAATAGCCCGACCCGATCTCGGGGGAGGGGATATGCGCCGCGATCGCCAGCACCGGCACGCGCGAGCGGTGGCAGTCGAACAGCCCGTTGATGAGATGCAGGTTGCCCGGCCCGCAGCTGCCGGCGCACACGGCGATGCTGCCGGTCAGATGCGCCTCGGCGCCCGCCGCGAACGCCGCGACCTCCTCGTGCCGGACATGGAGCCATTCGATGTCATCGCGACGCCGGACCGCATCGGTGAGTCCGTTGAGGCTGTCCCCGACGATGCCGTAGATGCGCTTGATCCCCGCCGCGGCGAGCGCCTCGATGAACTGGTCGGCAACCGTCTGGGCCATCGGCTCGCTCCCTTTCGCAAACATGCTCGCGTCCTCGCGCCGCGGGCCCGGTGTGGCACCCCGCCGGCCGCCTGTCAGGTCGGGATCGGACGTCGCGTTTCAAGGCCCGGCGGAACCGCATAAGTTGCCCGACTGCGGAAGGCAGGTGGCGGAGAGGGTGGGATTCGAACCCACGGTGGGCGTGAACCCACGGCGGTTTTCAAGACCATACAGTGGTTTTCGCAAAAAGTTTCGGGTAAATTTCTCAGAGAAAAGCACAAATACCCCGGTGGTTTGCCGTAAACCGGTGTGGGTATGTGCTCCTTTTTGTGCCTCCCAATGGGGTTGCCGTACCGCTATCGACCAGGTCGCTAGGCCATATCGGCATAATGCTCGACATGATTGCAGCGTCCAGTGGAGCCTCGCTCCAAGATAAGTCTGTAAATATCAAAGCGATAAATGCACCTGAGCTCCCCCGCATCGTCGTCAGCCGAGACTGTGCCTACTCCTCGCGAATGAGCTAGCGCAGCGGTCATAGAAACCGTTTGGGGTGATATTAACGGGCGGCTTAGGCGCAAGTAGTCCACCTTGGAATGAAACAGTCCAGCGCGATCGCGAGGTATGTACTCGAAAACCAACATCGCACTGAGGCTCTGAAAGCTCTTGATTGGTAGGGCAACTCTCGTGAGGATGAAGGACATACCCATCCGGGAGGGACCGAATGACAAATAGGGTTCATATTGATGCGCCTGCTGGCGTGGTCGAGATTGAAGGGGAGAAGGATTTCGTAGAAGGACTTCTTGCGAAGCTGTTTCCCCTGCTTGAGGAAGCCGGCTTTGGAAGCAGCCCCCCGAAAAATAGCGATGTGCAGCCTCCCGGCGAAGCCGCCGCTGGTCCAGATGAAGAGATTCCCGAAGAAAATGGCGGCAGTGGAAAATCCAAAACCAAGCGTAAGCGCAGCGTTGCACCCAAAGGACATAGCTGCGCAGATAGAATTTTGGCGCTAAAGGAAGAGGGATTCTTTAAGACTAAACGCGGCGGGAGCGATATCGTAGCCGGGCTGGCGGAAAAGGGATTTACTCACAAGTCAAATCAGGTAGCCGCAGCCGGTGAATCCCTTTTCACGAGGGGGTTGCTTCAAAGGACCAAAGAGGGCTCAGGCCCCTTCAAGTATTTCTGGGATAGAGACTGACGTTTGAGCCTTCCTAGCCTCCAAGACACCCTAAAGGCGATCCCTCAGGGCTTGCGTGATCCTCTAATCGAAGAGTTCGAGCAGGCGCTTGACGAATACCGGGCCGCTGATTGGGAAAAGGTTGGCCTCAAAGCCGGGAAGTTCTGCGAGATCGCATATTGCATATGTGCCGGGCATGCGACCGGGAGTTATGCCGCGACGCCATCCAAACCAGTGAATTTTCCGCAGGCGTGTCGAGATTTGGAGCAGCATAATGGCACAAAGGGCCGGTCGCTCTGTATGCAAGTGCCGAAGATCTTAGCGGCGCTCTACGAACTTCGAAATAATCGGGCCATTGGTCATGTTTCAGCAGAGGTGAGCCCCAACCACATGGATGCGGAGGTATTCCTCCGCGGCATGAAATGGGTGATGGGCGAACTGGTTCGCAACTATTCTCAACTCGCCTTGACCGATTCCCATGCAGTCGTGGAAGCGGTAACTGCTCGGACCTTTCATATGGTTTGGTCTAGCGGGGACATGCGCCGGGTGCTCGAGCCAGCCAAAACGGCGGGTCAAAAGGTGCTGATTTTGCTCTACGCCGAGGGCAAGCAAGTTGCAGTGGCGCAGTTGCAGGCTTGGGTCGAATACAAGAACGGAACCGATTTCAAGCGTAAGGTTCTCAGAGACCTTCACAAAAGAGCTTGGATACATTTTGACGAGAAGGCGTCCACGGCGCAAATTCTCCCGACTGGGCAAGCCTATGTAGAAAAATCCGGTTTGTTGGTTGTTGGCCAGTGAGGTCCCGCTTCGCTGCTCGATATGTAGCATGATTGCGCTTCCGAACTCGAGTCACTAGGACGCCGCATCCGGGTGGATGGCCGAGCGGTTGAAGGCACCAGTCTTGAAAACTGGCGAACGTGCAAGCGTTTCGTGGGTTCGAATCCCACTCCACCCGCCAAGCCAATGTGCCTACTTTTGTGCCTATTCCCTTGTGGATAATTTGACGTGTGTTGGTGCCATTGGCGCACCTTGCGGCTCCATAAGCACCTGAAAGGGAATAAAAACCTGAGATTTCTGCGGGTTCTGGCCGTCCTACGCGGGGAATTTCAAGACCGCTGCCTTAAACCACTCGGCCACCTCTCCGCGCGAGCGGTGCGCCCGCTTACCGGCCCTGCGGGCATTTGTGCAAGTCGCGGGAGATTGGGGGTTTCGCGTGCCCCGCCGCCTGTGGCACACATGCCGCATGTCGGGGGTAAGCGTACGTCTGCGTCACCTGGGTCTCACCATCGCGCTCGCCTGTGCAGCGCTTGCCGGAGGACCGGCCAGCGCGCAGGATGATGCCGGGCTCCAGGCCTTTCTCCAATCGATCCGGTCGAAGGCGATCGCCGAAGGCGTCTCGCCCGCGACCTTCGATTCGGTCGCGCCGACGCTGACCTACAACCCGCGCGTGATCCAGCTCGACCGCGGCCAGCCGGAAGCCGCGCCCAACGCGCCGATCCCGCCCTTCGCACCCTATCGCGCGCAGCATGTCGACGCCGCGCGCATCACCGCCGGCCGCGCCGCCTATCAGCGCTCGCGCGGCCGCCTCGCCCGCATCGAGGCGGAGACCGGCGTCCCCGAGCAGATCATGGTCGCGATCTGGGGGCACGAGACCAATTACGGCCGGGTGATGGGCGGCTTCGACCTGCCGCGCAGCCTGGCGACGCTCGCCTATGAAGGGCGCCGCCGCCAGCTCTTCACCGACGAGTTCATCGCCGCGCTCAAGATGATCGACCGCGGCGTCCCGCGCTCGCGCCTCATCGGCAGCTGGGCCGGCGCGTTCGGCGGGCCGCAGTTCCTGCCGTCGGTCTATCTTCGCCTCGCCCGCGACGGTGACGGCGACGGACGGGCCGACATCTGGAGCAGCGAGGCGGACACGCTCGCCTCGATCGCCAATTATTTCGTGAATGCCGGCTGGCGTCCCGGCCAGCCGTGGGGCTTCGCGGTGACGGTGCCCGGGAGCCTCAACCGCGCCGCGCTCGGCACCTCGACGGTCAGCCCGCGCTGCCCGCGAGTCCACGAGCGCCACAGCCGCTGGAAGACGATGCGCGAATGGCGCGCGCTCGGCCTGGTGCCGCAGGGGAGGGGATGGCCGGCGGACGATATGCTCGCGACCCTGCTCGAGCCCGACGGGCCGGGCCGCACCGCCTATCTCCTCACCGGCAATTATCGCGTGATCCTCGATTATAATTGCTCGAATTTCTACGCGCTTTCGGTAGGGCTGCTCGCCGATGAGATCGTGCGCTAGCTTTCTGGCCCTGGCGGGGCTTGTCCTCGGGACGGGGCAGGCGGTTGCCCAAGCGCAGCCGCAGGACGCGGCAGCCTTCCAGGAACCACCGGGCGACGGCCCGCGCGGTTCGTCCGAGGCCAAGCCTGGTGAGGTACGCTATGACGAGGTCGGCTATGCCGGTCTCGCAGAGCTCGGCGGCGTCTCGATCGCGAGCTCGACGCTGCCGCCCGGCAGCTATGTCGAGGTGACCGCGCTCGACAACGGCAAGACCGTCCTCGCGGTAGTGACCGGCAACGGTTCGCCCAATCGTCTCGCGCTGCTGTCGCCCGGCGCGGCGTCGGCGCTCGGCATCGCCGTGGATCCGGCGCCGGTGCGCGTGCGCCGCGTGACGCCGCCGCCGCAGGACATTGCGCTGCTGAGTGCTGGCCAAGCAGCGTCGGGCCGCAGCGATGCCCCGAAGGCGCTGCTGCTCCCGCTGCGCAAGCGGCTCGGCCCGCCGCCGGGTGCAACGGCACCTATCGCCACCGCGTCCGTGCCGCCCGCGGCTTCGCCGAGCCCGCCTCCGGCCCGCACACCACCGCCAAAGCCGGCGTCACCGCCGAAGAAAGCCCCGGCCAAGGCGCCCGCACCCGCGCCACGCCACATCGCCGGCTATTACGTCCAGGTCGCCGCGCTCTCCAGCCGCGCCCGTGCCGACGCGCTGGCGAGCAGCATCGGCGGCCTCGTCGAGCCCGCGGGCACGCTGTTCCGCGTCCGCCTCGGCCCGTTCCCCGACGCCGAATCCGCCGGTCGCGGCCGCGCCGCCGCGGTGCGGCAGGGCTATCCGGACGCACGCGTCGTCCGCATGAAGTGATCCACCCTCCTATGTTAGTGAGTGCCATGACCCGCAATTATCTCGCCGCCGCCGTTGCCCCCGTCCTCGCGGTCGCGATCGCCTATCCGACGGTGGCCGCGGCCCCGCCGTTCCAGACCGCGGCGCCGGTCGCCTATATGATCGACCTCTCGTCGGGCGCCGAGCTCTACTCCAAGGACGCCGACCGCCGGATGCCGCCGGCATCGATGGCGAAGATGATGACCGTGCTGGTCGCCTTCGACCTTATCAAGAAGGGCGATCTGAAGCTCGACCAGATGATGGACGTGCGCCCGGAAACCTGGCAGAAATGGCACGGTCCCGCAGCGGGTTCGACCATGTTCCTCTCATCGGGTGAGAAGGTCAGCGTCGACAATCTGCTGAAGGGCATCGTCACCCTGTCCGGCAACGATGCCTGCGTCGTGCTGGCCGAGGGCATCTCGGGCACCGAGGAAGCCTTCGTCAACCTGATGAACCGGCGCGCGCAGGAGCTGGGTCTCAAGAACAGCCACTTCGGCACCTCCAACGGCTGGCCCGACGGCGGCGTCACCTATGTGACCGCGCGCGACCTCGCCAAGGTCGCCCAGGCGACGATCGAGGAGCATCCCGACCTCTACAAGAAGTACTATTCGCTGCCGAGCTTCACCTGGGGCAAGACGCTGGGCAGCGGCGCCGACATCACCCAGGCCAACCGCGACCCGCTGCTGGGCCGTGTCCAGGGCGCCGACGGCCTCAAGACCGGTCATACCGAGGAGGCGGGCTACGGCTTCACCGGCTCGGCCGAGCAGGGCGGGCGCCGCCTGATCATGGTCGTCGCCGGGCTCACCAGCTTCAACCAGCGCATCGACGAATCGGTCAAGTTCATGAACTGGGGCTTCCGCGCCTGGAATTCGAAGCCGCTCGTCGCCAAGGGCAAGCAGGTCTCGACCGCCGAGGTTCAGCTCGGCGACGCGGGCGAGGTGGGCCTCGTCGCCCCGCGCAACCTCGCCATCACCGTGCCCGCGGGCACCTCACCCAACGTCACCGCCAAAGTGGTCTACAGCGGCCCGGTCAAGGCGCCGATCAAGGCCGGCCAGCACATCGCCGACCTCGTCGTGCAGACCCCGGACGGCGGTCCGCAGACGCTGCCGCTGGTCGCCGCCAGCGACGTCGGCGAGGCGGGCTTCTTCGGCCGCGTCTGGGCCGGGTTCAAATCGCTGTTCGGGGCGTGACGGCCGGGCGCTTCATCACCCTCGAGGGAGGGGAGGGCGCCGGCAAGTCGACCCAGGCCGCTCGGCTCGCCGACGAGCTCGGCCGGCGCGGCCTGGAGGTGCTGGTAACGCGTGAGCCCGGCGGCAGCGAGGGTGCGGAGGCGGTGCGCGGCCTGCTGCTCGGCGGCGAGGTCGCGCGGTGGAGCCCGCATAGCGAGACCTTGCTGTTCGCGGCGGCGCGCGCGGATCACGTCGAGAAGAAGATCCGGCCCGCGATCGAGGCCGGCATCTGGGTGATCTCCGACCGCTTCGTCGATTCGACGCGAGCCTATCAGGGGGCGCAGGGCATCGACGACGCCGCTATCCTGGCATTGCACGGCTTCGGCTCGAAGGGGCTGCTGCCCGACCGCACGCTGGTACTGGAGATCGGCCAGGACGAGGGTGCCTCGCGCGCCGCGACCCGCGATGCCGGCGCGCTCGACCGTTTCCAGTCGCGCGGGCCGGATTTCCATGCCGCCGTTGCGGCCGGCTTCCGCGGCATCGCCGAGCGCGAGCCGGAACGGGTGCGGCTGGTCGACGCTTCGGGCGATGCGGAGGCAGTGACTGCGCGGCTGCTGGCTGAGCTGGCGGACCTGTTGGTATGAAAGGTGCGACGCACCCAAGCTCCTCCCCGGCACGGGGAGAGGGACCATTCGCGGAGCGAATGGTGGAGGGGGCCCGGCCCCAAGCGATTCGCCGGTGGAGGGCCCCCTCCACCAGCCTGCGGCTGGTCCCCCTCCCCGTACCGGGGAGGAGCTGGACACACCCATGACCCCCTTCATCGGCAACCGGGCGGCAATCGACGCCTTCCTCGCCTCGCTCGCCAGCGGCCAGCTCCACCACGCCTGGCTGATCGCTGGCCCGGAGGGCGTGGGAAAGGCCCGCTTCGCCCGCACCGCCGCCGCGCGCCTCCTCGCCGAGGCCGCCGCGCCCGGCACGCTTCCGCCCGGCCTCGACGTGCCGGCGGACAATCGCACCGCCACGCTGATCGCCGCGGGCGCGCATCCCGACTATCGCGAGATGACGCGCCTCCCCAAGGACCCCGACAAGCCCGACCAGGACATCGCGCGTTCGATCCCGATCGCGCAGGTCCGCGCGCTCCAGCCGATGCTCGCGACCAAGCCGGCGCTCAGCGACCGCCGCGTCATCCTGATCGACGCGATCGACGACCTCGAGCGCCCCGGCGCCTCCAACGCGCTGCTCAAGAACCTGGAGGAACCGCCCGCCGGCACCATCTTCCTGCTCGTCAGCCATGCCCCGGGCCGCCTGCTCCCGACGATCCGCTCACGCTGCCGCCTGCTCCGTTTCGATCCCTTGAGCGACGCGGAGGTCGCCGAGGTGCTCCACGCCGAGCTTCCCGATGCGAGCAAGGCCGAGATCACCGCGTTGGTCAGGGCGGGGCAGGGTTCCCCCGGCCGCGCGCTGCACTTTGCCGGCCTCGACCTCGGCGGGCTGGAGAAGGAGCTCGCCGCGATCGCCCGCGACGGCGACCCCTCCAACACGCATCGCGTCCGTCTCGCCCGCACGCTCGGCCTCAAGTCCGCCCAGCCGCGCTACGAAGCCTTCCTCGAACGCGTCCCCGCCTTCATCGCCGAGCGCGCGCGCGATCTCGCCGGGCCGCAGCTCAAGGACGCCCTCGACGCCTATGACGCCGCGGCGGAGCTCGCCCGCGTCTCGCTCGCCCAGTCGCTCGACGCCTCGACGACGGCGTTCGAGATGGGCGGCCTGGTCGCGAGGCTCGCCCCGCGTTAACTGCCCCGGCCTTGCACCGAGGAAATGGCGACCTCGCCAGCTGCTGCTTCCCCCCGACCGCGTGCTGCACTAGATGGCCGGCATGGCCGAACCCTATTACATCACCACCGCCATCAGCTATCCCAACGGCCGCCCGCACATCGGCCATGCCTATGAGGCGATCGCCGCCGACGCGATCGCCCGCTATCACCGCCAGGCGGGCCGCGACGTGCGCTTCCAGACCGGCACCGACGAACATGGCCTCAAGATGGTCCAGACGGCGCGTGCCCGCGGCATCGAAACGCGCACGCTTGCTGACGAGATGTCAGCTTATTTCAAGGAGATGGATGATCGCCTGAACATCTCCTATGATCGCTTCATCCGCACGGTCGAACCCGATCACCATGCCGCCAGCCAAGCGATCTGGCGCGCGATGGAGGCCGCGGGCGACCTCTATCTCGACCGCTACGAGGGCTGGTATTCGGTCCGTGACGAGGCCTTCTACGATGAAAGCGAACTCGTCGAAGGGGAGGGCGGCCAGAAGCTCTCGCCCCAGGGCACGCCGGTCGAATGGACGGCGGAGGAGACCTGGTTCTTTCGTCTGAGCAAATATCAGGAGCCGCTGCTAAAGCTATACGAAGAGAACAAGGATTTCATCCAGCCGGAGGCCCGCCGCAACGAGATGATCGCCTTCGTTTCGGGCGGCCTCTCCGACCTGTCGGTCTCGCGCACCAGCTTCGACTGGGGCGTACCGGTGCCCGACAGCCCTGGCCATGTGATGTACGTCTGGGTCGACGCGCTCACCAATTATCTCACCGGCACCGGCTATCCGGACGCGGGCGATCCCTTGGCGAAATACTGGCCGGCAGACTTGCATCTGATTGGCAAGGATATCGTGCGATTCCATACGGTTTACTGGCCGGCCTTTCTGATGTCTGCGAAGCTGCCGCTGCCGCGCCGCGTGTTCGGCCACGGCTTCCTGCTCAACCGCGGCGAGAAGATGTCGAAATCGCTCGGTAACGTCACCGACCCGATGGAACTCGCCGACCGCTTCGGCGTCGACCCCTTGCGCTATTTCCTGCTGCGCGAGGTCAGCTTCGGCCAGGACGGCAGCTATTCGGAGGAGGCGATCGTCACCCGCTGCAATGCCGATCTCGCCAACAATCTGGGCAATCTCGCTCAGCGCTGCCTGTCGATCATCGCCAAGAATTGCGCCGGACAAGTGCCGCAGCCGGGCGAGCCGACCGCCGCCGAGGAGGCGCTGATCGAGAGCGTCGCCGCGGCGGAGCGGGGGATGCATGACGCCATGACCGATCTCGCCATCCACGCCGCGCTTGACGCGATCTGGGCGGCAGCGCGCGATGCCAACCAGTATTTCGCCGACCAGGCACCGTGGAGCGTACGCAAGACCGACCCGGCGCGAGCCGACACCATCCTCTACTATGCCGCCGAGGCGATCCGCCGGATCGCGGTCATGACGCGATGGGTTATTCCCGAAAGCGCCGACAAGCTGCTGGATCTGCTGGGGCAGGGGGCGGACGTCCGTGATTTCGCCGCCCTCGCGCGCCCGATCGCGGCCGGAACGGCGCTGCCGCCTCCGAGCGGCGTGTTCCCGCGGCTCGAGCTGAGCGAAGCGGCATGAGGCTCGCCGACAGCCATTGCCACCTCAACTACAAAGGGCTGGCCGAGCAGCAGCCCGAGGTGCTGGCGCGCGCCCGCGATGCCGGCGTGGTCGCGATGCTCAACATCGCCACGCGCGAGAGCGAGTGGGACGCGGTCCTCGCCACCGCCGAACGCGAGCCGGACGTGTGGGCAACCGTCGGCATCCACCCGCACGAAGCCGACCAGCATCCCCATGTCGACACCGCCAAGCTGGTCGAGCGTGCCCGCCATCCGCGCGTGGTCGGCATCGGCGAGAGCGGGCTCGATTATTACTACGACCACAGCGATCGCGAACGACAGCAGGCCAGCTTCCGCGCGCATCTCGCCGCCTGCCGCGAGACGCAGCTGCCGATCGTCGTCCATACCCGCGACGCCGAGGAGGATACCGCCGCAATTCTGGCCGATGAGCTGGGGAAGGGGGACTTCCCCGGCGTGATCCACTGCTTCACTGCCAGCGGCACCTTTGCGCGCAAAGCGCTCGATCTCGGTTTCTACATTTCGATCTCAGGCATCGTGACCTTCAAAAATGCCCGCGATCTCCAGGAAACCGCCGCCTGGCTGCCGCGCGAACGGCTGCTGATCGAGACAGACGCGCCCTTCCTGGCGCCGGTTCCGCATCGCGGGAAGACTGGCGAGCCCGCGTTCGTCGCTGACACCTGCCGTTTCCTCGCCGATCTCCGTGGCGAGAATCCCGATGAGTTGGCTGAGGTTACGCGCGCCAACTTCCACAAACTATTCGCAAAGACGGCCGCGGCGTGAAGGTCCGTATCCTCGGCTGCGGCACTTCGTCGGGCGTGCCGAGGATCGGCAACGATTGGGGTGCCTGCGATCCTGCCGAGACCAGGAACCGCCGCACCCGCGTTTCAATCCTGGTCGAGACCGAAACCACGCGCATCCTCGTCGATACGGGCCCGGATCTGCGCGAGCAACTGTTGGCCGCGCAAGTGAGTACCGTCGATGCGATCATCTGGACGCACGACCACGCGGATCACACCCACGGTATCGACGACGTCCGCCAGATCTTCCACCTGCGTGGCAACCCGGTGCCTGGCTATGCGCGCCCGGCGACAGCGGAGGTGCTGCGGGAACGCTTTGCCTATGTCGTCGCCGGACGGAACGGCTATCCGGCGACGGTCGATCTTCAACTACTGCCGGACAATCTTCGGATCGGCGATGTCGAGGTCACGGTCGTCGATCAGCCGCACGGCGATATCGTCTCGGCTGGATTGCGATTCACCGACGGCCGGTCGACGACAGGTTATGCAACTGACTTCAATATCTTAACCGACGATATGCGAAGTCATTATAGGGATATCGACCTCTGGATCGTCGACGCGCTGCGCCGTGCGCCGCATCCGACGCATCCGACGCTGGATCAGGCGGTCGGCTGGGCGGCCGAGCTCGGTGTCGGGCGGGCGGTACTGACGCATATGGACCATTCGATGGATTATGCGACACTCGTCGCCGAGCTGCCGCCCGGCGTCGAGCCCGGCTATGACGGCCTGGAGATCGTGTTGTGAGCCTCGATTCGGCCAATTACATCTGGGCGTTGGGCGCGCTTGTGCTGGCGGTGAGCGCGCTGATGGCGCAGCGTGCCTCGTTGGGCACGATCATCCGATCGCTGATCGCCTGGGGCGCAATCATCGGCCTCATCGCGATCGCACTGCTGTATCGCCAGCAGATCGAGACGGTGGTGACCGCCGCTGCCGAGCGGCTCGGTTTGGGTGATCAGGAGGTGGTCGGCGACACGGTGCGCATCACCATGAGCGAGGACGGCCATTTCTGGGCACGGGTGAAGCTCAATGATTATACGAAGCGCATGTTGGTCGACAGCGGCGCAACGATAACCGCCTTGTCGCCGGAAACCGCGCGCAACGCCGGGATCGAAGTTGGAGGCGGCGGCTTTCCAGTAGTGATCAATACCGCCAACGGCAGCGTCACAGCTGACCGCGGCCGCGCCGAACGCGTTAGCATAGGCGGCCTCGAAACCCGCGATCTCGGCGTCGTGGTGTCGCCGGCATTCGGCAGCACCGATGTGCTCGGCATGAACTTCCTGTCGCGGCTCGGCTCGTGGCGGGTCGAGGGACGGACGCTGGTGCTCGAACCGAAACGAGGTGAGACACGAAACTAGAAGAGGCCCCCACAAAAACATCTTCACTTTACATAATGTATATTATCGAACTTGATTCGAGGTGCCTGCGAGGCGGAACACGGGATCGCGGATAACAGATATCGGGAGCCCTTCGCATTCGAGTTCCATCACCGACATTGCGGCCATGGCGAAGCGCTTCTTGGCCATTTCAGCTCATACGTGACCAGAAACCCGTCGTGGTCCGAAAGCTCCGGGCCCGTCGGTCCACCGTCGAACACCGCCTCGACGCGGATCGGACGGATTGCCACTTGGTCGCCGCTCCAGAAGAATTGGAGATCCTGGGTGTCCATCCAGGGCTCATCATCGTCCCACGACATGCGGACCTCGCATCCCGAGGCAGGATCGGCGCACACGCGGTGGACCAGCTTGAGCGATTGATAGCGGGTGAAATTCTCCCACCGCTCCTCCGAATGCCGCATGTTGAAGTCGCCGCCGAAGACGATCGGAAAGGCATCATCGTGTGTCCGATCGATGAATTCCGATGCCTCCAGCGCCTGCCGCTCATGCGCTTCGAGGTTGCGGTTGGCCGGCGCACGCGAGGCATTCCGCGAGTTCATGTGCGTGTCGTAGAGGTCGACCGGCGTCGGCACGCCCGGAATGGCGATGCGGGCCAGCACGATGCCCTTGTTGGCGAGGCAGTCGAACCCGGCGCAAGATCGTCGCCCGTAGGCCCGTCTGTCGACATGCACGATCGCATAGCGGGAAGCGACGGCAAGTCCGCTGCCGTTGAAGTGGATGCCCAGCTCGCCCCGCTTGATCTTCGCCTTGCCTGGCAGCGGATCTCGGGTCGATTCGTGAGGCCGCGTGGTTCTGCGTGGGCCTGTAATGATCGCGGGATAACCGGTCGATGCTACAGCCTTTTTTGCAGCACCGCTGAACATCTCCTGGAACATCACCACGTCCGGCCCCTTGCCGGACGCCCGCATTGCCGCCAGTCGCTCGCCGATCTCGCGCAGCTGCGTCGCCCGCCCGCTGCGTGCCGGCCAGCCCAGCCCTTCGATATTGTAGGTGAGCACCGACAAGGTCGTGCTCGCCGTCCGGCCGTCCTTCGATATGGCGATGTCGGGCGGCATTGCGGACTGACAGGCGATCGCCCGGAGCGGCGGCGGTGTCCCGCATGACGAGAGCAGCAGGGCGCATCCGGCGAGCCCTCCCCCTCGCCTCACCAGCCGACCGATCGAGCTTCGAACTTTCATCGAGCCATGCCTGCTTATCGACTGGACGCCATTCACTGGCGGATTAAAGCCTTCCGCCAAGAGCAATCAATCATAGACGAATCCGAGGAAAGAGGCATGATCGAACGTCTGGTGGCGATCATGGCGCGGTTGCGCGACCCGGAGCATGGCTGCGAATGGGACGTGGCGCAGAGCTTCGCGACGATTGCGCCCTACACGATCGAGGAAGCCTATGAGGTCGCCGACGCCATCGAGCGTGGCGACATGGCCGACCTCAAGGACGAGCTCGGCGACCTCCTGCTCCAGGTCGTTTTCCATAGCCGCATCGCCGAAGAAGCGGGTCTGTTCGACTTGAATGACGTCGTGACGGCGATCAGCGACAAGATGGAGCGCCGCCATCCCCACATCTTCGGCGACTTGGCCGAGGGCGGCCATCACCTCTGGGAGGCGATCAAGGCCGAGGAACGTGCCGCCAAACCCGATGCGAGCGCCCTGGCCGGCGTCGCGATCGGCCTCCCCGCCCTCGCGCGCGCCGAAAAGCTCCAGAAGCGCGCCGCCCGCACCGGCTTCGACTGGCCCGACCCGGCCGGAGCCCGCGCCAAGATCGACGAGGAGCTCGCCGAGGTCGAAGCCGCCGCGCCCGAGGATCGGGCGGAGGAGATCGGCGATCTCCTGTTCGCCGCAGTCAACTGGGCGCGCAAGCTCGGCGTCGATCCCGAGGCCGCGCTCCGCCGTGCCAATGCGAAATTCGAGCACCGCTTCCGCGCAATGGAGGCGGAGGCCGGCGCGGCCTTCCCGACCCTCGGCCTCGATCGTCAGGAAGCGCTGTGGCAGAAGGCGAAACAGGCCGGCTGAGCGGGCGCGGCAGCATCAAGAGGGGGTTTGAATGACGGATTTCAGCATGTCGCGCCGTGCGGCGCTGCTTGCTCCTGCGGGGCTTGCCCTGGCGACCGCCGGCGCTGGATCGGAGGCGAGATCGCCGAAAGCAATATTGGCGCCAACGCCGCCGATGGGCTGGAACAGCTGGAACAGCTTCGCCACCACCATCACCGAGGCGCAGGCGCTGGAGAACGCTGCGATTATGGCGACGAAGCTCAAGCCGCATGGCTATGATGTCTTCACCGTCGACATCCAGTGGTACGAACCCGACGCCAAGGGCTATCGCTACAACGACAATCCGGTGCCAGCGCTCGACGCCCACGGACGGCTGGTCCCGGCGCCGAACCGCTTCCCTTCCGCCGCGAACGGTGCCGGCTTCGCCCCCCTCGCGGCGAAGATCCATGCGATGGGCCTCAAGTTCGGCGTCCACCTGATGCGCGGCATCCCGCGGCTCGCGGTCGAACGCAACCTGCCGGTGCTGGGCGGCGGAGGCGTCCGCGCCGGCGACATCGCCGACCGCTCCAGCATCTGTCCGTGGAATCCCGACATGTTCGGCGTCGACATGACCAAGCCGGGCGCGCAGGCCTATTACGACAGTGTCTTCGCGCTGTTCGCGAGCTGGGGCGTGGATTTCGTCAAGATGGACGACATGAGCCGCCCCTATGACGCGCACGCGCCGGAGATCGAGGCGGCGCACAAGGCGATCCTCGCCAGCGGCCGGCCGATCATCCTCAGCCTCTCGCCCGGCGAGACGCCCGTGGTGCGCGGCCCGCATGTCCGCCGTCATGCCCAGATGTGGCGGATCAGCGACGATTTCTGGGACGAATGGCCGATGCTGAAGGCCCAGTTCACCCGGCTCGAGAACTGGACCCCTTATTGCGGCCCCGGCTCCTGGCCCGACGCCGACATGCTGCCGCTCGGCCGCCTTTCGATGGGCGAGCGCGACACGAAATTCACGCGCGACGAGCAGCGGACGCTGATGACTTTGTGGTCGATCGCCCGCTCGCCGCTTATCATGGGTGGTGATCTGCGTCATCTCGACGACTGGACCCTGAGCCTGCTGACCAACCGCGAGGTGATCGCGGTCAACCAGGACAGCATCGAGAATCGGCCCTGGTATCTCGCCGACAACCAATGCGTGTGGACCGCGCGCTCGCCCGATCGGCGGACGGCCTATGTTGCGATGTTCAACCTGTCGGATGGGCCGGATGCGGCACGGATGAGCGTTCCATTGCGGCGGATCGGCCTTGCCGGAGGGCGGCTGCGCGATCTGTGGGCAGCGAAGGAGTTGGAGCCGGTTACCGATCGCATCGATGCGACGGTGCCGTCGCACGGCGCTGTCCTATTCGGAGTACGCTAGCGATTGGGATCGGCCGGACATACGTCATCCCGGCGAAAGCCGGGATCTCAAGCGAAAGCGCGATGCGGCACGGCTTTCGCCGGGCTATAGTCGCTGGCCGCGGCCCCTACTCCCGCCGCAGCGAGAACCGCTCGTAATCCCGCGGCGCCATCCGTACCTCATACACCGCGCGCTCGCCTTCAACGTCATGCGTCAGCACGTCGCCATGCTGGTGGAGCCACGCGGCCCCTGCCCCGTCGCTCGCGTCGAGCGTGATCGTGTAGCGTCGGTGCCCGCGCGTCAGATGCTCCGCGACGGTGGCAAGCAGTGTGTCGACGCCTTCCCCGCTCAACGCCGATACCGCCACCACCTCCTCGCGCCGTGCCGCCTCGGCCGCGATCTCCGCCCGGCGCTCGGGTGACAGCAGGTCGAGCTTGTTCCACGCCTCGATCCTGGGCGTCGTCTCGGCGACGCCGATCTCGCCCAGTACCTTCTCGACGTCGGCGCGCTGCGCCTCGCTGTCGGGATGCGCGATGTCGCGGACGTGGATCAGGAGGTCGGCCGAGACCACTTCCTCCAGCGTCGCCTTGAACGCCGCGACGAGCTGGGTCGGCAGCTCGGAGACGAACCCCACCGTGTCGGACAGGATCGCCTTGTCGATCCCCGACAGACTGATCTGCCGCAGCGTCGGGTCCAGCGTCGCGAACAGCAGGTTCTCTGCCATGACGTCAGCGCCGGTCAGGCGATTGAAAAGCGTGGATTTCCCTGCGTTGGTATAGCCGACCAGCGCGATCACCGGCCACGGCGCGCGCTGGCGCCGCTCGCGGTGCAGCCCGCGCGTGCGGCTGACCTGGTCGAGCTCGCGCCTCAGCCGCGCCATACGGTCGCGGATCAAGCGCCGGTCGGCCTCGATCTGGGTCTCGCCCGGGCCGCCGAGGAAGCCGAAGCCGCCGCGCTGACGTTCGAGGTGGGTCCAACTGCGCACCAGCCGGCCCGCCTGATAATCGAGATGCGCCAGCTCGACCTGGAGCCGGCCCTCCGCCGTCCGCGCCCGCTCCCCGAAGATTTCGAGGATCAGACCGGTCCGGTCGATCACCTTGCAGCCGAGTGCGGTCTCGAGGTTGCGCTGCTGCACCGGCGTCAGCGCGGCGTCGAACACGGCGAGACCGAGTTCCTCGGCCTTCACCATCTCGGCGAGCTGGTCGACCTGCCCGCTGCCGATCAGCGTCGCCGGCTTGGGCGCGCGCACGCGGAAGGCGATCTTCGCGCGCACTTCAATTCCGATCGCAAGCGCAAGGCCCGCGGTTTCCTCCAAACGCGCGTCGGCGTCGCGGCTCGCACTGCCCTGGTCGGGCAGCACGACCACGGCCCGCGCGCCGCGCGCGAAATCCTGCGCGTCGCGATCGAAACCGGTCGACACGCCGCTATTCGGCGTCGCTCGCCTGTTCGTCGGCGAGATTGAGCGGATTGGCGGGCTGGATGGTCGACACTGCGTGCTTATAGACGAGCTGCGACAGGCCCTCGCGCTGGAGCAGCATGCAGAACAGGTCGAACGCCGCGATCGAGCCCTGCAGCATCACGCCGTTGACCAGGAACATGGTGACGCTTTCCTGCTGGCGGCGCACCGCATTCAGGAAAATTTCCTGCAAAAGCGGCTGTTTGTGCTGGTTCTCCCCCACCGCTTCGACGATGCTGGCGACGTCCAGCGGCCCCGACGGCATGATCGTCGAGATCGCATGCTTGTAGATCAGCTGCGACTGACCGTCCCGGCGCAGCAACACCGAGAAATTGTCGAACCAGGTAACGATACCCTGGAGCTTGACGCCCTTGACGAGGAACATCGTCACCGGGGTCTTGGACTTGCGAAGCGCGTTGAGGAACAGGTCCTGGAGGGAGGTCTGCTTGTCGGCCATGATTGGCTCCTTGGTCTTGGCGGCTTTTCCGCGATTGTTGTTGGGACGCAATCTAAGGTGCGCGAGCCGATACGTCCACCTTTACCCGTCATCCCGGCGAAAGCCGGGATGACGGGATTAGAGGCTACTCCTCGCGCGTCTCGGTGATTCCAAGCAGCTTGAGCTTGCGATGCAACGCCGACCGCTCCATCCCGATGAAGCTCGCCGTCCGCGAGATATTGCCCGAGAAGCGCCGGATCTGGACGCGCAGATATTCGCGTTCGAAGCTTTCACGCGCCTCGCGCAGGGGCGCCCCCATGATCGCGGTGGCGGTCACGCCCCCATCCCCGCCGGGCGTATTGCCCAGCACCTCGGGCGGCAGCAGGTCCAAGTCGATGCGGCCGATGCGGTTGCCCGGCGCCAGGATCACCGTCCGCTCGACGACGTTACGGAGCTGGCGGACGTTGCCCGGCCATTCGTAGCTCTGCAGCGCCACCATCGCGTCGGCCGCGATCTCGGGCGTCGGCACGCGGCGCTCGGCGGCGTAATGGGCGACGAAATGCTCGACCAGCGCCGGAATGTCCTCACGCCGTTCGGCAAGTGTCGGGATCGCCACCGGCACCACGTTGAGACGATAGTAGAGGTCCTCGCGGAACCGCCCCTCGGCAATCTCGGCAGTCAGGTCGCGCGAGGTGGCGGAGACCACGCGCACGTCGACCTTGACGATGCGGGTGCCGCTGACGCGGGTGAAGCTCTGGTCGGTCAGCACGCGCAGGATCCGCGCCTGGGTCGCGACCGGCATGTCGGCGATCTCGTCGAGGAACAGCGTGCCGCCATGCGCCTGCTCGAGCAGGCCGGGCCGCACGAGATCGCCGCCCTCCTCGACGCCGAACAGCTCCTCCTCGACACGCTCGGGCGTCATCCGCGCCGCGCTCACCACCACGAAGGGGCCGTTGGCACGCGTGCTCCAGCCGTGGAGCAGCCGTGCCGCCACCTCCTTGCCGACGCCGGCGCCGCCCATGATCAGCACACGGCTGCCGGTCGAGGCGACACGCTTCAGCGTCGCGCGGACCGAGTTGATCGCGGTCGAGCTGCCGGTAAGGTCGGTCTCACGGCCCACCGTCGCGCGCAGGCTCGCCACCTCGCGCTTCAGCCGCTCGGTCTCGGTCGCGCGCTCGACGAGCAGCAGCAGCCGCTCCGCTTCGAACGGCTTCTCGATGAAGTCGCTGGCGCCGCGCCGGATCGCCGCCACGGCGGTGTCGAGGTTGCCGTGGCCGGAGATCACCAGCACCGGGATCGACGGGTCGCGCCGCTTGATCTCGTCGAGCAGCTCGAGCCCGTCGAGCCGCGAGCCCTGCAGCCAGACGTCGAGCAGCACCAGGCTCGGCCGCCGCGCAGCGATGGCCTCAAGTGCGGCATCGCTGTCGGCGGCAGTCCGTGTTTCGTAACCTTCGTCCTCGAGGACGCCCGAAACGAGTTCGCGGATGTCGAGTTCGTCGTCGACGACGAGAATGTCGAGGGTCATGCGTTGGTCCGATGGCGTGTCAGGGTTGTTGGGCTGGGATCGGAGGTGCCGGCATCCTCGGCCTGCGCATCGGCGAGGCTGGAGAGCATCACCGCGTCGAAGGTGAGCGTGACCACGGTGCCGCTACCTTCCGCCCGGTCGGCGAAGGTCATGGTACCGAAATGCTCCTCGACGATCTTCTTGACGATGGCGAGGCCGAGGCCGGTGCCGCGGCTGCGTGTGGTCATATAGGGTTCGACGATACGGTCGCGCTCGGCGGGCAGGCCGACGCCGTTGTCGGTGACGCGGATGGTGACGCAGCGCTCGCCCTCATTCGCGATCTTGAGCGACACTTCGCCTTGCGGCAGGTCCTCGCCCTCGCGCGCCTCGACCGCCTCGACCGCGTTCTTGACGATATTGGTGAGCGCCTGACCGATCTGGCGGCGATCGCATACGAGGCTCGGCGGCGGATCGTCATAGGTGAGGCCGAAGCGGATCGCCGGATGCGCCACCTCGTGCAGGAACACCGCCTGCCGCGCGAGGTCGAGCACCGCTTCGCGCCGGAACACCGGCTTCGGCATCCGCGCGAAGGACGAGAATTCGTCGACCATGCGCCTCAGGTCGCTCACCTGCCGCACGATGGTGTCGGTCAGGCGCGCGAAGGTCGAATCGCCCTCCTCCGCCATCTTGCCGTAGCGCCGCTGCAGCCTTTCGGCGGCGAGCTGGATCGGGGTCAGCGGATTCTTGATCTCGTGCGCGATGCGGCGCGCGACGTCGGACCAGGCGGCGCGGCGCTGGTCGATGAGCTGCTGGGTGATGTCGTCGAAGGTCAGGACATGGCCGTCCTCGTCGCGGGTGATCTTGACCGCAAGAGTGCGCGCCTCGCCGGCGGCGGTGAGCTGGACGATTCCCTCGCGCGCCTCGCCGTCGAGCAGGGCATCGAGCTCGGGGGCGACCTCGGCCAGCGGCCGGCCGAGCGGGATCGCACCGGGGCGGAGCAGCTCCAGCGCCGAGCTGTTGAACAGGCGGATCGAGCGATCCTCGCCGATCGCGATCACCCCGGCGGTGACGCCGGCCAACACCGCCTCGATCAGCGCGCGGCGGCTCTCCGCCTCGGCATTGGCCTCGACCAGCGCACCGGTCTGCTCCTGGAGTCGGCCCGTCATACGGTTGAAGGCGTTGGCGAGCACGCCGATCTCGTCGCGAGACTTGGGTTCGGGCACGCGCGCGGCAAGATCACCCCCCGCCACCCGCTGCGCCGCATCGACCAGCTCGCCGACCGGCCGGACGAGGCGGTCCGCGACCGCCAGCGCCACGAACACGGCGATGCCGACGATCAGCAGGGAGATGGCCAGCAAGGCGGCATTGAATAGAAGCTGAAGACTTCGTGATCGCGCGAGCAGTGCCTGATAATCGCCAAGCACCGCCTTGGCGCGGTTCATGCGGGCCGCCATCTCCTGCGCGCCCGAGACGCGCGCGGCGTAGACGTAGAGGTCGGTCCCCGGAATCTGCGTGACCGACTGGGTCCGTTCGCTGCTCGTCCCGACGACGCTCGGCTTCCCGGCCTTGAGCTGGGCGATGACCGAGGCGTCGATGTCCTTCTCGAGCGGCCGGTCATAGGGGTTGACCAGCGCCAGCGCGTCGAGCTGTCCATTGGGCGTGATCGAGAAGATGACCGCCTCGGACAGGTTGCGATAGAGCACTTGGGTGGCGAAATTGCCCTGGAATTCCCGGCTGTCGATCGGCAGCTTGTCGACGAGCAGGAAGGACGAGAGGTCCTTCGCCATCGCCAGATTCTCGTTGTCCACGTACCGCAGCATCTCCTGATAGGATTGCTGGGCCAGGCTCTGGACGTTCTCGAGCATTCCGCGCGCGCGGTCGGAGAACCAGAATTCGACGCCGAACTGGAACAGGAACGAGGCGAAGATCGTCACCAGGATCATCGGCACGCTGGCGAGCACCGAGAACAGCGCCACCAGCCGCACATGCAGCCGCCCCTCCCCCGCCAGCGGCAGGCGCGCCGCGCGGCTGCGGGCAATCCGTCGGCCGATCAGCACCAGCAGCGCGACTCCGGGGAGGAGATTGGCGACGAGCAGCAGCGCCACCAAGGGCGGGCTGAGCAGCCGCGGCGTATCGCTGTCGCCGCTGATCACCAGCCAGCTCACGATCGCCACCGCCACCGCGGCAGCGAACACCATGAGCTCGATCGCCGGCGTGATCGTGAAGCGCCGCGGGGCAGCGGTCGCTTCGGCAATCGGCTCGGCGGCAACGGTCATCGTTGCATGCCTACACCATCACTGTTGCCTGCAAAACACAGAATCGTGACAGTTACCGCGCGTCCGATCCGCCTGATCGCACCTCGCCCGCCAGCCCGAGATCGGTGAGTCGCTTGCGCAGCGTGTTCCGGTTGATTCCGAGCGCCCGCGCCGCGCGGAGCTGGTTGCCGCCGTGCCGCTCCAGCATCGCCGCGATCAGCGGCCGCTCGACCTCGGCGATGATGCGGTCGTAGAGCGTGCCGTCGTCGAGCCGCGCCGGCTCCTCGCGCGCGATCGCCGCCAGCCGGCCGCGCACCGCCGCTTCGATCTCCGGATCGATGACCGCGCCGGCAACCAGGCCGCCGTTCAGCATCGCCGCAATCTCGGCCGCACCGATCCATTCGTCGCGGCTGAGCGCCGCCAGGCGGCGCATCAGATTCTCGAGCTCCCGCACGTTGCCCGGCCAGTCGTGTGCCTCCAGCGCGGCGATCCCGTCCGGCCCGATCTGCTTGCGCGGCAGCCCATCCTCGGCGGCACGATCGAGGAAATGGCGGGCGAGCAACGCGATGTCCTGCCGCCGCTCGCGCAAGGCCGGCAGCGTCACCGGCACCACGTTGAGCCGGTAGTAGAGATCCTCGCGGAAGCCCCCTGCCGCCACCAGCGCGGCAAGGTCGCGATTGGTCGCCGCGACGATGCGCACGTCCGCGCGGATCGTCCGCGCGCCGCCGACGGTGGTGAATTCGCCCGACTGGAGCACGCGCAGCAGCCGCGTCTGGGCCTCCATCGGCATGTCGCCGATCTCGTCGAGGAACAAGGTGCCGCCCGCCGCCTGCTCGAATCGCCCGGCGTTGCGTGCCGCCGCGCCGGTGAAGGCGCCGCGCTCGTGCCCGAACAGCTCGGCCTCGATCAGCTCGCGCGGGATCGCCGCCATGTTGAGCGCGACGAACGGCGCCTGCCGCCGCGGCCCCAGGTCGTGGATCGCCCGCGCGACCAGCTCCTTGCCCGTCCCGGACTCACCCGACACCAGCACCGTGAGATCATTGGAGACCACCCGCGCGATGATCCGATAGACCTCCTGCATCGCCGGGGAGCGGCCGATCATCGGTACCGCTTCCTCGGCCGGCGCCATGACGTCGCTCGGCCCTCGCCGCCCGCGCGCGAGCGCGCTCGCCACCGCCTGGCTCAGCGCGTCGAGGTCGAACGGCTTGGGAAGATAGTCGTACGCCCCCGCCTCATTGGCGCGCACGGCGGTGGAGAGCGTGTTCTGCGCCGACAGCACGATCACCGGCAGCCGCGGATGCTCGGCCAGCACCTCCGGCACCATCGCGATGCCGTCGCCGTCGGGCAGCACCACATCGGTGACGAGCACGTCGGGCAGCTCGCCCGCCAGCGCCCGCCTGAGCTCGGCCAGGCTCGCCGCGGTGGTGACGCGATGCCCCTTCCGCCGCAGCGCCTGGCCGACGACCGTGCGGATCGCGGCGTCGTCGTCGACGACGAGGATATGGCCTTCAGTCATTTTTGGCTCTCGGCAGCAATACGCGGAACACCGTCATCTCCGGCTCACCCTCCCGGATATACTCGCGCGCATATTGGACGATCCCGCCCATGTCGCGCACCAGCTTCTCGACCAGCGGCAGGCCGAGCCCCCGCCCTTCCGCCTTGCCCGACACGAACGGCTCGAACAGGTGCTCGGCGATATCCGGGGGCGCGCCGGGACCGTTGTCGATCACGGTGAGCTCGATCGGCAACGGCTGGCGCGGCCTGCCCGGCGCAGCGCTCGCCGACATGCCATGGCGATAGGCGGTGGTGACGGTGACGCGCGGCGCCGCCACCTCGCTCACCGCCTCGCAGGCATTCTTGAGCAGGTTGAGCACCACCTGCAGCAACGCGTCGCCGTCGACCAGCGCTGGCGGCAGCGACGGATCGAACCGCTCATCCAGCGCCACCCCTCGCCCGAACCCCGCCAGCGCCACCCGCCGCGCATGGCCCAGCAGCGGATAGATATTGGTCGGCGCGAGCGTTAGCGGCCGTGTATCGGTGAAGTCCTGCATCCGATCGATAAGGGCCGCGATGCGATCGACCTCGGTGGTGATCAGCGTGGTGAGCTCCCCTGCCCCGTCGCCCCCGGCGAGCAGCTGCGCGGCGCCGCGGATACCCGACAGCGGGTTCTTGATCTCGTGCGCCAGCATCGCCGCCGCGCCGATCGCCGCCCGCGCGCCCGCCGCACGATCGGTGGTGTGCCCGCGCGCCGCCGGGCTCTGCCGGATCGTCACGATCCGCCAGCCCGGCCGGTCCGGCACCTCGCTCTCGAGCAGGTCGACGCGCAGTCGCCCGACGCGACCGATTCCCACATCGACGTCATAGGCTGCAAACATCCGTCCGCGCCGCCGGTCGGCCTGCGCCTCGGGGAAGCGGACCAGCACGTCCACGTCCTGTCCGGCCATCGCCCGCTCGGAGAAGTTGAGCAAGGTCTCGCACGCGGAATTGGCACGCGCGATCCGTCCCTCCGGATCGATCAGCATCGCCGCGACGGGCAATGCCGCGAACAGCTCGGCGAAGCCCGGTTCGTCGGAGCTCACGCGGCGGCGCGCGTGGTCCACGGCGCGTAGAATTCGGCAAGCATAGCCTTCACCACCTCGGGGTCCGGCTCCTGGTTGACGCGGTTGCGGAACTCGGCCGATCCGTGGAGGCCGCGCGTGTACCAGCCGATATGCTTGCGCGCGACATTGGTGCCGACCTCCTTGCCATAGAGGTTCAGCATTTCGTCATAATGCTCGATGATCGTTGAATATTGTTCGTCGAGGTTCGGGTCGGCACGCGGCGTGCGGCCTTCCAGCGCGTCCATCACCTGCCGGAGCAGCCACGGCCGGCCATAGGCGCCGCGGCCGATCATCACCCCGTCCGCGCCCGACTGGTCGAGCGCGGTCCGCGCATCCTCGATCGAGCAGATGTCCCCGTTGACGATGACCGGGATCGCCACCGCATCCTTGACCTTGCGCACGAAGGCCCAGTCGGCCGAGCCCTTGTACATCTGGTTGCGGGTGCGCCCGTGGACCGTCACCATCTTGACGCCAAGGTCTTCGGCGATGCGTGCGAGCTCGGGCGCGTTGAGGCTTGAATGGTCCCAGCCCATCCGCATCTTGAGCGTCACCGGCGCCTTCACCGCCTTCACCACCGCATCGACCAGCTCGGCGGCGAGCTTGAGGTCGCGCATCAGCGCCGATCCCGCGTCGCCGTTGGTGACCTTGCGCACCGGGCAGCCCATGTTGATGTCGACGATCGCGGCGCCCTTGTCCTCGGCCAGCTTCGCCGCCTCGCCCATCTCATAGGGCGTGCAGCCGACCAGCTGCATCGACACCGGGTCCTCGATCGGGTCCCACAGCGCCTTCTGAATCGACTGCCGCGTCTCGCGGATCGCCGCCTGGCTGGCGATCATCTCGGTGACATTGAGCCCCGACCCGTGCCGCCGCACGACACGGCGGAACGGCAGGTCGGTCACCCCCGTCATCGGCGCGAGCAGCACGGGAGTGTCGATCCGGACGGGTCCGATCTGGATGGGAGCGAGCGTCTGCATGATGTGCCTGAAAATTAGGCATGAGCCGATAGTGCGACAAGTGCGGATTGGCAAGGAAGAAGGGTTCACGCGAAGGCGCGAAGACGCGAAGAAGAAAGAAAAAGAAGGATTTTTCGCGCAGAGGCGCAGAGAGCGCGGAGTTACGTCGCTTGCCGCGCATCCAGCCGCGCCAGCGACCTTCAAGCTTGTCGCGCATAAAGACTGAAAGGTCTTGCTGACGCGAGACAGGGGGCGCAAACGAACCACCTCTGCGCCTCTGCGCGAACAAAACCTTCCTTCTTCTTCGCGTCTTCGCGCCTTCGCGTGAACCAACCTATTGGCGCCTACCTCATGCATCGGCTAGGCGCCCGCGCATGGCTCGAACCGCCGCCCTCATTGTCGCCGCCGGCACCGGAACGCGCCTCGGCGGCGAGCTGCCCAAGCAATTCACGCCCCTCGGTGGCAAGCCGGTGGTGGCGCACAGCATCGCCGCATTCCGTGCCCATGCCGCGATCGACGAGTTGCTGGTCGTAATCGGCTCGGGACAGGAGGATCAACTCCGCGCCGCCGCTCCGAACGTCCGCTTCGTCACCGGCGGCGCCACCCGGCGCGAGTCGGTCCGCGCCGGCCTGGCCGCGCTGGAAGGCGTCGACCGCGTCCTCATCCACGACGCCGCCCGCCCTTTCCTTCCTGCCGAGGTCGTCGATCGCCTGACATCGGCCCTCGACCGCGCGCTCGGTGCCGTCCCGGTGCTGCCGGTCGCCGACACGTTAGCGCTCGGCGACGAATCGCTCGGCGACACCGTCCCCCGCGCCGGCCTCCACCGGGTTCAGACTCCGCAGGCGTTCGATTATGCTGCGATCGTCGATGCCCACACCGCCTGGCCCGACGACGCCGAGGCCACCGACGACGCCCAGGTGCTCCGGGCCGCCGGCCACGACGTCGCGATGGTCGAAGGACATCCGATGCTCGAAAAGCTCACCTACCCCGCCGACCTCGCCGCCGCCGAGGCGCGACTCGGCGCGGGCCTGATCTCGCGCAGCGCCACCGGCTTCGACGTCCACCGGCTCGAAGCCGGCGAAGAGCTGTGGCTCGGCGGCGTGCTGATCCCGCACGACCGCGGCCTCTCCGGCCACAGCGACGCCGACGTCGCACTCCACGCCATCACCGACGCGCTGCTCGGCACGATCGGCGCGGGCGACATCGGCACCCATTTTCCGCCGAGCGATCCGCAGTGGCGCGGCGCCGCCTCGGGCCAGTTCCTCGAGCATGCCGCCGACCTGGTCCGCGCCGAGGGCGGCATGATCGACTTCGTCGACCTCACCCTCATCTGCGAGGAGCCCAAGGTCGGCCCCCACCGTTCGACGATCCGGACGCGCATCGCGACGCTCTTGCGGCTTGACGAGCGTCAGGTTTCGGTGAAGGCCACCACCACCGAAAGGCTGGGGTTCACCGGCCGGCGTGAGGGGATCGCCGCACAGGCCATTGCGACCGTCCGGGTCCCAGGAGTCCGTTGATGCCGTTCAAATCGTTCGCTGCGCTTGCCGCGCTCTGGACGGGCGCGTTTGCCGCGACCGCCGCGCAGGCTGCTCCAGCCACCGTCTGCGTCTCTCCGCGTGAGGCCGAGGCGGTGGTGGCCACCGTCGCGCCCGATCTCATCCGTCTCACCGCCTCGATGTGCGCGCCGTCGCTGCCGGCGGGCGCCTATCTCCGCCGCCCAGCCGACCGGCTCGCCGCCAAATATGCCGTGGGCGGCGACGGCGCCTGGCCGATTGCCCGCGCAGCGCTTGGCAAGCTGCTGCCGCCCGACAGTGCGCAGATGCTGCAGAACGACTTCGCCCGCCCGTTGGTCGGATCGCTGCTCGCACCGCTGCTGGTCAAGGACCTGAAGCCCGCCGACTGCGCCTCGATCGACCGGCTGCTGTCGCTGATCGATCCGCTGCCGGCGCAGAACACCGTCTCGCTGATCGTGACGGTCGCCGAGCTCGCCCAGCGCAAGAACCCGCCGGCCGGCGGGTTCGTCATCTGTCAGCCGGGGGCGGCCAGGCCATGAGCATCGATACGCTTCTCCCCGCCGAGCTGGTCGAGACCGCGCGCCAGGTGATCGAGACCAACCGCGCCGCCGGCCGCCGCGTCGCCGTCGCGGAAAGCTGCACCGGCGGCCTCGTCTCCGCCGCGCTGACGGAGATCGCGGGCTCGTCCGACGTGTTCGAGGGGGGCCTCGTCACCTATTCCAATGAGGCCAAGACCCGGCTGGTCAAGGTCGGCAACGAAGTGATCGAGACCTTCGGCGCCGTTTCGGTCGC
The DNA here is from genome assembly GCF_021391395.1 of Sphingomonas cannabina. Classification (NCBI taxonomy): domain Bacteria; kingdom Pseudomonadati; phylum Pseudomonadota; class Alphaproteobacteria; order Sphingomonadales; family Sphingomonadaceae; genus Sphingomonas; species Sphingomonas cannabina. Next base: position 2,538,206 of record NZ_CP090059.1, on the reverse strand, counting down.
GGTCGCCTGGCAGATGGCGCAGGGCGCGCTGGAAGCGACCGGGGCCGATGTGGCGGTCGCGATTACTGGCATTGCCGGGCCTGGCGGCGGCAGCGAGAAAAAGCCGGTCGGCACGGTCGTCTTCGCCCGTGCCGAAAAGGGCGCGGACCCGGATCATGTCGTGGCGGATACGCGCGAGTTCGGCAACCTCGGCCGTGGTGGCGTCAGGCTTCAGGCGGCGTTGTGCGCATTGTCCTTGCTGCTGCCAGGCGCGCTCGCGCCGGAGGTCGAGGTGCCGGCGCCGTAGAGCACGGCCGCCCGCGCCTCGAACGCGCCGATCATCTTCCTGAGCGCCCGGTCGAACACCTGCCCCGCGAGCATCTCGAATACCCGGTTCTTGAAAGCGAAATCGACCGCGAACTCGACCAGCGTCCCCCCTTGTCCGTCCGGACGGAAGCGCCAGTCGTTGTGGAGATATTTGAGCGGCCCTTCGAGATAATCGACGTGGATTTGCTCGGGCCGCACCTTCTCCACCTTGGAGGTGAAGGTCTCGCGCAGTCCCTTGAACCCGACGATCATGTCCGCGACCATCTGGGTTGCGCTGTCGGAGCGCACGCGGATCGCGGTCACCCAGGGCAGGAACTCGGCATAGCGGCCGACGTCGGCCACCAGGTCGAACATCTGCTCCGGCGTATAGGGAAGCTGCCGGGTCTCAGCGTGCTTGGGCAAGCTTCGCCTCGCGCGCCGCGCGCAGTCGCTCGAAATCATCGCCGGCATGATAGCTCGACCGCGTCAGCGGCGAGGACGCGACCAGCAGGAATCCCTTGGCCCGCGCGATCGCAGCATAGGCGTCGAATGCCTGCGGCGTCACGAAGTCGGCGACCTTGGCATGGCGCGGCGTCGGCTGGAGATATTGGCCCATCGTCAGGAAATCGACGTCGGCCGAGCGCATGTCGTCCATCACCTGATGGACTTCGAGCCGCTCCTCGCCCAGACCCAGCATGATGCCCGACTTGGTGAAGATCGACGGGTCGAGCTTCTTGACGCTCTCCAGCAGCCTGAGCGAGGCATAGTAGCGCGCGCCCGGCCGGATGGTCGGATAGAGCCTCGGCACCGTCTCCAGATTGTGGTTGTAAACGTCGGGCCGAGCCGCGACGATCGCCTCGACCGCCGCTTCATGCTTGTTGCGGAAGTCGGGGGTCAGGATCTCGATCGTGGTGGTGGGGTTGGTGCGGCGGATCGCCTCGATCACCTTGACGAACTGGCTGGCGCCGCCGTCGGGCAGGTCGTCGCGGTCGACCGAGGTGACGACGATGTGCTGCAGCCCCATCTGCGCGGCGGCGTCGGCGACATTCTGCGGTTCCATCGGGTCGACGCGACGCGGCATGCCGGTCTTGACGTTGCAGAAGGCGCAGGCGCGCGTGCAGGTGTCGCCCAGGATCATCACCGTCGCGTGCTTCTTGGTCCAGCACTCGCCGATGTTCGGACAGGCCGCCTCTTCGCAGACGGTGGTCAGGCTCTTCGCCCGCATCAGGGCGCGGGTCGCCGCGAAACCGGCAGAGGTCGGGGCCTTGACGCGGATCCAGTCGGGCTTGCGCTGGCGCGGCTCCCGGGCGAGCGGGGACATGTCGTTCATGAAGGGCCAAATAGCGACGCTGCGTCCGGCTTGCCAGCCCCGAGCAGCGGTGCAAGAGACGGGTCATGAGCGAATTCTACGATCTCATCGCAGGTTATTACCGTTTCCGCGCGCGCGGCTGGTCCCAACAGCGCGACCGCTGGGCCCGCCTCTCGGAGGGCCAGAGCCCCAAGGTCATGGTGATCGCCTGCTCGGACAGCCGAGTCGATCCTTCGCAGATCTTCGACGTCTCGCCCGGCGAGATCTTCGTCGTGCGCAACATCGCGAACCTGGTGCCGCCGTTCGAGATCGGCGGCGGCCGCCACGGCGTCTCGGCGGCGCTCGAGTTCGCGGTGACGCAGCTCGAGGTGAGCGAGATCGTGGTGATGGGCCATGGCATGTGCGGCGGCGTCGCGGCCGCGCTCTCGCGCCGGTTCGAGGGGGCCCCGCCGGGCGAAGGCGGCTTCATCGCGCACTGGGTCGACCTGCTCGACGAGGCGCGCGACCGTATCCTCGCCGAGTTCGGCAACACGCCGGAGGCGGTGCGCGCGATGGAGCTGGAGACGGTCCGCGTCTCGATCGCCAATCTCCGGACCTTCCCCTGCATCCCCGAGCGCGAGGCGGCGGGCAGGCTGACGCTGCGCGGCGCTTATTTCGCGATCCGCGACGGCATCTTGTGGGTGATGGACGACCGCGGCGAGTTTGCGCCGGCTTAAGCCCCCCGCCACCGCCACATCAGCAGCGGCCGCGCCAGCGCCAGGCCGGCGACGAACCCGCCGATATGCGCGGCGACGGCGATGCCGACTCCGGCATTGGCGAGGATGAAGGCAAAGGCGAAATTGAGCACCGTCCATGCCGCGAGCAGCCACAGCATGTGCACCGCGCCGGCCGGGACCGGCCCGATCGCCCGCGCCCTGGATCGCCCGTAGAAGAGCGACGAGGCGCCGATGACCGCGGAGATCGCCCCGCTCGCCCCCACCATCGGCACCGGGGAGGAGGGATCGCCCAACCATTGCCCCGCCGCTGCCGCATAGGCACCGACCAGATAGAGCACGACCATCCCGCGCCCGCCAATCGCGCGTTCGGTGAGTGTGCCGGTCGCGACCAGCATCGCCATGTTCATGGCCAGATGAAGCAGGCCGCCATGGATCAGCGTCGCACTGAGCGGCGTCAGTATGACCGGAAACAGGCCCGGGATATCACCCGCGAAACCCAAGCTCGCCCGCCCCGGCACGAAGCCGGCGTAGAGCGCCGCGTTGACGTTGCCGATCGTCCATTGGGCGAGCAAGCTGACGGCAACCGTCACCGCCACGATCGCCCAGGTGACCGGAGCGACGCGCAGGTTGCCGCCCATCATCGCCGCCGGGCAGGCGTCAGATGAACTCGATCTTCGAGACGAGATAGTAGCGGTCGCCCGACGGCACCGTCACCTCGACCTCGTCGTCCACCTTGCGCCCGATCAGCGCGCGGCCGAGCGGCGAGTTGTAGCTGATGCGGCCGGTCTTGGCGTCCGCCTCGGTCTGGCCGACGATCTGGTAGCGCACCGGCTTGTCGTCCTCATCGAGCAAGGTCACCGTCGCGCCGAACACCACCTTGTCGCCCGACAGCTCGGTCGGGTCGATGATCTGCGCGCGGCTGAGCTTGTCCTCGATGTCGGCGATCGATGCCTCGATCTGGCCCTGGCGCTCCTTGGCCGCGTGATACTCCGCGTTTTCGGAGAGATCGCCGTGCGCGCGCGCTTCCTCGATCGCGTCGACGATCTGCGGACGCTCTTCCTTGAGGCGCTTCAAATCGGCGGTGAGCTTCTCATAGCCCTCCGCCAGCATCGGCATTTTCTCGACCGTGGCCATTCGCCCTTTTCCTTCAACGCGTCCTCGTCAGACGTCCCGCATCCGGGCCGCCCGCACATTAACACCGGTTGTGGGGATCAATTGTGCGACTGCGAATAATAGGCTTGCAGAGGACGCACTTCAAGGGACGTGGTCCTGAGCGATGCGATCGCCCGCGCCGCCGCCACGCTCGACGACGCCGTGGTGAAATAGGGAATCCGCCCCGAAAGCGCCGACTTGCGGATCTCCTGGCTGTCCTTGAGGCTCTGCCAGCCCTCGGTGGTGTTGAAGATGAGGCCGATGTCGCCGTCGCGGATGCGGTCGACGATATGCGGCCGCCCCTGCGCCACCTTGTTGACCCGCTCGACCGTGACGCCATTCGCGATCAGATAGTCGGCGGTGCCGCCGGTCGCGACGATCGTGAAGCCCAGCTCCGCGAGGGTGCGCACCCCCGGCAGCACCACCGGCTTGTCGCTGTCCTTGACGCTGACGAACAGCGTGCCGCCATCGGGCAGCACCGTGCCGGCGCCGAGCTGCGCCTTGGCGAAGGCAACGGTGAAATCGCGATCGATTCCCATGACTTCGCCGGTGGACTTCATCTCGGGTGACAGCACCGGATCGACGCCCGGGAAGCGGTTGAACGGGAACACCGCCTCCTTGACCGCGACGTGGGAGATCGCCCGATCGATCTTCGGCAGGTCGGCGAGCTTCTCGCCCGCCATCACCCTGCTGGCGATCTTGGCGATGGGTGTACCGATCGCCTTGGCGACGAACGGCACGGTGCGGCTGGCGCGCGGGTTGACCTCGATGAGGTAGACCTCGCCGTCCTTCACCGCGAACTGGATGTTCATCAGCCCCTTCACGCCCAGCGCCCGCGCCAGCGCGTCGGCCTGGCGCTCGATCTCGGCGATGATCTCGTCCGGCAGGCTGTACGGCGGCAGCGAGCAGGCCGAGTCGCCCGAATGGACGCCCGCCTCCTCGATATGCTGCATCACGCCCGCCACGACCACGTCGGTGCCGTCGGCGATCGCGTCGACGTCGACCTCGATCGCGTCGCGCAGGTAGCGGTCGATCAGCACCGGCGAGTCGCCCGACACCTGCACCGCGGTCTGGATGTAGTCGTCGAGCTGGACGGTCGAGTCGACGATCTCCATCGCCCGCCCCCCGAGCACATAGCTCGGCCGCATCAGCACGGGGTAGCCGATGCGCTCGGCGACCGCGACCGCTTCCTCGCGGCTGCGCGCGATGCCGTTGGCGGGCTGCTTGAGCCCGAGCTTGGCGACCAGGTTGGCGAAACGCTCGCGATCCTCGGCCAGGTCGATCGCGTCGGGCGAGGTGCCGAGGATGGGGATGCCCGCCTCCTCCAGCGCGCGCGCCAGGTTGAGCGGCGTCTGCCCGCCGAACTGGACGATCACGCCGACCAGCGTGCCGTTCGACTGCTCGACATGCAGGATCTCCAGCACGTCCTCCGCGGTCAGCGGCTCGAAATAGAGCCGGTCGGAGGTATCGTAGTCGGTGCTCACCGTCTCCGGATTGCAGTTGACCATGATCGTCTCATAGCCGGCGTCCGCCAGCGCGAAGCAGGCGTGGCAGCAGCAATAGTCGAACTCGATCCCCTGCCCGATCCGGTTCGGCCCGCCGCCGAGGATGACGATCTTCTTCCGCTCGGAAGGCTGGCTCTCGTCCTCGGGCTCCCCGAACGAGGGCGCCTCGTAGGTCGAGTACATGTACGGCGTCTTCGCCTCGAACTCGGCGGCGCAGGTGTCGATGCGCTTGAACACCGGCCTGACGCCCAGCTTGTGCCGCAGCGCGCGCACCTCGGCCTCGTTGACCCCGCCCGTCATTGCCTTGACCGCCTCGTGAATGAGGCCGCTGCGCGCCGGGAAGCGGTCGCGCAACCCCGCCGACTTGACCGCCAGATAGGCAAGCCTTTTGTCGGAGAAGCCCATCGCCTTCAGCCGCCGCATCCCCTCGGCATCGCGCGGCAGGCCGTTCTTGGCGACTTCGTCCTCAGCCGCGACGATCTCGGCGATCCGCTCCAGGAACCACGGATCGTACTTGGCGATGGCATGGACCTCGGCGACCGAGAAGCCCTCGCGCAGCGCCTGCGCAGCGACCAGCAGCCGGTCCGGCGTCGGCACCGCCAGCGCCGCCTCGATCTCCTCGCGTGGCGCGCCCACAAGCCGGTCGACGTCGTTGAAGCCGGAAAGCCCCGTCTCCAGCCCCCTCAGCGCCTTCTGGAGGCTCTCATGGATGTTGCGCCCGATCGCCATCACCTCGCCCACCGATTTCATCGCGGTGGACAGCACCGGTTCGGCGCCCTTGAACTTCTCGAAGGCGAAGCGCGGGATCTTGGTGACGACGTAATCGATCGTCGGCTCAAAGCTGGCCGGAGTCGCGCCGGTGATGTCGTTGTCGATCTCGTCGAGCGTGTAGCCGACCGCCAGCTTGGCCGCGACCTTGGCGATCGGGAAGCCGGTCGCCTTCGACGCCAGCGCCGAGGAGCGCGACACGCGCGGGTTCATCTCGATCACGACAAGGCGCCCGTCCTTGGGATTGACCGCGAACTGGACGTTGGAGCCGCCGGTCTCGACGCCGATCTCGCGCAGCACCGCGATGCTGGCGTTGCGCATGATCTGATATTCCTTGTCGGTCAGCGTCAGCGCCGGCGCGACGGTGATCGAATCGCCCGTGTGGATGCCCATCGGGTCGATGTTCTCGATCGAGCAGACGATGATGGCGTTGTCGTGCTTGTCGCGCACGACCTCCATCTCATATTCCTTCCAGCCGAGCAGCGATTCCTCGATCAGCACCTCGGTGGTCGGCGAGGCGTCGAGTCCCTTGCGGACGATCTCGACGAACTCCTCGCGGTTGTAGGCGACGCCGCCGCCGGTGCCGCCGAGCGTGAAGGAGGGGCGGATGATGGCGGGCAGCCCGACCTTCTCCAGCCCCTCCAGCGCCTCCGCCTCGCTGTGCGCGATCGCCGAGCGGGCGGATTCGAGCCCGATCTTGTCCATCGCCTCGCGGAACTTGAGCCGGTCCTCGGCCTTGTCGATCGCCTCGGCGTCGGCGCCGATCATCGTGACGCCGAACTTCTCCAGCGTGCCGTCCTGTGCGAGCGCCAGCGCGGTGTTGAGCGCGGTCTGCCCGCCCATGGTGGGCAGCACGGCGTCGGGCCGTTCCTTCTCGATGATCTTCGCGACCACCGCGGGCGTGATCGGCTCGACATAGGTGGCGTCGGCTAGTTCGGGGTCGGTCATGATCGTCGCCGGGTTCGAGTTGACCAGGACGATGCGATAACCCTCCTCGCGCAGCGCCTTGATCGCCTGCGTGCCCGAGTAATCGAACTCGCACGCCTGACCGATGACGATCGGCCCCGCGCCGATGACGAGGATGGAGGAGATGTCGGTGCGTTTGGGCATATCTACTTCGAAGAAGGTGCTGGAATGGCCATGATCTGCGCCTCGACGGCACCGAACTCATGGGACTTGAACCGACGCGCTAACGACATCGTCTGCTCGAGCGTCCGACTCGAAGGGTTAACGCTCAATACGGTCTTGCCTGAACGATCAGCGAGAAAATCGCTTTTCCACTGCTCGCTGGCCAACTTGGATTTAATCGCTTCGAGCTGGTCCTTGCCCCCCGAGATGTTGATGGCGAGGATGCATTGTCGGACTCCTCGATTCATCACACAGGGATATTGGGAGAAGAAGGCGTCTGCCTGCGTGCTGTTCATGACCACAGGCGGAGGTGCGGGCGGCGGTGTGCTCTGCACGGTTTAACCTTTCATCATCCCCACGAACCGCTCGAACAGATAGAAGCTGTCCTGCGGCCCGGGGCTCGCCTCGGGGTGGTACTGCACCGAGAATGCTGGCCGATCCGTCAGCTCCAGTCCGCAGTTCGACCCGTCGAACAGCGACACATGCGTCTCGCGCACGCCCTCCGGCAGGCTCTCGCGCTCGACCGCGAAGCCGTGGTTCATGGAGGTGATCTCGACCGCGCCGTCCGACAGGCGCTTGACCGGATGGTTGGCGCCGCGGTGGCCCTGGAACATCTTGGTGGTCTCCGCCCCCACCGCCAGCCCCAGCAACTGGTGGCCGAGGCAGATGCCGAACAGCGGCTTGCCGGTTTCCAGCAGCTTGCGGATCACCGGCACCGCATATTCTCCGGTCGCGGCCGGATCGCCCGGGCCGTTCGACAGGAAGAAGCCGTCCGGCTCCAGCGCCATGATCTGCTCGAAGCTGGCGGTCGCCGGCACCACCGAGACCTTGGCCCCGGCTTTAACAAGATTACGGAAGATATTGCGCTTGCTGCCGTAATCGACCGCGACGACATGCGGGCGATCCGCCTCGCTGCCCTCCCCCCCATAGCCGAAGCCGAGCCGCCAGATGCCGCCCTGCCAACCATAATGCGTCTCGGTCGAGACCTCCTTGGCGAGGTCCATGCCCTCCAGCCCCGGCCAGCTCCGCGCCATATCGAGCAGCAGGGGAATGTCGAACTCCCCGCTCGCCGAATGGGCGATCACCCCGTTGGGCGCCCCGCCGACGCGGATGCGCCGGGTCAGCGCGCGCGTGTCGACGCCGGCGAGGCCGATGCGAGCGTGCTTCTTCATCCACGAATCGAGGTTCTCGGCCGCGCGGAAGTTGCTGGGCGCGGTCGGGTCCTCGCGCACGATCATGCCGAGCGCATGGGGATCGTCGGCCTCGACGTCGTCCGGATTGGCGCCGACGTTGCCGATGTGGGGGAAGGTGAAGGTGATGACCTGCCCCGCAAAAGACGGGTCGGTCATGATCTCCTGGTACCCGGTCATCGCGGTGTGGAAGCACACTTCCCCCACCGCCTCGCCCTCGGCGCCGAATCCGCGGCCCCAGACGATTTCCCCGCTCGCGAGTACGAGAACGCCCGTGGCTCCTTCGGGCGCGCGGCTGGGGTTGGCGTCGGCCATGGGGGGCGGGCACTCCTGTTTGGGTTGGCGATGTCGCTAAGTGGCGGCGCGTAGACCCCCTCCCCCCGCGCGTCAACCGCCGCTAGGAGGGTCCGTATGATTCGAGACGACATCAAGACCGCGCTCGTCACCGCCATGAAGGCGGGCGACAAGCAGAGCACCGCCGCGATCCGCCTGATCCAGTCGGCGATCAAGAACCGCGACATCGAGGCGCGCACCGGCGGTGCCCCCGCCGACGACGACGCGCTGGTCGTCGAGGTGCTGCAGAAGATGGTGAAGCAGCGCCGCGAATCGATCGAGCTCTACCAGAAGGGCGGCCGCCCGGAGCTGGCCGATGCCGAGCAGGCCGAGGTCGAGGTGATCGAGCGCTTCCTCCCCGCCCAGATGAGCGAGGACGAAACGAAGGCGGCGATCGAGGCGATCAAGGCCGAGCTCGGCGCCAGCTCGATGAAGGACATGGGCCGGGTGATGGCCGAGCTGAAGGCCCGCCACGCCACGACGCTCGACATGAGCAAGGCGAGCGGGCTGGTGAAGGCGGCGCTGTCCTAAAACGCGTTGTCAGACCGACATCGGGCTGGCAGATGTGATAGAATCGGGGCGTGAGTCTCACCCCCGCCTTCCTCGACGAATTGCGTGCCCGGACGCACCTGTCCGGGCTGATCGCCAAGTCGGTGAAGCTCCAGCGCGCCGGCAAGGAATGGCGCGCCTGCTGCCCCTTCCACCACGAGAAGACGCCCAGCTTCTACGTCAACGACGACAAGGGCTTCTACCACTGCTTCGGCTGCGGCGCGCATGGCGATGCGATCCGCTGGATGACCGACCAGCGCGGCCTGCCGTTCATGGACGCGGTGAAGGAGCTGGCCCAGGCTGCTGGCATGGACGTGCCGGCGCAGGACCGCCGCTCCGCCGAGCGCGCCGAGCGGGCCAAGGGCCTGCACGAGGCGATGGCCGACGCCGCCCAGTGGTTCACCGACCAGCTGAACGGCATCGCCGGCGCCGAGGCGCGTGCGCTGCTCGACCGACGCGGCATCCGGCCCGAAACGGCGAAGGCGTTCGGCCTCGGCTTCGCTCCCGATTCGCGGGGCAAGCTCAAGGACGCGCTCAAGAGCTACGGCGATGCGATGCTGGTCGAGGCCGGCCTGCTGATCGCCGTCGATGACAAGGCCCCATACGACCGCTTCCGCGGCCGCCTGATGATCCCGATCCGCGACCCGCGCGGGCGGCCGATCGCCTTCGGCGGCCGCATCGTCGGCGAAGGCGAGCCCAAGTACCTCAACTCCCCCGAGACGCCGCTCTTCGACAAGGGCCGCACGCTCTACAACCTCGACCGCGCCCTCCCCGCCGCGCGCAAGTCCGGCCGCATCATCGCGGTCGAGGGCTATATGGACGTGATCGCCCTCGCCCAGGCCGGGTTCGAGGAAGCGGTGGCGCCGCTCGGCACGGCGGTGACCGAGGCGCAGCTCGATCGCCTGTGGCGCATCGCCGACGTGCCGGTCCTCTGCTTCGACGGCGATGCGGCCGGACAGAAGGCTGCGATCCGCGCCGCCCATCGCGCGCTGCCGATGCTGGCGCCGGGCAGGAGCCTCGCCTTCGTGACGCTCCCGGACGGGCTCGACCCGGACGATCTCGTTCGCACCCGAGGAGCAGTGACGTTCGAAGCGCTGCTGGCGAGACCTCAGCCGCTGGTCGATCGCCTCTGGAGCCACGAGCTCGCCGCCGAACCGCTCGACACTCCGGAGCAGCGCGCCGGCCTGAAACGTCGCCTCGGCGACCTCGCGGGCACGATCGGCGATGCCGCCGTCCGTTCCGAATATCTCGCGGAGTTCCGCCGCCGCTTCGACGCCCATTTCGCGCCGCCGCCTCGCGCCTTCGCGCCGCGCGTGCGCGATGCCCGCGCCGGCAAGTGGCAGCCGCCGGCGCCGCCGCCCTCCCCCACCGCACGTGCCGTCAACGCCAGCGGGATCGACCCGGTGCTGGCCAAGGCGGTGCTCGCCGGCCTCATCCGCCACCCGGCGGAGATCGCGCGGCACATGGAGGTGCTCGGCTCGCTCAGGCTCGCCGGCGGCGCGCTCGGGCGGCTGTTCGAGGCGGTGGTCGATGTTGCCCTTGAAGATCATGCGCTTGATCAGTCACGCGTGCTCACCATATTGGCGCAGTCCGGCTTTGGTGAAATCGCAGCAGATCTGTTGCGCGCTGACAGCATGCCCTTCACCTTCACTCAGAAGGGATGGGATGACGTCCGCGCGCACAGCGACTTGGACGAGGCGATCGCGGTGATGATCGCGCGTCCACGGGTCGATGCTGCGCTCGCCGAGGCAACGGCAAGGCTGGGCGAGCGTTTCACCGATGAGGCGTTCGAGCGGCAGATTGCGCTGGTCAGAGAGCAGCAGGCGCTTCAGGCACGACTTGCAAATCTGATGCTGGACGACAAAGACACTTCCGAAGGTACCGAGGGAAATTGATGGCCAAGGCGAATATGGCGGACGTCGCCGACACTCCGGACACGGGCGACGCGCCGCTGATCGACCTCAACGAGGGTTCGATCAAGAAGCTGGTCGCGCGCGCCAAGAAGCGCGGATACATCACCGTCGATCAGCTCAACGAGATGCTGCCGCAGGATCAGATGTCCTCGGAGCAGATCGAGGACGTCATGTCCGCGCTCAACGACATGGGCGTCAACGTCGTCGAGAACGAGGATGCGGGCGAGGATGCCGAGCCCGAGGACGACAGCGTCGACGAGGTCGATGGCGGCGATTCCGACGGCGAGCAGGTCCCGACGCTCGAGGCGGTCAAGAAGAAGGAAACGGTCGATCGCACCGACGATCCCGTCCGCATGTACCTGCGCGAGATGGGCGCCGTCGAGCTGCTGTCGCGCGAGGGCGAGATCGCCATCGCCAAGCGGATCGAGGCCGGCCGCGACACGATGATCCTCGGCCTGTGCGAATCGCCGATCACCTTCAACGCGATCATCGGCTGGTCGACCGCGCTCAACGAGGGCACGATGCAGCTGCGCGAGATCCTCGATCTCGACGCGATGCTGTCCAAGGGTCCGTCGGCCGAGCAGGTCGAGGGCGCCGAGGACGATAGCGGCGAGATCAGCGAATCGAGTACCGGCCCCTCCTTCAAGGAGGAGGACGACGTCGAGGAGGTCCAGGACGAGGACGACGAGGAGTCGATGACCGAGCGGCGCGCCCCGCGCCCGTCGGACGACGACGACGAGGACAATACGCTCAGCCTCGCCCAGATGGAGGAAACGCTCAAGCCGGCTGCGCTCGAGCGGTTCGCCAACATCACCGCGATCTACAAGAAGTTCTCCAAGATGCAGGAGCAGCGGCTGGGCGCGATGGCGGCCGGCGGCGAGCTTACGCCTGCGGACGAGCGCAAGTATCAGAAACTGCGCGAGGAGCTGACCGCGGAGGTCGAGAGCGTCCAGTTCCACCAGGCGAAGATCGAGTATCTCGTCGACCAGCTCTACAGCTTCAACCGGCGCCTGACCGCGCTGGGCGGGCAGATGCTGCGCCTTGCCGAGCGTCACAAGGTCAGCCGCAAGGACTTCCTCGATCGCTATGTCGACCATGAGCTCGACGAGCAGTGGCTGCAGTCGATCGCGGGCCTCGACAAGAAATGGGCGGCTTTCGCGGCGAACGAGGCGGCGGCGGTCGACCGCATCCGTGCCGAGATCGCCGAGATCTCGCAGCAGACCGGCATGGCGCTCGCCGAGTTCCGCCGCATCGTCAACATGGTGCAGAAGGGCGAGCGCGAGGCGCGGATCGCGAAGAAGGAGATGGTCGAGGCCAATCTCCGCCTCGTGATCTCCATCGCCAAGAAGTACACGAACCGCGGTCTGCAGTTCCTGGACCTGATCCAGGAGGGCAACATCGGCCTGATGAAGGCGGTGGACAAGTTCGAGTACCGCCGCGGCTACAAATTCTCGACCTATGCGACCTGGTGGATCCGCCAGGCGATCACGCGCTCGATCGCCGATCAGGCGCGTACGATCCGCATCCCGGTCCATATGATCGAGACGATCAACAAGCTGGTCCGCACCAGCCGCCAGTTCCTCCACGAGCAGGGCCGCGAGCCCACGCCCGAGGAGATGGCCGAGCGCCTGTCGATGCCGCTCGAGAAGGTGCGCAAGGTGATGAAGATCGCCAAGGAGCCGATCAGCCTCGAAACGCCGATCGGCGACGAGGAGGATTCGCACCTCGGCGACTTCATCGAGGACAAGAACGCCGTCATCCCCGTGGACGCCGCGATCCAGGCGAACCTCAAGGAGACGGTGACGCGGGTCTTGGCGTCGCTCACCCCGCGCGAGGAGCGCGTGCTGCGGATGCGCTTCGGCATCGGCATGAACACCGATCATACGCTGGAGGAGGTCGGCCAGCAGTTCTCGGTGACGCGCGAGCGCATCCGCCAGATCGAGGCCAAGGCCTTGCGGAAGCTCAAGCATCCGAGCCGATCGCGAAAGATGCGCTCGTTCCTCGATCAGTGATCCGGGAGCGGATTGAGGAAAAGCTGACCCGCAATTCTTCGTCACCCCGGACTTGTTCCGGGGTCCACCGGGCAGCCAGACGCCGGTTTCGAGGTTCGGGCTAGACCTCAGCGCCAGTCTTCATGGGCGAGGTGGATGCCGGAACAAGTCCGGCATGACGATTCAGGTTTGTCGCGAGCCGCTCTACGGGCCCGTTTCCACCGAAACGGGCCCTTTCTTCATCTCTCCGAACGCTTGATTAATTCGCGATCAACCGCGTTTTTACGTCCTTCGGTATAGGCTTGTGCCGGATGAAGGAGTGGACGTCGGCCCGGCCGGCAGACACTTCGGATAGGAGCCTATGGCGTTCACCTCGGCAAACGGCGCCCGCTTCGGCGAGGCATGGGAAGCTCTCACCGCGCTGGTCTCGGCAGAAGGCAGCGCGGTCGAGCCGTTCGCCGCCATGCTGGCGGGAGCCGGCTCGGCGACCCGTGATCTGGCCGATGCCGCGCATTGTTGGTGCATGCTCCACGCCCGCCATCCCGGCGTCCTCGAACATGCGCAGGGCCGCGCCGAACACCCGGTGGTGGAGGCGTGGCTGGGCGAAGCGGCCACCGGCTTTACCGAGGAGCGCGCCGGCGTCGTCCGTCTCGTCGCCGCCGCCGGGCCGCTGCCGAGCACCCCCGGCCAGGCCGAGAGCGAGACCGCGATCACCGGCCAGCGCCATGCGCTCGACATGCTCGCCAGCTCTGACCGGGCAGGCGTCGCGATCGGCTCCGCGATGGCGCTGGTGCTCGATTGGCCCGCGATCCGCCACGTCCTCGATGCCGGCGCGCGCCGGCTGGGGCTGCAGGTGGTGGAAAGCGCCCTCCCCCTCGCCCGCGACAGCGCGACGGTGGTCGCCGCCCTGGCAGAAACCCCGGCGTTCGAGCGGGCGATGCTGTTCGGCGCCGGCCAGACCCTCGCCCAGCACCGCGCCCTCTGGCAGCTGCTCGAGGCCCGCGCCGACGCCCGCCGCCATCATCGCTGAACGCTTGCGCTGAGGCGCCGCGACCCTCTACTGCATACCCGATCTTTGAAAAGGACGGGCACGGATGCGGTTCGAGGGTACCCAGAGCTATGTCGCCACCGACGATCTCAAGGTCGCGGTCAATGCCGCGGTCATGCTCCGGCGTCCGCTGCTAGTGAAGGGCGAGCCGGGCACCGGCAAGACGGTGCTCGCCTATGAGATCGCCAAGGCGGTCGGCGCCCCGCTGATCGAGTGGAACGTCAAGTCGACGACCAAGGCGCAGCAGGGCCTCTACGAATATGATGCGGTCGCGCGCCTGCGCGACGGCCAGCTCGGCGATCCGCGCGTCCACGACATCTCCAACTATATCCGCAAGGGCAAGCTGTGGGAGGCGTTCACCTCTCCGCAAGTGCCCGTCCTGCTGATCGACGAGATCGACAAGGCCGACATCGAATTCCCCAACGACCTCCTCCAGGAGCTCGACCGGATGGAATTCCACGTCTACGAAACCGGCGAGACCGTGCGCGCTGCCGAGCGGCCGATCGTCGTCATCACCTCGAACAACGAGAAGGACCTGCCGGACGCCTTCCTGCGCCGCTGCTTCTTCCACTACATCAAGTTCCCCGACCGCGAGACGATGCAGCGGATCGTCGACGTCCACTTCCCCGGCATCCAGAAGATCCTGGTGAGCAAGGCGATGGACATATTCTACGACATCCGCGAGGTGCCGGGACTTAAGAAAAAGCCCTCGACCAGCGAGTTGCTCGACTGGCTCAAACTGCTGCTCCACGAGGACATGCCGCTCGAGGTGCTGCAGAACCGCGATCCGACCAAGGCGATCCCGCCGCTCCATGGCGCTCTGCTCAAGAACGAGGCTGACGTGATGCTGTTCGAGCGGCTGGCGTTCATGGCGAAACGGCAGGGCGGCCGCTGACATCATTCCGACTCTACCGGTCGAGCTTGCGCCGCGCGCCGGAGCAACGCATGCTGGCTGCGATGGGCCCGAGGGGGGAACTCGACCGCCGCTTTCCTGTCCTGCTCAGCGCGATCGTCGTGTTCGGGCTGGCGCTGCGCATCGCGTCGGCACAGGGCTCGCTATGGCTTGATGAAGCCTGGTCGGCGACGCTCGCGCATGACACGGGCACGCCGCTCGGCGTGTTCCTCAAGATCAATCACGACAACAACCACCATCTCAATTCGCTCTGGCTCCAGCTTGTCGGCCTCGCCGCGCCGCCGGTGCTGGCGCGCGCGCTGTCGATCGCGAGCGGCACGGTCGCGATCTGGATCGCCGGACGGATCGGATCACGGCGCGGCACGGTCGTCGGGCTGACCACGGCATGGCTGTTCGCCGTATCGCCGATCCTGGTGACGATGGGATCGGAGGCGCGTGGCTATGCGCCGATGCTGCTCGCGCTGCTCGCCGCGGTGCTGCTGGTGGACCGCTGGCTGGCTGGCGAGATTCCGCCCCCTCGCCGCGGACTGGCCTGGTGCTTCGCACTCGGTGCGCTGTCGCAGCTCACCATGATATTCGGCGTCTGCGCGGTCGTCGGCTGGGCTTTCTTCGCAATATGGCAGCGCGCCGGATGGAAGGACGCGATCCGCGATTCGCTGCGGCTGTTCGGTCCGGCGCTGCTCGCGTTAGCCGGCGTGCTCGGCCTGATCGCCGGCGCGGCGTTGGCCAGCGAGAACGGTTTCACCGTCGGCCGCTACGATCCCTTCACCCTGGCCGCCTATCTCCGCGGCATCGGCGATATGGCGGGCTATACCGTCGGCATTCCGCGCCACGACGTCTGGCTGCCGATCCTGGCAGCGATCCTCGTGCTGCTGGCGCCTCGCTTCGGGGTCTCGCGCCTCGCTTTCCATCGCCTCGCGATCATCGGTTTCCCGCTGACGATCGCCATCCTGCACGCAGGCAATGTCAGCTTCGCCCGCTATTATCTCCTCACCAGCGCCGCCTTGCTGATCCTGATCGGGGAAGCGACGGGACTGGGGCTTGCCGCCGGACACTGGAAACGATGGACCGCCGGAGCGGCGCTGGCCGCGTTAACCGCGGCGAGCCTGATCCAGGACGGCGTCCTCATCGCCAACCAGCGCGGCGATCCCGGCGCGGCGGTACGGGCGATGTCGGCGCATTCGCCCGGCGGCGCGACGTTGCGGCTCGACCGCGAGACCGGCCTCGCCGTGATCCGCGTCGCCGCCGAGCACCAGCGTTATCCGCTCACGATCGTCGACGCCGATTGTCCGCCGGCGCGCTTCGTCTTCGTCGACCGATTCGAAGGGCAGAGCTTCCCCGCGACCATCCCGCTCTGCGGCCGCCTCTACCGGCCGATCGCCAGCGCCCATGCGCGAGGGCTCTCCGGAACCGACTGGACGCTCTACGAGCTCCAGCCGTAGAAGACGCCATGTTCCTCGGTTTCCTCGACGAATTGCGCGCGGCCGGCATTCCGGCCAGCCTCAAGGAGCATCTCGTGCTCCTGGAGGCGCTCGACCGGGAGGTCGTGGAGCGTACCCCGGAAGCCTTCTACTATCTGGCCCGCACGACCTATGTGAAGGACGAGGGCCTGCTCGATCGTTTCGACCAGGTCTTCGCCAAGGTGTTCCGCGGCATCTCCACCAGCTACGGCACCCAGAGCGCGGACATTCCCGAGGACTGGCTGAAGGCGGTCGCCCAGAAATATCTGACGCCCGAGGAGATGGCGAAGATCGAGTCGCTCGGCTCCTGGGACGAGATCATGGAGACGCTGAAGCAGCGCCTCGCCGAGCAGGAGGGCCGTCACCAGGGCGGCAGCAAATGGATCGGCACCGGCGGCACCTCGCCCTACGGCAACTCGGGCTACAACCCGGAAGGCGTGCGGATCGGCGGCGAGAGCACGCACAAGCGCGCGCTCAAGGTCTGGGAAGGCCGCGAGTTCCGCAACCTCGACAACACCCGCGAGCTCGGCACCCGCAACATCAAGATCGCGCTCCGCCGCCTGCGCCGCTTCGCACGCGAAGGAGCGGCCGAGGAGCTCGACCTCGATGCCACCATCGCCGGCACCGCCAAGCAGGGCTGGCTCGACGTCCACATGCGCCCGGAGCGGCACAATGCGGTCAAGCTGCTGCTGTTCCTCGACATCGGCGGGTCGATGGACCCGTTCGTCAGGCTCTGCGAGGAGCTGTTCTCGGCCGCGACCAGCGAGTTCAAGAACCTCGAATTCTTCTACTTCCACAACTGCGTCTACGAGGGCGTGTGGAAGGACAACCGCCGCCGCTTCACCGAGCGCACGCCGACCTGGGACGTGCTCCACAAGTTCGGCCACGACTACAAGCTGGTGTTCGTCGGCGACGCGTCGATGAGCCCCTATGAGATCACCCATCCCGGCGGATCGGTCGAGCATATGAACGAGGAAGCCGGCGCGGTGTGGATGCACCGGCTCACCAACACCTATCCCGCAGCGGTGTGGCTCAATCCGGTGCCGGAGGAGCAATGGGGCTATTCGCAGTCGGTCCGCATCATGCGCGAGCTGATGAACGACCGCATGTACCCGCTGACGCTCGCCGGGCTGGACGGAGCGATGCGCGAGCTGAGCAGGAAGCATTGATGCGGCTGTGGGGCGCCGTCGCGGCTGTGCTTCTCGTGACGGCGTGCAGCGAGGGCGACTGGGCGCCGCCTGCGCAGGCATATCGGCACC
Organism: Sphingomonas cannabina; assembly: GCF_021391395.1. NCBI lineage: Bacteria > Pseudomonadati > Pseudomonadota > Alphaproteobacteria > Sphingomonadales > Sphingomonadaceae > Sphingomonas > Sphingomonas cannabina. The sequence goes on along the minus strand of NZ_CP090059.1, from coordinate 2,520,687 downwards.
TGGGCGATCGGCTGAAGGTCTATTTCCCCTTTCTCGGGGTGCCATGCGGCATCGGCGGGGTCGGCGTGGGCGAGGAACAACGGGCGGACCAATGCTATCGCTTCGGGACGCCGCGCCGGATGAGTGGGGTGCTCGTCACGAATGGCTCGTGGTCCATCTTCCACGAAGGTGAAACCCAGATGCGCGAAAAAGACCTGTTTCATTTTGGATTAGATGTCGTGTCAGATCGCTATCAGCTGATTCTTCCGAAGCGGAAGGTCAAGCTGAAGTCCGGCACCGTGATGGCGACCTCCGATTCATGGAAAAAGCCGCGAGCCTATCATGTGACTTTCGTCGGCAGGGAAACCGCGCGCTTTCCCTCCTACCCGACGGGAAGCTTTGCGACCATCGACCGGATCGAAGCGATCCGCAGGCTGCCGCTGCTGCCTGACTAGAGCCGCTCGATCGCCCGCCGCATCTTGCGCAGCGCCTCCGGATCGCCCGGGCGATCGGCCGCCTCGCCCGCAAGCGCCATCAGGCGGATCGCGCCGAAGCTCGCCGCCAGGCCCTTGAGCCGCAGCGACGCGTCCTTCCACACCGCGTGGTCGCGCGTCTTCTCGATCGTCGCCAGATTGGTCTTCGCGCTGTCGAGAAAGGCTTCGCGCAGCTCGGCGATCAGCGCGGGCTCGTCGCCTACCGCCGCCGCCAGGGTCGCATCGATTGCACCGGGATCATAGGCCATGTGCCCGGAACTAGGCGCATATGCTTAACGACCGGTTTCCACGCCCGGCTTACGAACCGGACGAAACGTGATACACGTCTCCGAATGACTGTGACCGGGGGTACGCGTATCGTGAATCTGCGTCCTGACGAGGACGAGGGGACCGCATTGTCCGCCGAAGAGGAGAGCTGGAGCGAGTCGCCAGCGGATGCGGAGGCGGAAGACTGGGCGGCGGAGCAGCCGGCGCCCTCGTCTTTTGCACGGGTCGTCGCAGTCCTGCTGGTACTCTTGTCGCTGGCTTGGGTTGCCGCGATGGCGTGGTTCTCGCGCGGGGCCTTCCCGATGGCGCCGGTCGCGCTCGCCGAGTTCGTTGCGGCGCTCTGCGTGCCGCCGCTCCTCGCCGCCACGCTCTATCTCCTGCTCCTCCGCACGAGTCGCGCCGAGGCGCGCCGCTTCGGCGCCACCGCGCGGGCGATGCGGAACGAGGCGGCGCGGCTCGACGAGACGATCCTGGCGCTGTCCAACCGGATCGAGGCCAATCGCCGCGCACTGGCCGAGCAGGCGAGCTCGCTCGTCGCGATCGGCGACGCCGCGTCGGAACGGCTGCACGCCATCAGCGGCGAACTGTCCGCCGAAGCACGCATCCTCGAGACGATCAGCGGATCGCTGGTCAAATCGGCCGAGACGACCGAGGCGAGCCTCAACGTCGTGTTCAATTCGTTGCCCAAGGCGCAGGCCGAAACCGCCGGGATGGCCGAGGCGCTCAACGCCGCCGGACTGGCGGCCAGCCAGAAGGCGGTGGAGCTCGGCGGGCATCTGGCGACGCTTTCCGATCGCGGGCGTGCCGCCGACGAGGTCGCGAGCGGCGCAGCCGCCCGCCTCGCCGCTCATCTCGAGCGGATGGAGGCGACCAGCGAGACCGCCGCCGCCCGGCTCGACAATGCCGCCGGCGAGATGTCTGCCGCGGTCGATGCCGTGCTCGACCGTGCCGCCCGGGCGATCGACGAGGCGCGCAAGGGCATCGCCGCTCAGGGCGAGGCGATGCTGGCGATGCTGGGCACCAGCCAGGCCGCGATCGAGAAGGCCAGCCATGAAAGCGCCGATGCGCTCCGGCAGCGGCTGGACGAGGTCGAGGCGGCGGTCGACCGCATCACCGCCCGGCTCGGCGAGGAGCAGCATCGCACCGATTCGCTGTTCGCCAGCCTCTCGGTCGGCGTCGAAGGCGCCTCGGGGCAGCTAGACCGGCTGCACGCCGATGGCCTCGCCAAGAGCCAGGAGCTGGCCGCGTCGATCAGCGCGCTCTCCGGATCTGCGGGCGCGCTGACCGAGACGATGCGCGACGGCGAGAGCGTGGCGCGGACGCTGATCGCGACGACCGAGGACCTGCTGACCGCGCTCGATGCCTCGACCCGCGAGATCGACGAGACTCTCCCCGGCGCGCTGAGCCGCCTGGAGGAGAAGATCGCCGCCAGCCGCTTGCTGGTCGGCACCGCCAAGCCCGAGCTGCTGGCGCTCGTCACCGCCGCCGAGAGCACGCACGATGCGGTCAACGCGGTCGCCGGCCTCGTCGCCACTGAGCGCGAGAAGCTGACCGAGATCACCGCGACGCTCAACGAGACCTTCGACGCCGGGCGCGACAAGGCGATGACGATGGATGCGGTGGTCGAGGAAGCGATCGCCAAGGCCCGCCGCTTCGCAGAGGATGCCGCGCCACAGCTGGTCGACGCGCTCGCCCGTATCCGCGAAACCGCCTCGCGCGCCGCCGAGAGTGCGCGCGGCGTGTTGACGCAGGTCATTCCGGACGCCGCCGGCGCGATCGAAGCCGAAAGCGCCGATGCCGTCCGCCGCGCTTTCGCCCGCGCGCTCCCGCAGCCGCTCGGCGAACTGGCGGAAGCGTCGGAAGGCGCCGTCGCCGCCGCGACGCGCGCCTCCGAACGGCTGGCCGAGCAGCTCATGACGATCAGCGAGACCACGGCACAGCTCGAGGCGCGGATCGACGCCGAGCGCGCCGATCGCGAGGCCGCCAACCACGACAATTTCGGACGTCGCATGTCGCTGCTGGTCGAGGCGCTCAATTCGGCGTCGATCGACATCACCAAGAGCTTCTCGCACGAAGTGTCCGACAGCGCCTGGGCCGCCTATCTCAAGGGCGATCGCGGCGTCTTCACGCGGCGCGCGGTGCGCCTGCTCGACGCGAGCGAGGCGCGGGAGATCCTGCGGCTCTACGACACCGACGGCGAATTCCGCGAGCAGGTCAATCGCTACATCCACGATTTCGAAGCGATGCTGCGCCAGATCCTGGCGTTGCGTGACGGGTCGTCGCTCGGCGTCACGCTGCTCTCGTCCGACATGGGCAAGCTCTATGTGGCGCTCGCCCAGGCGATCGAACGCCTGCGCACCTGATGACGGCTATCTAGAGTCGGATTTAGGCCAGTTTGAATCTGTTCCCCGGCGAAGGCCGGGGCCCAGTATCGAACCGCTCGCAACTGGGGCCCGGCCTTCGCCGGGGAACAGCGAGATGGATCGAACTCTAAACCTCGACGATCAGGTTCGAGAGCGCCTTTTCTACCCCGTCCATCGTGAACGGCTTGGTGAGCACCGGCCGATCGCGATGACGTTCGACGATTGCGTCGTCGGTGCCGCCGGTAGCGAAGAGGAAGGGGGTACCCGCCGCATCAAGCGCATCGGCGATGGCCCAGCTCGTCTCGCCTCCGCGCAGGTTGATGTCGACGATCGCGGCATCGATCCCGCCGGCGGCGATCCGATCGAGCGCCGCGGCGACCGTGTCGACCGCTCCCGCGACGCCCTTGCCCAATGCATCGAGGAAATCCTCGAGCATCATGGCGATCAGAGGTTCATCCTCGACGATGAGGATTTGTTGCGGACGCGACATTCCGGTTTTCCTAAGCGATCAGCCGCGTCGTGGCTAGTCACTTCGCGGCCAGCACGTCGCGCGCGGCCTCGGCAAGCTGCTGAACCGAAAAGGGTTTCGGCAGGAAAGCGACGCGGTCGATGTCGATCGAGCGACGCAACTGCTCCTCGGCATATCCGGACATGAACAGGATCGCGAGGTTGGGATAACGCTCGCGGGCGCGCCGCACCATCGTCGGGCCGTCCATCGTCGGCATGACGACGTCGGAGATCAGCAGGTCGGGCGCGCTCTCCATCTGCGCAAGCAGCTCCAGGGCCGCTTCGCCATTCTCGGCAGTGACCACCTGATAGCCCTGCCGCGTCAACGCCCGCTCCGCCACCGCGCGCACCATGTCCTCGTCCTCGACGAGGAGAATGGTGCCGCTGCCCCAGGTATCGCCCGGCTTCGCTTTCGACGACGACGCCGGTGCGGGAGCCGGCGCGGCGGCCGCCGAATGGACCGGCAGATAGATGGTGAACGCCGCGCCGCCGCTGCGCGGGCTCTCGGCGAAGATATAGCCGCCCGACTGCTTGACGATGCCATAGACGGTCGAAAGCCCGAGCCCGGTCCCCTTCCCCACCTCCTTCGTGGTGAAGAACGGCTCGAAGATCTTGGGCAGCACGTCGGCCGGAATGCCGGTGCCGGTGTCGGAGACGCGGAGCGCCGTATAATCGCCGACCGGAAGCACGTCGTCCTCCATGCCACGCACCTCGGACGGACCGACCGCCATCGTCTCGATCGTCAGCGTGCCGCCGCCGTTGGGGTTCTTGGCGAGCATCGCATCGCGGGCATTGACGGCGAGGTTGATCACCACCTGCTCGAGCTGGCCCGGATCGATCCGCACCGGCCCCAGGTTGCGTCCGTGGTTGACGACCAGCCGCACCGTCTCGCCGAGCAGGCGCTTCAGGAGGTTCGATACCTCCGAGATCACGTCGGGAAGCTGCAGCACCTGCGGCCTGAGCGTCTGCTGGCGCGAGAAGGCGAGCAGCTGGCGCGTCAGCCCGGCCGCGCGGTTCGAGTTCATCCTGATCTGCTGGATGTCGTCATAGTCGCTGTCGCCCGGCGTATGGCGCATCAGCATCAGGTCGCAGTGGCCGATGATCGCGGTCAGGATGTTGTTGAAGTCGTGCGCGACGCCGCCGGCGAGCTGGCCGACCGCCTGCATCTTGGTCGCCTGCGCGACCTGGTCCTTGAGCTTGCCTTCCTCGGCATCGTCCTTGACGCTCATCAGCACCGCCGCCTCGCCGAGCCCGCGCGCGCCGGCGAGGCCGACCTGCACCGGCTCGTCGGGCCGATCGGCGAAGCGCACCGGCATCTGCGTCGAATGCGCCGCGCCGCCGGCGAAGCGGCGGATCGCGTCGGCCAGCGCCGCCTTGTCGTCGCGCACGACCAGGTCGCCCGGATAGAGTGGCGGCGCCGACCCGTTGACGCCGGTCACGCGGGTGAAGGCCTCGTTCATGTGCAGGAACCGGCCCTCGCGATCGATCAGCGCCAGCGGCACCGGCAGCAGCGCGATGAGGCTGCGGACGTGGCTCGCCGCGCTCGATCCGATCGCGGGCACCGTGATCTGCGGCTCCTCGTCGAGCAGGACCACCAGCATCGGCGCGTCGTCGCCGTCGAGGAACGGCACCTGCAGCACGCGCAGCGGGTTGCCACCCAGCCCTTCGCGCTCGAAACGGACCAGCCCGGCGCTGTCGGTGATGAGGAAACGCGCGAAGTCGCGGCCCTCGATCGCGCCCTCCTCATGCCCCATCGCACGGGCGCGGAGCACGCGATTGGCGGTACGCACCCGCCCGTCCGGCCCGAGCAAGGCCGCCATGATCCCCGCGCCGCCAAGCCGGTCGCCGTTGGGCCCGGCAATGGCCGCCGTCGCGATCGCGACGACGTTGACGGCATCGGCCATCTTGAAGCGCCACAGCAGCATCTCGTCGCCGATCCGGCCGACGGTCACCTCGACGCGCTCGTCGCGCACGATCAGCGCGGTCCGTCCCTCCCCTTCCCGCCAGGCGGCACGGCCGGCGGTGCCGAGCCGGCCGACCTCGTCTTCGGGCAGCGGCACGTTGGGCGGGGTCGGATAGCCGCCGAACAGCGTCTCGTAGCGATCGTTGGCGCAGACGATGCGCCCAGCCCGGTCGGTGACCGCGACCGCCTCCGCCGAGGTCGCGGCGATCGCGTGGGCGACGCCCCAGTCCGGCTCGGTCGAGACGGCGGTCGCGGCATGGATCAGCCGCGACGCCGCGAAGGCGGCAGCGCCGACGATCAGGCCCGCCGCGCCGAATCCGATCGCCAGCGTGCGGTCACCGATCAGCAACAGGATCGCTGCCGCCGCCAAGGCCGCCGCGCCGACCGCGACGACCAGCGGTAGCGCGACGGAGGGATGTTGGGGTTGTCCTGACGAGTGCGGAAGCGTGGCCATCGGACCCTTGTCGGCGCCTCCGCGCCCCCGTCAAGCCATTGGCGCCGTCACCAGATGCGGACGCGCTGATCCGGTGCCAGGTAGAGCTTCTCGCCCGGCTTCGGCTTGTAGGCGTCATACCAGGGATCGAGGTTGCGCACCGTCGCGACGCGCTCCGGTCCCGGCGAGTGCGGATCGCTCAAGAGCTGCTGGCGCAGGATCGGCTCGCGATATTTGGAGCGCCACACCTGCGCCCAGCCGAGGTAGAAGCGCTGGTCCCCGGTCAGGCCGTCGATCACCGGCGCCGGCTTGCCGTTCAGCGACTTCTTGTACGCCTCATAGGCGACGGTCAGCCCGGCGAGATCGGCGATGTTCTCGCCCAGCGTCAGCTCGCCCTGGACATGCTGGCCGGGCAGCGGCTCATAGGCGTCGTACTGCTTCACCAGCTTGTCGGTGAAGCTCTTGAACCGTTCGACGTCCTGCGGCGTCCACCATTCGGCGAGCTTGCCGCTGGGATCGTACTTGCGGCCCTGGTCGTCGAAATGATGGCTGAGCTCGTGCCCGATCACCGCGCCGATCCCGCCATAGTTGATCGCCGCGTCGGCATGCGGATCGAAGAACGGCGCCTGCAGGATCGCTGCCGGGAACACGATCTCGTTCATCGGCGGATTGGCATAGGCATTGATCGTCATCGGCGTCATGAACCACTCGCCGCGGTCGAGCGGCTTGCCGAGCTTGTTGAGATCACGCTGGAACTCGAACTCGTTGGCGCGCGCGACATTGCCGACCAGGTCGCCGCGCTCGATCCGTAGCGCCGAATAGTCGCGCCACTTGTCGGGATAGCCGATCTTGGGCGTGAAGGCGGCCAGCTTGGCCAGCGCCTTCTGCTTGGTCTCCGGCGCCATCCATTCGAGCTTCTGGAGCCGGTCGCCCATCGCGGCACGGAGGTTCTTGACCAGATCGTCGATCGCCGCCTTCGATTCCGGCGGGAAGTAGCGCGCGACATAGACCTGCCCGACCGCCTCGCCCAGCCCGGCGCTGACCAGTGCCACGCCACGCTTCCACCGCGGCCGCTGCTGCGGCTGCCCGGACAGGACGGTGCCGTTGAACGCGAACTCCGCCTTGTCGAACGCGCTGTTGAGATAGGGGGCGAACGTGTCGAGCACGCGCAGCGTGTAAAAATCGCGCAGCACCTGGATCGGCGCGTCGGCGAAGATCTTCGCCTCGGCCGTCACCGCCGACGGCTGCGAGACGATGTAATAGGGCTGCGCCGGCACGCCGAGCGCGGCCGCATAGGCATGCCAGGGGTAGCCCGGCGCCTTGCTCTCGAAGTCGGCGGTCAGCCAGCGGTTGTAGGTCTTGTCCTCGTCGCGGTTCTCGATGCGGGTCCAGTGGACCGTCGCGATCTGCTTCTCCAGCTCGAACACCGCATTGGCGCGCGCGGCGCCGTCGGTCTCGCCCGCCATCGTCAGCAGCTGGGCGAGATAGGCCTTGTAGGCGGTCCGGATGCCCTCGAGCTTGGGATCGTCCTTCAGATAATAGTCGCGGTCGGGCAGCATCAGGCCCGACTGGTTCGTCATGACGATGTACTTCTCAGGCTCCTTGGCGTCCTGGGTCACGCCGAGCCCGAAGAAGCCGCCGACGCCGGCGCGCTGGAGCTTGGCCGCCTCGGTCACCAGCGCGGTCTTGTCCTTGGCGCCGGCGATCGCCGTCAGCCACGGCTTGATCGGCGCGATCCCCTTCGCCTCGGCCGCGGCTTCGTCCAGGAAGCTCGCGTAGTAATCGCCGATCTTGCTGCCGGGCTGCTTCGCGGCCTCCTCCAGGATCGTGCGGGTCTGCTCGAGCGACAGGTCCTGCAGCACGTGGAACATGCCGAACGACGCGCGATCGGCGGGGATCTGCGTCCGCTTGTCCCAATTGCCGTTGGCATAGTCGTAGAAGTCGTCGCCGGGGGCGACGCTGCGGTCCATGCCCGAGGTGTCGAGGCCGAAGGTCCCGATCTTGGGCGCCCCGGCGCTCGCCGGCGGCGTATCGGCCGGCGCAACGGTCGACTGGGCATGAACGCCGGCCGAAAGCGCGGTGCCGGCGAGAAGGATGGTGGCAATGGCGGAAAGCCGCATGGGCGAAGCCTTTCGTGCGGAAGTCAGTCGCCCGGAAGGACTCCGGGCCATGCCACTGTCTTACCCCGGCGATACGGCCCGTCAACGCGTTAAGGAGGAACTCCGCGCGTCGTGGCGTTTGCGCCACTTGCGCGCGATCCACCAGCGCCAGCCAAGGGCGGTCGCGGCATAGCCGAGCAGCGCGCAACCGCTCGCGATCACGCTCAGTCCGAGGATCAGCGCCGGCGCGGCCTCGGACAGGAGCCAGGCCACCCATTGGGACAGGCCGGCATTGGCGTTGACCAGCGCCATGAACCCCGATGCATCGGCGGTACGGCCGAGCAGCAGATTGCCGATGTAGACCGACGCGTAGAGGATGAAGGGCGTCGTCGCCGGATTGCTGAGAAAGGTCATCGCCGCGGCGATCGGCACATTGGCGCGGAACGGCAGCGCCAGCAGGGCAGCGCCGGCGATCTGAAGCCCCGGGATCATCAGGAAGATGCCGACGAACAGGCCGAGCGCCGTCCCGCGCGGCACCGATCGCCGGGTGAACCGCCACAGCGCCGGTGCGAGGACGCGATGCGCGACGGGGCGCAGCAGCCGGCTCTGCTCGAGCTGCTCGCGCGTCGGCACGTTGTTCGCGATCCAGCGTGCAAGCCAGTCCTTGCGGCGGGCCGGCTCAGCCACGTTCGCGCAGGAGCCTTCCCTGCTCCCGCTTCCAGTCCCGTTCCCGGATCGTGTCGCGCTTGTCATGCGCCTTCTTGCCCTTCGCGAGCGCGAGCTCGACCTTTGCCCGCCCACGGCTGTTAAAGTAGACGCTGAGCGGCACAAGGGTCATTCCCTCGCGCGCCACCGCACCATGGAGGCGGTTTATCTCGCGCTCATGAAGCAGCAATTTACGGGGCCGCTTCGGTTCGTGGTTGAAGCGGTTGCCGTGGCTGAACTCGGGGATGTTGGCGTTGACCAGCCACACCTGCTCGTCGCGTACCTCGGCATAGGCCTCCGCGATCGATCCCTCGCCGAAGCGCAGGGACTTGACCTCGGTGCCGGTCAGGGCAAGGCCGGCCTCGTACACGTCCTCGATGAAATATTCGAAGCGCGCGCGCCGGTTCTCGGCGACGATCTTCTTCTTGTCGAACGTATCGGGGCGTGGGCGAGCCATAAGGCCGGGCGATGTAGGCGGATGAGGCCGCGAAGGAAAGGTGCGATGGACGAGACGATCTGGCTGTTCTCCTACGGCACGCTGCGCCAGCGCGAGGTGCAGCTCGCCGTGTTCGGCCGCGAGCTTGCCGCCGAGGCCGATGCCCTGCCCGGCTATCGCGTCGAGATGCTGGCGATCGGCGATCCCGAAGTGGTACGCACCAGCGGCCTCGCCGAGCATCCGATCCTGCGCGAGACCGGCGCGGCGGCGGACATGATCGAGGGCCAGGCACTCGCCATCGGCGCGGACGACCTGCCGCGCGCCGACGCCTATGAGGTGGCGGAGTATCGGCGCGTCGAAGTGACGTTGAGGTCGGGACGCCGCGCGTTCGTCTACGTCGGCTAGAGTCGATTCAGTCCGTCTGCATCCGTTCCCCGGCGAAGGCCGGGGCCCAGTTTCGGGCTGCTTGCAAAGTAGGATTTCGCCTGCTTGGTTCGCTCAGCCCGAGCCGCGCGAGCGGCGGGTTGCTCTTTGATCTTGTCAATCCCGTCCATGCCGCGTCGCTGTCGCGTCCGGGGCGCATCCCGGATGCATCGGCTCGCACACACCGGCCCAGAGTCAATTTAGTCAACATTCTGGTGGTGACGTAGTTTACCGTGTGCGCCCCCTCCTTCATCATTTCCGCCTTCGCGGGAATGACGAACGAGAAGAGATCGCGCTAAACCTGACTCAGGCTTTCAAACTACGGCAGGCCCACATTTTGCAAATTTACATGTAACATTATATCACGAAAGTCACATAGGCGTTCTACCCGTGACTTTCGTGACCTTCGACGGATTTCTGCGGGTTCCGGTCCCCATCCGCAAGCCCGCGACCAGCGCCTGCCGGTCGGCCGCCGCCCTCAAATGGCTCAGCTGATCGTCGGCGGAAGCTAAATCAGCCCCGCGAACGCCAGCGCAGCGTCGACGGCCCTGCGGCTCGCCTCCGACGGCGGGGTCATCGGCAGGCGCAGCTCGGCCGATATCTCCGGCTTCACGCGGTTCAGGGCATATTTGACGGGCCCCGGCGACGCGTCGCTGAACAGCGCGCCATGGAGCGGGAACAGCCGGTCGTGGAGCGCCAGCGCCTTCGCATAATCGCCGGCAAGCGTCGCCGCCTGGAACTCGGCGCACAGGCGCGGCGCGACATTGGCGGTGACCGAGATGCAGCCACGCCCGCCGGTCGCGTTGAACGCGATCGCCATGTCGTCGTTGCCCGAGAGCTGGGCGAAATCGGGCCCGCACGAGGCGCGATGCTGCGACACGCGCGGCATGTCGCCGGTCGCGTCCTTGATGCCGACGATCGATGGAAGGGCCGCCTTGAGCCGCGCCACCGTCTCCGGCTTGATGTCCGTCACCGTACGGCCTGGCACGTTATAGAGCACGATCGGCAGGTCGCAGGCGGCCGCCACCGCCTCGAAATGACGAAAGATGCCCTCCTGGTTCGGCCGGTTGTAATAGGGCGGCACCATCAGCGCCGCGTCGGCTCCGGCTTCCTTCGCCGCCTTGATGTTGGCGATCGCGACGCGCGTGTCGTTCGATCCCGCGCCCGCAATCACCGGCACGCGCCCCTTCGCCGCCTCGACGCAGACGCGGACGACGCGGAAATGCTCCTCCATCGGCATCGTCGCAGCCTCGCCGGTGGTGCCGCACGGCACAAGTGCCGAGGAACCTTCGGTAATCTGCCATTCAACCAACGTGCGATATGCCGCTTCGTCGAAGGCGCCGTTCAGGAACGGCGTCACCAGTGCAGGAATCGAACCGGAGAACATTTTTCGGTGAGCAACCTTCGAGCGATGAAATGTGGGGTGGCAGATACGTCCGTATTCCGTATCATGTCCAGCATGCTCGGGTGGGTTTCCAAGGGCGCGTTGTTGCTTGCGTGCGTATCGGGGGGGGCAATCGCCGCCGGCCTGCATCAGCGTGCCGTGCCGCAGCAGCTGCTTCCGCCGCAATACAATGCCAATACCTCGGGGGGGGCTCCGCAGCAGATCCTTCCATCGCAGGTTTACGGCAGCCCCGCTCCGACACCGACCCCGACGGTGACGCCGAGCTATCCGACGCAAAGCTATGCCTCGACGGGCGATTCATCCTCCGCTGCGCTGCTTTCGGCGATCGATCAGTGGAAGATGCTGCAGCAGTCGGACAATCTCGGCTTCTCGACCTACGCCAATTTCCTGCTCGCCCATCCCGGCTGGCCGGGCGAGACCAGCCGGCGCGCCGCGGCGGAGACATCCGCAGGCCAGGATTCGCCGAGCACCACCGTCCGCTTCTTCGATCGCTTTCCGCCGCTGACCGGTTCCGGTCACGTCCGTTACGCCGTGGCGCTCGCCGCGATGGGTCAGCGCGACCGCGCTGCCGAGCAGGCGCGCAAGGCGTGGCGCAAGGGCGTGCTGCGCCCGTCAGACGAATCGCTGCTGCTCGGCCAGTTCTCCAGCAGCTTCGGTCCCGACGACCAGGATGCGCGGATGGACATGCTGCTGTGGCAGGGCGCGACCAGCGCCGCCCAGCGCCAGCTCGCCTATACCTCGCCGGCGCGGCAGGCGATCTTCGCCGCGCGGCTCGCCTATCGCACCAATGCGCCGGATGCGATGACACGCGGCGCCGCGGTTGAGGCTTCGGCGCTGAACGACGCCGGCTTCCTCGCCGATCGCGCGAGCTGGTACCGCAACAACAATGCGAGCCCCACCGCGCGCGCCCAGCTCGCCCGGCCGCACCAGCTCAGGGTCCTGCCGACGCACCCCGAGAAATGGTACGAGGTGCTGCTCACCAACGCACGCGGCGCCTATGCCGACCGTCAGTACCAGACGGCGTATGACATCGCGCGCCAGGTCGACGACGCCTATCCGCCGCAGACCGACGTCAGCAGCAAGTCGCTGGGCGAGCGCGACGATTATACCAGCCTGGTATGGCTCGCCGGCACCGCGGCGATGCAGAACCTCGGCCGGCCGCGCGACGCGATCGGCATGTTCGAGCGCTATTCGCTCGGCTCCAAGAGCCCGACCACGCAGTCGAAGGGCCTCTACTGGGCCGGCCGCGCCGCCGAGGCCGCGGGCGATCCGCGCGCGAACGACTTCTACACCCGCGCCGCGGGCTATTCCGATCTCTACTATGGCCAGCTCGCGGCGGAGCGGTTGGGCCAAGCATTGCGCGCGCCCGCGCCGATCGCCACGGTCGACGTCGCGCCGGACACCCGCTCCGCCTTCGCCGCGAAGGAGACGGTGCGCGCCGCCAGGCTGCTCGGCTCGCTCGGACGCTGGGAGGATCAGAGCGCCTTCGTCCGTCAGATCGCCGCGGATGCCACTACCGACACCGATCACCTGCTTGCCGCAGAACTCAGCCGCGCGATCAATCGGCCCGATCTCGGCGTGATGGTGGGCCGCTCGGCGCTGCAGAACGGGCTCAGCGACTATACCGCGGCGGGCTATCCCAGCGTGCGCGTCCCCGCTGCCAGCAACGACTATTGGACGATCGTCCATGCGATCGCGCGGCAGGAAAGCCAGTTCAACCGGACCGCGATCAGCCACGCCGGCGCGCGCGGGCTGCTCCAGCTCATGCCGGGTACGGCGCGCGAGCAGGCGGGCAAGCTGGGGCTCAGCTACAATCCCTCGTCGCTCACCACCGACACCGACTACAACATCATGCTGGGGTCGAGCTATTTCGACCGCATGTACCGTCTCTACAACAGCTACCCGCTGGCGGTAGCGGCCTATAACGCCGGGCCGGGCAACGTGAACAAGTGGATCGCGGCGAATGGCGACCCGCGCATGTCCGGCGTCGATATCGTCAATTGGATCGAGAATATCCCGATCTACGAGACTAAGAACTACGTCCAGCGCGTGCTCGAGAATGCCGTGGTCTACGACCTCATGAACCCGCAGCATGCCCGCAGCCGTGGGCCCAACAACCTGAGCTGGTATCTCGGCAAGCGACGGCCGGGCTGAAACCCCCGCCGGAATGCCGTAGAGGCGGATCGATGGACCGTCCCAACTACATAACCCCTGCCGGCTTCACCGCCCTGCGCGCCGAATATGACGCGCTGTTCGCCGAGGAACGCCCCAAGCTGGTCGACACGATCGCCTGGGCGGCGGGCAACGGCGACCGGTCGGAGAACGGCGACTATATCTACGGCCGCAAGCGGCTGCGCGAGATCGATCGGCGGCTGGGCTGGCTGTCGAAGCGGATGAAGGCGGCCAAGGTGATCGATCCTGCCGCGCAGCAGGACCGCAGCCGCGTCTGGTTCGGCGCGACCGTCACGATCGCAGACGAGGACGACAATGAACGCATCCTCACGCTGGTCGGCGACGACGAGGCGGATGCGGGTGCCGGCCGCGTCGGCTGGAATGCCCCGCTCGCCAGGGCGCTGCGCGGCGCCGCGGTCGGCGACCTGCGCCGGGTCGCGCTCCCGGCCGGCGAGCGCGAATATGAGGTGGTGGCGATCACCTATCCGTGACGGACGGAGGGAACGCCCTTCCCGTCCCGCTCATTCTCTCCTCGAAGGAGAGACGCCATGGAAAAGCCCCGCACCGACAGCGCCCGGTCGCACGACGACAATGATTGGATCGAAGACCTCGACGAAACACCCGAAGGTTCGAGCAGCTCCGGCGGCAATCTCGCCCGCGACGTCGCCTCGAAGAATGAGCTGAACCAGATCCGCGACCCCGATGGCCGCAGCCGCGTCACCAAGCAGGCCAGCATCGACAACGACACCGCCGACCGCTCCCGGCGCGCACGCGGCTGAACGGCACGGACCGGCAACGGATCGTTTCCCGGCAGGTCGATTGACCGGCCCGCGGGCGCATGAGACGATGCGCAGCTGAAACGATCCGGAGGTTTCCGATGCCGATCCCCGCAAGCTGGTCCGACCGCCTGCTCAGCGTCCTGCGCATCGTGGTGGGACTCGCCTTTCTCCACCACGGCACGTCGAAGTTCTTCGGCCTCCCGCCGTTCCCGATGCCGCTCAACCCGCTGCTCTATGTCGCGGGGACGCTTGAGCTGGTCGGCGGTGCGCTGATCATACTCGGCCTGTTCACCCGGCCGGTCGCCTTCGTGCTCTCGGGCATGAGCGCCGTCGGCTATTTCATGGTCCATGCGCCCAAGAGCTTCTTCCCCTCGGTCAACGGCGGCGAGGCGATCCTGCTCTACTGCTTCATCTTCCTGTTCCTGGCGGCAGCCGGCGGTGGCGCCTGGGCGCTCGATGCGGCCCGCGCCAAGCGCAGCTAGTCTCAGCGGGACGATTCTGTCCCCGGATTGTCACATTTTGCGCCAGGTGCTGCCTGGCGTGCGCTGAAATGACACACAGCCCCCTCCCCCGCCGAAATCATTGAATTAGCGTGGGTTCGGGCCGATCGTGAGGATCGGCCCCGGTATGGGGAGTAGAATGCAAGCGCAAAAGGAAATGCTGCGGCTGCTGATCAGTGGGCGGGTGCAGCAGGTCGGCTATCGCGACTGGGTGATCCGCAAGGCCCAGTCGATGGGCATCACGGGTTGGGTGCGCAATCTGTCCGACGGCCGCGTCGAGGCCGTGGCCGCGGGCGACGAGGAAGCGCTCGCCGTGTTTCTCGAGACGTGCCGCGAAGGGCCGCGCCTGGCGCGGGTCGACGACATCGACGTGCATCCGGTCCACGAGCGGCCGGTGAAGGGTTTCACGAAACGCTTCACAGCGTAAGATTTGAGGCGAGCGGCCTCGGCTGAGGCCGCCCGCCCCTCTGCCAGATCAGCGCGTCAGCTTCTTGTACGCGAGCCGCGTCGGGCGGTCGGCCGCATCTCCGAGGCGGCGGCGCTTGTCCTCCTCATAGGCCTCGAAGTTCCCCTCGAACCACTCGACATGGCTGTCGCCCTCGAATGCGAGGATGTGCGTCGCGAGACGGTCGAGGAAGAAGCGGTCGTGGCTGATCACCACCGCGCAGCCCGCGAAATTCTCGATCGCCTCTTCCAGCGCGCCCAGCGTCTCGACGTCCAGGTCGTTGGTCGGCTCGTCGAGCAGCAGCACGTTGCCGCCGCGCTTGAGCATCTTGGCGATGTTGACGCGGTTGCGCTCGCCGCCCGAGAGCTTGCCGACGTTCTTCTGCTGGTCCTGGCCCTTGAAGTTGAAGGCGCCGACATAGGCGCGGGTCGACTGGTCGTGGCCGTTGACCTTCATGTAATCGAGCCCGTCCGAGATCTCCTCCCAGACGTTCTTCGAATTGTCCAGGTGGTCGCGGCTCTGGTCGACATAGCCGAGGCGCACGGTCGAGCCCATCTCGATCGTGCCGCTGTCCGGCTTCTCCTGCCCGGTGATGAGCTTGAACAGCGTCGACTTGCCAGCGCCGTTCGGGCCGATCACGCCGACGATGCCGCCAGCGGGCAGCGTGAACGAGAGATTCTCGAACAGCAGCTTGTCGCCATAGGCCTTCGAGACGTTCTGGACCTCGATCACCTTGCCGCCCAGGCGCTCCGGCACCTGGATGACGATCTGGGCCTTGCCGGGCGTGCGGTTCTCCTGCGCCGCCACGAGCTGGTCGAACTTGGCGATACGCGCCTTCGACTTGGTCTGGCGGCCCTTGGGGCCCTGTCGGATCCAGTCGAGCTCGTCCTTGATCGCCTTCTGACGCCCGGACTCCTCGCGCTCCTCCTGCTCGAGGCGTTTGGCCTTCTTCTCGAGATAGGTCGAGTAATTGCCCTCGTAGGGAAAATACTTGCCGCGATCGAGCTCGAGAATCCAACCTACCACGTTGTCGAGGAAGTAGCGGTCGTGGGTGATCATCAGCACCGCGCCCGGATATTCCTTGAGATGATTCTCCAGCCATTCGACGCTTTCGGCGTCGAGATGGTTGGTCGGCTCGTCGAGCAGCAGGATCGAGGGCTTCTGGATGAGCAGGCGGGTGAGCGCGATGCGGCGCTTCTCACCGCCCGAGAGGTTCTCGACCGGCCAGTCGGACGGCGGGCAGCGCAGGGCCTCCATCGCGATCTCGAGCTGGTTGTCGAGCGTCCAGCCGTCGACCGCGTCGATCTTGGCCTGGAGCTCGCCCATCTCCTCCATCAGCGCGTCGAAGTCGGTGTCGTCCTTGGGATCGCCCATCTCGGCCGAGATCGCGTTGAAGCGGTCGACCATGTCGGCCACCTCGCGCGCGCCGTCCTTGACGTTCTCGAGCACGTTCTTGGTCGGATCGAGTTGCGGCTCCTGCGGCAGGTAGCCGACGGTGATGTTCTCGCCCGGCCATGCCTCGCCTGAATAATCGGTGTCGATGCCGGCCATGATCTTCATCAGCGTCGACTTGCCGGCGCCGTTGGGGCCGACGATGCCGATCTTGGCGCCCTGATAGAATTGCAGGTTGATGTTGCTGAGCACCGGCTTCTGGGCGCCGGGGAAGGACTTGGTCATGTCCTTCATGACAAAGGCGTATTGCGCGGCCATGGCGGCGAGGAACTCCGTCGGAAGATGGTTGTGATGCGGCAGGAAGTGCGGGAGCGATGTAGCGATGCACCTTGCCACTTGCAAACGCGCCGGACGCCGATAGCACACGGGCCATGCGCATTCCGTCCCTGCTCGCGGCCGTCGCCGCCTCCGCTCTGATCGCTCACCCCGCTGCCGCCCAGCGCACCGCCCCACCGGCGCTCGCGCCTGTCGACCCGGCAGTCGCTAAGCTGCGCGACGCGGCGCTCAAGGACGATATCGCCTGGGACATCGTCGAGGGGATCACGACCGAGGTCGGACCCCGCCTCGCCGCGACCGAGGCGGAGGCACGGGCACGGACCTGGGCGGTCGCCAAGCTGAAGGCGCTCGGCTTCAAGAACGTGCGGATCGAGACCTATCGGATGCCCGTATGGCTGCGCGGCGAGGAGAAGGCAGAGATCGTCGGCCCGTTCCCGCAGCCGCTGAAGCTCGCCGCGCTCGGGCGGTCGGGGGCGACACCGCCTGAGGGATTGACGGCGGAGGTCGTCTATTTCCCGACCTTCGACGACCTGCGCGCCGCGCCCGACGGCAGCCTGAAGGGCAAGATCGCCTTCATCTCCAACCAGATGGAGCCGACCCAGGATGGCTCGGGCTATGGCCAATTTGGCCCGGCGCGCTTCGTCGGCCCCAGCATCGCCGCGAGCAAGGGTGCGGTGGCGGCGGTGATCCGCTCGATCGGCACTGACCACGGCCGCGGGCCGCACACGGGCGGCACCAATTGGGCGGACGGGGTGACGCCGATCCCCGCCGCGGCGCTGTCCGTAGCCGACGCCGAGAATCTCGAGCGGATGTTCGCCCGCACCAAGGGGCCGGTCACGATGAAGCTGGTGCTGACGCCGCGCATGGCGGGCGAGGCCGAATCGGGCAACGTCATCGCCGAGGTGCCCGGCACCGACCCCAACGCCGGCATCGTGCTGATCGGCGGCCATCTCGACAGCTGGGATCTCGGCACCGGCGCGATCGACGACGGCGCTGGGATCGCGATCACCGCTGCCGCCGCCAAGCGGATCATGGATTGGGGCGTGAAGCCGCGCCGCACGATCCGCGTCGTCTGGTTCGGCGCCGAGGAGCCGGGCGGCTTCGGCGGCCGCGCCTATGCAGAGGCGCACGCCAAGGAAAAGCACGCCACCGCCAGCGAGAGCGATTTCGGCGCCGACAATATCTGGCGTTTCGAGGTGAACCTGCCCGACGGCGCCAAGCCGGTCGCCGACCGGCTTGCCTCGGCGCTCGCACCGCTCGGCATCACCCGTGGCCGCGGCGTCGGCGGCGACGGCACCGACATCGGCCCGACCCTGGCCACCGGTGTCGCCGCGGTCGATCTCAACCAGTCGGGCCTTCGCTATTTCAACTGGCACCACACGCCCGAGGACACGCTCGACCTCATCGATCGGGAGCAGCTTCGCCAGAATGTCGCAGCCTGGACGACGATGCTGGCGATCGTCGCTAACGCGCCCGAAGAGATCGGCGCGGTCACGCCCAGATCGGGAAATTAAGGCCTTTTCTGTACCATGAGAGGGCAAAATTTCGCGGTCGGCGTTTGCTGCGGCATGAATTTGGGCGTTGACGCGCCGACGACACCCGTTATTGCGGCAGCTTCGCGTCGGCAATCGGGCCGGCCGCGAACCATATTGCTTGGGAGCAACTAATGAAGAAGGTTCTCATTGTCGCTGCTGCCGCCGGCCTGATGTCTCTGGCCGCCTGCAACGGTACGTCGACCCCCGCCGAGAACAATGCCGAGGCGACCGCCGAGAACATTGAGGCGACTGCCGACAACTTCGATGCGCTGGCCGACAACGCGACCAACGAGAGCACCGAGGCTGTTCTCGAGAACACCGCCGACAATCTGCATGAGGCGGCTGACAACGTTGCTGACGCGGCGACCAACGCTCAGTAATCGGCGTCCGGGCGTCTTTCGCCCGGAAGCAGTTTCCGAAAGGGCGCTTCCCGTGAGGGAGGCGCCCTTTCTCATTCGGGGTCTTCTTCCGGCAGCGTCGAAGCGGCACCGGTCTCGCCCGCCGGGGCGATCCGGGTGAAACGCAGGGTGAACACCGCGCCACCGTCGGGATCGTTGCTGGCGTTCACATCGATCGCCATCGCGTCGGCGAAGCCCTTGACGATGGCGAGGCCGAGCCCGCTGCCGCCGTGGCGGTCGCTGCCGCGGCCCTGGGCGAAGGTCTCGAACACACGGGCCTCGCTGCCGGCCTGAAGCCCCGGCCCACGATCGCGCACCGACAGCAGCACCGCATCGGGCGTCCGCCGTCCTTCGATCACGATCGTCCCGTCGTCACCGCCATGCACTGCGGCATTGGCGAGCAGGTTGATGAGGATGTGGTGGAGCAAGGTCGGATCCGCCGTCACGAACGGCAGGTTGGCGGGCACCTTGAGGTCGATATGCCGGCCGCGCAGCAGGTCCTTGAGGTCGTGCACCGCCCCGCCCACCGCGTCGGTGAGATCGGTCGGCTCCGGCGCGAGCTTGAGCGCCCCGGCATCGATCCGCACCATGTCGAGCAAATTGTCGAGGAAGCGCCTCAGCCGTGCGATCTCCGCCTTGGCCAGCGGCACGTTGGGATCATCCGGATGCTCGGCCGCGATCGCCTCCACCGATCCGGCAACCGTCGTCAGCGGCGTGCGCAGGTCATGGCCGATCGACGAGAGCAGCGCCGCGCGCAGCCGGTCGCGCTCCTTGAGGACGCTCACCTCGCGCACTTGGTCCTCCAGCTTCAAGCGCTCATGCGCCAGCGCCGCCTGGCCGAGCAGCGTCGACAGCAACACCGCGCGGTCGGCCGACACCGGATCGCGGCCATCCTCGCGCGACAGGCCGATCACCGCGAGTACCCCGAGCGCGGTCTTGAGCGGATGAAACTGCCAGTCGGCGGCATTGAGCGTGGCCGTCCCTGCCCCGGCAGGCTCGCCACGGCTCCAGGTCCATTCCGCGGCGGCCTGGTTGACCGGCCCAAGCGAGCCGACCTCGGGCGCGCTCGCCACCGGCACCAGCGTTCCATCGCGCTGATTGAGCAGCACGACGTCGACCTCGAGCAGCCGCGCGATCTCCTCGCAGGTGATGCGGCTGGTCGTCTCCCAGTCCGAGGTTCGCGCGAGCGCCTGCCCGAAGGCGGCGACCGCGGCATTCTCCTGCGCGCTCCGTGCTCCCAGAGTCGCGCGCGATTTCAACCGGCCGGCGAGATTGGCGGTGAAGGCGCCGATGCCGATCAGCACGAACATCGTCAGCACGCTCTGCGGGTCGGCGATGGTCAGCGTGTAGAGCGGCGGCAGGAAGAAGAAATTATAGGCGAGGCCCGCCAGCACCCCCGCGATCAGGCCTGGTCGCAAGCCGTAGCGGCCCGAGGCGAACAGCACCGGCAGCAGGTAGAGGAGGTCGATCCCCCCGACGCCGATCAGCGGCTCGGCGAGCCGGGCAAGCAGGGTCGTCGCCACGATCATCCCGACGATGACCAAGTGGTTGGGGCCCCGGCCCCATTTCCCCTTCTGTCGCACGGTGCCGGGCTTCGGCGCAGCTGTCTGCGCGGGAATGACGTGGACCGCGAGCCCGTCGCTCTCCCGCAGCATCGCGTTCACGACCGATCCGTGACGCAGCTCGAACCACCAGCTCCGGACCGACTTGCCGATCACGAGCTGGGTCGCGCGCATGCCCTGGATGTGACGGGAAAGGCCCTCGATCACGCTCGCCGCCGGCACCGTCGCGATCGTTGCACCCAGGCTGGCGGCGAGCCGCAGCGTGTCGGCGACACGGTGTTTGGCGGCCTCGTCGAAGCTCTCGGCGCGGGGCGTCTCGATATAGACCGCCTGCCACGGCGCCCGCAGCGCATCGGCCATCCGCTTGGCGGCACGCACCATCGTATCGGAGCCCGGCAGCTCGCTCACCGCCACCAGCACGCGCTCGCCACCGGCATAGGTGCCGGGCAGCGCGCTCGCGTCGAGATCCTCCAGCAATGCCCGATCGACGGTCAATGCGGCGCGGCGGAGCGCCATCTCTCGCAGCGCCGACAGGTTCGCCTTGGAAAAGAAATGGCCGAGCGCGCGGCTCGCCTCGGCCGGGATATAGACCTTGCCCTCCTTCAGCCGCTCGATCAGCTCGTCCGGCGGCAGGTCGACCACCTCGATCTCGGCACCCTCGAACACGCTGTCGGGCACCGTCTCGCGCACGCGCACCTTGGTGAAGCTCGCGACGACGTCGTTGAGGCTTTCGACGTGCTGGATGTTGAGCGTCGTATAGACGTCGATGCCGGCATCGAGCAGCTCGGCGACGTCCTGCCAGCGCTTGGGGTGCCGGCTGCCCTCGACATTGGTGTGCGCGAACTCGTCGACCAGCGCGAGCTCAGGCTGGCGGGCGAGCACCGCGTCGAGGTCCATCTCCTCGAGCTTGTGACCCTGATAGTCGATCGCCCGGCGCGGGATCACCTCGAACGGCTCGAGCAGCGCCGCGGTCTCGGCGCGGCCGTGAGTCTCGACCACGGCGATGACCACGTCGGCTCCAGCCTTCTTCCGTTCGGCGCCCTCGCGCAGCATCTCGAAGGTCTTGCCGACGCCCGGCGCGGCACCAAGGAAGATCTTGAGCTTGCCCCGCTCCTCGCGCTCGGCGGCGCGAAGCAGCGCGTCGGGGGACGGACGGGTATCGTTCGACGCCATCGCTCGCTCCTACCCCCCTCCCGGTCAAAACGCTACGCGGGCGTATCGGTCCTTATGGTTTCTTAATGCCGCGCGCCGCCTTTCGCCGTCGAACCTTAACGGCCCGTCGCACTAGGTGATCCGCCGGCCGTCCCCGTTCGGCGGCATCACTTTCGGGATTCATCCGATGCAGGACCTGCTCTGGCTCGCCTTGGTCGGCGGGCTGTTCGCGGCGACGATCGCCTATGTCCGCCTGTGCGACGAGGCGTGACGCGATGACCGTCCATCTCGCGCTCGCCGGGCTCACCGCCCTCGGCCTCCTCCTCTACCTCGTGGTCGCTCTCGTGCGGCCCGAGCGCTTCTGATCGGGAGCCGTCGCCATGACCGTCCACGGCTGGTTCCTGATCGCTCTCTTCGTCGCGCTCGTCGTCGCCGTCGCCAAGCCGATGGGGATGTGGCTGTTCGCGCTGTACGAGGGCCGCCGCACGCCGCTCCACACCGTGCTCAGCCCGGTCGAGCGGGGCTTCTACAAGCTCGCCGGCATCGATCCCGCCGCGGAGCAGAGCTGGCGCCGCTACGCGGTGCATATGCTGCTCTTCAACCTGATGCTGCTGCTGTTCACCTATGCGGTGCTGCGGCTGCAAGGGGTGTTGCCGCTCAATCAGCAGGGGCTGGCCGGGCTGTCGCCGCATCTCGCGTTCAACACCGCGACGAGCTTCACCACCAACACCAACTGGCAGAGCTACGGCGGCGAATCGACGATGTCGAACCTCAGCCAGATGCTCGGCCTCACCATCCATAACTTCCTGTCGGCGGCGACCGGCATCGCGCTCGCTTTCGCGCTGTTCCGCGGCTTCGCCCGGCGCAGCGCCACGACGATCGGCAATTTCTGGGCCGACTGCACCCGCGTGACGCTCTACCTGCTGCTGCCGATCTGCATCGTCTACGCCCTGTTCCTGATCGCGAACGGCGTGCCGCAGACCTTTGCCGCCACCATCGACGCGACCACGCTCGAAGGCGTCAAGCAGACGCTGCTGGTCGGCCCCGTCGCCTCGCAGGAAGCGATCAAGATGCTCGGCACCAACGGCGGCGGCTTCTTCAACGCCAATTCGGCGCATCCGTTCGAGAACCCCAACGCACTCACCAACCTCGTCCAGATGCTGTCGATCTTCGCGATCGGCGCGGGCCTGACCTGGACGTTCGGCAAGGCGGTGGGTAACACCCGCCAGGGCTGGGCGATCCTTGCCGCGATGCTGATCCTGTTCACCGCCGGCGCGTCGGTGGTCTATTGGCAGGAAGCGGTCGGCAATCCCGTGCTGCACAACCTCGGCGTCACCGGCGGCAACATGGAGGGCAAGGAAGTCCGCTTCGGCATCGCCGCGAGCGCCCTGTTCGCCACCGTCACCACCGCCGCCTCATGCGGCGCGGTCAACGCGATGCACGACAGCTTCACCGCACTCGGCGGCCTCATCCCGCTGTTCAACATGCAGCTCGGGGAGGTCGTGATCGGTGGCGTCGGCGCCGGCATCTACGGCTTCCTGCTGTTCGCCATCCTCGCGGTGTTCGTCGCCGGGCTGATGGTCGGCCGCACGCCCGAATATGTCGGCAAGAAGATCGAGAGCCGCGAGGTCAAGCTGGCAGTGCTCGCGATCGCGGTGCTGCCGCTCGTCATCCTCGGCTTCACCGCGCTGTCGTCAGTGCTTCCGCAAGGGCTCGCCGGACCGCTCAACAAGGGGCCGCACGGCTTCTCGGAGATCCTTTACGCCTTCACCTCAGGCGTCGCGAACAACGGCTCGGCCTTCGCCGGGCTCACCGCCAACACGCCCTATTACAATGGGCTGCTCGGCGCCGCGATGTGGATCGGCCGCTTCTTCATCATCGTGCCGATGCTCGCCATCGCGGGCAGCCTGGCGGCAAAGAAGCACACGCCCGAATCCGCCGGATCGTTCCCGACCACCGGACCGCTCTGGGTGGGCCTGCTCGTCGGCATCGTGCTGATCGTCGGCGGCCTCACCTTCCTCCCCAGCCTCGCGCTCGGACCTATCGCCGATCACTTCGCGATGATCCGCGGCCAGCTCTTCTGACGGACGGAAACCATGTCCACCGCACCCACTTCGATGTTCTCGGCAAGCCTGGTTGTCCCGGCGATCGGCGATGCCTTCAGGAAGCTCTCCCCGCGCGAGCTGATCCGCAACCCGGTGCTGTTCACCACTGCCGTCGTCGCGCTGCTGCTCACCGTCCTGCTCGTGATCGGCGGTGAGAAGCTGCCGTTCGGTTTCCAGGCGCAGCTGATCGTCTGGCTGTGGCTGACGGTGCTGTTCGGCACCTTCGCCGAGGCACTGGCGGAAGGCCGCGGCCGTGCCCAGGCGGCCTCGCTGCGCGCCACCAAGTCGGAGCTCCAGGCCAAGCGCCTGACCGGCGCCGGCGAAACCTGGGAAATGGTCGGTGCCGCCCTGCTCCGCCGCGGCGAAACGGTGCTGGTCGAGACCGGCGACCTCATCCCCGCCGACGGCGAGGTGATCGAGGGCGTCGCCTCGGTTAACGAGTCCGCGATCACCGGCGAAAGCGCGCCCGTGATCCGCGAGGCGGGCGGCGACCGTTCGGCGGTGACGGCGGGCACCCGCGTCATCTCCGACCGGATCAAGGTGCGGGTGACGCAGGAACCCGGCCAAGGCTTCCTCGACCGCATGATCGCACTCGTCGAGGGCGCCGAGCGGCAGAAGACACCGAACGAGATCGCGCTGACCATCCTGCTGGTCGGGCTCACCATCATCTTCCTGATCGCGGTCGCGACCATTCCGAGCTTCACCAGCTATGCCGGCGGCCAGGTACCGGTGGCGATCCTGGCGGCGCTGCTGATCACGCTGATCCCGACCACCATCGCGGCACTGCTCTCCGCGATCGGCATCGCGGGCATGGACCGGCTCGTCCGCTTCAACGTGCTCGCCAAGTCGGGGCGCGCGGTCGAAGCGGCCGGCGACATCGACGTGCTGCTGCTCGACAAGACCGGCACCATCACGATCGGCGACCGTCAGGCGAGCGTGTTCCGCCCGCTCACCGGCGTCGACACCGCGGTGCTGGCCGACGCGGCGATGCTCGCCAGCCTCGCCGACGAGACGCCCGAAGGCCGCTCGATCGTCACCCTCGCGCGCGAACGCCATGCGATCCCCGTCCGCACGCTGCCCGCCGATGCGACGGTGATCCCCTTCACCGCCCAGACCCGCCTGTCCGGCGTGCAGATCGACGGCACGCTGATCCACAAGGGCGCGGTCGACTCCATCCTGAAGGCGGTGCCGGCGCTGGCCAACACCCCGCAGGCAGCCGAGCTCAAGCGCGTCACCGACGAGATCGCCCGCGCCGGCGCCACGCCGCTCGCGGTGGTCAAGGATGGCCATCTCCTCGGCGCGATCGCGCTGAAGGACGTGGTCAAGGCCGGCGTACGCGAGCGGTTCGCAGAGCTGCGCCGGATGGGCATCCGCACGGTGATGATCACCGGCGACAACCCGCTCACCGCCGCCGCGATCGCCGCGGAGGCCGGGGTCGACGACTTTCTCGCCGAGGCGACGCCGGAGGACAAGCTCGCCCTGATCCGCAAGGAGCAGCAGGGCGGCCGCCTCGTCGCGATGTGCGGCGACGGCACCAACGACGCCCCCGCCCTCGCCCAGTCGGACGTCGGCGTGGCGATGAACACCGGCACCCAGGCCGCGCGCGAGGCCGGCAACATGGTCGACCTCGACAGCGATCCGACCAAGCTCATCGAGATCGTCGGCCTGGGCAAGCAGCTGCTGATGACGCGCGGCGCGCTCACCACATTCTCGGTGGCCAACGACGTCGCCAAATACTTCGCGATCATCCCGGCGATGTTCATCGCGCTCTATCCGGGGCTCGGGGTGCTCAACGTGATGGGGCTGGCCAGCCCGCAGTCGGCGATCCTCTCCGCGATCATCTTCAACGCGCTGATCATCCCGCTGCTGGTGCCGCTGGCGCTTAAGGGCGTGAAGTATCGCGCGATCGGCGCCGGCCCGCTGCTCGCCCGCAACCTCGCCATCTACGGCCTCGGCGGCCTGCTCGCCCCGTTCGTCGGCATCAAGCTGATCGACCTGCTCGTTGCCGGCCTCCACCTCGCCTGAGGACAGAACCATGCTCACCGACCTCAAGACCGCGCTCCGTCCGGCGATCGTGCTGACGATCCTGTTCGCCGCGCTCCTCGGCCTCGCCTACCCGGCCGCCCTTACCGGCATCGGCCAGCTCGCCTTCCCGCATCAGGCCAATGGCAGCCTGATCCGCGAGAACGGCAAGGTGATCGGCTCCGAGCTGATCGGCCAGGGCTTCGCCGCCCCCGGCTATTTCCACTCGCGGCCCTCGGCCGCCGGCAAGGGCTATGACGCGCTCGCTTCCTCGGGATCGAACCTCGGCCCGACCAGCCAGGCGCTGGTCGACCGCGTCAAGACCGACCTCGCCGCCAATGGTTCCTCACCAGGACAATCGGTTCCCGCCGATCTGGTGACTGCCTCCGCCTCGGGGCTCGATCCCGATCTCAGCCCCGAGGCGGCCTTTTTCCAGGCCGGGCGCGTCGCCAGGGCGCGGGGGATTCCAGTGGATGCAGTACGCCAGCTGATCACGCGCGAGACCCAATATCCGCTGCTCGGCTTCCTCGGCGAGCCGCGCGTCAACGTCCTCGCGCTCAATCGCGCACTCGACCGGTTGGCACCGCGCCCGTAACAAGGAGGGCATGGCCCTGCCGACCAAGGTCCTGATCGTCGAGGACGACGCCGCCATCCGCCGCCTGTTGCGCGTCGCGCTCGAGCGCGCAGGGCATGAGGTGGCGGAGGCGGCCACCGCGCGCGAGGGTCTGTCGCTGCTCGACATCGACAAGCCGCAGGCGGTGCTGCTCGACCTCGGCCTCCCCGACCGCGACGGGCTGGAGCTGATCCAGCTCGTCCGCGCACGCTCGCAGGCGACGGTGCTCGTCGTCTCAGCGCGCGAAGATACGGCCGAGAAGGTCGCGGCGCTCGATCTCGGCGCCGACGATTACCTGACCAAGCCGTTCGACACCGAGGAGTTGCTCGCCCGCATCCGCACCGCGCTCCGCCACCGTCTCGCGACCCAGGCCGAGCGCGACCGCGTCACGGCCGGCGAGGTCGAGATCGACCTCGTCCACCGCCGCGTCCGCCGTGCCGGCGAGGAAGTCCATCTATCGCCCAAGGAATATGAGGTGCTGGCTGAACTCGCCAAGCGGCCCGATCGCGTTATCGGCCACGCCCAACTCCTGCGCACCGTCTGGGGACCGGCGCATGAGACGCACGTGGATTACCTGCGTATCGTGGTGCGCAACCTGCGCCAGAAGCTGGAAGCCGATCCGGCACGGCCGCTGCTGATCATCAACGAACCGGGGGTCGGTTACCGGCTGCGCTCGACTGCGGAGTAGCAGTCGTCCGATCAGGACGTATCCCTTAACATCATCTGGCTCCCACCGCTTGCAAAATAGGATTGGTCCGGTTAATTCAAACCGCTTGCGAATTGCAAGCGGTCTGGAAGAGATTGCGGCCATGATCACCCTATTCGGCGAGGGACGAGGCTTCCGGATTGCCTGGCTGCTGGAAGAGATGGGGCTTCCTTACCGGCTGCGGCCCGTGGACCTGCTGGCCGGCGTCGAGAACGATCCGGAGTTCCTGACCATCAATCCCGCCGGGTTCATCCCCGCGGTCCAGGACGGCGACGTCATCATGGTCGAGTCGATCGCGATCATGGAATATCTGATGGCGCGTTACGGCCCGACGCCGCTTGCGCCGGAGCCGCACGAGCCGGTCTTCCCCTTGTACCAG
The DNA here is from genome assembly GCF_021391395.1 of Sphingomonas cannabina. Classification (NCBI taxonomy): domain Bacteria; kingdom Pseudomonadati; phylum Pseudomonadota; class Alphaproteobacteria; order Sphingomonadales; family Sphingomonadaceae; genus Sphingomonas; species Sphingomonas cannabina. The sequence continues at coordinate 2,493,517 of NZ_CP090059.1, read as the reverse complement.
CAGTTCCTTCACCTCGGCGAGGCGGGACTCGCGGCCTCCATGTATTTCGTCAGCGGCGCGCGCCACATCGCGCCCGAAGGCGAGCGGAACAACTGGAGTGCCCGTCAGGCGATGAGCGTGTTCGAATCCCGGCTGGGACTGGTGACGCGGCAGCTCGAGCGGACGCCCTATGTTGCCGGCGAGGCGTTCACGGCGGCCGACATCTCGGTGGCCTATGCCCTGCTGCAGGCCAGGAGAAACGGAGGCGTCGTCTACGGCGAGGTCGAGGGGGCCTATCTCTCGCGGGTCACGGGTCGTGACGCTTACAAGCAAGCCATGGACATGTGCCAGGATACCAAAGCCTGGGCGGCCGCAAGGGGCGGCTGACGCGCTTCAGAAGTGGAGCACATAAGGCGCTTCACGGCAGTAGGTGGTCGGGGAGACAGGATTCGAACCTGCGACCCTCTGCTCCCAAAGCAGATGCGCTACCAGGCTGCGCTACTCCCCGACGGCGGTTTCCCTAGGGTTTCCGCGTCTGACCCGCAAGGGGCGTTCGGAACGGAGCGGAAACATGTGGCACAGCGCGGCACATTATCGTCCACATTTTCGGGCACAGGAAGGTACGCACCCTCCCGGCATGGACTGGAGGGGGTATGAGCGGGCGCGTTGTTGAAGTGCAGTACTACTCCCGGGCATCGATCCGAGCCAATCCGACCGCATTATATGTGTTTGGAGACAACATGGCTGGGACGGGGCTAGGTGGCCAAGCCAAGGAGTGCCGCGGGGAGCCGAATGTTGTTGGTATCCCTACCAAGTGGCGGCCGACAATGGAAGAAAGCGCCTTTTTCCGGGACGGGGATCTTGAGGCGGTTAAACCTCATATTCAGGAGGCGTTTCGCAAGCTATCGCGCCATCTCGCTCAGGGGGGCATGATAATATGGCCTCGGTATGGCGTCGGAACTGGATTGGCCGATTTGCCCCGAAGGGCACCCGCAATTGCAGCGTTCATTGATCGCTGTCGAGCGCATCTGGAGTGCCCTCCCCATCCTCTAGGAGATAGGGTGATATGACCGACATCGGTCCAAGCCTGGAGAAGCTCCGCCGCGACTGGAGCGAGACGAGTTCGGCTGAGGCGCCCACCGGCATGATCGCGCGACGGGTGATCGGAGGCGTTCTCGATAAGCTGCCGGTGGGTGGGTCGGTGACGATCGAGCGGATTGGTGAGCGGCGCCTGCTTATCAGGCGGTGCGCCTAATCCTCGTCACTGCCCGCCATGATGGCCGGCGCGGTTGCCGTCTCTCCGGCTGTCACGCCGACGCACCGCTAGCAGTGCGTCACCCTTATAAGGGGCTGATCGAGCGGCGTTCCCCATTGGCCTTCAAACTGGCCGGGGTCGCGATGGCGAAACGGTGAAGCCCGCTCTACCAACCACCCCGAACTAGCGCAGCGCTACGCCAGCACCGTCTTTCCGGCTGTCATGTCGTGTGTGGCCCGACCCGCCTCCGTACTTCGCTACGGTCACAACTGCGGCGACCAGGCGATGACGGGCCATCGCACCCGTTTGATGACTTCCCGTATGTCAGGGCAAGTCGCCGCAGCCTCTTTACCTAAGCATATTTCTGTGATAGCCGCAAGGACATGGTTGCGGCGGCGTGGAAGGACACGCTCCGATGGTTGTTCCCGGCGCTACGAGCACATCCGGCCGGTTCGCTCGTAGAAGCTAGCCAACGTTCCGTAAGCGCGGACTGAAACGGGGAGCCGGTATCAAGCCAGGCCCGCAACCAGCCATCTTGCCAAATAGGATTTCACCTGCTCCAACCGATTCGTCGCGGGCGGCGCCTTTCCGGCTCGCTGTTCACCGCCCGCGACGACCTACCAGCTTGCTGCCCGCGCGGTTGTCCACAGCGGCCGATATATCCCCCAGAATACATGGAACCTGTTCCATCCCCCGCATCCGGGGGTGAGACGGCATCGGCAGCGGCGGTTGATCAGGCTATAGTGCGGCCCGACCTTCTCCATGAGCGCCGGAAGGTCCAATTCCTTATACGCACCACATTTCTGGCAGATCACACGGACCTTTGTACCATGCTCCACCATGGCGCCCACCGTCTGCGCCCAAGTGGGGAAAACAACCTCTTGCGTGCGGGTGCCCATGCCGGGGAACATTGAGGGAACGCGGCGCGAGAGTCGAGTCAGGGCTTGGGGCAGTCGAACTTGCCGCCGATGCTGTTCAGCCATCCGCACATCGCCACGCCAGCAGCGTATACGGTATCGCCCCATGTTTCGATCTGGGCTGAATAGGTCGCGGCTGCCGTATCGTCGTTGACGATATCACCCTCGGGCTTGGGCTTGGGCGTCGTCAGCTTCTCAACGAGCGCAGCCTGCGGCATCGGCCTCTCGATCGAGACCGTTTTGCCGCAGCCTGACGCAGCCGAGAGCGCGAGTAGCAGCGCCAGTGCCCGATTTCGGCGCGGATGTGATGGCATCGAGACGCTCCTTGTCCTGATCGGCGATCCGCTGCTGATCCTTCAGCATTTGGGCGGTGGCCCATTCGTTCGCTTTGTTGACGATGCGCTGGGCGGCGATAGCGGCGCGGTTGAGCGCATCCATGTCTTTCGCGCGCTGCGTGGATCTGCCATCGCACTGCCCGAGGAAGAACGACGCGAGCACAAGCCCGGCGACGATCAGCAGCAGCTTGAAGTTACCGCCTAGCCACGCCCAGGCTGCGTTCAGGGCGGATTCGAAGGGGATCATGGCTTTGCCTCCGTGACAGCGCTCTCCGCCTTCTGGAGACCGACCTCAGCGGCTTTTCGCCCTGCGACAGATGACCCGAACTCGTGCCCGACGACACTGGAGCCCCAGCCGATCACAATACCGATGGCGATAAGGAGCGGCTCGCGGTTCCCCGCCGGAACTTCGATGAAGTAGAGTCCTCCTAGAGCCGCAAGGCCGCCCACGATGACGACCACGCCGATCAGGTAGCGGAACCAGACGCGTTCCTCGGTCACAGCAGTAGCCCTTTCATCTTGGCGAGCACCGCCTTGCGGCTGTCGAGCCCATTGGTGCCGCCGTTGATCCGGCGCGTGACCGCCAGCACGTCATCGCGGTCGGCAGGTTCGTTCAGGCCGTTGTCGGTCCAGAAAATGCACGCCACCCACAGCCCGATCGACGGGATGGCGGCAAGCTCGGGATGGCGCTCCAGGTCGACCCCGATCTTCTGCCCGACGCGTCGGTAGTTGCCGCGTCCGGTAAGCTGGATCGGCCCGCGCCCCTTGTAGCGCGGACCATCGCCGGGCTGCGTGTTGCCGAGGTCGGCGCGTCCTTCATAGGTCGCCCCGGAGGCAAGCTCTTCCATGTAGCGGAAGCTGCCGCTTTCGTGGGCGAGCTGCGCCATGAAGTGCGCGAGGCGAAGCGGTGTGTCGAGGATGCCGGCAGCCGTCATATGGACAGCGCCGGACAGCGCCAGCTCGGCGGCACGCTCTGGTGCGGCCCCCGCTTTCGCGAACAGGGCGGCAAGCGTCTGTCGTCCGATGATGCCGTCAGCGGCGACGCCAAGCCGCGTCTGGAGGCGGACAGCTTCGTCCTTGGTCATCATCCATGCCTCCCGGTCAGGAATGCGCTGATGGCCCCGATCGCGGCACTGATCGCCCCAATCGGCAGCACCTTGAGCAGCCAGCCGCCGAAGCCCATCGCGCCAACGCGTTGGTTCTCTGCCGCCTCGAGCACCGTCACCCGCGCCTCAAGCTCAGCCATCTTGCCGGGGACGCTCACCAGCGCCGAAACCTTGTCCGACATGTTGTCGACTTTCTGCGCCATGTTGTTCACGCCGTGGACGACTTCGCGCAATTGGCCCCTCACTTCGCCGACAGCGATGCTGATGTTCTGGAGATCGGCGGCTTGCGTCATGGCGCTTCCTTGACCACCAATGCGCTGGGATCGATGGCGTGGTTGTTGTTGCAGCGGATTCCGTGTCGATGTACGCTATTGAATGGAGGTGACTCATGTCGGAATTGTCGAGAGAAGCCCGTTTCCTTAAGGGGCTTTCTGAGCATTTCGGGGAACGCGCAAAGACCTCGCACAGTAGCGAGCGCCAAACGCTTGAGCGCACCGCTCGCCGATACGATGTTGCCCACAATGTGTTGGTGACCCACCCAGGCGTTGCCGCCGAGGGCATTCTCGAACAGATGCGGGCTGAAGCGCGAGACTTGGAAGAGGCTTGGGACTATCACCGCGCGCTCGGCAGCATCCGCGCGGGGCTTCATTTGCTCCCCTTCGCGAACGAGGTAGAGGAACCCGGCAAGAGCCGCGCTCATACCACAGCCTTCATGACGCGGACGCGCCATAAGCCGCTTGCAAGGTCCACCACGGCGCCCGTTTCATTCTGGAGGCGGATTCGGACAGTGTTTGCCGCCGAGACATAGGCAGAGCAAGTGATGCCCTGTAGATCGTAGGGAGCGGCGGCCATAACAAAGTCGCCAATCGCGGCACCAGTGACTGTGATGGCCGCAGAAGTCTCCCCCGCGCCATCAGCGAGAGAGCCAGGGTCCCACGTCACCGAACCGGTGTAATTGAGGACGCCGTTAAAGGTGTTGTTCGATTGCACCACCGCAGTCGAATTGGCGATAAGGCCGGTCGTGTTGCCGGTCATGATGTTCTCGGAACAGATGCCGGAAGTGGCATCGACCGTGTATCTGATCGCCGCCGTCGCTCCGTTGTTCATGGCGACATAATTGTGCGTAAAGTCGATGATGGTAGCAGTCGAATAGACGCCGTAGTCCACGTTGTTGCGAAGCGTGTTTTTGGCGAGGCGAAGAAAAGCGATCGCGCCGGTGGTCTCGATGCCGTTGTTGAAGCCGGAGATGAAATTCGACTCGAGGTCGATACGGTCGGTCGCCACGCCCGAGGCATTGATGTAGATGCCAATATTGACGCCCGTGCCGACGAACGAATTGCCGGCCACGCGGACGGAGACAGCCCCGAGAATCCGCATGCCGCTTCGGCGACAGCCGTTGATGCGGTTGTTGGTGACGATGCAGCGCGACGCTACGGCAGTGGGCTCGTTGGTCTGAGTGACCCAAATCCCGTCGTAGCAGTCCTCGATGACATTCGATGAAACAACGCTCGACCCGTACCCGGTCACCGAAATGGCGGCGGGCGTGCCGCTCAGCCAAGGAAGCGTCTCATCTGTGTTTGTGCCCTTGATATTGTTTCCGGTGATTACAGTATTGATCGAGGAGGCGGCATAGATTCCTGCTCCGTAGAAATAGCTATTCGGCGGGTCTGCGACGAATACGGTGCCCGAAATGTCCTCAATGCGGTTGTTGGCAACCACAGTCCCATGGATCGGGGCATTATCCGGAAGCGCAAACGTGCCGTAGAGCATGATGCCGTAGCACGGCTGCCCTTTAACGATATTCCCCTCGATAATGTTTCCGTACTGCGTCGAACTCGCCACGATCGTTTGCAGCCCAATGCCAACGCCTGTGCCAGAAACGCATTCGTTACCGCGTATAATATTGTACGAACTGGTGCCATTTAGGAGAATATCATAGCCCATGTCGGACTGCGGTTCCGGATCGGCCGGGTTCTGCGTAACAACGCTGTCGGTGAAGATATTCCCTTCGATTAAGCAGTTGTTTGCGTTGACTAGGCGAATGCCGCCACGGCGCATTCCAGACACGCGAACGCCACGGATAACCGCCCGGTTGACGTTGCTGACGGTGATGCCCCAACCCTCACTGAGGTTGGAGACAGTCGTGTTCGGGATGATCGTAACGTCGGATACGGTGCAATCGTCATGGGCGATGATGATCGCATTCGCGTTGGCGTTCGTTCCGGTGACCGTCAGGACGGACTCCGCCCCATCGCCAGAGATGACTTGCCCCGCAGCAGTGGTCGTCACCGGGCCGTCGATCGACAAGCCCCCTCCCGGCAGCCTGACATGCCTTCCGGTATCGAGAGCCTTTTGAAAGGCGCCCCTACTGGAAAGAACACCCAGGAAATCCGCGACCGAGACGATCTCATCCAACTTGGCCTGGGGCGTCCTGACTACCGCGTCATCGGCATCCAATTTGTAGCTGATCGTCTCTGTACTTTGCCGAACCCAAGCCCCTTCGCTCAGCGGTTCGTTGTCGCTCGCGATGATGTTCACGTCATCGGCTTGGCCGGTGTAGTCGCCGGGGGTCCAGGTGAAGTTGGCCTGGTCGTAAAGGACCATGAACTTGTTGACCGGATAGTCTTTCAGATCCTGCAACGTCTCTGCGACATTGCCCGCGATCAGGGGCGACAGCGCCATGATCGCCTGTCGAGTGCGTAGCGGCGTCATGCCCTTGGTGTTGTCGGTTCCCGCCACCGCTTCGGTCTGATTCGCGTTCGGGCGCCCGCTATCGACCAGCTGCGAAGGCGTGGCCTTCTCGACAGTCACTCCGTTGTCGACGATCAGCGCGGCGCCGCTCGGAACGCTTCCGGAGGGCGGGAGATCGCGAGGAAGGATGTTTGCCATCGGCTAGGCCTTGATGATCTTGTTGAAGAGGATTGTTGGCTGCACGTTCGGATGGGCTTGGCCGCCGCCCGTACTGGCGGCTGTTCCTGAAACGGTGTGCGTGTGAGCGCCGGCTAGGCCCGTGGTTTCCGAACTGGGCACGTACTGACCGAGAGAGCCAAGGCCGCCTTGAGATTCGGCCATGACTCCAGTGTAGACATGCGAGTGTTGCCCGGCCGAATCAGTCGTTCCATTTAGTGTATGCGTATGCGATGGCATCTGCGCTTCGGTAAGCGTGATGCTCTGCGCGCCGCCAGCCGCCCCCAGCGTGGTCCCATTCGGGGACAAGGTGGCACCGGTCAGACGGTCGGCAGTGCTCGCGCCGTTGTTGAAATCTCGGCCAGCGGCAACGCGACCACGGCAATCCGGGAGAAGGAAGGTGGTCGGGCTGACGGTGCCGTAGGTGGTGCCGATCACCGCAAAAAGCGCCGCGAAGTCGGTGCGGCTGAGCGATTGCCCCCCACAAAGCAACCACCCCGGCGGCGGAGTGTCGCCCGCAAAGTCGATCACCGATCCAACGGGGAAGGTCGCGCCGGAAATTTGCCCAACCGTCGCAGCGTCGCTGGGATCGGTGCCCGGCGCCATGTTCGTGATCTTGTTGCCGCCCATCGGCAACGCGGCTTGCATCCCGCCAGAGCCATCGCGAGCCAACGAGCCCGTGAGGGCGGAAGCGATGTCGTTCATTGCGGGATTGTGCTGGGAAACGAGGACGGTATCCCCGGTTTCAACCAAGGTTCCCGATGGTAGGGAATATGTCCCAGCGCTATTTCGAGGCAACTCGCTGAACTCCGCATCTGGTGCTACAGATGCGCGTGAAGTGGTTCAGCCGCGCTCGAATGTGGCCACAATATCAGAAGTAGGAATAGCGGGCAAGGATACGGTGTGCTATGTGCGCGAGATGGCCGACTTCATCCGCGGACTTGATCCAGCTACTCGCGCGTTCCTGACAATCTTCATCGCGGTGGCAATCAAAGGCGTGCTTTACAGCTGGTGGGAGCGATACAAGCACGCTGAAGCCGGAAAGCCGGTTACGATGAAGATGCGCAATGGCGTCTATGTGCCATGGGGTCGCGTGCAGAAAATCCAGCGAGCTTTCAATATCATCGTTGCAATTTGGGCGGTGTGGATCGCCGCCATGCTGATCGCGATTGTGATCGACCAGTTCGTCTACAAGTTCGTCTAGTAGCCACCATATTCAAGCAGGGCTCGCGCGACCTCGCTATTCGCCGCAGCACCGATGTGGCCGCCGCGAATCGCTGAATTCTCGAGGAGCCCGGCTAGATCAGCAGCGTATTGAGGGCCGCCATAGGCCATATTCTCGGCAACCTGCGCCGACCGCTCCGTGAGGCCCTGCCCGAGCTGCCGGGCTCCATACGCCAAGCCACCCAGCCCAAGACCTCCGACAGCCCCAAGCGGGCCAACGGCTGACCCGCCAGCGCCAGCTGCCAGCAGGGTCGGAAGTGCCGCCACCGGGCCGGTGGGCGCGAAGCGCCCCACCCAACGTAGCGAATTGCTAACTGGATTTCCTCGTGCCACGTCTGCAATCTGTGCGGACACCTCGGGGGAAAAAATCTCCTGCCCCTTGGCGATGCTGCGATCGAGCTGGCGAAAATCGGTGCGCAGAGCGTTCCCCTGGCCGCTATTGCTGAACTGGCCAGCCCGAACGTCCGCCAACTCGCGAGCCTGCGCGATCTTGTCGCCTTGCAGATACCGGCTCGCCATGCCACGCGCCTCGGCAAGACCCGACGCAAGGTCCGGATTGGTCGCGTCGGTCCACTGATCAAAGTTGTCTAGCAGTAGACGAGCAATACGCTTTTCGCTCGCATCCTGGCTGGAGAGCCCATCAGCGATCACCCCGCGCACCGTCTGGATTTGCTTCGGCGTCATCTCCGACCCGGCATAATCCTGAATAAGCTGCTGAGCCTCCTTCACCTTTGGCTGAACTTCCGTCAGCCGGCCAGTCGGGGACATTCGCCCCTCACGCGCCAAGATGCCGCTCGTCGTGTCCGCAAGCGCAAGCGTCTCATCGCCTGTGGCCGTCAGCCCGCGTGCCTCGGCTTGGCTATACAGGTCAGATGCTGCCTGCTTCACCTGTTCAGATGTCGGTACCGATTCATCAAGCGCACGAATGCGACCCCCGAACCCGGTAGCCTTCGGGAATGCCCCACCGATCGCGCGGCCGATGCGATTGCCGGCGAACGCCCCTAAAGCCCCCCCAAGCGCCCCATAGACAGGATCATCGGCCTGAGTGGCGCCGTAGATCGTGCCATAGCCGATATCCCCCGCCAGCGGGTTTGCGAGAATGCTCGCCACTTCGCTTCCTGCCCCAAGGGCGCCAGCCCCGGCCTTCAGCAGGCCACCGGTAACCGCTGTGCCGCCAACGCCTCCAGCGATGTCGCCAAGGAACGTCTGCACGGGATATTCGTCCCGCAACGCGTCCATCTGACCGCGCGCGATATACGAGGGAATTCCGAAGCCACCGGCATTGAGCCCCGCCGCCACCCCAGCCCCGATGCCATACTGGTCCGAGAGGAGATTGTTGCGGAACTGATCGAAGCCGGAAAGTTCCTGACGCACCGATGGGATAGCGATCTGGCCCGGCGCGGCTCCCTTGATCGCAGCATCGTTCAAATTCGGAACGCTAGCCGCATAAGCCTCGGGATCACTGCTGAAGCCGTACTTACGATCGAGGTTGATCCGAAAGGCCGTATAATCTCGCGGATCGATCTTGCCCCAATTGCTCGCGAGATACTGCTGATGCTCACGCTGCATCTCGGGCGGGATCGGAATAGCCCCTTCGGTCGCCCCGGCACCGGCTGCGCGGAGAGGCTCCGTTTGCGGATTGGCTGGAGGCGTGATCGGCTCTCCCCCGATCAGCGCAGAGATGAGCCGATCGGGATCGCCCTCCTTCTCAGCATAGCGACGGAAGTTCGGAGCGAATACCTGCGTGTCATCGCCGCCAATGACCTGCTTTGGATCGATGCCGTTCGCTTCAGCGACGCTGGCCATCTCAGCGCGGCGCGCCTCATAGAGCGCCTTTCGGGAAGAAAGAACCTGCATGATCTCGTGCCGCAGGCGACGACGCGTTTCCGGCGTGAAGTTGCCGGCGCCGTCCATGCCGAACTGCTTTTTGATGTTCTCGACTGCCGACTGAAACCATGGCTGTGAGCTGGTGACCATGTTGTTTTCTTGGTCACGAACAACTGAATCCGGATCCATGACCTTCGCATACGCGTAGGTCAGCGCGATATCGCCCTGTGGATTGTCGCCGGTGCCCAGAGCCGCCGCCGCCTGCTGCGTGGATACGCGATAGGCTTTGATCTCGGGGAGAGACGCATATTCCTTGCGCAGCGTCTGCGGATTGGTGATCGCATCCGACGCGGCCGAGCGCGCAGCGTTCTCCTGGCTGATACCAAGCTGCTGGCGTTGCATCGCCTGATCTTCGCTGGCCCGACTCTCTGCCTGTTTCTTTCGCGCCTCTTCGGCAGCCCGATAGGGGTCCGCAATCACGCGCCCGCGCGTCTGCTGCGCAGGACCTACGAGTTGCCATTCCTGCCCAGGAGCGGCGCGGCGGTAAATCTGGCCCTGATAGACGCGCTCTTCCATCACCGCAGCCCCGTGGTGCCACGACGACCGAAATAGGGCACCTTCCCATATCCCGGCAGTGTCACATGGATATGATCGCCCTCGTCAAGCAATCGAGCCTGCGGGCCGAAATAGCTGCGAAGGTCAGCAAGCGAGGCGCCGACATAATCAGCGGCATCGCCGGTGAGGTGGTGCGAGTGAGGCGCGCCGCCGACTAGGCGATTCCCCTCGGGTGTACGGCGCCCGCTCGTCATGCGGCCAGGCGCGCGCATCGGATCTGCGAAGTCGTTCGGACGCACATATTCGCGCTCCTGCTGACGGTGCAAGGATTGCGCATATGCCGTAGCCTGCTCTGGGGTTTGAAAAATGCCTAAGTGCTTGCCGGTGCGCTCATATTCCCTGACTGCCTCCTCATCAGAAACGACGCGTCCGCCTACCACGGTCGGGATCAGCACCTCTCCCTGATCCGTACCGATCGAAATGGTGCGGACGGTCGAAATCGAGCCATCGCGGTTGTGGACGACGTGGCGATCATGAATGTCGATGTTGCCAGGGACCATGGGCTTAGCGAAAGCCGCCCGACGCGCTCGGCGTCGGACCTCCCTTGTCGAAGTCGAAATCCGGGGGAAGCGTCTTAGGGGGCGCCACTCCCCCCGGAGCCGAAGATGCTGGATCACCTCCTCCCGATAGTGCTGCTGAAAGCTCAGATCTCGGCCCGATGAAAATGCCGCCGCCAGGAAGCGTCACGACAGTCTCAGGGTCGGTCTTGTTCTCAACGTAACGCTGGAAACTCTGCTGCCACTCGGGCGTACCCGGCTGGACGCCAGACGCGACCAACGCGCGCTCGAACTCGGTCGGCTGCTGCGGCGTCGGATGCATCTGCTTGTATTGCATCTGGGCGAACTGGCGAACCTCCTCGGGGAGGGACGGATCAAGCAGCGCGCGCGACACCACATCATTGCTCGCGCCTCCGCTCAGGAGGGCGCTCGCCACTTCATTCGCAGCGGCAGCGTTTGCTTCCTGCTCACGATCAAGCTTCCGCGCCTCTAGTGCGCCTGTGATGCCCTGAGCGACGCGAGCAAGCCCCTGCCAAGGCGACGCGATCGGCGAATAGTCAGCCCCGGCCGCCATCTGCCGAGCTGCGAGCTGGCGTTCAGCTGCAATCTCATCGGGCGATCGACGGGCGCCCCCGGCGCCGAACACGAACGGCTCAACCGGAGCGGTCGCAGGGTCGGGTCTGATGGAAAGGTCATACGGGCTGATGCGCGGGAACCCGAAGCCTTCGATTGGGAGGTTGCCGAGCCAAGCCATCAGCCCCAAGCCCTTATACCTGCGCTGCCGAGCGAGCCGGCGAGACCAAAGAGACCACCAAGCGCCGCGTTACTGGACGCAAGCTGGCTCTGGTAGTTCTGGCCCACAAGACCCGTGTAGTCGACGCCGCCGACGCTCGCCTGTGGCGTGGCACCGGACTGCGCTGCCGGATTGGACACCTGCGATCCGGACAGAAGCGCGGTGATTTCGTTGATCGGCTGATTACGCTCTGCAAGCGCCTCGCTGAACGCCTGCGAGCGCCCTGTCAGGGCAAGTTGGTTGAGCTGATCGGTGTTTGCCTGGGACAGGCGCTCCATCTCGGAATTCCACGCCGCAGTGCCGGGACGAAGGCCCGAGTTGATGAGCCGTGTGCGCAGCGCTTCCTCATTACGCGCCTGCTGCGGCAGGATGCGCGAGGCCCCTAGATCATAGGCCCAATCAGCCGCATCCTGATTGTTGAACTCGAACGGATCGTTCAGATACTCGCCGAGTTTCGCCGACTGCTCCTGTGCTATCCCTGCGATGTTCGATTGCGCGGCCTGAGACTTATCGAAGATGGCTTGCTGCTCAGGGGTAAACGTCGTGGTCTGGGTGTAACGCGGGATCGTGATGAGCTTGCCGGTGGAATCAACATAGCTCGTCGAACCGTTGGGGCTATAGCTTACCGTTCCCCAAGGGTTGACCTGATCGGTCATGTTGATGAGCTGTTGCGAAACCGCCGTGTCGCGGTTGAGGCCGCTCTGAGCCTGAGCGGTCTGCATCGGATCGGGTGGTTTCGGTGTGCTGACCAATGTTCGGACCTACCTGCTCAGTGCGCGAAGTAGGTCCAGCCGCACGAATTGCGCTCTCTATAGCCTATGACGGGCGCTGCATCAATACTTCCACTCGTCCCGAAGTATCCCCATGACGAATGCATCTTTGCCCGGACCAAAATGAGATCGTAACCGTCCCTCATATTGACCGCCAAGGCGCTCGGCGAATGTCGCCACGACTTCGTCGGCGGTTATCGCCGTCATGCGTTCACACCCAAGCTTATCATAGACATAGGTGCCGACAGCCCGGAGAAACGCCCGCGTCCACCCGCATCCTGCTACGCTGACATGAACATCGGCGCCTTCGAAATGGTTGAACACCACGCCACCTGCGATCTCTCCGTCCCGGACGACCCCGAGCGCGGCGTATGGAGGGCACAGGCCAAAGCCGAGGCGCTCGGACACGAACCGCGCCACCTCCTCGCCTTCGACGATCACGAGACCTGCTCCGCTGCGGAATAGAGCATCTCAAGGCGCACGACTTCCACGTCCAACGGTTGAACGTCGCCGCTCGTCACCTGATAAGCCAGCGAACACGCATAGCCCGTGCCGCCGAGTGAAACCCAATCCGTGGTGACGACATCGGCGAGGCCTCCGCCCCACACCGACTGGCCCCATATAGCCGAACCCCAGATGTTCGCTGGTCCGCTGGTGATGCTCGGGGGGGGCGCCGTTGGGACGGTAAGCAGATAATCGCTCTGGAAATTGAGTTGTCCGTAGATGTGATTCGTACCGCGCACCACGGCTCGGCCGGCAGTAGAAATCTTGAGCGCTCCGGGATTGTCGAAGTCGTCGTAGAGCGGCAGGACGACGCCAGTGTAGGGTGCGCCTTCATCATCGCCGCCGACGTTGGCCAGCATCACGCGGCCATCCGGGCCGCCATAATAGAGCTTGCCCTCGAACACCTCCATGCACGTCACGCGCCAGCCCGTGAAGCGGGTCCACGCACCCGTCTCGGTGTTCGAGATGAACAGTACTGGATTGGGTGCGTCCTGCGTCGTCGGCGGCGCGATAACGGCCATCTTTTGCTCTGGCCATAGCTCCGCTTGCCAGCCTGCGGCAGAGCGAAGCAAGGTTGCATCGTTCCAAGCATCCTGAATACGATAGGAAACGGTGGCAACGTTGAGCGAGGTAACGTCAAGCTCGATCGCCTTGGACAGCGGCACCAGCCCGACGCTGGTCGCGACGGCGATATCGCCGCCCCCCTTGATGAAGCTGCGGTTTCCAAGCGGGCGACCGATGCGGTACACACCGACCTTGGTCCATGTCGCGGCTTCTCCGGGATAGGAGCCTTGATAGACCGCCGCCTCCCCTTCTTCCGAGACGAAGACGCACTGCTCCGAAAGACCACCCTCCGCGCTTGTTTCCAGAGACCATCCTTGCCCGAACATAAGAGCACCGCCACGACCCATGACCCCGGACAGAGGGAACATTGTGGCGCCGCCCCCAATCGCGTCCACCTGATCCATGTACCATGCGTTCAGGCTGTCCTTTTGCAGGAACCAAAGCCGGTTCTTGTAGGGCCACACGTAACTCATGTCGGCACTGGTGAGGCCATCGGGGAAGGTCACGCCAGGCGCAACACTCTCGGCCGTTCCGGCGGTGACCGCTTCGCCGCCCATGCTGCCGGTGATCGTCTCGCCGTCCACGAACGAGCCGCCGCTGACGAAGGTCTGCGCCCCTACCGCATTCGCAGCACCACCACTCCCGTCGCGCAGTGGTTCGCCAGCAATGAAATCTCCGATCAGGCCTTCCAGCGTGAGCGTGCCGGCGAGGATCGGATCGCTGGCTTTCCCATTAACGACTGCCGCACCTCCGCCGCTGCCGGTGATCGTTTCATTGTCCTGAAAGGTGCCCGACAGTGTCTTGATAGTCAGCGTGCCTGATGCAGTCGTCCCCGCAACCGACACGACCTCTCCGCTGGCGCCGCTGGTTGTACCAGTGACAATCTGCGCAGGCGTGAAATCCACTGTGCCGCCGTCATAGGGCAACGTCCATGTCGTAGTGCCGGGCGTGATGCTGGCGATCCGCGCAGACGCCGACGAAACCTGCCCCCGCAACGTGCTCTCGACGTGAAAGGCGGCTGAGCCTCCGACATACTCGATCGTCCATGTCTCGGGTGGATACTCAACATCGCGCAAGATCAGGCGGCCAGCCTCGACACGCCAGATTACGCCTGCCGCGGAACTCGTCGAGCCCGTGACGGTATCCCCTTCTACAAAGGGCGTTACCTGTCCGTCATAGGGCAAGCTCCACAGCCCACCCGGCAGGTTCGGCCAGAAGTCCGAACCGTCGTAGATGAAGCCGGTATCCTGCCCATTGACGCCGATGAGATAGATGCCGCCTGTGGTCGAGAACTGGACCACGATCCAGTTGCCGCCCGTGAAACCGCCCATGACACTCGGGCCGACCGACGACCAACCAAAGAAGTCGCCATTTTCCGTAACGATGACATTGTCTTCTTCGTCAACGATCGCGGCGTCATATGGGAACGTGACCGCCGTTACGTCGTATATCGCTTCATCAGTCGTCGCGAACAGCTTGCGCACCGCGCCGGTGTTGTAGCTGAACAGGGATGTAGTAGGCCGTTCCCCGGAACCGACTGTGGCGTAACGGCGCGTGCCGCGGCGCAGGATGACGCCCGTTGCCCGCGGGAAGAAGTTGTCGAGGATCGCCGCGCCGGGCGTGGCGCCATCGTTAGGCGTGGCCAATGACCGATTGCTGATCCAGCCCCCGACCGGAGCCGGAAACCGCCTTGGCTCCGACTTGCGCTGTGTCGGGCGCCGGTTCGGGCGCGCGTACATGCCCTAGACCCCCAGGGGCCAAGGCCAGGAGGGATAAGTGCCGGGCATCACCCGGTAATAGGAACGGCGATAGACGCGCGAGCCCCTGTCTCGGGTCGCATATTCCCCCAGCGCCTTCGTGAAGGCGTCCTGGTCACCCGTGAAATCCAGCTTCTTGTTCTCGCGCCAGCGCCAGACGAGCCCCAGCATCAACAGCCGCTCGGGCAGCAGGAATTCGTCGGTGTCCGCGGTGAACTGAGCCTTGGGAAGCGTCGTGCTCGCATCCTTGGCCCAATTCTTGGTGATGTACGGGAACTGCGCTCGATTGTTGAGCGGCGGCGCGAACCGCATCTGGTTCGCGTAGATCGTCCATACACCGGGGAGCACGGCGAACGCGCCCTCCTGCGTGATCAGGAAGGTATTGATATCGACCGTATGGACATAGCCCTGAATCCAGTTGTCAGGGTCCCACACGTCCGAGCGCACCAGCATCCGGTCGTAATCATCCGGCATATCGTAGCTGGATTGCGTACCATCACCGTCGAGCGTCTGAAGGCGGATGAGGGACTGCCAGTCATGCGACTTGGCGATATCCTGCGCCACCTCGTTCACAAGGTCAGCAATCTCCATCTCGAATACGAGGCCGGGGGCGGCTCCGAAGAATGCCCCCGGCTTGCGTCCGATCAGCTTTACCGCTGCCGACTGCATGGCCTCCAGAATGGCCATGATCAGGCCGCCAGAAGCTCGCTCAGCGACTGCTCCAGGGTGCGCCGGTTAGGATTGCCGCGGGGCCGCGAACCGGTGATCTTGGCGATTTCGTCCTTGATCTGGTCATCGGTCATATCGGCATAGGCCGCGTCCGCTGCTTGGATAGCCCGCTCGATTTCCTCGGGCGTCGAATCCTTCTCCGGGACCGCCGTGGAGCGGCTCTCCAGTTCGGCGATACGCTTGCGGAGCGCCTCGATCTCGCTGAGCGCGTTCTGGCTGCTCAGGCGATCGGCCATGAACGCGCGAGCGGCGTCCTTGAGCACGTTCTGATGGATGCCCAGAGACTTTGCCGCCTGTCCTTCCAGATCGTGCAGCGCCTCGACCGAATAGATGCGTAGCGCGCGGCACAGCGCCAACTGTTCTGGCGTGACACCGTGATCGCGGAGCATCTCCAGTGGCGTTCCGGCGGCTTCCTGTGGGTTGCCGTCCTTGAACGCGCGATACTGCTCGGCCCATCGTTCGGCGTAGGTGATGACATGGTTGCCCTCGCGGCGGCAGAACTCGTGCGCCGGGAAGACTGGAGAGAAGTTCTTGGAGCCGGCGAACCGGACTTCGACAACCTCATGCATCTCCATGACCTTACGGCCCCGCGCCTCGGACTTGGGGATGTTCTCAAGCTCCAGATACTTGAAAACCGGCGTGATGGTGATTTCGTGTTCGTCGATGATGGCGAGGCGGGTCATGGTTCGCTCCTGTGGGGGAAGAAAAGGCGGGAGCCCGAAAGCCCCCGCCAGGATCGGCTTAGGGGGCCGTACCCTTGGCGACCCAGAAGCGGTCCCCGGCCGCAATGGTGCCGCTGTAGAAGCCGCTGTTCGGGGCGTACCAACCGCCCGAGCCGGCAGCGACCGTTACGTTGTCGGGACCGGTCACCGTGACGGTGACCTGCGTACCGGGCGAAGCCGCCACGGCGATCGTGGCCGAAGCCTCGACCCACATGTAGGTGCGCCCGTCGTCTCCCCGCTCGGTCACCCCGAGCTGCGGGCTTCCGACCTGACCGGCGCCGCTGGCACCGCGACCGGCGCCCTCGTACCAGACCTGATCGGCCTTCACGACCTGATGAAGATCCGGACCCAGCCCGTGGCTGATGCGGAAAGGAGAAGTCGTTCCCATTGTCCGTGCTCCTTACGAGGTGGTGCGGATGCGGTAGGAGAACAGCGGGTTTTCGAGCACAAGCTGGCCCGACCACACGATGCCCTGCGCAATCGCGTCCTGATTGATGGGACGGAGGCCGTTGCCGGGATGGAACGGCACGAACGACTGGTTCGGGAACTCCCAGATGGAGAGCCCCTCTTCGTCAATGCCAAACACGGTGTTGGCCGGCATGACGTTGCCGATGCCTCCCGCCGCCACGATATCGACCGGTCCCGCCGGGGTGATGTAAGTCAGCCCCGAGAAGCCCAGCCGGCCTAGACGCTCCGAACGCTCCGAGACGATACGCTGATGCGCGACAAACGAAGACGCGATCGGCTCGTAGGCGAGTGCGTCGGCGATCAGCAGCTTGGCGTAGCGGCCGTTGCGCGAACGAGCGAGCGCGATGCGGTCGATGATCGGGCGCACCGTGGTGCTGTCCCAGGTCGTGTAGCCCGCCACGTCGCCCGACACGATGTTGAACGTGCTGGTGCGCCAGTTGGCGACCGAGGCACGGTCGATACCGCCGTAGATGCCGGTGTTCGGAAGAACCGGAATGGCGCCACCGAGACCGATCATCTGGCGACCGCCCGCAGCGGTGCCGTCACCGACCAGTGACGTTTCGAACTCTTCCTTCACGCCCTGCTCGGCCGTGTTGAGGTAGAATTCCATCAGGTCGATGATCTCTTCCTCGCCGCCCGTGAACAGCATTTCGGTTCCGTTGAGGGAAAACGGGGAGACGACACGTGACCACGGGAAGACTGCCGAGTTCAGCAGCTCCTTGGGCGTGATCTCAATCTTGTCGTAGCCGGTGAACCACTGCGCGGTCAGCTTGTCGAACTGGACGGGGATGCGAAGCTCGGGACCGCCTGCCCGCTTGGTGCGGATACGGTTCTGATCCATGAGGATCGCCGTCAGCGGCGTCGAGTTGTAGACGATATTCTGGACGGCGCGGGATCGACGCGCCACGGCAGCGGTAAGTAGCTGCCCGTAATTACGATCCGGATTGATCGACATTCGAAAGGCTCCTTAGCGTCGCAAGCGCCGCATCTCCGCCAGGAGGCTGTCCCGCGTGGATTCGCCGCTCTTCGCCATGTCGGACACGTCTTCGGTGACCGAACCGGGCGATGATTTGA
Organism: Sphingomonas cannabina; assembly: GCF_021391395.1. Taxonomy (NCBI): domain Bacteria; kingdom Pseudomonadati; phylum Pseudomonadota; class Alphaproteobacteria; order Sphingomonadales; family Sphingomonadaceae; genus Sphingomonas; species Sphingomonas cannabina. The sequence goes on along the minus strand of NZ_CP090059.1, from coordinate 2,475,474 downwards.
TGGATTTGGAGCCGCTGAAGTCTTCGGGATCAGCGCGGCGGTCTGCGCCAGGGCCTGGATCATTGCTCGCGGCGGGTGTTGCGGCATGAGAAGACGGATTGATCCGTACAGCCATGTCATACGCCGCCGCGAGCCGTTCGGTCAGGCTCAAGGACTGCGGTATTCTGCCAGATTTCAGGAAAAATGCAATATCCTGCTGCAACTCGTCATAGCGCGGATGCTTGGCCTTGAACGGCTCGATTACATCGGCCTCGATCCTGCTGACCTTCAACTCTGCAAGTTCTTGCCGGATCGCCTGCATCTCCTCACTCTCGCGCGCTGGCTGTGGCTGTGGCTGCGGCGCCGGCTGCGCAACCATCCGCTGGTAGCCTTCCGGTCCCTGCTGAGCGATGTGCTGAGCGATGTCGTAGAGGGAAAATGGCTGGCCATCGGCCTTGCGTGGTCCCACCTGCATCAAGGCCATATTGAGAGCGGCGATGGGATTCTGCCGCATCAGGTTCTCGAACTGGTGAACCTGCGCCAGGATCTCACGAAGATCGCGGCCATTGGAGCGGGCCAGCTCGTCGAAATCGCGAATGCGGTCGTAGCGCTGCGATACCTCTTGGAACCGCTGCCGCTCCTCTTCGTGCTCGCGCTCCATCACCTCGATATCTCGGCGCACCGACCGCGGGACGTTGCGCCATACCTCATGGCTGTCCGGCAGGAAGCGCTTGGGCGGTCCCCGGAACTCCTTGGCCTCCTCGGGCTTCGCTTCTTCCTTGGGCGCGGCTTCCTTGGTCTCGGCAGGCTCGGCGGCGGCTTTCGCGTCATCCTTGGGCGCCTCCTTTGGCTCAGCCTCGGCCTTAGCGTCCTTCTTTTCGGGAGCGGCGGACTTCTCGGGTTTGGTCTCCGCCTTCTGCTCCGGCTTGGGCTCGTCGCCCTTCGCCTCCTTCTTCTCCTCTTTCTTTGAGTCGTCGGCGCGGAAGGCGGCCTCCAGGCTGTCGCGCACGCTTTCCTTGGGCGGGGGCTGCTGCTCAGCGGGCTCGGTCAGGCTTGGCGTGCCCCCGCCGGCAGCGCTCGGGCCCGGCTCGGTATCGATTACCGTGGACAGCGGGGCTTCGTCGGTAGCGAGGTCGGTCATGGGTTCAGTCCTCAAGGAACACAGGGGAAGGAATGGGCTTGCCGGCCTTCACGTCCGCGATGGCGGCCTTGATGTCGTCGACGCGCTGCTGGCGGTCGAACTTCGGCGTCTGCGGCTTCAGCTCTTCGTTGCCGATCTCGATGTACCGCTCGCCTTGCGGGTTGCCGCTGGGCTCCAGCGAGCGGCGATAGGAGCGCATGCTGTCGTGGATCTTGCCGTCCGGTCCCCGGATCGGTTCGATGTAGTCAGAAATGACGCGTGGTGCGGAAACCAGCCGGTGCGCTGCCGACCCGCATGGACACGCCTGCACCTCGTCGAACCGCGCCAGGGGCACGGCGCGCTCAAAGCGATGGCCGCTGTCACATGCGAAGTCGTACAGCGGCATCAGCCGACGCTCTCATAGCCGGCGAGCCATGCCGCATATTGCTTGGATGCCGGATCGAACGGCGCATCCTCGACCTTAATGGCCGACTGACGGGCACGGCGCCCGAGGTCGAACTCGCGGGCGTAGTCGTCGGCAAGAACGGTGGGCGCTTCAGTGGGGCGCTTGGGCTCCAGCTTCGCAGCGTCGATCGCGGCGAGCAGAGTGGAGCGATTACGCCCCTGCTCTTCCAGGCGGTGCATGCGGTCCAGTTCGCGATTGTCGAGATAGGCCAGCTTGGGCTTGATCTCGGTAACCGAGTCTTGGAGCATGGCTTCCATCTCGGCGGCGTCCATGATCAGGACGCCGCGATGATGCCGGCCGTGCGAAGGGCCGCCAGAATGGCGTTGACCTTGGCAACGGTCGTGGCAAGGTCCGCGCCGCCTGCAAGGTCCGCGATCGCAGCCCCCGGCGTGATACCGGCGTCATTGATCTGCGTCGAAACTTCCTTCGCAAGCTCGGGCACCATCCCCAGCTCTACCAATCGTCTGGTATCGGCCATCATTCGTCTCCTCGGGCTAAGCGGTGGTGATTCCCGTGATCTGCCCGGAGACCACGGTGAAGGTTACAGTGGTGGGTGTGCCGTCGATCTCGATCTCAGCTTCCTGCCCATCCGCGATCGCGGCAGTGGTGCCGCCCGTGAGGGTGACGGGGATGCCGCCAGCGGTGTTCGTCACCGGGGTTCCCATGTTCGTGATCGTGACAGGGATACCGCTCATTGCTCGGCTCCATTCATTGCCTGCTGTTCGGAGAAATCCTGCTGGCGATCGGCGCGCGCCTCGCCGCGCTCACGGAAGTCGCGATCGGTTGCGGCGTTCTCCGCCTGCATCGCGTGTTCGGTCTGGCGAGCGTGGACGTCGGCCACGGTCTTGAACTCGGCGAGTGCTTGCTGATCCTGAGCAACGCCGGCCTTGACCAGAATGGCATAGGTGTCGGCCCGCAGCTTATCGACTTCGGCCGCGAGCTTGTCGCCACTGCGCTCCATGTCAGCGAGTTGGAGGCGCAGCTTGTCATTCTCGTGCTGCGCTTTCTGCGCATCAGCAGCCGCCTTCTGCTGCATTTCCATGAACTTGCGCTGGTTCTCGGCCTGATCCTGCGCAGCCTTCGCCTGGACCTGCGCAGTAACGGCACGCGCCTTGACCATCTCGGCATCCGCGAGCGTCTGGTTGGCCTTGGCGATTTCCTCGCTCTCGCCACCACCCTGCTGCGCCTGCATCTGCTGCGCCATCTGCGGCGCGGCCTTGATGAACTCCTCGATAGCGCCGTCTAACTGGCGGCCGGCGCGATACGGCGCGAGCACAAACTTGAGCATTTCGCCTGCAAGCGTCGCCCCCTCCTCGCCCATGGCGATCAGGCTGGACAGCGCCTGCGTGGCCGATGAGAACTCCGACAGGAACTCGCTGCGGCTGCGCTTCTCCTGAAGCTCGTCGGTCAAGATGGTGGAACTGCTCTCGATCTCGAATGTGAAATTGCGCGCGCGGTCGTCGCGCAGCAGCTTCATCACGTCCTCGATTGGGACCTGTGCTTCGGCGTCGGCGAGCATCGGCGCGTATTTCGCCAGTATCTGCTGCTGAGCCTGCTCAAACTGCTGCTTGGCCTGAGCAGGGTCTACCTGCTGCCCGCTCTGCTGGGCCTGCACGGCGGCTTCCTGAGCCTTCTCGCCAAGCGCCCCGATCTCCTGCCGTGCAGCCTTCTCGATATCCGCAATGCGCTTGGAGATGGCCGCCTTGGTCGGTATCTCCATCTGGCTCATTTCGAGCAGGTCGTCTTGGCTGAATTTCTCGGCGAGGATTTCGGCGGCGATCTTTACGGTGTCGGCAGCGACCCGCTGCAACTCCATGCTCTTTTCGCGCACGCGGACGGAGCCGTACTGCGATTTCAGCTCCTGCGCCCCGAGCGTCTCTTCCGCCTCGGTGGCGCCGCGCATGATATCGCTGATGCCGCTGAGCTGATAGAAGTCTTGAATGAGCTGCGTGCGGGACTCGATCAGGCCCTGAATGGCTACGGCAAGTTCCTGCAACGGCAACCACTGGACGAAACCACTCGCGCCCTGCTGCATGAGCTGGGCCGCTTCCACAGGGATCAACAGCCGGTCATCGTCGCTGCGGACAAGCGCCTCAATCGCGTCTCCTACACCCCCGCCAGCAGGGATAAGGCCCTTCATCCGCACGTCTTCAAGCAGCGCGTAAATGCGCCGGGTCAGCTCACTGATCTTGCGGAAGTGGACGGCATAGCGCTCCCAATCCGGTACCGGAATCAGGGAGCGCCGGCGAAGCGTGGCATAGGCAGGCTTGGGGCACGGGAAGAAGTCGGTGAGATCAAGGTGCGGCTCGCCACTGTCGAGCAACACTTCCACGCCTTCGGTAACCCAATAGACCTTGTTGTCGGCCTTGTGCCAAACCTCCCAAACCTTGCACTTGCGAGCGGTCGCGCGGTTCTCAACGTCTCGGTCGTCGCCTTCGTCGCCGCGGTACAGGCTGTATTTGGCCTGCTGATATGCGTCGCCACTCGCCGAGCGGAAGCGCTTGCGCATGTCCTTGCGGGTCAGCCACTCTGCAGCCGCGACCCAGCCCACCTCATCCCACTTGCGACCTGGCTCGTGCAGGAAGTCACGGCGATCCTTGTGGACGACGCAGATGTTCTTGCGCCCGTTCTCCACCTCGTAGCGAACCCACGGCACACCGCGGGACGTGAAGAGGAGATCATCGCGAAGCTGCGTCATCACGTCGCCGATGGACGTGCGCTTGAACACCGATACCGAGCAGCGCTCCAGTAACTCGGCCGTGACGTTGTTGACCGGCTTGCCGTCCTTGAACAGCGGGGCGACGACCGGTTGCGGAGGCCGGGCATAAACCGCAGGCTTGAGCACCTCGTATGAGGCCCAGAACAGGTCTAGCTCACTGTCGCGCCAGCCATACACGTCGAGATCGCGACGCATGCCGCCATAGCCAGCGCCGTCCAGGCTGTAGATCTCATCTATTGTGTCGCAGGTAGCGTTCCACTCCCGGAATGAATCCTCGGCCTTGCGGATGGCGGTGAGGATTGCGCGCGACGACTTCGGCTCGTCAGGCTCGGCGAACGTGTCCGTCGTCTCCATGGTGCTGATGTCGGTCACCGACGCCTCCCCATCGGGAGCGGGGGCGCAACCACGCCGCTAGTAACGACGGTCGGGGCTCCGGTAGTGCGAGCACGGGCGCGCGCCTGCTGCTCCTCCGACTTCGGCGCGTTCCCGGTCCCCATGCGGTCGAGAAGCTGGCCGGCGAGGCCGATCGCATCCGCCTGGTCGTCATGCACGCCGACCGGGAAGCTCATCAGCTCGGAAATGAAATCGCTGAGCCACGGCGCCCCACGAGGAACATGCAGCCCCTGCAACGCCATTCGGGCGCGCATTGATTGCGCCCGCACAGCCTTGTCACCGCGCGTCGGGAATTGCTCGCGGACGGTGTAGGATTCGGTCTCCAGCATGCGCTTGACGAGGAACGGCCCTACGCCAGCCTTGATCTGCCCTGTCTCTTCAGCCCAACCGATCGGGCGCCACTTGCGCACCAGCGCGCAGAAGGCATCAACCCACACATCCGAGGATGCTTGGGCCCGCCACAAGTCCAGCAGGTACATGCGCCCGTCGTGGCCAATGCCGATGATGGCATGGACGGTGTAGTCACCGCCGTCTGCGGTCACGGCGTAGTCGGACGCGCCGTAGATCGCCATTTCCTCCTTGGGAGGGATGGCATCTACCTCGATGATCCACTCGCGCTTGAAGTAGTCGCCAGTGTCGGGGCTCGGGCGCTGCTGATAGAGCGCTGACCATGTGCGCGGCAGGCGTTCGAATGCCGCCCAATGATCGCGGCCGAACCACTCGGGCCAGATGTATTCTCCAACAGGCCGCCCGAGCGGATCGTCTTCGCGCTCACACCGCGCCGGGATGCAGATGATTTCCCACGTCTCGCCATCACGGCAAGCGATCATGCCGCTTTCGCCAGCCCACCCTTCCGGCAGGATCGAACCGGCAAGGTCCCCCTCATGCCAGCGCGTTTGCGTGATCATCAGCGAGCCGCCGGGCTTGAGGCGCGTCAGCACGTCCTCTTGGTAGGCGTCTATCGTGCTCTTGCGGACAGCCTCCGAATCAGCCTCTTGGCGCCCCTTGATCGGGTCATCGATAGCGATGAAGTCAGCACGGTTGCCGGTGATGCCCGACAGGATGCCCCCGCCCATGTATTCCGAACCATTGGTGAGCGCCCATTCGTGGGCGGCGCTGCTCTCCGCGCTCAGTCCAACATCAAACAGGCGCTCATACGCGCGCTGCTTGACGATCGAACGCATGCGGCGGCCGAACTTGCGCGCCAGGTCAGTCCCGTAACTGACACCAATAACCTTGAAGTTGGGAATACGTCCCATGGCATGCGTCGGAGCGACCACGGTCGCATAGGTGCTCTTTGCGCTGCCGGGCGGCAGGAACAGCATCGTGCGGCCACGGTGACGATTGATGCAGCGCTCGGTAGCCTGAAGAATCAGTTCGTGGTGCTGAGCCAAATGCGTTTCGACAGGCTTGAACAATTCCGTGTCGTCGTCGTTCTCAGCGACGGGCGCTCCAGGCACTTCGATGTAGCGCGCGTAATCAACCATGCTCACACGGGCACGACGGCGGCGTAGAAGCTCATGCGCCGCGAAATGCGGGGGGATGGCGAACGCTGCGCTCACTGGCCACGGCTCGCGATGGCGGCCAGTTCGTCATCGGTGAGGTCGCGTGCGGATTTGACGTTGTGCTCGATCGCCCGACCGCCAGGACCGCTCAATTCACGCTTCTGGACATCCTGCCAGTCCGTGTCCGCCATGTTCCGCAGGCCGAAGATAACCATGGTCGCGCTGCCATCCCCTGTCTCAGCGACAGAGCGACCAATTTTCTCCCACCAAGCGGCGCATTTGGCCTTGCCTCGCGCAAGCGCTTCCGAAAATTCCGGATGTTTGCTCGCCCATTCGTTGATGGTGCTGCGGGCTACATCGATCTCAGCAGCGAAGGAGGCGACGCTTGCGCCTGTTGCCATGTGGTCAACAAGCTGCTGACAGTATTCAGGATCATACGAAGATGGACGGCCCGCCATGGGCCAAACCATCTATGGTAATTTTATGATGCGGCCTATGCGGCAAAAATCAGAGTTCCGCCTTTCTCGCAATACGATGAAGATCGCGGAAGCTCACGGGGTTCTTTTGCCGATAATAGCGGCGTCCATTCGAATCGCGCCCGAAAGGAACGACCTCAATTTCGATCGCGCTAGCCATAAACGCTCTGGCTTGCTCGGGCGTCATCTGCTCTATCCAATCTCTCATCCCGCCACCTCAAGATGCTTCCCTGCGCGAATATCATCAGCCGCGTTCAACAGGGCGCCAGCGACCTGATCGTCCGCCTCCTTCTCGGCCAACGCTTCCAGGTATGCCGCGATTTTCTCGACTTCGCTCATCCCGCCACCATACCAGCTTTCTCGGCAGCGCGCATGATCCGTTGGACATGCCGACGCTCAGCTCCGGTGGCGCGCACGATCTGCATAATCGTGCACGGCCCATGCTTGCGCCAATAGGTGAGCACACGAGCTCGGGTCAGTGGAGGGCGTCCACGCACTTAACACCTTCCCCTATCCGCTGCATCCCGCAGAGCTTTGCGGACCTGTTTCCCAACACCTCTCGATGCGTATTCCCGATTGTTTCGGATGAGGAAGGTCATTCCGGGATAGCCTTGGTCCGATGGTGGGATTTCGGTGATGTGGTCGGTCATGCCACCCTCTCGAAATTCAGGGGCACGGACAGGCGGACAACGGGGGTTCCCCCTAAAGGGGGAAACCTCCCTTTTGTCCGCCGATTTGTCCGCCTTGCCCCTGCGCCGCGTTGTCCGTTTTTGTCCGCCATTGTCCGCCTCACTGGAAAGTAGCCCAGGCATGGTCGTTCCAGACGCCGACCAGCCCCTTGTTCTGAAGCTCGGTAATCGCGCGGCGGAACGTCCGCGCGGCCGTTTCGCTCTCCATGTCCGATCCTCCGATCGCGAGCCAGCGATCACGCCAGGTGGATTTTGAAACCACCTTGCCGACCTTCATTCGATCGATCTGATCCTCGGGAATATCGCGCGGCACGCTGACCGGGGCGGCCTCAAGCGCCGCCAGCAGTTCATTGTAGACCTGCCGTTGGGTCGGGCTGAGGCTGGGCCCGCGGGAGCGCTGAGCGGCGATTTCATCCGTCGCGGGAACGACGACGCATGAGGTGACCGGATCGCCGTCCTCGTCTTCACCGAGCTCGACCACCTTGAGCCTGAACTGAAGCTTCCACCCGTCCTCGGCATCCTTCTGCTTCTTGCAGATCAGAGTCCGCACGCCGGATTCGGCATCCGCCTGCACCAGGAGAGATGTTTCTATGGCCCCCCGCAGAGACCCGTGCCCGCGCTCGCTGATGGTCTCGGCGTTCTTGGGTATGTGGTGAACGACGAGCGCTGTGCAGTCGAAATGCGACTGTATTTTGCCGACGTTGTCGACATAGGCGGACATGTCGACACCGTTCTCGTCCCCGCCGCCGAATGTCCGGTTCAAGGTGTCGACCACGAGCGCGGCGAGGGGTAGGCCGGCCATGGCGACGGCGGCCTCGATCGTGGCGATGAGCTTGGGAAGGTCCGCCTTGGCGTCCCGCAGGTTGATCGCTACCGGAATAAGAGCGAAGGGCAGTCCATCGACTTCGTTGTGCCGGCGCCAGGCCTCGACACGATTCTGCTGCCCTCGCTGCCCCTCGGCGGCGAGATACAGTACGAGCCCCTGCTTGACCTTGCGATCCTGCCATTGCCGTCCCGAGGCGATATGGAGGGCGATATCCAGCGCGAGGAAACTCTTGCCGCACCCGGGATGGCCAATGATGGTGACGAACGCCTCCGCTGGCACGACGTTCTTGATGAGCCAGTTTCCGCTGAGGTAGGGCTGGTTGTCATCGAACCAGACCAGCGGGAGCGGCGTCTCGGGCGCCACCAGCGGGGGCGCGAACGAGCGCCCGACATCCTCCAAGCCGTAATGCGCGGCCTGATCGTTGAAGTCCGTGCCCTCGGCACCCTGGAGATCGGGAACGACCACGCGACCGCCTACCGCCGCAGCCGCCTCTTCGGCAGCATCGATCCCATTAGTGTCCGCAGCAACGATGATCGCGCGCGTCGGATGTCGTGCTCGCGCGATCTCCGCAGTGCGCTTGAGCGCGCCCTTGCTGAATCCAACGATGACGACGAAACCAGTCGCCGCCTGAACCGTCGCCCCGGTGGCAAAGCCTTCGACAATGATAACTGGCCCCTCGGGATTGTCACCAAGGGTGAGCGTCCCGCCCGCGACCGGAGCGCCGCCATGGAATAGCTTCCGCCCACCTGGCTCCGGCGGGATCGACTGGACGGACAAGATCTCGCCGACATCGTCGTAGATCGGCACAAGGAGATTCTCGCCCTCGCGGCGACATCCGTATGGCGCGACCCCCTTGCGGTCGAGATAAGCGTTGCCAATGCCGTTAACGGGGAGCGCGCGCTCCCAGCGTCGCCTCGCCTCGATCGTCGCGGCCTCCTGCTGCCGCCGTAGGCGCGACTCTCGCTCCGCAGCCGCGCGTCGGCGCCGCTCGCGATCAGCATCGTCGAGGCGAGGGGCTTCGCCGCCGGTCAGGAACCGGATGCTCTCACTGATCGAGAGATGTTGCGTCCCAGCCACGAAATCGATGACGTCGCCGTGCGCGCCGCATCCGAAGCAGTGATAGGTCTGGTCCTTAAACAGGACGAGGCTGGGATTCTTGTCGGGATGAAACGGGCAAACCGCAACCATGTTGCCGCCCGAGCGGCGCAGGTTAAGGGTCTTGCCGACGACTTCCTGGAGGGGATAGTCGCGGCGAACCGCGTCGAAATCGACCGCCATCATGCCGTTTCCAAGTGGTTGGCGGTGATCATCAGATGCGCATCTTCGGGAGACACCGCGCCGCAGCTACCTGCGGTCACGATCAGTTCCTTGCGATCTTCAGGCGCGGGACAGCGATTGACGAGCAGCTGCAGCGCGACGAGATGCTCCGGAAGCGTGCTGGCCAGGTCCGCGATCGTCACAGGCGCGCCTCCCGGATAGGCGCGCCGCAGTCTCGCAGCCACGCCAGCGCGCTCGCGGGATTACGCCATACGGCGACATGATGGCCGGCGCGATAGAGACCGTTCAGCATCTCGATCTGATCCGGGCGCAGCGCGGTTTTCCCACCCTTCATCTCGACGAAGGCAACGCCCCGGTTCCACGCGATGATGAGGTCAGGGGCACCGCGGCGAGCACCGCCCTTCCAGCGGGTCACGCGCTCCCAATCGGAACGCTTGCCCTCGTTGGGCACGGAGAACGCGATCACACCCGGAGCAAGCCGCCGCAGCATGGCGAGCAGGGTCTCCTGGCGTTTCTGCTCAGTCGCGGGATTGGAATCGCGCGGCTCTACCGGAAACAGCGGCTCCGGCGCGAGATCATCCTCGAGGAGGGCAAGCTCGCTCATGTCGCCCCAACTCCTCGCTTCTGGCGAGCGATCGTCAGCTCATATTCCGCGAGCCGACGATCGACGCGGTGGAATCGGCAGATGTCGTCGACGGTGAGTCGCGCCAAGGCGGCGTCCGTGCAGCCGTAGAGCCGCGCGATCAGCTGCGCCTTGGCTTCGGACGCGCCAAGCTGCGGTGCCCCCCAGCGGCGCATCAGCAGGCAATCCGCAGACGGTAGCGACGTGCCGTACGGTAGGAGACTCCGACGATGGCTGCGGCGCGCTTCAGGCATTCCCCACGAGAGAGAACGGCGTGAAGTTCGCGAGCGCGGCGATCGGCGCCGGCGGCATGCGCGATATTCCCGAGGCGGCCGCGCTCACGCAATGTCATCCCCGCACCATCGCGATCTGTACGCCCTTGCGGTTCAGTGCGTCGAGAAGCTCAGCCACGCTGGCGTTGAGAAGGATGTGGTAAGGTGTCGCGGGCTGATCATGAACGATGATCGAGCGAGCGCGATTGGCCGACCGGGTGACATAGCCCCGTTCTTCCAGGCCGCGGACGAGCCGATGTACATTCGACTTGGCCAGTTCCATGGCCTCCGCCATCTCGTCGAATGACGGAGGAACGCCGCCGCTCTCAGCGATGTAGAAGCGGAGGTAGCTCAGCAGCTCAGCCTGCTTGACGGTGAGGCCCTGGTAGCTGCCGGGTGCGCGGGGATGGGTCATAGCCCAGCCGTCCGGAAGGCGTCACGAAGCTCGGTGATCGCGGCGATGTCTGAGCTATACGCGTCCCAATAATCCTGGAGGGCGTCCAACGCCGCTTCCAATGCATCCTCATAGTCGCGGGCGCGATGTTCAAGCTTGAGTTCAATGTCGGTCATGACGCGGCCAGCTCGGAGAGCTTGGATTTGCCGTCGTCAGTTAGGTAGACGTGCGGCACATCACCTTCGATCAGCCCGCGCAGCCGCAGTCCTCGAAGCATCCGGCCGTAGCCAGGAGCGATCTTGGTATCGCCGAACAACGTATCTTCGGCAGCTAACAGGGCCTCGCATTGACGAGGCGTAAGCGGACGGTCAGCCTTCATGACTTCCTCCTTGCTCGTTCGTTTGAGGTGAGTTCGCGAATGATCTTGGCCGGTGTAACGATCTGAACAGGCCAGCGTTGGAAATCGTCAGCCTTGACTGTGGCCAGCTCAGCCGGCGACATCTGCCGCAACAGGCTGGTGATGAAGTCCGGCGCGTATGGAACGGCACTGCTCATGCCATCCCCCGCTTCTTCGCCCAGCCCTGCTTTGCAGCGGCACGGTGTTGACGGTAGCTGCGAACCTCGAAGCTGTTGGCGCGCTCGGCGACGATGCGCTGGAGCTTGGCGATGGCCCTACGCTGCTTGATGCGGCGATAGAGGAGGTGGATCATGCCACGTTCCTCGGCTGAAGCTTGCCAAGCAGGGCGTCGATTGCGTCTCGGGCATTTTCGAGCGTGCCCCGGTTCTGGCGCACCTCGTCGCTGTCGATCGCGTCATCATCCTCCAGGGCGACGGACAGCGCGAGCGCGGCCTTGAGTACTGCCGAACCCTTGGCACGATCAGTCGGTGCCACAGGGCGACTTTGCTGACACAGGCGAAGCAGCCCACCAGCGAAGCGCCCGTTCCACTCACGGAAGGATCGCGCGAACGTCACCAGATCCATGGTTGCCGAACCGGCGCAGTACTTCGCTGCCTGATCCTCGCTCTTGCCCATGATCGCGGCCATGTCGGCGAAGGTCAGTCCGTCTTCGCGACGGATAGCGCTCAGCGCTTCAGCGACCTCGTTTACCACGGCAGAAGCGGAAAAGACCGGGCGTTCCCGCTCGGGAAAATTGCTGCGGTGCACTAGATGCCCCTCCCGTCATGATTGATGTTGGAAGCCCCCGCCCTCTCTGCTGCGCCCTTGCGGCTGCTCTCGCTCTGCTCGGGGAGCGGATCGGGGATGCCAGCGGGGAACGGCTCCTCGGCCCAAGCGGGATCGACGGGGGCGTTGCGAACAGCCAGCAGCCCTTTGACGAGCAGGATCGTCGCGATGACGATCGCGCCAGCGACGAGAATGGCGATGGGGTTCATGCTGCCCTCCCATCAGGGAAGAATCTGCGGAAATGACGCTCTCGGATGAACTCCAGCACATCGGCTTCCACGTTTGGATTAGTACCGACGATGCCGCTCTTTCGGATGATCGCGTATGCTCGCTCTATGGCGCGCGGAAGAATCGGCTCGACCCGATCCTGCCAGAGACACGCCATGTTGAACGACTTGCGCTCGTCTCTGGCTGCGCCGCGCAAGTAGATCGCCTGCGCGCCTTCACTGAGACCAAGGCATGTATTCTGCCAAAGAACGGACATGTTGCTCATGCTGCCCTCCACGGGCACACCGACACGCCACAGGGGCCGTACCGGTGACGCTGACAGGTCTTGCAGAAGGGAGCGGTCCCCTGCGTCGTGCTGCCAAAGCGCACTGTCGCGCTGTCGACTCCGAGCCAGTTGTCGGTAGCCGCCGGGGCGCCATTTGGGGAGGTGGAGGTGCCCCGGCTCCCCGCCGTCAGGGAGGTGCGGTGGGGGATCATGATGCCATTGCCTGTTCGGGCGGTATTGCCTCGACTTCCGCCAGACGCTCGCTCGGGATGCGATTTCTCTCCCACCAACCCTGGACGGTTGTGTGATTGGCATGTTCCAGCTTGCGAGCGAGCGGGCGGATGCCGCCGCGCACTGCTATCATGGCCCTGGCATCGATCATGATGCCGAGATATCTTGTACGCGTACAAAGGTCAACGTGGAATGTGTACCGCTCGCGGTCGATATTCCGTACGTGCCTGAGAACGAAACTACTGGCGAGGCGCTATCGCGCTTACGCGTGCGCGCGGGGATGACAATGCGCGAGTTGGCGGCGGCCGCTGGCTATCGGCACGCGTCGGGCATTCAGCGTTTTCTAGAGGCGTCCTACTCCAAGCCGCTGCCAAACGAAATCGCACAGCGGTTTGTTGATGCGCTATCCGGCCGTGGCTCTCCGCCGATCGAGCCCGTTGAAATCTGGTCGCTCACTGGGATACCGGTCGCACCCAATGTCCGACCGGCGCCTCCGATGGAGGGGGCCAGCGATCAGCGAATGCGCCGCGATGTGCCGATACTCGGGACCGCGCTGGGCGCCGATGTTATCATGGATGGCGAGGCTATTGAGCAAACATATCTGAATAGCGCAGAGATCATCGGCTATGTGCGTCGCCCGGTGATTCTCGATGGTCGCACCGATGTTTATTCATTGTACGTGCAGGGGTCTTCGATGGCGCCCCGTCACCACGACGGCGAAATGATATTCGTCGAGCAAAAGCGCCGGCCGAGCGTAGGCGAGGACTGCGTTATATATATGCGCATGCCTGATGAGTATGAAGGCGAGCGCACCAGCGCGGTGCTCGTGAAGACGTTGGTGCGGAAGACCGCGAGCTACATCGAGTTGGAGCAATATACCCCACACATAACCTTCCGCCTGCCCACCGAACGCGTGGCGCGGATGGACCGCGTAATCCCATGGCCGGAGCTGGTTGCGTAATTTTTTACGCGTAACGCATATTGATGGGTTGACGCCGTACGTTTGTACGCGTACACCGCTCTCCAACGGCGCTCATGCCGTTCTTGGAGAGCGAGATGAAGATCGACCGAAACATCCCCCTTCCTACTGAGGCGCAGAAGCCTCGTAAGCTGCGCGTGCCCGTCGAGAGCATGGAAGTCGGCGATAGCATTTTCTTCCCCGGTGCGAAGCGGGTCTCTGCTCTTGCAACTGTGCGGGCAACGGCGATGCGTGCCGGCCTCCCCTTCAACTTCAAGTCTGCCGCTGTCGACGGCGGCGTCCGTGTCTGGCGGGTTGTCTGACTTCCCCGGACTGCGGGTGCTGATGTGCCCGCAGCGAGGATGAATTCAGACGCACACACCCCGTCAGACGACGGGTGGAGATGGGAGTTTCCACATGACGAACGCCGATCGCATCGCCCGCGCTCTTCAGTTGGAGGCGAAGGCTGTCGAGGCCGCCAAGCGCTGGCCCGAAACCCCTTCCATCGCCCGCAATCTGCGCTGGGCTGCCCGCGCGCAACGTCGGCGGGTTGCCGAGACGTGCTCTCGCGCCGCCGCCTGAACTCAGCTTCCACCCTTTTGGAGATCAGTATCATGAATGGTGTTGGTCAGACCACGATGGTCGCGGACTTTAGCCAGTCCCGCAACGACATGTACTGGAAGGTATACGCCGGTGCGGACGGCGTCGTCCGTTGGATCGGCTACGATGATGCCAACTGGTGGCAAAATGTTGCCAAGTCCACAGCGCAGAAGGTTGGCAAGGTAACTGGCCGCATCTTCACGCTCGATTATGACACCAATATCGTGACTGTTGGCGAGCCCGCATGACCTGCCAGCTCACCCATCGCGAAAAGCGCGACCTGTTCGCCAACGCCATGTCCCTCGGCACCTATGACCAGATCGAGTTGATCCGGGCATTGGCCGACACGCTCAAGATGTTCGAGTGCCGAGACCAGCTTTTGGACGCCGCGGACGCTCTTGAGCACGAGATGCGGGCGAAAGGCAATGGGACGTTTGGGAACGACGAGCGCGACCAGCGCCGCACCATCACCGTGGATTACAGCGAACACCGGCTTGGAGAGGCGGCATGAGTGCGCTGTCTGTTGCCGATGTGCTGGAGCGCGCGGCCGACCTGATCGAGCCGGAAGGCAAGTGGACGCAGAAGAACGGTGGAGTTCGAGGCGTATGTTGGTGCGCTAGCACCGCGATCGGTGCGGCGCATCCCGATGGGATCGCACTAGATGCTCAGCGCTTTTTCGCGAACCTAATCTCTCCAGGTGGAGGCTTGGCGATCGTGCGAATTTGGTGCTGGAACGACGCCCCCGAGCGCACCCAAGCCGAGGTAGTCGCCAAGCTTCGCGAAGCTGCCGCTCTCGCACGGGAGCAAGGCAAATGACCCGCCTCGGCACCCTCGCCGCCCTGTGCGGCACCGCCTCCGCGCTTGGTGCGCGTGACTGGCTCAGCGCCGCCGGCTTCCTCGCAGCGGCTGTGTTCCTGGCCTTAGGGCTGATCTTGAAACGGAGGATGGTGTGAGCGCGCAGTCCGACATGCCCACGCCGCGCTACAAGATCGGCGATAAGGTCTGGTACGCCAGCACCAACGCTGCCGGCAGCGCCTTCAACTGCCCCGATTGCAATGGCACCGGGAAATGGAAGGCGGTTTCGCCTGCCGGCACGGAAGCGGACATTGCGTGCCCGCGCTGCGACGGCCGGACGAAGCTGACGCAGCATTCCTATGTCGCCTGCACCGTCCCACTGACGATCGGGCAGGTTCGCATCGAATGGCCGAAATCGTCATTCGACCGCGACGACGATCCGGTGTCGTACATGTGCAATGAGACCGGTATCGGCGGCGGCTCCGTCTATCGCGAGAGCTGCCTGTTCGACAACGAGGCAGATGCCTACGCCAGCGCCAAGGCGATGGCCGATGAGCAGAATGCCAAGCTGGACGAAAACCAGCCTGGGCGGATCGACCAGCGTCGCAGCTTCGAATACCAGATCAAGCAGGCCCTTGTCGGCGAGGCCGACCAGAAGCGCCGCGACGCCGAATGGGCTTACGACAGTCTCGTCGAACGCATCTGCGAACTCGACACCTATCCGATCGCGAAGAAGCTCGATGAGGACGGCGAGGAAGTCGGCGACGGCTACCTTTCGTGCTCGCTGACCGACGAGCAGGTCGAGTGCATCCAGAACTCACTGGTGAAATTCGACGACAAGGCGCGCGCCATGCTCGTCCAGCATCGGAGGGACGCATGACCGACCACACCGCCCAATTCGCCCGCGTGCTGGAGGCGTCGGAGCGCGACATGCTGGCGGGCTTCCGCCGTCGTGTCGGCACCGATGCGCGCACCTCGGGCGAGATCGTCGCCAACATGGAGCGGCTCGCGGCCTCGCCTGAGGCCGCTGCCGAGCGCGAGCGCTTCTATACCGAGGTCGCCGCACGCGATGCCGCCGAACGCGCCAAGCAGGAAGCGCGGTGGGCTGCGGAAGATCGGGAGGCGGGGGAGTGACGCGCCGCGACTACGAGGGCGCGATCGAGCGCGAGGTCGAGCGCTGGCCCGGTGTGACCGTCCGGTTCGAGGAGGGCGGCAAGCACCCGCGTGCCGTGTTTCGGTTCGGCGAGGTCGAGCAGTTCCGGCCGTATCCGTCTTCGCCGAGCGATCAGCGCGGCCTCGACATGAAGATCACCGAGGTGCGCCGCCTGCTCAAGGACATGGGCGCGGTGCTGATGCCGCGGCCGAAGGCGACCGGGCCGAAGCGCGAGCGCAATCCCGGCGCCGACCAGCGCGAATTGCCTGTCGGCGAGCCGGCGCCGGTGAAGCCCGATCCGTGGGCGGCGCTGCGCGAGGTGCGTTGTTCGCCGATCATCACCGCCCCCGGCGCCTATCCGAACATCGACGCCGAGGACTACCACCGCAACCCGGATCTGCTACCGGCGCCGTCGCTGTCGTCGACGGGCGCCAAGACGCTGCTGAACAAGTCGCCCTATCACTTCTGGTTCGACAGCCCGATGAACCCGGATCGGCCACCCGAGGAAGGGAAGCCGCATTTCAGCATCGGCAAGGCGGCGCACGACATGCTGCTGCTGAGCGAGCGCTGGCCCGAGCACTACCATGTGCTGCCGGAGGACTATCGGGCGCCGAGCCAGCGGACCGTCAATTTCACAGACGACCAGCTCGCTGCGATCGACGCAGAACAGGCCGGCAAGACGATCCTGCGCCATGCTGACGCCGAGGCCGTCTGCGCCGTCGCCGCCGCGATCCGGCGCAACGGTCTCGCCATGGCGACGCTGACCAACGGCGTCACCGAGGAAACACTGGCCTGGCAGGACCCGGAGACCGGCGTCTGGCTCCGTGCCCGCCCCGACTTCCGGCCCAACAGCATCGTCGAGCACCGCGACGTCATGGTCGTGTCGGACCTGAAGTTCGTGGCGCCGACCAATGCCAGCCCCGACGGCTTCAAGCGCGCAATCGCCAACTTCGGCTATCACCAGTCCGCAGCTTTCTACGCTGACGGCATCAAGGCGGTGTACGGGCACTATCCGACCCATTGGGTGCACGTCGTCGTCGAGAAGGAGCCGCCGTACTGCGTCGCGCTGTACGAGCTGCCGGCCGAGGACATCGAGCGCGGCCGCTGGCTCAACCGGCAGGCGATCCGCAAGTTTGCCGAGTGCCTCAGCGCCGATCGCTGGCCCGGCTACGCCGACGAGCCGGCGCAGGTCGGGCTTCCCGTGTGGGCGCGGAAGCGGATCGACGACATCGAAGGCCATGAGATGGCCTGGGCGGCTGCGGCATGAGCACGCGACCGACCGAGGCGCAGGACCGCGCTCGGCAGCGCAACTGGCGCATCCGGAGCCTCCGGGCGCTGTGGGCGCAGGCTGGCATGCTGTCGCCGGATCGCGCCGCCGCCGTCCGGCACATCGTCGACGCCGAGCTCCAGGCCGCGGGAGCCGAGCCCGAGCTGATCCGCCGCGAGCGGTACGTCACCGAATCCGAAATCCACTTCTGACGGAGAACGATAATGGCAACCCAGTTGCAGACCACCGTCGATACTCGACAGCTTGTAGTCGCTCCGCAGAGCGCGGCCGCTGAGAAGTTCGCCCTCGCACAACGGCAGGCGCGCACTTTCGCGATGTCTCCCCTTGTCCCGGAGCATCTCCGCAAGGGTTCGCCCGAGCAGGCTATCGCCAACTGCTACATCGCACTCACCCTCGCCGAAGCGATGGGCGAGATGCCGCTGATCGTGATGCAGAACATCCACGTCATCAACGGCAAGGCCGGCTTTGCGTCCAAATACATGATCGCGCGGGCCAACGCCTCGGGGAAGTTCAAGGATGATCTCGATTGGGAGATCGCCGGCGCCGGCAAGACGCTTTCCGCCACGTGCTTCGCCACGCTCGCGAAGTCGGGCAAGCGCGTCGAGATGACGGTCGACATGGCAATGGCCGAGGCCGAAGGCTGGACCAAGAACGCCAAGTATCGGACCATGCCGGAACTGATGCTGCGCTATCGCAGCGCATCATTCCTTGTGAACCTCTACGCCCCCGAAGTGATGCTCGGCTATCGCACGGTCGAGGAGATCGAGGACGTCGCCATTGCGGCAGCCGTCGATGTCCAGCCGCTCACCGCTGCGATGATCGAGCACCAGGCGGCGCCGGCCGAGGAAGTGGTCGAGCCCGAGCAGGAGGAGGCCTCCGAAGGCTCAGCCGACACCGACCGCGGCGAAGACCACAACGACACGCTCGCCGACCATCCAGCACGCCAGCTAGCCGATGATCTGACAGCGCGATGCGTCAACGCCGCCATCCTTGGCGACGCGCTCACCGTGGAATCTGATCTGCGCAAGCACCGTGACGCCATGCCGGAAGAGCTGGTCGCGGCAGTCGAGAAGGAAATCACGGCCGCCAAGGAGCGCTTTGGGAAGGCGAAGTCGTGATGGCCGGCATCGTGAAACCGAACTCGATCACCGTCATGGATGATCGCGCACTGATCGACGTTGCCGTTCCGAGCTATCCGGACGCCATTGCGGTGATCGATGTCCAAGACATCGAAATCGCTGTCGACGGCCGCTGCCGCTGGAGGGCGGCACGATCTGGTCGTGGCCGGCGCCCATATGTCGTTCGACGCGAAGGGCGGGAGTGGCAATCGCTTCATCGTCTGATTGTTGGTGACGTTCCTCACGGCATGGTCGTCGACCACATCGACGGTAACCCGCTCAACAACCGCCGGGCGAACCTCCGCATCGTCACGCCGCGGCAAAACTCATACAACTTTGCCCCAACTGCCGGGCGCCTTCTGCCCAAAGGCGTGAAGAAGCATCGGAATCGCTTCGAGGCCCGCATTCAGGTCAACCGGAAGGCCCTTTTTCTCGGAAGCTACCCAACACCAGAGCTTGCCTCCGAGGCTTACCAGAGGGCGGCACGGCACTATTTCGGAGAGATGGCCCGCGTCTCCGCGCTCGCCCCGCTTCTCGACGACGACGAGGCGACCGAGCTGCGCGAGTACGGCGTCGCGCGGATCGAGGCGATCAAGGGCTGAACCATTTCCTCCAGGGACGGGCGGGACAAGCCGAACAAGCGCCGCCCGACACTTCGATGGCTGACTATCGCAACAGCATAGCCTTCCAGCGCAGCCAGCGCCTTCGCGCCGACGGGTCGCCATCCTGGCCGATCACGGTCGCGGACTGGCCGTCGCTGCCCGAGGCTCATGCCCGGGTCGCTCAGCGGCAGCGGATGCGCCGCGGCCTGCGTCTCGCCCGCGCGGCTGGGATGGTGTGCTGATGGATCGGCCTATCATCTTCTCCGCTCCGATGGTGCGCGCGCTGCTCGACGGGCGGAAGACGCAGACGAGGCGGCTTGCGAAGCCGCGCGGCAAGCGTCCGAGCCTGCTCGATGGTCAGTGGTCGGATTCCTATGTGCTGGATCCTGGCAACGCGGAATGGCTCGCGTGCGACATTCCTTTCGCCGTCGGCGATCGGCTCTATGTGCGCGAGAGCATCTATTTCTGGTCCGACGGACACGACGGCGAGGTAATATTCTCTGCCGACGGCGCTACGCTGCAAACGGGGCCGAACACGGGCTCCATTCCCGATGCGGCACTCCACGGATATTTCCGCATGGTCGACCAGTCCCGCGAAAAGCTGGGGCGCCTGTCACGGCCATCGATCCACATGCCCCGCTGGGCTTCCCGCCTCACCCTGATCGTCGAGGGCGTGAAGGTCGAGCGGCTGCAGGACATCAGCGAGGCCGATGCGATCCGCGAAGGCGTGACGCTCGTCGAGGAAGGCCTAGAGGATCCGGTCGAAGCCTACCGCGAGCTCTGGAACAGCCTCCACGGCGCTGACGCCTGGGACGCCAACCCCTGGGTGGTCGCCATCACCTTCCGCGTCGTGCGCGGCAACATCGACTCTCTGGAGGCTGCCCATGCCTAACCCACCCCTAGACCTATCCGAGCTGCGGCGGCTGCATGAGGCGGCGTGCGCAATCGCTGCCAATGCGACGGACACCTATCGCGCTCGCAACGGCCGGCAAATATCGATCGAAGCCGACGACGGTGAGAAGTGCTGGATCGTCCATAGCGACGACTTCGAGGCGCTTTGCTCCGCTGCCGCCGCGATTGATCCGGCTCTCCTCTCCAGGATCGAGGATCTGGAAGAAGAGCGATCCGCGATCCTGCACCACATCCGGGCGGAGGCGCAGCGCTGCCATGGAGAAGGCACCGGGTGTTTATCCGACGCGATCACTGCGGAGGGCGATGCCCTGACCGTCATCGCCGCCGAGATCGAAGCTGGCAAGCATCTGCCAACCAACGGAGGCGAGCGGTGAGCGAACGCGACAACTACCGGCGCATCTTCGGATCGCATCCGCCGCTGACGCTGCACATCAAGCGGAAGGTCGAGTGCGAGCACGATTTCCAAGGCTGGCGCGAGTTCGACGACGGCCGAGGCGGCGAGCGGGTCTGCACGAAATGCGGGCTCGGCGCGATGGCCTACACCCTTAGCCTGGATGATCTGCCGTGACCGCCCCGAACACCCCCGATATCGCCGAGGTGGCGCGGAAGCTGAGCGAGCGCGATCGCGATATGCTCGCTGAGCTTGCCAGCGCTTGCGCCACCAGCCTGGAATGGCACGCCAAGGGCTACAGCACCGGCAGAACGCCGGGGTACGCGCGACCGCTCGACTGTGGCGGATCGAACGGCAGCGATCATAGCTATCGCCTGTCGAAGCTCGTCAAGCTCGGACTGGCCGAGGGCAAGCAGCGATGGGGCGTCTCGTGCAGCGGCTCGCGCGGCTCGAAGGTCTATCGGCCATCACCTCTCGGCATCGCCGTCGATCGCTTCCTTAGGGAGGGCGGCAAGTGAGCGAGCGCCAAGAACTCGTCGTCGCGGTCGGCGACCTGTACCGGATCATCCAGAAGATGTGGGCCCGGTATAGCGACGACGTTTCCCCGAACAGGGCCGACGACATGGAGCGTCTGTACTTGCAGGCGGAGCCGATCGCGCAGCCGATAATCGACCGATATCCATTCGGATACGGGCGAAAGGATCGCGACTATCTCAAAGGGCAGGGATCATGAAGTTAACCCTCAAGCGCCTCCGAGCGATGGAGGGCGCATTGAACGCCGCGCTCGCCGGCCCGGAAGGCGAAGGCGACATGGCGGACACGTCATTCGCTGACCTCGAAGCAGCACTGGCCTGGGTGCACAAGCAAATCGAAAAGCGCATCGAACAGGAGAATTGAAATGTTCATTCTGCAGCAGGGGTTTACTAACCCGCGTGACGGCGAACTCCAGTGGCTGGATAGCGAGGCATTCGCTCTTCAATCCCACGCGATCGAGGAGGGCGAGGCCAAGGGCAAAGGCGTCTGGCGCGTCGTGGAGTTGGTGCCGATATGGGAAAGTGACGCCGCCATCGAAATCACTGGTGGTGAGGCATGACATCCGAACAGCTTCTCGCACTGGCTTCGCGGGTCGAGGCCGCGACGGCGGATCGCGAGCTTGATGCGGAAGTCGCGCTCGCTCGCGGCATCGTCCGTGAGCGGGACGGCGATAGCTTCTTTGGCCACCGAGACCACAGCGTCATGGTGCTGGAGCGTGACTATTACGACCACGGCGGGAACGCGCCTGAACTGCCGCACTATACCGCCTCGCTCGATGCCGCGATGACGCTGGTCGACGATTACGAGATTGCGTCTACCCTCGACGAAGCCATGGAGCGCGTCAGCCGAAATGGGTGGCAGGAAGGCGATTACCGCGGTGCTCTTATCCGCGCGTTCGTCGCCGCCGCTCTCCGCGCAGCCGCGAACATGGAGGGGGAGTAGATGGCCACGTTCGTCGAAGCCGAGGGCATGGTCCACGTCATCAACGATGTGGCCGGCGGGGAACACACCCTGTGCGGCGACGCCTTCGACTTGGCCAGCGACGAGCCCGGCTATGTGTGGAGCGAGACCCGAAGCCGCACCGTTACATGCCCGCTTTGTGCGGCAATTATCTGAAGCGTTCGAGGAGTTCGGTGCGATGCCTGAGACCGTAGCTGTGGAGCGCCGTCTTTCGCCAGAAAAGCTAGATGACCTTGAGCGCCACGCGAGCCGCGATGACTGGCACATGCTTATCGTCGGCCCGGATATCCGTCAGTTGATCGCCGAGTTGCGCGAGGAGCGCGCCGCCCTCCAGTCATCCGCCGAGCAAGTGCGGGTGCTGCGGGAGGCGCTCAACGAAGCAGCGCTCGCGATCGAGACGCTCATGCAGGCAGACGACCTCATCGAATGGGCGGAGCCGATCCGGCGATCGAAGCGCGGTCAGGAGGATGACGACGAGTTCCGTAAGGAGCGCAAGTCGGCGATCTATCAGCTTCTCGACGACGCTCAGCAGCGCGCCCGCGCCACGCTCAAGGACACGATGTGATGAACAGAGAAGAACGGGCGCGCGAAATCCTGACATTCCTGCTCGGCGAGGGTCCGCTGGACGGTCACTGGCTCGGCGAGAAGGTCGAAGGTCGCGGCGCATATTGGTGGCGAGATCACGTCCGCGCCGCCTTCGCCGAGCAGGAAGTCCCACGGGTTCCGGAGGGGTGGGTGCTGGTGCCGAGGGAGCCGACCGAGGAGATGTTAACGACAGTTTGGAACGCGGAGTTGGTATTCGATACCGCCAAAGCATCTGCAATCTGGTCCGCTATGCTCGCAGCCGCCCCTACCGCCCCACAGCCGGGGGAGGATGCCGTCATTGTCGAAACATATCGGCAGATGCACGAGATCGCCACGATTGAACTTGGCTACGAAAGCATTCTTGAGGCATTGGAGGCCACGCCTCCCGTCGCCATCGTTGCCGATCCCCAAGAGGGCGTGAATGACACTGAAAGCGAGGCTCACGAATGGGTCCGCAAGGCGTACCGCGAGCCGGAAGACCTGAGCCAATTGGATGCTTTCCGGTTCACGCGCTGGAATATGGCGGTCGCCTATCAGGCGCGGAAAGACGCCGCCACTACCGCCCCACAGCAAGCACCCTCCCCGGATGCGGAGATCGCGGCGCTGAGGGAGGCGCTATCGAAGGTGCTGCCTATCGGCGACAGCGAAGCGCCGGGCGACAAGGTGATCGCGTTCTATATCCGAATGGATGAACTGCGAAGCCTGCGCGCCCTCGCGGCGGGGAGGAAGTAATGGGCAAATTTCAATGTCGCAATCTCACCGACGAAGAGGAAGAACAGCAGCATTTCCTCTACATGGAGACGATGCGTCTTGACCGATCAGGCATCAACATCGGCGATCTGCTTTATTGCCCGATACATCGTCGCCCACTGATCGAGTGCCATGATGAGAGATTCGAACCATGACCAACCATCAAGCACCCGAACAGCCCGAAGCGGCGGATGGAGCCGAACGGCTCGGCGAATGCCTATTCGAACTTTCCGACCACCTCCGCCGGCTCGGCGTGCTGGACGATGACGCGGCGCATGTGGCCTATGAAAAGGTCGTAGCGGCGTTCTCCCGCCTCTCCCCACCACAGGGGACCGAACAGGGCTCCTACCCATCACCCGCTGCCGGCGTAGGGCGGGAGGAGGAGATTGCGCGGATCATCGACCCAGACGCGTGGCACGAGGCGCTGCCGACCGATGGGCTTGGGCATTGGCACGGTCGGCGCAAGAGAGCCCTCACCAAAGTCGACGCCATCCTCGCCCTCCTCCACCCAAGCGAAGGGAGCGTAGGATGAGCGATACTGTTTCAGGGCGCGTGCCTGACGGCACCGGGCTATCGTCTGTCGACCGATCCCCTACGGGTCTCGGCGCTTCGCGCTTCGATCCCTCGCGCAAACACTATCGGTCGCAGGGCTATGCAATGTGCACCATTGATTCCGGCCGCGACCGCGACGGCGCGCCGATTAGCGAGGTGTGGACGTTCGCAAGCGAGGACGACTACGTGGAGGGCTACGGCTGGCTAGAAGTTCGTGTCCACGAGATCGTCGAAACCGAGCGCTCGGGCGCATTGGCCGTGTACTATCGGCAGTGGTTCGCCCCCGATGGCGAGCCAGCTTGGGGCAAGCGGCCGCAACGAAAGGTCGGCGCGCTCGGCAGCCTAAAGTCACTGATCCGCCGCCGCAAAATGATGCCTTGCGATGGTGAAGACGGCATCGCCCAAGATCAGCGGCTCTCCACCAAGAGCATAGATGTTGGGGGAGAGGGGTGATGCTTCCGGCGCTTCTCACTGAGGACGAGGCGGCGGATGCGCTCAAGCTCTGCCCGCGTACGCTTCGGAAGCAGCGCCAGGCCGGGCGGCTGCCCTACGTCTTGATCGGGCGCGCGATCCGATACACCCTCGATGATCTGACCCAATTTGTCGAAAGCTCCCGCCAATGTCCCTCTACCGAAGAGAAGGCTCGCCATACTGGTGGTTCAGCTTCTCGATCGACGGTCAGCGATTTCGAGGCAGCACGGGCGAGACGGGCAAGAGGGAAGCTCTCAAGGTAGAGGACGACCATAAGCTGGCGGCGCGCAAGCGCGGCAAGCGGAAGAAGGAATGGACCGTGCACCGCCTGTGCCAGATCTACTACGACGAGCACGCCAAAGACCTTTCATCCAGCGCGACGATTCTCAATCAGCTCGGCAAGCTGGAAGACTACATCGGCAAGGACCGCAAGCTCGGCTCGATCACCAACTCGACCGTCATGGACTATCGCGCTCGCCGACGGGGCGATGGCCTTCAACAGCATTCGGTCAATCGCGAGGTGACGATCCTCCGGGCCGCATTGCGCTATGTCGCCAAGGTCCACAATGCCCCTATCCCCGATCTCGCATGGGACGCGCTCAAGACGAAGGAGCCGCCGGGTCGTACGCGCTTCCTCACCTTTGAGGAATGGGATTCGCTACTTGCTGCGGCCGAGCCAAGCCTGAAGCCGATCCTGATCTGCGCGGTGACCACTGGCTTGAGGAAGCGCAACATCCTCGATTTGGATTGGTCGCAGGTGTTCCTCGGTGCGAAGCGTATACAGGTTGTCGCCAAGGGCGATAAAAACCATGAGGTGCGCATTCAACCGCAGCTCTTGGCCGCCCTATCGACCACGGCGATCGACCAGCGTCGTGGGCGCGTGTTCGATATCACGAATTTCGAGAAGCGGTGGAAAGCCGCTCTCAAGGCCGCGAAGCTAGAAAACGTCCGGTTCCATGATTTGCGGCACACCTTCGCGTCGTGGGCGCGGCAAAACGGCGCCGATATTGCGGATGTGAAGGACGCCCTTGGGCACTCCGACATATCGATGACGATGCGCTATGCTCACATCAAGCCCGACGCAGCCGATACCGCCTTCGATCGGGTTTCCGCAGCACTTTCGTCACATTCCGCGTCACAACGGCGCAAAAAGCGGCAGAAATCCTAGATGTTTGATCGTATCCCAAAGCAGATGCGCTACCAGGCTGCGCTACTCCCCGACGTGACGGCCCTTAGCGGCTTCATTGAACTGCATGCAAGGCGCCGTGGCAAAGCCGCGCCGTCGGACGGCCGCGCTTAGAGGCTCGCATCAACTCCGCCGCTGCTTACCCTGCGCGGCGCTGGTGGGCCCGGCACCTACCCAATTAGAAGCTGTTTGCGGCGGATTTCCGCCGATCCTTCTGGATGGCGCGCCTTGGATACCCCCACCGATACCCCCACATGAATGTTGCTGGATGCCTATGCGCCCCATTCTGGGCCGTCCGGATCGGGATAGAATGCGTCGGGATCGTAGCTCGATCGCCGCGGCGGAGCGTGCGCAATCTGTTCGGCTGGCGCCGGCGGCAGCGTCGGATCACCACCGCCGAAGCGCGCGCGGATATAGGCAGCGGAGCCGGCGACGCCCTGAAAGACCGCCTTGTAGCCGGTAGCCAGCCGCTGGCGCACGAAGGGCGCTCGCTCTGCGGTGACGTAGCCCATCTGACCGCCGCCTGGCCGCCAGACGGCTACGGCGAGCTCATCGTGTTCGTTCGTCGGCTCCGGCCGCAGTTCGATCGGATCGCCCGGCCGGCACAGGCCGATCTCGAAGCGGCGGTTGCTGCCATCCGCGTTCGCATAGTCGATCCCGACGACGGCGAGGGTAAGCTCGTCAGCCATGCGCCCATAATAGCGACGCCGGCCGGCCGTGGCGATATGAGCGAGGAGGACGCGCTGCGCCTTACCAGCAAGCCGCTGTTCGGCTAGCGGTCCAAGATATAGGCGTTCGAGTCGCGTCGATGGGGCGCCATGATCTTCGGGCACGCCTCGTAGGCATGATCCCGGCCACCGCAGTAGGAGCAGCGGAGGTGTGTCCGCGCCGATGAGCCGGACCAGGTGTGCGGGCACAGCGGCTTCTGGTGGCGTCCGCTGCCGCAATAGGTGCAGCGCACCGCTATTTCGCCCGCGTGCATTCGTCGATCACCGCCTCGGCGCGATCGGCATAGGCGCCCGGCCCGGCATATTCCGCGAGCTTGGCCCCGAGCACCGCGGCGAGCTGAAGCGCGTCCGTCGGCATCGGGAGCGGGATCGGCGCGGGTCGCTTCGGCTTGGTCGCGGCGCAGGGGCGCTGGACCTCCACCGTCTTCGTCACGGTGCGGACTTCGATGCCCGGCGCCGGCGGCGTCTTGCAGCTGGCGAGCAGCAGCGCGGCGAGGACGATCGTGCGCATTACAGCCCCTCCAGCTGCGCCAGGAGCGCCGCCGGAGCGCGGCAGGCCGGATTGGCGGGGAACTGCTTCGCCATCGCCCGCAGCGCCTCCACGCGGCTCGCGGTGGCCTTGTAGCGCTGGTCGAGTTCGGCGATGGCCTTTGCGTTGGCGGCCTTGCTCTCCTCGTAGGCCTTGGCGCGCGCCTCGCTCTCGCGGTTTTTGACATCGAGCGCCGCGGTCAGCGTCTCGACCGACTGTCGCGTGACAGCGTGGCGAGCCTGCTCGGCCGCAAGCTCGGCGCGGGCCTTGTCGCGTTGCGAGGCGTGGCGCGCGTCGAGCAATACCATGCCGCAGATGATGACGGCGAGGAATGCAAGGCCTAGCTCGCGCCAGTAGCGCGAGAGGAGCGCAAGGGTCATGTCCGCTTCTCCTCCGTCTGCGGCGGCGCGGCCGAAGCCGCCGGGTTGACCACCGTGGTTGTCGTGACCGTCGCCGCTGGCGGCAGATCATGGTCCTCCGCCTCCAGCCCCACGCCGGCGCGCCCGACGTTGGCCTTGAAGCGGCCGACCGGCCCGCCGATCGCGAGACTGATGATGACGGCCAACATGCCGGCGAGGGCGCCGAGGAGTGCCCAGCCGACGATCGAGAGGCGCTGATGCTCGGTCCCGGCCGGCCACCCGCCGCGCCAGGCGATCAGCAGCGCCCCGACGGCGAACCCAGTGCAGACGATGCCGGCTCCGAGCAGCGCCCAGCTCATCGTGCCGCGCAGCCGCTCGGCGTAGGTCTGCGGCTGCGGCCTCATACGCCCGCCTCGATCGCGGTGCGGACCTCGCCCGAGATGTCGATCCGGCGGGCAGAACTCCAATTCGGCGTGTAGGAGGGCTTGCGCACATCATAGTGCAGCGTCGTGCCGTCGTTCGACCAGACGCCGTCGAAGAACAGGTCGCGCTCTTTCTCCCGGCGCGGAATGATCGATGCGGGGCTACGCCAATTCATGAACGCGGCATGCGCGGTCTCGACCGAGCCCATCTTCCAGGCGCGCACCCAATCGGCACGGTGGATCGCGCCCGTATTGAAATGGAACGACAGCGCTGCGGCCAATTGAGCCTCGGTCAGGGCGCAGTCGGCGAAAGCGTCCTGGACCTCGGGGAGGTACTTGGTGCGCAGCAGCCAGATGAAGACCTCGACGCACCGCGCGATTGGCTGCGGATTATCCTTGTAGCGCTGGACGCGATGGCCCGACTTGTCGGTGACACCGATGCCCCAAGTCCAGACCTTCACGCTGTCGAGATAGGCTTCCTGCACCAGCGCCTCGTGGCCGGCGATCTCCAGCGCGACGGGCACGGTGATCCGGCCCGCCGCGGCGAGGTGATTGGTCATGGTCGATGTCTCCGATTGTGCGGCGGCTATTCCGCCGGCTTGGCCGCCGCGGCGCGGTCCAGCGCCAGGTCGGCACGCTCCGCCAGCGTGCGCAGGTCGAGCGGGAACGCCACCGACAGGATCTGGTCGGCGATCGTGAGCGCGGGATGGTTCGGATCGGCCGCGACTAGCGCTTTGGCAACATGGTGGAACGCCAGACGATACGCCTCGCTTTCACGCGTCACCTTGTCGACTTGCGCCTCCAGCTTCTCGATCCGGCCTTCCAGGGCCTCGCGGATCGCCTGCCATTCGCGGTCGACTTTCTCCTCCTGGGCCTGGACAAGCGCCTCACGACGATCGACACGACCCGTCAGCCAGTTCAAGGCCCATCGGATTGCATAAAGGGTCAGTGCAAAGCTTCCGCCGCCGGCAGCCGCCTGTACGCCGAGGTCGAGGAGCTTGGGCTCGTTCACGAATGAAACCTTCCGTGGAAGCAGTGCGCGTCTTCATGGCCGCGGTGCTCGGGCGCCCAAGTCACCATGGGGTCCATGACGTGCATCTCGCAGGTGCCGTCGGCCTTGAGGATCGAGAAGCCGAACAGGGTGTCGCGGCCCGGCGTCCCCGGCGGCGCCGCGGCGCGCAGTTCCCTGAGCGACTTGTGCTCGACCAGGGTGATCGTCACCGTCTTTCGGTCAAATTCCTTCCGCTCGAAAGAATAGCCGTCGGCGCCGACCTGATCGCAGCCGAGGAGCGCCAGCAGGGCGCCGACTAGGACAAGCCGCTTACCCATGCTGCACGTCCACCCAGGGCCGGCCGTCGCGGATCGCCCAGACCTTGCCGATCCGGCGCATGTAGAGCGGCAGCGTCATGTCAGCCTCGGCGACGGCGATCGCCTTGATCCCGCCGCCGTTCGCCGCGGCGATCAGATAGACACCGGTGCCGGCCGCTAGCGCTGCCTCGCAGGCGGCGAGCGTATCGGCGTCGACGTTGACTGGCACCTGACCGGAGAAGGCGATGCGGTCGACCCGCTGGCGCGCCGCTTCGAGCGCCGTTTCCCAGTCGGCGAGGTCAGTCTCGTATTGCGCTTGCGCGGTATCGAACGCAGCCTTTGCCTCGACCCAGGCGGTGTGCGCCGCGGGGTAAGCGGCCACCTGCTGCTGATAGGCCGACAGCGCCTGCCAATAGGCGGTCACCTGAGCGCCCCAGGCAGCGACCCGCTGCTGGTAGGTCTCAGAGGCCTCGCCATCCTCGGCTAGCGGCATATCCCCGGGCGCCGGCGGCGGAAAATCCGGCAGCACCGGCTCCTCGCCAATCGGCGCCGGCGCCTCGGGGCGCGTTCCAATTTGCTGAGCCCAGCTGTCTCCGCCGACATAGGCGGGATCGGTCGATTTCACGACGAAGCCGATTGCCTCCGACCAGGTACGGGTCAGCAGGCCCTCTGCCGTGACGCCGCAGACGTCGCCGGGCGCGATAGTGCCGCACCCTTCGGCCTTCGTCATATATTCGGCGTAGTCGGCGCCATTGACGTTGATCGTGCCGCCCGTGCTGATGGATCGACCGGTCACCCCATCCGTCCCGATCTTAACCGCCGCATTCGCGCTCGATCCCTGCCCGCCGGTGATCGCATAGAAGGTGGCGGTCAAGGCGCCTTCTCCCATGACGTTCAGGATTGCGGCGCCCGCATTGCTCGCAACCAGTTTGCGAATACGGTGCTCGGTTCCATTCGCGATGCCAACGAGCAGGTTCCCCCCGGACGGATTGAGGGATAGCGGCCCGCCGACGCCGCCAGTCACAACATTGATGACACCGGTCCATGTGCCCGATTGAAAGACGAGACCCTGACGAATACCATAGTCCGGATTGTCCGTGTCCTCGCCGATCTCGAAAGGTAATCTCCCAACCGGGTCGACCGGGGCGCTGGGCGGCTTCACCGTAAGTTTGGTACGCGGAGAGGGGCTACCGATCCCAATATTGCCGGAGGCGGCAATCACCGGAAGTTGGCCGGTGAAACGGCAATAGATCGCCCCTCGCTTGAGGAGGATCTGGTCGGTCGCCGCCAAAGTATCGGTCGGCGTCAGGCTGTCAAAAGGCGTCGGATCGGCCATCACATGCTCCTTGCGGCGCGTTTCGCGCAAATCCTGATCACCTCGGCGGAAGCGCCCTCGTCCGCTTTGGCGATGATCGTCCTCACCAGGTCGGCGAGATCCTGTCCGGTTTCCCGAGCCTCGCGCGCGACCAGGCCATCGATTGGCACCCCGGCCGTGATCAGCAGCGCTTCGATGAGCTTGCGACTGTGCGCCCGAGCGATCCGATCGCGGCCGTGCTCGAGGTCGATTGCCGCCAGAACTCCGTCGAGATGCGGCACGATCTCGCCTCGCTCCCAATCCCAGCGTTCGGTCGCGAAATCGATCCGACGTGGCAGCTCGGCCGAGCGGACGCCGTTCGGCGTGCCGCGTGTCCCGGGCGCGTCGAGGCTCTGCAGGAGGTCGCCGCCCTCCAGCTCGATGATCCACCATCTGTCCATGGGTCAGCTCGTGACTACGGCGCCGCTGCCGCTTTCGATGAAGAGTGAAGCGTTGCCGGTCGTGGCGTTGATTGACGCGACGACCCTGAAATCGAAGGCCCCTGTCCCCATCGCGTAGGTGCCAGGGACCGAGATCGATCCGATCGTCGAGTCTCCGGTCGAGTTGTTGTAGGTCGCGTTCGATCCGTCGACAGCAGCGGTGACATCGGTCCAGTTGTTCGCCGCAGCGGGGCTGACCTGCCATTTGGCGATCATCCGCCGAACGACATTCGCCGTACCGCCAACGGTATATGACGCATTGAAGCTCAGGTTAGCCTGCGTCTGCCCTGCTGCCTTGGTGATGGCGGGTATGCGCCCGATCTCGAACATCGTGGTCGATCCGACGCCAAGGCCGGTCGGATCGAACGACCCATTGTTCGAATAGCCCTCGGTGCCGGAGCCCCCACCCGTCGGCGGCGCGGCCAGGACCTTCGTGACGATTACCTTGATCGGTGGCGCCGCCTGATTACCGCGATAGGACACGACGATCTCGTATGAGCCGGTGGCATTGAACCCAGTCCCGATCTGCTGGCGACCCTTCGTCCCCGACCCTGCGGTATTGTCGACTGAGACATTTCCGTCGCAACCGCCGGTCGCGTTCTGGATCACATAAGTCGTCTCGTTCGCGGTGGTGACGTCGATATCGCCGCGCATGACCTTGATCTGGTTGTATTTCGGCAGCACGCCGGCGGCGATGGTGCCCTGGTAGTCCGCCGGGACCTCCATTGTCTGTCCCAGCGTCACGGTGATCTGGTTGGCCGCGGTCTCGTCCGCGAAGTCGGTCACGCCGATCGGCACCACCTTGTAAGGTGTCGACCAGCCCGCGCTGATGCGGTTGCCGTCCCGGAAGTCCGCGCTCGACTGCCACAGCGCGGTTACGCCATCATCCGCCGGCGGCGCGTCGCTCCATCCCGCCGGCGGGGTTGTCGTGCTCGTCGGCGTCGCGGGTTGGGTCGCCGCCCGACGGAACACGATGCTCGTGTATTGCCCGTTGGTGCCGCTGGCACCTTCCTCGCCGACCACGCGAATCGCCGGCCCCCAGCTCGCGCCATTGTCGGCGGACTGACGCTGGTAGACATCGCTCGCCGGATTGAACGTGTCGTGCCAGTTGACCCCGTCAGCCGACCATTGGACGATCAGCGTCTGCGCCGTGATCGCGACGTCGAGTACGGCATAAGCCTCATAGAAGTTCGCCCACAGTGATTG
The DNA here is from genome assembly GCF_021391395.1 of Sphingomonas cannabina. Classification (NCBI taxonomy): domain Bacteria; kingdom Pseudomonadati; phylum Pseudomonadota; class Alphaproteobacteria; order Sphingomonadales; family Sphingomonadaceae; genus Sphingomonas; species Sphingomonas cannabina. The sequence goes on along the minus strand of NZ_CP090059.1, from coordinate 2,443,627 downwards.
CAGCGCCGCCCCGTTGATCGGGCTGTCCTGCGAGGTGTCGTTGTAGGCCGGGCTGATCGACGCGATGGCTGATGCCAGCGCATTCTTCGCGGACGTCAGGTTGGCGCGCGCGGCGGCGACATTGCCGAAGCTGGCGGCCTTGGCGTCGAGGTTGGCGTAACGCGATTGCGCCTCGCCCCATTCCCGGACGAACTGCGGCTTCTCCCCGCGCGACAGGATGTTGTCGCTGCCGATCGCGGCGAGCTGCTCCAGCGCTTCCAGCGTCCGTTCATCTTCGATCGACGCCCATGGCGCGATCAACAGGGGCGCGTCACCGAGAAGCAACTGGCTCGCGCCAAGCCCGAGCGTGCCGTCACCGGCGAGCCGGATGTACGGCTTGTTCCCGTCGTCGGTGTCGATCCAGTAGTCATTCTCCTTGCTCTCGGCCGCCGTCGGCGGCGTCGGCTGAGGGAAGATCGTCGACTTGCCGTTCGCCAGCGTCTGCGCGAACAGCGCGAGTTCGGTGGCGCCGTCGATCCCGGTGACGCACGGACCGAGCACCAGGCGGTCACCGATGACGCCCGTCACCTTGTAGCGGATGCCGACGTCGTAACTCGTCTCGGGGAGAACGCCCGTGATGACCTTGCGCGTCGTATCGGCGCTCTCGATCGACGCGCCGGTCCAAGCATCATCGCCGCTACCGGTCAGCCGATAGTCGAACACGACGCCATCGGCCGCCGAGTTCGCGACGGCGCCGGTGATGATCAGCGCCGGCGTCTCGAAATCACCATCCGCGACGGTGCCGCCCAAGGCGTCCCAATCCGCTGCATCCGGCGCCGGCACGTCGAGCGGATCGTAATGCAGCGTGGGCGTCGGCGGCGGCGTACCGGTCTGGCCGAGCGCGGCGGCGTGCTTGCCCGCGGTCTCCGTCGCGAGCTTGAGCGTGACGACGCCGGTCGCCGGATCGATGCTGCGACCGCGGATGATGCAATCCTGCTCCTCAAGCAGGAGTTCGGGGACGTCGACGGTGACGCAGTCGCCGATCCGGTAGCCGATGAAGCGCGGCCCGACGTCAAGCTGGATGGGCATCAGCTCCCGGCTGTCGAACACCTCATAGGCTGCAAGGCTGGCCGCCTGATCCGGGTTTTGTACCAGGTCATAGTCGCCGCTGCCGGTGACCTCGCGCCCGTCCTCGGCGACATACTGCGGCACCTGGACAATATCGATCGGGACCATCTCCCAACCGTGCGGCTCGCTGCGAAAGCGCGCGCGAAAGCCGTTGATGCGCTCCCGTCGCGGCCGCGTGCCCGGGATGGCCATGCTGTCGCCGATGACGTCCTTGGTCTCGATCCGCCCGATCGATACCCGCGGCATCTTCTGCAGCGTCGACATCATTGCGCCATTGGCGATCGGTTCGGCGCCGCCCGCCTGCTCGATCATCTTCAACGCGTCCCAGCGGTCCATGCCGCTGTTGAGTTCGCCGCCCGCCTTCCAGCCGTTGGTCTCCTGCACGTTGGCGGCTTCGACGATGCGTGGAAGGTCGATCAGGTCGACGGGCGCGCCGACGCCCATGATCCGCTTGCCGTTATGGAAGATGCCGAGGCGCCACTTCAGCGCATGGAGCGCCGGCGTCTCGCTCCACACCCATGTCGAAGGCTGGTCGATACGGCACGGTCCCGATCCGCCGGGATAGGTGCTGTCGAGCCGGGGGTCATAGACGAACGGGCCTTGGACGATCCAGCCGGGCAGAGGTTCGCCGTTGGCGTAGCGGCGCGCCTTGGTGTCGAACAGCATTGTGATCGATGCCGCCGTATAGCCGGACAACTTGTAGGCCGTGCCCCAACCTGGCACCGTCGCTGGAATGCTGCCGAAGGGCGGATTGACCACACCGTGGCCAAGCGCGCGCGCCTCAGGCGTGGCGCCGAGCTGCCGGTCCTGCCAAAGCCAGCGGGCGTAATAGCCTTGGGCGGACGTGCCGCTGAACGGCACCACCGCGCGATCGGCCGTAAACGCTTCGATTGCCCGCGACGGACCCCCGCCCGACAACACGGCGAAATAGGTGTTATAGTGATTGTCGGTGCCGTAGGTTTCGTGGTGGACGATCGTTCCGCCCACAGCCGTTCGCCCGACGACATAGGGGATCGGCGCGCCGGGATCGATCTTGAAGTTGAGTTGGAGCCCTTGCCGCTCGTTTGACGGACGCTTCGCCGTGAGCTGCGCGCCGATGCCGGCCGCGGCGGCGGTCGCGCCGGCGATCGCGGCGACCTGCGCAGCCTTGAGCCCGAGCGCGATCGGCTGCGCGCCCGGCACGAACATCAGAACGACCGATGCGACGCTCGCAATGGCGCCGACGGCACGGAACACCCCGCTCATGCGCGCCAGGCCCTGATCGCACTGAAATCGGCGATGCGGATCGCCTGCAGTCCGGACGCCATCGCTTCCTCGGAAAACCCGAGCATCGCCCCGTTGCCGGCATAGATGCAGATCGCTTCGAGATCGTCGGTCCCCGCCGAGGTCATCAGGTCGCCGGGAAGTGCCGCTGCAGGCGCGATCTCGACGAGCCCATTGGCCTGGATCGCGTCGACCAGACTGGAGAAGCCCGCGCGCGTCAGCGCCCGGCGCGCGCCTTTGGCGGTCTTGTAGGACCCGGCCTTCGCCAGCCCCGTCACCTTCCGCCCCATCTTGCGCAAGTGCCAGGCCGCCACGCGCACGCAGTCGACGGAACCATAGGCGTGCGGCCTCCCCGCGAAACGCGCCTGCGTGGCGCGCGTCACGGCGACGCGCCGTTCGATCTCGGTCATCGTCCCTCGCTAGAAATAGAGCTGCACGCCACGCCGCGGGATTTGCGGCACCTGCGTCGCTGCGGGCGGCTTGTCTCCCGGCCCCCACAGCTTGTTGATCGGCGTGCCGGTCATCCGCGACATGCCAAGTTCTCCGGGCCAGACCCATTGATGGAAGCTGTCGGAGAGCCGGGCGCCCTCCTCCGGCTCCATCAGCCGTTCGAACACGCTCGCGCAGCGAAAGGTCACCCGACGCGTGCCGCGCTCGACCTCGAGCACCGGCTGATCGACCTCACCGGCGAACAACAGCTCAGGATCGGGAATGACGGTGCCGAGGACCGGATCGATGACTGCGAGCCAGACGCGCACCGGAGCACCCTGCATCGCGGGGCTGACCAGATCCTGAGCCGCAGAGAGGGCCGGCGGCAGCATCGAGATATCGAGGCCTGGCATGACGTCGCCGACCTCTTCGTTGATCATTTCGACCTCGCCGATCGTGCCATAGACGCTGTCTTTGCCGGCGAACACGTCCGCCCCCCATTGGATGGCAGCCGATCCGTCGCACAAGCGCAGCGTGTGGTTCGGCAGCTCGATCCGGACCAGACCGGCCAGTAGCTTGCGCGGTGCGTCCAGCGCCGCGGTCATTTGCGGCGTCATGCGTCCTCCGTAATAGTGAAGCTGAACGAGGTGTGCCGGTTGTCGTCGATCACGCCACCGATATCAGGGGAGATCGATCCCTCCAGCTTGGGGGCGGCAAGCTCGACTGTTTCCCCGCCCGCGAGTGGCACGCGAAGCAGGTTGCGCAGCGTCACGGTCGCCGTGCCGCCGGCGGAAGCAGTAACCTGCTCCTCGACCTTGTCTGCATATCGTTGACCGTTGACGATGAGCGACAGCCACTTGCCCTCCGGGATCACGAAACCCGCCGTCAAACCAGAAATCGCGAGCAGCCGCCCGGCAGCTATATTGGTGGCGACGACGGGCGCGCCCGGATTACCGATGACCAGGTCTGGCTCGGGGATCAGGATGAGTCCCGTTGTCTTCTGGGCCTTATGCAGCCGCGCGCGCCAAATGCGGCCGTCCGGCTCCTCGTGCATCGTTGGCGTAACGATCTGCCACGACCAGCGCGAACCGACCCGGTCGATATGCTGGACCGGGCCGCCGAGCGCCGGCGTCAGCGTCCCGCCGAAGTCGACCGGAACGGGTTGCGAGCCGCCTCCGATCTTCAGCCCGGTGAGATCAACGGCCAATGCGACGCCTCCCGATGTTGGACTGAGCCTTGCCGACCTTGTCCAGATGCCGCACCGAAACGTCGCTGCTGATCGCCTCGACGCGCGGCACGAACATCGCGCCTTCGTCCGCGTAGACCTTCAATTCGATCGGTCCGCGGCCGAGATTGTCGTTGGATATGATCGAGCCCGAGCTGGCCGGAGAGAACAGCTCCGGCCCACGTTCGCCGACCATGTAGGTCTTTCCGACGCTGACCGAGCCTCCCCCAGCACGGAACCCGCCGAAGCTCTTGAACGGATCGAACTCGATCAGGCCGCCCAGGTCGAGGCCGCCGTCGAATAGGCTCGACGGTGCCGAGCCGCCTAGCAGACCGGAGAGCGAGCCCCCTCCGCCACCGCCGCCAAACAGGCCACCGAGCGCATTGCCGAGCGCACCGGTAATCGCCTTCTGGAGCGCGATGCGCGCCAGGTCGGCGATGATCTGCTGACTGACATTCTTGAACACGTCACCAAGGGAGCGCGTGCCAGCAGCCGCCTCAGCGAGCCCGTCGATCAGCCCCCTGATGCCGTCCGTCCGGACACCTTCCAATGCCTCGTTGATCTCGTCGGCGGTGCGGGGGATGCTATCGAGATACTGCCCCAGCGGGCCTTGGTTCTGACGCTCAACGGACGCGGCGGCGAGCCCCTGAAGCTGAGCGAGCGTCTTTTTTCGCTCTTTGGCGATCTCAATCTCGACGGCGCTGGAATCCCGCGAGTTGATGATGCGGTCCTGCTCCGCGTTCAGCTGCTGAAACTGAAGGTCGAGCATTTTCAGTTCGAGGTCTCGCCGCTCCTTTGCCGTGCGCGCCAGCTCCGCTCGAGCTCGCAGGAGATCCTGCTCATTCGCGTTCTGCGCGGAGGCGATCTCATATGCCTGCCGAGCGAGCTCCTCGTTCTCGCGCCGATTGATCAGGTCGTCGCGTAGCGCCTGTGTTTCGTTCTCGATCGCGGTCAGCCGCGCCTTCTGCGCCTGCGTCAGGTCCTTGTCGGTATCGATCGACTGGAGGCGCTGCTGGTGCTCCTTCCAACTGATCTCGCGCTCCAGCGCTGCGCGCTCGACCTGATCGACGGTGAGGTCCTGCTGCGCCTGCAGATAGCCCACCTGCGAGCGAGACAACTCCTCCTGATATTGCCGTTCCCGCCGCGCGGCCTCCTCCGCCTGCCGCTCGCGTTCGCGTTGCGCCTGCGCCGCTTTGCGCGAGGCGGCAGCAGCCTCGGCATCAGATGTGCCGGCCCCGGCTCCACCACGCGCCGCCGGCGCGGCAGGCGATGGGTCGAACCCGAGAGCCCGGATTTGATCGTCCGTGGCGCCCCATCTCTTCAACGCGCCGAGCCGCTGGTTGGCCGGGAGCGTGTCCAGTCGATCCCGGATCCTGTTCGTGGCGAGGGTGATCCGCGCCTGCGCGTTGGCGGATCGCGCTTCGATCTTCTTCTGGTTCGGAGCAAAGGGGCTGAACTGTGCTCCGATCGTCTCCGCTTGCACGAGACGCGCCCGAAAATTCTCAAGTGCTCGAATCGCCGCCGGAACCTTCGCTATGAGGGCGGTTAGAGAATCGACGAACTCGTAGATCGAGTTCACGTTGTTCGCGACGGCGCCGGCGATGTTCGCCTCTAACACCATCTTCAGCTCGGTGAGCTTGTCGGCGGTACGGTCGGCGTTCGCGATTTGCTCCTCGCTGAGGACGATTCCGAGGTCCTGTGCCGCATCTCGCAGCTGATTGATGGACGCCGAGCCGCCGGCCAGCAGGGTGTCGAGGCGCTGCCCCGTGCGGCCGAACAGCTCCATTTCCAGTCGAGCACGCTTTGAGGGGTCTTCGACCTTGGCGAGAGCGTCTGCGATCAGCGGGATCGCATCACCAGCCGTCTGCGCGCTGCGGAGGATGTCGCGGCCGAGGATTCCGCTCAGTTCGGTGAACGCCTGCTTGGGACCTTGGGCTCCATCCCGCGCCTTGCCCATCGTCAGCGTCAGTTTCGAAAGCGCCTTGTCCATCTCCTCTTGCGAGATGCCGGCTTGGCTTGCCGCATACCGGTACTCCTGAAGGTCCTTTGTCGTGACGCCTAGCTGTTGCGCCACCTCGCCGAGGGACGAGGCGTAATCGAGCGCCTTCTGAGCGGCGGCGACAATCGCGCCGCCACCAAGAGCTACCAGTGCTCCGCGAAGGGAGACGGCCGCATCAATCGGCGCACGCAGGGACCGGCCGATCCGGTATCCGATTTGCTCCGCCCGTTTCTCGGCGCGAGATGCGCCCGCCTCGAACTGGGCGGAGTCTAGACCGAGGGTGACGCGCAGAGCGCCGATGATCGACGATGGCATCCGTCACCTCCGAATGGACTTGCGTTGTGGTGCTGGCTACCCTCCCCCGTCTTGGGGAGGTGGCCGATGAAGAAGTGCCCGCAGTGTGCCGAGCAGGTTCAGGACGACGCGCAGGTGTGCCGACATTGCGGCTACCGCTTCGGTTTCCCTTGGTCGAAACTCGTTGGTGCCGCCGTGATCGGGGCGATCGCGCTATGGCTCGTCAATGGGATAGGCTCCGGTCCCAACGGGTCGACCGCACGAGTGGTCGAGCCCTATTCGCGGGAGCGCGTTGTGGAATGCCAGCGCTTGATCGAGCAGGCGCAGAATGCGCGCCTGATCCGGTCAATCAGCTCAGACAACACGCGCATGGACGTGGACGAGCGCCTGTGGGCTGATATACCCGCCGATGGCAAGCGAGGCGTGCTCCTGGCGCTCTCTTGCTCCAGCCTCCGCCGACCTTTGCAGACGACGGAGCACGTCAGCGCCTATGGATACCGCAGTGGCAAGAGATTGGCATTAGCCTCCTCTGTGGGCGTTCAGTTCGACTAAGCGGCAAATTTCACGTTCACCGCGGCGGCCCATGCGCGCATCGCGGCGTCGATCTGTTCTCCGGTCATCGGCTTCGGCTTGTTCCCCAGCATCTTGTCGATGCTCGGCTGTTTGCGCGGATCGGCCTGTGCGAGGACGCCGATCCACTGCGCCTGCCATGCCGACTGACGATAGGCCCGGCGTTGGAGCTCGACGGCGCCGCGCATGATCGACTGATGGGTTCGCGGCGTCTGCTGCCAGAACTCGGAAGGGGGAAAGCCTTGCGCGACCCACCCCTTCAGTGCCCTCAGCCAGCGGTCGCCGCCTTCCGAGGGTTTTCTCGCTCCCCTTTCCCCTCCCCGTCATCGTCAGCTTCATCATCTGCGAGTGCCGCGCGAAACGCCTCGGTGGCGGCAGCGACGGCCCGCTTGACGCCAAGCGCGTCGATCACCTCGCCTGCATGGGCGAGCGTCATCTCCTTCTCGCCGAGGCCGGCCCAGAACAGCGCCCGCAGGGTTTTCATGCTCACGCCGCGATCGAGCTCCATGCCGATCCTCATGATGTCGGTGTCGAGATGGTCCTCGAGCACGCACATCCGGTTGATCGTGAACTGGAGCTCGTAGGCTTTGCCGCCGGTTTCGAACGCTACCCTGCCGTCAGGCGTCGCCATTACGGGGCCTCCTCGATTTGCGTCGGATCGGCGAAGGCGGCGACCTCGACAACCGCTCCGGCAATCCCGAGCGTCATCTCACAGGTCATCTTGTCGTCGATCGGAATGGCGGGTGCCTTCCCTGTCACGATGACGGGGTAGGTATATTGCCGGCCACCGGGCGGCACGACCCTGAAGAGGCGGCGCTTGCCATCCGCCTTCGCCGCGCTGAGAAGCGTGTCCGTCGGCTTTCCGGGCACCCAGTTAATCGTCATCGGGGCGTCGCCGGGATCGATCAAGCCAGAGATGTATTCATGCGTCTCCTCGGGGCTCATGTAGTGGGTGGCCTGAACTTTTGCTCGCTGCTCGTTAGGTAGGCCGACGTTTGTCACCTCTCCGAGTTCGGTAAGAACCGTGGCCTCGGGCGTTGCCTGCATGAAGACCCGAGTGCCATAGCCGATCATGGCCTGTGTTTCCGGCATGGCTATTCTCCTCAGTTGGCCGGTGAGTGCCAGACGAGCCCGTCCAGCGAAGAAACGAAGGTTCGAGAGCCGTCGGGGGCGAGGCCCCAGGTGTGGCGCGGGCCCTCGAAGAAGATGCGGTGAAACCTGACGTTGCCGATCGTGACCGCCCCCTCGGCCGTGTTGATCACCTGCTCGGCGAGAGCGTCGGCGTCGCCGCGGGTACTGCCCATGCAGTCGAACTGGACACGCGTTTCCCGCAGATCCTGTCGGCCGTCGTATGTGCTCGGCCGTGGATCGCTGACCACGAACAACACCAATGCCGGCAGCGGCGAACTCTGGAGGCGCTCGTCACGATATACGCGCCCTTCCGCAAGGCCGGCCGAGATGAGCCGATCGCGCAGCGCCGCAGTCATGGACATGGATCAGCCTTTCCGCGCCGCCTTGCGCGCCAGGCGCTTCGCCGCCTTGTCGATCTCGGCACCGAGCCCGTACTTCACGTTCTCAAGCACTTGCCCGCTGGTTTCATCCCATGCCGGACGCCCATGTGGGTGCGGGTCGACATTGCCAGTCTCGCGTCCCGTCGATTTCTGCTCGCGCTCGCCGGTGCCGTATTCGAGTAGAATGCCAAGCGGATCGTCGGTGCCGGCATAGACCTCGACGAAGGATTTGCCCTCTTTGCGCGCCTGCCGCGCCTGGTTCTTGTTCAGCCGAGTGCCGGTGTGCCAGCTGTCACGATACTTTCCGGCCGGCCTGTCCGGCGTCGCGCTCGGCTCGTCCACAGGTGCCAGCCGCTTCACTGCGTCGACGAAGGGCACCAGCGCGGCCAATCCGGTGCGGCGAAGAACATTGCGCGCGGTCGCCTTTGGAAGCTCGCCGAGGGAGGCATCCAGATCCTTGAGGCCATCCACGCGCACGCTGATGATCGGCCGGGCCATCAATCCGCGCTCGCCACCGCCATGATCCGCAACCCGTCGCGCCGGCCAATCTCCTCGACACGCTGGATGTCGTAGGCTCGTCCTTGATCGGTGGACGGGTAGCGGATGCGGTCCTTCGCGTTCAGGTCCGCCACCCTTGACGACCAGCGAATGACGAACACCGCCGGTGCCGTTGCCGTCACCTGAGCATCTGCAAGGCGCTCCGATCCCTGACCCGGGATGACCTGTGCCGAGACCGACGCGAGGGTGGAGAATCCCTCCACCCAGTCGCCATATTCGTTCTTCACCAGCCCAAACCGCTCGATCCGGATGCGCCGGTCGAGCGTCCCTGCATCGAGGCCGGCCATCAGCGCCACACCCGGAACGGCGCGAGCAGGTTGCGAACCGTCGGCGACATATCGACCTTCGACGACCCCGCGCCGATCACCGCCTCACCGCGGTTGCGGTAAAGGTCGCCGACCATCAGGAGGATAGCGGCGCGGATCGGCGCGGGCAGCTGATCGTAGCCGGCGACGAAGCGGATCGTGACCGCCTCCTCCTCAGAACGCGTCTCCGGCCACGCGCCGCCGAATACAGGCACCAGGCGATCCCCAAGCAGGCGATATGCCGAGCTGTCGAGCGTCTGCTCAAGCCCATTGGTGTCGATGTAGCTGACGGTCGTTACGGAAGAGATCGGCGGGAACGGAAGGATGATCCCGCCGGCATCGAAACGGTCGAGACTGACCTCCAATGTCTGGATGCCCAGGGAGCGGCCAAGCCAACCATCCGGACCGTCGATATGCTGCGTCGCCGCCGCGATCATCGCCTCGACCTCGGCCTGCTGCTCGGTATCGCCGTCAAGCTTCAGATGAGCGTCGGCATCTGCCCAGGTGACGACCGGGTCCGGTGGCACGACGACGACCACGCGCATGATCAAGCCTTCGCAGCCTTGGGCTTGGCGACCGCCTTGTTCTGGTGCGTCGGGGCGGCCTTGTTGGCGATCGGCTGCATGGCCTTCTCGCCTTCCTTCGCCTCGGCGTCGTCGGGATGCTCGTCGTCGCCGACGGCCTCGACCAAGCCGACCGCCAGAAGCTCGGCGGCACGCGCGCGGGTGACGACGTGCTCCGAACCGGCGAGGACGTTCTTGTCAACGTCAGTGCCTTCCTGACCGCTATAGTCGCGGAGAACCTTGATTTTCATCGCTCATCTCCTTTCTGGACCGTCGCGGACGGCGGTCGAGAAAGGAGGGCGGCCGAAACCGCCCTCCGAAGGTCCGAGATGACGTCAGGCGACGTTGCCGAAGTCGCCGTAGATCAGCGCCTCGGGGCGGAACACCGCCAGCGCGATGCGCTCCTCGGCGCGGATCGTGACCAGGTTCTTGATGAAGTTGTCACGGTCCTCGGTGCTCAGCTCGACCGTGGCGTCCTCGCGATCGAACACCTGAGCGGCGAGCTTGAACGCGCCGGTCAGGAACTTGTCGACCGTCATCGCCGGGGTCTCGACCACCGGCAGACGCCACAGGCGCGGCGCTGCGCCATCGGCGGCGTTGCCGATGATGTATTCGCCGATGTCGTTCTTGAGCGTCTCGATCCGCGCCCAATCGATCGGATTGAGCACGTGGCCGGTTGCCGGATATTCGGCCAGCACCGCCTGCAGCATGGCATAGCGAAGCTGGTCGATCATCGTCTCGGCGACCAGCCCGCCGGGCGCGGCATAGGGCGTCGCCTGCGGGATCAGCCCGAGCAGGTTGGCGCCGGTGCCGTCCCCCTTGAGCAGCTGGAGCTCCTCGGCGTAGGCGAGACCGTAGCGCAGGCGCCCGTCGATGTAGGACTGGAGCATCGGCGCATCCGACAGGATCTGCTTCGACGCCTGGACCCAGTGCGCGATCGTCGCGACCGGCAGGGTCTTGAGGTCGAACTTCAGGTCCGACTGCGGCTTCTGCGCCGTCTCGGCGGTCGGCGCGGCGGCATTGGTGAAGCCGGTCTCCTGCACGAACTGGATCGAGTTCGAGCTGGTGCGGCCCGGCGTGATCAGGTCGCGCACCGTCATGCGCCGCTCGGGCGGAGCGACGATACCGGCGAGGCGGTCGGGGACGATCAGGTCGCCGGCCGAACCATCGGCATCGGTCGTGGCCGAGGTGATGATCGCCTTCATGGAGAGGCTGACCGCGCCCTTGGACGGCGCACGCTCCATGAACGCCTTCACGTTCTCGTCGGCAAGGAACATGGCGCCGATCGACTTGCGATCCTCGCCGCCTCCTTCGCCGCCGCGGCGAGCGAGCTTCTGCTCGACCTCGGTCATGGTGGCGGAGAGCTCATTGAACTTGACGAGCGCCTGGTCGGCCTTTTCCTTGGCCTCGGTCGACAGCTGCTCGCCCTTCTCGAAGCGCTCCTTCGCCTCCTTGGCGAACTCCTTCACTTCGTCGGTCGCCGCCTTCAGGTCGCGCGAAAGCTGCTTGATGTCCGGATCCGCGCCGCCGTCCTTGCGGCCGAACTCGGGCGAAGCGAGGGTGCCCGCCGCGGCAGCGGCGATCATGGCATTGGTCTTCATGGTACTGCTCCTAGAGCTTGGGCAGGCGGAAGCCTGCGAGGGTGTCGGAGATGGATTTGAGATCGCCGGCGCTCTCGGACTCGCTCCGGAGCAGGTAATCCAGGCCGTGGCTGGCGATCGCCGCGGCCTGAGACTTCGAGAAGGGAAAAGCCTCGCGCAGTGCCTTCTCGAACTCGGGTTTCGTGGGAAGCTGGCCGCGCTCGAGCTTGAACTTCACGGCTTCGACGCGGGCGTCATCCTTCGCGGGGAAGGTGACGAGACTGACCTCGACCAGGTCCAGCTTGATCAGCGTCCGGATGCCGGTCTTCTCGTCGTAGCTCGCCTGCCGCACCCAATAGCCGATCGACAGGCCGGTGACGGCGCCGGCCTTGAGCAGGGCATATGCCTCGCGCGCCTGCGCGACGTCGTCGATCAGAAGCCGGCCGGTGACCTTGAGCCCGTGCTCGTCCTCCTCGATCGAGGTATATACACCGATCGGCTCGGCCGCGCGGTGCTGCCACAGGACCGGGACGATCCGCCCCTTGGCGAGCAACTCCTGCAGGCTCTCGGTGAAAGCGCCCTTGGCGACGACCTCGCCATAACTGTCCGGATCGCCACCGAACACCGAACCGTAGCCGGTAAACGTGCCGTCCTCGGCGATGTCCGCGGCCTTGATCGACAGCGTGAAGTCGCGAACCTTCAGCTGACCGTGCTTGAAGTGCATCAGCATCACGCATCTTCCTTTTCGTAGAGCGCCGACTTCGCCGGCATCCCTTCCGGGAACAGCCAGTCGATGATCGAGCGCCGGGCGGCTTCGCTGCCGGTGCTGGTGATCTCGCCGAGCTTGGACACGGGAATCATGTTCGACTGGATCGTCAGGTCGTCGCCGCCCTCGATCGGCGGCAGGTTTTCGAGGCGACGGACCTCGTTGCGCGTCATGATGCCGTTCTGGACCATCGCGGAATAGAAGGCTGCGCGACCTGCGCTGTCGGCCCGCAGCAGGCCCTCGAAGTTGAACTCGACGGTCACCGTCAGCCGCTCGGCCGCGGTGAGCAGCTGCTTCATCACCGCCTGCTCGATGCGCTTGAGACGCTCGCGGAGGCCGAACACCATCCATCCCAGCGTCTGCTGCTCGATGCTGCTGCCCAGCCGGGTGTTGCCGGCGGTGTGGCCAACCATATGCGGCGGCACGCCGAACCAGCGGCAGCAGTCCTCGACCGAGAACTGCCGGCTCTGGATCATCTGCGCGTCGTCGGCGCTGATCGAAATCGACTGCCAGCTGAGCCCGGCTTCGAGCACCAGCGGCTTGCCGCTGTTGTCCCCTGCGAACGGCTCGACGACATATTTGTAGATGTCCGCACGCTGGTCCGGCTTGAGAGTCTGATTGTCGTTGGTCTTGAGGACGCCGCTCGGACGCAGGCCGTTCTTATAGACGTGGGCCGCCGCCTCGTCGGTGGACATCGCCAGGCCGAACGAGTTGCGACCGAACGACAGCGTCGACAACCCGCCAAGCGGCGCACCGCCGAAGCCGCGGATATGGAACATCTCGTCTTGGCCGACGGTGTGGGCCTTCCCCTGGTCGACATAGGTATACTGGATCGAGCCGTCGGTCAGACGGCGGACCTGCATCACATCCGGCCGGATCGGCGTCAGCGCCACGATGCGCCGGCCCGCGCCACGTTCGATCCGCGCGAAGGCGTTGCCCCAAAGCTCCAGCGAGACGCAGATGAACTGCCAGAAATCGAGCGCACTCTGGTCCGCGTTCGGGCTATCGTGCAGCAGCGCGTAAAGCGGATGATCCTTGGCAACCTTGCGGCTGTCGCCAGCGCCGTCACGATAGACCATCAGCGGCAGCGACGAGATGGTGCCGGCGACGAGACGGGTGCATGCCCACACCGTCGAAATCGTCATCGCGTCGGTGGCGGTGACCGTTTTGCCCGAGGTGCTGACGCCGGTGAAGACGCCTCTCCAGCTCGCCGGATCGAGGAGGGTAAGCGTCCGCCGGATGATCGCTGCGGCCTTCTGCCGGAAGGTCATGCCGCGGCCCGTGCTCGCAGCGCGGCGAGATAATCATCCATGCCGGGGCTCTCGTCTTCCGGAAGAAGGAGTGGAGCAGTCGCGTTGATCATGGCGTCCACTCCGTCGATCTTGTTCTGACTGTTCGGGGTCTCCTTCTTGGGAAGGAGACTGCCGTCGACGCGGCGATCCACGACTGCGTTGCTGACGTGCCAGGTCAGCACCGGATTTCCGTCATGCCGCAATCGTGCGGGTCCCGCCCTGACGCGCGCTTCGATCGCCCTCGCCGGGTCTGTCGCATTCTTCGCGTTCTTCGCCATCTGGACGGCGAAGGGCTCGTCCGGATCGCCGAAGTCCTCGTTAAGACGGGATGCCATGGCGAGGCCGCTGTTCCACTGGTCGAACGTCGCCTTGCGCGCGGCCAGCCTCTCCTTAAGAGAGCGGATTTGCGCCTCGATCACCCGGTGATCGATGAAGTCCCCTTCGGTCGCGGTGAGGTGCCCCTGATCCACCCATCGTTTGTAGAGGTCAGTCACCTGCTTGATCGCATTGTCCTGGCTCTCGAGCCGCGCCTGCGGGACAAAGAACCAGGGCTTCACCAGCAACTGGCCGTTCCTGTCCGCGGCCAACACGATCGCCGACATGTCGTCGACGTTCGACAGATCGGCGCCGATGTAGCAATCCAGCCCCGCGAAATCGTCCAGCGACAGGGACGGATCGCCGCACTTCACCCACTGGGCAACGTTGAGCCATGCGGACAGCGCGCCAGACCAGATGTTCAGGCGCTTGGTCTTGAAGTCGCCTTCCGCCGCCGGGTTTTGCTGGGCCTCCAGTGCCGCTTCGCGCAACCCCTTGAGATCGACCGCCTTTCCAAGCAGCGGATTCGCCTTGATCCAGAAGCGCTGGTCGAAAGGATCATCGCCGTCCTTCCGATCGTCCCCGTACATCTCAGCAGTATCTAGAGTGAAGATGATCCCGAAATAGTGATCAGCCTCGATCGACCGCTCCAGCACCTTGGTGATGAAGGTCCGCTCCTCGTAACAGGGGCCGTGAATATTCGGGCCGGCCGTGGTGATGATCCACATCAGCGGCTGCTTGCGCGCGCCGAACGCCGACCGCATCACGTCGAATAGGCCGCGGTCAGCGTGGGCGTGGAACTCGTCCAGCGTCACGAGATGCGGGTTGTGACCATCCTGCGATTTCGACTTGGCATGCAGGGGCTGCATGTAGCCGCCGTTGTCGTCGCAGGTGATCGACTTCGCCCACGGCGTCAGCCCGAACGCCTCCTGCAATTCGGGGGTCTTCTCCACCATCCGCTTGGCCGGATGGAACACCTTCTTCGCCTGGTCGAAGGTCGTCGCCACCGTCAGGATCTGCGGCCCGACCTCCCCCTCGCAGCACAGGCAGTAGAGCGATATCCCCGCAGTCAGGGTCGACTTCGCGTTCTTGCGAGCCATCTCCTGATAGACCATCGTGAACCGGCGCAGCCCGGTGTCGCGCCGCCGCCATCCGAATACGACGGTCAGGATGAAAATCTGCACCGGCTCCAGGACGATCGTCGGCTTGTCCCAGACGCCTTCGATGTGCGGCAGCTTCTCGATGAAGTCGCAGACATCGTTGGCGTGCCAAGGGTCGAAGTAATATCCCCACCCCCTCCCCTTCGCCCGCTTCAGGTCGTCGAGGTGGCGCTGCGCCGCGAGGCGAACCCATTTGCAGTGCTTGAGCTGCTTCTTGTCGGCCGCCGCGCGCTTCGCATAGTCGAGCGCGACGGCGACATAGTCACGAGCGTGACCGGTGTCCGTTGCGGGCAAACCTATTGCGGCTCTTGCTCGGGTCATCGGTCACCTTGCCGACCCGGCTCTTTCGCCCTGCGATCCCGAGCAGCTCGGCATACTGTCGCAGCACGGTCAGGTATGCGGCGGGCGGCGGATCGCCGTCGGCATCCTTGAACGCGGCGCGGACCAGGGCCTCCGTCGAGCAGTAGCGGGCGAACAGGTCGCTATCGATTTCGGACGTGCCGGCCGCCATCACGCGGCCGATATTCTCCTGCCAGACTTCGATCGCTTCGGGCGTCAGATAGTCCGGCATGATCGGCGGATCGCCGGGAACGATTATCTCTGTTTTGCCCGCGTCCCGCACCGGCTGGATGGTGCCGCGCGCATCCTTCACGCCGGGCGGCTCCGGCTTCCGACCTCGCTGCATTGATCCCTCGCAACATTCGTGCGCGGCGCTGCGCGAAAGTTTTATCGCCCCGAAAGTTTAATTCGCACGCGCGATTTTTTACCCCCACGCGCGGTTCCCAAGGCGAGCGGCCCCAACTTTCGACCCGCCCCTCCCCTCATCGCCGTCTCCTCGCCCGCGCGCTCTCGCGCGCCGTCTTCGCCACATGACAGGGCCGGCAGAGGCCCTGATAGTTGCTGCGCTCGTCGCCACCGCCTTCAGCCTTGGGGATGATGTGGTCAGCGATGGTGGTTGGGGAGATGCGCCCAGCCTCAAGACACAGGCGGCACAGTGGCTCCTCGATCAGGATGCGCGCTCTCATCAGGTCGTGCGCCCTCCCGTAGCCGCGCTCCTGCTTGGTCTTCCGACGGCTCCAATTGCTCTGCTTCTTCGGCGCACGCGCTCGCTGGCGGAGGTGCGGTGGTCTGTTCGGCATTCGGTCGCTTTCCGGCCTATCGTGGCCGCTGTCCGCCACCGGGTTGCGCTGAGAGCGAGCGACCGCTTCGCACCCGCTGCCGATGTCGGGTGTCAAAGGAGGCGGACAGGGAGGCTGTGATTACGACTATCGGGATCCGGGCAGGCTTCGCACTATGGCTAACGCGCCATCGCGCATCAGCCACCTAACGCAGCGGCCGTTCCCACATGGGCGATGCCCCAGGTACTAACCCCGCCAGCCCGCCGATCCCGTCGGCGATCGCGCCTATTCCACTGCGGAACCAAGCGCGACTTGCACCACCCCATTTGCCATATCTTCTCGCAGCACGAAAGTATCTATCTGGATCTCCATCCAGCCGCCGAAGCCGACCAGAGTGTAGCGGCCATCGCTTTTGCGAACGACGCCGCTTATGCCTGCGAATCCCCCTTCCATCATGCGCAACCGCTGCCCCTCCTCGAGGGGGGCTGCCGACCGGTGGCGGGCCTTTGGCTTAGGAGCCAAGCGTCGCTCCACCTCCCGCAACCGTTCGATCTCAGTATCAGCGAGCAATGGAGCGCGGCCATTGTAGCGGAACACCGAGAACGGGGGATGGTCCCTAGTCGGATCGGACATTGCACTGATGATCGCAGGCAGGTGGCGAGCCCGCGCGAACACGAAAGTAGGAAGGATGGGCGCAGGCCGCTCTACAAATTCATTGCCGCGCTGGCGCTTCGTCCGCCTGATCTCGATCGGGGTCCACACCTCCAATCCCGCCCGCTCCAACGAGGAGGCGACTGACAGCGTGCGCGGGCCCGCCATCCGCAACACGCACCACCGATCGCCGTACTCTCCGCCATTCTCGCCCTTGATCACAGTCCCGCTCCATGCCCTTCCCCTCTCAAAGTCATACCGCATCACGCCGCGGCGCAGCCCTCGTCCTCGAACTGTTCGGCCATCGCCCGGTCGACCTCGTCCTGCGTGAAGGCGCCGACCCTCACGCCGATCGCGCGGAACTCCTTCGACAGCCGCCTGATCGCTGCCGGCGAATAGCGGCGTTCCGGCACCTGCGACGGATCGGGCAGCGCTATAGGCGGATTGGCGATGGCCGCCTGCAATGACCGTAAGCGGCTAAGCGCGGTATGGTGCCGAGCCGCGACCAGCACCGCCTGTTCGCGCACAACCCCTTCGACCTGGCTGATGAACTCCATCGGCCGGTGCAAAGCCTGCCGCGCAGCCTCGATCGCAACGCGGCCGGGCAGGTCGGACAGGGCCGCGACCATAACCTTCACCCAAGCGTCCGCCTGCCCCTCGCTCATCGTCGGCGCAATTTTGGTCGCCAACAGCGCGAGCTCGTCACCGAGGCGGGTGGACATCGCGCCGAACTTATCAGGATCCCGACGCGATCGCCCGTTCGGCTCGATCTGCGTGAGCGGCATCGCCGCCACCTCCTCTCGCTCGACGAGCTTTTGGAGGTCGACACCGTCAGCCATACGCGTCGCCACATCCATCGTCCACGTCGTGGAGCGCGCGAAGTCTGCGACGGCTTTCGATCGGGCCGGAAGGTCGGCCATATCCGCCCGTCGCGCCTCCGATACCGCCAATTCGCGTCCTTGTCCCACCATCTCGCCTATCCTGCTCGATCACCCAATTCGCCCACGTCGCCTGCCAATCCCGCTTTCGGGCGTTGGGGCCGTTCGCGCTCCGCCAGTGGTTCCGGAAGCTCTCGAAGGCGCGCCGCGCCCATTCCTGACCACGCTGCTCGATGATCTCGCCCGACACCGTCTCGCCGCCGAGCCGCTCCGGTTGCCAGTCCTCCGGCAAGCGCGTCGCCTCGCGTGCGCGCCCGTTGCCCGTCCGGGGGGTGAGATTAATTTCTTTCAGGGGGGTGTGGGGGGCGCTTTCTTTATCAAGAGCGGGGGGTGAAAGCGTTACCTCACGCTCGTCACGCGTTACTTCCACGGTGTCACGCGTTACGCGCGTTACACCGTGTGACGTAGCGTTACGGGCCCGGAACTCGCGCTGGCGCCGGGCATTGCCTTCGCGCTTGCGCTCCCGGCGCTCCTCATCGGCGGCATTCAGATCGTCAAGCGCCTCACGGTCGGATGCTGCGCGCGCGGCCAGCATCGCTACCTCAGCGACGAGCTCGGCAGGCGTGCCGACCGCGATCAGGCGGGCGATCAGATGGGCACTCACGATTCCACCACTTCGATGTCAGGATAGCAGGCACGGAACAGCGCCTTGCGCAGCGGCCAGTCTCGCACGCGCATTCCCTTGCTGTCCTCGACCACCAGACGGCCGTCGGCGCAGCGGCGGTAGCGGAAGTCCGGCGTGTAGACGGCTCGCCGGCCGTTATCGTGGATCAGCTGCCGGCCGTTGACCTCGAAGAAATACCGAGGCTCCCGCTCCAGGTCGGCGATCTCGCCGGCCCGCTGGAGCAGGTGCAGTTCGTGGCACCGCTTCGCCTCTCGCGCGGAAGCGTGCATGTGGCCGTGCCCGCAATCCGTCGTGCGAGCGCCGTACTTCTGGCGCGGCTTTCGGCCCCAGCTCATGCGCGCGCCGCCTCCCACTGGAACGCAGCCTGATCGGTGTTGACCGCCAGAGCGATGCGAGCCGGTGACACCCAAACGGCGCGCGGGGATAGCGTGAAGGTCTCGCCAAGATCGGCGAGCAGGATCGCTTCCCCAACCACGCCGGCAACTCCCTCCGCGCTCTCCGGCGGCACAAGATTTCCGATCCACTCGCGCTTCTCGGCATCGCTGGTGCTGTCCAGGTCGAACGGCATCCGCGCCTGCCAAGCGCCGGCATCGTCCTGATAGAACACCTCCTCCGGGTCGACGATCGACTGGAGTGCGGCGAGGTCCATCGTCGTGAACGGACGATGCCAGGTGCCGTCGGTGGCGATGATGCGGGCTACCAGCCGGTCGTCGGGCTGCGGAAGTTCGATCGAGAAATTTGCGTCCTGTGCAAATTGCTCGCGCGGGTCAGCCACCGACCAGTTGCCACGATCGTACTTCGCGAAGGCCGGAACTGCGCCGCTATGCTCCTCCCAGCCGACGACGCCGTAGTGACCCTGTGTCGCGTAGCCAGTCCGATGGTCGCCGTTCAGAGCTACCGGCCGCGGATCGGCAACGGCTGACGCGCCGTTCTCTCGGCCGCCTATGACGGCGCGGCTGGGCTTGCCGGCCCACTCCTCGACATGGTGCTTGCCGTGCAGCTTGGAAGCGTCGGGGCCGCCTCGAGGATCGGCAACAGCGAATGCGCCATCGCCCGTCGTCGACGCGCCGATGACCGTTCGGCACTGCCCGTCCCACGGGGTGATCTTGTATTTCGTCGTGGTGTAGTCGCGGTCGCCCATGCGCGGATCGGCGACCGCGGCGCCGCCGCCAGGACCGCCCGGGCCAGCGACGGCCGGAGCGGCGCTGTCGAACGGGACGACACGGAACACATTGTTGAAACGCGGCTTGCCGGTCACGCGGGGATCGCTGACGGCATAAGGGCCGGTGCCGACGCTCACGTCACCTTTGACGCAGGCGGCGGGCTGATCCCATGCTCTGACACCGAGCTGGACCGACTTCGGATGACCGTCGATGCGAGGGTCCGCGACGGAGAATGAGCCGGTCGATGGCTTGGGCGACGCGCTGACGGTCGGCGCCGTGTCGTCCCAGCTGTTGACGCCAAGGACATGCCGATGCGTCGCCTCTCCATATCCGGGCCGCGGATCGGCAACGCTATGCGCACCGTTATGCGGTCGGCTCGCGCCAGCGACGACGCGGGCGGTGTCATCCCAGCTGCGCACTCCGAGCGCTTCGTTGTGCCAATCGCCGCCGCGCGGGTCGGCGACGCTATGCCGGCCGTGCAGCGGCGAACGCTGGTTACCGATGATCGTACCGGCCGTCTCGTCCCAGCCCATTACGCCCAGGACACCGTCCCGCAGCTGCTGGTCGGGCACGATGCCGTAATCACGCAGCACCCCATCGACCACGGCGAGCTCATTGAGCGCGCGCCAGTCGCGGCCGGCCGGCACCAGCGCCAGGCGCATCCACGTCTTCCACTGGAGCATGGGAACGCGGTGCATCGGGCCCGCGACCGGATCGCCGGGCAGCGGCAGTTTGCCGATGACCTCGCCGACGCCGCGCAGCCGGCGCTGCTCCGGCTCATAGACGAAGTTGGGGATGATCTCGAACTGGCGCGCGATCAGCAGGAAGCGCTTGCGGCTCTGTGCAAGCCCCTTCCGGGCGATCTTGCCGCAATCGTGCACGGTCTCCGCGACGTTGTAGCTGTAGCCGCGGAGGATCGCGCAAATCTGGTCGAGGAAGCCGCGCCCGCGCGTCTGGATCCTGGGCACGTTCTCGAACAGGATGATCGGGATCGGCCCGTCCTTGAACGCTTCGCATATCAGCCAGACGCCGCGGAGCGTCAGCGCGTTGAGCGCCTGGTACTTGTCCGTCAGCGATTGCTTCGAGCTGAGCAGCCCCGAGAAGCCCTTGCACGGCGCCGACAGGAAAATGACGTCCGGCCGGATGCCATCGGGCCCGCACAGCGCGCGGCGGGTGTCCGCCGGCGTAGCCTCCCGCCAGCCGCGCGGCGGCTCCTTCCCGTGGAAGGCGATGTATTGCTCCCGCGAGAACAGGTCCATGACGGTGCCGGGCGTGCCGGTGAGCCGCTCGAAATTGCGGATCGCGCCGGCATCTACGTCGATACCGCCCGTGCAGACGAACTTCGCGACGACGTTGCCGACGCGCGCCTTGGCCATGTTGAAGCCCTTGGCGGCGCCACCGATGCCGCAGAAGACATGGGCGTGACGGATGACGCGGGTGACGGTGGGCGACGCGAGCATCAGGCCAACGCCTCTGCGTCCTGCACAATGCGCGGGTCGCCCATCGTGGAACCGACACGGTGCCCCGGCACCGGAAGCGGGAACGGTGCTATGTCAGGAAGGCGAGCTGGCGGATTTGCCAATCGACGGGCATCGACGATTATCCACGACCACCGGCCGCTCAGCGAGAGCTCGGCTAGGGCGGCACGCGCGGCATCCAGGTCACCTGCCAGCACGGCCGCGGCCATCCGGCATTCGGTCTGACGATCACTATGAGCCATTGTCACCTCCTTCAGACGCGCGTGGTCGACAGCGCGAGCGCGGCGTCCGCGCGCATCGGGCTGGTGAGGTTGATCAGCTTGTGGTGGTCGAGAATGCCGAACTCGACGGTGTCGGTGCCGAGCGCGCGGATCGACGCGCTGAGGTTGGCGCCGTTCAGTTCTAACGACACCGGCTCGCCGCGCAGTTCGCAGGGCACCTCCTCCACGAGCTCGTCGGCGGAGGCGATGCTGCTGATCGTCAGCTTTTCCGCCTCGAACGCGAACCGCGCGCGCCGCGACTTGAGCGTGGTGACGAGCATGACCCGCTGCACCGCCCCTTCCAGGGCGTCACGATCGACCAGCACGGAGATGGGCGGGTCGCGGACAAGCGCGACCTGGTAGTTCGGGAACTGTCCCTCGATCTCGCGCCCGATGACCGTCAGGGCGCCGACGGCGCCGCGGACCTTGGACGACGCGAAATCGATCACGGCCGTCGTCTCGTCGGATGCCGACGACGCTGTGAGCGTTGTCAGAAACGGCAGCGTCACGATCGCGCCGCCGAAAGTCTCCAGCCCGGCCGGTGCCGGCACCTGGACGCGCGACAGCATGTCGCCGTCGGTGGTGACGAACGTCAGCATGCCGTCGACGACATGCACATAGACGCCGGTGAGCCAGTATCGCGCCTCGTTGTCGGAGATGCTGTGCTTCACCGTCGCCACCGCCTTGCGCAGCGTGGCGATGTCGATCTCGAACCGAGCCTCCGGCGTCGCGTATGGCATCGGCGGGAAATCCGTCGCCGGCATCGTGCCGATGCTGAACCGCGCCCGGCCGGCCCTGATCTTGGCGGACGATCCGTCGACCTCGAGCGACAGCTGACTGCCGGGCTCGATCGATCCGACGATCTGCGCCAGGCGGTGAGCGGAGACGGTGATCGCACCGGGCGCCGCCAGGTCGACCTCGATAGCGCGGGTCGCCATCAGGTCGGTGTTGTTGGCGGTGAGGCGCAGGATGCCGTCGTCACCTTCGAGCAGGATGTTGCCGGTAATCGGGAGGGTCGGCGCGCGCGGCGCGATGCTGACGATCTCCCGGAGCGCCGCGGCGAGCCGCGCCCCTTCGGCGATGAAGGACAGGCCCGCCATCACGCCAGCCCCAGCGCGGCTTTGCAGGTCTCGAGGATCGCCTCCGCCTCGTCGCGGGCGTGCTTCTCCATCTTGCGCAGCTTCATCACTGCGCGCATCGCCTTCGGATCGAACCCGCGAGATTTGGCCTCGGCGAAGACGCCCTTGATGTCGTCGTTGATGCCGGCCTTCTCCTCCTCCAGGCGCTCGGCGCGCTCAATTAGAAGGCGCAGTTCATCGGCAGCGACTGCATCGCTCATGGTCATAGTCCTTTCGTGGTGGTGAGGGGTGCGGCGCTCGGCTCCGATGCCAGGCGCTTCCAGTCGTCAGGGTCGAAGCCCAACCGTCTCGCTCGCTGGATTACGTCGTCGTCGGTGAGAACATGGCCACCGCGGTTCCAGAACCGGCCGGCGAAGTCGGGCTCGCCATCTTCACGGCAGCGGTAAACAGGGCCGTACCGGCGCAGGTGATCGACGGCGCGACCTGCCAGCGTTTCGTCGCGACGGCCGCGGGTCAGTGCGGTCGACAGACCTGGCCCGCGGAAATGAACCGCGCTGGTCACCGGGAACCGGGGCAGGCCAGCGGCACGCCGCCACCTGGTGACGGTGTCGGCCGACACGGCGTAGTGCTTCGCCAGGTCGCCGCGTGTCTTGTAGTTGGCGAGTCGCGCGAAGTCCTCCGGCAGGGCGCGGACGACCGGGCCCATCCGAACAATGCCGGTCAGCTTGCGCCAACGGGTGATGGTGTTCTCTCCGACGCCGTAGTGGGCCTTGAGCTGGGGCACGGTCATCTTCGCCCCGTGTTCCGCGAAATCGTCCGGCACCGGACGGCGCGGCCCGCACGGATGATACTCGCGAGACGCGCAGGGGCGGCAAAGGCCGGTCTTCGAATATGGCCCGACCGGGCTACCGCACTTGCAGACCCGGCCGCTCATGCCGCCTGCTCCAGTTGCAGGAGCGCGGACAGGCTGGGCACGCCGGCGGAGCGCTCGGCATCGCCTAGATAGGCGCGAGTCGCCTCGAAATAGGTCGGGTTCAGTTCCGATCCTCGACCGCGCCGGCCCATCTCGATCGCGCGCAGCGGCACGGTGCCGAGACCGGCGAAGGGATCGAACACCAACTCACCCTTCATGCTGAACCGGTTGATCAGCCGGTCCACGATATCGAACTGGAGCGGGCAGACGTGCTTCTCCGCCCCCTTGCGCACCTGCTCGGCGTTGAGCGTGCGCATGCGGACGACGTCGTCCCACGTATCCGGCCGATGCGCGCCGGGCGCGAGGCTCATGAACGTGCGCGGCAGGTGCCCGCGGCCGTCGGCATCGCCGCGCGCCTCGATCATCTCGCCGATCGCGACATGCGCCTCATAGTCGTAGATCAGGTCGCGGGTCTGGACTGTGAACGCCTTGACCAGCGGCCCTACCGGCATCGCCGCGAACCGCTCGACGGCATCGCGCAATTCATCGGGGCGCAGCAGCCGGTCGCCGGAACTCCGCCAAAAGCTGTGAGCATCGATCTGCCAGCGGGCGAGGCTGTAGTCGGCAGCGTCTTTCACCACCGGCCGGTCGGCATACCCCCGGGTCTGATCGCTCTGCGGCTTGCGCATCAGCAGGACATATTCGGGCGAGCCGACGCCCATCTTCGTCCCGTCCTTCAGCATCTCGCTGTAGGAGAGCCGGTAGGTCTGGTTATTCTCGCGGACCACGTCGGTGTTGACGTGGATCATCCCGAGGTACTGGAACCCGTGCGCCAGGTAGTGGAACAACGCCTTGGCGTGGAACGGATTGACGGTGGGAACCCCCTCCCCCGTCACCGAGCCGAACAGGATCCTGTCCTTGACGTGGATGCACGCCAGCCGGCCGGGCGCGAGAGCGCGCAGCAGCTTCGGCGTCAGATGGTCCATCTGCGCGAAGAAATGCGCGTCGTCGTCGGTGTGGCCGAAGTCGTCGTAGCTCGGCGTATATTCGTAGTGATTGCTGAACGGGATCGACGTGACGATGAGGTCGACCGACCCCTCCGCTAGCCGTTCCGTCTCGTCGACGCAGTCGTTGAGCGCGATCGTCCAGCCTTCGCCGGAGGCTTCGCGGCGCTCGATCCCGATCGACCGCTTCATCTGGTCGAGCGCGAGTTCGTGATGCAGCCCGTACTTGCGGATCAGCTCGGCCATGCGGGCGCGGAGCTCGTCGTGCTCGACCCACTTGCGCTGAAGCTCGCGCACCACCGGGTGCTCCGCCTCTGCGTGGATGATGTCGATCTCGACGGGCTTCGCCTGGCCGAACCGCTGGATGCGGTGGATCGCCTGGATGAAATCGCGGAACTTGAAGCCGACGCCGGCGAAGATCGCGCGATGGCAGTGATGCTGCAGGTTGACGCCGCCGCCGAGCATTACAGGCTTCGCCGCGATCAGGCGCAGCTGACCTTCGGCGAAGCGCTCCGTGATGTTCTCGCGACGGTCGAGGTCCTGCGTCCCGTAGACGGCCTCGCATCCGGGCAGCGCGGCCTCAAGCGCGCGGCGTTCGTCATCGAGGTCGTGCCAGAGCACGAAATGATCCGCCGGCGCCGCCTCGACGATCTCCGCCGCCTTCGCGATCCGGACGCCAAGCGTCTCGCGCTTCACCCGCGCCGCCTCCGTGACGCCGAGCGCGGCATCGGCGATCAGCTTGCCGTCGGTCGGAGCGCCGGTGCCCGCCACGGGGTGCCAGCGCACGGTGATCGGCGGCAGGTCATATCCCTCGTCGCTGAAGCCGAGATCGCTCGGGCGCTGAAGGAACACCGCCCAGCTGTTGAGCCAGAGCCAGAACTCCTCCTCCTTGTGCGGATAGAGGGTGAGGTCGTTGGCCTTCTGCGGGTTGCGCTGGAAGAAGCGGGTCAGCGCCTGCCCGGTATCCATGATCCCGAGGAAGCCGGCGTAGTGGATCAGCTCCTTGTAGCGGTTCGGCGATGGCGTGGCGGTCGCGACGAACCGGTACGGCACGCTCTCGAACAGCGGCAGGAACGTCTGGAACGTCTTCGACCCGTAGGACCGGAGCACGTCCGCCTCGTCCAGGCTGACGACCCCGAACGGGGTCAGGTCGAGCTTGCCCTCGCGGATCGTCTCGTAGTTCGTCAGGTAGATCGGCGGCGTCGATCCGGGCACGCGCGCCGCCTCCGCCGCCTCGAACTCCGCGGTGGACTGCACGAATGCTGTTTCGATGCCGAGCAGGGCGGCGTCCTTGCGGAACTCGCGCCGCACGGCGAGCGGATGCACGATCAGCGCGTGGACGCCATCCGCCTTCTCGGCGATCAGGCGGCATATTTCGAGCTGCGTCATGGTCTTGTGCAGCCCGAAGTCGGCGAACACCGCGCGCCGACCGCCGCGCACCGCCCACGCGACGATCGCGCGGACGTGCGGCGCCATCGGCCGGCCGTCCGTCAGGAACGCCGCGACCTCGTCCTCCGTGCAGGGAAAGCCGTCAGCCTGCGCGACCGGCATCTTCGCCTCGAGGAAGGCGCGATATTCCAGCGCCCCCATCAGTGCCTCCAGAACGCGATGGTGCGGCGCGACTGCCAGCATAGGCCGCAGGTCGCGCAGCAGTCGGTGCCGCCGGTCTGCGCCGGGCAGACGATGTGCGCCGTGTCCTCGCCGCGCTCGATGACGACGCTGCCGCCCTCCGGGTCGGCGACGCCGCTGAACCTGATGCAGAAGCGATCGGGGAGCCGCTGGACGACCGCGGCGATAGCGTCCCCCTCGGCGGTGCCGTGCTGGCGGGCCGTGTAACCGAAGACGTTGAGCGCCGGGAACGCGTCGAGCGCGTTCTCCCACAGCTCGATATAGTCGGTGGAATAGAAGTCGCCGAGGATGTGGAGGCGGACGACGAAGCCGCGCGGATGTGCAGCCTGCTTTTCCGCCAGCTCCTTCCAGAGGACGCGCTCCAGTTCCGGCCCATGCGCGATGCGCCGGGCGAATGGCATGTTGGCGCCGTAGCAGGTCGCCCATTCGGTGCAGGTGCGTGGACAGGTCGCGCGCTCCTCCAGCGTCAGCGTGAAGATGGGGAAGCCGCGCCAGCGGCCCTTGGTCACGACGCGGCCGATCTTGCGGCTGTTGACACCGGAGATCAGCAGGCGCGGCACCTGGTGCGGCTCGAACACGCGTGCTGGCATGATGGTGCGGCCCTCGACCAGCGCGGGGTGTGTGTCCGCGAGGCGCAGGCGGCTTCCGCGAGCCTCGATGCTCTCGAACCGCCGTTGCGAGCCGCCATGGCCGTAGCCCTTGCGAGGACCCGGCGCAGACAAGCCGATACCGTCCGCGGAAACGGCCCTCGCCGCCTCCACGCTCTTCAGCGCGACCATGAAATTCAACCCTCCCCGCCGGCTCCGGCCGGCGATCCGTCGTTAATCCAGGCGTCCGTGGCTGCTCAGCGGCAGCACCGTCGCGATGATATGGTCAGCAGCGTCCCGGCACTTCGGGCGCTCGATATGGTCGATACGGCCGTCCGCCGCGGCGCTCGCGATCACGGCGAACTCCGCGAGGCCGTCGGCGACGATCCGCGCCGGCTCCAGGTCATCGGGCTCATCGACCGGACGGGCGACGTATCCGATGAGCGAGAGGACCGCGCTGACCGCCCGTTCCCCAAGCACGGACGCGATCGACAGCGCATCGGCGAGCGCGACGCGACGCTGCTTGGCCGGATCGCGCGAGAGGATCGCGTCTATCGTGTAGACGTTGACGCCGCTTTCCAGCGCGAGCTGGGCGCGGGTGAAGGTGCGCTCGATGTTGATGGCGCGGTCCAGCTCGCGACGAAGCGCGTCACGTACTTTCGTGTCCGAAACGATCGGCTCACTTTGGACAGAATTTTCGCGCGGCGTCATACAGAAGCCTTCTCATGAAGAGGGAAATCCAGATCGGTCGCCGGGCCCGAGGGGTGAGACCCGGCGACCGACTTCGCCGCCGGCAGCGGACGAAGCTCAACTTTCTGACGAGCTGCCGCACGCGCCGCAGAGCGGGCGGCGGTCCTGGCAGTTTGGCAAAGCCGGCAGTGGCGGCTCCCATTGCGCACGACCGTGTTCTCCGGCGAGTAGGCGTGCCCTTGCGGGCAGCGTGTCTTGGTGCCGTTGCGTCGACCGATGAGATCCGGGAGAGCGCCGCGACGGACGTTTTCCCCATTGGTGACCGGCTCGAGGTGGTCCGGGTTCACGCAGCTGGTGTTCCGGCAGAGATGATCGACGACCGCCCCATCGGGAATTGTCTTGCCAAACAGGACGAGCGCGATGCGGTGCGCGAACCTCACTGCGCCGCGATATCCGAAGCGGCCATATCCTTCGCGTTGGCGAGCACCTGTCCATTCCCAGCAACCCGACGGCGACATCCGAACGAACCGGAGAAAGCGCTCCATGATAAGCGCGCAGTCGTGATGAGGACACACCCGAGCAGCCGGATCGCGGCTGCTCAATCCGCAGCGCGAGCACAGTCCGGTCACGCGGCACCTCCGCCGAGGGCGCTTGCCGCGCCCCCGGCATCGGCTACTGTCGTGGTGCGAGCATCGACAGGAGGAAGTCTATGGGTGCGGGTCCGGACGCCATCCCACAGGAGTGCTACCAGTGCGGCTTCCCCACCCTCCCGCTCGTCTTCACAGACGACACAACCAAAAGCGGTTGGTTCAGCTGCGACAACTGCGGGGAGCACATCATATCGGTATCCGACGTGGCCGCGCTCGCTCGCGACGATCAGGAACGGGCCATCCGCGACAAACTCGGGGTTGAGGAGTTCCTTAATTCGCGCCGGATCAACAATCGCGTCGCGGACGAGTAGTTTCGAGGCCATCTATGCGGCCTCCTGCGGGACCGGCGATGGTCTATCGATTGGAACGATCTGCGCGCTGAGCGCCTCGACATCCACTTCCGGCCTGCGCTCCTTGGCGGCGAGCTTGAGATGATCGAGACGAGAGGACGTAATCCCGTTCTTCCGCCAACTATGGACGGTGGACGGTGGCGACTTGGTCATCGCCGAGACGGCGGTGGTGCCCCCAAGAGCGTCGATCAGGTTGCAGACTTGGATGTCCATGCGGAGAACTATGCGATTATCGCACCAATCGCGCAAGCGGAAATTTGCGATAATCGCGATTGCGCTAATCTGAGCACACCGCTTCATGGCAAAATGGACCTGGATCAGATTAGGGCGTGGGCCGACGCAAAGCGTGGGCGGCGGCAGCAAATCGCCGACGCTCTTGGGATCACTCACGACAAGGTGTCGAAGTCGCTCTCGCCTAGCGGTCCCCGCAGGTTCACCGCGCAAGAGATGGACGTGGTTAGAGCGCTGGTCAGCGCAGACCTTGGCCTCGACGGCGAGGCGGTCGCGTCGATCCCGCTTCTCGGCTCGGTTCCGGCCGGCAATTGGCGCGAAGCAGTGCGACGCTCAACTGGAAGAATACCAGTGCCTGACGCAACCACCCCGCCGAATGCGTTCGCCCTCACAATAGAGGGCGACTCGATGGATCTTTTGGCCCCTGACGGTTCAACGATCGTTCTCGATCCTGACGATCTCGACCTATTTCCAGGTC
This sequence comes from Sphingomonas cannabina, assembly GCF_021391395.1. Taxonomy (NCBI): domain Bacteria; kingdom Pseudomonadati; phylum Pseudomonadota; class Alphaproteobacteria; order Sphingomonadales; family Sphingomonadaceae; genus Sphingomonas; species Sphingomonas cannabina. The sequence goes on along the minus strand of NZ_CP090059.1, from coordinate 2,414,846 downwards.
GTTATTACGTCGTCCGGAACAGCTCCGGTGAGACCACCTTCAAGCAGTTCAAGACCGACCCCGCGCGCCTCGTCCCCTGCTCAACCAACAAGTCGCACGCCGAAATCTTTCCAGGGCGAGAGCAGTTCGAGATCGTCGCTAGAGTGATCGCGGTATACAGCAGACTGTAGCTCAAGCGGCCCTTTGCCGCATCCTCTCCGCTGCGACTTCGATCAGGCGCTGCGGTAGCTGGAGGCGCTGGATAGCGCCCGGGACGATGCTGAAATATTGGCCAAATTCATCGTACTCACCCAGCCCCGCCTCGATCGCATCTCTGCGCGCCTGCTCCCGATCGATTCTCCATGGACCCTTCGGTTGCCCAAAGGAGACCACCCTATAGAAGGACACCGTTGCAAACATTTTTCCTCCGCCACAACGGAGCAAGGCTGGAACAATACGGGAACACAGGTCAAGTGATTCGCTAAATGGTGCGATTATCGCACACTTTTGGCTTGACGCGCTTGTTGCGATAATCGCATATTTATCCCGCCACCTGATCAGCGCGCCATCCCGGCCGCTCGCAAGACGGTGGCGGGAGACCTGTCTTGGGCTTCGACCCAACACCGAGGGAATGGGCGCGCGAGAGCGAGGTAGCCGATGGCACCGAGCTCATCGCCGATGCTGGCTTCACCTGCATCACTCCAGGCGCCATCGTCGCGGTTCGCGTCGACGATGAGGGCGGCTGCTGGGTGCCGTGCAGCCACGGCCGCCACTACCTCGACGGTCAGCTGAGCACCGCAGGCCGCTTTATCGGCTTCATGCTCGCCAACCGGGCTCCCGAAGCATCAGCCGAAGGAGCCATTGCATGACCGTATATTCCGGCGTCGTCCGCCACCCCGTCTACCTGACCGATCACGACACGATCGAGCCGGGCACGGCCTTCGCGTCGTCGGTCGCGGTCAGGAACTGCTCCGCGTTCACCGGCTTCCCCGAGGGCACGGCCTTCGCGTCGTGGGTCGAGGTCAGGAACTGCTCCGCGTTCACCGGCTTCCCCGAGGGCACGGCCTTCGCGTCGTGGGTCGAGGTCAGCGACTGCTCCGCGTTCACCGGCTTCCCCGAGGGCACGGCCTTCGCGTCGTGGGTCGCGGTCAGCGACTGCTCCGCGTTCACCGGCTTCCCCGAGGGCACGGCCTTCGCGTCGTCGGTCGCGGTCAGGAACTGCTCCGCGTTCACCGGCTTCCCCGAGGGCACGGCCTTCGCGTCGTGGGTCGAGGTCAGCGACTGCTCCGCGTTCACCGGCTTCCCCGAGGGCACGGCCTTCGCGTCGTGGGTCGCGGTCAGCGACTGCTCCGCGTTCACCGGCTTCCCCGAGGGCACGGCCTTCGCGTCGTGGGTCGAGGTCAGGAACTGCTCCGCGTTCACCGGCTTCCCCGAGGGCACGGCCTTCGCGTCGTCGGTCGCGGTCAGCGACTGCTCCGCGTTCACCGGCTTCCCCGAGGGCACGGCCTTCGCGTCGTCGGTCGCGGTCAGGAACTGCTCCGCGTTCACCGGCTCGCCAGGCTGTACGCTGCTGGGTCACCCCATCGCCTACGGTGACGAAGCGGAGGGTCGCGTCCGCGAAATCGCCAAGATCGTGCTCGCCGATCCCGACAAGCTCGATATGTCTACCTGGCACCGGGAAGGCTGCAACACCGTCCATTGTGTCGCCGGCTGGGGAGTCCACAAGCAGGGCGCCGACGGATACGCGCTCGAGCGCGAGCTTTCAGAGCATTTCGGAGACAACAGCGCGGGCTCGCGAGCCGCCGGCACGATCCTGCTCGGGATGGAGGCGGCCGGCCACTTCTACGACACGCATGATATCGCGCTCGCCTGGCTCAAGTCGAAAGTGGAGGCGGCGCAATGACCGCCAATCGCGATTGGTTCGCCCAGCCGCGCCAGAGCGATCGGCTCTCGCGCGACTACGGCCGCACCGTGCTCGACCACAGCGATGATCGGCTTGAGGTCCGCCGCATTTGGATCGCGGCCGCCCTAGTGGGGCTGATGGTCTACGTCGCGATCGTTGCGATGGCGGCGATCTGATGCCGCTACCCTACGCGACGCCAGAGGAGCTCGCCGGCTGGGCCCGATACGAGATGTCGCGCAATCCGGATTTCGTGGTCGGCCCTGCCGACAACCCCTACCTGCGGCGCTGGTGGATCGTGCCACGAAACGCGTCCGCGAACGTCTATCTGCACGAGATCCTGCGCAGCGACGACGATCGCGCGCTCCACGATCATCCGTGGCCGAACACGTCGATCGTGATCGAGGGCCGCTACGTCGAGCACACGCCGGAGGGCCGCTTCATGCGCGGACCCGGCGATGTCGTCAGCCGCGATGCCACAGACGCGCACCGCCTCGAAATCCTCCCCGGCGAGCGGGCGATCTCGCTTTTCCTGTTTTGCCTCGGCTCTACCTACGCGATGCAGCTTTGCCGCCGTTTTGGTTTCAATCCCGACGAACAGGTGCTCCCATGACCAACCAGCAAGCACCCGAACAGCCCGCAGCGGTGGATGGGGAGATCGTCGAGACGATTTACCGCACGCTCCGCAACTGGAGGCTTTCGACAATCGCGCAGGAGGACGAGCCAAGCGAGGGCTATCCTCTCGTCGATGCCGTTTCGGAAATGGGTGGCACGATCTCCAGCGGAGAGGGGGAACTTGGGGAGATTGCAGCGGAAATCGCTCGCGCCCTCTCCCGCCTCTCCCCACCACAGGGGACCGAACAGGGGAAATGGGATCACCGCTTCCGCCGCCTGGACCAGGGCGAGATCATCGCGGCAACCGATGAGTGCCAGCGCGATGACGGATCGTGGGCGCCAGCTGTATGCGTCGGCGAGCCAGCGCCCGACCCGAACTACACGTCGCATCGGGTGTATCGCCGGGCAGTAGACGCCGCCCGCCCGTCACCCGCTGCCGGCGTAGGGCGGGAGGCTAGTAACTTTGTGTGTCCGCACGGTTGCCCGGGGTTCTGGCTTACTGCGTGGGAACGCGACGAACATGTCCGCGACCAGCATCGGCGGCGGTTTACGCCCGCTCAGATGGAAATCGCGGTCAGGCACGTCATCGCCCTCCTCCACCCAACCGAAGGGAGCGTAGAGGGATGACGGATCGCAGCCGCGACAGCCTGCTGCGCATCGCCGCCGTGCGCGGCCGCACCGGCCTGTCGACCGCCACAATCTATCGGCGGGAAGCCGAGGGCACGTTTCCGCGGCGCGTGAAGCTTGGTCCGCGCTGCGTCGCCTGGTACGATTCGGACGTGAGCGCCTTCGTTGCCGATCCGATGGGGTATCGCGCGCCGCCGGCCGGCGCATGACGGAGCTCGGGCCCAGCCTGGACAAGCTGCGACGCGACTGGCGCGATGCCGGCGACGTCGAGACGCCGGACGGTATGATTTCGCGACGTGTGCTCGCGGCCATGGTGCGGCGTCTCAAGATTGGCGATGCGCTCACCGTCGAGCGAGTGGGGCCGAACCGTATCAGGATCCGTCGCCAGACAGCTGCCCCTACCGAACCTGCCCCTTGAGCAGCGCCATCGGCTCGTCGAGCCCCTCCATGATCATGTCGGCCCACACCTGCGCGAGCTCGCGGCGCCGATCGGAGAACAGCGCCCGATTGTAGGCGAACTCCGACGACGACATGCCCTTTGGCTTGTGCGCAAGCATCAGGTCGATCACCAGGCGATCGTGGTCCCGGCCGTGCTTCGCCGCCCATTCGTTCATTATGGTCGAGAAGGCGGTGCGCCAGCCATGGGGCACATGCTTCCCCCGGTAGCCCAGCTCAAGGTAGAGCGAGCTGATCGCGGAATCCGTCATCGGCTTCGCGGTGGTGCGGCTGTTCGGGAACGGATAGCGGCAGCGCCCGGTCAAAAGCCTGAGCGCGCGGAGCGTCGCGACCGCCTGCGGCACCAGCGGCGCCCGGTGATCATAGGCGGTATCACCCTTCTCCTCGACCTCCAGCTTCATCCGCTCCGCCGACACATACCATTCCGGCTCGGGCGCATCGTTGGCGGGCTCCTCCCAATCGATGCCGAGAAACTCCGGCCATTCGGCCGCGCGGAGCACGCCGATACGAACGACCGTGAGGGCGAGGAGGCGATTCGCGAGCTTCGTCGCCGGGCCCGAGGTCGATCGGTCGACGCGGTCGATCAGCTTGCGCAGTTCGCTCAGCTTCGTCAGCGCCGGCTGCTTGCTCCCTTTCGGGGTCGGGAGCAGCGCGTCGCCAAGGTCCAGGGCCGGATTGACCTTGATCAGGTGCTCCGACTTCGCGCGCTGGAATATGCGGTAGATGTAGCCGTTCACGCGCTTGGCCGTCTCGATCGCGCCGCGGCGCTCGATCTTGCGCAGCACCGCCAGGACCTCCGTCGGCTCGATCTCCGACACGGGGCGCTTGCCGAGGGCGGGGTACACATCGCGCTTCAGCGCGCTGTAGACGCGGGCGGCGTTGCCGGGGGACCAGCCGGGTTTCTCGGCTGCATGCCAGGCGTCGCCGACCGCCTTGAATTGCGCGCCGGCCGCCGCGACCGCCGCTTGGCGCTGGCGCTCCGCCTCCGCCATCGGGTCCTTGCCGAGACGCAGCAGCGCCCGCGAAGCGTCGCGCTGGTCGCGCGCCTCCTTCAATCCGACCTCGGGAAACAGGCCGTAGCTGGCGAGCTTCTCCCTGCCGGCGAACCGATACTTGTGACGCCAAGCCTTGGTGCCGTTCGGCCGGACGAGCAGATAGAGCCCCTTCTCGTCGCGGAGCTTGTAGTCCTTCTCACCAGGCGCGGCGTTGCGCGCTTCGACGACCGTCAGCGGCACGATACCCCCACTTGCTCAACCGATACCCCCACTCATACCCCCGAACCGGCCGCGCTGAAGCGCCAAGCCATGAGAACGTATGAGAAACAAGTGGCGGTATCCACCCCGCCGTTCTAAGGTGGGGTGAGAACAAATGGAAGACATGAGATTTTGCGCTGGTGGGCCCGGCAGGACTCGAACCCGCAACCTAGCCGTTATGAGCGGCCAGCTCTAACCATTGAGCTACAGGCCCGCCAGCGAGACGCTGCGATAAGGGCCGCGTCAGGCGCGCGCAAGCGCTGCCGCATCGGCCGCGGCAACGATCTCGTCGAGACTGGCGGAGGCGATCCCCAGTCGGTCGAGCAGCGTCAGCATCGCATCCCACCAGCGCCAGAACGCAGCCAGGTCCTGCGCATCACGGACATAGGGCGTGTGCCCCGGTTCCAGCGACGGCGAGTGAAAGCTGAAGTTGAGCAGCGTCACCCCCTCCCCAGCCGCAACCCGCACGGCCTCGAGGGCGTCCGAAAGCGGCATGCCTTCGGGCGTCAACGCCACCCGCGCCAGCAGACCGGTTCGCGCGAGCAAGCCGCGTCCCTTGGGGACGACTCCGGCGATGCGGTATAGCGCCGCTCCGCCTCTGCGGGCCCGGCCGGTATAGACGGTGGTGAGCGGCAGTTCGATCACACCTTCCGGCGTACGAAAGGCATGATTGCCGTGATCGAGAAAAATAGGGCCGCCCTCGCCCGAATAGTCATAGCCGGGACGGATCGAGCTGTCGAAACGATAGCCCCGCTCCGCCAGCAGGGCGAGTGTCGCAGGACCGATCCCGTAGCGACCGGCTCGATAGACTTTGGGTTGCCCGAACGCGTCCGTGATCGCGTCGGTCAGCAGGTCGAGCTTGGCCGCCTCCAGCGCTCGCGGCAGGTTGCCGGCGAAGCTGTTCCGCGGGTTGATCGCCTCGTCGAACGGCGGATTGACCCAGGGGTGGAGCTGGGTGCCCACCGCATGGGCACCTTCAGCGAGCGCAGTCCGTAGATGTTCGATCGATGCCGGATCGGTCACGATCGGATGATCGACGAGGAAGGTCAATGCCGCCCCCGTCTCCGAAAAACGTCGCGCTGCGGCCGGGATCGCCCCCGTGGCACGCACCGAGCACGCATCGCGGGCGAGCGGCGCGCTCCAGTCGAATTCTTCCTCGGTATCGACGAAAATGGTGAAACGCTGCCCGAAATCGGCGGGCCACCGGACGCGATCGCCCAGCGCGGGCAGCGGCGGGTGATGGGTGTCCCCCGCGTCCACCGTCAGCTCTGCCGCACCTGCTCCATCGTCTGGCGTCCTGCCGCAGGCAGGCGCAGAGTCAAGGCATCACCCTCGACCACTAGTCCACCACCCAGCTGGCGGGCGAGATTGCGCACCAGCCGCAGCGCAAAGCCGCTGCCGAGGAGCGACGCCGGATTGTCCTCGTCGTCGATCGAGAACAGCGCATCGCCCTCGAACACCGCCAGCGCGCGCGGCCGCGAGATCGACAGCAAGCCGGGCTCCTCGGCACGAACGACCACGCTCTCGCCGGGCTCGGTGACGCCGAGCAGCGTCGCCAGCAGACGCTCCAGCAGGCGCCGCAGTGCATAGATGTCACCGAACGCCTCGCCGGGCTTGCCGTCGATCACGATCCGGGCGGCGCGCACCTGGGCGAGCGGGGCGAGGTCGGCGATGATCTGGATCAGCAGCGGTTCGAGCGCCACCGTCTCGGGTCGGAGGTCGAGCGCGCCCGACTGGATGCGCGCCGCGGTGTCGAGGTCGTCGATCGCCGCGAGCAGATCCTGCGCATCCGAGCGGATCGTCTCGGCATGGTGCCGATAGGGCTCGGGGACCGGGCCCAGCATGGCGTGCTCGATCATCTCGGAAAAGCCGACGATCGCATTGGTCGGCGTGCGCAGCTCGTGGACGAGCTGGCGCATCGCGTCCGGCCGGGGCGCCCGGCCCGGCCGTTGATCGGTGCGGGGGCGGCGCGCTTCGCCGCGATAGCCGGTGAAGCGGCCCGTGCGCCCGTCGAAGGACGGCGTGCCGGAGATGCGCCACTCGCCCGATGCGTCGGTCTCGCCGCCAACGTGCAGATGCGCGTCGACGAAACGCGTGCGGCGTCGAAATGCACCTGCGGCCACGCCATCGACGCCTGCGGCTCGCGGCAAGGCCGGAACGGCGAGCGACAGCCCGACGAGCGGCCCGCGCGCCACACCCTCGACCCAGCGGATCGCACCGGTCTCGTCGGTTTCGAACACGAAGCGATCGGCGAGCGCGACGTGCTCGGCGGCGGGCACGATGGTTTCGTGATCGCGCTGATAAGCTTCGATCCGTGCGACGACGTCGGCGATGCGGAAGGTTTCGCCGGGCTCGTCGTGCTCCTGCTGCCGTGCCTTCGCAACGACCGGCAGATCCTGCGCGACCTCGCCGACCGAACGAAATGGGTCGGATGCTGGAGGGGCAACGGTCTCCGGCGCATCGATCCCGGATCGGGATTCACTGCCGGGCGCGTCGCCGGGAATATCGAGGATCGGCCCGTCCCCGTCAGGCCCTTTGGTTTGCGTTTCAAAACGGAACGCCGATTCCGACGGCGTTCCCGCCGACGGCAGCACGAAATCGGTCGGTCCGAAGCTCTCCAGTGCACGCACCACCTTGGGATCGAGATCGCGGCGATGGCGCAGCACCGCACGCCCCTGCGGCGACAGTTCAGGCAGCAGTGCGATCCACGACTCGGGGGGCAGAGTCGCGAAACGGAGCACGGGCGCCGATACCGCGATCTCGTCGAGCGCTAGCAGGCGGACCAGCGCTGCGGGCGGACGGGCACCGGCTGTCGCTCGCGCGCTCGCCGCCCGCACCGTCAACGGCACTTGATCCTTCAACTCCATCAACGCCGTCATAGCACGCGCATCCGCCGCAATCCGTCCCCGCGCGACCAGGTCGACGAGCTGGCGCCATCCTGCCTGCGCCGCGGTCGGCGTATCAAGCCCTGCTGCCAGCACCGTGTCGAGAGTATCGTCGAAGCGCACTCGGTCCCCTGCGCACGCCGGTTGGTGAAGCGTGCGTCGTCACGAATCCTTAACGAGCGGCGGGGGAGGTCGAAACGGCGCATTTTGGGACGTCGCAATGTGGCACAGACTGGCCGTTCGGCAATCTTCGACAAGTCGCAGACGTTAAGTTGTGTATCGTCAGAGTCGAACAATTGCGTTCGCGTGAAATTTTCTTATTGCTGGTCGCGCCGATTCGGCAACAATCATCGGGGGATAATCGCGAATGGCGTTCGACCGGATCGACCGGCAGATCATGTCGCTGCTCCAGGAGGACGGGCGGATGACCAATGTGGAGCTCGCCGAACGGGTCGGCCTCACCGCCCCGCCGTGCCTCCGCCGCGTCCGCGCACTCGAGGAGGAGGGCGCGATCCGCGGCTATCACGCCGCCCTGGACCCCGCCAGTCTGGGCTATACCATCACGGTCTTCGCGATGGTGAGCCTCAAGAGCCAGGCCGAGGCCGATCTCGCGGCGTTCGAGGCGCATGTCGCCCAGATTCCCGAAGTCAGGGAATGCCACATGCTGAACGGCGAGATCGACTTCATCCTGAAGATCGTCGCCACCGATCTTCGCGCCTTCCAGGAGCTGCTGACGACGCAGCTCACGCCCGCGCCCAACGTCAGCCACGTAAAGACGTCGCTGACGATTCGCACCTCGAAGGCTCAGCCGGGAATCCCGGTGCTGTAAATCACGGGGCGGCCGCGCCGGCCGCCCCGTCAGCGATCAGGCGCCGGTCGCCGTGGCGGTCGGCGACATATCCATCCAGTTGGTCCAGAAACCGGCGATCTCGCTGCGCGGCGCCGTTGTCACACCCTGGAACGCGGTGCGCGCGCCGGCCTTGTCGCCCGCTTGCGTCAGCGCCTGGCCCAGGCGAAGGTTGGCTTCCGACGTGTCGACGCCGCCCTTCGACAGCGCGAGCCTGTAGAACTCCGCCGCCTTGGCATAATTGCCCAATGCCAGGTTGACGTCGCCGGCGCCCATCGCGGCCTTGCCGCTGGTGCTCGCCTGCTTCTCGATCGTGGCGAGCGGAGCATCCGACTTAATCGCGGCCTGCGAGTCCCGGAGGAGCTGAGTGGCTGTGGCGTTGGTGGCCGGGATCTTGCCGGTCGCCTTGCCTTCGTCGAGCACTGCCTTGGTCTCATAGGGTAGACCCGCCTGATAGGCGAGGTTGGCATATTCCAGATAGTCGCTCTGGTCGGCGAGCGCCTTGGTCGCGCGCATCAGGCGGAACAGGTCGAGCCGCTGGTTGCGGTCGAGCGGCTGACCGCCCTTGGCCTCACGTCCGTCGCGATAGACCAGGATCACCTTCCGCCAGTTCTCCGCAGTCGGATAGGCCTTGACCGAACGCTGCAGCCAAGCCGCGGTCTCTGCCTTCTGGCCAGAGGCGAAGAGCTTGGCGATCGCATAATTGTACCAATCCTGCGGCGCCTTGCGGCCGGCGGCCTCCTCGGCCTTGATCGCCTTGTCGATCTCGGCAACGCCGCCCTGGACGTTGCCGGTCTCGATCATCGATTGCGCGACCTGCAGCGCGAGGTTCTGGTCCTGATAGCCGAGGTCGCGCGCCTTGGTGAGGTACGGCAGCGCATCGGCGTACTTCTTGTTCTGGAAGGGGATCGCGCCGCGGAAGTAGTTGTAGCGCGGTAGATCGGTCTGCGGCGTCTTGGGGTTGCTGATCAGCGCGTCGAGCACCGGCAGCAACGCGTTCTGGTCCTGCCCCTGCGCGACGATCGGCAGTTTGAGCGCATTGACGACATAGCGGTCGTCGTCGGTCTTGGCGATGGCCTCGGCCTCCGCGATCTTGGCCATCGCAGTCGTATTATCCTTGGCGGCGATCGCAGCCTGCGCCTCGGACACCGGCTTACGGATCGCCTCGGACAGATTGAGCTGCGGCGCGCCGGCGTCCTTGTCCTTCTTCTTCTGCGCGACGGCGGGCGTGGCCACCGCCGTCACCGTCACGCCGGCGGCAAGGACCGCAACCAGCGCGGCGTGCGAAATCAGCTTCATCATCAGGTCTCCTCTGCGGGCCTCTGTCGGGAAAAATCGTCCCGCTCTAGGCAAGGCCCCCGCGCCGTTCAAGCATTTGACCGACCGGACTTGCCCCGCGCGCGCTGAACCGCTTTTGAACGGATTCGGTTCCTCGCGCGCACGCGCGTACATACGCGCGCGGGGGTTGCTGGCGCCTTCGCGGGCCGCTAGAGCCGACACGACATTGCAACATTCCTGAAAGCATCAGAACTTGACCGACGAGACGCTGCTCGCCGACCCCTCCGACATTACCCCCATCTCGATCGTCGACGAGATGAAGTCGAGCTATCTCGACTATGCCATGTCCGTGATCGTCGCGCGCGCGCTGCCCGACGTGCGCGACGGGCTGAAGCCGGTCCACCGCCGCATCCTGTGGTCGTGCCAGGAAAGCGGCTACGTCTGGAACCGTTCCTATCGCAAGTGCGCCCGCATCACCGGCGACACGATGGGTAAGTACCACCCGCACGGCAACCAGGCGATCTACGACGCGCTCGCGCGTCTCGCCCAGGACTGGGCGATGCGGGTGCCGCTGATCGACGGCCAGGGCAATTTCGGGTCGATGGACCCTGATCCGCCCGCGGCCGAGCGTTACACCGAAGCGCGTCTGGCCAAGGTCGCGGGTTCGCTGCTCGAGGACATCGAAAAGGACACGGTCGACTTCGTCCCCAATTACGACGGGTCGGAACGCGAGCCTTCGGTCCTCCCTGCGCGCTTCCCCAATCTCCTCGTCAACGGCGCCGGCGGCATCGCGGTCGGCATGGCGACCAACATCCCGCCGCACAATCTGGGCGAGGTGATCGACGCGTGCCTTGCGTACATGGACAACGGCGCGATCACGACCGAAGAACTGATGGAGATCGTACCGGGACCGGACTTCCCGACCGGCGCGCTGATCCTCGGCCGTTCGGGCTGCCGCGCGGCCTATGAGGGCGGGCGCGGCTCGATCATCGTGCGCTCGCGCCACAGCTTCGAGCAGCGCGGCGACCGCCGCTCGATCGTGCTCACCGAAATCCCCTACCAGCAGGGCAAGAACGCGCTGGTCGAGAAGATCGCCGAGGCTGCCAAGGACAAGCGCGTCGAAGGCGTCAGCGACATCCGGGACGAATCGAACCGCGAGGGCGTGCGCATCGTCATCGACCTGCGCCGCGACGCGACGCCCGAGGTGGTGCTGAACCAGCTGTGGCGCCACACGCCGGCGCAGGGCAGCTTCCCGGCCAACATGCTCGCGATCCGCGGCGGCCGGCCCGAGCTGCTCAACCTGCGCGACATCATCGAGGCGTTCGTCCGCTTCCGCGAGGAGGTGATCACCCGCCGCTCGAAGTTCGAGCTCGCCAAGGCCCGCGAGCGCGCTCACCTGTTGCTCGGCCTCGTCATCGCGGTCACCAACCTCGACGAGGTGGTGCGCATCATCCGCGGATCGCCGAATCCGGCGACGGCGCGTGAGACCCTGCTCGCCCGCGAATGGCCGGTCGCCGAGATCGCGCCCTATATCCGCCTGGTCGAGGCGGTCGAGGCCGAGGTGGAAGGCGACAGCTACCGCCTGTCCGAGCTCCAGGTCCGCGCGATCCTCGACCTGCGCCTCCACCGCCTGACCGCGCTCGGCCGCGACGAGATCGGCGACGAGCTGGCGGAGCTGGCCAGCTCGATCGCCGAATTCCTCGAGATCCTCGCCAACCGCGCCAAGCTCTACGAGATCATGCGCGCCGAGCTGATCGAGGTGCGCGACCAGTTCGCCACGCCGCGCCGGACCGAGATCGCCGCCGCCGCCGACGGCATCGAGGACGAGGACCTGATCGAGCGCGAGGACATGGTCGTCACCGTGACCATGGAAGGCTATATCAAGCGCACCCCGCTCGACACCTTCCGCGCCCAGAACCGCGGCGGCAAGGGCCGCGCCGGCATGGCGACCAAGGACGAGGACGTCGTCACCGAGCTGTTCGTGACCTCCACGCACACGCCGGTGCTGTTCTTCTCCACGCTCGGCCGCGTCTATCGCATGAAGGTGTGGCGCCTGCCGGAAGGCGGCGCCAACACGCGCGGGCGGCCGATGATCAACCTGCTGCCGCTCGCCAATGGCGAGACGATCTCGACCGTGCTGCCGCTGCCCGAGGACGAGAACGAGTGGGGCAAGCTCCACGTCATGTTCGCGACCGCCAGGGGCTCGGTGCGCCGCAACTCGATGGACGCGTTCACCAACGTGCCGTCGAACGGTAAGATCGCGATGAAGTTCGAGGGCGAGGATGAGGACGACCGACTGATCGGCGTCGCGCTGCTCGACGAGAACGACGACGTCCTGCTGGCGACGCGCCAGGGCAAGGCGATCCGCTTCCCCGGCAGCGACGTGCGCGAGTTCCAGAGCCGCAACTCGACCGGCGTTCGCGGCATGACGCTGAAGGATGGCGACGAGGTGATCTCGCTGTCGATCCTCCATCGTTCGGGCGCGACCTCGGAGGAGCGCGAGGACTATCTCCGCTACGCGCCGTGGAAGGCGGAACGCGACGGCGAGCCCAGCATGCCGCTCGACCGGTTCGAGCATCTGCGCGCGCACGAGCAGTTCATCCTGACCATCTGCGCCAACGGCTATGGCAAGCTGTCCTCCGCCTATGAGTATCGCCGCACCGGCCGCGGCGGCCAGGGCATCACCAACATCGACAACATCGCCCGCAACGGCCCCGTCGTCGCTAGCTTTCCGGCGACCAAGGCGCAGCAGCTCATGCTGGTCACCGACCAGGCCAAGCTGATCCGCATCCCGCTCGGCGATCTCCGCGTCATCGGCAGGGGCTCGGCGGGCGTGCGGCTGTTCAACGTCGCCGACGACGAGCATGTCGTCTCCGCCGCGCGCATCGAGGAGAGCGAGGAGGCCGCCGAAGCGAACCTCGGCGACGGTCCGAGCGTTGGGGCACCGACACCCGATGCCGAACCGGGCGAGGACCTGGCGGCAGGTCCGGAGGACGGCGAGTGAAGGCAACGACCGCCTACAAGGTCCTGACCGCCGAGCAGATGGCGGCACTGGAGCATGACGGCAGCTTTGCCGGCGCGCCGGTCGATCTCGCCGACGGATATATCCACCTTTCGACCTCCGGGCAGCTCACCGAGACCGTCGACAAGCATTTCGCGGGACAGGAGCACCTCCACGTCGTCGCGGTCGACCTCGAGGCACTGGGCGACGCGATCCGCTGGGAGGAATCGCGCGGCGGTCAGCTCTTCCCGCATCTCTATGGGTCTTTGCCGCTCGACGCGGTGATCGCCTACTCTCCGCTGGAGCGTGACGATGACGGTTCGGTTCGCCTTCCTGTTACCGGCTAGCGCCGCGCTGCTTTCCCTCCAGGCCGCCGCGCCTGCGCAGACGGCGGCGGCGACCTGCCCGGCCGACGGCAAATGGTCGCGTGAGGCCGACTTCGGCTGGCTCTGCCGCTATCGTGCGGACAACCAGGCACTGTCTGCCGCCAGGACCAAGGTCCGCATCGTTTTCATGGGCGATTCGATCACCGAAGGCTGGATCAGGACCGATCCCGGTTTCTTCAGGTCGGACCGGGTCGACCGCGGCATCAGCGGCCAGACCACGCCGCAGATGAGCCTGCGCTTCGCCCAGGACGTGGTCGCGCTCAAGCCGGCGGTCGTCCATATCATGGCCGGCACCAACGATATCGCCGGCAACACCGGACCGATGACCCAGGCCGACACCGAACGCGAGATCCGCAAGATGGTGCGGCAGGCGCGCGCGGCCGGCATTCGCGTCGTGATCGGCTCGGTGCTTCCGGCCGGCGCGTTCCGCTGGCGGCCGGGCATCCAGCCAGCGCAGCGGATCATCGCGCTCAACCGCTGGCTGCGCAGCTATGCCCGCGCCAACGGCCTCGTCTATGCCGATTATCATTCGGCGATGGCCGCTCCGGACGGATCGATGAAGCCGGGCCTGGCCGCGGACGGGGTCCATCCCAATGCTGACGGCTATGCCATCATGCGTCCCATCGCCGAGGCCGCGATCGCCAAGGCGCTGAAGCGCTAGGCGAACAGATCGACGACCTCCATCCCCCGTCCCTCCGCGGCGAGGAGCAGGGTGCGGTGGCACACCGCCGGATCACGCTCGAAGCAGAGCAAGGCGGAAGGTTTCTCCGCCGCCAGCGCGCGCATCCGCGCCGCCTCCGCCTGCGCCTCGGGCAGTTCGAGCTGGCCAGCGTAGACCGCCTCCAGCGTCGCACGGTCGCCCTTCTTCGCGGCGTCGCGGCCCGGCTTGGGCGTGCCGAGTGCCTTCAGATGAACATAGCCGATGCCGTGTTCGGCCAAGCCGGCGGCGAGCGTCGATTTGGAGAAGCCGGGCCGGCGCGACAGCGGCAGCGCGCGGATGTCGATCACCTGCTCGACCCCTGCCCGCTCCAACGCAGCGACGACCTCGTCGAAGGTCGCCCCTTCATAGCCGATGGTGTAGATCGTCACCGGTCTGCTCCAGATGGCATACCGCCTCGATGTTCATTCCGTCGGGGTCGAGAGCAAAGGCGGCATAGTAGCGACCTTCATACTGCGGACGGATGCCGGGCGCACCATTATCGCGTCCGCCAGCGGCGAGCGCGGCCTTGTGAAAATTATCGACTTCCTCGATCGTCTCGGCCCGGAAGGCGACGTGCAGGGCATCGCTGACCGTCTCCCCGTCGGCGATCACGAAGAATATCTCGTCGTCGCCCATCAGCACGGCATTGTTGCCGAGCGTGTTGGTCTCCGTACGGATCGTCCGGATCCCGAGCGGGGCCAGAGCCGCCTCGTAGAAGGCACGCGAGCGCTCGATGTCGCTGACGGCAAGGCCGATGTGATCGAGCATGACCGGTCCCTCCTCTCTCCGCGCCCAACGCGCCGGGCCGAAGAAGGTTACACCGGATCGCGCCCACGAACGAGGTTGACGACAGACTCGCCTTCGGTTATTTCTGTTTTTACAGAAAGAGACGATATGACCCTGCTCGATCACCCCGATGCCCGCGCTTTCATCCTCCATTGGGGGGAGATGGGCACGCATTGGGGCGTCAACCGCTCGGTGAGCCAGGTCCATGCGATGCTCTATCTCGCCGACCGCCCGCTCACCGCCGATGCCTTGGTCGAAGGACTGACGCTCGCCCGATCCAACGTCTCGACCGCGCTCAAGGAACTGCAGGGCTATGGCATCATCCGGCGCGTCCATGTCGAAGGCGACCGCCGCGACCATTTCGTCGCCGAGACCGACCTGTGGGAGATGCTGACCCGCATCGTCGCCGAGCGCAAGCGGCGTGAGATCGATCCCACCATCGCCCATCTCGCCGCGCTCGCCGAGCGGCTCAAGGCCGACGCGAATGCCCCGCCGGTGCTGCGCGAGCGGATCACGCGGATGCACGAGTTCACGAGCACGCTCAGCACCTGGTACGATCAAGTGCGCGTGCTGCCCAAGCCCACCCTCGTCGCGCTGATGAAGCTCGGCGGCAAGGTGGCGCGATTCATTCCCGGCCGGAAAGCCGTCTGAGGGGAGATCGGCCATGCCCTACCCGCCCTGACGTTTACCTTAAAATTTCAGAAATTACAGAAGATACGAAATACCATGAAGGAGACCTTCCATGGTCGAGACCGTCTATGCCCTGTACCTCGCGATCACCATCGCCATCACCATCTGGGTCGCGCATACGCTGAGCCGCAACGGCATCGTCTTCCTGATCCAGTGCTTCGGGCAGAACATTGAACTGGCGCGGTCGACCAATCATTTGCTGGTGGTCGGCTTCTATCTGATCAACATCGGCTTCATCACCCTGACGCTGAGCCTCGGCAAGGAGCCGGCGACAATCACCGACGCGATCCGCTTCCTGAGCAGCAAGGTCGGACTCGCGGTGGTGGTGCTCGGCGCGATGCACTTCTTCAACATGGGCGCGATCGCCCAGTTTGGACGCAAGGTGAACGGCTGGCTCGCCGAAAGCGGGAAAGCCGAAGCGGTCGCGTGAACTGGTCGGGCGGGCACCGTTGCCCGCCCTTCCATATCAAGGAGCTCGATCATGGCTTTCCGAAACTTCACGGGATGCGCCATCGCCACCATCGCGGCAGGTCCGGTGTTCGTTGCCAGCGTGGGTGTGGCGGTGTTGGCCCTGTCACCCGGACCGATCGCAATCACTTCCGAGCTGACATTCGCTTTGATGATCCTTCTGCCGGCCATCGTGATCGGAGCGATCATTGCTGCCATCCCGGTCACTGTCGGTGCGATGGCCATGGGATGGCTCGGGGACCGCAACCCTGCATTCCAGCTGCCCATCATGTGGGCGCTCGCGGGAGCCGCCACGGCTGGCGGCTGGACCCCGTTCGTATCGCTCGGCCCGGACGAGGAACCTTTCAAACTCGCCCTCGCCATGACCGGCGCGATCTCGGCATTGATCTGCCGTCACTGGCTAGTATGGGCACCCTCGCCTGCGAGGAAGCCGATCAGGCCACCAGTAATCATCGCCTGACCCGCGAAATAGAGCGGCCAGATGAGCAGCCCCGGCAGCGGTGATCCGGCGAGCGCCCCCGTCTCCGCGAAGATCAGCCAGTCGGAGAGGACAAACAGCATCGCCCCGATGCCGACGATGCGCGGGAAACGGCCGATCAGCGCAGCACCCGCCATCGCGCCGAGCCCGGTCGCGTAGAGCGCGATTCCGGCATCGGGCGTAGGTGCGATCACGACCGCAACCAGAGGCACCAGCACCACCGCGGGCAGCATCATCCACCACGAGCGCGCCCGGTTGCGGAAATAGAGCATGGCGGCGACGACATGCCCGGCTAGGAATGCCAGCGCTCCTACCGTAAGCCCCGCCGCCGCCAGCAGCACGTCGCCGAGCGCGCCCAGCGCCAGCACCGCCGCGATCAGCCAGCCGTCGCGGCTCCGCGCGTTGAGCGCCGCCCATAGCGCGAGCAGCCCGACACCGGCGCCTTTCCAGGCGATCAGCGCCGCGCCGTCGACGCCGGTCCGGGTCACCGCGAAATAGCTCGCTCCCGCCACCAGCGCAGCGGCGAAGATCCAGCGGAATCGGGTCTGTCCTGCGCCGATGCTCATGCCTATGGTGTCCGGCTTCCTCTCCACAACGTATCAGGTAACGTGTTCGAGCATCAGGTCCATATCATCGGCGGCGGCCTCGCTGGGTCGGAAGCGGCGTGGCAGCTCGCTCAGGCGGGCGTGCGGGTACGCCTCAGCGAGATGCGCGGCGGCGGCGGAATGACGCCGGCCCATCAAGGCGCGGGTCTGGCCGAACTGGTCTGCTCAAATAGCTTCCGTTCCGATGATGCCGAGAACAATGCGGTCGGCCTGCTGCATCAGGAGATGCGGACGCTGGGCTCGCTGATCATGGCCGAGGGCGACCGGCACCGCGTCCCCGCCGGATCGGCGCTCGCAGTCGATCGCGACGGCTTTTCGGAGGGCGTCACTGCGGCGCTCGCGGCACATCCCAATATCGAGGTTGTCCGCGAGAAGGTCGAGCGCCTGCCTGATACGGGCCCGACCATCGTCGCCACCGGGCCGCTTACCGATCCCGCGCTCGCGGAGAGCATCGCCGGCGCGACCGGCAGCGATGCCCTCGCCTTCTTCGACGCGATTGCGCCGATCGTGCACCGCGATTCGATCGACATGGGCCTCGCCTGGTTTCAATCGCGCTGGAACAAGGGGGACGGGACCGACTACATCAACTGCCCGCTGACCAAGGACGAGTACCTCGCCTTCCACGCCGCGCTGCTCGCCGCCGAGAAGACCGAGTTCCGCGAATGGGAGGGCGTGCCCTATTTCGAAGGCTGCATGCCGATCGAGGTGATGGCCGAGCGCGGTGTCGACACGCTGCGCTACGGCCCGATGAAGGGCGTCGGGCTCGACGATCCGCGCACCGGCCGCTGGCCCTATGCCGTGGTCCAGCTCCGGCAGGACAACGCATCGGGTACGCTGTGGAACATGGTCGGCTTCCAGACCAAGCTGCGCCATGCCGAGCAGGTGCGCGTGTTCCGTACCATTCCAGGCCTGGAGAATGCCGAGTTCGCCCGGCTGGGCGGCCTGCATCGCAATACCTTCATCCGCTCGCCCGAGCTGCTCGATCCGACCCTCAGGCTCAAGGCGCGCCCGCATATCCGCTTCGCCGGGCAGATCACCGGATGCGAGGGCTATGTCGAGAGCGCCGCGATCGGCTTGCTGGCGGGACGCTTCGCCGCCGCGGAGATACTCGGCCGACCACTCGCTCCGCCGCCGCCCGAGACCGCGCTCGGCGCGTTGCTCAGCCACATCACCGGGGCGGCGGTGGCCGAGACCTATCAGCCGATGAACGTCAATTTCGGCCTGTTCCCGCCGATCGAAGGTCGCGCACGGAAGGCCGATCGCAAGCGGCTCTATACCGATCGTGCCCGTGCGGCGCTGGCGGAGTGGCTCAATCCGCTTCGTCCCGCGATTGAGGCGGACAGGGCACGCGCCGCTGCGGCGAACGCTTGACGGCGGTGGACGCGAACTCGGCGGGCGTAAGTGCCCCCGATCCGTCCTTGTCCGCCTTGGCGAACTTGTCGGTGGTCTTCGCCGCCCATTCGTCGAACGAGAGCCGGCCGTCGCCGTCGCGGTCGAGCTTGGCGAAGGCCTTGCGCCGCGATGCGAGATATTCCTCGCGCGCGACCTGGCCGTTCCTGTCCTTGTCGTAACGCGCGAACCGCTTCTCCTCGCGCGTCTTGGCGGAGGCGGCGGGCAGTTCGACGTCATCGGCGGAATCATCCTGTGCGGCCGTGCTGGCGACCAGCGCTCGCGGGACCGGCGGCGCCTCCGGGCTGGCATTCGACCGGAACAGGAATACTCCCGCCCCCACCAGCAACAACGCCGAGACCACGCCTGCCAGATATCTGAGCATCGCCCTCTCCCCCTCGAAGGACCAATAGGGCAAGGCTATCGAAGTTGGGAGTTACAAGCCAGTCATGCGATGCCAAAGCGCGCGGCCCACTCGCCGCGGTGGTGCGGCGTCATGCAAACGCGCGAGGTGCGCCAGCGCCCCCCAGCCACGGTTCGCGCGGTTCCAACGCGCCGCAAGCGCCTTTTCGAAATAGGGGGCGGCGAGCGTTCCAGCGCGCTGGGCGAGCTCGACGTCACGCGCATGGCGGGCAAGGTCGACAAGCGCCCAACCCGTTCCGGCGGCCTGGAGCGGATCGTCCGCCCCCGCGCCGCCTGCGACAAACAACGTGCCGCCCCGCAGCCGGGCGAAAGCCTCCAACGCCGTGTCGGATAGTGGATCGGCTTCCAGCAGTTCCTCCCACCCCTCGACCATCGCCGCAAGCGTCCCGCCGGTCACACCCAGCGGCAGCACATCGCGCGCGAGCCCTTGCAACACCGGCTCGGCCGGCGGGGGCGCGCCGTCGAGGTTGGTCAGCGCATCATGCCACCAGGTCAGCCGCATCTGCCCTACCATTGGCTCACGGGTGGTCCTCAGCACCGATGCGAGCGCGTCGTCGAGCGTGAACAGCGCCGCCATCGCTGCTCGTTGGTTCGGAGGGGCATAGGCCAAGGCAAGCCGCCGCTCCGCTTCGTCCTGAGAGGTGACCGTTTCCTGCGTCATTCGCCGTCTCCGGCCTCCTTGGGAATTTCTTAAGCAAGCCCATGCGATATCGCCGTGCGATGGGCAAACCGGGGCAGCAGGCGATTACCTTCCGGCAAAGGCTGCGCATGGGTCGCGCGGCCGACACGATTGCGCACGACCGCCGCGGCGCGGGTACGATCGAGTTCGCGCTGGTCGCCGCCCCCTTTGCCGCGCTGATCGTCGCCACACTGCAGATCAGCCTCACCTTCTTCGCCCAGCAGACGCTGGAAACCACGGCGGAAAAGACGGTTCGCCAGATGGTCACCGGCGAGGTGCAGCGCAGCAACCAGACTGCGGCGCAATTCAAGACCAATGTCTGCGCCAAGCTCCCGTCCTTCATGGAATGCGGGAAGCTGATGATCGACGTGCGGCAGGCGCTCACTTTCGACAGCGTCGACACATCGTCACCGACGATCGCCTACAATCCCGACGGGACGGTCAAGAACAGCTGGGAGTTCAAGCCGGGCGGACCGGGCACGATCAACGTGGTCAAGATCATGTACCTCTGGCCGGAGGTCACCGCGCCGCTGGGCTTCAACCTGGCAAACACCGCAAACGGAAAGCGGCTGCTGGTCGCGGTCTCCGTGTTCAAGACGGAGCCTTACGTCCAATGATCCGGCTCGCCAAAGATCGCCGCGGCGTCGCGTTGACCGAATTCGCGCTCGCGCTGCCGTTTCTCATCCTGCTGCTCGTCGGTGCCTATCAGTTCAGCGATGCCGTGTCCGCCTATCGCAAGGTGACCACCACGACCAAGACCGTGGCCGACCTCACCAGCCAGTTCACCTCGGTGAGCCAGAGCGACGTCAACACGATCCTCAACGCCAGCGCCCAGGTGCTGACACCCTACAGCGCCGCGGCCAGCAAGATCACCGTCTCCCAGATCCACATCGACGACAAGCTCGTCGCCACGGTCGACTGGAGCCAGGGCAAGAACATCATCGGCCTGACGAAGGGCGCCGCGTTTGAGCTGCCCGCCGAGGTCAAGCAGCCGGACACCTATGTGATCGTCGCCGCCGTCGACTACCGCTACGACCCGATCGTGGCGGCGAACCTGATCGGCACGATCAACATGCACGACCAGATCATCATGGGGCCGCGCGCCTCCAATCTCGTGAAGATGAGAACATCATGACCCGCACGCGCTTCTCCGCGATCGCCGCGCTGTGGCGGCGGCTGCTGTCCGATCGCCGCGGCAACGTGCTGATGATCATGGGCTTCGCGACGATCCCGCTGGCCCTGTCGACGGGCATGGTCGTGGACTATTCGCGCGCCGCCAGGCTCCAGACCAAGATGAACGCCGCCGCCGACGCCGCCGCGCTGATGGCCGTCAGCAAGCCGATGATGGAAAAGACCAACGAGGACATCAAGGTCATCGCCAAATCCTTCTTCACCTCGCAGGTCTCGGGTTTACCGGGGCTGACCTATGATCCGGCCAACGTCACAGTGACGATCACCGGCACGGTCGGCGCCAGCAATACCCGCACCGCGGTGGTGTCCTATACCGCGCAGTCGCAGAACGCCTTCGGTGGGCTGCTCAAGATGGCGACGACCCCGATCGGCGGCACGTCGAGCGCCAATTCATCACAGGCGCCGAACATCGACTTCTACCTGTTGCTGGACGTATCGCAATCAATGCTGCTGCCGGCGACGACTGCCGGTTACAATCTGATGACGAGCAAAGCGCCTAAGAGTTGCGCCTTCGCTTGTCACATTACTGGCGCCACTAATGACAATTATGCTATCGCGCGAGCGAACAATATTACGCTTCGTACCGACCTGGTGAACAAAGCGGTGAGTGACGTGACTGCAGTTGCTAAGAGCACTGCCGCCGAAAACGGCGCAAAGTACCGGATGGGTATCTCAAGCTTCTTTGATCAGTACCAGCGAGTCTATCCGACCACTCCGATCGCCGGAAGCTACGTCGTTTCGGACCTGGACAGCATCAAGGCGCATGCATCTGACGCAGTCGTTCCGTCCTATTGCAAGCAGAGCGAACGAATTTGTGGCCAGAATGACAACGACACAAACACGAGCTTTACGAACGCGTTCAATGGGGCGCTGTCTACCATGCCGCTCTCGCCCGGCGATGGCACCAACGTGCAGGGTGACACGCCTCAAGCAATCCTGTTCCTGATCACGGACGGAATGCGTGATGAAGCGTTCAACGGCAACGTCAACAATCGCAAGATTGGGCCGCTACCGACGGAGCTGTGCGATTCGGTGAAGGCGCGGGGCATCCGGATCGCGGTGCTCTATACCGAGTATCTGCCGGGTGCCCTCGACAAGGATCCGTGGTCGGTCACTAATGTTCGTGACCCGCTCCTGAAGCCGGTCGATAAAATCAGTCCTCCGCTTATCGCCTGTGCCTCGCCAGGGCTCTATTACGAAGTCACCACCGACAGCGACATCTCGGCTGCGCTCGCTGCGCTGTTCCAGAAGGCGGTCGCGACCGCGCATCTCACCCAGTAGCCGTAAGGAGGCCCGCGCCGCTCAACAGCGCGGGCCTTGATCCGCGTCAGCCTTTGTACGTCACCTTCTTCACCGCCGCGACCACCTTGTCGGCGGTGATCAGCGCCAGCTTCTCGAGGTTGGCGGCATAGGGCAGCGGCACGTCCTCGTTGGTGACGCGCAGCACCGGGGCGTCAAGGTCATCGAAGCCCTCCTCCATCGCGATCGCCATGATCTCCGACGAGATCGAGCAGGTCGGCCAGCCCTCCTCGACCACCACCAGGCGGTTGGTCTTGGCGAGCGACTTCAGCACCGTCGCCTTGTCGAGCGGGCGCAGCGTCCTGAGGTCGACCACCTCGGCCTCGATGCCTTCCTTCTCCAGCATCTCGGCGGCTTCCAGGCTCACGCCCACCCCGATCGAGTAGCTGACGATGGTGACGTCCTTGCCCGGCCGCATGATGCGCGCCTTGCCGATCGGCAGCACCCAGTCGTCGAGCTTCGGCACCTCGAAGGTGCGGCCGTAGAGCAGCTCGTTCTCGAGGAACACGACGGGGTCGTCGGTCTGGATCGCGGCGCGCAGCAGGCCCTTGGCGTCCGCCGCGTCATAGGGCGCGATCACGATCAGGCCGGGGACGCTGGCGTACCAGGGCCCGTAGTTCTGCGAGTGCTGCGCGGCGACGCGGCTGGCGGCGCCATTGGGGCCGCGGAACACGATCGGGCAGCGCATCTGGCCGCCGGACATGTAGTTGGTCTTGGCCGCCGAGTTCACGATGTGGTCGATCGCCTGCATCGCGAAGTTGAAGGTCATGAACTCGACGATCGGCTTCAACCCGCCCATCGCCGCGCCGGTGCCGAGGCCGGCGAAGCCGTACTCGGTGATCGGCGTGTCGATCACGCGCTTCGGCCCGAACTCGTCGAGCAGCCCCTGGGTGACCTTGTAGGCGCCCTGATACTCGGCGACCTCCTCGCCCATCACGAACACGCGCGGATCCGCACGCATCTCTTCGGCCATGGCGTCGCGCAGAGCCTCGCGGATGGTCTGCTTGACCATCTCGGTGCCCTCGGGGACCTCGGGGTCGCTGGCCGCGTCGCGCTTCGCCGCCTCGAACATGGCGCGGGCGCCGGTCTCGACCGGCTTCTGCTCGCCGCCCTCGGGCGCCGGCACCGGCGCTGCCTTCTCGGCCGGAGCCGGAGTCGGCGCGGGGGTCGCAGAGGCATCCTCGCCCTCGCCCGCGATCGTCGCGATCACGGTGCCGACCTTCACCCCATCGGTGCCCTCAGGCACGAGAATCTTGGCGACGGTGCCTTCGTCGACCGCCTCGAACTCCATCGTCGCCTTGTCGGTCTCGATCTCGGCGAGAATGTCGCCCGACTTCACCGTGTCGCCTTCCTTCACCAGCCATTTGGCGATGGTGCCCTCCTCCATCGTCGGGGAGAGCGCCGGCATCTTGAGCTCGATCGCCATCAGTAGCTCTCCACCAGGACGTCGGTGTAGAGCTCGGCGGGCTCCGGCTCGGGCGTGCTTTCGGCGAAATCGGCCGCTTCGTTGATCACCTTGCGAATATCCTGTTCGACCTTCTTGAGCTCGTCCTCGCTGACGCCCATCGTCTCGAGCTCGCGCTTGGCATGCTCGATCGGATCGGACTTGTCGCGGACCGACTGGACCTCCTCGCGGCTGCGGTACTTGGCCGGATCCGACATCGAGTGGCCGCGATAGCGGTAGGTCTTCATCTCCAGGATCAGCGGCCCCTTGCCGGCGCGCACCCACTGGAGCGCCTCCTCGATCGCGCCGCGGCAGGCGAGCACGTCCATGCCGTCGACCTGGATGCCGGGGATGCGGAAGCTCTCGCCGCGGCGATAGAGCTGGTCCTCCGCCGACGAGCGGTTGACCGAGGTACCCATGGCGTACTGGTTGTTCTCGATCACGTAGATGACCGGGAGCTTCCACAGCTCGGCCATGTTGAAAGCCTCGTAGACCTGGCCCTGGTTGGCCGCGCCGTCGCCGAAATAGGCGAGGCAGACGCCGCCGTCCTCATTGTACTTGTGGCTGAAGGCGAGCCCGGTGCCGAGCGGCACCTGCGCGCCGACGATGCCGTGGCCGCCGTAGAACTTATGCTCGACGCTGAACATGTGCATCGAGCCGCCCTTGCCCTTCGAGATGCCGGCGGCGCGGCCGGTGAGCTCGGCCATCACGTCCTTGGGCGGGATCCCGCACAGCAGCATATGGCCGTGGTCGCGATAGCCGGTGATCACCGAATCCTTATCGCTGAGTCCCGACTGCAGGCCGACCGCGACCGCTTCCTGGCCGATGTAGAGGTGGCAGAAGCCGCCGATCAGGCCGAGGCCGTAGAGCTGGCCCGCCTTCTCCTCGAAGCGGCGGATAAGGAGCATGTCCTTGTAGAACTTGAGCATTTCCTCCTTGGAAGCTTCATATCGCTTCGGCTCGGCGGGACGCTCGCGATTGGGAATCGGCGGAGAGGAGGGAGCGGCGGATTTGCGCGCAGGGGCTTTGGCCACGGTCGGGAAACCTCGTTTCCGGTTGGGGAGGATGGCGGGCGTATAGGCGCGTTCGCGCGCCTCCTGCAACGGTTGCGGGCTACGAATGTTGCGCGCCCGCGATCGTTACTTTCGTTACTTCTTGTCGAGCGGGATGATGATCTCGTCCGGATGGACGACGTTGAGCTCCTTGCGCACCATCTCGTCGACCATGTCGGGGTTGGCTCGCTTGGGATCGAGCTGTCGGACGCGATTCTTGAGCTCGGCGCGCTGCTTGTCGAGCGCGGCATATTCCTGCTGCCGCTTCTCGAGCTGACGAGAATATTCCGGATAGGACAAGACGCCGTTGGGGCCGAGCACCGCATAATAGGCGAACAGCCCCATCACGATCAGCGCCGCCGCCGGCAGCCCCGCCCGCCTGAGCAGGGCGTTGACCGGCGATTTGGTGCGCGGGCGATGACGAACGGCAACGGGCATGGTTAATTCTCACCTAATCAACGTGCCGAATCAAGCATTTCCGGCGGGAGTCGTGCGGGGATTCACACTTAAGCCCTTCCCCTTCAGGGGAGGGGTTGGGGTGGGGCCTATCCACGAGCGCCACACCTGCCGCACTGCCCCACCCCCGACCCCTCCCGTGAAGGAGAGGACTTAGGTTTAGGCGCGAATCACGCTGCGGCCCGCATAACGGGCGACGTCGCCCAGCTCCTCCTCGATGCGGATGAGCTGGTTGTACTTGGCGAGCCGGTCCGAGCGGGCCAGGGAGCCGGTCTTGATTTGCCCGCAGTTGGTGGCGACGGCGAGGTCGGCGATCGTGGCGTCCTCGGTCTCGCCCGAACGGTGCGACATCACCGCGGTGTAGGACGAGCGCTGCGCCAGGCTCACCGCCTCCAGCGTCTCCGTCAGAGTACCGATCTGGTTGACTTTGACCAGCAGCGAGTTGGCGAGGCCGCGCTGAATACCGTCGGCGAGACGCTTCGGATTGGTCACGAACAGGTCGTCGCCGACGAGTTGGGTCTTGCCGCCGATCGCGTCGGTGAGTGCCTTCCACCCCTCGAAATCGTCCTCGGCCATGCCGTCCTCGATCGAGAAGATCGGATAGCGGGCGGTAAGGTCGGAGAGGTAGCCAGCCATCTCCGCCGGCGACAGCACCTTGCCCTCACCCGAGATGTGATAGGCGCCGTCCTTGAAGAACTCGGTCGCCGCGCAGTCGAGCGCGAGCATCACGTCGCCGCCGGGGGTGTAGCCGGCCGCCTCGATGCTGGCGACGATGAAGTCGAGCGCCTCGCTGGTCGAGGCGATGTTCGGCGCGAAGCCGCCCTCGTCGCCGACGCCGGTCGCGAGCCCCTTGTCGTGGAGCTTCTTCTTGAGCGTGTGGAAAATCTCTGACCCGCAACGTACCGCCTCGACGATGCTGTCGGCGCCGACGGGGACGATCATGAACTCCTGGAAATCGATCGGGTTGTCGGCATGCTCGCCGCCGTTGATGATGTTCATCATCGGCACCGGCAGCACATGCGCATTGACCCCGCCGATGTAGCGATAGAGCGGCAGCCCGCGCGCGTCCGCGGCGGCCTTGGCGGCGGCGAGGCTGACGCCCAGGATCGCGTTGGCGCCGAGACGGCCCTTGTTCTCCGTACCGTCCAGTTCGATCATCGCCTGGTCGAGCTCGGCCTGGTCCTCGGCCTCGAGGCCCAGCACTTCCTCCGCGATCTCGCCGTTGACCGCGGCGACCGCCTTGTCGACCCCCTTGCCCAGCCAGCGCGCCTTGTCGCCGTCGCGCAGCTCGACCGCCTCGTGCGCGCCGGTCGAGGCGCCCGAGGGAACCGCGGCGCGGCCGAAGCTGCCGTCCTCCAGCATCACGTCGACCTCGACGGTAGGATTGCCGCGGCTGTCGAGGATGGCGCGGGCATGGATGTCGATGATTGCGGTCACGTAACGAGCTCCCTACATGGACGGCTGTGGTGCGTGCGGGCGCCTCTATCGGCTCTTCCCGCCCGCAGCAATGGAACCGGCTCGCGGCACTGCTTGTTCTCGCTCTGAAACGACGAAAGGGTCCGAAACCATGGCTGAAGACACCGGCGCCAAGGGTACTCCCGGCGGCAACGGCGAGCGTGACATCGAGTTCGAGGCCGATCCCGCGGTGCAGGCGCGGATCGACGCGGCCGACCGCGCCAAGGGCACTAAGCGCGGAGCTACCCAGGCGATTCGCGACGAGGCGGGCAAGATCAGCGGCCAGGCGGGCGAGAAGCTCAAGACCCTCGCCGGCGAGGGCAAGGCGCGCGCCACCGACGCGCTCGACGAGTTTGCCAAGCTGCTCGACAAGGCGGCCGGCGACGTCGACGAGAAGCTGGGCGAGCAGTTCGGCGGCTATGCGCGGCAGGCGTCCGGCGCCGTCTCCAAATTCTCCGAGCAGGTGCGCGAGCGCGACGTCGACGACATCTTCGACGATATCAGTGCGTTTGTGCGCAAGTCGCCCGGCGTCGCGATCGGCACGGCCGCCGCGCTCGGCTTCGTCGTCGCGCGCGTGCTCCAGGCCAGCCTCGACGCCGGCCGCGACAAGGCCTGACCTGCGAACGGGGGCACCGGCATGGACGAGGAGGAGCGCGGCGGAAACGAGCCGATCGGCACGGTGTTCGCCGAGCTCACGGAGGATGCCAAGGCCTATGCGGCGGCCGAGCTCGGTTATTTCCGGGAGCTCGCCTTGGCGAAGGCCAAGGAGGTGCGCGACATCGCCCTGCTCGGTTCCTTCGCGATGCTGTTCGCCTTCACCGCACTGATCGCGATCGCGGTGGGCGCGGTGATGATGCTGGCGCCGGAGATCGGTGCGCTGGCCGCGACGGCGATTGTCGGCGTGGTGACGCTGGGGCTCGCCGGCGTTCTCGGCTGGCTCGCCTGGACGCGGCTCACCGCGCTGCTGGAGCCGGATTCGTGAAGGAGGCGAAGCCCTCCCCGCGCCTTTTGCTCGCCGAGGCGAAGCGGACGGAAGCACGCGAGCGGCTGCTCGGCCGGGCCGACGAGCTGAAGACGCGGCTCTCGCCCGGCGCGTTGGCGGACGAGATGATGAATGGCCTGGCCGACCGCGCGACCGAGCTCGCCGGGAAGCGCCCGATGACCTTCCTCGCCGCAGCGGGCGCGCTGGGGCTGGTGGTATTGCGGCGGCCGGTGGCACGCTGGCTGTCGCGCCGCCGCAGGTGATGCAACCGCCGGCGCGGACACGAGTTGAGATCGAGCATGGGCGCGAGCCCGCAACGAAGGACCTGACGATGGCCAAGACGACGACCGAGACCAAAGCCGGTTCCACCCGCCGTTCGGCGACATCACGCCTCAGCGACAGCGCGCGCGGAGCGGTCGAGGCGATCGAGGCGAATCCGGTCGCGGCGGTCGCCGGCGGGCTGGCGATCGGCCTCGTCATCGGCGCGCTGATCCCGCGCGGCACGCGCGAGAAGGAGGCGCTGCGGCCTGTCGGTAAACGCATCGCCGAGGGCGCCAAGGCCGCCGTCGCCGCGGCGCGCGAGACCGGCAAGGAGCAGCTCGACACCGCGACGGCGAGCCGCGACGCCGCCAAGGAAGGCATCCGCAAGGTGCTGGAGAGCGCCGTGGGCGCGGCGCGCGGACGCAAGGAAAACGTCTGAGCGGTTGCATGGCGGGCACGGCTCGCTAAGGAGCCCGCCATGAGCAAGCTTCACCTCGTCTTCGGCGGGCGGGTCAAGGATCCGCAGACGCTCGAGTTCGCCGATCTCAATGCGATCGATGTCGTCGGCATCTTCCCCGACTATGCCAGCGCCGAGAAAGCCTGGCGCGCCGCTGCACAACGCACGGTGGACGACGCCGAGATGAAATACGTGCTGGTGCACCTGCACCGGCTGCTGGAGCCGGAGCTGCCGAAGGAAGGCTGACCCCGCCTCCTCCACCACGTCACCCCGGCCTTGTGCCGGGGTCCACTTCTCCCCAAGCGATACCGCCTGCGGCCCCGTGGATGCCGGAACAAATCCGGCATCACGAATGATCAGAGGCTACTCCGGCCGCACCAGCTCTGCCGTGGTCGCCGCCTTCGCGCCCGGCTGTTCGACCACGCGGATGTTGAGTTCGCGCAGCTGCTTCGCAGTGACGAAGCTCGGCGCGCCCATCATCAAATCCTCGGCCTTCTGGGTCATCGGGAAGACGATGACCTCGCGGATGTTGGGCTCGTCGGCAAGCAGCATGACGATGCGATCGATGCCCGGCGCCGATCCGCCGTGCGGCGGCGCGCCGTATTTGAACGCGTTGATCATGCCCGCGAAGTTGGTGTCGACGTCCTCGCGGGTGTAGCCGGCGATCTCGAACGCCTTGTACATGATCTCCGGCCGGTGGTTCCGGATCGCGCCCGACGACAGCTCCACGCCGTTGCAGACGATGTCGTACTGGTACGCCAGGATATCGAGCGGGTCCTTGGTCTCCAGCGCCTCCAGCTCGCCCTGCGGCATCGAGAAGGGGTTGTGGCTGAAGTCGACCTTCTTCGCGTCCTCGTCATATTCGAACATCGGGAAGTCGACGATCCAGCAGAACTCGAAGCGGCTCTGGTCGATCAGTTCGAGTTGCTCGCCGACGCGCGTGCGGGCGAGGCCGGCGAGCTTGGCGGCCTGCGCTTCCTTGCCGGCAGCGAAGAAGATGCCGTCGTTGGGACCGAGCCCGAGCGCCTCGGCGATCGCCTTCATGCCTTCCTGGCCGTGGTTGTTGGCGATCGGGCCGCCGAACACACCGTCCTTCTGCGTGGCGTAGCCGAGGCCGGGGAAGCCTTCGGACTGCGCCCAGGCATTCATGTCGTCGAAGAACTTGCGGCTCTTTTCCGCGGTGTTCGGCGCGGGGATGGCGCGAACGACGTCGCCCGCCTCGACCATCGAGGCGAAGCGGCTGAAGCCTGAGCCCTTGAAGAACGCCGAGACGTCGGTGATCAGGATCGGGTTGCGGAGGTCCGGCTTGTCGTTGCCGTACTTCAGCATCGATTCGCGGTACGGAATCCGCCGGAACGGCAGCGGCGAGACGGTGCGGCCCCTGCCCTGCCAGTCGGCGAACTCCTCGAACACGCCGTGCAGCACCGGTTCGATCGCGGCGAACACGTCGTCCTGCGTCACGTAGCTCATCTCGAAGTCGAGCTGGTAGAACTCGCCCGGGCTGCGGTCGGCGCGGGCATCCTCGTCGCGGAAGCAGGGCGCGATCTGGAAATAGCGGTCGAAGCCCGCGACCATCAGCAGCTGCTTGAACATCTGCGGCGCCTGCGGGAGCGCGTAGAACTTGCCCGGATGGACCCGGCTCGGAACGAGATAGTCGCGCGCGCCCTCGGGGCTCGACGCGGTCAGGATCGGCGTCTGGAACTCGGTGAAGCCCTGCTCGATCATGCGGCGGCGGATCGACGCGATCACCGCCGAACGCAGCATGATGTTGGCGTGCAGCCGCTCGCGGCGCAGGTCAAGGAAGCGATAGCGGAGGCGGATATCCTCGGGATACTCCTGATCGCCCGCCACCGGCATCGGCAGCTCATGGGCGAATGACTGAACGACCGCCTCGGCCGCCCGCACCTCGACCGTTCCGGTCGGCAGGTTCGGATTCACCACCTCAGGCGCCCGCGCGGTCACCTTGCCGGTGATCGTCACCACCGATTCGCTCCTGAGCGATTCGATCACTTGGAACGCGGGACCATCCACCTCGGTGACGATCTGCGTGATGCCGTAATGATCTCGCAGGTCGACGAAGACGAGATCGCCGTGATCGCGCTTCTTGTGGACCCAGCCCGAAAGGCGGACCTCCTGTCCCACATGGCTCTCGCGGAGTTCGCCGCAGGTGTGCGTGCGGTAGGCGTGCATGGCTTCTCTCTATCGTCATCCCGGCACAGGCCGGGATCTCCCAGTTGTTTGACGGCACCCTTGCGGCACGAGATCCCGGCTATCGCCGGGATGACGGACGGAGGGCGAAACAGGCGCCCGCGCTTTCCCGTCCCTCCCCTCTTTGTCAACCCGCGCGGAGGGTCTATGGGCCGGCGATGCACATTCACGGCCTGATTACCGACTCGGCTACCCTCGCCAATCTCTGCACCCGCCTCGCGCAAAAGCCGTTCATCACGGTCGACACCGAGTTCATGCGCGAGAACAGCTATTGGCCCGAACTCTGCCTCATCCAGATCGCCGACACCGAGGAAGCCGCCGCGATCGATCCCAAGGCGCCTGGCCTCGACCTCAAGCCCCTGCTCGACCTGCTGGTCGACAACGAGGATGTGCTCAAGGTCTTCCATGCCGGCGGACAGGACCTGGAGATCGTCTACAACCTCACCGGCAAAACCCCGCATCCGCTGTTCGACACCCAGATCGCGGCGATGGCGCTGGGGCAAGGCGAGCAGATCGGCTATTCGAACCTCGTCGACAGCTACCTCGGCATCACCATCGACAAGGGCGCGCGCTTTACCGACTGGAGCCGCCGCCCGCTCGACACGCGGCAGATCGACTATGCCATCGCCGACGTGACCCATCTCTCGCGCATCTTCCCCAAGATGCTGGAACGGCTGAGGAAGACCGGCCGCGGCGGCTGGCTCGACGAGGAGATGGAGCGGCTCGCCGACCCCGAGAACTACCGCAACGACCCCGACAAGGCCTGGCAGCGCGTCCGCATCTCCAGCCGCAAGGCCGAGGTGCTGGGGCGGCTGAAGGCGATCGCGCGCTGGCGCGAGCTCGAGGCACAGGGCAAGAACCTGCCCCGCGGCCGCATCGCCAAGGATGAGACGATCGCCGACCTCGCCTCCAACCCGCCGAAGAAGCAGGCCGATCTCGCTAAGGTGCGCGGGCTCTCGGGCTCCTGGGCGACCAACGACATCGGCGGCCGCCTGATGGACGCCATCGCCGCCGCCGAGCCGATGAGCGCCGCCGAGCTGCCGCCGCGCGACGAGCGCGGGCCGGCGCTGGGCAAGGAAGGCGCATTGGTCGCCGATCTCCTCAAGCTGCTGCTCAAGATCCGCGCCCGCGACATCAACGTCGCCGCCCGCCTGCTCGCCCGCACCGACGACCTCGAGGCGCTCGCGGCCGGCCAGCGTGACAAGCTCCCCATCCTCGAAGGATGGCGCTATGACCAGTTCGGGCATGACGCGCTCGATCTGGTCGAGGGCCGGCTCGGCTTCACCGTCCGAAACGGGAAGCTCAAGATGACGCGAACGGAGGAGGAGGCATGATGCGCAAGGTGGGAATGGTTGCGGTCGCGCTGCTGGCGTCGGGGTGCATGGAGCATATGCCGGGGCCGGTCCGCCCGCAGGAGTGCCGGGGCGGCGCGGTTCAGAACTTCGTCGGACGACAGATGACTCCGCGGGTCCAGTCGCGGTTGCGCCAGCGCAGCGGCGCGGCGACGGTGCGCGTCGTGCGGCCGGGCCAGGCGGTGACGATGGACTTCCGCCAGGACCGGCTAACCGTCGACATCGATCAGCGGGGCGTGATCAGGTCGCTGCGCTGCGGCTGACCCGAGCCTATTCGACCACCAGCAGCTCGGGCCGGTCGAACGCCGCGGCGAGCGCCTTGTGTCGGCGCTCGACCGCTTCGCCGTAGACGCCACCGTCTCGCTCGCGGATGAGCAAGCGGACGGCGTCGTCCGACAGCGCCAGCCGGGTACGCTCCAGCGGCGCGGCGACGCCGCCCGACAGCCGCTGGCCGAGCCGCATCGCCAGGCCCCAACGCACCGCCAGCGCCAGCTCGTCGTGCGGCGCGAGGCGGCCGATCGGATCGGGCGATTCGGTGCCGCCGCCGAGGCAGGTGAATAGCGCCTGCGCCACCATCGCCCGCCCGCGCGCGTCGATCGCGACCCAGTTGCCATGCAGCGCCACCTCGACACCGCGCTCGGCGCGGAATTCCGGGTTCGCCCGCCAACCGACGTCGGCGAGCAGGCAGGCCATATGGCGCAGCCGGGCGAGCTCGGCATCCTCGTCCGCAAACAGCGGCGCGATCCAGGCGTCGAGCAGGTCGCCATGCTCGGCGAACCGGCCCAGCCGCCGTCCCTCGTCGCGCGCCGCGGCGATCAGCGGATCCTCGCGCCGTACCGATTGCGGCAGGCGCGCGAACAATAGGCCCTCACGTAGTCCGAACGCCGAAGCGACGGTGGTTGCAGAGCCGAGCTGGCGGAGCAGCGTCGCCAGCAACGCGGCGGCGTCGCCCAGCGTCGGTATGCGCGCGCTGGACAGATTGGTGATCGCCTTGAGCTTGCCCTTCTCGATGTGGCTCAAGGTGCGAGTGAGCCGGGCGATCTCCTCGACGGTCATCGTATAGCCGTGGATCACCGGCAGCGAATAGCCGGTCAAGTGCATGTCGAGTCGGGTCAGCGCCCGCCACGAACCGCCGACGAGGTAGAGCGGCAGGTCCTTGCCCCTGCCCTTCCACCCCGCTTCGCGCACCAGCTTCTCGACACGACGTTCCAGCGCGCCCTTACCCTTGGCGCGGATCGCCGACAGCCGCAGCACGCCGAGCGGGAAGGACACGCGATCGGTAATCGCCCCCGCCACCACGCGGACCAGCTCCAGGCTGCCGCCGCCAAGGTCGCCGACGATGCCGTCCGCATCGGGAAAGGCCGAGAGCACTCCCATGCCCGAGGCGAAGGCTTCCTCCTCCCCCGACAGCAATTCGACGGTGAGCCCAAGCGCCTCCGCCTCCTCGACCAGATCGGGGCCGTTGGAGGCATCGCGGACCGCAGCGGTCGCGACGGTGCGCAGCTCCGTCACCTCCATCTCGCGCGCCAGCCAGGCGAAGCGCTTGAGCGCGAGGCGGGCAGCGGCGAGTGCCTCCGCGTCGATGGTGCCGGTCTCCGACAGCGAGCGGCCGAGGCCCGCCATCACCTTCTCGTTGAACAGCACGGCCGGCAGCCGCTGCGGCCCCTCGTAGACGACGAGACGGATCGAGTTCGAACCGATGTCGATGATTCCAGTTCGCACGGCCCGGGATGCGACCGCCTCCCTCTCCGCGCGGCCGCGGCGGAACATCAGCGTCGCCATCAGGCGCCGGCCACCGGCTCCGGCGCGCGCTCGGGGTGCGTCCGGCGGCGGCGCAGCGACAATTTGGGCACGGCATCCGAATCGAGCGCCGCGCCACGGCCCGAAAGCGAGGGATTGGTCATGAAATAGCGGTGGAGGTTGAACGGCCGGCTGTGACCATGATGGACGCGGATATAGCGGCCATCGGGCTGGAGCTCCCAGCTCTGCTCGTTGTCGATCAGGTTGGCGACCATCACCTGGTCGAGGATCTGGTCGTGCACCGTCGGGTTGAGGATCGGCAGCATGAACTCGACCCGGCGGTCGAAGTTGCGCGGCATCCAGTCCGCAGAGGAAATGAACAGCTTCGCCCCATCGTTCGGCAGCGCCTTGCCGTTGCCAAACGCCCAGATGCGGCTGTGCTCGAGGAAGCGGCCGACCACCGACTTGACGCGGATGTTCTCGGACATGCCTGGCACGCCCGGCTTGAGGCAGCAGATGCCACGCACCACCAGGTCGATCTCGACCCCGGCATTCGACGCTTCGTAGAGCTTCTCGATCACCGCGGGATCGACCACCGAGTTCATCTTCGCCCAGATCGCGGCGGGCTTGCCGACATGGGCATTGGCGATCTCGCCGTCGATCAGCTCCACCAGCCGGTTGCGCAGGTCGCGCGGCGAGTTGGCGAGCAACTCCAGATGCGTCGGCTCGACGTAACCGGTGACGTAGTTGAAGATTGCAGCAGCATCGCGTCCGATGCGAGCATCGGCGGTGAAGAAGCTGAGATCCGTGTAGATTCGCGCGGTGATCGGATGATAGTTGCCGGTGCCGAAGTGGCAGTAGGTCCGGAAGCCCCCGCCTTCCCTCCGCACGACCATCGAGATCTTGGCGTGCGTCTTCCAATCGATGAAGCCGTAGACGACCTGCACGCCGGCTCGCTCCAGCGCCGAGGCCCAGAGCAGGTTCTGCTCCTCGTCGAAGCGCGCCTTCAGCTCGACCACGGCCGTTACCGACTTGCCCGCCTCGGCCGCCGCGATCAGCGCGTTGATGACAGCGGACTGCTTGCCGGCCCGGTAGAGCGTCTGCTTGATCGCCACCACGTCCGGGTCCGACGCCGCCTGGCGCAGGAAGGACAGCACCACGTCGAAGGTCTCGTACGGGTGGTGGACGACAATATCCTTGGCCTTGATCGCCGCGAAGCAGTCGCCGCCATATTCGCGGATGCGCTCAGGGAAGCGCGGGCTGAACGGCGGAAACTTGAGTTCGGGCCGGTCCTCGTCGACCAGCATCGCGAGATCGCCGATGCCCAGGAAGCCACCGGTTTCGGTCAGGATCGCGTCGCTGCCGCCGAGCTCGTCCTTGAGCACGCTTTCCAGCTCCGCGCTGACTCCCGTCTCCATCTCGAGCCGGATCACGCGGCCACGGCGGCGGCGCTTGATGGCGCTACGGAAGTAGAGGACGAGGTCCTCGGCCTCCTCCTCCAGCTCGATGTCGCTGTCGCGCAGGATGCGGAATGACGCGGCGCCTTTGACTTCATAGCCTGGAAAAAGTTGATCAGAGAAACGCTTGAGCAGTGTTTCTACAGTCACGTAGCAGGCCCGCTCGCCGGGCAGGCGCACGAAGCGCGGCGTGCTCGCCGGCAGCAGCACCAGCTCGCGGATCGGTTCGCCGTCCGACAGGCGGACAAGGTCGAACACCACGCTCGACCCCTTGTTGGGGATGAACGGGAACGGGTGTGCCGGATCGAGCGCCTGCGGAGTCAGGATCGGGAACACCTGCTCGCGGAAATGCGCCTCCAGCCATTCGCCGGTCTTGCCGTCGATCTCCTCGGCATCGAGCACGTCGATGCCGGCCTCTTCGAGCTCGCGCTGTAGGTCACGCCACACCGCCTGCTGGCTGTCGACCAGCGCATCCGCCTCGGCAACGATCGCGGCGAGCTGCTGGCCAGGGGTGAGGCCGTCGGGCGAGCGCTGCTCGACGTTCTGGAGCTGCTGGCCCTTGAGGCCGGCGACGCGAACCATGAAGAACTCGTCGAGGTTCGAGCCCGAGATCGACAGGAAGCGCAGCCGCTCCAGCAGCGGATGTGCCGGATTGGTCGCCTCCTCGAGCACGCGGCGGTTGAAGGCGAGCCAGGACAGCTCGCGGTTGAAGTACCGGCTGCCGTCGCCGGCAAGACTGTCCTCGATCTCGTGAATGGTGGCGGCGGCGTGAGTCACAGAAGCTCCGTCGGCTGCGAGGCGGCCTTCTCTGGCACAAGTCCGGCCTCAGACAAGGCGGCACGTACCATCGGAATCGATAATTTTCGCGTACGTCGATGATCGGCCGTTTCCTCGATGCGGTCGACAACGCGCAGGACGGCGAGGTGGCTGCGCTCGACGCGTCTCACCAGCCAGGCGATCAGGTCCGGCCGCGCGTCGAGCTCGCGGCGATCGAACAGATAACGGAGCAACTCCGGCATCAGATCATCGTCGGGCGGCCCGAGCCGCAGCACCGGACTGGCCGCGAGTCGCGACCTGAGATCGGGCAACCGCACCGCCCATTCGGGCGGCGCCGCGTCGGCGACGATCAGCAGCGGCCGGCGCTCGGCCTGGGCACGGTTCCAGGCGTGGAAGATCTCGGTCTCGCTAACCCGCTCGGCATCGTCGATCATCGTGCCGCCGGTCTTGGCGACGAACATGCGTGCGAGCAGGCTGCGGCCCGACTTGCGCGGGCCGACCAGCAGCGCCGCCATCACCGGCCAGGTACCCCAATGCTCGATCGCATGGACCGCGCGTGCGTTCGATTCGCTGACCAGAAACTCGTCCTCGCGGTTGACCGCGGGCTTGGGGAGCGGGAGGTCGAACTGGTCCGGCGTCATCCGCCGCGAGGACTTGAGGTTGCGGTAGGCGTCGGGGTGGGCGCAGGCGTGGAAGTCGGCGACGCGGGCGCCGCCGCGCCCCGGCGGATGCGCAGCGTCGCGCCCGATCCCTGCACGCTCCAGCCGCGGCTCTCGAGCGAGGTCCGGAGCACGGCGACGTCGCCGCTATAGGTCACGCGCATCACCGAGACACCGCCGAGCGCCAGGCTGATCGTCGTCGCGGAGCTGACGCCCGGCACGCTGCGGATCGCCGCTTCGCCGGAGGTGACGGAGGCGGCCGACGGCGTGTCGAACTGGATCGCGACCGCGGTGCCGCCACTGGCGTCGGTGGCGGACGCGACCGGCAGGTCCTCGATCGGCATCGCCGGCTCGACGGTCGGCGTCGCTTCGGGCGTCGGCGGCGGCGACAGCAGCGCGTCGGTACGCAACAACCCGCCCTGGAGGGCATCCTGATAGGCGCGGTCAAGCCGCGCCACGCCCTCATCGAGCAGCGCCGGCAGGCCATCGCTGTTCTCGACGCGCAGCGTGAAGCTGGTCAGCAGCTGCCGATCGGGCCCGTGATAGGCGAAGAACGCCGCCTGGATCGGCCCGTTCGGCCACAGGCGGTTGAGTCGGACCTCCGGCATCAGTACGTCATTGGCGCCGTACTGGTTGAGGATCGTCCGCCACCAGCCGCGCCCGCGCCGTTCGGTCTGGCCGACGTTGAGCAGCAGCGGATCGGCGCCGGTGCCGACCGGACGCACGTAATCGATCAGACTGTTGCCGGTGCGATAGCGCGCCCATGCCTGCTGCCACGGCGTCGCGCGCTCGAATACCTGGCCAGCGCCGCCCGACCACATCACCGGAATCACCAGCATCGGCGCCGACCGGGTGAACTGGGTCGCGACGCCCAGAATCTCGCCGGCCCGCGCACGGTTGAACAGCACGCCGAGCTTGGCGATGTAGCGGGTCGGGCCGATCTGTTCGTTCTCGATGACCACGCCGGTCACGATCGAATCGAGCGTGCCGTCGGCGAGCTGGCTCGGCCGGCCGGTCAGCCGCTGCGACAGCAGCGTCCAGCCTTTGCGCTGGGCGAGGCGCCAGCCGTTGATTCGCGCGGTGTCGGCGTCCTTGGCGGCGACGTCGACGCTGATGCCGCCGACCTCGAAATCTCCCGAGCTGTCGACCGGCGCTGCACCCCGGTCTCCACCCTCGATCTGCGCATAAAGCGCTGCGCCGCCCGCCAGCAGCGCCATCGCAAGGATCAGTCCGGACGTGCGAAGGGAAGGGATACGCGCTGCCATGCGCCGCCCTTTTGGCGAAGCGGGCGTGGAAATCCAAGCGGCTTGTCGATAGGGCGCACGATATGACGAGCTATACCTATGCCGATGCCGGCGTTTCGATCGCCGCCGGAAACGCGCTGGTGCGGGCGATCGCCCCGCTGGCCAAGGCCACCCGCCGCCCCGGCGCCGACGCCGAGCTGGGCGGATTCGGCGGCGTATTCGATCCGAAGGCAGCCGGCTTCAAGGATCCGCTGCTGGTCGCCGCCAACGATGGAGTCGGCACCAAGCTCAAGCTCGCGATCGAGCATGACGCACACGACGGCGTCGGCGTCGACCTGGTCGCGATGTGCGCCAACGACCTGATCGTGCAGGGTGCCGAGCCCCTGTTCTTCCTCGACTATTACGCCAGCGGAAAGCTCGACGCCGCCGTTGCCGAGCGGGTGATCGCCGGGATTGCCGAGGGCTGCCGCCAGGCCGGCTGCGCGCTGATCGGCGGCGAGACCGCGGAGATGCCGGGCATGTACGCCGACGGCGACTATGACCTCGCCGGCTTCTGCGTCGGCGCGGTCGAGCGCGACGCGCTGCTGACCGGCGACAAGGTCGTGGCCGGTGACGTGATCCTCGGCCTCGCCTCCTCGGGCGTCCATTCCAACGGCTTCTCGCTGGTGCGCCGGCTTGCCGCGGACAAGGGTTGGAAGCTCGACCGCCCTGCCTTGTTCGACCACGACGTCCGCCTGATCGACGCCCTGATGGCGCCGACGCGCATCTACGTCGCCAGCCTGCTCCCGCACCTGCGCGAGAAGCGCATCCACGGCCTCGCCCACATCACCGGCGGCGGCCTGCTCGAGAACATCCCGCGCGTGCTCCCCGCCGGCTGCCATGCCCGCATCGACGCCGATGCCTGGGAGCAGCCCCGGCTGATGGCCTTCCTCCAGGCGCAGGGCGCGATCGAGCCCGAGGAGATGGCACGCACCTTCAACTGCGGCATCGGCATGGCGGTAGTGGTGGCGCCGACCGAGGCCGATTCGATCCGGGCAGCGCTCGAAGCCGCCGGCGAAACCGTCTTCCCCATCGGTGCGGTCGAGGCGGGCGAGCGCGGCTGCACCGTCCGCGGCTCCGCCGGCACCTGGAGCGCCCGCGCCGACTGGTCCGCGACTCACCATGGCTAGACGCAAGGTCGGCGTCCTCATCTCCGGGCGCGGATCGAACATGCAGGCGCTGGCCGAGGCGTCCCGCGATCCCACCTGCCCCTATGAGGTCGCGCTGGTCGCCTCCGACAAGGCGGACGCGCCGGGCCTCGCCTGGGCGCACGCGCAGGGCATCGCCACGTTCGCCACCCCAAAGGGCAAGGCCGAGCGCGAGGCCGCGATCGATGCCGCACTCCGGTCCGCCGGCGTCGAAGCGATCGCGCTCGCCGGCTACATGCGCCTGTTGTCGGATGATTTCGTCGCACGCTGGCGCGGCCGGATCGTCAACATCCACCCCTCGCTGCTGCCGCTCTACAAGGGGCTCGACACCCACGCCCGCGCCATCGCCGCCGGGGACGCGGAGGCCGGCTGCTCGGTCCATATCGTCACCGAGGAACTCGACGGCGGCGAGGTGCTGGGCCAGGCGCGCGTGCCGATCCTGCCGGGCGACACGCCGGAATCGCTTGCGGAACGCGTGCTGAGGGAAGAACATCGGCTCTACCCCAAGGTGCTGGCCGAGTTCGTGATGCGATGAGCCCCGACTATCCCGCCGACCTGGAGCGCCTCCGCGCGATCGCGCTGGCGCTGCCCGAGACCGCCGAGCGGCTGTCGCACGGCTCGCCCGGCTTCCACATCATCGGCGGCAAGTTCTTCGCCTATATCTGGCACAATCACCACAACGACGGCGAGACCGCGGTGATGGTCAAGACCACCGGCCGCGACGAGCAGGCGATGCTGATCGAGGCTGCTCCCGATTTCTACTATACCCCGCCCTATCTCGGCCCCTCGGGCTGGGTGGCGATGCGGGTCGGGCGGCCCGACACCGACTGGGACCGGATCGGCGACCGCGTCGCGATCAGCTGGGAGCTGGTGGCGCCGCGCCGGCTGCTGGAGGCGGGCGGACGATGAACGAGACCAAGACCGCGGCCGAAAAGGCCGAGGACCGCGC
Source organism: Sphingomonas cannabina (assembly GCF_021391395.1). NCBI lineage: Bacteria > Pseudomonadati > Pseudomonadota > Alphaproteobacteria > Sphingomonadales > Sphingomonadaceae > Sphingomonas > Sphingomonas cannabina. The sequence goes on along the minus strand of NZ_CP090059.1, from coordinate 2,375,231 downwards.
GATCCGCCGCCGCTGGATCACCATTGGCGAGGGCGTGGCAGTCGCCGGCGTTCTGATCGCCGCCGGATCGCTGTATCTGAGCTGGTCGGAGAAGCGCGAGACCACGGCGGAACGCCAGGCGGAAAAGGCGGAGGAGGCGCGCAAGGCCACCACCGTCACCTTCGTCGGCAAGCCGGACGGCGACGACCTGACGCTCGCCGATCCCGCGCATCCGGGCGTCGCCAGCATCGACGTGAGCTTCCCGCGCGCGCTGGGCGTGCCGGTACAGACCGCGGTGCTGGAGCCGCGGATCGAAGCCGGATGGGTCCACAAGCCGCTGCTGGATGCGACCGACGGCGGCCCCGATCGGGTGCAGGGACGCCTGCCGGTGTTGATCGCGGCCACGGTGAGCGGCGATAACGGCCAGAGCGTCGACCGGGCGATCTATGATGTCGTGTTCGAGACCGAAGGGCGGACCTTCGGCGGCCGCGGCCTCAAGCTGAAGGGCGTGCTGCTGCGCCAGCATGTCGCGGCCGGCGACGCCACCGCTCGCCTCGATCAGCTCTGGGCGATCGAGGCGAGACGATTGGCAGGACTCAGGAAAAACTAGCCGTCATCCCGGCGAAAGCCGGGATCTCAGGCGGAAGGCGCGATACGGCACGAGATCCCGGCTTTCGCCGGGAGCTGGCTGACGACAGATCAGCCGACGATCTCTTCCGGCTTGAAGAAGAACGCGATCTCGATCGCCGCATTCTCGTCCGAATCCGAACCATGGACCGAGTTCGCCTCGATCGACTCGGCAAGCTCCTTGCGGATCGTGCCGGGCTCGGCGTTCGCCGGGTTGGTCGCACCCATGATGTCGCGGTTGCGCTGCACGGCGTTCTCGCCCTCGAGCACCTGCACCACCACCGGGCCGGAGGTCATGAAGGCGACGAGATCGTTGAAGAACGGCCGCTCCTTGTGGACCGCGTAGAAGCCCTCGGCTTGCTCCTTGGTCAGGCGCAGACGCTTGGACGCGACGACGCGCAGGCCTGCCTCCTCCAGCATCTTGGTGACCGCGCCAGTCAGGTTGCGGCGGGTGGCATCGGGCTTGATGATCGAGAACGTCCGGGTCGCGGCCATGGCCGTGCGGCTCCTGTTGTCTGGTGATGGTGGAAAACTGGCGTCGCCCCTAGTCGGGCGATGGGGCGAATGCAACCGTTAGCCCCGGTTTGCTTCCCCCCTAACCCATTCGCCCTGAGCTTGTCGAAGGGCCGTTCATTCTTCGTACCGCTGGCCTGTGGGCAGAGAAGAAGGACCGCGCTCCGACAAGCTCAGCACGAACGGGTGAGTAGCCTCACGCCGCCTGCTGCCAGCGGCCGTTCTCGTCCTGCTTCCAGTAGCGCCGCTCAACCCCTTCGCGGCCGGCAAGCTCCTTCCACGCCAGCCGCGCCGCCGCGACGCTGTCGGCATCGAAGAAATGGAAGGCGCGGTCGAAGCTGAGCGCCTCCTCGCGCCACACCCCGTCCGCCAGCGCGACGTTGCGCGCGCCGTTGCCGGCTTCCAGGCTGCCCGCGATCAGGATCGGCTGCGCACCGTCATCCCCGCTCCCGGCCTGAGCATGGGGCAGGAAGCTCTCTGGCGCGTAGGTCCACAGCAGCCGGTCGAGCCCGGCGCGCTGCGCCTCGCCGTCTGCCACGATCAGCAACCGCCCACCGCCCTCCACCACTCGCTCGGCGATGCGCGGGAGCACCCGCTCCAGCGGCGCGGCGGTCAGATGGTAGAAATCGACCTGCATCAGCCCTCGAAATTGTCGCGCACGAACCGGTCGAGCAGCCGGACGCCGAAGCCGGTCGCGCCCTTGTCGAAGGTGGTGCCGGCCTTGTCCGCCCACACCATGCCGGCGATGTCGAGATGCGCCCATTTGACGCCATCGTCGACGAAGCGCTGGATGAACTGCGCCGCGGTGATCGACCCGGCGCCGCGCGGGCCGACGTTCTTCATGTCGGCGATCGGGCTGTCGATCAGCTTGTTGTACGCCTCGCCCAGCGGGAAGCGCCACAACAGGTCGCCGCTCGCCTTGCCTGCGGCGAGCAGCTGGTCGGCCAGCGCATCGTCATTGGCGAACAGCCCGGCATGCTCGTTGCCCAGGCTGATGATCATCGCGCCGGTCAGCGTGGCGAGGTCGACGATCGTCTTGGGCTTGTGCACCTTCTGCACCCAGGTGATCACGTCGCACAACACCAGCCGCCCCTCGGCGTCGGTGTTGATCACCTCGATCGTCTGGCCCGACATCGAGGTGACGACGTCGCCCGGACGCTGGGCATTGCCGTCGGGCATGTTCTCGACCAGGCCGCACACGCCGATGACGTTGGCCTCGGCCTTGCGCAGCGCCAGCGCCTTCATCGTACCGACGACGGCGCCCGCGCCGCCCATGTCCCACTTCATGTCCTCCATGCCGGCGCCAGGCTTCAGCGAGATACCGCCGGTGTCGAAGGTCACGCCCTTGCCAACTAGCGCCAGCGCCGGATCGCCCGCGCCGGCGCCGCTCCACTTGAGCGCCAGCACCCGCGCCTCGCGCACCGATCCCTGGCTGACGCCGAGCAGCGCGCCCATGCCAAGCTCGGTCATCTCGGCCTCGCCGAGCACGCTGATCTCCAGCCCCAGCCCCTCGATCGAGGCGAGCACGCGGGCGACGAAGCTTTCGGGATAGACGATGTTGGCCGGCTCGGTGACCAGCGCGCGGGTCAGGGCGAGGCCCTCGGTCACGGCATCCTGCGCGGTCCAGGCGGCATCGGTGCCGTCGGGTGCGTGGACCAGCGCGACCTCGGTCAGCGTCGGGCGCTGCTTGTCGGAAAGTTTGGTGCGATAGACGTCGTGACGCCACCCGCGCTGCGCCGCCGCCGCCGCGAAACGAGCCGCGGCCTTGGCGCTCGGCGCCGATTCGAGGCTGGCGAAATCGACCGCGACCCGAGTGACGCCGCCGACCAGGAACCGCGCGGTGAGCGCGCCGCCCGCCTTCTCCCAGTCGGGCTCGTTGCCGGCGCCGATGCCGATCAGGGCGACACGGCGGACGCCGCCGCCGGTGTCGGGCACGAAGAACTCGCCGATCGCTCCCGCCTCGCCGTCGAAGCGCGCCGCGCCCGCCGCTTCGGTCACTAACCGGCGGGCTGCCTCGTCGAGCATGTCGAGCTTCGCCTGCCCCAGCCCGTCCTTGGCGACCGGCAGCGCCAGTACCGAAACGTCGACGGGCAGCGAATTGAGCAGGCGAATCTTCATTTGAGGTCCCATTGAGCAGCTGGAGCCATATACGGCGGGGAAAGCTTGTGCTCTCTTAGGCCGATGCGCCAAGAGGGCAAGCCGGACCGACGTTGCGATGGCCCACGGCCTGCGATAGGGCCGGCCGCCGGCCGTTTGCCGGCCGTTGTGGAGACGCCCCGTCACGTGAAGCGAACCGCCCTGTTGTTGTCCGGCGCTTTCGGCCTGTCGCTTCTCGCCTTGCCCGCGGCCGCGCAGGAGCTGCAGGATCGCGCCACGCAGCCGGCGCCTCCACCCGAGACGCCGGCGTCGACCGATCCCGAGCAGATCCAGTTCAGCGCCGACACGCTCGAATACGACAACAATACCGACACGGTGACGGCCACCGGCGACGTCCGCCTCTACCGCGAGGGCAACCGGCTGCGCGCGGACAAGGTGGTGTGGAACCGCAAGTCCGGCCAGGTCGTCGCCACCGGCAACATCGCCGCGACCAATCCCGAAGGCGACATCGCCTACGGTGACCATATCGAGCTGACCGACACGCTGAAGGACGGCGTGATCGAGAACATGCTCGTCGTGCTCGACCAGGGCGGCCGCATCGCCGCCCGCCACGGCGTGCGCAGCGATAACGGCGTCATCACCGTCGATCAGGCCGCCTACAGCCCCTGCGACGTCACCGCCTCCAACGGCTGCCCCAAGGAGCCGACGTGGAAGATCAGCGCGGTGCGCGTCGTCTATGACCCCGCGCTCGGCCGCATCAAATATAAGGGCGCCAAGCTCTCGATGTTCGGCCTGCCGGTGATACCGCTGCCGACCTTCTCGCATCCGATCGGCGGCAAGAGCGACGACGGCTTCCTGACGCCCGACATCCGGCTCGATCGGGTGAACGGGCTCGAGATCGCGATCCCCTATTATTTCAACTTCAGCGACAGCCGTGATCTCACGATCACGCCGCACATCTTCAGCGATGCGCTGCCGCTGATGCAGGCCGAATATCGCCAGCTCGATTCGCTCGGCGCCTTCCGCATCGGCGGCTATGCCACCTACAGCCGGCGCAGCGATGATCTCACCACGGGCAACACGACGCTCAGCAGCGAGAATGCCTTCCGCGGCTATATCGACAGCGCTGGCCGTTATCAGCTCTCGCCTGAGTGGAGCATCAGCGAATCGATCCGGCGCGCCACCGACCGCACTTTCCTCCGCCGTTACGACATCTCACGCGAGGATCGGCTGCGCAGCACCGTGCGGCTCGAGCGGATCGATGCGGACAGCTATTTCGCGATCACCGGCTGGTCGGTGCAGACGCTGCGGCTGACCGGCGACCAGGGAATGCAGCCGGTCGCGCTGCCGGAGATCGACTATCGCCGCCGCTTCGACGACGGCCTGATCGGCGGCCGCTTCGAGCTCCAGCTCAACAGCCTGGCGCTCACTCGCAGCGAGGGGCAGGACACCCAGCGCGCCTTCGCCTCGATGCGCTGGGACCTGAGACGCGTGACCGACTGGGGTCAACAGGTGACCTTCACCGCCTATGCCCGCGGCGATGTCTACAACACGCGCGACGTGCTTTCGACCGCGGTGGCGAGCTACCGCGGCGACGAGGGTTTCTCGACCCGCGCGATCGGCGCGCTGGCAATCGACGTGCAATGGCCGTTCATCGGAAGCGCGTTCGGGGGCACCCAGCGGATCGCGCCGCGCATCCAGATGGTGGTCGCGCCCAAGCTCGCCAACCTCTCGATCCCCAACGAGGATGCCCGCGCGGTCGACCTCGAGGATTCGAACCTGTTCGCACTGAACCGCTTCCCCGGCTACGACCGGTTCGAGGATTCGACGCGCTTCACCTATGGGCTCGACTACGCCCTCGACCTCCCCGGCTTCGCGCTGGAGGCCAATGTCGGCCAGAGCTACCGCCTGAGCCAGCGGCCCTCGATCCTGCCCGACGGCACCGGCCTGTCCGACCGTTTCTCCGACATCGTCGGCCGCACGACGATCCGCTATCGCGATTTCATCAGCTTCACCCACCGCTACCGTCTCGACAAGGACAGTTTCGCGGTGCGCCGCAACGAGATCGACGCGACGATCGGCAGCCGCAAGACCTATGTGCTGCTCGGTTACCTGCGTCTCAACCGCAACATCGACACGCTCGAGGACCTGCAGGATCGCGAGGAAGCGCGGGTCGGCGGCCGGGTGCAGTTCCAGAAATTCTGGTCGGTGTTCGGTTCGGCGACGATCGACCTGACCGACAAGGCCGAGGACCCGACATCTCTCTCCGACGGTTTCCAGCCGGTTCGCCACCGGCTCGGCTTCGCCTATGAGGACGATTGTCTCAAACTTGGCCTGACCTGGAAGCGCGATTATCAGAACACCGGCGACGCGCGCCGCGGCAACAGCTATCTGTTGACCCTATCGTTCAAGAACCTGGGCCGCTAAGCCTCGGTTCAGCCTCAATCTGATTTTAGGCAGCATCGCGACGTGCGCCTATGGGACTTACGGGAAAGCAGCAGTTGGTGAAGAGCATTGTTCTGAAGACGGCGGCGATCGCCGCGACCCTCGCCGTGGCGGGGGCGCTTGCGGCGCAGACGGTGCCGGACGACACTCAGGAGACGCCGAGCACCGGGCTCGACCTGCCGTCGAACCTCCAGATCTTCGGCAAGGTGGACCCGAACGTCCGCAAGCCGACCGCGATTGTCAACGATACGGTGATCACCGGCACCGACGTCGATCAGCGCGTGGCGATGATCCTGGCGCTCAACCAGTACAAGCCGAACCCTGAGGAACTCGACCGGCTGAAGCTCCAGGTGCTGCGCGGCCTCATCGACGAGACGCTCCAGATCCAGGAGGCCAAGACGCGCGAGATCACCGTCACGCCGGCCGAGATCGATCAGAGCTTTTCCCGCGTCGCGCGCAATTTCCAGAAGAGCCCGACCGAATTCTCGGCCTTCCTCAAGTCGGTCGGATCGTCGGACCGCTCGCTCCGACGCCAGATCGAGGGCGAGCTTGCCTGGAACCGCCTGCTGCGCAGCCGCGTCGCGCCGTTCATCAACGTCGGCGACGAGGAGGTGAAGTCGATCATCGACCGCCTCAAGGCCTCGCAGGGCGTCGAGGAATATCATCTCAAGGAAATCTACCTCTCCACCACGCCCGAGCGGCAGCAGGAGGTCTTCGCCAACGGGCAGAAGATGATCCAGCAGATGCGCCAGGGTGCGCCGTTCGAGTATTTCGCGGCCAATTTCTCGGAGGCCTCCACGCGCGCCAAGCAGGGCGATCTCGGCTGGATCCGGCTCGGGACGCTGCCGGATTCGCTGCAAGCGGCCGCTACTCAGCTCGAGATCGGCCAGATCGCCGGGCCGGTCGAGGTGCCGGGCGGCTTTTCGATCCTCTACCTCGTTGACAAGCGGAAGATCGGCATGCCCGACCCCCGCGATGCGCGGCTGAGTCTGCGTCAGCTGTCGATCAAGTTCCCGCCCGGTACGACCGAGGCGCAGGCGACCCAGCGCACCTCCGCCTTCGCCACCGCCATCCAGGGGATTCGCGGTTGCGGCGACGTTTCCAAGGTGGCGACCGACATCGGCGCCGAGGTGGTCGACAATGATTCGGTCACGATCCGCCAGCTTCCGCCGCAGCTCCAGGATATCATGCTGAAGCTTCAGGTCGGCCAGGCCACGCCAGCGTTCGGCTCGCCGCAGGAAGGCGTGCGCACGCTGGTACTGTGCGGCCGCGACGATCCGCAGACCGCCGCCATGCCCGACCCCGAGCAGGTTCAGGCGCAGCTCGAGGAGCAACGCGTCAACCTGCGCGCCCAGCGCATGCTGCGCGACCTGAGGCGCGACGCCGTCGTCGAGTATCGGTGACGGCGATGAACGCGGAGCCCCCGATGCACGTCGCTCCGCTCGCCGTCTCAATGGGCGATCCAGCCGGCGTCGGGCCGGAGATCATCGCCAAAGCCTGGGCTGCGCGCGAGCTGCATCGGCTGCCCCCCTTCTTTGCCGTCGGTGACGCGCGCGCGATCGAGGCGGTGTGGTCGGGACCGCTGCAGCGGATCGATTCGCCTGCCGACGCCGCCCGGGTGTTCGCCGAAGCCCTTCCCGTGATCTCGGTCGCCGACGCCGGCGAGATCACGCCGGGGCAGCCAGATGTCGAGGACGCCCGATGCGCGCTCGAATCGCTGGAGCTGGCGGTCGGCCTCACCCGTTCCGGCGCGGCGAGCGGACTGGTGACGGGGCCGGTCTCCAAGGCGCAGCTCTATCGCATCGGCTTCACCCATCCCGGCCAGACCGAATTCGTCGCCGAACGCTGCGGCATCGCCAAGCAGAATGCGGTGATGATGCTCGCCGGACCGACGCTGCGCGTTGTGCCGATCACCACCCACATCCCGCTCGCTGAGGTGGCGGACCATCTCTCGATCGAGCTGATCGTCGCCAAGGCGCAGGCGACCGCGCGCGGCCTCACCCGCAATTTCGGGATCGAACGCCCCCGCCTCGCCTTCGCCGGTTTCAATCCGCACGCGGGCGAAAGCGGCGCGATCGGCCGCGAGGAGATCGAGCTGATCGAGCCCGCGATCGCACGGCTGGTCGAGGAAGGGATCGACGCGGTCGGCCCGTTCGCCGCCGACAGCATGTTCCATGCCCGCGCGCGCGCCGGCTATGACGCGGCGATCTGCTGCTATCACGACCAGGCGCTGATCCCGCTGAAGGCGCTGCATTTCGACGAGGGCGTCAACATGACGCTGGGCCTGCCGATCGTGCGCACCTCGCCCGATCATGGCACCGCGTTCGGCATCGCCGGCCAGGACGTCGCCGAGCCGGGCGCGATGATCGCCGCGATCGCCCTCGCCGCCGAGGCCGCCGCCCGCCGCGCCGCCCAGCACCAGCCGGCTTGAGCGACCTCCCTCCCCTTCGCGAGGTCGTGGCGCGCTACGGCCTCAGCGCCAGCAAGGCGCTCGGACAGAATTTCCTGTTCGACGGTCAGCTCCTCGCGCGCATCGCCGCGGTGCCGGGCGACCTCGATGGACAGGAGGTGCTGGAGATCGGTCCCGGTCCGGGCGGCCTCACCCGGGCGCTGCTCGCCGCGGGCGCGCGCGTGACGGCCATCGAACGCGACCGCCGCTGCATCCCGGCACTCGCCGAGCTTTCCGAAGCCTATCCCGGCAAGCTTGAGGTGATCGAAGGCGACGCGCTGGAGATCGACGCGCCTACGCTATTCACGGACAAACCCCACATCGTCGCCAACCTGCCCTACAATGTCGGCACCGCGCTACTGGTCGATTGGTTGTCGGCCGACTGGCTGCCGTGGTGGCAGAGCTTGACGCTGATGTTCCAGAAGGAGGTCGCCGACCGCATCGTCGCCAAGGCCGGCGACGACGCCTACGGCCGGCTCGCTGTGCTTGCCCAGTGGCGCTCGGCCGCGCGGATCGCGATGCCGGTCCATCGCTCCGCCTTCACGCCGCCACCTAAGGTGATGTCGGCGGTCGTCCATATCGTGCCACGCGAGGCACCGGAGGCAGTTGCGCTCGGCAAGCTGGAAGCGCTCACCGGCGCCGCCTTCGGCCAGCGGCGCAAGATGCTCCGCCAGAGCCTGCGCGGCGTGCCGGGGGCGTTGGAAGCGCTGGAAAGGCTCGGCATCGATCCGACGCGGCGAGCCGAGACGGTCAGCGTCGACGAGTTCGTTTCACTGGCCCGTGCGCTGAGCTGACTCCGTTCGTCATCCCTGCGGAAGCCGGGATGACGGAATGGGGCGTCAGTTCTTCGCGACCGCGTCCGGCTTGACCGGCGTCGCCTGCGCTGCCGTCACGGGCGGGCCCTTGGCGATCGAGGCGGCCAGCGTCGTCGCATCCGGGCAAGCGCTCTTGGCGCACAGCTTGCGGATCTTGGCGAGGTTCTCCTTCGCCCGCTCGACCGCGCCCCGGGCGACCAGCGCCTCACCCTGGCCACGCAGCGCCGCGACATCGTTGGGCTCGAGCAGCAACGCCTCGCGGTAGAGGCGGATCGCCTTGCCGTCGAGCTTCTGCGCCCGCGCGATCTCGGCGAGAACGATGAAGCCCTGGCGGTTGCGCGGATCGACCGCGAGCGCGGTCTCGATCAGGTCGGTCGCGCCCTGCAGGTTGCCCGCCGCACGCGCCGCCTTGCCCTTTTCGAGCAGCGCCACCGAGCGCGGATCGATCTGATCGTCGGGCCGCTGGCCATGCAGCGCAGTCGAGACAGTGAGCAGGGTGAGGCCCAGCGCGGCCGCAACCGAGGTGTAACGCATGACGGACTCCCAGAGGGGCATTTGCCGAAAGGCTAGCACGGGCGAATCAGCCGCGCGACAAAAAAGCCGTCGGTTCCATCGTGGTGCGGGGTGAGTCGGAGACCGGCGCCGTGCTGCCGGCCGGCCGGAAGTGACGGCGGTTCTGCGGTCCAACCGGGATGGCGAGCGAGGAAGGCGTCGACTTGGCCTGCACCTTCTGCGTCGAGCAGCGAGCAGACGACATAGGTTAGCGCGCCGCCCGGCCGCACCAGCGCCGCACCGATATCGAGCACATGCGCCTGCGTTGTGGCGAACCGCTCGAGCCGGGCCGGAGACAGCCGCCAGCGCGCCTCCGGGTTGCGCCGCCACGTGCCCGTGCCCGAGCAGGGCGCATCCACCAGTACCACATCGGCGCCATCGACGAGATCGGCAAGTATCGCAACCTCCCGTCCTGGATCGAGCAGGCGGATCTCCGCGATGGTCACGCCGGCCCTCTCCGCCCGCGGCGGCAGCTTGGAGAGGCGCGCGCGATCGACGTCGCAGGCAACGATCCGCCCCTCGTTTCCCATTGCCGAAGCGAGCGCCAGCGTCTTGCCCCCGCCGCCTGCGCAAAGGTCCACCACGGTCATGCCGGGCTGGGCGTTCATGGCCAGCGTGACGAACTGACTACCGGCATCCTGGACCTCGATCCTGCCGGCGAAATCGTCCATGTTCGTACCCGCAGGCAGCCGGAGCCCATCGGGCAGCCCGGCAATGGCTTCACCGTCGGGAAGGTCGCCAGCGGGCCGCAGGCGATTGATCCGCACGTCGAGCGGCGCCCGCCCGACCTGCGCGGCTTGCTCTTCCTCGGCAATATCCGATGCTTCCAGCGCATCGCGTAGCCAAGCCGGTGCGATGCCGGCCTCCGCTAGCGGCTCGCCGGGCGTAATGGTCGGCGGGCCGTGCCTGGTTCCATCGAAGGTTGCAGCCACCTCCGGATCGCGGTCAGCCAGCAGCAGCATCGCCGCCCGCCCGCTCTCCGGCCGTTCGCCGCAGAGGCGGATCGCATTGTAGACGAGTGTCCGCACCGCGCGCCGATCCTTCGAGCCGGCATAGCGCCGCTCGGCGAAATAGCGCGCAATCAGCACGTCCGCCGCCGCCCCCGCGTCGCGCGCGGCGGCGATGATGAGGTCGAGCAGCTCGATCGCCGCCTGGGTGCGCGCGGCGGGAGTCATGCCGAAAAGCCCCTCCCCTTCAGGGGAGGGGTTGGGGTGGGGCTTATCCGCAGGCGACCCGGCTTGCCGCACTGCCCCACCCCCAACCCCTCCCCTGAAGGGGAGGGGCTTACGGATGCCTCAGCGCGTCGGATAATTGGGCGCCTCGCGCGTGATGGTGACATCGTGGACGTGGCTCTCGCGCAGGCCGGCGTTGGTGATGCGGACGAACTTCGCCCGCTGTTGCAGCTCAGCAATGGTCCGTGAGCCCGTGTAGCCCATCGCCGCCTTCACGCCGCCGACGAGCTGGTGGATGACATCACGTGCCGGGCCTTTGAACGGGACTTGGCCCTCGATACCCTCGGGCACGAGCTTGAGCTGGTCCTTGATGTCCTGCTGGAAATAACGGTCGGCCGATCCGCGCGCCATCGCACCGACCGAACCCATGCCGCGGTACGATTTATAGGCGCGACCCTGATAGAGGAAGGTCTCACCCGGCGCCTCCTCGGTGCCGGCGAGCAGCGATCCGATCATCACGCTGGACGCGCCCGCCGCCAGCGCCTTGGCGATGTCGCCCGAGGTGCGGATGCCGCCGTCGGCGATCACCGGAACGTCCGACTTGGCCGCTTCCTCGGCGGCGCTCATCACCGCCGTGAGCTGCGGCACACCCACGCCCGCGACCACGCGCGTCGTGCAGATCGAGCCCGGGCCGATGCCGACCTTCACCCCGTCCGCGCCCGCGTCGATCAGCGCGCGCGTCGCCTCGGCGGTGGCAACGTTGCCTGCCACCACCTGCACCCGGTTCGAGCGCGCCTTCACCCGCTCGACCGCGCGCGCGACGTCGCGGTTGTGGCCGTGCGCTGTGTCGATCACGATCAGGTCGACCTCGGCGTCGATCAGCGCCTCCGTGCGCTCGAAACCCTTGTCTCCGACCGTCGTCGCCGCAGCGACGCACAGGCGGCCGGCATCGTCCTTGGTCGCCTCGGGATAGAGCACCGCCTTCTCGATGTCCTTGACGGTGATCAGGCCGATACAGCGATAGTCGTCGTCGACCACCAGCAGCTTCTCGATGCGGCGCTGGTGGAGCAGGCGACGCGCCTCGTCCTGACTGACGCCCTCGCGCACCGTCGCAAGGTTGTCGCGCGTCATCAGCTCGCGCACCGGCTGGTTCCCGTCGCCGGCAAAGCGCACGTCGCGGTTGGTGAGGATGCCGACCAGCTTCCCGCCGGGTTCGGTCACCGGGATGCCGCTGATCCTGTGGCGCTCCATGATCGCCTGCGCTTCGCTGAGCGGCGCGTCGGGACGGATCGTGATCGGATTGACCACCATGCCGCTCTCGAACCGCTTGACCGCGGTCACGGCGGCGACCTGGTCCTCGATCGAGAGGTTGCGGTGGAGCACGCCGATACCGCCCAGCTGCGCCATCACGATCGCCATCGCGCCTTCGGTCACCGTGTCCATCGCCGAGGACAGGACCGGAATGTTGAGGCTCAGGTTGCGGCTGACGCGGGTGCGCGGGTCCGCCTGGCTCGGCAGCACCTCGGATTCGGCGGGCAGCAGCAGGACATCGTCGAAGGTGAGACCGAGGGGGATGTCCATAGGGCGCCAAATCCTGTCGAATCGAAGGTTGGCGGCCCATGTAAACGCAGCCACCCGGAAGCGCTAGGGGTGGGTCAGCGCTCCGCCCGCTCGATCAGCGCCCGCGCCTGTTCGACATGCATCGCCTCGATCATCCGGTCGCGGAAGCGTTCGGCTCCGCCGGTGGCCGCTTCGATCAGTGCACGAGCGTCGGCCAGCTCCTCGGCGGTGGGACCGAACGCCTCGACCGCGGTTGCGATCTGGTTAGGGTGGATCAGGCTCTTGCCGTCGAAGCCCATTGCCCTCCCCTCTCGGCATTCGGCGGCGAGCCCCTCAGGGTCGTCGAGCGCGTTGAACACGCCGTCGATCGCCCAGCCGGCGCTCGCCCGCGCGGCGAGGACGATGGTCTGGAGCGCCAGTGCAAGCCCCGCCCGCCCGCTCGGAATGCCGAGCGCGGCGCGCAGGTCGTTGACCCCGGCGATCAGCCCCGCCACGCCAGGCACCGCCGCGATCTCGGCGGCGGCGAGCACGCCGAGCGGCGTCTCGGTCATCGCCAGCAGCGGCTTGGCTGCGGCGGCGGCGATCCGGGCGGCGTCCTCCGCCGTCTCCACTTTGGGCGCCACCACGAAATCGGCGAGCGATCCTGCCACCGCCGCGAGATCGTCCTCATGCTCGGCCGTCTCGCCTCCGTTCACCCGAATAGCCGTGAGACGGGGGCCGAAACCCTCGGCCACCGCGGTAACGGCGGCCATGCGTGCGGCCGCCTTGTCCTCCGCCTTCACCGCGTCCTCGAGGTCGAGGATCACCATGTCGGCGGCGAGCCCGCGCGCCTTCGCGATCGCGCGCGGATTGGAGGCGGGCAGGAACAGCGCAGTGCGCGGCGCGAGGCGTCGGGATGTGCTCATGCCGGCGCTTATGCTACCGCTGGAGCGACGCCGCCAGCGGGAGTCGCCGGCGGCATGGGGGAGCGATCGCATGGAACTCACCGCCGCCGCCTTCATCCTGGCGCTGGTCGTCTTCTACCTCGCAGCGAGCATCAAGATCGTCCGGCAAGGCTATCAATACACGATCGAGCATTTCGGCCGCTTCACCAGCGTCGCGCCGCCGGGGTTCAACTTCTTCCCCGCCTTCTTCTACCGCGTCGGCCGCCGCGTGAACATGATGGAGCAGGTGATCGACATCCCGGGGCAGGAGATCATCACCAAGGACAATGCGATGATCTCGACCGACGGCGTCGTGTTTTTCCAGGTGCTCGACGCCGCCAAGGCCGCTTATGAGGTGTCGGACCTCTATGTCGCGCTGCTCCAGCTCACCACCACCAACCTGCGCACGGTGATGGGGTCGATGGACCTCGACGAGACGCTGTCGAAGCGCGACGAGATCAACGCTCGGCTGCTCTCGGTGGTCGATCACGCGACGACGCCGTGGGGCGTCAAGATCACCCGCGTTGAAATCAAGGACATCCGCCCACCCGCCGATATCGTCAACGCGATGGGCCGGCAGATGAAGGCCGAGCGCGAGAAGCGCGCCAACATCCTCGACGCCGAGGGCGCACGCGCTGCCGAAATCCTGCGCGCCGAGGGCCAGAAGCAGTCGCAGATCCTCGAGGCGGAGGGCCGCCGCGAGGCCGCGTTCCGCGACGCCGAAGCCCGCGAGCGCGCTGCCGAGGCCGAGGCCAAGGCTACCCAGCTCGTGTCCGAGGCGATCGAGGCGGGAAGCAGCCAGTCGCTCAACTATTTCATCGCGCAGAAATATGTCGAGGCGGTCAGCCAGTTCGCAACGTCGCCCAATGCCAAGACCATCTTGTTCCCGGTCGAGGCGACCCAGCTGATCGGCACGCTCGGCGGCATCGGCGAACTCGCCAAGGACGCGCTGGGCCAACTTCCCGCCAGGCCCCCCACCCCGCCCTCCTCGCGCAAGGGCCCGTTCGAGGAGCGGCAGGGCTGATCATGGCGGACTGGTTCGACCATCTCGGCGCCTGGTGGCTGATCCTGGCGGTGGTGCTCGGCATCGCGGAGATCGTCGCGCCGGGCGTGTTCCTGATCTTCTTCGCCGCCGCCGCGGCGATCATGGGCGTGCTCGCGATCATCTTTCCTGACATGCCGGTCGCAGTGCAGCTCGTCGGCTTCGCCGCCTGGGCATCGGTGGCGGTGCTGCTCGGGCGGCGCTTCTATCGCGAATACCCGGTCGAGACGGCCGATCCGCTGCTCAACGACCGCATGGCGCGGTTGATCGGCGAGACGGTGATCGTGACCGAGGCGATCGAGCATGGCCGCGGACGGGTGAGAGTCGCCGATGGCGAATGGCCCGCGCGGGGCCCTGATGCGCCGACCGGCACGCGCGTGCGCATCACCGGCGCCGACGGCACGTCATTGCGCGTCGAGCCGGTTCCCGCGATCGAAGGAAAGGCGGGATAGCGGCAGTCGCCGTCCCGCCCCTTTTCCGTCCTACTGCTTGTTGCCAAGCAGTCCGCCGAGCTGGCCCAGGATGTTGCCGATCCCGCCCTGCTCCTGCGCTTGCGCCGCCGCACCCTGCTCCCCCTCGCCCTGCTGGCCCAGGAGTCCGCCGAGCCCGCCGGCCAGCGAGCCGAGCACGCCGCTCTGCGTCAGGATGGTGGCATAATTGGCGAGTGATCCCTCGCCGCCGATATGGCCGATGATCTGGTTGAGGATGTCCGGCGACAGTCCGGTGGTGCCCTGCGCGACCTCGACGGTATCGCCCGGATCGGTATGCGCCTGCGCGAGCGCGCCAATCGCGGCGGCCGCGGCGTCCTGCGGAATGCCGACCTTCTGCGCCAGATCGGCGACATCGACATGCTGGCTGATTTGGGAAAGCAGTCCGTCAAGCATTGCCATTGCAGTCACTCCATGAACCCCCGGGATCATTACAATAGCATCATGACGCTTTGCGGACGAGCACCGGATGTCATCGATTCGTCGTGCAATCGAAATGAAATGCAGCCATCATTTTCCGTGCGCGGGGAAAACGGAGGAAGCTCATGGGCATTTTCTCGACAATCAAGAATGCGATCTGGGGACACAAGGCAGCGGCTCCCGCGCCGGCACCGCAGCCTCAGGCTGCACCGGCTGCCACCGCAGCAGCTCCGCAGCCCCAGCCAGCGCCCCAGCCAGTCGCAGTCGACATCGAGGCCGTGCTGACGCAGATGCAGGCCGAGAAAGGCACCCATTTCAACTGGCAGAGCTCGATCGTCGACCTGATGAAGCTGGTCGGCATGGATTCGAGCCTTGCCGAGCGCAAGGAGCTCGCGCAGGAGCTCGGCTACACCGGCGCGCTCGACGGCAGCGCCGAGATGAACATCTGGCTCCACAAGCGCGTGCTCAAGGAACTGGCCGCGAATGGCGGCAAAGTCCCTGCCGCGCTGCTCGACTAGGGCAGCGGCGCCAAGTCCGGCGCGACGAATCCGCGTCGCGCCGGCACCGAGAACAGCAGCTCGCGCGAATAGAAGCGGAGCGGCCAGTCGCGCCGCCCCATCGGGCTCGCCAGCAGCGCATTGACCCTGGCGGCGAGCGCCCGCTCGCCCGTCTCGCGCAAGAACAGCCGCACGCCCGCGACGAACGCGCGGGTGATGCTGTCGTGATAGCCCTGGCTGTCGTCGTTCACTCCGCCGACGCTTTCGTTGTAGCGGCGGATGACCCCCGCGATCTCGGCGTCGACGTCGATGTCGGGACGTTCGGTCAGCAGCCACAGGCAGGCGCCAAGATGCGCCTCGTGCGTCCACTCCCCACGCGGCAACTTACATGCCAGCAGCCCCTCGCCAACGTGGCGGACGGCAGCATCGTCGGCGAAGGGGCGGAAGGGAAGCTCGGTCATCGTCTCGGGTCTCTCTTGGCAGGGAGGCCCGATCGGATGACCGGGCCGGTCAGGCGGCGACGGCCGCCCGGCTGATTTGGGGCGCCGCTTGCAGCACCCCCTCGTCGACATGGTCCGCGAACTGGGCGAAGTTCTCGACGAACTGCTCGACCAGCCGCGCGGCGGTGGTATCGTAGTCGGCCTTGTCGGCCCAGGTCTCGCGCGGGTCGAGGATCGTCGGATCGACGCCCGGCACCGCCACCGGCACCGCAAAGCCGAAGTTCTGGTCCTGGCGGAATGCTGCGTCCTTGAGCGACCCATCCAGCGCGGCGTTGAGCAGCGCGCGCGTTACCTTGATCGGCATCCGCCGGCCAGTGCCATACTTGCCGCCGGTCCAGCCGGTGTTGACCAGCCAGCAATCGACCCCGCCCTTGGCGATCCGCTCCTTGAGGAGATTGCCGTAGACTGACGGATGCCGGGGCATGAACGGCGCACCGAAACAGGTCGAGAAGGTTGCCTCCGGCTCGGTCACCCCGATCTCGGTGCCGGCGACGCGTGCGGTGTAGCCCGACAGGAAGTGATACATCGCCTGGTCGGGCGTCAGCTTGGCGATCGGCGGCAGCACGCCATAGGCATCCGCGGTCAGGAACACGATGTTGCGCGGCACCGGTCCCAGGTTCTTCGCGCTGGCATTGGGGATGAAGTCGATCGGATAAGCGGCACGGCTATTCTCGGCGAGCGTGTTGTCGTCGAGGTCGAGCGCACGCGTCTCCGCGTCCATCACCACATTCTCGAGCACCGTGCCGAAGCGCCGGGTGGTCGCGTAGATTTCGGGTTCCGCCTCGGGCGAGAGGCGGATCATCTTGGCGTAGCAACCGCCTTCGAAGTTGAAGACCGCCTCGTCCGACCAGCCGTGCTCGTCATCGCCGATCAGCGTGCGCGAGGCGTCAGCCGACAGCGTGGTCTTGCCGGTGCCCGACAGGCCGAAGAACACCGCGGTATCGCCATCCGGCCCGATATTGGCCGAACAGTGCATCGGCATGACGCCCTGGGTCGGCAGCAGATAGTTGAGCAGCCCGAATACCGACTTCTTCATCTCGCCGGCATAGGCGGTGCCGCCGATCAGGATCAGCTTCTCGGTGAAGCTCACTGCAATCACCGTTTCGCTTCGGCAGCCATGCCGCGCGGGATCGGCGCGGAAGCTCGGCAGATCGATGATCGTGTATTCGGGCTCGAAGCTGGCGAGCTCCTCCGCCTCCGGCCGCACCAGCATCGTGCGGATGAACAGATTGTGCCAGGCGAGCTCGTTGATCACGCGGACGTGGACGCGATACCCGGGCTGCGAACCGCCGTAGAGATCCTGGACGAACAACGTGTCCTTGCCCTTCAGCACCGCGAAGAAATCCGCCTTCAGATTGGCGAATGCGGCCGGGTCCATCGGCTGGTTGGTCTTGCCCCACCAGATCGTGTCCTGGGTCATGGCGTCGCGGACGGTGAACTTGTCCCGCGCCGAGCGCCCGGTGTGGCGGCCGGTGGCGACCACCAGCGGGCCGTCCTTGGCGAGCCGGCCTTCGCCACGGCAGAGCGCGTGCTCGACGAGCGGAGCGGTGACGAGATTCCAATGGATGGTGGCGCCGGTCTCGATTCCAAGCCGATCGAGCCCGATACGCGGCGTGCGCTCGGTCAATTTCAGTCTCCTCAACGGCGCTTTCTCGCGGAAAGCGCCTTCCTGTGTTCTTTTATGTCTCGGCGCATATCGGGCACGCCGCGCCGGGTCAAACCGCTGCCGGTTGAGACGTGCACGACTTTGGACTAGCCCTGACGGCCATGACGGCAACCATCGCGCTGGTCGACGACGATCGCAACATCCTCACCTCGGTCTCGATTGCGCTTCAGGCCGAGGGCTTCCTCACCCGCGTCTATTCGGACGGCGAAACGGCGTTGAAAGCGCTGGTGGACAATCCCCCGGATCTCGCGGTGCTCGACATCAAGATGCCGCGGATGGACGGACTCGAGCTGCTGCGGCGCCTGCGCGAGAAGAGCGCGGTGCCGGTGATCTTCCTCACCAGCAAGGACGACGAGCTCGACGAAGCGCTCGGCCTGGCGATGGGCGCGGACGATTATATCGCCAAGCCGTTCAGCCAGCGGCTGCTCATCGCCCGCATCCGCGCGATCCTGCGTCGGACCGAGGCAGCCGGTGGTGGCGGGAGCGAGGGAGAGGCAGAGCTGCCGCCGGCGATCGAACGCGGGCGGCTGACGATGGACCCGGCGCGCCACCGCGTCCTTTGGGACGGCAAGCCCGTCACCCTCACCGTCACCGAGTTCATGATCCTGGAGACTCTGGCGCAGCGCCCCGGCATCGTGAAGACCCGTAACCAGCTGATGGATGCCGCCTATCACGACGACATCTACGTCGACGACCGCACCATCGACAGCCACATCAAACGCGTCCGCCGCAAGTTCCGTGAGGTCGATCCCGATTTCGACTCGATCGAGACGCTCTACGGCGCGGGCTATCGTTTCGCCGAGGAGTGATGGCGGCCGACAGGGCCCACTCCGGCGCCCATCCCGGTGAACGCGATCTCGCCCTGTCGTGGTCGGCGCGGGTCTCGCTCACGCCGCGCATCCTGGCGGTCAACATCTTCGCGCTGGCGCTGCTGGCAGGCGGGTTCTTCTACCTCGATTCCTACCGCAGCCGCATTCTCGACAGCCGCCTGGCCCAGGCGAGCCGCGAGGCGCGGCTGATGGCTGACGCGCTCGCCGCCGCTCCACCGCAGCATCGCGACAAGCTGGTGCTCACCTTCGCGCGCGACACCGGCACGCGGGTCCGCCTCTATGATTCGCGGGGCAAGGTCATCGCCGACACCCGCGAGATGGGATCGCGCAATGCCATCCTCGTCGATCCCGACAAGGAAGGATGGCAGCAGGACGCGGCCCGATTCCTCGATGCAGTGATCGACACCGTCGTCGGCGCCCAGCGCGCGCCCTTGTTCCGCGAGCGGCGGGGCGACCGTGGCCTCGAATGGCCCGACGTCCAGGCGGCACGCGATCCTGCGATCACCCACGCCAGCGTCTGGCGTGCGCCCGATCGCACGCCGGTGATCACCGCCGCGGCCAGCTATGGCGACGGCACCGTCTTCACCGTCAACAACGCCCGCGACGTGACGCAGACGGTCCGCGTCGAGCGATTCCGCCTCAGCGTCGTGCTGGCGATCGTCTCCGCGGTCTCGATCCTGCTTTCGCTGTTCCTCGCCCGTACGATCGTACGGCCTCTGCGCCGGCTCGCCCGCGCGGCGGTCCGCGTGCGGCTGGGACGCGCACGCGAGGTGGTGGTGCCCCGCCTTCCCTCCCGCCGTGACGAGATCGGCCTGCTCGCCCGCGCGCTGTCGGACATGAGCGGGGCGTTGCGCCATCGCATCGACGCCACCGAAGCCTTCGCCGCCGACGTGACCCACGAGCTCAAGAACCCGCTCGCCTCGCTGCGTTCGGCGGTCGACAGCATCGCCAACGTCCGCGATCCCGAGCTCCAGGGCCAGCTGATCGCGGTGATCCGCGACGACGTCCACCGTCTCGATCGCCTGATCACCGACATTTCCGAGGCCTCACGCCTCGATGCCCAGCTCAGCCGCGCCAAGTTCGAGCCGGTCGACGCCGGCACGATGATCGACGCCCTGCTGGTCCAGCGCCGCGAGCGCGGGGTCGAGCGGCGCGTGCGCATCCGCTTCGACCGGCCCTCGGCCGAGCCACTCCTTGTGCTCGGCGAGGGCTCGCGGCTGGAGCGGGTGTTCGAGAATCTGATCGACAACGCCCTGTCCTTCTCCCCCGACGGCGGCCTGATCACCATCGCCGCGCGCAAGGACGGCGGCGAGCTCGAGGTTCGCGTCGAAGACGAAGGGCCGGGCGTTCCCGAGAACGAGCGCGAATCGATCTTCCGTCGCTTCCATTCGGTCCGGCCGCATGACGAGGCGTTCGGCAAGCATTCCGGACTGGGCCTCGCGATTGCGCGGACCATCGTCGAAGGGCATGGAGGCCAGATCATGGTCGAATCGCGCGAGGATCGATTGAGCGGCGCCCGTTTCGTCGTCCGTCTGCCGCTGGCGGGCGAGGTCTGATGACCGAGCTTTCGTCGGAAACCATCCACGCGAGCTGCGTCGCGATCGGCGACGTCGCCGTGCTGATCGAAGGCAAGTCGGGCGCCGGCAAGTCCGACCTCGCGCTTCGCCTGATCGACCGCGGTGCGCGGCTGGTGAGTGATGACTATACGATCCTCGTGCGGCGGAGGGGCACGCTTTTCGCCCACCCTCCCGCCAATCTTGCCGGCAAGATGGAGGTACGGGGGATCGGCATCGTCGAGATGGATCATGTCGAGGACGTGCCGGTCAGCCTGATCGTCGCGATCGAGGAGGAGCCGCCGCGGATGCCGCCGGACGAACGCAAGCGCCGCTTCGCCGGCGTCGAGCTGCGCGAGATTGCCCTGCCCTCGCTCGAACCGTCCTCGGCAATCAAGGTCGAGCTGGCGCTGAAGCAACGGCTCGATCCGCGATGAACCATACGCCCAAGGCCATCCTGCTCGTCACCGGCATGTCCGGCGCCGGTAAGTCGACCGTGCTGCGCACGCTCGAGGATCTCGGCTGGGAAACGGTCGACAACCTGCCGCTGCGTCTGCTCGACAGGCTATTGGCCACCGCCCTGCCTGCCGGCGAGCACGACAACCGCCCGCTCGCGGTCGGCTTCGGCGCGCAGACGCGGGGATTCGACGGCGAGCGCATCGTCCAGAACATCAAACGGCTGCAGGATACCGGCGACTACGAGATCGGCACGCTGTTCCTCGATTGCGCAGGGGCCGAGCTCGAACGTCGCTACTCGGAAACGCGGCGCCGCCATCCGCTCGCGACCGATCGCCCGGCAAGCGACGGCATCGCCCGCGAGCGCGAGCTGCTCACGCCACTCCGCCGCTGGGCCAACCGCGTGATCGACACCACCAACGTCGGCACCAACGAGCTCCAGCAGATGATCCGCCGCGACTTCGGCGGCCGCGGTCTCGGCGAGCCGGTGCTGTCGGTAATGTCGTTCGGCTATGCCCGCGGGCTGCCGCGCAACGCCGACCTCGTCTTCGACATGCGCTTCCTGCGCAATCCGCACTGGGTTGAGGAGCTGCGCCCGGGCACCGGGCTCGATCAGGCGGTCGCGGATTATATCGCCGGCGATCCGGCCTATGCGGACGCCGTTCCGGCGATCGAGGACTTGCTGCTGCTCCTCCTCCCGCGCTATCGGGCCGAGGGGAAATCCTATGTCACCATCGGGATCGGCTGTACCGGGGGGAGACATCGCTCGGTCCATGTCGCCGAGCGGATCGCGGCAAGGTTGCGCGAGGCGGGTTTTTCGCCCACGGTGACCCACCGCGATCTCGGAACCGCGCCGCAGGACTCGCTTGAAGATCGACCCGTACCTAGATGACACCGAACGGAGACAATGACCGCATGATCGGCCTCGTTCTGGTGACTCACGGGCGACTCGCCGTGGAGTTCGTGACGGCGATGGAGCATGTCATCGGCAAGCAGGCGGCTGTCGCCTCGATCTGCATCGGGCCCGAGGACGACATGGAAGCGCGCCGCGCCGACATCGCCAAGGCGATCGCCAAGGTCGACGACGGCAGCGGCGTGATCGTGCTGACCGACCTGTTCGGCGGCACACCCTCCAACCTCGCTATCTCGCTGATGGTGCCGGGCCGGGTCGAGGTGATCGCCGGCATCAACCTGCCGATGCTGATCCGCCTGGGCGGCGCGCGCAAGGCGATGAAGGTGGCCGAGGCCGTCGCCGCCGCGCGGGATGCCGGGCGCAAATATATTTCCGTCGCATCGGAAGTGTTGGGAGAGGCCGCAGCTTGAAGGTCAGCCGGACCGTCCGCATCGTCAACCGCCGCGGCCTCCATGCGCGCGCCAGCGCCAAGTTCGTCACCCTAGCATCCTCGCAGCCGATCGAGATCCTGGTCCAGAAGGATGGATCGAGCGTCACCGGCACCTCGATTATGGGGCTGATGATGCTGGGCGCGGCGATGGGCGACGAGATCACCATCAGCGCCACCGGCGACAACGCCGAAGCCGCCGTCACCGCGCTCGCCGAGCTGGTGGAGCAGCGGTTCGGGGAGGATTGAGACGATACCGTCATCCCGGCGAAAGCCGGAATCTCCCGCCACATGCTGTTCGCTTACCGCACGAGACCCCGGCTTCCGCCGGGGTGACGGGTCGGCTAACGCTCGGCCATGCCCCGCGAGATCACCGCTTTCTCCAATCCCCTCGTCAAGCGCGTCCGCAACCTGCGCGACAAGCGGCATCGGCGCGAAGAAGGCCGTTTCCTCGCCGAGGGGCTGCGTATCCTCACCGAGGCGCGTGAGGCGGGGCGGCTGCCCGAGCATCTCTTCTTCGCCGACGACGGCCATTCGCTCGTCCAGGCACTGATCGCCGCCACCGAAGCCGCCGGCGGCGAGGCGATCGCGACCACGCCCGACATCCTCTCCAAGCTCTCGGGCAAGGACAATCCCGGCGCGGTGATCGGCGTCTATCCCGAATTCGCGACATCGCTCGATGCGCTCGACCGCACCGCCGCCCCGATCTGGCTGGTCGCCGAGCGGCTCCGCGATCCCGGCAATCTCGGTACGATCCTGCGCACCGGCGACGCGGTCGCGGCGGGCGGGCTGATCCTGCTCGACGAATGCGTCGATCCCTTCTCGGTCGAGGCGGTGCGCGCCAGCATGGGCGCGCTCTTCACGGTGCCCGTCGCCCGTGCCTCGTGGGACGAGTTCCGCGCCTGGCTCCGCTCGGGCCCCGGCCAGCTCGTCGGCCTGAGCCTCGACACCAGCAACGACTATCGCAGAGCGCGCTACCGGGCGCCGACCTTCCTCCTCACCGGCAACGAGGCGCAGGGCATGCCTGACCACATGGCGGCCGAGTGCGACCTGCTGGTCAAGATCCCGATGCTCGGCAAGGCCGACAGCCTTAACGCCGCGGTCGCGACCGCGGTGATGGCTTATGAGGTGCTGGCGCGGGTGCGCGGCTAGAAATTCTGTGCTCCTGCGAAAGCAGGCCGCCAGCGCGATACCCGTGGCCAGGGCTCCTGCCTTCGCAGGAGCACGAGATGGACGGTTTCGTGGCTGCCCGAGATGAACGAGGGAGCCAGCGCAGGTTCACGATCGTTACGCCAGCGAGACGGGTGAAGGAGCGACGCCATGAAGACCCTGCTGCTGCTTGCCGGAACCACGCTGTTCGTCACCCCCGCGCTCGCCGAAGATCGCGCCGCCGCCTATCGTGCGGCCGGCACCGAGCCGTTCTGGTCGCTGACCATCGACCGGACCACGATCACCTACCGACCGATCGAGGGCCGTCCCGTCACCGTCCGCAAACCGCGCCCGATCGTGGGCATCAACGGCGAACTCTACCGCACGCGCACGCTGACGGTCGACATCACCCATGTCCAATGCAGCGACGGCATGAGCGATCGGCGCTATGCCGACACGGTCCGCGTGACGATCGGCCGCCGCACGCTGAACGGCTGCGGCGGCGAGATCGTGAGCGAAAACAGCAACCTCGCCGGCACGCGCTGGTCGATCGCCGCGATCGACGGACGGCCGGTCCGGCTGGAGCCTCGCGTCAACCAGATCCGCTTCACCACCGACCGCATCGAAGGCCGCGCCGGCTGCAACAGCCTCGGCGGCACCTACCGCCTCACGCGCGACGGACTATTGAGACCCGGCCCGATCATGGCGACGCAGATGGCCTGCCCTAGCCCCGTGATGAAGGTCGAATCCCACGTCCTCGCGGTGCTGGCCTCGCCCGCGCGGCTGCGCTGGGGCCGCGACACGCTGACGCTCGCCAACAAGGCGGGCAGCGTCACTCTGCGGCGCGCACGCTAGGTTCCTCGTCCCCTTCCTCATCGGCGGCCGGCAACAGCGCGACGTCGCCGACGGTAGGCTTGGCGAGCGCGTCGACCGTCTCGACATTCTCGATCTCGCGCGCACCGGTGCCGACGCTGAGATCGCGGAAGCGCCGCGCCGAGACGAGCACGCGCCCCTCGAAGCTGGCGACGAACTTGTTGTAGTTGTCGACCGCCGAATTGAGCCCGCCGCCGACGCGCCTGAGGTGCGTCGCCGCCACCGCCAGCCGCTCGTGCAGCTCCTTGCCGAGCGCGTCGACCGCCCGCGCCTCCTCGACCAGCTTCTCCTGCCGCCAGATATTGGCGACGGTGCGCGCGATCGCGACGAGGTTGGTCGGCGTCGCCAGCAGCACCTTGCGCTCGATCGCCCATTCCCACAGCTGCGGGTCCTGCTCGAGCGCGGCGAACAGGAAATGCTCGCCGGGGATGTACATCACGACATAGTCGGCCGTGTCGCCGAACTTGTCCCAATAGCTTTTGGAGCCGAGCTGCTGGGCATGGTTGCGCACCGAGGCGGCATGAGCGCGGAGCGCCGCATTCCGCGTCTCGTCGTCGATCGCGTCGCTCGCGTCGAGGAAGGCGTTGAGCGAGCATTTGGCGTCGACCACCAGCCGCCGCCCGCCCGGCATCCGTACGACCACGTCGGGCCGGAGCACGCCGTCGTCGCTGTTGACCACCACTTCCTGCTCGAAATCGGCGAAGGGCGAGAGGCCCGCCTGCTCCAGTACGTTCCGCAGCGACTGCTCGCCCCAGCGGCCCCGCGCCTTGGGGCTGGTACGCAATGCATTGACGAGGCGCGCCGTTTCCTCACGCACCTGGCCCTGTCCCGCGCGCACTTGCTCCACCGCCTCGCGCAGGCCGGCATAGCTGTCGATCCGATCGCGTTCGACCTTGGCGAGCCCCTCCTCGTAACGCTTCAACGTGGTCTCAACAGGTGCCAGCAAAGCTTTGATCTTGGCCTCATTTGCTTCACCAGCCTGGCCAAACCGCTCGTCCGCGCGCTTGAGAAAGTTCGCCTGCGCCTCGCTCAACATCGTCTGCGCGGTCTCGCGGAACTGGCCGACCATCGCCTCGCGCGCCGCCTTGAACTCGGCGAGCCGGTCCTCGAAGGCGCTCGCCTTGGTCTTGAGCTCCATCAGCTCGAGCCGGGCGATGTCGCGCTCGCGCGTCGTGATCTCCAGCGCCTCGCGCAGCTCGGGCATCTCGCGCACCCGCTCGGAGGCGACAGCGAGGTCGGCGATCGCCGCCTTGAAGTCGGCTTCGCGCATGTCGCGCTCCGCCCGCGCCTGGGCGGCGCCGCGATTGCCGAGGAACCAACCGAGCGCCACGCCGACGGCCAGGGCAACCAGGATCAACAGGACGGCGGTGGTGCTCATCATATCTCGCGCAAATCGGAACAGAGGGCGAACCTATCCGCCCACCGCCGGATCGACAAGCGGAACGTCATGTCGCCGGCGGAGTTTGCGACGGCATGAGATCGGTCGTCGCCCTGCCGCTATCCTGCCTGGCCATCGCGTGTTCGCCTTCCGCAAGCGACAATGCGGCCGACGCAGCCACCAATGCGGTAGTCGCGACGGTGCCCCCTCTCTCGCCAGCAAGCCCGGCGCCACAATCCAACGCGACACCCGCTATTTCTCCGGCGAAACCCGGTACCAGCCTCCCGCCGGCGAGCACGGAGTTCCGCTATGTCGGAACCTGGGCGGCGAAGCCCGAGCTTTGCCGCTCGGGTGCATGGACATTCGCCCAGCGTCATCTCGCCACCGCAGGCGAGGTCTCCTGCGACTTCGACGACGTCGAAACCGTTCCCGGCGGCTACGACATCGCGGCGACCTGCTATGCCGAGGCACCGGCCGCCAAGGACCGGATCACGCTCCGCTTCGCCGAATCCGCCAAGGCGATGATGGTCGAAGCGAAAAGCTTCCAGCCGATCGGCCTGATCTACTGCGGCACCTGACCCGTCGAAAGGACCTGCTCCTGCGAAGGCAAGAGCGCCGGCCCCAAACGATGTAGCCATGATCCAAAGCTCCTGTCTCCGCAGGAGCTCAGGCGGGGACCGGCTCTACGCCGCCGCCTTGCGTGCCTTCGCCAACTTCTTGACGATCATGTCGCGCTTGAGCCGCGAGATGTGATCGATGAACAGCACGCCGTTCAGATGGTCGATCTCGTGCTGGATGCAGGTCGCCATCAACCCGTCGAACTCCTCCTCATGGGAGGCCCCGTCGCGATCGAGCCACTTCACCCTGCAACGCGCGGGACGCTCGACCTCGGCATATTGCTCGGGAATTGAAAGACAGCCTTCGTTGTAGGTCGCGGTTTCCTCGCTGGTCCAGGTGAGCTCCGGGTTCACGAACACCTTGGGATCGCGCACCGGCTCGCCCTCGGGCTCCTCCGGCTCCTGCAGGTCGATCACCACCACGCGCTGGAGCACGCCGACCTGCGTCGCGGCGAGGCCGATGCCGCGCGCGTCGTACATCGTCTCGAACATATCGTCGATCAGGGCGCGCGTCTCGTCGGTGATCGCCGCGACCGGCGCGGCCATTTCGCGCAGGCCCGGATGGGGAATCTCGAGGATCGTCATTACCGTCATGCGGCCGAGCTAAGCCTCCCGCCCATGAGCGTCAAGCGAGCGCCGAAAGACGTGGCTACGCCACCGGCCGGCGCGCGCGCAATGCCTGCGCCAGCGTGCCCTCGTCGAGATAGTCGAGCTCGCCGCCGACCGGCAGTCCGTGCGCGAGCTGGGTCACGCGCACCGGATAGGTCTCGATCCGCTCGGCGATGTAATGGGCGGTGGTCTGCCCCTCCAGCGTCGCGTTCATCGCCAGCACCACCTCGTCGATCCCGCCCGCGGCGATGCGGCGGATGAGGCTGTCGATCGCAAGGTCCTCCGGCCGCACGCCCTCCAGCGCCGACAGCCGCCCGCCGAGCACATGGAACCGCCCCGGGAACAGCCGCGAGCGCTCCAGCGCCCAGAGATCGGCGACCTCCTCGACCACGCAGAGCGACCGCGCGTCCCGGCGCGGATCGGCGCAGACGGCGCAGGGGTCGGTGGTGTCGACGTTGCCGCAGGTCGAACAGGTCGACAGCCGCTCGTTCACCGCGCTCAAGGCCGACAGCAGCGGCCCCAGCGCCGCCTCGCGCCGCTTGATGAGATGGAGCACCGCGCGCCGCGCCGAACGGGGGCCGAGCCCGGGCAGCTTGGCCAGCGCATTGGTCAGCGCCTCGATTTCGGGAGAAGCCATGTGGGAACAGATAGGGGGTTGCGCGCGCGGACGCCACGGTGTCCTGAGGCGCGATGCGGATCATCTTCATGGGAACGCCCGACTTCGCCGTGCCGACGCTCGATGCGCTGGTGGCGGCCGGGCATGACGTCATCGCCGTCTACAGCCAGCCTCCGCGCCCGGGCGGGCGCCGCGGCCAGGCACTGGTGCCCTCGCCGGTGCACGCGCGCGCCGAAGTGCTGGGCATCGGGGTACGGACGCCCACGAGTCTGCGCGATGCCGCGACGCAGGCCGATTTCGCGGCGCTGGAGGCGGACGTGGCAGTCGTCGCCGCCTACGGCCTGATCCTGCCGCGCCCCGTGCTGGATGCGCCGCGGCACGGCTGCCTCAACGTCCATGCCTCGTTGCTGCCGCGCTGGCGGGGGGCCGCGCCGATCCAGCGCGCGATCCTGGCGGGCGATGCCGAAACCGGCGTGGGGATCATGCAGATGGAAACCGGCCTCGACACCGGTCCGGTCCGCGCCGAGGCCCGCACGCCGATCGATGCCAAGACCGCCGGCGAGCTCACCGCCGAGCTCGCGGCAAAGGGCGCGGCGCTGATGGTCGAGGTGCTGGCCAGCCTCGACCGGTATCCGCCAGTGCCGCAGCCGGAGGACGGCGTCACCTACGCCGCCAAGATCGACAAGGCGGAGTGGCGGCTCGACTTCACCCAACCGGCCGAGGCGGTCGAGCGGCAGGTGCGCGCATTCAATCCGCCAGGCGCCTTCTTCGAGGTCAGGAGAGAGCGGGTCCGGGTGCTCGCTGCGGAGCTGGTGGAGGCGAGCGGGCCGGCAGCGACCGTGCTCGACGACAGGCTGACGATCGCCTGCGGAACGGGCGCGATCCGGCCGACATCGGTCCAGCGGGCCGGCCGCGGCGTCATGACGTCGGACGAGCTGCTCCGGGGCTTTGCCGTGCCGCAGGGGGCGAAGCTCGCATGACCCGTTTCGCGCTCACCATCGAATATGACGGCCGCCCCTTCATGGGCTGGCAGGTGCAGGATCATGGCCCCAGCGTACAGGAGGCGATCGAGCGGGCGGCCTATGAGGTCACCGGCGAGGAGGTGCTGGTCCAGGCCGCCGGCCGCACCGACACGGGCGTCCACGCGACGGGGATGCGCGCCCATTGCGACATCGCCAAGCCGCTTACGCCTTTCCGCCTGATGGAGGCACTCAACGCCCGCCTGCGCCCTGCCCCGATCGCGATCCTCGGCTGCGAGGTGGTGCCCGACGACTGGCACGCCCGCTTCTCCTGCATCGCGCGGCACTACGAGTACCGCATCGCCGTGCGCCGCGCGCCGCTCACCTTCGAGAAGGGGCTGGCCTGGCGTATTCACGCCCCGCTCGACGCCGCGGCGATGGCCGAGGGCGCCGCACATCTCGTCGGACGCCATGACTTCACCACCTTCCGCTCGGCGCACTGCCAGGCCGACAATCCGGTGCGCACGCTGGACCGGCTCGAGGTGGAGGCGAAGGGCGACCGCATCACCGTCCACGCCTCGGCACGCTCGTTCCTGCATCACCAGGTGCGCTCGATGGTCGGCTGCCTCGCGCTGGTCGGCCAAGGCAAGTGGCGGCCCGACGACATGCGCCGCGCGCTCGAGGCGCGCGACCGCGCCGCGCTCGGCCTCAACGCGCCGCCCGACGGGCTCTACTTCATCCGCGCCGATTATCCCTGACGGCTGAACGCCGCGGCCAGCTCGACATGGGTCGACCAGGTGAACTGGCCGACCGGCTGGACCCAGTCGAGGCGATAGCCGCCTTCGCATATGATCTTCGCATCACGCGCGAAGCTACTGGGATTACATGAAACATAGGCAATCCGTGCGGCTCGCGAGGCGGCGAGCTGCACCGCCTGCTCGCGCGCGCCGGCCCGCGGCGGATCGAGCACGATCGCGTCGAAGCGATCGAGCTCGGCCGGCACCAGCGGCCGCCTGAACAGGTCGCGGTGCTCGGCCAACACCGGTCGTCCCGCCCGCCCCGCGGCGGCCTTGAGCGCCAGCACCGCGTCACGCGCTGCCTCGGCCGCATAGAGTTTTCCAGAAAGGGCAAAGGTGAAGGTACCGAGCCCAGCGAACAGGTCGGCCGTGGCCATCGCGCCATCCACTGCTTCGCGCACCGCCGCGACCAGCGCCGCCTCGCCATGCACGGTCGCCTGGAGGAAGCTCGCCGGCGGGAACGGCACCGGCACGCCGCCGAGGGCGATCGTCACCGGCTCGGGCTCCCAGCGGACCTCCGGCCCCATCCCCTCGTCCACCGCGAACCGCGCCAGCCCGTTTCGACCGGCAAAGGCGATGATCTCCTCCGCGACCGTGAGGCTCTCGGTAATCCGCGCTTCGATCAGCACGTCCGGCCCGCGATCGGTCGACGCGAGATGCACGTTCGCCCGCCCGCGCTCCGGCATCAGCGCCGCGAGCAGCTTCCTGAGCGGTGCCAGCAGGGCGAACAACTCGGGCGCGAGCACCCAGCATTCGGCCATGTCGACGATGCGATGGCTGGCGCCCTCGGTGAAGCCGAGCAGCACCTGCCGCCCCCGCCGTTCGGCGTGAAGCGTCGCCCGGCGACGCGTGCGCGGCGGCGACAGCGCCGGCGGACGGATCGCGGCGCTCAGGCCCTGGGCCGTCAGCGCGCTCGCGATCCGGTCAAAAACGAAGGAGGAATAACTTTCTTCATCAAGATGTTGAAGCTGGCATCCGCCACACACTGGGAAATGCCGGCATGGCGGCGCCTGATGATGGGCGCCCGGCTCGACGCTGCCGTCCGGACGGATCACATCGCCGGGCGCCGCAAGCGCGACGTGGCGCCCGTCCGCGGTCACCCCGTCGCCGCGCGCTGCGACGCGCACGATCGTGTCCGTCACAGGCATTCCGCGATCGCCCGGGGAAGCGCGTCGATCAGCTCGTCCGCGATCAGCGCCGGGCCCACGATCTCGGCTGCCCGCGCGTGCAGCCACACCGCCTCCTCCGCCGATCCGCCGGCAGCGATCCGCCCGGCGACCAGCCCGGCGAGGACGTCACCCGTCCCCGCGCTCGCCAGCCATGACGGCGCGGCCGCCTCGACGACGACGCTCCCCCCGGGCGAGGCGATCACCGTGTCCGCGCCCTTGTGGACGATGGTGCAGCCGCTTGCCCCGGCCGCCGCGAGCGTACGCTCGATCTTGCCGCCCTCGCCTTCGCCGAACATGCGCGTGAACTCGCCCGAATGCGGGGTCAGCACGGTCGGCGCCTGCCGCGCCCGCAACCGGTCGACCGCGTCATTCCCGAGGATCGACAGCGCATCGCCATCCAGCACCAGCGCCCGGTCGCTCGCGATGGCCTTGTCGAGCAGGCCCGAGCCGCCGCCGCCCAGTCCCGGCCCGATGACCAGCGCGCCGATCCGCTCGTCGTCGAACAGATCTTCGACCTCGCGATGGACGAGCGCATCCGGCCCGCCCTCGGCGCCGGCGAGCACCACGTAACCCGCGCAGCGCATTGCCGCCCGCGCCGCCAGACGCGCGGCGCCCGGCATCGCGCCGGCGATCACGCCGACCATGCCGCGGCTGTATTTGTGCGCCCCCGGCTCCGGCGCGGCGAGCCTGGGGCGGGCGATCGTCCGCCAATCCGTCGCTACCGGCACGTCGATGTCGGCGAGCAGCACATGCCCGCTGCGGGCGATCCCCCGCCCCAGCACATGCTCCGGCTTCAGCGCGCCTAGCGCGACGGTGACATCGACATCGAGCCCATCCCCTTCCGTGGTGACGCCGGAGGGAATGTCGATCGCGACGACGAGCTCCGCCGCTCGCGTCAGCCGCGCCAGCGACGCTGCCACCTCGGGCACGAGGGGGCGGGTGATCCCGGTGCCGAACAGCCCGTCGACCAGCACCGGCCGGGCCGCCGCTTCGCCGAGCGGGGTCACCGCACCCGTCCACCGCGCTCGCATCCGTCCCGCCGAGCCTTCGCCCTTTCCGGGAAGCTCCGCCACGTTGACGTCATGGCCCCGCCCCGCCAGCCAGCGCGCCGCCACCCAGGCATCGCCGCCGTTGTTGCCGGGCCCGGCCAGCACCAGAATCCGCCGCCCGCCCGCCAGCCGCGCCACCTCAAGCGCGACCGACGCGCCGGCCCGCTCCATCAATTCGTCCTGCGAAACGCCGCGCGCGAAAGCCCCTTCCTCCGCAGCGCGCATCGCCGCGGCGGTGACGATCGGCGCGCCTTCCGGAATCCGCCTCATCGTTTCGGGATCGGCCCCACCGTCGCCGGCAGCCGATAGCGCGCTCCCCCGATCGCGATCTCGATCGTGCGGGGATCGACCACGCTCACCGCCGCCTGCTCCGCCCCGTCGGCCGCGACGACCCCGCGCCCGTCCCGGGTGGTGCGCAGCCGATGGAAGCCACCGCCGGGCTGATGCACCGTCAGGATCAGCCCGTCATCCGACCGCATGCGATCGATCGTGCACACGCGCGAAAATCCCTGCGCTCCCGGCGGGGCGCAATCGATGCGATCGCCCGCCGCCTGCTCGGCATTGCCGGTATCGGACGCCTGCCCGCACGCGGCGAGCAAGAGCAGGACGGCGAGGCTAGATATCCGCGTAGACATGGCGTTCGGCAGCGGCTCCCGGGTGCGTGACCGCGCCCTTGTACGCCGGACCGACCGTCTCCGAATAGCGCCACAATGCGCCCGACTGATAATCGTTGACCCGCGGCCGCCAGCGCGCCTTGCGCTCGGCGAGCACGGCCTCGTCGACCAGCAGGTCGATCGTGCCCGCCTCGGCATCGATACGGATCGGATCGCCGTCCTCGACCAGCGCGATCGGACCGCCCTCCGCCGCCTCCGGGCCGACATGGCCAATGCAGAAGCCCCGCGTCGCGCCCGAGAAGCGGCCGTCGGTGATCAGCGCGACGCTCTCGCCCATGCCGAGCCCGTAGAGCGCAGCGGTGGTCGCCAGCATCTCGCGCATCCCCGGGCCGCCCTTCGGCCCTTCGTAGCGGATCACGATCACGCAGCCCTCTGCGATGTCGCGCGCCTCGACCGCGGCAAAGGCATCCTCCTCGCAATCGAACACCCGCGCCGGCCCTTCGAACTGAAGGTGATGCAGCCCCGCGACCTTCACGATCGCGCCATCGGGCGCCAGCGAGCCGCGCAGGCCGACCACACCCCCGGTGGGCGTGATCGGGGTGCGGGCGTCGTAGATCACCTTCTGGTCGGGATTCCACGTCACCTGCTCGATATTCTCACCCAGCGT
Organism: Sphingomonas cannabina; assembly: GCF_021391395.1. NCBI lineage: Bacteria > Pseudomonadati > Pseudomonadota > Alphaproteobacteria > Sphingomonadales > Sphingomonadaceae > Sphingomonas > Sphingomonas cannabina. Next base: position 2,342,810 of record NZ_CP090059.1, on the reverse strand, counting down.
CCGGCCGGTGACGGTGATGCAGTCGCCGTGAAGCAGCCCCTCGGCAAGCAGCGTCTTCATCAGCATGTAGACCCCGCCAGCCTCGTACATATCCTTCGCGACATACTGCCCGCCCGGTTGCAGGTCTGCGCAGTAAGGCGTTGACTTGAATATCTCCGCCACGTCGAACAGGTCGAAATCGATCCCCGCCTCGTTCGCCATCGCCGGAAGGTGCAGTGCCCCGTTTGTCGAGCCGCCGGTCGCCGCGACGATACGCGCGGCATTCTCGAACGCCTCGCGCGTGCAGATGTCACGCGGACGGATGTTGGCGGCAAGCAGTTCCATCACTTGAACGCCCGCGGCATGGGCAACCTGCTCACGCGAGCTATAAGGTGCCGGCAACATATTACTGTTCGGCAAAGATAATCCGATCGCCTCACCGACGCAGGCCATCGTATTGGCGGTATATTGTCCGCCGCACGCGCCATGCCCCGGGCAGGCGACCTTCTCGAGCGCATGGACGTCCTCGATCGGGCAAGTGCCAGCGGCGTAGCGCCCTACCACCTCGAATACGTCCTTGACTGTGACGTCACGCCCCTCGAACCGGCCGGGCAGGATCGAGCCGCCATAGACGAAGATCGACGGCACATTGAGCCGCAGCATCGCCATCATCATGCCGGGCAGCGACTTGTCGCACCCCGCGAAGCCGACCAGCGCGTCGTAGCAATGGCCGCGCACGCTGAGTTCGATCGAATCGGCGATCACCTCGCGGCTGACGAGCGACGCCTTCATCCCCTGATGGCCCATCGCGATGCCGTCGGTGACGGTGATGGTGTTGAACCGGCGCGGCAGGCCCCCGCCAGCCTCCACCCCGCCGCGGCAGGCGTCCGCCTGCGGATCGAGCGCCGTATTGCACGGCGCGCTGTCGTTGCCGGCGCTGGCGATCGCGACGAACGGGCGCGCGATCTGCTCCTCGGTGAGCCCCATCGCATAATAATAGCTGCGGTGCGGAGCGCGTTCGGGCCCGACCGAGACGTGACGGCTGGGCAGGCGGGATTTGTCGAATTGATGAGCCATGACGCGGCGCCTATGTCGCGGGAAGGGCCTTCGACGCAAGGTCATTGCGCACCGCAGCGATCATTCGCGTCAAAATTTCCGTCCAGCGCGTCACGCCGGCCTCGTCGCGGATCAGGTCGTTGCGCACTTCGATGCCGACCGAAGGGGTGCCATGCCCCTCCGCATGGCGGTTGAGCGTCGCGTTGAGGATACGGCCCGAATAGGGTTCATTGTCCCCGACGATCAGCCCCTCGCTCTCCAGGAAGGCGATCGCCGGCGTGGCGGCGCGGCGGTCACGGTTGGAGAGGATGCCGATCTCCCAGCGCCGCTCGGGCGCATTGCCGCTCTCGAGCCTCGGCGTGAAGCTGTGGATGCCTAGGATCAGCCGCGGCCGCCTTGCCCGCACCTCGGCCGCGACGGCGCGGTGATAGGGCGCGTGGAAGCGGGCGATGCGCTCGAAACGGTCGACGGCGCCGTTGCCCAGGATGGCATGGCCGTCGCTGGCGGCCGGGATGAGGGTCGGATGATCGACTTCGCGATTGAGGTCGATCACCAGGCGCGAGACGGTGGCGAGTACCGCCGGGGCGCCGATGGCGGCCGCAAGCGCGCGTGTGAGCGGCCCCGCGCCGATGTCGATCGCGATGTGGCGGTCGAGCAGGTCGGACGCGACGCCGAGGTCGATGCCGGACGGAATGGCGTTGGAGGCATGGTCACAGAGCAGCAGCACGTCGCCGCTGCCGGGCAGGATCTCGGGGTTCATCGCTTGCGCTCACGAAAGGCGGTCAGCCGCTCGGCGAACTCGGCGCCGCCGAATGCGGCATCGAAATCGCGGGCAACTGCAGGGGAATGCGGATCGGCGAGCGTCCGCTTCAGCATCCGCACCGCATCGGGCGCGAGCGTCGCGATGCGCTCGGCGAAGGAGTCCGCGGCGATCAAAGCGTCGGGCGCGCGCAGCTCGGCCAGGCCGATACGATATGCTTCGTCGGCGTCGATCGGATCGGCGACGAGCAGCATCCGCGCCGCCTGCCCGCGCCCGACCCTGCCGATCAGCCGGGCGACGTCCTCGCCCGGATAGCCGATTCCCAGTTTGGCCGGCGTGGTCGCGAACACCGCGCCGTCCCCGGCGATCCTGAAGTCCGCGGCAAGCGCCAATGCGACCGCGGCGCCATAGCACCCGCCATCCACCGCCGCGACCACCGGCATCGGCAGCGCCGCCACCGCTTCGATCCCGGCGCGCATCGCTTCGCGGAAGGCGGTCCTGGCCGGCGGATCGGAGGCGAGCGCCCCCAGATCGGCAAGATCGGCACCGGCGGAAAAGCTCCCCGGCACTGCCGAGGAGAGGATCACGGCGCGGACGTCGGATCGACCGACCTCGGCGACGACATCGCGCAGCATCAGCCAGCCGGCAGTCGGAATCGCGTTACGCTGCGCCGGCCGATCGAGCGTGATCCGGGCAATGGCGCCGTCGCGCGACCAGGTGATCATGCGGCGCCCCGGAGGGCGGGAGATGGCGCGCGGACAGACCGTAGGCCATCGGCGGACGGCTCGCTCCCGGCGTCTGATCCGCTGTCGATGATTACAGCAAGCGCCATGCCAATCACCTCCGCCCTCTGCGGGAGGTCGATGAGCACGCCGATACGTACCGAAGAGAGACAGAGAAGTGTCACGAGAGGATCGTTTCGAGACACCACCAGCCCGGCCGCGCGGCCCGAATGGCGGCGGCGGCGTGGCTGCGCGCGGCGGCATCGGCGCACAGCGCAAAACAGGTCGCGCCAGAACCCGACATGCGGACGAGGAGCATCCCCGGCTGCGCGGCGAGCAGTTCCAGCACCTCGCCGATCGCGGGCGCCACCGCGCGGGCTGGCGACTCCAGGTCGTTGCGCCCCTCGCTCGCGATCACAGACGCATCGCCGACCGGCAGCGCCCCCCGGTCTACACCGTCCCAGCGCGCGAACACCTCGCGCGTCGCGACTGCCACACCGGGGTTGACCAGCAGCACCGGCGCGCCCTGCAGTCCGCCAACCGGCTCCAGCCGTTCGCCCCTGCCCCGTCCGATCGCGGTGCGGCCCAACAGGCAGGCAGGGACATCCGACCCCAGCTCGGCCGCAATATCCGCGAGCATCGCCGGATCGATGCCCGTCCGCTGCGCCAGCGCCCGCAGCATCGCGGCGGCATCGGCCGAGCCGCCGCCGAGTCCCGAGGCGACTGGCAGGCGCTTGACCAACTCGGTGCGAAGCGGCGGCAACGGCCCGAACGCAGCGGAGAAGGCCTCGGCGGCCCGCGTGACGAGGTTGTCGTCCTCCCGCGCCAACGCCTCGGCAAACGGCCCCGTGACGGTGAACGACGGCGCCTCGGCATCGCTCAGGCGCAGCTCGTCGCCAAATTCGGTGAAGGCGAACAGCGTCTCCAGTTCATGATAACCGTCCTCGCGCCGGGCGCGGACGTGGAGGGCGAGGTTGAGCTTGGCCCGCGCAGGCTCGACGATCATCGCCGTCACTTGAGTCCGGCAGAGAGCTTGCCCGACAGCCGCGCCGCATCCTCGCTCCCGGCGTGGACCGACGCTGCCCGCCACGCGTAGCGCGCCTCGTAGCGGCGGCCGAGCCGCCAATAGGCATCGCCGAGATGCTCCTGGATGGTGACGTCCGCCGGCTCGGCCCGCGCCGCACGTTCAAGCAGCGGCATCGCCCTGGTGAGATCGCCGGTCTGGACATAGGCCCAGCCGAGCGAATCGGCGATCGCGGCGTCGTTGGGCTCGAGCTTGACCGCGCGCTCCAGCATGGCGCGGGCGCCGGCGACATTCTCGCCCCGAACGAGCTGCGCATAACCCAGATAATTGAGCGCCACCGCCTGGTCGGGCGCCAGTGCCACCGCCTTCTCGAGCAACGGCCTGGCCTCGGCCCAACGGCCCGCCTGCTCCAGCGCGCCGCCGCGCTGGAGATAGAGAATCCAGCCGGGACTGCCTTCCACCCGCGTCATCGCCTGGGCATAGGCATCGGCGGCCTCGCCGTAACGCCCGGCTGCCACCAGCATGTCGCCGTAACGCTGCATGTCCTCGGCGTCGGCGCCTTTGGCATGCGCGACCGCAGCGGCGGTCTCCAGCGCCCGGCGGTCCTCGCCCGCGCGATCAAGCACCGTCACCTTGGCCGTCAGCGCTGGGGCGGCATAGATCGATTCGGGTCCCACCTCGTCGAGCAGGGTGATCGCCCGCCGCTCCGCACCGTCGGCGGAGAGGGCGTCGGCGAGGATCAGCCGGGCGCGATCATCCTGCGGATCGAGCAGCATCGCCGCGCGGCCCAGCACGATCGCCAGCGGCCGCGCCTCGCCCCGGACCAGATCGGCGGCGAGACGTGTGAAGAGCCGCGACACCCCGAACGCCGCGCTCGGCTCCACGCCGTCGCCCAGCCGCTCCCGCAGCGCCGTCAACACGCGATCGTCGCCGGCGATCACCGCCCGGGCCAGATCATCACGGCCGCCATGGGCGAGGAGCTCGGCGGCATTGACGCGAAGATCGAGGTTGCCAGCGCTGGCGCCGAGCAGGATACGCAGCTCGGTCACACCATCATCGATCTTGCCGCCCGCGATCAGCAGCAAGATGCGATTCTCGGCATTGAAGCGCCGGGCAAGGCCGCTGTCGCCCTTGTCCAGCAGCTTGGCGGCCCCGGCATCGCCGCGGTCGAACGCGACCCAGGCCTTGATCACCGGTCCCAGGAACTCGAGCGGTCCATTGGCCATCCGGTCGGCGGCGGCATTGGCCGCTTCCCAGTCGCGCGCGGCGACCGCGTCGGCGGCAGCGAGCACGGCGGTGTCGGCCGGCGCCACGCCCGCCGACTGCAGCACCGCGACCGCCTGCCGCGCCAGCGCCAGGTCGCCCGCCGCCAGCGCCTCGCGATAGGCGCGGATCGCCACCACCGGATTGCTGGGCGATCCCGCCAACGCCGCGCCATAGGCGGCCGAGGCGGCCTCCACCGCGCCGTCGGCGTCGGCGGCGCGCGCCTTGACGTAGGCCGCGAGCGACTGCGGCACGTCGGCATGGGCCGGCACCGCGATGAACGCCGCGGCGATACCGGAAAGAAGGACGCTACATGTTCGGATAATTCGGCCCTCCGCCGCCTTCGGGGACCACCCAGTTGATGTTCTGGGTCGGGTCCTTGATGTCACACGTCTTGCAGTGGACGCAGTTCTGCGCGTTGATCACGAACCGCGGCTCGCCCACGTCCTCGCCCACCACCTCGTAAACGCCTGCCGGGCAATAGCGCTGCGCCGGCTCGTCGAACAGCGGCAGATCATAGGCGATCGGAATATCCGGATCGCGCAGCGTCAGATGGACCGGCTGGTCCTCCTCGTGGTTGGTGTTCGACAGGAACACCGAGGAGAGCCGATCGAACGTCAGCACGCCGTCCGGCTTGGGATAGACGATCGGCTTGACCAGGTCCTTGCGCCACAGCGTCTCGTTGTCGGGATGGTGGTGCATCGTGAACGGCACCTTGATGCCCCAATGCTCCAGCCACATGGTGATGCCCGACAGGCCGGAGCCGATGAAGTCCCCGAACTTCTTGACCAGAGGCGCCACGTTGCGGACGACCGACAGCTCCTTCTTGACCCAGCTGGTCTCGAACGCCTCCGGATAGGCCATCAGCTCGTCGTGCGCCCGCCCCGCCTGGATCGCCGCAAAGGCCGCCTCCGCCGCCATCATCGCCGACTTGATCGCGGTATGGCTGCCCTTGATCCGCGGCACGTTGAGGAAGCCCGCGCTGTCGCCGATCAGCGCGCCGCCCGGGAACACCAGCTTCGGGATCGACTGCAGCCCCCCGTCGCTGATCGCCCGCGCGCCGTAGGAGACACGCTTGCCGCCCGCCAATATCTCCGCGATCGCCGGATGCGTCTTCCAGCGCTGCATCTCCTGGAACGGCGAGAGATAGGGATTGGTGTAGTTGAGCCAAGTGACGAACCCGAGCGCGACCTGCCCATTCGCCTGATGGTAGAGGAACCCGCCGCCGTTCGAGCCCTTGACCTCGCTGAGCGGCCAGCCCTGGGTGTGGATCACCCGCCCCGGCACGTGCTTGCCCGGATCGATGTCCCACAGCTCCTTGACGCCGAGGCCGTAGATCTGCGGGTCGCTGTCCTTCGCAAGGTCGAAGGTACGGATCAGCTCCTTGGTCAGATGCCCGCGGCACCCCTCGCCGAGGAACGTGTATTTGGCATGAAGCTCCAGCCCCGGCTGGTAATCCGGCTTGTGCGTGCCGTCGCGCGCGACGCCCATGTCGCCGGTGGCGACGCCCTTCACCGATCCGTCGTCGTTGAACAGCACCTCCGCGGCCGCGAAGCCGGGGAATATCTCGACGCCGAGCTCCCCCGCTTGTTCCGCCAGCCAGCGGCAGAGGTTGCCGAGGCTGCCGGTATAGGTCCCCTTGTTGTGCATGAACGGCGGCGTCAGCAGGTGCGGCAGCGCGAACTTGCCCTTCCTGCCAAGGATCCAGTGCTGGTTGTCCGTCACCGGTACCTCGGCGAGCGGGCAGCCCTTGTCGCGCCAGTCGGGGATCAGCTCGTCGAGCCCGCGCGGATCGACCACCGCGCCCGACAGGATGTGCGCACCGACCTCCGATCCCTTCTCCAGCACGCACACGCTGAGCTCGGCGCCGGCCTCGTTGGCGAGCTGCTTGAGCCGGATCGCCGCCGACAGCCCCGCCGGCCCGGCGCCGACGATCACCACGTCGTAAGGCATCGACTCGCGTTCAGCCATCATCGTCTCCCGCCGGGACTTGGGACGACCCCTGTCGTCGCGTCGCGGCAACGTCTTGTCCTCGCTCCGGTTTGGGCAGATTGACGGCTGCGTCAAGCTAGGATTCTAATGGATGGCGATGGGGGCGGACCAGCATCACGATTGGCAGGAGCTCGCGCAGAGCGCGCTCGATTGGTGGCGAGAGGCGGGCGTCGACACGCTCGTCGCCGACCAGCCGCGCGACTGGCGCGTCCAGGCGACGGCGATTGCCGCTACGGCCGCCGCGCCTCTGCCGGCGGAAGCGGAAGCGACGGCCGCGCCGCTTCCCGCTACGCTCGAAAGCTTCGTCGCCTGGCGCACCGGCCCCGATGCGCCCGAGGCCGGCTGGGGAATGCCCCTGCTCGCACCCGAAGGCGATCCGGCGGCCGATCTGATGATCGTCGTCGACTGCCCGGAGGGCGAAGCGCTGCTCGACGGCGCTCCCGGTCGCCTGTTCGACCGGATGCTCGCCGCGATCGGCCGCGACCGCGCGAGCATCCATCTCGCCGCGCTCGCCCTCGCCCGCCCGGTCGGCGGCCGCCTGCCGCCCGAGATGCTGCCCGAGCTCACGACGCTCCTGCGCCACCACATCGCCCTCGCCGCCCCGAAACGGCTGCTCGTGGCCGGTTCAGCGGCGAGCCGTGCCTTGATCGGGACGGACAGTGCGCGGGCCCGTGGAAGTTTAAGATCGGTTAACCTTGAAGTCGGCACGGTGGACGCGGTCGTGAGCTGGCACCCGCGTTTCCTCCTGGAGCGGCCAGCAGCCAAGGCGGAAGCCTGGAGGGACTTGCAGTTGCTTATGGGGGGATTGCGCTGATGCGCTCCGCGTTCCTGATTGCCATTGCCGCGATGACCCTGCCGGCGGTCGCCCATGCCGGCGCAGAGCCGGCGATCACTGCTGCCGGCGCAGAGCCGGCGGCCGCTTCCGATGCGGCGCCAGAGCAGCGCTACGCCACCACTTCCGCCGCGCCGCAGGGCGACGGCATTCCCGACCAGCTCGATGCCGGCCAGCGCTCCGCCTATCGCGCGGTGTTCGCCGCGATCCGCGAAAGCCGCTGGACCGACGCCCAGATTCAGCTCGACGCGATGAAGCCGGGCCCGCTCCACGCCTTCGCCCGTGCCCAGCTCTACACCGCCAAGGGCTCGCCCAAGGTCGACGTCTCGCAGCTCACCCAGCTCCTCGCCGACGCGCCCGAGCTGCCGCAGGCGCCGCAGATCGCGCGACTTGCCCAGGCCCGCGGCGCGATCGACCTGCCCGCGCTCCCGACTGCGCAGCAGCTCATCTGGTATGACGGCGCCCCCAATCGCCGGCGCGTGAAGTCGACTGCCCGTAGCGATGCCGCCGCCGCCGAGCTCGCCCGCACGATGCAGCCGCTGATCAAGGCCGATCGCGGCGCCGAGGCCGAAGCGCTGGTCGAGGCCAAGGCGAACGAGCTCACGCCCGAGGCGCTGACCGAGTGGCGTCAGAAGGTTGCCTGGATCTACTACGTCTCGAACGACGACGCGTCCGCTCGCCGGGTTGCCGCGCTCGCGCAGACGGGGAGCGGCGACTGGGCCGCGCCGGCCGACTGGGTCGCCGGCCTCGCCGCCTGGCGCAGCCGCGACTATCCTGCCGCCGCGATCGCCTTCGCCAGCGTCGCCCAGCGCGCCGCCGATACCGACCTGCGCGCCGCCGGCCTCTATTGGGCTTCGCGCGCCGACATGGCCTCGGGCCGTCCGGACCTCGTCCAGGGCCGACTCCAGAACGCCGCGCAATATGTCGAGACCTTCTACGGCCAGCTCGCCCGCGAATCGCTCGGCATCGACGCCCGCACCGCTGCGCCCGGCGAGAAGACCACCGCCGAGGACTGGCAGCTGCTCGAGCGCCGCCCCAACGTCCGCGTCGCCGCGGCACTGGCCGAGATCGGCGAGACGGACCTCGCCGACGACGTGATCCGCCAGCAGGCCCGTATCGGCAACCCGGCCGAATATGCCGCGCTGACCCGCCTCGCCGGCCGCCTCAACCTGCCCGCGACCCAGCTCTGGATGTCGCACAACGGTCCCGTCGGCGCGCATCCGGCGATCGCCGCCCGCTATCCGATGCCGAACTGGACGCCGGATGGCGGCTGGCGCGTCGACAAGGCGCTGGTCTACGCCCACACTCTCCAGGAATCGCGCTTCCGCATCGGCGTGGTGAGCCCTGCCGGCGCCTATGGCCTGATGCAGATCATGCCGGCGGCCGCGACCGACATTGCCCGCGCCAAGGGTCTCGCCGGGCTCGACCGCGCGTCGCTCACCCGGCCCTCGACCAACATGGAAGTGGGGCAGAGCTATCTCGAGCAGCTCCGCGACCAGCCCTGCACCCAGGGCCTGCTCCCTAAGGTGATCGCCGCCTACAACGCCGGCCCGCTGCCGGTCGCGATGTGGAACACGCAGATGCGCGACGGCGGCGATCCGCTGCTCTACATCGAATCGATCCCCTATTGGGAAACGCGCGGCTACGTGCTGACGGTGCTGCGCAACTACTGGATGTACGAAGCGCAGGCCGGCAAGCACTCCGCCAGCCGGGCGGCGCTGGCGCAGGGGCTGTGGCCCAAGTTCCCCGGCATGAGCGGCGCAAGCGCGGTGCGCGTGGCCGCGCGTCCAGGCGGCGTCCTGCCGGCGAAGCCCGTCGCGCCGGTCACCTATTCCGAGGCTATCTCCGCGCTCACCCGTGCCGATTGACGAGACGTCGATTGACGAGACGGGGGCGTTCCGGCCGGTCCGGATCGCGGTGCTCACCGTATCGGATACCCGTACGCCTGACACCGACCGCTCAGGCGACGCGCTGGTCGAACGGCTGACCGCTGCCGGCCACGAGCTCGCCGACCGCCTGATCGTGCCCGACGACGTCGCCGCGATCACCGCCAGGCTCGCCGCCTGGATCGACGACCCCGAGGTCGACTGCGTGATCACCACCGGCGGCACCGGCGTCACCGGCCGCGACGTCACGCCCGAAGCGCTGGAGCGGGTGCAGGACAAGCCGATCCCCGGCTTCGGCGAGCTGTTCCGCCTGCTGAGCTATCAGAAGATCGGCACCTCGACGGTACAGTCGCGCGCCTGCGCCTGCGTCGCGCGTGGCACCTACATCTTCGCCCTCCCCGGCTCGACCGGCGCTGTCCGCGACGGCTGGGACGGCATCCTCGCCAGCCAGCTCGACATCCGCCACAAGCCCTGCAATTTCGTCGAGCTGATGCCGCGGCTGAAGGAGCGGTAGAAGCGGCTGGATCGTGCTCCTGCGAAAGCAGGAGCCCTGGCCGCATCCATAACCGTAGTCATGCCGGGCCCGACCCAGCATGACGACGACTTCTGGGGCATCGAATCCGCCAATCTCAAGCATCAAATCATAAACGGTGACATTCCGAGGAATGGCTTGCGGCGGGAACGGGGCGACGCCAGCTCCCTTCCACGAAGTTCAGGCTCGGATGAATCGCATGAAGAAGATCGGCTTCCTCTCGTTCGGACACTGGTCCCCATCCCCTCAGTCGGCGACGCGGACCGCCGCCGACGTGCTGCTGCAGTCGATCGACCTCGCGGTGGCGGCGGAGGAATTGGGCGCGGACGGCGCTTACTTCCGGGTCCATCACTTCGCGCGGCAGCTCGCCTCGCCCTTCCCCCTGCTGGCGGCGATCGGCGCGCGCACCAGACGCATCGAGATCGGCACCGGCGTGATCGACATGCGCTACGAGAACCCCTTCTACATGGCGGAGGATGCCGGCGCGGCGGACCTGATCAGCGGCGGGCGGCTCCAGCTCGGCATCAGCCGCGGCTCGCCCGAGCAGGTGATCGATGGCTGGCGCCATTTCGGCTACGCGCCGGCGGAAGGGCAGAGCGACGCCGACATGGGCCGCCGCCATGCCGAGGTCTTCCTCGATCTGCTGAAGGGCGAAGGCTTCGCGCAGCCCAATCCGCGCCCGATGTTCCCCAATCCGCCAGGCCTGCTGCGCCTCGAGCCCCATTCGGAGGGATTGCGCGAGCGCATCTGGTGGGGTTCCGCATCCAACGCGACCGCGGTCTGGGCCGCCCAAATGGGCATGAACCTGCAGAGCTCGACGCTGAAGGCTGACGAGACCGGCGAGCCGTTCCACGTCCAGCAGGCGAAGCAGATCCGCGCCTATCGCGAGGCCTGGAAGGACGCCGGCCATGCCCGCGAGCCGCGCGTCTCCGTCTCACGGTCGATCTTCGCGCTCGTCGACGATCGCGACCGCGCCTATTTCGGACGCGACGACAGCAGCGACCAGATCGGCATCATCGACAACATGCGCGCCGTGTTCGGGCGATCCTACGCCGCCGAGCCCGACCGGCTGGTGGAGCAGCTGAAGGCGGACGAGGCGATCGCCGAGGCGGACACGCTGCTGCTCACCGTCCCCAACCAGCTCGGCGTCGAGTATAACGCCCACGTCATCGAGGCCATATTGAAGCACGTGGCGCCCGCTCTCGGATGGCGGTGATCCATCCCGTCGAGGGGGAATGGAATGTGAATCGTGCTCCTGCGAAAGCAGGAGCACTGGATTGACGCTGTCTCGCTTGCGGCCCGGGCTCCTGCTTTCGCAGGAGCACGATTCAACCGGTGCCGGAGGCTCTATGACGCCGGCTTCGCCGCCGCCGCGCGCTTCTCGCTCAGGAACTTGCTGAGATCGGCATCCATCACCGTATACCAGTCGAGCATGTCGGCGAACGCCTTCTGGCTGCTCTGCCCCACCGCGGTGAAATCCATGTACTGCGCGAGGTCGCCATCGCCATCGATCGCGATCTTCATGAAGCGCTTCTTCGCGTTCCACTCATTGACCAGCTCGAGCGTGTAGAACGGGTCCTTCTTGTACCAGCTGTAGAACTGGAAGGAGCCGCAGTTCTTCACGCCTTCGCAGCCGTAGAACTCGACGGTGAAATCGGAGCCGTTGGTCGAGCTGGAGATATAAGGCTCGCCCTTGCTGTTGGTCTTGAGCTCGGCCTTGTAGCCGGCGTCACGCACTGCCGCGGCGACCACCTCCGGGTTGGAGAGGTCGAGCATCTTGTCGGCCTTGTCCTCGGCCATAGCCGGTGCAGCGGTGAGCATCGCCGCCGCCAACATCCAAGATTTCATTCGCCATTTCCCCTTTTTTCTGAACGGCCCCATATCCCCAAACGTCATCCCGGCGAAAGCCGGGATCTCCCGCGAAGGCGCGAAACGGCATGAGATTCCGACATTGGCCTCGCCGCCCTTCGGGTCGCCGGAATGACGGTAAAGCTCGTTCGAGCTACAGCAGTTTGCCCCGCAGCTATTTGTCCGGCGCCATCGCCGCCAGCTCGTGCCCCTGCGGATCGCGAAAGTGAAAGCGCCGTCCGCCTGGGAAGGCGAAGATCGGCCGCGTCACCACGCCACCCGCCGCCCTCACCTTCGCCAGCGCATCCTCCAGATCCTCGACCTGGATCACCGGCAGCAGCTGCGCGGTCCATTCGCCCGAGTCGCCCTGCAGCCCCATGTCGACGTCACCGCTCACGGTCGCGGCATAGCTCGGCCCGAACTCGGCGAAGCGCCATCCGAACGCCGTTTCGTAAAAGTCTCTCACGCCGGCGATATCCCGCACCGGCAGCTCGACATAGTTCAACCTCGCCATATCCGCCTCCTTTGTTCTTGATATGTTCTAGATCACCGCCTAGTCTCGCGCAATGGCCAAGACGCGACCCGTCCGCGGTGCCACCGTCAACCGCGAGAGCACCCGCTTCAGCCTGCCCGAACGGCAGGCCGACGGCGACTGGCTCGACGATCGCGAAGGGATCGACGGCGCGCCGCCACCGCTGCGCACCACCGTCACCGTCGAGCGGCCGAAGACGATCATCACCCGCAACCAGTCGCCCGACGTGCCGTTCGACCGCTCGATCAACCCCTATCGCGGCTGCGAGCACGGCTGCATCTACTGTTTCGCGCGGCCGACCCATGCCTATCACGACCTGTCGCCCGGGCTCGACTTCGAATCGAAGCTGTTCGCCAAGCCTGAGGCCGCAACCTTGCTCCGCGCCGAGCTGGCGAAGCGCGGCTATGTCTGCCGTCCGATCGCGTTCGGCACCAACACCGATCCCTATCAACCGATCGAGAGCGACTGGCGCATCACGCGGAGCTGCATCGAGCTGCTCGCCGAGTGCAACCATCCGATCACCATCACCACCAAGTCCGACCGCGTGACGCGCGACCTCGACCTGCTGGCGCCGATGGCAGCGAAGGGGCTGGCCGCAGTGATGGTGTCGGTGACCTCGCTCAATCCCAAGGTAGCGCGTACCGTGGAACCGCGCGCGCCTCACCCGGAGCGCCGGCTGGCGGCGGTGGCGAAGCTCGCCGCGGCGGGCGTGCCGACCGTCGTCTCGATCGCGCCCGTCATCCCCGCGATCACCGACCATGAGATGGAGCATCTGATCGAACGCGCCGCCGAGGCGGGTGCCTATGGCGCCGGCTTCATCCCCGTGCGCCTGCCCTTCGAGGTCGCGCCGCTGTTCGAAGCCTGGCTCGATGCCCATTTTCCCGACCGCAAGGCCAAGGTGATGGCGACGATCGGCTCGCTTCGCGACGGCCGGCGCAACGATCCCGAGTTCTTCACGCGGATGCGCGGCAGCGGCCCCTGGGCCGAGCTGCTGCGCACCCGCTTCCAGATCGCCTGCCGCAAGCATGGCCTCAACCGCGAGCGCAGGCCGCTGCGCACCGATCTGTTCCGCCCGCCGCAAGGTCCGCAAGGGGAGCTGTTCGGATGACCGCCCCACGGCTAGAGCGCACCCGAGGAGGGATCTTCTTATGCGCATAAGCACGATCTTCATGAAATTCGTGATGTTCGCGGCCCTGCTGGCGTCGCAGACGGCTATGGCGAGGCCCGCGCCGGACACGCTCCGCGTGATGAGCTTCAACGTCCGCTACGGCACCGCCGACGACGGTCCGGACGATTGGGCCCATCGGCGCGACATCCTCGTCGAGACGGTCCGGAACGAGCATCCCGACGTGATCGGGACGCAGGAACTGCTCAAGGACCAGGCCGACTATATCGTCGCGCAGCTGCCGGGCTACACCTGGTTCGGCATCGACCGCCGCGGCGGCCATGGCGACGAGCATATGGGCGTCTTCTACCGCCGCGATCGGCTCAAGCTCGTCGAGCAGGGGAATTTCTGGCTGTCGGACACGCCGTCGGTGCCGGGCAGCATCAGCTGGGGCCACCCGCTGCCGCGCATGGTGACCTGGGGCGTGTTCGAGACCCCGAACGGCAAGCGCTTCCGCCTGCTCAACACCCATTTCCCTTATCGTGCCGAGGACGATCTCGCCCGCGAGAAGGCGGCGACGCTGATCGCCGATTATCTGCGGCAGCCGGACCACGCCGGGCCGGTGATCGTGACCGGCGACTTCAACACCGACATCAGCAGCAAGGCGCATGCGATCCTGACCAAGGCCGTGGCCGACGCCTGGCAGACGACGGCGCACACGGGGCCGGTCGGCACCTTCCACGGCTTCAAGGGCGTGCCCGGGGCGGACCGCATCGACTGGATCCTGTCGCGCGGCTTCACCGTCAAGCGGGTGGCGACGCTGACCGCCAACCGGGATGGACGCTATCCGTCCGACCATTTCCCGGTCGTGGCGGATATAAGCTTCGAACCCTGACAACCCACCGTCACCCCGGCGAAGGCCGGGGTCCACTGCGCCTCAAGTGTCGTCCCTTGAGCTTTCTTATTCTATGCTTGCCTCCCGGTGGACCCCGGCCATCGCCGGGGTGACGAGGACGAAGGCGAAGTTACGCCGCCGCCAGCTTGAAATCCTTGTACTGCGCCCGGATCGCCGTCTTAAGCAGCTTGCCGGTCGCAGTGTGAGGCAGCGCCTCCACGAAATGGATCTCGTCGGGAAGCCACCATTTCGCGACGCATTCGGCAAGGTGCGCCTGGATCTCCTCCGCCGTCACCGCGCTGCCGGGCTTGCGCACCACCAGCAGGATCGGGCGCTCGTCCCACTTGGGGTGGAACACGCCGATCGCCGCCGCCTCGGCCACGCCGGCGCAGCCGACCGCGGCATTCTCGAGCTCGACCGAACTGATCCACTCGCCGCCCGACTTGATCACGTCCTTGGCGCGGTCGGTGATCTGCATGACGTTGTCGGGATGGATCACCGCGACGTCGCCGGTGTCGAACCAGCCGTCCGCGGTCAGCGCGTCCTCGTCCGCGCCATAATAGCGCTGGATGATCCACGGCCCCCGCACCTGCAGCCGGCCGGAGCTCACCCCGTCGCGCGGCAGGATGTTGCCGTCATCGTCGACCACGCGCATCTCGACGCCGAACGGTACCTTGCCCTGCTTGCTGACCTGATCGACCTGCTGGTCGAAGCTGAGGTCGTCCCAATCCCACGACGGCGCCCCCA
This sequence comes from Sphingomonas cannabina, assembly GCF_021391395.1. Taxonomy (NCBI): domain Bacteria; kingdom Pseudomonadati; phylum Pseudomonadota; class Alphaproteobacteria; order Sphingomonadales; family Sphingomonadaceae; genus Sphingomonas; species Sphingomonas cannabina. Next base: position 2,327,637 of record NZ_CP090059.1, on the reverse strand, counting down.
TCGTCCCGATCGGCGAGGTCTCGGTCATGCCCCAGGCGTGATTGACGCGGATGCCCATCCGCATGATCCGCTCGACCATCGCCCGCGGCGCCGCCGATCCGCCGATGGTGACGATCTTGAGGTATCTGGGCACCTCCCCGGTCTCGTCGATGTGCTGGAACATCGCGAACCACACCGTCGGCACGCCGGCGGAATGCGTCACCTTCTCGCGGTTCATCAGCTCGCACAGCACCTTGGCCTCGTTGACCGCGGAGAAGACGAACTTGCCGCCGACCGCCGCCAGCGCGAACGGCAGGCCCCAGCCGACCGCATGGAACATCGGCACCACCGGCAGCGCCACCGCCTGGGTCGACAGGTCGAACTCGGCCGGCTGCAACTCGGTGATCGCATGGATCACGGTCGAGCGGTGCGAGTAGATCACGCCCTTGGGATGGCCGGTGGTCCCGCTCGTGTAGCACATCAGGCACGCCTCGCGCTCGTCCCCCTCGTGCCAGGCATACTCGCCGTCCTCGGCATCGAGCAGTGCACGGAAGCCCTCCGGCCCGTCGCCGTCCATCACCACATAATGCTCGATCGTCGTCCACTGCGGCTTCATCCGGTCGACGATCGGCTGGAAGGCGCGATCGTAGAGCAGCACCCGATCACCGGCATGAGTGGCGATATAGGCGAGCTGGTCGTCGAACAGCCGCGGATTGATCGTGTGAATCACTCCGCCCATGCCGATCACGCCGTACCAGGCGATCAGGTGGTGCGCGTGGTTCATCGCCATCGTCGCGATGCGGTCGCCAGGCTTCATCCCCAGCCGCTCGAGCGCCTGCGCCAGCCGCCGCGCGTCGTGCGCCACGCCGGACCAGTCGGTGCGCGTCTCGCTGCCGTCGGCCCAGCGCGTGACGATCTCGCGGCTCCCATGCTCGCGCGCGGCATGGTCGAGCAGGCGCATCACGCGCAGCTCGTAGTCCTGCATCTGTCCCAGCATTCCTCGCCCATTTCGTCTGTTCTGGTCGGGCGATTGTATCCGTACGCGGCCGCACGTCCAGAGGGACTAGCCTTCTGGAAACATACCAGACACACGAAACACGCGATCAGCCGGCGACGAGACGGAGTTCCGCACTTTCTAGCGCAGCCTGCGCGACGCCGGGGATCGACTGGATGCGCGCCACCAGCTCCTGATCGACGAGGAAGTCGCGACCGAGCCGCAGCTGCGCCTCCCCGCCGGGCGCATCGCACGTCAGCATCACCTCGCAGCGGCCGGCACGCACGCTGAGCAGATCGGCGAGCGGGGCCAGCGCCTCGGCGGTATCCACGCGCACCCGCAGGAGCATCCGCGCCTGTCCCGCAACAGCGTCGAACGGCCGGATCGACCGCACGGTGACCCGCGCGCTGTCCTCACCCGGCCGGCGGTCGAGCTCCACCCCGATCAACCCGCACCCGCCATCACGCGCGGTGTCCTCCAGCGCCTTGCTGACATCGTCGTCGAAGCAGGTCACCGGCACCTGGCCCGTGGCGTCCGAGATCGTCGCCATCAGATAGCGCCGCCCCCGCGCGGAGGTGCGCCAGCGCGCATCCTCGACCAGAGCGCCGACCGTGGCGCTGGTCCGCGCCCCTTCGGCGATCTCAATCTCGCCCAGCCCGACGATCGTCCGCGCGCCCTGCGCGGCGGCAAGATGCTGATAGCGATCGAGCGGATGCGCGGAAAAGAAGAAGCCGAACGCGTCCTTCTCGGCATTGATCCGCTCGGCCAGCGTCCAGCGCGCACTCAAGGGCAGCTGGATCGACGCCGATCCATGGTCCGCTTCGCCGAACAGTCCGCCTTGCCCGCTGGTCCGGCTCTCGTGCGTATGCGCAGCGACGGCGAGGATGGTCTCGGCCACCGCGAAGATGCCGGCCCGGTTCTCATCGATCGCATCGAACGCCCCCGCCGCCGCCAGCGTCTCGACCTGCCGCTTGTTGAGCAGCCGCGGATCGACGCGCCGGGCGAAATCGTCGAGCGAGGCGAAATCGCCGCGCCGCATCCGCTCCTCGACCAGCAGCTCCATCGCCCGCTCGCCCACGCCCTTGAGCGCGGCGAGGCCGTAGCGGACGGCAAGCCCCTCCCCTACTTCCTCGACGCTGAACTCGGCCTCGCTCGCATTCACGTCCGGCGGCCGGCGATCGATCCCCAGCCGCTTCATGTCGTCGACGAAGATCGCGAGCTTGTCGGTCTGCGCCATGTCGAAGCACATAGAGGCGGCGAAGAACTCGTGCGGATAATGCGCCTTGAGCCACGCGGTCTGATAGGCGAGCAGCGCATAGGCCGCCGCGTGGCTCTTGTTGAAGCCATAGCCGGCGAACTTGTCGATCAAGTCGAACAGCTCGTTCGCCTTGGCCTCGGGGATGGCATTCACCTTGGCGCAGCCCTCGACGAAGATCGCCCGCTGCGCGTCCATCTCCGCCTTGATCTTCTTGCCCATCGCGCGGCGCAGCATGTCCGCGCCGCCGAGCGTGTAGCCGGCGAGCACCTGCGCGGCCTGCATCACCTGCTCCTGATAGACGAAGATGCCGTAGGTCTCGGCGAGGATGCCCTCGAGCAGCGGGTGCGGATAGACGATCGGCTCGCGCCCGTTCTTGCGCGCGCCGAAGGTCGGGATGTTGTCCATCGGCCCCGGCCGATAGAGCGACACGAGCGCGATGATGTCGCCGAAGTTCGACGGCCGCACCGCCGCCAGCGTGCGCCGCATCCCCTCCGATTCCAGCTGGAACACGCCGACCGTGTCGCCGCGCTGTAGCAGCTCGTAGACGCCCGGATCGTCCCAACCGAGACCGTCGAGATCGACGACGATCCCGCGCGCTTTCAGAAGTTCGACCGCCTTCTTGAGCACCGACAGCGTCTTGAGGCCGAGGAAATCGAACTTCACCAGCCCCGCGCCTTCGACGTACTTCATGTCGAACTGCGTGACCGGCATGTCCGAGCGCGGATCGCGGTAGAGCGGCACCAGCTCGGCGAGCGGGCGGTCGCCGATCACCACGCCCGCGGCATGGGTCGACGAGTGGCGCGGCAGACCCTCCAGCTTCATCGCCAGGTCGAGCAGGTGGCGGACATCGCTGTGGTTCTTGTATTCGGCCGCAAGCTCGCTCACGCCGTTCAGCGCGCGATCCAACGTCCAGGGATCGGTCGGATGGTTGGGCACCAGCTTGGCGAGCCGGTCGACCTGGCCGTAGCTCATCTGCAGCACGCGGCCGGTGTCCTTCAGCACCGCGCGTGCCTTGAGCTTACCGAAGGTGATGATCTGCGCGACCTGATCGCGGCCGTATTTCTGCTGGACGTAGCGGATCACCTCGCCGCGCCGGGTTTCGCAGAAGTCGATGTCGAAGTCCGGCATCGACACGCGCTCGGGGTTGAGGAAGCGCTCGAACAGCAGCCCCAGCTTGATCGGATCGAGATCGGTGATGGTGAGCGCCCAGGCGACCGCCGAGCCGGCACCCGAACCGCGCCCCGGTCCCACCGGGATGTCGTGCGACTTCGCCCATTGGATGAAGTCGGCGACGATCAGAAAATAGCCGGCGAACCCCATCTGGATGATGACGTCGAGCTCGAACTCGAGCCGGTCGCGATAGGTCTTCACCGTCTCCTCGTCGGTGATCGACCATTGCCGGAGCCGCGCCTCGAGGCCCGCCAACGAACGCTCGCGCAGCATCGCCGCCTCGCCCTCGCGGTCGCCGGCCAGGCTCGGCAGGATCGGCTTGCGCTTGGGCGCCGCCACCGCGCAGCGCTGCGCCACCACCAGCGTGTTTGCCAGCGCCTCGGGCAGATCGGCGAACATCAGCTTCATCTCGCTCGCCGGTTTCATCCAGGCGTCGGGCGAGCTTTTCGGGCGGTCCTCGCTGGTGACGTAGCTCGAATTGGCGATGCACAGCATCGCGTCATGCGCTTCGTGGAACTCGGCCTCGGCGAAGCAGCAGGGGTTGGTCGCGACCAGCGGCAGGTCGCGCGCATAGGCGAGGTCGAGAAGGCCCGGCTCGGCGCGGGCTTCCTGGGCATCGAGCCGCCGGACGACCTCGACGTAGAGCCGGCCTGGGAACAGCGCCTCCAGTCGCGCGGCATAGGCATTGGCGGCATCCAGCTGCCCGTCGGCAAGCAGCCGGACCAGCGCCCCTTCCCCGCCGGCGGTCAGCGCGATCAGGCCGTCGGTCAGCCCTTCCAGCGCATCGAGCGACACATGCGCGTCGATCTCGATCGGCCGGTCGAGGTGCGCCATCGACACCAGCTTGCAGAGATTGTCGTAGCCGGTCTTGTCCTGCGCATAGAGCGCCAGCCAGTCGATCGGCGCCTCGATGCCGTCCGGCACCGGCCGTGCCACCGCCAGCAGCGTACCGATGATCGGCTGCACGCCCGCATCGCGGCACGCGTCGGAAAAGGCCATCGCCGCATAGAGGCCGTTGCGGTCGGTCAGCGCGACCGCGGGAAAGCCCAGCTCCTTCGCACGCTTGGCGATCGCCTTGGGCTCGATCGCCCCTTCCAGCATCGTGTACGACGAAAGGACGCGGAGCGGAACGAAACCCGAATGCGGCATGGCGGCACTATGCCAGTCGAGTGCCGCCAAGGGAACCGCCGGTCGGCCGGCGGAGGAATGTATCCACAGCTTTCGCCGCTCGGTCGGTCGGGAGCCGAATCCGCTCAGCCGCGTTTGTTCCGGTATCGCAACAGGAGAAGATGCGATGGCGGACAGCACAAGCGATATCGGAAGCGGCAAGGGCTGGGGCTGGATCCTCATCTACGGGATCGTGTCGCTGATCCTGGGCGTGCTGGCGTTCCTCTGGCCCTTCGGTGCGACGCTGGCCGCGACCTTCGTCGTCGCCTGCTTCCTGATCGCCGCCGGCATAACGGCCATCGCCGCCGGCGCCTTCGGTCGCGGCCATGAAGGGCGGCTCTATTCCATCCTGTTCGGCGTCCTGTCGCTGGCGGTGGGCGTGATGATGGCGTTCCGTCCGCTCGCCGGCGCCTTTTCGCTGACCTTGCTCGTTGCGGCTTGGCTGGTCGCGCGCGGCGTGATGGAGCTCGGCTTCGGCGCCCGCTACCGCCGCCATCGCGGGCTGATGATCGCGCTCGGCGTGATCGACGTGCTGCTCGGGCTCTACGTTGTCTTCATGCTGCCGCTGGCGGCACTGGCGGTGCCGGGCTTCATCCTCGGGCTCAGCTTCGCCTTCTCCGGCGTGGTCGCGATCATGCAGGCGCTGTCGCACCGCAAGGGCGCCGATGCCTTCGCGGCTCCCGGCTAGAGCAGCTTTTCGATATCGGCCGCGATGTCCGCCGGTTTGGTCGTCGGCGCATAGCGCTCAACCACTCTGCCCTCACGGTCGACGAGGAACTTGGTGAAGTTCCATTTGATCGCCTCGGACCCAAGGATGCCCGGCGCCGCCTTCTTGAGGTGGCGCCACAGCGGCGCGGCATCGTCACCGTTGACGTCGATCTTGCCGAACAGCGGAAAGGTCACCTCGTAGGTGAGCGAACAGAAGTTCGCGATCTCCTCGGCCGTTCCCGGCTCCTGCCCGCCGAACTGGTTGCAAGGAAACCCCAGCACCGCGAAGCCGCGGTCCCGATAGCGACGGTAAAGCGCCTCCAATCCCTCATATTGCGGCGTGAACCCGCATTTCGAGGCGACGTTGACGATCAGCAGCACCTGGCCCGCAAAAGGCTCGAGCGTCGCCGCACCGCCGTCCGCGATCGTAATGGGAATGCTGGTCGGGTCGCTCATCGCCGCTCCCGGTGGCGCGCCATCAGCAGATCGAGATTGCGGCGCACGCCGTCCCATTCACTGGCGATGATCGAATAGACCGCGCTGTCGCGACGGTGTCCGCTCGGCAGGATCAGGTGATTGCGCAGGACACCGTCGAGCTTCGCGCCGAGCCGCTCGATCGCCGTGCGGGAGGCGCGATTGAGCCAATCGGTCCTGATCTGGACCACCAGGCACCCGAGCGTCTCGAAGGCATATTCGAGCAGCATCCGCTTCGCCTCGGTATTGAGGCCGGTACGCTGGACGCTGGCGGCGTAGAGCGTGCCGCCGATCTCGACCCGGCGATGTGCCTCGCTCATCCGCATCAATCGCGTGGTTCCGACGACCCGTCCGCCAGCATCGAGCACGGTGAAGACCAGATTGCGCCCTGCCGCCTGCTCGCCCAGAATCTTGTCGAACCAGCCGTCGATCGTCGCCTCGGTCGGCACGGTCGTATGGAAGATCTCGATCAGATCGCCGTCGGCGAACGCCGCCAGCAGGTCGGACCGGTCCTCGCGTACCAGCGGCCGCAGCGTGACATGGCGTCCGGTCAGCGTCGGAACTTCCCGCCACGGGTTGCTCATTCGAGCACGCCCTCATGCAGCCGCACCACCCGGTCCATCCGCGCCGCCAGCCGCTCGTTGTGGGTGGCGACCAGTGCGGCGGAGCCCTGCCCCCGCACGAGCCGGAGGAATTCCTCCAGCACCACGTTGGCCGTCGCCTCGTCGAGGTTGCCGGTGGGCTCGTCCGCCAGCACCAGCGCCGGCCGGTTGGCCAGCGCGCGCGCCACCGCGACGCGCTGCTGCTCGCCGCCCGAGAGCTGGCTCGGCCGGTGGGTGAGCCGCCCCGCCAATCCGAGCGCGGTGAGCAGCTCGGTCGCGCGCGCCTCCGCCTCCGGGCGCGTGGCGCCGTGGATGAGCTGGGGCAGGATGACGTTCTCGACTGCGCTGAAATCGGGCAGCAGGTGATGGAACTGGTAGACGAAGCCGAGCCGGTCGCGCCGGGTGGCGGTGCGTTCCGGACTGGAGAGCTTCGCCGCCTCGGCACCGACGATGCGGATCGATCCCTCGAAACCGCCCTCGAGCAGTCCTACCGCCTGCAGCAGCGTCGACTTGCCCGAGCCCGACGGCCCCAGCAGCGCGACGATCTCGCCCGCGCCGACGGTCAGGTCGACGCCGCGCAACACCTCGATCACCTGCCCGCCCTGCTCGAAGCTGCGCTTGAGCCCGGTGGTCTGGAGGACTGCATCACTCATAGCGCAGCACCTGCACGGGATCGGTGCTCGCCGCCTTGTAGGCTGGGTAGAGCGTGGCGAGGAAGCTGAACAGCAGCGCCATCGCGGCGATGCCGAGCACCTCGAACGGGTCGGTCTTGGACGGCAGGTCGGTGAGGTAGCGCATCGACGGATCCCAGATCTGCCGCCCGGTGACGAACCCCAGGAAGCTCACGATGTCCTGCCGGAAGATCAGCGCGATGAAGCCGAGTATCAAGCCGGCGCCGATCCCGACTGCGCCGATCGCCGTGCCCACGGTCATGAAGATGCGCGTCAGCCCCATCCGCGTCGCGCCCATGGTGCGCAGGATCGCGATGTCGCGGGTCTTGGCACGGACCAGCATGATTAGCGACGACAGGATGTTGAACACAGCGACCAGGATCAGGATCGACAGCACGGTGAAGGTCACCAGCCGATCGACCGCCAGCGCCTCGAACAGCTGCGAGTTCATCTGCCGCCAGTCGGTGATCTGGCCCGACCGTCCGACCTTGTCGGCGAGCGGCGCCAGGATGCGCTCGACATGGTCGGGATCATTGGTGTCGAGCTCGACCATGCCGACGCTGTCGCCCATCAGCAGCAGCGTCTGCGCGTCCTCCATCGGCATCACCACGAAGGCCTTGTCATAATCGTAGACGCCGACCTCGAAGATCGCGCCGATGGTGTAGCTCACGATCCGCGGTACCGTACCGAAGGGCGAGGTCGGCCCCTGCGGGCTGATCAGCTGGATCTCGCTGCCCTCGGTCGCGCCGAGTGCGTCGGCGAGGCGGCTGCCGATCGCGATCCGCCCGCTGCCCGGCGTCAGGCTCTTGAGCGAGCCGACCACGACCTTTCCGTTGAGCGACGGGTTGTTAAGGATGTCGGGCACGTTCATGCCGCGCACCAGCACCGCTTCGACCCGGCCCGAATAGCCGGCCATCAGCGGCTGCTCGATCAGCGGGGTGGCGCTGACCACGCCGGGTGTCGCCTTGGCTTCGGCCACGACCTGCCGCCAATCGCGCAGCTGTCCATTATAGCCTTGGATCACGGCGTGACCGTTAAGCCCGACGATCTTGTCGAACAGCTCTGCGCGGAAGCCGTTCATCACGCTCATCACGATGACGAGCGCGGCGACGCCCAGCATCACCGCGACCAGGCTGATTCCGGCGACCAGCGCGATGAAGGCCTCACCCCGCCCGGGCAGCAGATAGCGGCGCGCGATCATCCGCTCGTAGCGCGAGAGCAACATTCAGTGTCCTCCCCCGCGGAAACGTGCGGGCTCGGCGCCGGTCCTAGGGAGAGTGGGCCTTGCGCGCAATCGCGCTGTTGCATGATTCCCACATCCCGCGCGCAATCGTGATGCTGCGGCGCGAAGGACAATGACAACGCCCGTCATCCGGCTTAGGCCAGACCTCACTGAAGCGCAGGCAACAACGGCCGTGGTTCGGGGAGGCTTTGGTCCCGCTCATCAGGGAGGATGAGCGCGCGGGCCGAAGCAAAAAGTCAAGGGGGCTGACGAGCTTTCGTCACGCGGACGCCCGGGCTGGAAACAGCCCGGGCGTTTGCGTTGAGGCGAAGGCGCCGTCACACGGCGCCGGTGCGCGCAGCGCATCGCCTCGACCGGACGGCGGGCGAAGCAGCCAAAGGTTCCGGCGATGCGCAGCATCGCTGGAAAGGCTGCGGAGGGCGGCAAAGCCGAACCTGACCGACGGCGGCTTTGCCGCCGGCGCTGCCCTAAATCACCCCTTCACCAATCCCGTAAACCGGAGCGGCACCGAAGAGCTTCCGAACCACCGGTGCCGCTCCGCCCCCTTTTACCTTCAGAACGACTTGCTGAGCGTCACGCCATACGTCCGCGGATCACCCGGCTGGCCGACGATCAGCCCGGTGCTGCCCGACTGCACGGACAGCATCTCGAAATAATCCTGGTCGAACGCATTGCGCACCCAGGCGAAAGCATTGAACCCGCCATCCGCGCGTATGCCCAGCCGGAAGTTCGACAGCGAATAGCCGCCGATCCAGGTGTAGGCCGAAGGCGACGGATTGGATGAGAAGTTGGAACGATAGCTGCCGTCGTAACCGAAATAGATCTGCGCCCCGTCGCCGAGGGACGGCACCGGCACATTGTATTCGGCGCCATAGGACAGCGACCATTTCGACACGCCCGGCAGCCGCTGGCCCGAGATGTCGCAGAAGGCCGGGCTCGGCCCGCCCGGCGTTCCTGGAGGCGCCGCAGGGTTGGCCGCGGTCGCCGCAGAGCCGCCCGAGAGCTCGGGCGGGCACGGAGCATCGGGGAAGCGTTCATATTTGGCGTCGGTGTAAGCGCCGCTGGCATAGGCGGTGAGGCGCTCGCTCGGGCGGAAGCTGGCGTCGAACTCGACGCCGCGCACCCGCACCTTCTCAGCATTGGCGAGATAGCCGCGGATCACGCCCAGCTGACCATTGGTCACGGTCGCCTGATAGTCGTCGATCTCGGTCCAGAAGCCGGCGAGGTTCAGGGTCACGCGCCGATTGGCGAACTGGGTCTTCAGGCCCACCTCATAATGGTTGACCTTCTCGGGCTTCACCGTCGCGACGCTCAGGATCGGATTGTTCGAGGCATCGAGCGGCAGGCCCGACAGGTTGATGCCGCCCGACTTGAAGCTGCGCGCATAGGTCGCATAGCCATGCACGTCCGGCGCGAAATCATAGGACAGGGTGACGTCGCCCGACAGGTTCCAATCGCTGAACCGCGGATCGTAGCTCTGCGGCGCGAGCACGCCGCGCTGGTCGGAGTTGAGGTTGGTGCTGCCGCTCCCGGTCGTCACCACCGAGACATAGGAACCGCTCTTCCGATCATAGTTGAGCCGCAGGCCCGGCTGGATGTGCAGCCCCGGCAGCACCTCCCAGTTGAGCTTGCCGAACACGGCGAAGCTGGTGTTCTTGAAGCCGATCTCGTTGGTGGAGGTCAGCCCGTCGAGCACAGCGGGGTTGTTCGCATTGGCGCTGCTCGGGTTGAGCAGCCAGCGGCTCGCCGCCGGACCCTGCACCTGCGATCCGTGGGTATCGATCGTCTGGCGGAAGAAGAAGGCGCCCAACGTATATTGCAGACGATTGTCGCCATTGGAGGCGATGCGCAGCTCCTGCGAGAACTGCTTCTGGTGCGACGGGTTCTGCGACACGGTGGTAATCGGCAGGCCGATGAAGTCGCGGTCGTTCGCCGGCTGCCAGTCCCAATAGCGCCAGGCGGTCACGGAGGTGATCGTCGCCGGCCCCACGTCCCAGTTGGCGACCAGCGAGGCACCGCCCACTTCCTGCCGCGAGTTGAGCTCGGCATCGAGATCGGTCACGCGGTCGAACGGATCGGTGCTCGGCGGCGCATAGCCGAAGGCGGCGGCGAGCGCGGCATATTGGCGGTTGACCGGCCGCTGGGTCGCGCCGACGCGGGCGTAATATTGCACGCAGCACATCGGGTTCTGCAGGCTGAAGTCGCCCATCAGCGTGATGTCGAGGTCCGGCGTCGCCTTCCATAAGAGCTGGCCGCGGAACCCGTAATTGTCGAGCCGATGCAGATACTCGTCTGTGCGTACATTGTAGATCGTGCCGCGCCGGCTGGTGATCGAGGTCGACACGCGCACTGCCAGCTTGTCATCGGCGATCGGCGCGGAGGCCGAGGCCTTGAGCTGGAAGTAATCGTAGTTGCCGTAGCTGACCTCCGCCCGCGCCTCGGGCGTGAAGCTCGGCGCGCGGGTGGTGACGTTGATCGCGCCGGCGGTGGTGTTCTTGCCGTAGAGCGTCCCCTGCGGCCCGCGCAGCACCTCGACGCGGTCGACATCGACGAAATCGAAGGTCGAGGCGCCGATGCGGCCGATATAGACCTGATCGATATAGAGCCCGACGCCCTGCTCGATGCCGTCGTTGGTCAGGCCGAACGGCGCACCGAGCCCGCGGATGTTGATCGCGGAATTGCGCGGATTGCTCGAATAGAATTGCAGCGCCGGCTGGAGCTGCTGGAGCCGGTTGACGTTGAACGCCCCCGTTGACGAAATCGTGTTCCCGCCGAGCACGGACATCGCGATCGGCACGTCCTGCACATTCTCCTCGCGGCGGCGCGCGGTGACAAGGATGTCGCCGCCCTGGCTCGCGGCGGGCTCGGCGGAAGGCTCGACCCGCTGCTGCGCCACCGGCTCGGCCGGCGGATCGTCGGGCAGCGCTGCGGATGGCCCCGCCTGAAGGGTCGCGAAGAGCGCAAGCGCAAGGGTCATCAACAACCTCCCTGATGTTTATACCCTAATCCGATCAATTTAGTAGATTATACGCCAGCAACTTGTAGTTGAGCGCGCGCAAGCGTCGCTTTTCCGCCAAGGATTTCCGCCACTTCCGCCTCTTGAAACCTCGCCGAGGCGTTCCGATTTCACGTCCGTGCGGTGCCGTCACGGGCCGCACCGACCGCCGGAGTGCCGTTTTCGGGCTCCGGGATCGACGTTCAAACTGCTCCTCAAGGAGGCTTTGACATGCGTCAGTTCGACTTTACCCCCTACCGCCGCTCGACGATCGGCTTCGACCGGCTGTTCGACCTGCTCGAGGCGAGCGCCCGCAGCAGCTCGGGCGACAATTACCCGCCCTTCAACCTCGAGCGCGTCGGTGAGGACCATTACAGGATCACCATCGCCGTCGCCGGCTTCAAGCCCGGCGAGATCGACATCACGGCACAGCAGAACCTGCTGCTCGTCACCGGCCGGAAGGGCGAGACCAGCAACGACAATCACGCCGCGCAGATGCTGCACCTCGGCATCGCCAACCGCGGCTTCGAGCGTCGTTTCGAGCTCGCCGACTTCGTCCGCGTCGAATCGGCCGACCTCGCCGACGGCCTGCTCACCATCGAGCTGGTCCGCGAGGTGCCCGAGGCGATGAAGCCCAAGAAGATCGCGATCGGCACCGCCACCGCGCAGGAGCCAGCGATCGAGCACAAGGCCGCCGATGCGGCCTGAGCCCTAGCGGCGCTTTGCTCCCTTTGGCGCCGCAGCAGAGGCGTCCGGACCACCGGTCCGGGCGCCTTTTGTTTTTTTAACTCCCTCTCCCTTTGGGAGAGGGAGGGAGCCGCGAAGCGGCGGAAGGGTGAGGGTGACTACGGCCAGCGAGGGCACCCTTCCCACGCCTTCGGCGCGGGCCCCTTCCCTCTCCCAACGGGAGAGGGAATCAGACCAGCCGGCTCTGCTTCACCGCCGCTTCGATGAAGCTGGCGAACAGCGGATGCGGGTCGAAGGGCTTGGACTTGAGTTCCGGGTGGAACTGCACGCCGACGAACCACGGATGGTCCGGCCGCTCGACGATCTCGGGCAGCTGACCGTCGGGCGACATGCCCGAGAATACCAGACCGCCCTGCTCCAGCGCCTCGCGATAGGTTGTGTTGACTTCGTAGCGGTGGCGGTGGCGCTCCGAAATCTCGGCGCTGCCGTAGATCGACGCGACCACGCTGTTGCCTGCGAGCTTCGCCGGATAGGCGCCGAGCCGCATCGTGCCACCGAGGTCGCCGCCCTCTTCGCGCTTCTCGAGCCCGCCTTCGCTCATCCATTCGGTAATGAGGCCGACCACCGGTTCGTCGGTCGGGCCGAATTCGGTCGACGACGCCTTATCGATACCGGCGAGGTTCCGCGCCCCCTCGATGCACGCCATCTGCATCCCGAAGCAGATGCCGAAATAGGGAATTTCCCGCTCGCGCGCGAAGCGGACCGACGCGATCTTGCCCTCCGCGCCGCGCTCGCCGAACGCGCCGGGGACGAGGATCGCATGGCAGGGCTCGAGATGCGCCGGAATCTCCGTCTCGTCGCCCTCGAACAGCTCGGCGTCGATCCAGCGGATGTTGACCTTGACCCGATTGGCGATGCCGCCATGGACCAGCGCCTCGTTCAGCGACTTATAGGCATCCTGCAGCCCGACATATTTGCCGACGACGCCGACCGTCACTTCCCCTTCCGGGTTGAGCTGGCGATCCATGATATCATGCCAGCGCCGAAGGTCCGGTTCGCCCTCGGACGGCAGGCCGAACGCGTCGAGCACCGCCCGGTCCAGCCCCTCGGCATGATATTGCAGCGGCACGCCATAGATCGACGGCGCGTCGAGCGCCGGGATGACCGCGCTCGGCGGCACGTTGCAGAACAGCGCGATCTTGGCGCGCTCGCTCTCCGGCAGCGGCCGCTCGCAGCGACACACCAGCACGTCGGGCTGGATGCCGAGCGCGGTCAGGTCGCGCACGCTGTGCTGCGTCGGCTTGGTCTTCAGTTCGCCGGCTGCAGCGATGTAGGGCACCAAGGTCAGGTGAACGAAGCAGGCGTTCTGCCGGCCGACATCGTTCCGCAGCTGGCGGATCGCCTCCATGAACGGCAGCGACTCGATGTCGCCGACGGTGCCGCCGATCTCGCACAGCACGAAATCGAGCCCGTCGGTATCAGCGCGCGCGAATTCCTTGATAGCGTCGGTGACGTGCGGGATCACCTGCACGGTGGCGCCGAGATAGTCGCCGCGCCGTTCCTTGGCGATGATCGTCTGATAGATGCGGCCCGAGGTGACGTTGTCGGACTGCCGCGCCGACACACCGGTGAAACGCTCGTAGTGGCCGAGGTCGAGATCGGTCTCGGCGCCGTCGTCGGTCACATAGACCTCGCCGTGCTGATACGGGCTCATCGTGCCCGGATCGACGTTGAGGTAGGGATCGAACTTGCGGATGCGGACCTTGTAGCCGCGCGCCTGCAGCAATGCTGCGAGGCTTGCCGCCATCAGACCCTTGCCAAGCGAGCTGACCACGCCGCCGGTGATAAAAATAAACCGCGCCATGGGAATCACCGCATAGGGGCGAACGCCGCAACGGGGCAAGCGCCCGAATCGGCGCTGCCCGATTTTTACGACGTCAATCGCCGATGGTTACTGGACGAGCGGAACCGCGCCGTTGCCGGCAGCCGCATTGGCCTGCGTCGCCGCGGCGGCGTTGGCGGCGGCACCGGCGAGCGCGTCGTCGCCGGCGGGCGTCTGGAGCGGCGCGGTGGCGGCGGGCGGGGTATTGCCCGCCTTGCGCGCCAAGCTCGTGTCGATCGTGCTCGACTGGCGGGTCGCCGCGATGAAGGCCAGCCCGATGCTGAGCAACACGAAGATCGTCGCCAGGACCGCGGTCGAGCGGGTCAGGAAGTCCGCCGCGCCACGCGCCGACATCAGGCCGGAGGGGCTGCCCGACGAGGTGAGCCCGCCGCCCTCCGACTTCTGCATCAGAATGACGGTGACGAGCAGCGCGGCGACAATCGCCTGGACGACGAGCAGAAAGGTGAACAGCATGAACCCGGCCAATGATTTCAAGAAAGTGCGGCGGACATAGGCGAGCAAGCCGTCCCGATCAACCGCACGGTCCGTCGCGCCCGACAAACATTTCGCGAACGCACTGAAACCAGGCGGCTCCAATAGCGTTAATCCTTGTTGAACCCGCTGCCCGAGAGTGAATTGGACACCAGTGCCGTGAATGCCGTGTCGGATCAGTCGCTGTTCACCTGGATGCATACGCTGGTCGATTACGTCCGCTCGGGCGAGCCGGATCTCACCAATCGGCAGATGGCGCTGCTGCTGCTTGTCTATCTCGATCCCGGCCCCCATACAGTGCGCGGATTGGCGCGCGCGCTGAACGTCTCGAAACCGGTCGTCACGCGCGCCTTGAATCGTCTGGGCGCGCTCGGCTATCTGCGCCGCCAACGCGACGATGCCGACAAGCGCAACATCTTCGTCGCGCGCACGACCAAGGGGGCAGACTTTCTTGCAGAATTCGGGCAATTCCTCGCCGGCGACGCCCCGGCCGACGCCCCACACCGACACGTTTCCGACCACGCCCACGCGTAAGCGTTTCGCGCTTGCCGGGCGCAGCCATGCCTTCGATCCGCGCGTCGATGCCGCCCGCGGCGACCTTGCCGATCTGCGCCTCGCCGACCGGCTGTTCGCGCCGCATTACGCCGCTGCGATGACGCGGGGCGTGACGCAGCGCACGCCGGTCTATGCAGTGATCGGCGGGGAGCAGCGCTCCGAGGTGCTGATGGGCGAGACCTTCGACGTGCTGGAGCTCTCCCGCGGCTATGCCTGGGGTGTCAGCCCTATCGACGGCGCCGTCGGCTTCGTCGCGATCGACGCGCTCGGCCCGGTCGTCGCGCCGAGCCACATCGTGATCGGCCAAGGCATTCCCGACCTGCCGATGGGCAGTCGCATCGTGGGCGACCAGAGCTTCACGGAAGCCGACGTCCGCCCGCTCGACGCGCCGGTGGAGGATTTCGTCCATATCGCCGAGCGGTTGGTCGGCGTGCCCTCGGTTCCCGGCGGACGGTCGGGCGCCGGCGTCGACGCCGGCGGCCTCGTCTTCCTCTCGCTCTCGCTGGCGGGCATCCGCGTGCCTCGATTCGTCGATCTCCAGGCGACAATCGGTCGTGCTATAGGTGAGGACGCACCGATGCTCCGCGGCGACCTTCTCTTCTTCGATGGCGAGGTGGCGATCGCCACCGACGAGACCCACGCGATTCGTGTCGCCGACCGGGTCGTACAGGTCCCGATCGCCGATCTCGGCGCCATTTCCGTGCGGCGGAGGCTCCCGTGAAGCACAGCGTGTTCATCGACGGCGCCGCCGGCACCACCGGCCTCGAAATCCGCGAACGGCTCGCCGGGCGCGACGAGATCGCACTGATCGCGCTCGACGACGCCCAGCGCAAGGACCCGGAAGCGCGGCGCCAGGCGCTCAACGACGCCGCCTTCGTCATCCTATGCCTGCCCGACGACGCCGCGCGCGAGAGCGTCGCGCTGATCGATAACCCGCGCACCCGCGTGATCGACGCCTCGACCGCGCATCGCGTGGCGGAGGGCTGGGCTTATGGCTTCGCTGAACTCGAACCAAGCCAGGCCGCTGCGATCGCCGAGGCTCCGCGGGTCACCAATCCAGGCTGCTACCCTACCGGTTTCCTTGCGCTCGTCCGCCCGCTGGTCCGCGCCGGGCTGATCCCGGCCGACTGGGCGCTCAGCGTCAACGCCGTCTCCGGCTATTCGGGCGGCGGCCGCTCGATGATCGAGGAGTTCGAGAAGGGCACGGAGCAGACCGCCTGGCGCGGCTACGGCCTCACCCTCGCCCACAAGCATGTGCCCGAGATGCAGCGCCACGCCCGGCTCGAGCATCCGCCGATCTTCATGCCCTCGGTCGCCAACACCTATCGCGGCATGGTGGTCGAGGTGCCGCTGCCGCTCCACGCCCTGCCGCGCCGCCCGAGCATCGAGGCGGTGACCGAGGTGCTGGAGGCGGCCTATCAGGCGAGCCCGATCGTCCGCGTCGCCACCGACGCCCCGCCACTGATCCGCATCGAGGAGGATGCGGGCACCGACCGGCTCACCCTGCGCGTATTCGGCAATGCCGAGCGCGGCCAGGCACGGCTCGTCGCGACGCTCGACAACCTCGGCAAGGGCGCGGCGGGCGCGGCGGTGCAGAACCTCAACATCATGGCGGGCCTCGATCCGACTGCGGGCCTCGTTCTCTAAAACCATACGTATCCGCCTTGCCCGAAAGGCGTGGATCGCTACATCGCGCCGGCAGGAGGGCCGTGAATGACCGAAGCCGTTGGCAAGCTGCTTTTGTTCGGCGCGACGGGCGATCTCGCCCAGCGCATGTTGCTGCCGTCGCTCTACGGCCTCCATGCCGACGGGCTGCTGCCCGAGAAGCTCACCATCACCGGCACCGCGCGGTCGGATCATGACGACGCCGGCTATCGCGATTTCGCCAGCAAGGCGCTCGACGAGTTCCTGCCCGCCGACCGCAAGGACAAGGCGGCGATCGCCTCCTTCCTCGACCGGCTTGGCTACCAGCCGCTCGACGCCTCGAAGCTGGACGGCTTCCCCGCCCTCGCCGAGAAGATCGGCGACGTCTCTGGGGGGCTCGCCATTTTCCTGTCGACAGCGCCTTTCCTGTTCGAGCCGACGATCAAGGGCCTCGATTCGGTCGGCCTCGCCGGCGAGACGGTGCGGATCGGCCTGGAGAAGCCGCTCGGCCACGATCTCGCCTCCAGCCGCGAGATCAACGATGCGGTCGCCCATGCCTTCCCCGAGGAGCGCACCTTCCGCATCGACCATTATCTCGGCAAGGAGACGGTGCAGAACATCCTGGCGCTGCGCTTCGGCAACTCGCTGTTCGAGCCGATCTGGAACGCGCGCGGGATCGACCATGTCCAGATCACCATCGCCGAGACGGTGGGGCTGGAGGATCGGGCCGGCTATTACGATACCGCCGGGGCGCTGCGCGACATGGTGCAGAACCACATGCTCCAGCTGCTCGCGTTGATCGCGATGGAGCCGCCTGCCCGCTTCGACGGCACCTCGATCCGTGACGAGAAGGTCAAGGTGCTGCGCTCGCTCCGCCGCATCGCGCCGGCCGAGGTCGGCCACCTCACCGTCACCGGCCAGTACGGCGCCGGCGCGGTCAAGGGCGAGATCGTCAAGGGCTATGACGAGGAGCTCGGGAAGGATTCGAGCACCGAGACCTTCGTCGCGATCAAGGCGCACGTCGACAATTGGCGCTGGCAGGGCGTGCCCTTCTACCTGCGCACCGGCAAGCGCCTGCCCCAGCGCCAGAGCGAGATCTCGATCCAGTTCAAGGGCGTGCCCCACTCGATCTTCGCCGAGCGCGGCGGGCAGCTCCAGCCCAACACGCTGGTGATCCGCCTCCAGCCCGAGGAATATGTCCGCCTGCTGGTGATGGCGAAGCAGCCCGGGCTCGACCGCGAGGGCATCAGGCTGCGCGAGGTGCCGCTCAACCTCAGCCTTGAGCACGAGTTCGCCGGCACCCGCCGCCGCATCGCCTATGAGCGGTTGCTGCTCGATCTGATCGAGGGCGACCCCACCCTCTTCGTCCGCCGCGACGAGGTGGAGGCGCAATGGCAGTGGATCGACGCGATCCGCGCCGGCTGGATCGCCAACGACATCAAGCCCAAGCCCTATCCCTCGGGAAGCTGGGGCCCGTCCGCCAGCATCGCGCTCACCGAACGGGACGGCGTGACGTGGACGGAGTAGTACGCCCCAATCCTTCGTCATTCCCGCCTTCGCGGGAATGACGGCGTAGAAGCAAAAAGAGAAAGCGCGCATGACCGACGAAATCGAATGGTGGGACTATGACGACGCGGCCGAGATGGCGGAGGCGGTCGCCGGTGACCTCGCCTTCGTGATCGAGAGTGCGATCGACGCGCGCGGGACGGCGGTGATCGCGCTCGCCGGCGGCAAGACCCCGCTTCCCATCTACGAGCGGCTCGCCGAGACCAAGCTCGACTGGTCGCGCGTCACCATCATCCCCGGCGACGAGCGCATCGTGCCGCTCGGCGACCCGCTGTCGAACGTGACCGCGATCGGCAAGGTCTTCATCCCCAAGCGCGCCCGCGTCATCCCGCTGCTCAGCGCCACCGCGCCCGACTACAAGGCGGCCGGCCGCGCCGCCGACGCGCTGCTCCAGGACCTCCACTGGCCGCTCGACCTCTGCCTGCTCGGCGTCGGCGGCGACGGGCATTGCGCCTCGATCTTCCCCGGTCCCGACTACGACGAGGCGCTGAACGGCCCCAAGGAGCGCCGCGCGCTCGGTGTGATGCCCGATCCGCTGCCGCCCGAAGCCCCCGTCCCGCGCGTCACGCTGAGCCGCGCCGCCATCGTCTCCGCCCGCGCGCTCACCATCGCCATCACCGGCGACGCCAAGCGCCAGGTGGTCGAGGATGCTGTGAAAGGCGGTGCCTCCTCCCCCTATCCGATCGGCCGCATCCTTGCCGACGTGGAACTGCCGGTCGACATCCACTGGAGCCCCGCATGACCCTCCACCCCGAAGTCGCCGCGGTCACCGACCGCATCATCGAACGCTCGAAGCCGGGCCGCGCCGCCTATCTCGGGCTGATGGAAGGCCAGCGTGCCACCGGCGTCGACCGGCCGATGCTCGGCTGCGCCAACCTCGCCCACGGCTATGCCGGTACCGACGAGGACCGCGACGCGATGCGGCCGGCCAACCGGATGAACATCGGGATTGTAACGGCTTACAACGACATGTTGTCAGCCCATGCGACCTATTACCGCTACCCGGAGCAGATGAAAATCTGGGCGCGCGAGGCCGGCGTCACCGCCCAGGTCGCCGGCGGCGTGCCGGCGATGTGCGACGGCGTGACGCAGGGCTATGCCGGCATGGAGCTGTCGCTGTTCAGCCGCGACACCATCGCCCTCTCCACCGCCATCGCGCTCAGCCACGGCATGTTCGAGGGTGCGGCGCTGCTCGGCATCTGCGACAAGATCGTGCCGGGCCTGCTGATCGGCGCGCTGCGCTTCGGCCATCTGCCGATGGTGCTGATCCCCGGCGGCCCGATGCGGTCCGGCCTCGCCAACAAGGACAAGGCCCGCATCCGCGAGCTCTACGCCGAGGGCAAGGCGAGCCGCGAGGAACTGCTCGACGCCGAGATCGCCGCCTATCATTCGAAGGGTACCTGCACCTTCTACGGCACCGCCAATTCCAACCAGATGATGATGGAGGCGATGGGCCTCCACATGCCCGGCGCCGCCTTCCCCAACCCCGGCACCAAGCTCCGCCAGGAATTGACCCGCGCCGCGGTGCACCGGCTGGCGAAGATCGGCTGGGACGGCAACGACTATCGCCCGCTCGCCGAATGCGTCGACGAGCGCGCGATCGTCAACGCGATGGTAGCGCTGCTCGCGACCGGCGGCTCGACCAATCATCTCATCCACCTGCCGGCGATCGCCCGCGCGGCGGGGATCACGATCGACTGGGAGGATTTCGACCGCCTGTCGAAGGTCGTTCCCCTCCTCACCCGCGTCTATCCCAACGGCAGCGCGGACGTGAACATGTTCGAGGACGCCGGCGGTCCGCCGCTGGTGATCCGCGAGCTGCTGAAGGGTGGCCTGCTCCACGACGACATCGTCACCATCGCCGGCGAAATGAAGGACTACGCCCGCAAACCTCATATCGAGAATGAGGAGCTGGTCTGGCGCGACCTGCCCGAGGAAAGCGGCGACGACAGCATCGTCCGGCTGATCGACAACCCCTTCCAGCCCGAGGGTGGCTTCCGCATCCTCGCCGGCAATCTCGGCCGCGCCTGCATCAAGGTATCGGCGGTCGATCCCGATCGCTGGACGATCGAGGCGCCCTGCCGCGTCTTCACCGACCAGTCGGAGGTCCAGGCCGCGTTCAAGGCGGGCGAGCTCGACCGAGACGTGGTGGTGGTGGTCCGCTTCCAGGGCCCGCAGGCGAACGGCATGCCCGAGCTCCACAAGCTCACCCCGCCGCTCGGCGTGCTCCAGAACCGCGGCTTCCGCGTCGCGCTGGTCACCGACGGCCGCATGTCGGGCGCGAGCGGCAAGGTGCCCTGCGCAATTCACGTCTCGCCCGAGGCGAAGGGCGGCGGCCCGATTGCCAAGCTGCGCGACGGCGACATCGTCCGCCTCGATAGCGAGGCCGGCGTGCTGACCGCGCTGGTCGACGAGGCCGAATGGGCCGCCCGCCCGCTCGCCGAGCCGCCCGCCCCCGCGCTCGGCACCGGCCGCGAGCTGTTCGCGCTGATGCGCCGCGGCGTCTCGACCGCCGAGGAAGGCGCCTCGGCGATGCTGGCGGAGATGGCAGCGTGATCTTGCTTGCCCGCCATGCTGGACTTGGTCCGGCATCCAGGGCCAAACGCGGAGTCGCCCGAAACTCTGGATGCCGGATCAGGTCCGGCATGGCGAATTTGGAGGCTTGATTGGAAGTCGTAGCAGTCGACATCGGCGGGACCCACGCCCGCTTCGCCATCGCCGAGGTCGAGGGCGGCCGCGTCGTCCGTCTCGGCGAGCCCGACACGCTCAAGACCGCCGAGCACGCGAGCCTGCAGACCGCCTGGCAGCATTTCGCCAAGGATTACGGCAAGCCCCTCCCCCGCGCCGCCGCGATCGCGGTCGCCTCGCCGGTGAACGACGAACTGATCAAACTCACCAACAATCCGTGGATCATCCGTCCGCGGCTCGTTCCGGAACGGCTCGACGTCGACGATTACGTCCTCATCAACGATTTCGGCGCGGTCGGCCACGCCGTCGCCCAGGTGCCGCACGACCAGTTCGTCCACATATGCGGTCCCGACACCGAGCTCCCCGAGCGCGGCTCGATCACCGTGTGCGGTCCCGGCACCGGGCTCGGCGTCGCCCAGGTATTCCGCGGCGCCGAGCGCTATCACGTGATCGAGACCGAGGGCGGCCACATGGACTTCGCCCCGCTCGACCGCATCGAGGACGCGATGCTCCAGCGGCTGCGCAGGACCTACACCCGCGTCTCCGCCGAGCGCATCGCCGCCGGCCCCGGCATCGTCGCCATCTACGAGACGCTGGCCGAGATCGAGGGCCGTCCGATCCAGCGGCTCGACGACAAGGCGATCTGGGCGCTGGCGTTCGAGGGCAAGGACAGCCTCGCCCTCGCCGCGCTCGACCGCTTCTGCCTGAGCCTCGGCGCGATCGCGGGCGACCTCGCGCTTGCCCATGGCCCCAAGGGTGTGGTGATCGCCGGCGGCCTCGGCCTCAAGCTCAAGGACAAGCTGCTCGCATCGGGCTTCGGCCAGCGCTTCGTCGCCAAGGGGCGGTTCCAGTCGCTGATGGCGTCGATCCCGGTCAAGCTCATCACCCATCCCCAGCCCGGCCTGTTCGGCGCCGCCGCGGCCTACGCCCAGAAACTCGAAGGATTCCACTCGTGAGCGACATCGAAACGATCATGCGCACCAGCGCGGTCATCCCCGTGCTGGTGATCGAGGACGCCGCCACCGCCCGTCCGCTCGCCGAGGCGCTCGTCGAGGGCGGGCTCAAGGTGCTTGAGGTGACGATGCGCACCGGCGCCGCGATCGAGGCGATCCGTGAGATGAAGCAGGTTCCGGGCGCGATCGTCGGCGCCGGCACCGTGGTCTCGACCGCGCAGTTCGAAGCGGTGATGGACGCCGGCGCCGAGTTCATCGTCTCCCCCGGCCTCACCGAGACGCTCGGCCGCCCGATCGTCGAGAGCGGCGTGCCCTTCCTCCCCGGCGTGGCGAGCGCAGGCGACATCATGCGCGGCTATGACCTGGGCCTCAGGCACTTCAAGTTCTTCCCCGCCGAGACCTCCGGCGGCCTCAAGGCGCTCAAGGCGCTCGCCGCACCCTTCTACGAAGCGAAGTTCTGCCCCACCGGCGGCGTCACCCAGGCGAGCGCGCCCGACTGGCTGGCGTTCGACCCTGTGCTCTGCGTCGGCGGCAGCTGGATCGCGAGCGGCAGCATGGCCGAAGTGGAGGCCAAGGCACGCGAGGCGGCGGGGCTGCGCCGATAAGCGCAACCGTCACCCCGGCCTTGTGCCGGGGTCCACGGTGCCGCGAGCCAATCGGTCGAAGTAATGGTGGCCCGGTGGATGCCGGACCAAGTCCGGCATGACGATGATGGCTAGTTTGAACTGCCGCGTCGGCCGACCAGCAACAGCGTGAACAGCCACGCCAGCACCAGATAGACGATAAGCGGCGGATTGATCCGCCCATCCTCGATCACGTAGCGCGAGGTCGCCACCGTGAACACACCGGCCGCGAAGCCGTTGGCGGCCAGCAACGCACGCGGTGCGATCCCCGCCGGCATCAGCGCGGCGACGATCAGTCCCAGCGACAGGATGAGATCAGGCGCGATGAACACCCGGATGCTCATCCCCCCGGTCAGCACCATGTAGGCGAGCGTCACACCCATCAACGCGCTCACCACCCGGATCGCGCGCAGCATCGTCACATCTCGCCCCGCGCCCGGCGGATCGCGTACCACTTCTGCACATTGGCGTTGTGCTGCTCCAGCGTGTCCGCGAACACATGCCCGCCGGTGCCGTCGGCGACGAAGTAGAGCGCGTTCGACTGCGCCGGATCGAGCACCGCGTCGATCGAGGCACGTCCCGGATTGGCGATCGGCCCCTCCGGCAACCCGGCCATCGTGTAGGTGTTGTACCCGTTCTTCGCCTCCAGCTCCGAGCGCAGGATACGCCGCCCGAGCGGCTTGCCCTTGGTGATCGGATAGATCACCGTCGGATCCGCCTGCAGCGGCATCCCCCGCTTCAGCCGGTTGGAATAGACTGCCGCCACCATCCGCCGCTCTTCGGGCTTGCCGGTCTCCTTCTCGACGATTGAGGCGAGGATCAGCGCCTCGCGCGGTGTCTTCACCGCGATGCCCGGCTTCCGCTTCGCCCAGGCGGCGGCGAGATAGCGGTCCATCGCCCGCCGCATCCGCCCGAGCACTGCCTGCCGCGCATCGCCGCGCGAATAGCTGTAGCTGTCGGGGAGCACCGATCCCTCGGGCGGCACCGGCACGTTTCCGGTGAGCTGCGGCGCCTTCATCAGCGCCTCCTGCACCAGCACCGACGGCCATCCCTCCGGCACCGTCACGAAACGCTGGAGCGTCTTGCCACCCTGCAGCAGCTTCAGGATATCGGACTGGCTGATATGCGCCGGCAGCCGGTATTCGCCGGCCCGGATCGGCGCTGAACCGCCGAACAGCTTGGCGAACAGCGTGAACCGCCGCGCCGACGGGATCGCCCCCGCCTTCTCGAGCTCGACTGCCGCCCGCGACAGGCTGGCGCCCTCGGGCACCAGCACGCTGGCGTTGCGCTGGAGCGGCCCCTGACCGCCCCAGCTCTGCATGACGAGAAACAGGCCCGCGATCGCGAGCAGGCCAACCACCAGTCCCAGGCAGCCGAGCCTGCGCATGATCGGCTAGATCGCCTTCATCACCAGCGACGCGTTGGTGCCGCCGAAGCCGAAGCTGTTGTTGAGCACCGCCCGCACCTTGCGCTCCTTTGCAACGTGCGGGACGAGGTCGACGCCCGCGCAATTCTCGCTCGGGTTGTCGAGGTTGAGCGTCGGCGGCACCACCTGGTCGCGCAGCGCCAGGATGCAGAAGATGCTCTCCACCGCGCCCGCGCCGCCGAGCAGATGCCCGATCGCCGACTTGGTCGAGCTCATCGACAGATGGCCGATGTTATTGCCGAACAGCCGCCGCACCGCGCCCAGCTCGAGCTCGTCGCCGAGCGGCGTCGAGGTGCCGTGCGCGTTGATATAGTCGATGTCGGCGAGGTCGAGTCCCGACTTGCGCATCGCCATCTCCATCGACCGATAGGCACCGGAGCCCTCGGGATGCGGCGCGGTGACGTGATAGGCGTCGCCCGACAGGCCATAGCCGACCACCTCGGCATAGATCTTGGCGCCGCGCTTCTTGGCGCGCTCATATTCCTCGAGCACGACCACGCCCGCGCCCTCGCCCATCACGAAGCCGTCGCGGGCCTCGTCCCACGGCCGGCTGGCGCGCCACGGCTCGTCGCGGAAGCCGGTCGACAGCGCGCGCGCCTGGCCGAAGCCGGCGATGCCGATCGGGCAGATCGCGCCCTCCGCGCCGCCCGCGAGCATGACGTCGGCATCGTCGCGCGCGATCATCGCGGCGGCGTCGCCGATCGAATGCGCGCCGGTCGAGCAGGCGGTCACCACGGCGTGATTCGGACCCATCAGGCCGTATTTGATCTGCACCTGGCCGGTGATGAGGTTGATGAGCCGGCCGTGGACGAAATGCGGGGACACGCGCTTCGGCCCCTTGTGCTCCAGCACCAGCGATTCGCTCTCGATGCCCGGCAGGCCGCCGATGCCCGATCCGATCGAGCAGCCCGCGCGGAACCGTTCCTCCTCGGTCATGTCGGTGAGGCCGGCGTCCTCGATCGCCTGGCCGGCGGCGTCGATGCCGTAGACGATGAACGGATCGACCTGGCGCTGCACCTTGTGGTCGACGCGCTTGTTGGGGTCGAAGCCATATTCATGGTCGGCCGGCTTCACTTCGCAGGCATAATTGCTGTGGTAATCGGACGCGTCGAAGCGCGTGATCGTCCCGGCGCCGGACTTGGCGGCGATGATGTTCTTCCAGGCAGTCTCGACATCGGCACCCAGCGGGGTGACGAGCCCGAGGCCGGTCACGACGACGCGACGCATGGCTCTCTCCGTGTTCCCATCTTCAAAAACGCCAACGGCTCCCAGCCCCATGAGATGCCCGGGACGGGGAGCCGCTGCAGATCATTCGCTCGCCCGCTCGGGGAGCGGTCGGGCGAAACTCAGCCCTTGTGCTCGTCGATGTACGCGATCGCGTCCTTGACGGTCGTGATCTTCTCGGCGGCGTCGTCCGGGATCTCGACCCCGAACTCTTCCTCGAACGCCATCACCAGCTCGACGATGTCGAGGCTGTCCGCGCCCAGATCGTCGATGAAGCTCGCGTCCTCGGTCACCTTGTCCGCCTCGACGCCGAGGTGCTCGACGACGATCTTCTTCACGCGGTCGGCGGTTTCGCTCATGCCCTGTTCCTTCTTACGGGTGTTCGTGTGTGTTGCCGAACGCAACTAGAGTGCGGCCGGGGCCCTTGCAAGGGGCGCGGTGGTTCACGGCATCGCCATGCCGCCGTTCACATGCAACGTCTGGCCGGTGACATAGCCCGCCTCGCGGCTCGCCAGATAGACCACGGCAGCGCCGATATCCGCGCCCGAGCCCAGGTCCCCGGTCGGGATTCGGCCGAGCAACGCCTCCTTCTGCGCGTCGGGCAGCACGTCGGTCATCGCAGACCGGATGAAGCCGGGCGCGACGCAGTTGACGGTGATGCCGCGGCTGGCGAGCTCCTGCGCCAGCGCCTTGGACATGCCGATCAGCCCCGCCTTGGACGCGGCATAATTGGCCTGCCCCGGGTTGCCGGTCACGCCCACCACCGAGGTGATCGACACGATCCGCCCGAATCGCGCCTTCATCATCGGCTTGGCCGCGGCGCGGGCGAGGCGGAAGGCCGCCTCCAGGTTGACGCGGATCACCTGATCCCATTCCTCGTCCTTCATCCGCATCGCGAGATTGTCGCGGGTGACGCCGGCATTGTTGACGAGGATGTCGAGCTTCCCGCCCAGCGCCTCGACCGCCCGCGGCACCAACTGGTCGACCGCTGCGCCATCGGAGAGATCGCACTGTAATGCGACATGATCGCCGCCGAGCTTCGCCCGATAAGCCTCCAGCTTCTCCGCATTGGACCCGGACACCGCCAGCCGAGCCCCCTGCCCCGCCAGCGCCTCGGCAATCGCCGAACCGATGCCACCCGAAGCGCCGGTCACCAAAGCGGTCATGCCTGTGAGGTCGAACAAGTTCATTCTCCTGTGTTTTGTTCACGCAGAGACGCAGAGAGCGCAGAGGGCGTGTAGCTGTTGACTACGCGCTTCACTCCTTCCTTCAGCGTCGCGCCACCAAAATTGATAAGCAGCCCAACGGGCTGCTTGAGCAATCGAAGGTAGGTCAGCAATTGCTTCCCGTGGACCGGCGCAAGCCGGTCGATCGACTTGATTTCAACGATCAGGCGCTCTTCGACCAGAAGATCGATGCGAAAGGCGTTATCAATCCGCACGCCATCAAATTCAATGTTCACCGCATGTTGCCGTACAACGCGGTAACCCGCGGCCGCAAGCCGCGCAGCCATCAATGCCTCATAAGCGGATTCAAGTAACCCCGGACCCAGTTCGCGATGCAGCCTCAGCGCCACATCCAGAACGTCTCCGCTGATCACATCGATATCCTTCAAGCGCGCCCTCTCTGCGCTCTCCGCGTCTCTGCGTGAACCAAAACACTACAACGCCTTAGCCAGCCCCTCGATATCGTCCATCCCGATCACGCTCGTCGCCACGGCATCCGGCGCGATGCGTTTGACCATCGCACCCAGCACCTTGCCGCCGAGCTCCACGAAGTCATGCACCCCGGCATCCCACATCGCCGCCACCGATTCGCGCCAGCGCACCATGCCGGTGACCTGCTCGACCAGCAGCGCCTTGATCACGACGGGATCGGCCACCGGTGCCGCGGTGACATTGGCATAGACCGGCACCAGCGGCGCACGCAGCTCGACGTCGGCCAGCGCCTTCTCCATCGCCTCGGCGGCCGGCTGCATCAGCGGGCAGTGGAACGGCGCCGATACCGGCAGCAGCACCGCGCGCTTCGCTCCCATGTCCTTGGCGATCGCGACGGCGCGTTCGATCGCGCCGGCCGCGCCGGAGATCACCACCTGCGAGGGATCGTTGTCGTTGGCGACGGTGCACACTTCACCCTCGGCCGCGGCGTCGGCGATCGCCTGCGCCTTCTCCCGGTCCGCGCCGAGCAGCGCCGCCATCGCCCCCATGCCGACCGGCACCGCCGCCTGCATCGCCTGCCCGCGCAGCTTCAGCAGCCGGGCCGTCGTGGCGAGGTCGAGCGCGCCGGCCGCGCACAATGCCGTATATTCGCCGAGCGAATGGCCGGCGACATAGTCCGCCTTGTCGGCAAGCCGGATCCCGCCCTCGCGCTCCAGCACGCGCAGCACCGCGATCGCATTGGCCATGATCGCCGGCTGGGCATTCTCGGTCAGCATGAGCTGGTCCTCGGGCCCTTCCGCCATCAGCCGCGACAGATTCTGCCCCAGCGCGTCGTCGACCTCCTGAAACACTTCGCGCGCATGGCTGCTCGCCGCCGCGAGCGCCGCACCCATGCCGACCGACTGGCTCCCCTGTCCTGGAAAGATGAAGGCGCGCATGATCCCCTCCTCGCGGCCCGAATGAACGAAGCCGCCCGGTTAGGAGCACCGCCCGCGCGAGGCAAGCGGGCGAAGATGAACAAAGCTTTCCGCACCGCGACACTCTGCGACCATTTCGCGACCGGATCGACACAGGCGCGGGACAGTCGCCCCCTACTTCTCTCCATGTCGCCGACGAGGTGACTGAAAGAGGAGGATTTTATGAAGAAGATGATCCTGGCGGCCGTCGCCGCTTCGCTGGTCGCCGCGCCCACCATGGCCGCGCCGTACGACCAGCACCGCTCATCGACCGTGGTGCGCCACACCCCGGGCAAGACCGTCGTCGTGAAGCGCGACGTCCGCAAGACCAACTACCGCGCATGGCGCAAGGGCCAGCGGTTCGATCATCGCTATGCCCGCAACTACCGGGTGGTGAACAACTGGCAGGCCTATCGCGGCCGTCACCTCTATGCGCCGCCGCGCGGCTACCATTGGGTGCGCTCGGGCAACGACGCGGTGCTCGTCGCGCTAGCCGGCAGCCTGATCGGCGCGGTCGTCGCAGGCGCCTTCAACTAAGCGAGGGGCTTGCCTTTCGGTCAAAAATCCGTAGAGGCAGCGCCACAGCCGGGGCGGAGAGCCAGTCTCTCCGCCCCTGTGCTGTTTGAGTACGGAAGACAGCCGGAGGGGCGTCCGCATGGGGCGGCGTCAGCGATCGGCCAAGACGGGAAAGACCACATGGCTCTGTACGAGCATGTGTTCCTTGCGCGCCAGGACCTGGCACAGGCGCAAGTGGACGCACTGGCGGAAGCCGCCACCAAGATCGTCGAGGACCACAAGGGCAAGGTCGTGAAGACCGAGACCTGGGGCCTCCGCAGCCTCGCCTATCGCATCGCGAAGAACCGCAAGGCGCACTATGTGATGCTCGAGATCGACGCCCCCGGCGACACCGTCGCCGAGCTGGAGCGCCAGATCCAGATCAACGAGGACGTCATCCGCTACATGACCGTCAAGGTCGACGCGCATGAGAACGGCCCGAGCGTGATGATGCGCAAGTCGGACCGTGACCGCGAGCGCCGCGGCGACCGTGGCGAAGGCCGCCCGGGCGGTGACCGCCCGCGCCGCGACCGTGACGACAACTTCGCCGGGGAGCAGAACTGATGGCCCGCGCTTTCTTCCGCCGCCGCAAGAGCTGCCCCTTCTCCGCGAAGGACGCGCCGCGGATCGATTACAAGGACGTCCGCCTGCTTCAGGGCTTCGTGTCGGAGCGTGGCAAGATCGTCCCGTCGCGCATCACCTCGGTGAGCGCCAAGAAGCAGCGCGAGCTCGCCCAGGCGATCAAGCGCGCCCGTCACCTGGGCCTTCTGCCCTACGTCGTTAAGTAAGGAGCGGCACAGATGGAAGTCATCCTGCTTGAGCGCGTCGAGAAGCTCGGCGCCATCGGCGACGTGGTGAAGGTGAAGGACGGGTTCGCCCGCAACTTCCTCCTGCCGCGCAAGAAGGCGCTGCGCGCCAACGAAGCCAACCGCAAGGTCTTCGAGGCCAACCGCGAGCGGATCGAGGCGGAGAACGCCGCCCGCCGCACCGAGGCCGAGAAGGAGTCCAAGACGCTCGAGGGCGCCAGCGTCACGCTGATCCGCCAGGCGTCGAACACCGGCCAGCTCTACGGCTCGGTCGCGGTGCGCGACCTGGTCGAGGCGCTCGGTGCCGACGGCCACAAGGTCGCCAAGTCGGCGATCGTGCTCGACCGCCCGATCAAGGCGATCGGCGTCTACGAGGTGAAGGTCGCCCTCCACGCCGAAGTGGCCGTGACGATCAAGGTCAACGTCGCCCGCTCGCCGGAAGAGGCCGACATGCAGGCACAGGGCGTCGACGTGATGGCGGCGATGTTCGAGAAGGACGAAGCCGGCTTCACCGAGGACTATGACCCCAACGCCGAGCCGGGCGCGACCGCCGAGGTCCAGCCCGAAGCCCCGGCCGAGGAGACGACCGAGGGCTGAGCCTGCGCGTCGACCGGAGTTTGAAAGGCCGTCCGCAGCGATGCGGGCGGCCTTTTCTTTCGGTTCACGCCAGTAGGTGGAATCCCCACCTCTCCCTCGTCACCCCGGCGAAGGCCGGGGTCCACTGCGCGGCAGGCCGATGCGCTGGAGCCTCTTGCCCTATGCTTGCTGCATGGTGGACCCCGGCCTTCGCCGGAGTGACGAGAGCGTATCGAATGAAACGCCAGAGGGTCTGTAAGCCGGGTTCTGTCCACTCCCCGAGGGGAGATGGGCGACCATTCCTCTAGGACGGCGCTCGCGCGCCGCCTCCAGCAACCAACCCGGGCGACGGGCCGGAACCAGGCCCATGTGCCGCCCCTATTCGGTCTTGCTCCCGGTGGGGTTTGCCGTGCCGCTTCCGTTACCGGTCGCGCGGTGCGCTCTTACCGCACCCTTTCACCCTTGCCCTGCCGAAGCGGGGCGGTCTGCTCTCTGTGGCACTGTCCCTGGGGTCGCCCCCGGCGGGCGTTACCCGCCACCGTGGTTTCCGTGGAGCCCGGACTTTCCTCGTGCCGAAACACGCGGCCGCCCGACCCTCTGGCACCATCCATGTAGCGAGGATGACGCCCGTCCGCCACCCTTCGTCGCTAAAGCCGCAATCCGATGCGCGGAGCAAGCCAGGTCGTCGCCACATACAGCAGCACGGTCACTGCGCATCCCAATGCCAGCGCCAACCAGAACGGCACGCCATGACGCAGCATCGCCGGGATCAATAGAAACATCGGCAGCGAAGGCAGCACGTACCAGAAGGTCGCCTCCGCATGGGCTGCCATGTTCGCGGCATCCGGCTTGTCACGCCACAGCCACATCATCCCGAGCACCGATACCAGCGGCAAGGAGGCGATGAGCGCTCCGAAACCCGGATAGCGTTTCGCCACTTCCGAGGCCGCCGCGATCAGGATGCCGGAGATCGCCGCCTTGATCGCGAGGTATAGCATCGCCTCAATCATCCCCCTGCGGCTTGGGCAGCAGCAGCGCGAGCAGGATCATGCGGCATTCGGCATCGATCTCGCCGTCGATCAGCTCGGGCCGGAAGCGGCGCTGGAAGGCCATGATCGCCGCCATCGGATCGGTCACCTCATAGCCGAACCGCTCGAGCGCAAGCAGGAAGCCCGCCTCGGTCCAGTGCGGGTCCATCAGGTTCCTCGTCGGCCGCGGCAGGGCAAGGCGCAGGCGCGCGAGCTTGCCCCAGGGGAACAGCTCGCCCGGATCGCGCTTGCGTGCCGGGGCGACGTCGGAATGACCGACGATATTGCCGCGCGTCAGCCCGTGCCGTTCCTTGATGTCGGCGACGAGCCGGATCACCGCCTCGATCTGCTCGTCCGGGAAGGGCCGATAGCCGAACTCATGCCCCGGATTGACGATCTCGATCCCGATCGAGGCCGAGTTGACGTCGGTGATCCCGCGCCAATGCGACTTGCCCGCGTGCCAGGCGCGCTTGCCTTCCTCGACCAGGCGCAGCACCGCGCCGTCCTCGGCGACGACATAATGGGCGGAGACCTTCGCCTCCGGGTCGCGCAGCCGTGCGATCGCCGCCTCGGCGCTTTCCATGCCGGTGTAGTGGAGCACCAACATCGAGACCGGCAGCGTGCGTTCGTCGAAATTGGGTGAGGGCGCGTCGATAACGTCCATGGGCCGCGCGAGATTGGGGCGGCGCGCGGCGAAACGCAACTAGGCGAGCTTGTAAAATCCCCGCCAGCGCTCGCTGGGCACGAACTTGTCGGTCTGCCCGATCACCGTCTCGCTCGCGCCGAGCACGAGCAGGCTGCCCGGCCGCATCGCCTTCGCCAGCCGCTCGAACACCCGCGCGCGTACGTCCGGCGCGAAATAGAGCATGATGTTGCGGCAGAGCACCAGGTCGAACGCCCCCGGCGGCGGCGGATCGCTGACGAGGTTGTGCTGGCGGAACTGTACGCGGCCGACCAGCTCGCGCTTGGCGGTCCACTCGGCCCCTTCCCCCTCGAACCAGGCGATCATGCGATGAATCGAAAGCCCGCGCTGCACCTCGAACTGCGAATAGCGCGCGGCACGGGCGCGACCGATCGCACCCGACGAGACGTCGGTCGCGACGATCTCCGGTGCGATGCCGTCCTCGATCAGCCGACGCTCGTGGAGCAGCATCGCGACGCTCAGCGGCTCCTGCCCCGTCGAGCAGCCCGCCGACCAGATGCGCAACCGCCGCCCTCGCGCCTCGCGCTTCATCGCGACCAGCGCGTCCCCCGCCATCTCCAGCACCGGAGCATCGCGGAAGAACGACGTCTCCTGATTGAGCAGCGCGTCGACCACGCGGTCGGACAGCGCACCGTCGCGCGAGGCGACGAGACCGTTCACCAGATCGTCCAAGCTCGTCATCCTCAGTTCGCGAAGGATCGGCTTCAGCGCCGCCTCCAGCCGCCACGACCGGCTGGCGGCGATCTGCTGTCCCGTGCGCTGCTCGAGCAGCGCGGCGATCGTATCCATGGCTCCGCCCAGCATCGGCCCCCGCACGATGGTCTGCTGCATCACGGCCGCGCGCTCCGTCCCGCGATCACCTGCCCGATCTCGTCGGGCGGCAGCACCGCCGTCGCCCCCGCCCCGTTGGCGACCGCGCCCGGCATTCCCCACACCACCGAGCTCGCGCGGTCCTGCACCAGCATCGATCCTCCCGCGGCGAGCACGTCCTGCGCGCCGATACTGCCGTCGCGCCCCATGCCCGACAGCACCACCCCGACCGCGCGCGGCCCGAACATCTCGGCGATCGAGGCGAACATTGGATCGACCGAGGGCATGCACCCGCTCACGCTTGCCTCTCGGGTGAGCCGGACCATGATCCCGCCGTCCAGTGCACGTGCGCAGCGCAAATGCGCATCGCCCGGCGCGACCACGATCCGGCCCGGCCGGATCGGCATCCGCTCCTCGGCGACATCGCATGGCCGCCCCGCCAGCAAGGCGAGCTGCGCCGCGAAATAGGGCATGAACGACCCCGGCAAATGCTGGGTGATCAGGATGGGCGTGTGGAAGCTCGACGGAATCGCCCGCAGCAGCCGTGAAAGCGCATGAATGCCGCCTGTCGAGGCACCGATCGCCACGACGTCGAACGCCGGCAGCATCGGCAGCGTGCGCCGGGGCGGGCCGACCGGCAGGATCACCGTCTCCGGTGCGGACTCGATCAACCGGCCGAGCCGCTCCTCCAGCACCTCGGCGAAGCGGCGGGCGAAGCCGGTGACCGGCTTCTCCAGCGTATCAGCGGCTCCGAGCGCGAGCGCATGCACAGTCGCCGCGGCGCCGTCGACGGCGGTTGAGGAGACGACGAGGATCCGCGCCCCCTGCCCCGCCGCGACCAGATCGGGCAGTGCGGTCAGGCCGTCGACACCGGGCATCTCCAGGTCGAGCAGGATGATCTCGACCCGATGCACCGCCAGGAAGGCGAGCGCCTCGCGCGCGGTGCCGACCGCACCCGCCACCACGAACCGGCTGGTCGCGTCGATCATCCGGCCGATCGCCGCGCGCGCGACCACCGAATCGTCGACGATCAGGACGGAAGCTGGTGCCACCTCTCCCGCCTCGGCGAGATCGGCGAGGATGGACGAGAACGCCACGGCGCCGCGCTCAGGCGACGCCGACGATCTGGAGCTTGCTCTCGAGCGTCTCGCGGTCGAACGGCTTCATGACATATTCGTCGGCGCCCGCCTCGATCGCGGCGCGGATATAGGCCATGCCGTTCTCGGTGGTGCAGAACACCACCTTGGGCTTCTCGGCGAGCTCGCTCTCGCGCAGCGCACGGAGGAAATCCATCCCGCTCATCACCGGCATGTTCCAGTCGAGCAGGATCACGTCGGGCGGCGTCGCCATGCAGCTGTCGAGCGCCTCGCGGCCGTCACCGGCCTCGCGCACCTCGAAATCGAGGGTCTCGAGGATGTGCCGCGCGACCTTGCGGATCACCTTGGAGTCGTCGACGACGAGGCAGGATTTCATCTTCAGCCACTCTGTTACTGCACCGGATGACGCCTTGTGCCCGACAAGAGTAAGCGTCGCGTTAATCGAGGCAGGTGATCGATACCATTCGATTGCTTCGTCAGGCGCCGACCGGGATCAGCGCAGCCAGATCGATCGCCAGCACCGGCTCCCCGTCCCGCTCGATCAGCCCGCGCGCGATCGCGCTCCAGGCGGGGTCGAGCGCCACGCCGTTGGCGAGCGGCTGCAGCGTGAACTGCGCGACGTCCTCCAGCGCGTCGACCAGCAGCGCATAATGATGCCCGTCGGCGCGCACGATCACCGCCCGGCCCGGCCCGTCCTCGGCCGGCAGCCCCAGTGCCACGCGGGTGTCGATCACAGTGACCACCCGGCTGCGCAGCGCCGCCAGTCCGCGTACGATCGCGGCGGCGCGCGGCACTGCGGTCACGTCGCCGATATCGACCACCGATTCGACCTGGTCCGACTCGATCGCGACGGTACGCCCGGCGATCTGGGCGACGAGATAGAGCGCGGTCACTGCCCCCCTCCCGCAAGCTGGCGCTGCACCGCCGCCAGGATGCCGGCGCGGTCATAGCGATAGATGCTGTCGGTCTCGGCGCCGGCGACACGCTCGCGCCGCAGCCGCACGACCGGTGCGGAGTGGCCGGGCGCGATCGCGGCATCGTCGAAGGCGAGCGTGGCGAGCGCCCCTTCCCCCGGCTCTTCGGACGCGACCACGCGATAGCCCGCCTGCTCCAGGATTGGGCGGAGGAAGGTGCTCATCCAGCCGTCGGCGCTGTCGACGATCCGGACGGCATTGGCGCCGGCGTCGGCACGCTCGGCATGGGCAGCAAACAGCCAGTGCACGTCGAGCAGCTCGACCGGCTCGCCGCCGACCAGCGCCACGCCGGCAACCGGCCCCGGCGCGCGCGGCGGAGCGATCTCGTCGGGCAGCGCGACGATGTCGAGCGCCTCGCCCATCGCATAGCCGATCTCGCTGGCGCCATCGCGCAGGCGCAGCACGCCCAGCCGCTCGCGCCCGGCGACCTCGCCCAGCGCCGCCAGCGGAATGATATGCCCCTCGATCGCGAGCCGCAGCGTGCCCGCCGCGAACGACGCCGCGCCGCCATCGACTTCCTCGACGCGATCGACCACCGCCAGCGGTACCGCACGGACCATGTCGTCGAGATCGCGGAACAGCAGCGCCGGCGTGCCGGCCGCTTCCACCTCGATCTCCACCTCGTCATCGGCGCCGATCCGCCGCTCGAAGCGCAGCCCGGCGTCGGCGGCGATGCCAGCGCAATCGATCATCAGCATCGGCCGTCCGCTGTCGGGCAACGTCTGCCCGGCGTAGAGCCCCGACGCCATCACCGCCGGCGCCGCCGGCTTGATTACCAGCTCCTCCGCATCGAGCACAGAATCGACCGCCAGCGCGAAGCTGCCGACGCCGAGCCCGACGATCGCCAGCATCCGCCCGGCCGCGGCATCGGCGCGGGCGATGCCCAGCCGTTCGCCGAGGTCGACCAGCGGCAGCCGCCGCTCGCGCACCGTCGCGACGAAGCTGTTGCCGACTTGGTCGACGCGGATCGCCTCGCCATGCTCGTTGACGATCTCCTCGATCGCCTGGCGCGGGATAGCGAAACGCTGGTCTCCGACGCGCACCACGATGGTGGGGATGATGGAGAGCGTCAGCGGCACATGGATGGCGATGCGCAAGCCCTTGCCCGGCGCGCTGTCCAACTCCACCCGACCGCCGATCTGCTCGATCGAGGTGCGGACCACGTCCATCCCGACGCCGCGGCCGGAAATATCGGTCACCTCGTCCTTGGTCGACAGGCCCGGCTCGAACACCAGGTCGAGCCTGGCCCGCTCGGACAGGCTGCGCAGCTCGCGCTCGCTGCGGCCGTTCGCGACCAGCTTGGCGATGACGCGTTCGACGTCGATGCCGGCGCCGTCGTCGGCGATCTCGACGATGATCTGGTTGCCCGACTGGCGGGCGGAGACGCTGAGCCGCCCGTTCTCACGCTTGCCGAGCGCGCGGCGGCGAGCGGGTTCCTCGATGCCGTGGTCGATCGAGTTGCGGATGATGTGGCCGAGCGGATCGCGCAGCGCCTCGATCATCTCGCGGTCGAGCTCGACGTCGGCGCCCTCGATCGACAGCGTCACCGACTTGCCGAGGCTCGCCGCGGTATCGCGCACCATCCGAGGCAGCGCGGAGAAGAGCTGGTCGATCTTCTGCATCCGCGTCCGCGTCACGGTCTCGCGCATGTCGGCGACGGTGGCGGACAGGCGTTCGAGCGCCGCTTCCAGCGCCGGATCGGGATCGTCGTCGCGCAGGCGCCGCGCCAGTTCGTTCCTCGCCAGCACCATGTCGGACATACCGCTCATCATGCGATCGAGCAGGTCGACGCTGAGGCGGACGCTGCGCGACGGCGCGCGCAGCGTGGAGGCGGCGGCTTGTGCGACCTCCTGCGATCCTTCCGAGAGCGCGGCGATCAGCAGATCCTCGCCGGTATCGGCGATGGCGCTGCCGGCGTCGATCGCTTCGACCAGCTCGCCGATACGGTCGACCACCGCGAGCACGGCATTGACCAACGCACGATCGGGCGTGCGCTCGCCCGCGCGGACGGCGGCGAGCACGTCCTCGGCGGCATGGCTGAGCCGGGCGAGCCGCGGCAGGTCGAGGAAGCCGCAGCTTCCCTTCACCGTATGGACGAAGCGAAAGATGGCATCGAGCCGGGCGCGATCTCCCGGATCGGCCTCCCACGCCACGATCTCGCCCGAGAGCGCCTCCAGCGTCTCGCGCGTCTCCGCAATGAATTCCTGGAGAAGGTCGTCCATCGTCCCCCGCACGTCTCGCGCGGAGTTCTTGCCCGTGACAGGGTTAAAACGGCGTTTAGAACGCGCGCGTGTCGTGGGTCGAAAAAGTTGTTCACGCGGAGACGCGGAGGACGCGGAGATACGTCGCCTGCCGGCGTCTCAGCCGCGCCAGCGGCCTTCGTGCTTATCGCTTGCTACAGGCAGAAAGGTCTCGCTGACGCGAGACAGCGGCTACAGGCGAGACACCTCCGCGTCCTCCGCGCCTCCGCGTGAACCAAATCTTCCTTCTTCTTCGTGTCTTCACGAGAACAAGACACTACGCGGCAACGCTCGCGAACGCCGCCCCGAACAGCAGCACCGGCGCCCCCGGCTCCGACACCTGCAGCTCGCCCCCCTGCTCGCTCACCAGCGCACGGGCGAGGTGCGCCGCGGCGGAGCGCGGCGTCACCGGCGCGTCGCCACCGTTGCCGGTCAGGGCATCGCGCAGCTCGTCGTCGAGCACGATGCGCGGCCCTTCCGCCCGCACCACGATCTCGATCTGTCCCGACGCCACTTCGGCGCCGATATCGAGCTGCCCGCCGCGCACCAGCGCGTCTCCGGCGATCAGCGCGAGGTTGAGCAGCACCTTGACCGCCCCCTTGGGCAGTTGCGCCTCATCGATCAGCCAGCCCAGCTTCACGCGATGGTTATCGCCGAACAGTCCGGTGATCGCCGCCTGCGCCTCCCGCGTGTCGATGCTGTCGCCGAAGCCGCCCGCGGCACCGAAGGCGAGTCGGAAGAACTTGAGCTTGTTGGCCGAGGCGCGCGCGCTTTCGGACAAGAGCTCCAGGCAGCGCTCGCGCATCGCCGGATCGGTCTCGTCCGCCAGCAATTCGAGCCCGTTGTTGAGCGCGCCGACGGGGGACAGCAGGTCATGGCAGAGCCGTGAGCAGAGCAGGCTCGCGAAATCGGTGGCGGAAAGGTTCAAATCATCGCTCCGGTCGACAGGTAGGTCTTTTGGCCGAAGCCTCAGGCCGCTGCAACCGGCGTCAGCACGAGCTCGACCGGGCGGAAGCCCGCCGCCGCCGCGCGCCACAGCGTCGCCTGGTCATCCGCAACGATCATCCACAGCCTGTCGTCGGGCTGGGCGGCCTCGGCGTCGGTCGGCGACGGTTCGGCGCGGCCGCCCGGATGCGAATGGACATAGCCGATCAGGCGCGGCCCGCCGGCACGCTCGGCCCGCATCGCCGCGAACAGCGCCGCCGGGTCGATCTCGAAATAGCGCGCGGGATCGGGATGCACGTTTGCCGTCTGCCGCCAGCCGGTGATCGCCGTCTCGTCGCCGAACAGAAGGCCGCAGATCTCATGTCGCTCGGCGGCCGCGGCGGCGAGGATCGCGTCGAGCAGGGACCTTGAAATTTCGCACCGCATCACCATCTCTCGTAGCGTAATGGACCGGGGGGTTTCCATCATCGAAGCGCGGATTGCTGGCTCGGCCGACGGCTGGAGGCTCGATCGTGCGCTGGCGGATGCGGTGCCCACCCTCTCCCGCGAACGATTGAAGGCGCTGATCTCGTCCGGCCAGGTCGTCGGCCCCGATGGCCCTGCCCGTGATCCGGCACGCAAGGCGCTGGCCGGCGCGGAGTTTCGCATCACCGTGCCGGTGCCCAGGCCGGCGCACAACGAGGCGCAGGACATCGCGCTCGACGTGGTGTTCGAGGACGAGCATCTCATCGTCGTCGACAAGCAGGCCGGGCTGGTCGTGCATCCCGCCGCGGGCAACCTCGACGGCACGCTGGTCAACGCGCTGCTCCACCATTGCGGCGGCTCGCTCTCCGGCATCGGCGGGGTTGCGCGGCCGGGGATCGTCCACCGCATCGACAAGGACACGTCCGGGCTGATGGTCGCCGCCAAGACCGACCGCGCCCACGAAGGTCTCGCGCGTCAATTCAGGGCGCACAGCGTCCAGCGCCGCTACAAGGCGATCGTGTCCGGCGTGCCGTCTCCCCAGGGGAAAGTGGACGCGCCGATCGCGCGAAGTGTCAACAACCGAAAGAAGATGTCCCTCGTTGCCGAGGGGAAAGGGAAACATGCGGTCACCCATTGGCGCCTCCTGAAACCCCTGTTCCACGCCGCTCTCGTCGAATGCCGACTGGAGACCGGCCGCACCCATCAGGTGCGCGTCCACATGGCCTCGATCGGCCATCCGCTGCTCGGCGATCCCGTCTATGGACGAACCAAAACCGAGCATCGCGCGTTATTGGAAACGCTGAATTTCCGACGTCAGGCGTTGCATGCGGCTCATCTCGGGTTCATTCATCCCGTGACAAGCACCGCTTTGGCGTTCGATAGCGAAATGCCTGCAGACATGCAGGAACTGTTCACCGAACTTGTCGTATAGCATTTTGAAACGCGGCACCGCCCGCCACGTGGGCGTTCCTCCGCAGAAGGGAGACTTCACCATGGCAAGCGCAACCAACGTCCCCGCGACGATCCCCGCGCTCGGCGGAGAGGCGAGCCTCAACCGCTATCTCGCCGAGATCAAGAAGTTCCCGATCCTCGCGCCCGAGCAGGAATATATGCTCGCCAAGCGCTTCCAGGAGCATGGCGATCCCGAGGCCGCGGCGCAGCTCGTGACCTCGCACCTGCGCCTCGTCGCGAAGATCGCGATGGGTTATCGCGGCTACGGCCTGCCCGTCTCGGAGCTCATCTCCGAAGGCAACATCGGCCTGATGCAGGGCGTCAAGAAGTTCGAGCCCGATCGGGGCTTCCGCCTCGCTACCTATGCGATGTGGTGGATCCGCGCCTCGATCCAGGAATTCATCCTGCGTTCCTGGTCGCTGGTGAAGATGGGCACCACCGCCGCGCAGAAGAAGTTGTTCTTCAACCTCCGGCGGATGAAGTCGAAGCTCGACGCCTTCGAGGAGGGCGACCTTTCCCCCGAACACGTCGCCAAGATCGCCAAGGATCTGGGCGTGACCGAGGAGGAGGTCAACTCGATGAACCGCCGCATGGCGATGGGCGGCGACACGTCGCTCAACGTGCCTATGCGCGAGGACGGCGAAGGCCAGTGGCAGGATTGGCTCGCCGACGATTCGCCCTTGCAGGACTCGGTAGTCGCCGAGGCGCAGGAAGCGGATGTCCGTCACGACATGCTGGTCGAGGCGATGGACGACCTCAACGACCGCGAGAAGCACATCCTCACCGAGCGTCGCCTGACCGACGATCCCAAGACGCTCGAGGAGCTGAGCCAGGTCTACGGCGTCAGCCGCGAGCGCGTCCGCCAGATCGAGGTGCGCGCGTTCGAGAAGCTGCAGAAGGCGATGATGCGCCTCGCCGGCGAAAAGCGGCTGTTGGCGGCGTAAGCCGTCACCTTCCCCCGTTCGTCCCCGGACTAGATCCGGGGTTGTCGAACCACCGTCCTTCTTCTCGAGTAGGTCGAAAGTGAAGAACGGCCCTTCGACAAGCTCAGGGCGAACGGGATTGGGGATGGTTCACCCTATCGAGAAACTGCGCTAGGCGTCGCTCGCATGGGGGGCGCCATCGCCAACGCGACGAACAGGCGCGGCCGAGCCAAGCGGCCGCGCTCCTTCGTTCGCCGTGTCTTCGGCTGGCTGTTCCGGCTGGTTCTCGCCTTCCTGATCCTGTCGGTGGCGATGACGGTGATCTATAAATTCGTGCCACCGCCGATCACCTGGACGATGATCGGCGACGTGTTCGCCGGCCACGGCGTCACCAAGAAGTGGATGCCGCTGAGCCGCATCGATCCCGACATGCCGCGCGCGGCGATTGCGGCGGAGGATGCGCGCTTCTGCTCGCACAATGGCTTCGACTTCCGGGCGATCGCCGGCGCCGCCGTCCGCAACGCCAAGGGCGGCCGCATCCGCGGCGGCTCGACAATCAGCCAGCAGACCGCCAAGAATGTCTTCCTGTTCCAGGGCGGCGGCTATGCCCGCAAGGCGTTCGAGGCCTATTTCACCGTCCTTATCGAGGCGATCTGGGGCAAGCGGCGGATCATGGAGGTCTACCTCAACGTCGCCGAGACCGGCATCGGCACCTACGGCGTCAACGCCGGCGCGATGCGCTACTTCAAGCACGACGCCTCGCGCCTGACCTCGCACGAAGCCGCCCAGATCGCGGCGGTGCTGCCCCTCCCGAAGAAGCGTCCCGGCATCGCGCCCAGGGGCTTCACCCGTCGCTACGGCAATGCGATCAACCGCCGCATCGCCACAGTGCGCGACGGGGGGCTCGATGCCTGTCTGCGCTGAGTCTGCAGGCTAATCGATCTTGTTGGCCGCGGTCTGCGCGGCGTCGCCCACCTTACCCGCCGCGTCGCCGATATCCTTGGCAGCCTCGGTGGTCGCCTGTGTCTTGAGCGTCTCGTTCTTGCCTTGATTGATCAGGAACACCGCGGCCACGATCACCGCGACCAGCAATACCAGCCCGATCACCAGGCCGCCGCCACCGCCGCGGCGTTCGACAACGGTCACGTTGGGGGCGCCCGCGTTACCAGGCTGCGTGGTGGTCGTTTCGACCCGATCGTCGCTCATGATCCACTCCCTTCGTCATGACTGGCGCCACAACGAAGGGAAGTGAACCGCCGTTCCCTCGGCGCAACGATCTCAGAAGGGCAGCTTGAAGCCCGGCGGCAGCGGCAGGCCGCTGGTGAGCTTGCCCATCTCGGCCTGCGACGCGGCGTCGGCCTTGGCACGGGCGTCGTTGAAGGCGGCGGCGACCAAGTCCTCCACCATTCCCTTCTCGCTCGGCTGCAGCAGCGATTCATCGATGTCGACCGCGATGATCCGGCCCTTGGCCGATGCGCGCACCTTGACCAGTCCGCCGCCCGAGACGCCCTCCACCTCGATCGTATCGAGATTCTCCTGCGCCTTGGTCAGCTCGGCCTGGACGTTCTGCGCCATGGCCATGATGTCTTCGAGGTTCTTCACTGTCGTTTGCTCCGATTGGTCCAGTCGAGTTCAGCGCCCGGAAAGGCCGCCATTGCCGCAGCAACGATCGGCGAGGCGAGCACCGCCTGGCGCTCCGCCTCCTCCGCCGCCGCTTCCTCCTCGGCCAGCGTGGCGGCGCCCGGTGCGGCATCGGTCTCGATACGCCACTTGCGACCCGTGATCCGCCGCAAGGCCTCGCCAAGCTCCCGTGTGAAATCCGCCGGCAGCGGCGTCGCCGAGCTGGCGACGATCTCCGGCGGCTCGAACCGCACCGGCCGCAGCGAATTGCGTACGCGCCGGCCGAGCATCTGTTCCTGATTATCTTCCAACAGCACCGCAAGCTCCGCGACGGTGGTCGGCAACGGCCGCTCGGCGGGCGATGGTGGCGGCGGTGCGGAGGTGGCTGCGGCGAGAGGCGCCCCCTCCCCGCTCGCCAGCCGCCGCGCGAGCTCGCCCGGATCGGGCAGGCTCGCGGCGTGGACTAGGCGAAGCAACGCCATCTCGGCAGTCTCGATCGGCAGGGCTGCCCGCGCGACCTCGTCATGCCCCTTGAGCAGCAGCTGCCACAGGCGATGCAGCGCCGGAAAACCCAGCTCGCCAGCCCAGCCTTCGAACGCCTCGCGCTCCTCCGCGGCCTGGGTCGCCGACATGTCGGCGCCGAGCTTGGCGAGGGTAATGCCGTGCACCGTCTCCAGCAGCGTCTTGAGCACCGCCGCCGGATCGACGCCGAGATCATATTGCTGGCGCAGCGCCGCAAGCGCCGCCGATGCATCGCCGGCAATCAGATGTCCGAACAATGCCCGGATCGCGCCGCGATCCGACAGGCCGAGCATGTCGCGCACCGCCGCCGCGGTCACTCTGCCGCCCTCCTCGCCGGCATGGGCGATCGCCTGGTCGAGGATCGAGAGGCCGTCGCGCGCCGATCCTTCCGCCGCCCGCGCGACCAGCGCCAGCGCCTCGGGCTCCGCCTCGACACCCTCCGCCTTGGCCACCTCGGCGAAATGCCCGGCGAGCAGCTCGGCCGGGATGCGCTTCAGGTCGAAGCGCTGGCAGCGCGACAGCACCGTCACCGGCACCTTGTTGACCTCGGTGGTCGCGAACAGGAACTTCACATGCGCCGGCGGCTCCTCCAGCGTCTTGAGCAGGCCGTTGAAGGCCGCCTTCGACAGCATGTGGACCTCGTCGATGATGTAGATCTTGTAGCGCGCCGAGACCGCGGCATAGCGCGACGCCTCGATGATCTCGCGGATGTCGTCGATGCCGGTGTGACTGGCGGCGTCCATCTCGATGACGTCGATGTGGCGCCCCTCGGCGATCGCGCGGCACGGCTCGCACACGCCGCACGGGTCGATCGTCGGCCCGCCCTGGCCGTCCGGTCCGATGCAGTTGAGCGCCTTGGCGATCAGCCGCGCGGTCGAGGTCTTGCCG
The DNA here is from genome assembly GCF_021391395.1 of Sphingomonas cannabina. NCBI lineage: Bacteria > Pseudomonadati > Pseudomonadota > Alphaproteobacteria > Sphingomonadales > Sphingomonadaceae > Sphingomonas > Sphingomonas cannabina. The sequence goes on along the minus strand of NZ_CP090059.1, from coordinate 2,284,919 downwards.
ACCCCGCGCACGCCGGTGAGCAGGAAGGCATGAGCAAGGCGGTCGCGCCGGATCGCATTGCCCAGCGTGGTGACCATCGCATCCTGGCCGATCAGCGCGCCGAACGTCTGCGGCCGGTATTTGCGGGCCAGCACGCGATAGGCGTCGTCGCGCCTGGGCTGCGGCGGCTCGCCGAGATCGAGGGAATCGGACATTGTCTGCCAATCTAGGGCGAGGCATCACCGATGTCGAAGCCTGAAGGAGATACGCGTGCCCCTGATGACCAGCCTTCTCGCCGTCATACTGGCCGGCGCTACCCCGGCCGCCGAGGCCCCGCCCCCGTCCCCTCCGCTGTATCAGTTGCGCATCTATCAGCTCAACGAGCCCAGCAAGGCCCGTTTCCACGCGCGCTTCCGCGACCATGCGCTGCGCATCATGAAGCGCCACGGCTTCGACGTCGCCGCCACCTGGGAAGCGACGCACGATGGCCGGCCGGAGTTCGTCTACCTGCTGCGCTGGCGCGACGAGGCGGCGTTGAAGGCAGGATGGGCCGCTTTCCGTGCCGATGAGGAATGGAGCCGGATCAAGCGCGAGACGGTCTCGCCCGAGGCCCCGATCATGGGGGAGATCGAGGAGCGGACGATGGTGCTGACCGACTATTCGCCGGGCAGGCCATGAGCGGTCAGTGCCGGGTCGGCTCGAGATGGCCGAGCTTGTCGGGATTGCGCATCACGTAGATCGCCCTGATCTGACCGTCTTCGACCAGCAGCGCGGTGGTCTGAAGCATGCCGTCATTCTCGCGCGTGACGAAACCCGGCAGACCGTTGACGAAGCCGTAGCGCACTACCTGTGACGTACCCTTGCGGAAGAAGCGCGCGAGGCTCTCCCACAGCTTCATCACATCGTCGAAGCCCACGATCGGCCGCAACCCGGCCGGGCGCTTGCCGCCGCCGTCCGAATAGACCGCAACATCGCTCGCCAGCATCGTCCGAAGCGAGGTCATGTCGCCCTCGCGCGAGGCTGCGAAGAAGGCAGCGGCGATCTCCAGCCCGTGGCCCTTTTCGACCGGGAAACGCGGACGCTCGGCGCGAACGTGGTCGCGGGCGCGCGAGGCGAGCTGGCGGCAGGCGGCGGGATCGCGGCCGATCGCCTCGGCGACCTCGTCGAAGCCGAGCCCGAACACGTCGTGGAGCAGGAACGCCGCCCGCTCCAGCGGTGAGAGACGTTCGAGCGCGAGCATCAGCGGCAAGGTCACGTCCTCGACCGGCTCCGGCTCGACCACCGGATCGGGCAGCCACGGACCGACATAGTCCTCGCGCCGGTGGCGAGCCGACTTGAGCTGGTCGAGGCACAGCCGGGTCACGACGCGACGCAGGAACGCCTCAGGCTCCCGCACCGCGCCACGATCGGTGCCGAGCCAGCGCAGGAAGGCATCCTGCACCACATCCTCGGCGTCGGCGATCGAGCCCAGCATACGGTAGGCGACGCGAACCAGCCGCGGTCGCAGCGGATCGAAGCTCGATGCGGCGTCCGCGGCCGGTTCGCCCGCAGTCATGCCGCCTCCTTCGCCTCGACCGGCGGATGGCCGGCATGGACGGCACGGAAGCCGGCGCCGAAGCGGTTCCAGGCGTTGATGATGCCGATCAGCATGGTCAGCTTCACCTGTTCCTCCGGTGTGAACTCGAAGGCAAGCTCGGCATAGTCCTCATCGGGCGCATGCGTCTCCGACAGACGGGTCAGCGACTCAGTCCAGGCCAGCGCGGCCCGCTCGCGCGCGGTGAACAGCGGCGATTCACGCCAGGCGGGGAGCATCAGCAGCCGCAATTCGCTCTCGCCGGCCTTGCGCGCCTCCAGCGTGTGCATGTGGAGGCAGAAGGCGCAGCCGTTGAGCTGCGACGCGCGGATCTTCACCAGCTCCTGCAGCGAATGCTCGAGGCCATCCTTGGCCTGCGCGACGGAGAAGTCGGCGAACGCCTGCATCATCTCGGGCGCGACTTCCCAAACTTTGAGACGGGGGGTCATGATATTCGCTCCTTTCGTCATAGGGTCCGATGGCATGACGAGGCAGCGAGCCCATGTGTGACATGGGGGCGAAAATTTTTTGGAGGGTTAGAAGAGCGCCGCGGCAAAGCCGCGTCGTCGGACGGCGCTTCTGGCGCCGCCGGCCGCGCGCATCGCGGATTCTCGCCGTAGCTTCGCTACGTCTTGGCGATGCGCGGTGGGAGCCGGAACGACCCGTGGCGAAATCGTTACGGCTGCTTCCTTCCGGACCTGACCGGGTTGGCGACGGCACACGTCCGCCCGACTCCCGCGCGGGCATATGGGGGAGTCGGGCGGTGCGATCAAGCGCTATGACTTAGCGCCACACCCGGAAGCAGCGGCGGTGCGGCCCGTAATAGCCGCGCACCCAGCGGCAGGTGACGTAACTGCGGCGGTGATGCCAGCCGCCGCGATAGCGGTAGCGCGGCCCGCGATGCCAATAGCGGCGATCGTCCCAGTGGCGCCGGCGATCCCAGCGGCGGCCGTCCCAGCCGCGATCATGCCAGCTGCGATGATAGCCGTCCCAACTGCGGTGATATTGCGCGGCAGCCGGAACCGGCGTGAGCGCTGCGGCGGCGAGAAGACCAGCCGCAGTCAATGCGATCAGTTTCATCTCTGTTACTCCCAACAGGCCCGATTCGTCGGGCTATCGGAGCATAGGTCAGTGAAAACGCACAGTTCCTGAACGAAAACGCCGCGCGGCGCCAGGACGGCGCGCGCGGCGATCACTCAAGCTTTTATCGACGAATGCGGACGCGGTGGCACTGACGCACTCTGCGATGATGTACCCAGCGGGTCTTGCAGACCGTCTTCCAGCGGTAGCCGTGATAGCTGTTGTGGTGCCGTCGCGCATCAACCGGGGTAGCGCTGAACGCTACGGTGGTGACCAACGCAGCTGCGGCCAAGCCGAGAAGCTTCTTCGTCATGGGCATCACTCCGTCTTGATCCGGCGGTTCCCTCCCGCCGGCGGCGGAAACCGCAAGCTGATCGAATTGTTCCGCGGCGACAACGATCCGCAGCAAATAAATTAGGAGGCTAGCGACCTCGCATGTCGCGCGCCTCGGCGGGAACGCGCACCGTAAGCCCCTCGAGGTCGGACGTGAGCGTGATCTGGCAGGACAGCCGGCTGGTGCGGGTGGCGCCGGCGGCGAGGTCGAGCATGTCCTCCTCCTCCTCGCTGGCAGGCGGCAGCCGGCCGAAATCCTCCGGCGCGACGATGACATGGCAGGTCGAGCAGGCCATCGCCCCTTCGCAGGTCCCTTCGAGCGGCTGGCCATGCGCCTGCGCCAGGCGCAGCAGGCTGTCGCCGTCCGCCCCCTCGACCTCCTCGACCGCAAGCCCGTCGGCGCTGACGAAACGGACGCGGATCATGCTGCGCTCCGCTGCGCACGCGCCGCATCGTCGATGCGATCCAGCGCCGTCATCAGTTCCTCCTCGCTCGTATAGCGGCCGAAGCCGAGCCGGATGCTCGCCCGCGCTTCCGCGTCGCCGAGTCCGATCGCGCGCAGGACATGGCTTGGCCGCCCGGATCCGCTCGCACAGGCCGAGCCGGCGGAGAAGGCGATGTCGCGAAGCTCGCTCATCAGCCGCGCGACATCGAGTCCGGGTAGGCACAGGTTGAGATTGCCGCGATAGCGGCGCGCCCGACTCCCGTTGAGCGTCCAACCCGCCATGCGGTCGAGCGCACGGGCAAACAGCCGGTCGACGTGGGCATGATCCTCCTCAAACCGCTCGCGCGCGAGCTTCGCGGCAGCGCCGAACCCGGCGCAAAGTGCGGGCGAGAGCGTCCCGGAGCGGCCACCGACTTCCTGTCCGCCGCCGTGGAGCAACGGCTCCGGCGTCACCCCGTCGCGGAGCCAGAGCGCGCCGATCCCCTTCGGCCCATGGATCTTGTGGGCAGAGATGGCGATCATGTCGCAGCCGCCGGGGATGGCGAGGCGGCCATAGCCCTGCACGGCATCGCACAGGAACTGCGCACCCGCGCCGTGCGCGAGGCGCGCGAGTTCGGCGATCGGCTGGATCACGCCGATCTCGTTGTTGACCAGCATCGCCGCGACCAACCCGGTCCCCGGCATGATCGCCTCTCGTGCGCGATCGAGATCGACCAGCCCGTCGCTGCCCACCGGCAGGATCGTGACCTGCCGCCCCTCACGTGCCAGCGCCTCGACGGTGTCCAGTACCGCGGCATGTTCGGTCGCGATCGTGACGATGCCGCCGCGCGTACCCTTGATCGCCCAGTTGAGCGCCTCGGTGGCGCCGCTGGTGAAGGTCACGCGCCCGCCCGACGGCAGCAGCGCCGCCACTTGGTCCCGCGCCACCTCGACCGCCGCTTTCGCCGCGCGGCCCGGCGCATGGGCGGAATGCGGATTGGCGTGCTGCGATTCGAGCCAGGGCAGCATTGCCGCCAGCGCTTCGGGCGCGAGCGGCGTGGTCGCCTGATAGTCGAGGTAGATCATGCCGGTTCGACCGTCTCCCCGGCCCGGGCACGGACATCGCGGGCGATCTCCGCCCAGGCCGAGATGAAGCGTTCGACGTCGGCCGGCGTGGTCGAGCGGCCGAAGCTGACCCGGATCACCTCGCCCGCCTTGGCGCCCTCCCAGCCCATCGCACCCAACACATGACTCGGCCGCATGCTCCCCGAGGAGCAGGCCGAGCCGGCCGACACCGAGATTCCCGACAGGTCGAACCGGATGAGCTGCGCCGCCGCTGGCATGCCCGGAAGGCGATAGGATGCGATGTGCGGGGCACGCGGGCTGTCGCCGGCAACCACCTCGCCGCCGAGCGCCCGGATGGCGCCGTCGAGGCGTTCACGCATTGCCGTCATCGCCTCCAGGTTTTCCGGCACCGTTATCGCCGCCGCGAAGCCGAGCGTTGCCGGCACATTCTCCGTCCCGCCGCGATAGCCGCGCTCCTGCCCGCCCGTCGGCAGCAGCAATCCCAGGTCGCGCACCAGCAGCGCACCGATTCCCGGCGGTCCGCCGCGCTTGTGGGCGGAGATCGCGATCAGGTCGGCGGTATCCTGGGGCAGATCGCCGCCCTTCCAGTTGACCGGCATCTGCGCAGCGTCGACGAAGAGCTTGGCACCGGCGGCGGCGACGCGTTCGCCTATCGCACGGAGCGGCTGGATCACCCCTGTCTCGCTGTTCCCCCACTGAACCGCGACCAGCGCCGGCGTCGGTGCCACCGCCAGCTCGGCGTCGAGCACGTCGAGGTCGATCCGCCCATCTTCCTTCACCGGCAGGCGCACCGCATCGGGCGCGGCGCGCAGCACCGAATCATGCTCGGTCGCCGCGATCAGCCGCGATTCGACCTGCGCGCGGCCCAGCGCGAGCAGGATCGCCTCGGTCGCACCGCTGGTGAAGATCAGCTCATGCTGCCAATCATAGGCGGCGCGGATCACGCTGCGCGCGCTTTCCAGCGCCGCACGGGCGGACCGCCCCTCGGCATGGGGCGACGAGGGATTGGCCCAATGGGCGAGCCCACGCGCCACCGCCTCCGCCGCCTGCGGCAGCATCGGCGTCGTGGCGGCGTGATCGAGATAGAGACGGCTGGTCACGGCAACGCAAACCCCAGAATGATTGCGCGCACGCAACCCTTGCCTATATAGCGCGCCTGCTCTCGCGCGCTATGTCAACGCGCCATCCTAATCTGCAGGTTCCATGCCCGAAGTCATCTTTCCAGGACCCGAAGGCCGTCTCGAAGGCCGTTTCGCCCCCGCTCCCAAGCCGCGCGCGCCGGTGGCGATGATCCTCCATCCGCACCCGCAATCGGGCGGCACGATGAACAACCACATCGTGCAGGAGCTCTACAAGACCTTCCAGCGCCGCGGCTTCGCGACGCTCCGCTTCAACTTCCGCGGAGTCGGCAAGAGCCAGGGGACGTTCGACAACGGCGTCGGCGAGCTCTCCGACGCGGCGAGCGCGCTCGACTGGGTGCAGAGCTTCCATCCGGAAGCGTCGACCACCTGGATCGCGGGCGTCAGCTTCGGCGCGTGGATCGGCATGCAACTGCTGATGCGCCGCCCGGAGATCCGCGGCTTCATCTCGATCGCACCGCCGGCGAACATGTACGACTTCACCTTCCTGGCACCCTGCCCCAGCTCGGGCATCATCATCCAGGGCGAGGCGGACGAGGTGGTGACGCCGGGCGCGGTGCAGAAGCTGGTCGACAAGCTGCGCACCCAGAAGCACATCACCATCCATCACGACGTGATCCCGGGCGCCAACCACTTCTTCCAGAACGAGATGCCGGAGCTGATGGGCAGCGTGGACAAATATCTGGACATGCGGCTCGACCCGAATTCGCCGATCCGGTGATCGCTCATCCCTCTCCCGACGGGAGAGGGAATTAGAGCGTCCAGATCAGTATGTTCCCGAGGATCACCGCCGCGCAGGCGAGCATCAGCGCGCCCTTGGTGCGCTCGCGCCGTTTGGCGATCAGGTGGAGCCCGCCCACGGCGAGTGCGAACACGGCGATCATCGCCATCGCGGCAGTCAGATTGGCCATGCCGTTCATCTAACGCAGCCCGGCTGCCTTAGCCACCGCTCGAGTATTTGCGATTGACTTGCAATAGCAGACGGCGATATCGCCCCGATCAGCTTCCAGAGTCGGGGACGTATCCCATGTACCGCTATCTCGATCGGCCGGTCGGCGAGCTCGGAACGAGCGAGGCCTTTCTGCTGTGGGCCGCCCGTGCCGCCGTCGCCGCGATGGGCCAGAGGATCTGCCTCGGGGCGGAACTCGGGCCCGCATTCGGCCGGCACGATCTTGCGGTGGGCCTGCCGCATTTCGCGATGGCGATGGCGCTGCTCTCGCGCGATTCGGAACAGCCGCTCGAAGTGATGACGCCCGGAACCCCGCGCGTCTCCGAGGGCGAGGCATTGTTGCTGGAGCTGTTCGGCGCTAGCGATCCGCAGGCCGACGCGCGCGTCCATGCGACGCTTGCGCTGGTGTTGCCGAATCCCGAACTCGTCACCGCCGCCCACCGGGCGGTGCGCAGATTCACTGCCGTACTGGTCGCCGCCGGCATGGCACCACCCATTCCCGATTCCCTGACGGAGAAGAACCCAGATCATGAGTGACCGCATCGCCGCCGCCCCCGGACTGGCGCCGTCCGGCGTCCTGACCGTCGAGCGCGTGTGCTCCGTACGGCATTGGAACGAACATCTCTTCAGCTTCACCATCACCCGCCCGCAAAGCTTCCGCTTCCGCTCGGGCGAGTTCGTGATGCTCGGCCTCCCCAGCGAGGGCAAGCCGCTGCTGCGCGCCTATTCGATCGCCAGCCCGGCCTGGGCGGAGGAGCTGGAGTTCCTGTCGATCAAGGTGCCCGACGGCCCCCTCACCTCGCGGCTCCAGACGATCGAGCCCGGCGACGAGCTGTTCCTCGGCCGCAAGCCCACCGGCACGCTGGTGACCGACGCCCTCAAGCCCGGGCGCCGGCTGTTCCTGTTCTCGACCGGCACCGGCCTCGCGCCCTTCCTCAGCCTGGCGCGCGATCCCGACGTCTACGAGCAGTTCGCGCAGATCGTGCTGGTGCATTCGGTACGCCGCGTCAGCGACCTCGCCTATCGCACCGAGCTGGAGGCACAGCTCGCCGGCGACCCGCTGGTGCAGGACCAGGCGCTGCTCCAGTTCGCCTATGTGCCGACGGTGACGCGCGAGCCCTTCCCGCTCACCGATCGCATCGGCACGCTGATCCGCAGCGGCGCGCTGTTCGGGCCGGGCGTCACCGGCCCGCGCGAACTCGATCCCGAGCAGGACCGGGTGATGCTGTGCGGCAGCATGGCGATGATCCGCGACCTGTCTGCCGACCTCGACGCGCTCGGTTTCGTCGAGGGGTCGAACGCGGCGCCGGGCGATTATGTGATCGAGCGGGCGTTCGTGGGTTAAGGCTCCTCCCCGGCACGGGGAGGGGGACCGCGCGACGAAGTCGCGTGGTGGAGGGGGCTCGCCTCATGCGATGTCGCTTGCCGCGCTCCCCCTCCACCAGCTTCGCTGGTCCCCCTCCCCGTGCCGGGGAGGATTTGGGATCACGACGGGCTATCGCTGAGCGCCGGAAATGCCGGCGCCGGCGCGGTCTCGCCCGCCAGCACCCGGGCATAGGCGTCGATGTCGACGTTGCCGCCCGAGGCGAGCACCAGCGTGCCCTCCTCCGGCTCCACCTTGCCCGTCAGCAACGCCGCAAGCGCCACCGCGCCGCCCGGCTCGACCACCAGCCGGAGCTTCGCCGCCGCCCAGCGCTGCGCCTCGCGCACCTCCTCCTCGCTGACCGCGACACCGGTCGCCGAACGGCGCGCGAGCACCTCGAACGTCAGCGGCGACACGCGGAGCGTCTGGAGCGCGTCGCAGGTCGTAGGGGGCGGGTTCGGCCCGACCTCCTCGATCCAGCCCGCCTCGAGACTGCGGCGCATGTCGTCCCAACCCTCGGGCTCCGCGACCCGGATCGCGGCATCCGGCAATGCCAGCGTAAGCCCTGCCGCCAGCCCGCCGCCGCCGCAGGGCGTCACCACTCGCGCGATGTCGCCAAGTCCCGCCTCATGGAACTGGGTCGTCGCCTCGATCGCGGCGCTGCCCTGCCCCTCGATCACCCAGGGATCATCGAAGCTCGGCACCAGAGTCGCACCGCGCGCATGGGCGAGATGCGCGGCGATCTTCTCGCGATTCTCGGTCATCCGATCATAGGGAACGACCTCCGCACCGAGCGCGAGCGTCGCGTCGCGCTTCGCCGCCGGCGCGTCGGCGGGCATCACGATCACCGCCGGAATGCCGAGCCGCTTCGCCGCCCAGGCCACGCCCTGCGCGTGATTGCCCGAGGAAAAGGCGACGACGCCGCGCCCCCGAGTCGCGTCGTCGAGCGCGGTCAGCCGGTGCCAGGCGCCACGGATCTTGAAGGCGCCGATCGGCTGCAGGCACTCGGCCTTGATCCCCACCCGGACCCCGCGGATTTCCGCGACGAACAGCGGCGTCATCGGCAGGATCGCCGCGATCTTGGCGGCCGCGTCGCGCACCCCGGCGCGGGTCGGTTGTCGTACGATCGTCACATCTCACCTTTCATCGCATTTCACCGCTTTACATCGGGGGACCCCGATCCTATGTGCGCCGTCCGCTGCCCCATGGGACTTCCAACCGCAAGGCAGCTTTTCGTCACACTATGCCGCAAGGCAATTGGAGGTCCCTTGAATTGTCCAAGCATCATAACGCGCTGGGGCTAGCGACTGCCCTTCGACCGGTGGCTCCGGTCACGCTCATTCGTCCCCACGCAGCGTCGCGTGCCGCCCGATTCTTCGTCGAGAAGTTTCCGGGCCGCTCGATGTATGCGGTGAAGGCGAATCCGTCTCCAGACCTGCTCGAGGTGCTCTGGGACAGCGGAATCACGCATTACGACGTCGCCTCGATCGGCGAGGTCCGGCTGGTGGCGCGCACGCTGCCGGGCGCGACGCTGTGCTTCATGCATCCGGTCAAGGCCGAGGAAGCGATCGAGGAGGCCTATTTCGACCATGGCGTCCGCGTGTTCAGCCTCGATTCGGTCGAGGAGCTGGACAAGATCGTCCGCGCCACCCGCGGCGCCGAGGACCTGACCTTGTGCGTGCGCCTGCGCGTCTCGTCGGAGCATTCGAAGCTCAGCCTCGCCTCCAAGTTCGGCGTCGCGCCGGGTGAGGCGAAGGAGCTGCTGATCCGCGCCCGCCAGGTCGCGGACGCGCTCGGCATCTGCTTCCACGTCGGCAGCCAGGCGATGACGCCCCAGGCATACGCCGACGCGATGGAGCGCGTGCGCCAGGCGATCGTCGAGGCGGCGGTGACCGTCGACGTGATCGACGTCGGCGGCGGCTTCCCCTCGACCTATCCGGGCATGGAGCCCCCACCGCTCGAGCTCTACTTCGAGACGATCCATCGCGCGTTCGAGAGCCTGCCAGTCTCCTATTCGGCCGAGCTGTGGGCGGAGCCGGGCCGGGCGCTGTGCGCCGAGTACAGCTCGCTGATCGTGCGCGTCGAGCGGCGCCGCGGCGACGAACTCTACATCAACGACGGCGCCTATGGCGCGCTGTTCGACGCCGCGCACATCGGCTGGCGCTTCCCGGTCACCTTGCTGCGCGAGCCCGACAGCCGCGCCAAGGAGATGGCGTTCAGCTTCTACGGGCCGACCTGCGACGACCTCGATCACATGACCGGGCCGTTCATGCTGCCGGCGGACGTCCAGGCGGGCGACTATCTCGAGATCGGGATGCTCGGCGCCTATGGCGCGGCGATGCGCACCGCGTTCAACGGCTTCGGCTCGGACGAGACGGTGATCGTCGAGGACGAGCCGATGGCTTCGCTCTACACCAGCGAGGATCGCCGGGTCGCGTCGAACGTCGTCACGCTGTAACGACGGCTTCATAACTGAACAGAATCGGGCGGGGCATTGCGATGCCCCGCTCCTTTACGGGTTTCCGCGTCCCCATGAACGACTGCGGTGTTTGTAACAGGAGAAACCTTGTGACCGACACCCTCACCAAGACCGCGGCCGCGCAGGGCCCGATCAACGATACCCGCAAGGCCGAGCTCTTGTCGAAGCAGGTCAAGCATATCGACATCAAGAGCTTCGACGCGCGCCCGATCGTCGACGCGATGGCCGACATGAGCTTCACCAGCCGCGACCTCGGTCGCGCGACCAAGATCTACAACCAGATGCTGGCCGACAAGGACTGCACCATCTTCCTGGTGATCGCAGGTTCGACCTCGGCCGGCGGCTGCATGGACCTCTATGCCGAGCTGGTGCGCAACAACATGGTCGACGGCATCGTCGCGACCGGCGCGACCATCGTCGACATGGATTTCTTCGAGGGGCTGGGCCACAAGCACTATCAGGCGCTCGAGGTGCCGGACGACGACACGCTGCGCTCGCTCTACATCGATCGCATCTACGACACCTATATCGACGAGGAGCAGCTCCAGGACTGCGACTTCACGATCAACAAGATCGCGAACGAGCTGGAGCCCAGGGCCTATTCGAGCCGCGCCTTCATCCGCGAGATGGGCCGTTACCTGTCGGAGCACGGCAAGAAGGAGAACAGCCTGGTCAAGCTCGCCTATGAGCATGACGTGCCGATCTTCTGCCCGGCGTTCGTGGACTCGTCGGCCGGTTTCGGCCTGGTCAAGCACCAGGTCGACCAGATGAAGGCGGGCAAGCCCTATCTCATGATCGATGCGGTCGCCGACTTCCGCGAGCTCACGCAGATCAAGATCGAGGCGGGCACCACCGGCCTCCTCATGATCGGCGGCGGCGTGCCCAAGAACTTCATTCAGGACACGGTCGTTTGCGCCGAGATCCTCGGCCACGAGGACGTCGAGGTGCACAAATACGCCGTCCAGATCACCGTCGCCGACGTCCGCGACGGCGCCTGCTCGTCCTCGACCCTCCAGGAGGCGGCGAGCTGGGGCAAGGTCAACACGGGCATCGAGCAGATGGTGTTCGCCGAGGCGGGCAGCGTGATGCCGCTGCTCGCCAGCGACGCCTATCACCGCGGCCTGTGGAAGGACCGCGAGAAGCGCCGCTGGGCGAAGCTCTTCGCCTGAGGTTGCACATCGCAACTGACTGAGGCAGCCTCCCCCGGAGACAATCTGGGGGAGGCTTTTTCATGCACGCTGAAATCCTGAAGCCGGTCGTCGTCCTGATCGCCTGGACACTCGTGATGTGGCTATGGATGATGGCCGTCCGGATGCCGGCGATGCGCGCGGCCGGCATCGATATCACCAAGCTGGTCGGCGGCAAGGGATCGGACGCCGATCGCGTGCTGCCGCCCAAGGCGCAATGGCCGTCGCACAACTACAACCATCTGATGGAGCAGCCGACGATCTTCTACGCCGTCGCGCTGACGCTGGCGGTGACGGGGGGCGGCAACGGCGTCAATGCGTGGATCGCCTGGGGCTATGTCGGCCTGCGCATCGTCCACAGCCTCATCCAGGCGACCGTCAACCGCGTCGCGCCGAGGTTCGCGGTGTTCATGCTCTCGACGCTGCTGCTGGTGGCGCTGACGCTGCATGCGGCAATCGCGGTATTCTGACCCTCGTTCGTGTCGAGCGAAGTCGAGACACTGTGTCCCTCGACCTCGCTCGGGACGAACGGGGTATGAAAGTCAGGTTCAGCTAGTTTGAATCTGTTCCCCGGCGAAGGCCGGGGCCCAGTCTCGAACGGCTCGCAACTGGGCCCCGGCCTTCGCCGGGAACAGCTGCTTCAAGCCCGATGGAGCAAATTCTAGACTCCAAGCACGCGCGACAGGCTGCGATCCAGCATCATCAGCTGCCACAGCGTCCGGCCGTGCTCCGCACGGCCGGCGCGATGGTCCTCGGCGAGCCGCTCCAACGCGGCTCGCTCGAACCACGGCGCCAGCACCCGCGAACGCGCGAGCATCGCCGCCTCCTCGGCCAGGTCCTTGCGGAACCAGGCGCTGACCGGGGTCACGAACCCCATCTTCGGCCGGTAGAGGATGTCCTTCGGCAGATAGGGTTCCAGCGCCTTCTTCATCAGCCACTTCCCCTGCCCCGCGCGGATGCGGAGCGGGGGCGGCAACGTCGCCGCGAACTCGATTAGTCGATGGTCGAGCAGCGGCTCGCGCGCCTCCAGGCTCACCGCCATGCTGGTGCGGTCGACCTTGGCGAGGATGTCGCCGGGGAGCCAGTGATGGATGTCGGCATATTGGGCGGCATCGAGTCCGGTCCGCGCCGGTGCCCCGCGCATCGTCCCGATCATCGCATCCTCGCCGCGATGGCCGGCGAGCGTGCGGCGGAACGCATCGGTGTAGAGGCGGTCACGCGTCTCGGGCGTGGTGACGCCGACGGCGCGGGCATAGGCGGCAGCACCATCCTCCGCGAGCGCGAGCAGGGTCGTCTTCGCCCTGAGCGGCCGCGGCGCCCAGTCGGCCTTGGGATAGAGCCGGCCGAGCGTGCCGAACAACCCGGCACGCGTGCCCGCGGGGAGCAGCCCCCTCACCCGCTCCTCGGCGGCATGGAAACGATAGCGGCGATAGCCGGCGAACGCCTCGTCGGCCCCGTCGCCGGACAGCGCCACCGTCACCGTCTCGCGCGCCAGCTCGGAAACGCGATAGGTGGCGAGCGCCGAGGCATCGGCAAAGGGTTCGTCAAACGCCTCGACCAGCCGGTCGATCAGCGCGAAATCGTCCGACGCGACGACACGGGTGCGATGCTCGGTCTTGAAACGCTCGGCGACCAAGCGAGCATAGCGGGTCTCGTCATGGTCGGCCTCGTCGAAGCCGATCGAGCAGGTCTTGACCGCCTTCGGGCTCGCCTCGGCCATCAGCGCGACCACGGCCGAGCTGTCGACCCCGCCCGACAGGAAGGCGCCGAGCGGCACGTCGGCGACCATGCGCGATGTCACCGCATGGCGCATCCGTTCCAGCAACTCGGCCTCAAGGTCTCGGGCTGACCCTTTGGCACGTTTGGAGAAATCGACGTCCCAATAGCGCTGCGGCGCACCCACCGGCCTGCCGCGTTCGAGCCGCAGGAAGCTACCTACGGGGAGCTTGCGCACGCCGGCGACGAAGCTCGCATGATCGGGGATATAGCCGAGCGCCATGAAATCCTCGACCGCGCGCGGATCGACCTCGCGCCGAAGCAGAGGATGGGCAAGCAACCCCTTGAGTTCAGAAGCGAAAGCGACCCCACCGTCCGACAGCTCGACATAGTGGAGCGGCTTCACGCCCAACCGGTCGCGGGCGAGCACCAGCGTCTGCGCCTCGGCATCGTGGATGGCGAAGGCGAACATGCCGACGAGCCGGTCGAGCAGCCCCGGCCCCCAGGCGCGCCAGCCGTGGAGAATCACCTCGGTATCGCCATGCGTGGCGAAGCGGACACCTTTCGCCTCCAGCTCGGCGCGCAGCTCGGCGAAATTGTAGATCTCGCCGTTGTAAGTGATCGAGAGCGGCCCGGCGTGCATCGGCTGCGGCGATCCGCCGACGTCGATGATCGCGAGGATGCGATGGCCGAGCCCCACCCCCGGCGCGGTCCACACGCCGCGGCCGTCGGGCCCGCGGTGCGCCTGCGCGTCGGTCATCGCGGCGATGCGCGCAGGATCGACCGGCTTGGCGACGGCGGGGTAGAAAATCCCCGCGATCCCGCACATGGCTCAGCGTCCCGCAGCGATGCGGTCGGCGAGCCGGTCGACCGGTCCCGCCGCGGCGAGGAAGGCGGCCATCGCCGCCCGCGCATCGCCGTCGGCGCGTTCGGCCGAGAGATGGATCGCCACGGCGCACTGGGGTCCGCCCAGCAGCTTCGCCTTGAGGGTCGCCAGCTTCACCTGGCCGGGATCGGAGGTCGTCATGCCGGCGACCCGGTACCAAGTCGCGACCTCGCGTTCCACTGGTCCCGGCGCGGTGATGCGCTGGACCGAGCCGCCGGCCAGCGCGGGCAGGTCCTCGATCCGCACCCAGCGATCGTTCTCGCGCAGCACGCCCTGACCGAAGCTCACCAGCTCATGCCCCTCGCGCTGGCCGGCATAGACCACGACGGCAAGGTCGACGCGGTGCCCGGCGGCATCCTGATAACGGCCGATCAGGCCATGGTCGGCGGTCGGATAATAGGGCGTCCAGGGCGCCGCCGTGCTGAGCGGCACGCGATGCCAGCCCGGCACTTCCGGTAGCGCGAGCTGCGCCGGCAGCGCATCGCTGCGGCCGACTACGACGGCGCCGCCGGCATAGGCGAGCGTCGCCAGCGCGATCGCGGCACCGGCCGCCGTCCAGGGATCCGACTGCCCGCGCGCCGGCCCGGCCAGCTTGGCGGGATCGAACCAGGACGCATCCGGATCGCGGTCGAACCAGCGCCAGCCGATCGCCAGCACCGCCGCCATCACCAACCCGAAGAACACCCAACCGTAGACGATATGGTCGAACCCGGTCGCCGCCTCCATCGAGGTGAGATGCGCGGCATAGATGGTGCCGAATGCACGCAGACCATTGGCGATCACCGGGACGACCAACGCCATCGCAAAGAAGGCGATGCGCCGGCGCCACGAGACGTAGCAGACGTTCGCCACCAGCGCGCCGTAGGCCACCATCGCGATCACGAACTTGGCGCCCGAGCAGGCCTCGGCCACCTCGAAATAGCCGTTGGGGATGGTGATCAGCACTCCGTCGACGCTCGCCGGCACGGCGAAGAGGTGGAGCAAGGGCATGGTGATCGCGACGGTGACGGTCTGGAGCGGGCTTTCCAGCGCCTCGCCGAAGGGGACGAGGAACATCATATATGCGAGCGGGAACAACAGCCCTCGCGCGATGCCCCATCCGAGGATCGCAACGACCGCGCCCTGCATCATCACTATGAGACCGAGGTGCCGTGCGAAGGCGACGCCCGCCGCATCTCCCAGGAACCAGGCGACGGCACCCGCCACGACGATCGCCTGCCCGCCCCACCACGCCTCGGGCTTGAGCAGCGCGAGCTCGCGCCGGCGCTGCCATACCAGCCAGGCGATCACCGGCGGAACGAACAGGCAATGGCCGAAGGTGGTGCTGTTCCAATAGATGCCGGCAAGGTCCGCGACATCGCTGTGGAACAATATGAGCAGTGCCGCCCATGCGCCCGCAAGCAAGACGAGTGGCGTCCGCCAGGCGGCGGGCATAGCCGCCGCGAACGCGCTCCTGGGGTAAACCAGCGTCACGCCGCCGCCGACCGTCGCTGCCTGCGCGGCGTGAGGCCGAGCAGCTCGTCGAGCACCGCCAGCCGCGCCTCCCAGCCATAGCGCCGCTTCACCTGCTCGCGGGCGGAGCGGCCCAGCTCCTCCGCCTGGTCGGGATCGTCGAGCAGCGCGACCACTGCATCCGCGATACCCGCTACGTCATCGGCGACGCAGATCGTGCCGTCATGATCGATCCCTTCGGCGGCCGCGCCCGAGACGACCACCGGCCGCGCCATCGCCATCGCCTCCAGCACCTTGTTCTGCACCCCCCGCGCGAGCTTGAGCGGCGCCACCACCACCGCCGCCGCGGCCAGCCAGCCGCGGACGTCGGGCACTTCGCCGGTGACGATAACGCCTTCGCCGCGCGCGAATGCCTCCACCTCCGCGGTCGGGTTGCGGCCGACGATCGCGAAGCGCGCATCGGGGTGGCGCAGGCGGATGTGCGGCAGCACCGAGCGGGCGAACCAGGTCACCGCCTCGACATTGGGCGGATAATCCATCTGCCCAGTGAAGACGATGAGTTGGCCCTGGGATTCGATCCGACGGAAATCCGCATCGGGAGCGAACCGGTCGGCATCGATGCCGTTCTCGACCGCATGGACGCGCTCGGCACCGGTACGGGCGCGGAACAGCGCCGCTTCCGCCTCGCTCACGAACAGGCTGAGATCGGCGCGCGTAGCGACGGCGCGGTCGTGGGCGAGCAGCGCCGACGCCTCGCGCCGATAGAGCCAGCTCATCGGCCAACGCGCGCCCTTGGCATAATCGGCGAACTTGGCCGAATCGACGTCGACGAAGTCCATCACCACGCGGCGGCGCGGGCTCGGCGGCGGCAGATACTGCGCCATCTGGCTCGAGAAGACGTAGATGGTGTCGATCGCATGACGCGCGAGCAGCGCCCGCACCGCGCCCGGCACCATCGGATGGCGGAAAGCGGTGACCGACGCAGCCTGGCCGGAGACCAGCGCCTCCAGCACGGCTCGCGCCCGCGTCTTGGAGCGCCAGAAGATCGAGCGGTTGGCGGTCAACCGATCCAGCCCGCCCTTGGCCTTCATGTCGTGCGAGCTTTCGGCGAAGGTGACCAGATGCACCCGCCTGTGCGCCGCGAGGTGCTTCAGGATGTGATAGGCGCGGATCTTGTCGCCGCGGTCGGGCGGGAACGGCACGCGGTGGGCGAGGAACAATATGTCGCCCATCTCAACCGAGCCCGCGCGCGATGAACGGCCCGATCAGATTGGCGACGGGCAGCGGCAGCTTCTTCCACAGCACGATGCGCCGCGCATATCTGGGATCGAGCGGATTGACCGATCGCGGCGCCGCGCCGTCCGCGGTACGGACGTGATAGGCGAGCGGCACGCCCTCGAAACCCCAGTTGCGCTTGAACGCCGCCGCGCCGGTGCCCGCCTTGGAGCGGCCGAAGTCGAACCTCCGGCAGCCACGGCGGCGGGCGTGGTTCATCAGCGCATAGTACATGGCATCGTTGGCGCGCAGCGCACGTGCGGCCTCGGTGCCGCCGCCCCAATAGGGATAGACGGTGCCGTTCCAGTAGAGGCTGAGCACGCTTGCCACCGGCTTGCCCTCTCGACGGACGGTGAGGATATCCGCCGCGTCGCCGAAGTGGCGCAGGACAGCCGCGAAAAGCGCCTTCGGGAACACCGGCGTGCCGAGATTGCGGACCGATGCCGCATAGACGCGATAATGGGCATCGCGATCGGCCTTGCCTGAGCCGGTGGTGATCTCCAGCCCCTTGTCGAACGACTTGCGCACCTCCGCGCGCTGCTTGCGCGGGATGGCGGCAAGCTGCGCCTCGTCGTCGGCCGCGAGATCTGTGACGAAGCCGAGATAGGTATCGGTATCGGTGTGGAAGGCATCGCTCGGCGCCTCGCCGCCGCGCAGCTCGAGGCTGGAGGCGCCCGCCTCCCCCGCGATCGCCCAGGCCTGCTCGGCCAGCGCCCGCGTCGCCGCGCGATCGATGGACAGCACGCCTCCGCTCACCCCGAAGCCGGCCGAAACCAGCGCCGTCCCGAACAGCCGCGACCGGACCAACGTCAGCGGAAGCACGCCGAGCAGGGCCCCGTCGGCTCCCTCGGCGACGAGATAGCGAGCCGCCTGCCCGCATCCATCCGCCACCGCGACACTCCACTCGGCGAGATGGAACGGCGTTCCCGGCGGATGCGTCTCCACGAAGGCCGCGATCCGCGCCCGTTCCTCGCCATCGCCGAGGTCGGCGAGACGGCAGGCGACCGGCCGGTCTAGCAGCGGTAGCGTCACGCGATCCGCTCCGCCTCGCGCGCGACGACGCCGTCGACCCGACCCCATTCATGGCGGCGCAGCAGGTGGCGCAGCTTGCCCGCCATGCCGCCCAGCCGCGCATAATGGCGCAGCCGCGACTTGAGCGGCGCGCCTCTGACACGTGGCTGATCGGGATCGATCTCCCAGGGATGGAAATAGAAGACGCCGGGCCGCCCGGCACGACGGTTGACGCTCTCCACCGCGCGATCGGTCAGGACGCGCGGCAGCAGGCGGAAGAAGCCGCCGCCGGTGGTCACGCTTCGCCCGCCGAAGCGTATCATCGTGATCGGTAGCTCGATGAAGTCCGAGCCCGCGACCGGCCGGTGCGCACCGATCGGCGATTCGCCCCAGCCATAATGGTCGTGCCGGATCGGCGCGACGCTAGACGAATAGGTGTAGCCCTCCTCGGCAAGGATCGGGTGTGCCCAGGGCGTGCGTGCGTCGATCGAGAAGCTCGGCGCGCGATAGCCTTTGACGGCCTGCCCGCCCGCATCCTCCAGCGCCGCCCTGGCGCGGGCGAGGTCGGCCCGGAACTGCTCGGGCGTGAAGGTGAAGACGCGGTCATGGCCCCAGCCATGGCTCGCGATCTCATGCCCGCGTGCGACGATGTCGCGGATCAGCCGGGGATGTCGCTCCGCCACCCAGCCCAATGTGAAGAAAGTCGCCTTGGCCCCGCTTTCGTCGAACAGGTCGAGCACGCGGGTCGTGTTCGCCACCACGCGCGATTCGAGACGCTCCCAATCGGCGCGATCGATCGTGCGCTCGAAAGCGCCGACCTGGAACCATTCCTCGACGTCGACCGAGAGCGCGTTGCGCATGGTGGGATCACCCCGCCCGCTGGAACAATGGGCTCACGTCCGGCCGCCGCTCGTCGCTTTCGACCCAGTCGACCAGCAGCGTCAGCACGCGGCGCAGCGCGGCGTCCTGCGCTTCCAGCCGCTTCTCCAGCTCTACGAGCCGGCGCTCGATCGCGGCATCGGCCAGCTGCACCGGCTGCGGCTCGGCGCGGATCGACTCCGCGACGATCGGGTCCGGCCGGACGGCGCGCGAGGCGGCGTCCTGATCGAAATCGGCGATCACGTCGGCGACGTCTTCGGCCGAGAAGCTGTCGAGACTCTCGATCGCGCCGAACAGCAACATACGGCTGGCGAGCTGGTTCAGCCGGCGCGGGACGCCGTCCGACCAGCGGTACATCGCCGCCACCGCCTCGGGCTCGAAGCGCGGGCGGCCGTTCCAGCCGACCACCGACAGGCGGTGGCTGAGGTAGGGCTCGACCTCTTCCGCTTCCATCGGGCCGAGGTGATGCATCGCGATCACCCGCTGGCGCAGCTGCTCCAGCCGCGGGTCCTGCAGCCGGTCGCGGAACTCGGGCTGGCCGAGCAGGAAGATCTGCAGCAGCGGATGCCCGCCCGCCTGGAAGTTGGAGAGCATCCTGAGCTCCTCCAGGCTGTCGACCGGCAGCGCCTGCGCCTCGTCGACGATCAGCAGCGTGCGCCGGCCGGCGCGGGCGGCCGCGTGCAGCCCCTTCTCGATCGCCGAGAGCAACTCCGCCTTGCTCTTGCCGGCGCCGTCGACGCGCAGCCCCGCGGCGACGGTGCGCAGCAGGTCGTCGGCCGCGATCTGGGTCGAGACGATGGTGATGATGTTGAGCCGCTCGCGGTCGACCGTCGCCATAAGGTGGCCGACCAGCGTGGTCTTGCCCGCACCGATGTCGCCGGTGATGACGATGAAGCCTTCGCCCTGGCTGAGGCCATAGCCGAGATAGGCCATCGCCTTGCGGTGCGTGGCCGTGTCGAACCAGAAGCGCGGATCGGGCGTCAGCTGGAACGGTCGCCCGCTCAATCCGTAATGATCGTCATACATCGTTCACGCTCCGCGGGGCCGCGGCCCCGATCCCGTCAGAATGAGTAGCGCATCCCCAGCATGGCCTGCGCCGAGAGGTCGGTGTCGGTGCCGGGGATGTCCTGGTCGAACGCGTAGAGGCCGAGCGACGCGATCGCGCTCAGATGGCCGAAGCTGTAGTTGTAGCTGGCGGTCGCCCCGCCGCCCCACACGTCGGGCGCGCCGGCCAGGCCGCTGTCGAAATAGTTGAAATACCCATCGACATCGATCGACGAGCGCCGGCTGAGCTGCCGTCCCGCGGAAACCTGCGCATACCAGGTCTCGTCGGTCACGCCGTCGAGCGACACGCCCGGAATGATCCCCGGCGGCAGCAGGTAACGGCGGTTGTCGTAGCCGAGCCCCACGCCGAAGCGGTTGCGGCCGAAGTTGCGCGAATAGACCGCGACCACCCCGCGCGAGCGGAAGTTGGCGGTGGTGACCGATCCGAGCAGCGGGTTGAGGCAGCCACCGGCATTGCTGCCCTGCCGCCCGAACACGCAGCGGTTGAACTGGCTGCCGAACGGGTCGGAGCCGGTGTCGAAGCTGGTCGGCAGGTCCGCCAGCGCCCGGCCGAGCCCCCGGCCGAAGCTCTGGACGCTGTCGTAGACGCCGACCTGGACGCCGCTGGTCGCGCTGATCTGATGCGAGAAGGAGCCGGTGTAGCTCATCGTGCCGTAGCGGCGGCCGACCCGCGCCTCCAGCATGGTCCGGCGGCTCGGCCGCCAGACGACCCCCGCATCCCAGAACAGCCCGTCGGTGTCATAGGCGATCCGCCGCGGCGAGGCGGGATCGGTGACGAAGCGGCCGTTGTTGTCCTGCACCGGCCGGCCCGTCGCAGGATCGACCAGCGGATCGCGCTGGCTGATCTCGATCTTCTCGTAGCCGGCACCGGCGACCGCGGCGAGCTCGTTCGTCACCGGCACCACGATGTCGCCGCGCGCGTACTTGCCGTCGTAACGCTGGTCGAGCTGGCTCACGTCCTCGCGCGCCCAGGCGCCCGAGACGCTGAGCCCCACCGGCAGCACCGCGCCCGCGCGCACCCCGGCACTGACGGTGGCGAGATGGTTGGTCGCGTCGTCGTAATTGTCCAGCGCGGGCTGGCCGGGGATCACCGCCGGCAGGCTCGGCGCCTCGACCTTGGTGTAGCCAAAGCGATAGGCGGCATTGATGTCGACATCGCCGGCCTTGGTCGCGACGGTCGGGCCGGCATAGGCCGAATAGACCTGGCTGACGTTGCGGACATTGCCGGCGAGATTGCCCGGCGCATCGCCGCGGATGTCCGACCGCGCCCGGGCGGCGAGCGCCCCGCCCTCCAGCGTCACGCCGCGCGCCACTTGCACCGCCGCACGGGCGAGGCCGGAATGGACGTTCTCGTCGGCGAGATCCTTGTCCCAGGCGATGCGATGCTCGTACTTGTAGCTGAGCTGCACCTCGACGCGCCGCGTCTGGATCGACGCGTCCACGCCGGCCGCGATGCTGCTGTAGGTGAGCACGTCGCCCGACTGGAGATCGGCGGTCAGCACCTGCCCGACCTCGATATAGGGCGTGACGTCACGCTGCTGCTGGGCCCCCGCCGGGGCGGCAATCAGCGCGGCCGCCAATGCTGCCGGGAGAGCTGAACGGATCACGCCGCGCTCTCCTGCCCGTAATAGCCGCCGAAACGGCGCCCGCCCGGCTGGAAGGCGACCGAGTTGATGACGAGCTGGAGATGCTCGCACCCGTCGAGCAGCGCTACCGCGTCGCGCAGCTCGCTCTCGCCGGTACGGTCGGCGCGGACGACCAGCATCACCTGCCCGACATGGCCGGCGAGCACCGACGCCGACGAGGCGGACAGCGCCGGCGGCGAATCGAAGATCACGATACGGCGCGGACTGGCCGAGGCGAGCCGCTCCAGCACCACCCGCGCATGGGCGCTGGCGAGCAGCTCGGTGTCGCTGTTCGTCCGCGCGCCGGCGGGCAGCACCGACAGGCGCGGCACGTCGGTGTCGATGATGCACTCCTCGACGTCGAGCTCCGCGTCGGCAAGCGCATCGAGCAGTCCGGGGCCGGCCGCATCGATGCCGAGCCGGTTCAGGATGCCCGGCTTGGCGAAGTCGGCGTCGGCCAGCACGACCTCGAGATCCTTCTCCGCCGCCAGCGACAGCGCGAGGTTGACCGCGCAGAAGGTCTTGCCGTCGTCGGGCCGCGCCGAGCAGACCAGGATCGTGCGCGACTTCTGCGCGTCGCTGCCGGCGATCTGGCGCGCGGTGAGCAGCAGATGGCGCTTCACCAGCCGGAATTCCTCGGCAAGCGCCGTCACCGACGCGCCCGGCACCAGCATCCCGCCCGCGGCAAGCACTTCGCGGTCGATCGAGGCGACGCGGCGCACGACCGGCCCCTCCGCGGCAAAGCCGGTACGGATCACCGGTTCGGGATCGGGCACCGGCACGGCGGCCGGCTGCGGCTCGCCGATAGCAGGAATCGCGGCCGGCATGAGATCGTAGATCGCCGCCGCCCGTTCGAGCAGCGACCCCGACAGACGACGAGGCGTGGCGTCATTCATCAGGCGACCATCCCCCGCTGGAAGAATTCGAGACCGACCAGCAGCACCCAAGCCGCGCCGAGCGCGCCGACGCCTCCCGCGAACAGCTTCAGCCGCCTGGCGCGCAGTGCCCGCTGTGCCTCGGTCACCACCTCGCCGATCGAGCCGATCACCGGCAGCCCGCTCGCGCGCTCCAGCCGGCTCGCGGTCGAATAGGTCGGCTGGAGCTGACCGAGCGCGAAGGCGGCACCGACGCCGCCGCACAGGCCCGCGATCAGCACCGCGGTGATGAACAGCGGCCGATTGGGCGCGCTCGGCGCACGCGGGCTGGTCGGCGGATCGATCACGCTGAACTTGATCGCGTCGGTCTGCGTCTGGATCTGGCTCTGCAGCTTCACCTGCTCGCGGTCGGCGAGCAGCTTGGCGTACTGGTCCTTCAGCACCTGGTAATCGCGGTCGATCGCCCCCTGCTCGCTGGCGACGCCGGGTTGCTGCCCCATCTTCGCCTCGAAGGTGGAGAGATCGCCCATGATCTGCGCCTTGCGCTGCTGGAGCGCGGCGACCTGCGCCGCCTTGTCCGCCTGCATCGACCTGAGCGACAAATAGAGCGGGTTCTGCGACGCCCCTGCCCCGCCCGCGCTCAGCGGCTCGTTCTTCGCCGCCGCCTGGGCGACCGCAAGCTGGTTCTTGAGCGCGATCACGTCCGGATGGCTGTCGGTCCAGCCGCGGCCCCGCGCCTCGGCGAGCTGGCCCTGGATCGCCGCGACCCGCGCCCGCGCCGGTCCCGCCGTCGCCGCACCGCCGGGACCTGCCACCGTGGCCGAGGTGCCGGTCATCTGCCCGTTGACCGCCGCCAGGCTCGACTGCGCGGCCGCCAGGTCACCCTCGATCTGCGCAAGCTGGCTGCGCGCGGCGGCGATGCGCTCGTCGAGCGATCCGGTGCCGGGCAGCGAGCCCAGGAACTTCGCCTGGAAGTCGGCGCGCTTGGCCTCCGCCTCCTGGAGCTGGCGCTGGCGCTGCTGGAGCTGCTGGTCGAGGAACTGCAGCGACTGGCTGGTCTCGTCGCGGTTGTTGGCGAGATTGTCCTCGACGAAGATGTCGATCAGTTTCTGCACCACCGCGCGCGCCAGCTTGGCGTTGGCCGCGTCGGAGGCGCCGCCGCTGCCGATCGTCGCAGACAGCTCGAACAGATTGTCCTGCGTCGAGGTGATCTTGATCGCCTTCTGCAGCCAGCCGATGCGGTCGGCCATGTCGCGGTCGTTGGCGACGGTGTTGCCGATGTCGGTGCCGCGCACGACCTTCTCGAGGTTGACCGCGCTGGTCAGCGTCTGGCGGAGGCGGTCGATGTCCTTGGCCTGCTCGGCCGAATTCTGCGTCGGCAGCACCTGGCGCAGCTGCACCGACACGCGCGCCCGCGATTCATACTGGTTGGGGATCTGCGAGACCACCAGCCAGCCCATGAGGCACAATGTCCAGGCCACCGCCAGCGCGATCCAGCGCCGGATCCAGACCGCGTGGAGCGCCGCGCGGAATTCTTCGTAGAGCCCGCCCACGGCTTAGAACATGCTTTCCGGGATGATGACGACATCGCCCGGCTCCAGCCGGACGTTCGCCTTGACGTCACCGTTCCTCAGCAGGTTCTTGAGCTTGACGTTGTATTCGGTCTGCTTGCCGGTGTTGCGGTCGAACCGCACCAGCCGTGCGCCGTTGCCGTTGGCGAACTCGCTGAGCCCCCCGACCGCGATCATCGCGTCGAGCAGGGTCATGTTGGCGCGGTAGGGGATCGACGCCGGTTTCTCGGCCGCGCCGACCACGCGGATCTGCTGGCTGTAGGTGCCCGAGAAATTCTCGACGATCACCGAGACGATCGGGTCCTTGATATATTCGCCGAGCGCGATCTTGAGGTCGTCGGCCAGCATCGCCGGGGTCTTGCCGACCGCGGGCATGTCGCTGATCAGCGGCGTGGTGATGCGGCCGTCGGGGCGCACCTGCACCTTCGCGCTCAGCTCCGGATTGCGCCAGACGAACACCTGGAGCTGGTCCATCGGCCCGATGACATACTCCTCGCCCGGCCCCTCCTGCTTGGCGACGAACTGGGCGGAGGGAAGCTGCGGGTGGGCACCGCCGCCCGCGCAGCCCGACGCCGCCAGCGGCACGATCATCACGCCCAGCAATTTCCGGGACTTGGCACCAAGACGCATCGCATCACCCTTTTGGCGCGGGGGGCGGCCGGTGCGACGTCTCGCACCTGCACCTCACGCAGATTGCGGGCTGCTATGCGGGCGAGGAGGTAAAGATAGCGTTAGGCTTGGCCGCCGATCACTTCCCGCGCCGGCGGATGGCCGAGGAAGGCGGCGGGACTGGCCGTGGCGCCATAGGCCCCGGCAAGGAAGACCGCGACCAGATCGCCCGGTTCCGCCCTTGGGAAAGCGATGCGGTCGGCGAGTCGGTCGAGCGGCGTACAGAGCGGCCCGACGATCGAGACGGTCTCCGCGGCCGACCCCATGACGTCGCGGGCGAGCGCGATCGGATAGTTGCGGCGCACCACCGTCCCGAAATTGCCGGTGGCGGCGAGCTGGTGATTGAGCCCGCCGTCGACGACGAGGAAGGTTTCGCCGCCGCTCTCCTTCCGATCGACGACGCGGGTAAGATAGACGCCCGCCTCCCCCACCAGCCAGCGGCCGAGCTCGATGGCGAAGCGGCTGCCGCCGAGGATCGCCGGCCGCGCCGCCAGCCGTTCGCCGAGCGCGGCGCCGATCGCCTCGACGTCGAGCGCGACGTCGCCGGCGAAATAGGGAATCCCGAAACCTCCCCCCAGATTGACCAAGGGCGGCGCGGTGCCAGCATCATCGGCGAGCCGAGCCGCCAGCGCGAGCGTCGCAGCCTGGGTCTCGATGATCGCCTGGACATCGAGCGACTGCGAACCGGCGAAGATATGGAAGCCACGCCAGTCGACGCCCGCGCCGACCAGTCGCCGGACCAGCGACGGCACGCGCACGGCATCGATTCCGAACGGCGAGGCCCGCCCGCCCATCTTCATGCCGGAACCGCGCAGCTCGAAATCCGGATTCACCCGCACCGCCAGGCGCGGCGTGACGCCAAGGCGGTCGGCAAGCGCCAGCGCCCGCTCCGCCTCGCCCTCCGATTCGAGGTTGATCGTGACGCCTGCGGAGATCGCGGCGTCCAATTCCTCATCCCGCTTGCCCGGCCCCGCGAAGCTGATCGTCGCCGCCGGCTTGACCGCGAGCGCCTTCGTCAACTCGCCAGAAGAGGCGACGTCGAGGCCATCGACGAGTTCAGAAACGTTCTGAAGAAACGGAACGAATGGATTGGCCTTTATGGCATAATGGATGTCGATCTTGGCCGGCAGCGCGGCGCGGAGCCTCGCGATCCGGTTCGCGACCACCGCCATGTCGTAGACGAACACCGGCGTTCCGTCGGCGGCCCACTCTGTGGCGTCACGCCCGCCGATCGCCAGCCGCGCCTGCCCCGCGAATTCGGGCGGAATTGGCCCTATCGGCTTAAAGCCCTCTCCCCCCCGGGGAGAGGGTTGGGAGAGGGGCAGTGCGGCAGGCGCTGGTCTCGGTGAGACACCGCCCCCTCTCCCCGGCCCTCTCCCCAGTGGGGAGAGGGAGTTTCGCAGCACCGTCCGGTCGAGCTTGCCGTTGGCGTTACGCGGCAAGGCCTCACGCCACTCATAGCGCGCCGGCTGCATGAAGCTCGGCAGATCGCGCCGCAAACGAGCACGCAGCTCCTCCTCCCGCATCCCGTCACCCCGCGCGACCACCACGATCGCCTGGCCCAGCCGCTCGTCGGGCACGCCGAACGCCGCCGCCTCACCAGTCTCGCCGCCGGCGAGCACCGCCTCCTCCACCTCGGTCGGACTGATACGGTTGCCGGCAGACTTGATCATCTCGTCGTCGCGCCCGACGAAGCGAAGCAGCCCCTGCTCGTCCTCCACAACCGTATCGCCCGACCATGCCGCCGTGCCGCCATAACGCGACCATGCGGGCGCCGGCCGGAAGCGCGACGCCGTCCGCTCGGGATCGCGCCAATAGCCCTGCGCGACCAGCGGACCGGCATGGACCAGTTCCCCCGGCTCGCCCGGCGCAGCGCGCGCGCCGTCGGGGCGCACCACCATCACCTCGGCGAACGGAATGGCGCGGCCGATCGAATCCGGATGGGCATCAACCAGCCGGGGATCGAGATAGGTCGAACGGAACGCCTCGGTGAGCCCGTACATCGGGTAGAGATCGGCCGCCGGGAACCGTTCGCGCAGGCTCCGCACCAGCCGTGGC
Source organism: Sphingomonas cannabina (assembly GCF_021391395.1). Classification (NCBI taxonomy): domain Bacteria; kingdom Pseudomonadati; phylum Pseudomonadota; class Alphaproteobacteria; order Sphingomonadales; family Sphingomonadaceae; genus Sphingomonas; species Sphingomonas cannabina. The sequence continues at coordinate 2,258,245 of NZ_CP090059.1, read as the reverse complement.
GTCAAAGCGCCGCCGGAATTGGTGAGCCGCCGGAGCTTCGCCGCCGTCTCCTCCGGCCAGTCGGCCTCCAGCAGCTGCACCCACAGCGGCGGCACGCCGGCGAGCGTGGTGGCGTCATGGCGGCCGACCGCCTTCACCACGTCCCGCGCCGTGAGATAGTCGAGCGGGACCACTCGCGCCCCCGCCGCCCAGGTCGAGAGCAGCTGGTTCTGCCCATAATCGAAGCTCAGCGGCAACACGCCGAGCACGCGATCCTCGGCCGAAAGCCCGAGATAATGTGCCACGCTGATCGCGCCGAGCCAGAGATTGGCATGGCTCAGCATCACGCCCTTGGGCCGCCCGGTCGAGCCCGAGGTGTAGAGGATCGCCGCCAGCCCGTCCGGATCGGCGGAGGACGGCGGCAGCGGATCGGCGCCGGTCAGCTCCTCCTCGACGACGATTGGGCAGGCGGCGTCGTCCGGCTTGAGCGCGGCGATGCGTGCCGGCTGCGTCACCAGCAGCGCGGCCCCGCTGTCGGCGAGGATATGCGCCACCTGCGCCCGCTTCAGCACCGGGTTGATCGGCACATGCACGAGGCCGGCACGCGGGGCGGCCAGCGGAAGCAGACAGGCGGTGCGCGTCTTGGGGAGCCAGCTCGCGATACGCTCGCCCGGCGCGAGCCCCCGCCCCGCCAGCCAGCCGGCAAGCTCCGCCACAGCCCGCTCCAGCTCGACGAAGCTCAGCGTGCCCGCGCGATCCTCCAGCGCCACGTCCTCGGGCCGGCCGCGCGACGGCAGCGAGTCGATCGGGCGGGGCGTGGGGTCGAGCGGCACCATCGTCCCTTCTTCGCACAGCCCCCGCCCTTGGCAAGCTCGACCACACCAATTAACGCCGCACCAGTTCTCTGGTGGGGGTCTGGACGTGCGTCCCGAAGGCACGAGCGAAGTGATCGAAACCGTGCGCGCGGTGCTCAGCGACGTGCTCGGCATCAGCGCCGAGCGCGCGGCGGCGTTCGACGAGACGACGCCGCTGTTCGGCGCGCTGCCCGAGCTTGATTCGATGGCGGTGGCCGGCGTGCTGACCGAGCTCGAGGATCGGCTCGGCATCATCATCGACGACGAAGACATCGACGCCGACACGCTGGAAAGCTTCGGCGCCCTCACCCGCTTCGCGGTGGCGAAAGCGCTCAAGTGATCGGCCATTACGACTGGGCCGGCGGGCGGGAGGCGATGCTGCGCTTCGGCCCCGCCGAAGGCCCCGTCGTGGTTTTCGCCCAGCCGCTGTTCGAGGAAGCCAACAGGACCCGCGCGCTGATCGTGACGATGGCGCGGGGTCTGGCCCGGCGCGGGATCGCGTCCGTGCTGCCCGACCTGCCGGGGACAGGCGAGAGCCTGACACCTGTCAACGCGGTCCGGCTCGAGCACTGGCGTGCCGCTTTCGAGACGTTCAGGCGCGTTCATGCAGTGAGCCTGCGCGGCGGCGCACTCGTGCCCGGGACCGCGGCAGCGAGCCATTGGCAGTTGGCCCCGCTCGACGGCCCGGCTCAGCTCCGCGAACTCGAACGCCTGCGTACGGCGGGGGATGGCGCGACCATCGCCGGAAACGACGTTTCCGACGCGTTCCTTACCGAACTGGCCGAAGTGCATCCGACGCCGCATGTCGCCACCCGCGTCGTCCGCCTGGAAAGCGATCCCAAGCCGGCCGATCTCAAGCTGCCGGGCACGCCCTTGTGGCGCAGGGCAGAACCGGACAATGATCCCGTTCTTGCCGAAGCACTTGCTGACGATATCGTCCATTGGGTGCGAAATTGCGAAGGCTGATCTCCTTCCCCTGCGCGGGCGAGACGCTGATCGGCACGCTCGACGAGGCGCCAGGCAGAACCGGGCTGCTGATCGTCTCCGGCGGCAATGAGATCCGCATCGGCGCCCATCGGGGCATGGCCGAGCTCGCCGGAGCGGTCGCGGCCGAGGGCATCCCTGTGTTCCGCTTCGATCGCCGCGGGATCGGCGATTCGAGCGGCCTTAATGCCGGCTATGAAAGCTCGGCGCCCGACATCGCCGCCGCCGCCGCGACCTTCATCGCGGAAACGGGCATCACGCGCCTCATCGGCTTCGGCAATTGCGACGCGGCGACAGCGCTCGCGCTGTTCCACACCGTCGCCGGCATCGACTCGTTGATCCTCGCCAATCCCTGGACCGGCGGCGCGGCGGATGCCCTCCCCGCTGCCGCGGCGATCCGCGCGCGCTATGCCGAGAAGCTCCGCGATCCGCGCGAATGGCTGCGGCTGATACGCGGCGGAGTCGATCTCGGCAGGCTTACCAAGGGGTTGCGAAGGATTGCCGCTTCTCCATCAAAGGAATCGGACGACCTCACCGCGCGCATCGCGTCCGGCCTCGCCGGCTGCGCCACGACCATCCTGCTCGCCGAGCGCGACAATACCGCCATCGCCTTCCGCGACGCCTGGCGCCGGCTCCCCTCACCCCCGCCGGTGACGATCGAGTCGCTCGATTCCGCCAGCCACAGCTTCGCCTCCCCCGCCGACAAGGCGTGGCTGTACGATCGCGTGCTGGCGGCGGTGCGCGCCTATTCGGCGGCCTGAGCGACCTCGAACTCGGCCTCGGCCAGGAAGCGCTCGGCGTCGAGCGCGGCCATGCACCCGGTGCCGGCGGCGGTGACCGCCTGGCGATAGACCTTGTCCATCACGTCGCCGCAGGCGAACACGCCCGGCACGCTGGTCCGCGTCGAGCCGGGTTCGACCTTGATGTAATGATCCTCGTCGAGCTCGAGATGCCCGCGGAACAGCTCGGTCGCCGGATGATGCCCGATCGCGACGAAGCCGCCCTCGACGTCGAGCCGCGACAGCTCGCCGGTGACGGTATCGCGCAGCTCCAGCGCGACTAGCCCCTCCGGTTCGCCGGCACCCAGGAAACGCGCGACCTCCTTGTTCCACACCACCTTGATGCGGTCGTTGGCGAACAGCCGCTGCTGCAGGATCTTCTCCGCGCGCAATGAATCACGGCGGTGGATCAGCGTCACGTCGGGCGAATGGTTGGTGAGGTACAGCGCCTCCTCGACCGCGGTGTTGCCGCCGCCGATCACCGCCACTTTCTTGCCGCGATAGAAGAAGCCATCGCAGGTCGCACAGGCACTTACGCCTTTTCCTTTAAGCGATTCCTCGGAATCGAGCCCGAGCCACTTCGCCTGCGCACCGGTCGCGATCACCAGCACGTCGCCCAGGTAGACGTCACCGCCGTCGCCGACGAGCCGGAACGGCCGCCGCGACAGGTCGACCTCGACGATCGTGTCCCACATCATCCGCGTGCCGACATGCTCGGCCTGCGCCTGCATCTCCTGCATCAGCCAGGGCCCCTGGATGACCTCGCGGAAGCCGGGATAATTCTCGACGTCGGTGGTGGTGGTGAGCTGGCCGCCGGGCTGGATGCCCTGGACCACGATCGGCTCCAGCCCCGCGCGCGCGCCGTAGATCGCGGCGCTGAGCCCCGCAGGGCCCGAGCCGAGGATGAGCATCTTGGTGGAATGAGTCGCCATGGGAAGCAGGATGTAGAGATTTTCAGGCGCCGCGAAAGGCGGGTTTGCGCTTCTCAAGAAAAGCCATGCCCCCTTCCATCGAATCCGCCGAGCGGCGCGCGGCACGCTGGTTCTCGGCCTCGCGCTGCATCGCCTCGGCGTAGGTGGAGTCCAGCGCATGGGCGAGCCCCCGCCGCATCAGCCCCAGCGCCACGGTCGGCCCCGCGGCAAGCCGCTCGGCAAGGGCAAGCGCCTCCGCCTCCAACGTCTCGTCCGCGACCACCTTGTGGATCATCCCCCATTCGAACGCCTTCGCAGCAGGCACCCGCTCGCCCAGCATCATCATCTCCGCCGCCCGCGCGCGCCCGACCAGCCGGGCCAGCATCCAGCTTGCGCCGCCGTCGGGCACCAGCCCGATGTTGACGAACGCCTGGAGGAAGTAACCACTCTCACCCGCAACACAGAAATCCGCCGCCAGCGCTAGACTGCACCCGATGCCCGCAGCCGGCCCCCGCACCGCGCTGACCACCGGCACGCCGAGATCCGCAATCGCCTGCAGCGCCGGATTGTAATGCTCGGTCAGCGCACGATAGGTCGCCTCCGCCGGATCACCCGCGCTGAGCGCACCACCAGCGACATCCGCGCCCGAGCAGAACGCACGCCCCGCCCCGCCGATCAGCACCGCCCGCGCACCGTCGAGCCGTTCGAGCGCCGCGCCGATCTCGTCGAACATCGCCGGCGGCGCCGCGTTGAGCCGTTCCGGCCGGTTCAGCGTGATGGCGAGCACGTCGCCGCGCCGCTCGCTCAGGATATGCTGGTAGGTCATCGGGGCTCGTCATGCGACAAATAGCCGGGACTGCAAAGACCTCGGCATCGTCGCATCGGAACCGGCACGAGCGCCGTAGCGTCAACCCCGCGGATAGCGCGTCTTCAGCACCTTCCACGCCGCCCTGAGGCCGAACGCATCGCCCCCTTTCGGCCGACCCGCCTTGGCCGCCGGCCGCCAGGCGAACACGTCCATATGCGCCCAGGCGATCTCCTTCGGCACGAAGCGCCGCAGGAACAGCGCCGCCGTCACCGCCCCCGCGAAGCCGCCGTCGGGCGCGTTGACCAAGTCGGCGATGTCGGACTTCAGCATCTCGTCATACCCGTCCCACAGCGGCAGCCGCCACAAGGGGTCGCCTTCGTCGCGCCCGGCGGCGAGCAGTTCCTCGGCCAGCGTGTCGTCGTTGGCGAACAGCGGCGGCAGGTCGGGCCCGAGCGCGACGCGGGCCGCACCGGTCAGCGTGGCATAATCGAGGATCAGCTCCGGCTCGGCTTCGACCGCCCTGGCGAGCGCATCGGCCAGGATCAGCCGCCCCTCGGCATCGGTATTGGTGTTCTCGACCGTCAGTCCCTTGCGGGACCTCAGCACGTCGCCCGGACGAAAGCTCGCCCCCGACACCGCATTCTCCACCGCCGGGACCAACAGATGCAGCCGCACCGGCAGATGCGCCTGCATCACCAGCTCGGCGAGCGCGAGGACATGTGCCGCGCCGCCCATATCCTTCTTCATCAGCCGCATCCCCGCCGACGGCTTGATGTCGAGCCCGCCCGAATCGAACACCACGCCCTTGCCGACCAGCGCCACGCGCGGGTGATCGGGCCGGCCCCATTCGATCTCGATCAGCCGCGGCTCGCGCCCCTTGGCGGCGGCCTGGCCGACCGCGTGGACCATAGGATAGCCGGCCTCCAGCTCGCGTCCCCGCGTGACGGTGAGGGTCGCCCCATGCGTCTTGGCGAGCGCGGCGGCCTCCGCCTCCAGCTCCTCGGGCCCCAGATCGGCGGCCGCGGTGTTGACGAGGTCGCGCACCCGCGCGGTGGCGGCGGCGAGCCGCTCGGTTTCCTCGATCGCCGCCGGATCGCCGGTCAGCAGGATACGGGGCCCGACGCCATTCTCCTCCTTGCGGTAGCGATCGAACCGATGCTGCGCGAGCACCCAGCCGAGCCCGGCCGCCCCGACCTCGCCTTCGGCCAGCCGATAGGTGCCTTCGGGAAGCTGCTCGCCGAGCGAGGCGATGCGCCAGGGCGAGCCCGGCGCCTCGTCGCAGACCAGCAGCATCGACCAGTCCTCCGCGCCTTCGCCGGGCAGGACCGCGCGATTGCCGGCCTTGCCGGTGAGCCGATGCGCGGCAACGGTAGCGCGAACCCGCGGCGGCTGGGCGGCAAGCCATTCGGCCCAATTGTCGGGATGGACGACGATGATGGAACGCGCGGCCTGGCCGCGATCGGGCTGGAGCAGGGCAGTCATGCGGCGGACCCTAGCGGGACGATGGCGAAAGGCCACAGCGTTCGTGCGGTCGGTGCGCCGATGGTGGCTCGGCTTCGATCCTCCCCTGCCAGGGGGGATGGCAGCCGAGGCTGGCGGAAGGGAGGATGCCGATCGACATGGCTGCGTCGCCAACCGAATCGGATAGGCTCCCGCTCGTCATCACCACTTGCAACCTAGGGTGTGTTGACGTTCAGCAATCCGCCGGCAGCTCATGCACTCCTCCCCTGGAGGGGAGGGGTGAAGGTCGACAGCCCCTGAGGCGCCCGCCCTTGCAATGTAGGATTTCGCCTGCTTGGCTCGCCCGCTCCGAGCCGCGCGAGCGCCGGGCCGTTCTTTGATTATGTAGATCTCGCCCATGTCGCGTCGGTGTCGCGTTAGCGTCGCCTTGGTGTTCCTCGGTGTCACCCTGATGTCGCGTCCCCGATGCGTCGCTGTCGCGATGCCGTCGCCTCCGCGCCGTGTCCGGGGCGACGGCGCGCAAACACGTGACCTGAGTCAATTTGGTCAACTTTTCGGCGGCCCCGGCACCGGAAAGCCTCGTCCGGACGGGGGGGCCGTTCTACCTATGACTTTCGTGACCTTCGACGGATTTCCGCGGGTTTCCGGCGCCCTCCCAAAGCCGTGCGGCCAGCCGCCTGCCAGTCGGCCACCGACTCGAATGGCTCGTCCGTTGTCAACAGAATGGATGCCATACCAGGCCGACAAATCGCTTTCCTAATAGGATTTGCTTTGCTTGTGTCCCGCCCGGCTACCGCGACGCAGCTGCGGAATTAAGTGGAGCAAAGTGAAAGAATGAAGCGCGTCTCCCTTCACTTTGGAGCTGGTCGCACGACGCATCTGGATGTCGATCGGTCCCAACCCCTGCCACGGATCGGCCGATGATTCCCCTCCTCCCCGTCGCCGAGGCGCAGGCGCGGCTGCTGGCCCTCGCATCGCCGGTCGCGAGCGAACGCGTATCGCTCCATGCTGCCGCCGGCCGCTGGGCGGCCGAGAACGTCCGCGCCCGCCGCACCCAACCTGCGGCCGATCTCTCCGCGATGGACGGCTACGCCATCCGCTTCGCCGACCTCCCCGGTCCATTCCGGCTAATCGGCGAGAGCGGCGCCGGCCACCCCCATGCCGGCAGCATCGACGCGGGCGAGACGGTGCGCATCTTCACCGGCGCGGTCATGCCCGCAGGCGCCGACGCCGTGCTCGTGCAGGAGGAAGCAGAGGACCGCGCCGGCACGATCCACCTCATCGGGGAGGGCCCGCCGCGCCCCGGCAGCAGCGTCCGGCGACGCGGGCTGGATTTCACCGAGGGCGATGTCCTCATTGCGAATGGCGAACGCATCACGCCCGCCCGCGCCGCGCTGGCGGGGCTGGGCGGCCATGCCGAGCTGGCCGTCCGCCGCACGGTCCGCGTCGCGATCGCCGCCACCGGCGACGAGCTGGTGCCGCACGGCGCACCGCTTCGCGACGGCCAGGTCTACGAAGTCAACGCGCTGATGCTGGCGACGATGCTCGCCGATCTGCCGGTAGCGGTCGTCCCGCTCGGCATCCTCCCCGATCGCCTGGACGTGCTTACGGCTGCCTTCGCCGCGGTCGACGCCGACGTCCTCGTCACCACCGGCGGCGCATCGGTCGGCGACCACGACCTCGTCCGCCCCGCGCTGGAGGCCGCCGGCGCCGATATCGACTTCTGGAAGGTCGCGGTGCGTCCCGGCCGGCCGATGATGGCCGGGCGATTGAAGGATGCGGTGGTGCTCGGCCTACCGGGCAATCCCGTCTCCGCCTTCGTCACCGCCACGCTGTTCCTGAAGCCGCTGGTCGCCGCCCTGTCCGGCGCCGCCGATCCCTTGCCGCGCACCCGCACGGTCCCGCTCGGCGAGCCGCTCCCCGCCAACGATTCCCGCGCCGACTATCTCCGCGCCGAGCTGCGCGGCGGCCGCGCCCATGCGTCGAGCATCCAGGACAGCTCGATGCTCCGCACCCTCGCCCGCGCGACCTGCCTGATCGTCCGCCCGCCCCATGCGCCGGCAGCGGTCGAAGGCGACTCGGTGGAAATCCTCGACCTCGCTTGACAGGACGGGGAACAATCCATAAACGTTCCGTGTCTGTTCTGGACGGAGGGACCGAATGCTCACGCGCAAGCAGCACGAGCTCATCTGCTTCATCGCCGATCGCCTGGCGGAAACGGGCGTGTCGCCCTCGTTCGAGGAGATGAAGGAGGCGCTCGACCTCAAGTCCAAGTCGGGCGTCCACCGCCTGATCAGCGCATTGGAGGAGCGCGGCTTCCTCCGCCGCCTGCCCAACCGCGCCCGCGCGCTCGAGGTCATCAAGATGCCCGAGCGCCCCGAAGCGAAGAAGGCGGCCAAAACCGTCCAGCCCACGGCGCCTTCGCGCCTGCCGCAGCCGGCGAACGACGTGATCGAGATCCCGCTGCACGGCCGCATCGCCGCCGGCGTGCCGATCGAGGCGCTGGAGGGTGCGACGATGCTGCCGGTCCCCGCCGCGCTGCTCGGCGCAGGCGAGCATTATGCATTGGAGGTCGCCGGCGACTCGATGGTCGAGAAGGGTATTCTCGACGGCGACTATGCGCTGATCCGCCGCACCGACGTCGCCCGCGACGGCGACATCATCGTCGCGCTGATCGACGACAATGAGGCGACGCTCAAGACCTTCTACCGTGAAGGCGCGATGGTCCGGCTCGATCCCGCCAACCGCGCCTATGATCCGCAGCGCTACGCCGCGGACCAGGTACGCGTGCAGGGCAAGCTCGCCGGCCTGCTCCGCCGCTACTGACCCGCACCCGAGGCCTGCCGATCGCGAGGCGGCAGGACGGTGGCGGGTCGGATCCAGGGATGGCGGCCGGCGGATGCGGCGACCGTCCTCACCCTGGGCGGATCGAAGGTCAGCGTCACCCCGCCCGACCGCGCCAGGAAGCTGCGGTCGAGCTTCAGCCAGCGTGGCGTACAGCCCTGCGGCAACCGGCGATCGCTGACGACGACGTCCACCGTCCGGCAGGCGGCGATCAGCGGCCGTGGATCGACGAGATACGCCGACCGGGTCGCCAGCACCCGCCACCGCCGCCCGCCCCGTTCCAGCTCCGTCAGGCACAGGTCGATATTGCAGCGCGTACCCGCGACATCGTCGAGCACCGGCAACTCGCCGTCGACGCCTCCGCCTTCGCTCAACACGTCGCGGACATAGTCCCCCGCGCGCTCGCGCAGCAGCGCCAGCCCGCCGCCCTGCGTGCGGATGGCAAGATGCCGCCCATCACCGGTGACGATCAGGTCCGGTGCCGGCGTCGCCAGCGCCCAAGCGGCTCCGAATACGAGTGGCGCCAATCCACACCACCGCCAACGGGTTTTCCACAACATTATCCACAGCCCGCCCGCCACCATTAGCGCGAAGGCGCCCCGCGGCATGGCGGGCAGCGCCGCGACCGCGCCCGGCGCATGGGCAGTGGTCCGGGCGATCCACAGCAGCAGGTCGAGCGCCCGCCCGCACAGCCACCACAGCGGCGCCCCCAGACCGCCGAGATCGAGCAGCAACGCCAACGCCTCGAGCGGCATGACCACGAAGGTGGTGAGCGGGATCGCCACGATATTGGCGAGCGCGCCGTAGAAGCCGGCCTTGTGGAAGTGGAACAGCCCGATCGGCATCAATGCCAGCTCGACGACGATGCCGGTCAGCAGCAGCGAGGCGGATCCTCGCCCGATCCTGCGCCACCGCGCCTCCTCGCGCGGGGCGAACCAGCCGCGCACCCGCCCGCCTTCATGCAGCGCGACGATCGCGGTCACCGCTGCGAACGAAAGCTGGAAGCTGGCGCCCGCCACCGCCTCCGGCCACAGCAGCATCACCGCCAGCGCCCCGGCGGCCACCAGCCGCAGCGTCACCGCCTCGCGCCCCATCGCGAGCGCCGCCAGCACCAGCAGCGCCGCGACGCAGCTTCGGATCGTCGGCACCTCCGCGCCGGTGAGCAGCGTATAGCCGATCGCCGCCACCGCGCCCGCGCCGGCCGCGATCAACGGTAAGCGGAAACGCAACGCCAGCCAGGGACTCAACGCCAGGAGCCGCAGCACCAGCAGCATCGTCGCACCGACGACCGCCGTGATGTGCAGCCCGCTCACCGACAGGAGATGGGCAAGTCCGGACCGGCGCATCGCCTCGGCATCCTCCTCGGGAATGCCGCCCTGATCGCCGGTAGCGAGCGACGCCGCGATGCCTCCGCCCGCCCCCTCGATGCGACTCCGGATATGCGCCGACAGCCGCGCGCGCAGGTCTGTCCCCGGCACGTCACCGGCCTTCACGACCTCCACCGGCGCGAATCCGCGGCCGGTCGCGCCGATGCGATCGAACCACGCAACGCGTGTATAGTCATAAGCCCCAGGCACGGCCGGCCCCGGCGGCGGCATCAGCCGCGCGCGCAGCCGGATCACTGCGCCCCGCGTCAGGCCCTGCGGCACATCGGCCTCGGCCAGGTTCACCCGCACATGCGTCGGCAGCCCGACCGCATCGACCGGCGCTAACCGCAACCGCACCAGCTCACGCGCCGGCAGCGGCTCGACCCGCTCGACACGCGCGGTGAAGCGCGTAATCGCCGGCCGCGCCAGTACCGGCGCCGCAACGCGTTCCGCCCGCCACCACGCCAGGCCGCACCCCAGTGCAACCGCGATCCCGCCGACCAGCAGCGCTCGTCCGGCACGCGCGCCGACCGGCAGCACTACCCCCGCCGCTGCAATGCCGAGCCCGGCCAGCACCACCGCGGTCCACTGTCCGGCATCAGGCAGCGCGAACCAGGCGGCGATCCCCGCCCCCACCGCCACCGGCAGCCACAGGACAAGCTGATCACGCTCCGCCTCCAGCCAGCGCTCGACGGCCGTACCCGCCCCGCCCAGCCAATCGGACACGATTTGGCGCCGCGGAGGGTGCGTGCTAGGGGGCGCGGCGGCTGAGCTGGCCATTGAATTCACAGTCTGGGAGCATGCGCGCTTGGGCGCAACATCGACTTCGGGCGCGGGCGCGTCCGGTTCCGCAATCGTCACCCGCTTCGCCCCGTCGCCGACGGGGTTCCTCCACATCGGCAATGCCCGCACCGGCATGTTCTCGTGGCTCTATGCGCGCCATCACGGCGGCAAGGCGCTGCTCCGCATCGAGGATACCGATAAGGCGCGTTCGACCAAAGAAGCCATCGACGTCATCTTCGACGGTCTCAGCTGGCTCGGCCTCGACTGGGACGACGAGCCGGTGTTCCAGTCGACTCGCGTCGAGCGTCACGCCGAGATCGCGAACGAGCTGGTCGAGAAAGGCGCCGCCTACCGCTGCTACATGACCCAGGAGGAGCTCGCCGAGGCGCGCGCCGCCGCCGAGCGCGAGCGCCGACCGTTCCGCCTCCAGTCCCCCTGGCGCGATGCCGACCCATCCACCGCGCCCGACCGCCCGTTCGTAGTGCGGATCAAGGCCCCGCGCGAGGGCGAGACGGTGATCGAGGACCTGGTGCAGGGCCGAGTCGCGGTCGCCAACGCCGAGCTCGACGACATGATCCTGCTCCGTTCGGACGGCACGCCGACCTATATGCTCGCGGTGGTGGTCGACGATCACGACATGGGCGTGACCCACATCATCCGCGGCGACGATCACCTCAACAACGCCTTCCGCCAGCTCACCATCATTCACGCCATGGGTTGGCCGGAGCCGACCTATGCGCACATCCCGCTGATCCACGGCGGCGACGGCGCCAAGCTGTCGAAGCGCCACGGCGCGCTCGGCGTCGATGCCTATCGCGACGAGCTCGGCGTGCTGCCCGAGGCGCTGTTCAACTATCTGCTCCGCCTCGGCTGGGGCCATGGCGACGACGAGATCATCTCGAAGGAGCAGGCGGTCGCTTGGTTCGACCTCGATGGCGTCGGAAAATCACCGTCGCGGTTCGATCTGAAGAAGCTCGAGAACCTGAACGGTCATTACATCCGCGCCGCAGACGATAGCAGGCTAGCCGATCTGGTTGCCGGACGTCTCGACTTCGAAGTCACGGATTCGCATCGTGAATTGCTGCGCCGCGCCATGCCCGCATTGAAGCCGCGCGCGGCCAATCTCCTCGAATTGGCGGACGGCGCCGCCTTTCTATTTCGCACCCGCCCACTAGGGATTGAGCCCGACGCCGCACCGCTGCTCGAAGGCGAGGCACGCACCGTCCTCGCCCGGGTCCATGCAGCACTTGACGCCGTCGAGAGTTGGAATACGGAGGCGCTCGAAGCGGCGGTCCGCGAGGTCGCCGAGGCCGCGAGCATCAAGCTCGGCGCGGTCGCGCAACCCTTGCGCGCCGCGCTCACCGGTCGACGCACCTCGCCCGGGATCTTCGACGTGCTCGAGCTGCTCGGGCGCGAGGAGAGCCTGGCCCGGATCGCCGATCACATGGCCTGAACACCTGGGCCGGACAGAGAAAAGGACAGCGCGCATGAGCGAAGTCGCCGACAAACCCGCGATCGCGATCGGCAACCACGACTACCCCGTCCGCAAGGGCAGCGTGGGTCCGGATGTGATCGACATCCGCAAGTTCTACGGCGAGTCGGGGATGTTCACCTACGATCCCGGCTTCACCTCGACGGCGAGCTGCGAATCGGCGCTGACCTACATCGACGGCGACGCCGGCGTGCTGCTCCACCGCGGCTATCCGATCGGCCAGCTCGCCGAGCATTCGAGCTTCATGGAGGTCAGCTACCTCCTGCTCAACGGCGAGCTGCCGAGCAAGGACGAGCTCGACAAGTTCACCCACACCATCACCCGTCACACGATGCTGCACGAGCAGCTCGCGACCTTCTACCGCGGCTTCCGCCGCGACGCGCATCCGATGGCGGTGATGTGCGGCGTGGTCGGCGCGCTGTCGGCCTTCTACCACGACTCGACCGACATCACCGATCCGACCCAGCGGATGATCGCCAGCCACCGGCTGATCGCAAAGATGCCGACGATCGCGGCGATGGCGTACAAGTACACGATCGGCCAGCCGTTCCTCTATCCGCAGAACGACCTCTCCTACACCGGCAACTTCCTGCGCATGACCTTCGGCGTGCCGGCAGAGGATTATGTCGTCGATCCGGTGATCGAAAAGGCGATGGACCGGATCTTCATCCTCCATGCCGACCATGAGCAGAACGCCTCGACCTCGACCGTGCGCCTCGCCGGCTCGTCGGGCGCCAATCCCTTCGCCTGCATCGCAGCGGGCATCGCCTGCCTGTGGGGCCCCGCGCACGGCGGCGCCAACGAGGCGGCGCTCAACATGCTGCGCGAGATCGGCAAGCCCGAGCGCATCCCGGAATATATCGCCCGCGCCAAGGACAAGAACGACCCGTTCCGCCTGATGGGCTTCGGCCACCGCGTCTACAAGAACTACGATCCACGCGCGACCGTGATGCAGAAGACGGTGCGCGAGGTGTTCAAGGCGATGAACGTCTCCGACCCGGTATTCGACGTCGCGCTCCAGCTCGAGGAGATCGCGCTCAAGGACGATTACTTCATCGAGAAGAAGCTGTTCCCGAACGTCGATTTCTACTCGGGCGTGATCCTGTCGGCGATCGGTTTCCCGACGACGATGTTCACAGCCCTGTTCGCCCTCGCCCGCACCGTCGGCTGGGTCGCGCAGTGGAACGAGATGATCTCCGATCCCGACCAGAAGATCGGCCGCCCGCGCCAGCTCTATACCGGGCCGACCGAGCGCGATTACGTTCCGATCGACAAGCGCTGATTCCCGTTCCTCTCCGAGCTTGTCTCGGGGAGGGGGACCGCGCGACGCAGTCGCGTGGTGGAGGGGTGGCGCGCAGCGCCGGCTTCGCCGTCGTCCCCTCCACCGCCTTCGGCGGTCCCCCTCCCCAAGCAAGCTTGGGGAGGAATGGAATCACCGCCCCGGCAGCGAAAAAACGAACCGCGCTCCCTGCCCCGGCGCACTGTCGACCAGGATATCGCCACCCATCGCCCGCGCCAGCCGCCGCGAGATATAGAGGCCGAGCCCGCTGCCGCCCGGCTCACTCCCGTCGACCCGCTCAAACTTCTCGAAGATACGCGCCTGGTCCTCGGGGGCGATGCCCTTGCCCTGGTCCGCGACGATCACGCACGCCGCGCTGTCCTGAAGGCCCGACCGCACCCAGACGGTGCCGCCTGCCGGCGAATAGCGCACGGCATTGCCGATCAGGTTGACCATCACCTGCAACGCGCGCCGGAAATCGCCGGTCGCCGGCAGCGCCTCGTCCGCCTCCGGCTTGTCGATATGGACGCGCTGCTCGGCCGCTCGCACGGCGAGCAGCCCCGCCGCACGCCGCGCGACATCGGCCAGGTCGATCGGCTCAGGCTGGATCGTGAAGTCCTCGCGCTCCACCGCCTCCAGATCGACCAGATCGTCGACGAGCCCCAGCAGGTGCCGCCCGGCCGCGGCGATGTCGCCCGCATAATCGGTGTAGCTTGCCGCGAGCGGCCCCTCGATCTCCGCGCTCATGCTGTCGGCATTGGCGATGATCCGCTCGAGAGGCGCTCTCAGCGCACGGCCCAGCTCCGTACCGAAACCCTCCGGAAATGCCGCAGCCGGAGCATCATCATCGGCGGTCACGTCCTCGAGCATATGCGCGACGCCGACGAAACCCGCGAACCGCCCCTGCTGGTCGATCCGCGGCGCCGCCGACAGCCGCACGCGACGCCCGGTGCCGCGCAGCTCCGCCTGCTGACCGTCGAAACGCATCTGCGCCGCGACCGCATTCAGGATCGGAAGGGCACCCTGCTCGTCCTCCGCCAGCACGAACAGGCGATTGAGCGGCTCGCCGAGCGCCGCCGCCGCATCGAAGCCATAGCGCCGCCCCGCATCGGGCTGGAGATAGGTGATCCTGAGAGCCGCATCGGCATCCCACCGCCAGTCGTCTTCGCCCACCACCGGATCGGCGACGGGCAGGACGGCCGGCGCCGGCGCGCGCCACGCCGGCCGCGCATACCATCCGCTTGCGGCGAGCGTGACGCCCTCGGCATCGGGCTCGGCGCGGACCAGCAGGTCGAGATCGTCCGATCCGTCCGCCACCGTCACCTCGCGCGCGATGGCGATGCCGAGCCGCACCGCCAGCCGCGCCAGCGCGGCCAGCTCGGGGATAGGCAGCGGTGCGCCCAGATCGCCACCGGCGCGGCGGACGAGATCGATCAGCCGCGGCTCCGCGCTCGCCAGCCGCCCGTCCGCGTCGATCCGCGCCATCACCGGGACCAGCGTGGTGTCGACCGCGTTCACGGCCGCCCCCCATCGAACGCCGCCAGCGCGGTCCGGAACTCCGGATGCAGCGTCAGCGGCGCGATCGCCCGGCGCGCGCTACGCGGATCGAGGCCGGCGACGACGTCGAGCATGTCGGCAAAACCGTCGAGATCCCGCCGCCCATCGGCCTCGCACAACCGATAGCCGACCCGCGCGATCGCCGGCCGCGGCAGCTCCAGCGCACGCAGCGACAGCCACAGCCGTTCCCCGGTCGGATCAAGCACGATCTCGCGCGCCATCTCATAGTCGACGCCCAGCGCATGGGCGAGAAACGCGGTCATCAGGCTGACGCGTCGATCGCGCAAGGCTTCGTCGAGCAAAGTCGGCAACTCGTCGGCCTGCGCGTCGATCGCCTCGGCAAGCCGCATCGCCGCGGCTTCCAGCCGATCCTGCCCTTCATTGGCCGCGATGTTGCGCAACGCCGCCTCGATCACCGCGCGATCGAGCATCGAGGGCGCATCGCCGGCCGCCGCTGCGGCGGCTTCGCGCAGCGCGGCGGCGACCCACCAGGTCAATCGCCGATGGATCGCCGGCGGCAGGCCGGAGGCGTTCACCACGCCGCCCTCCGCAATCGCGCGACGCTGGCTCTCGCCCGCCAAGACCGCCGTCGCAGCCTCGGCCACGACAGGATCGGTGCTGCCGGTAAGGCGCACGACCAGGCTCGGCGTATCGGGATCGGCCGGCGCTTCGGCGGGCAGCGCCGCGGCGATCAGCTCGCACCGCACCCGCGCCAGGCATTCGCCTACCAGCTCGGGATCGCGCAGCACGCCTGCTCCGGCCAGCCGATCGGCAAGCGCGACGGAGCCGGCCGCCAACGCCTCGGCAAGCCCCGCCTCGCCGCGCCCTATCAGCACCCGCGCCGCATGATCGCGGACGTCCTGCCCGATCGCGGTCGCCAGCGCGTCGACAAGGCCGATCAGCGCGATCCGCGCGCGATCGTCGAGTCGGGTTTCAGGCGCGAGAAAGGCGTCGTCGATGGCCGCACGCAGCGCCCGCCGCCCGCGCGCCTCCGCGCCGGCAGCCCGCGCAAGCAATGCCTGCGCATCGGGGCCGATCGTTCCCGCAATGCCTTCGGAAATCTCCGACATGGCTCTCTGCTATGCCGACTGTCGTTAATGGGGGCCTAAGCCTTTTGCCGGCTGTCCTCAATTGCCCGGGCGAGCGAGGCGAACGCGTAGACGACGGCCGCTACCAATCCCAGCGTCGGATAACCGACGACCACGAACGGCAGCAGCAGCAACGGATAAGCGCCAGGCGTTCCCCACCAGCGCCGCCGCTCGACCTGCACCCGTTCGATGAGCGCGACCAGTCCGATCAGCGTCACCGCCAGCGCGATCCCCGCCGTATCGCCTGACCCGCGCCACGCCGCGAACCCGAGCAGCAACGCGCCAAGCGCCGCCACCGCCCCGATCGCCCGCTCCTGGAGTCGTGCACGGGCATCCTCGCCGCGCAGCCAGCTCAGCATCGACCCGGTCGAGAAGGCCGCGGTCGCAACCACGATCAGCGCCAGCCCCGGCCACGCCATCAGACGGTAGAGCAACACAAGCCCGCCGAGCGTCAGCACGCCCCCCGCCGCCAGCAGCGCCCACCCGGGCACGCTGCGCGCGACGAGCTGCGGCAGCGTCCAGCCGGTGATCGGCGTGAAGACGAAGCGGTCGACCCACGCCGTCCGCCGATCGCCGAGCGCGGCCAGCACCGACTTCGAGCGGCGGAGCAGCGCGGCCGCATTGCGCTCGACACCGTGACGGGTGCGTCCGGTCGCCGGCGGCAGCAACAGCTGCACCGCGCCCGCCTGCGCGGAATGGCGGAGCAGGGTCGACTGGAAATCATAATCCTCCGGCATCACGGCGACGTCCGTGAGCCGCACCGCCGGCACGCGCGCCAGCCCCGCCCAGCTGTGCGAGCTGTCGACCCGCTCCACCCCCGCCGCGCCGTCGTCGCCGTCGCGCGCGACCAGCAGCGCCTCATGAGCCTCGGACGCGATCCATTCGACCACCGCGTCGGTCGTCACCAGCCCGTCGGCAAAGACGATGAGCTGCGAAAGCGGATGCGCCTTGGCCGCCGCCTCGCGCGCGGTGCGCACGACGTCCACCGTCATGCCCTTGCCACCGATGCGGTTGGTCGCGCCGAGCAGCGCCGGCGTCACCCGCGAGACCACGACCAACAGATGCCGGACGCCCACCGCCGCCAGCAGCCGCGCCTGATACTCGATCAGCGTCGATCCGCCGAACGGCAGCGTGGCTGCCAGCGTGCCGGGCTGGTCCTCCGCATCTTCGGTCGCAAAAATCAGGCCGGCGAGCATGGCTGAGCCGATAGGGAAGCGTTGCGTCCGACGCAATTCGCCAGCGTCAGTACCGCAAATGGGCGCGCCGTTCCGCGCTCCATGCTTCCTCGTCAGGCACCGTCAGCGCATCAAGATCGCCCGGCGCCGCCGCGGCATCGTCCACCCATTCGCGCAACGCCGGACCGCCGTTGATCACGTCGATCGCCAGCTTGTCGAACACATATTCATAGGGAAAGTCACGCCACAGATCGTAGTCCGGATAGAGCCGCCGGATCGCCTTGAACCCCAAGGCCTGCACCCGCCACGGCCGGAAGCTCGGATGATCATAGTCCGGCCCCTCGGCATGGATGAACACGCCCGAGCAGAGCTGCCCGACATGCTTGTGAAAGGTCGGCTGGAACCAGATATCCCGCAACGTGCAGCCGTTCAGCCAGTCGGGCGCGAGGCGGCGCATCTCGGCGATCACCGCGCGCGCATCGATGTCCGGCGCACCGAACAGCTCCAGCGGCCGGGTGGTGCCGCGCCCCTCGGACAGCGTCGCGCCCTCCACCATTACCGTACCGGCATAGGCACGCGCCATGTTGACGTTGGCGGCATTGGGGCTCGGGTTGATCCAGGGCCGCTCGGGCGGCCAGCCGAAGCCGGGCGCCGCATCGGGCTGCCAGCCTTCCATCTCGATCACGCGATAGTCGACGTCCAGGCCGAAGTGCCGGATGAACCAGTCGCCCATCTCGCCGAGCGTCAGCCCGTGCCGCATCGGCATCGGCCCCGCCCCGACGAAGCTCTCCCACCCTGGCCGCAGCATCAGCCCCTCGACCGGGCGCCCCACGGGATTGGGCCGATCGAGCACCCATACCGACTTGCCGTGCTCGGCCGCCGCCTCGAGCACATAGAGCAGCGTCGTGACGAAGGTGTAGATGCGGCAGCCGACATCCTGCAGGTCGACCAGCATCACGTCGAAGGTGTGCATCGACTGCCCGGTCGGCCGCCGCACCTCGCCATAGAGGCTGAACACCGGCATCCCGTAAGTGGGATCGGTGAAGTCGGGCGACTCCATCATATTGTCCTGGAGGTCGCCCCGCACCCCATGCTGCGGCCCGAACACCGCCGAGACGTTCAGCCCCGCCGCCACCAGCGCGTCGAGCGAATGGGTGAGGTCCGCCGTCACCGAGGCGGGATGCGCGAGCAGCGCGACGCGCCTGCCCTCCAGCGGCTTGCGCAGCTCGGGGTCGGCGAGCAGGCGATCGATACCGAATTTCATGGCTCGTCTGCTGCCGAGAGTTCGAGGGCGAAGCAAGCGTCGTCGTGGAAATCGGGCTTTTCCGGCGGATGCGCGAGCGCCCAATAGGATTTGGTGCCGTTCTGCTCCTCGACGACGGCGGTCAGGGCGACGCGCCAGTCGCCCGCCGGCAGGCCACCGAGATCGACGGTCACGCGGATGCCATCCTCGATCGGTTCGATGGTCGGCGCCGCCAGCGGCTGGTCGCGCATCCCATCGCGATACCCGTCGAAGCGATACGCCGCCCATTGCGTGGAGGGCGAGAAGTTGAGCTCGAAATATTCCTCTCCATCCTCCGGCTTCACGAACAGCTCGAAACAGGTGAACCGCCACAACCCGTCGGTGCGGACCGGCTCCGCGGCGGACGGAACCCGGATCGAACCACCGACGACTCGATAGGCAAGCGCACTGATCCCGCGCCGGATGTCCGCCTCCACCTGGACAGTATCCACCCGGTCAGGCGGTGATGCGGGATGGGGGATCAACTTCATGGACATAGCGCTAGACCGGGAGCGCCGTGGTGCCAATGCGTGCCTCCTTTTCAATCCTCCCCCGCCAGGGGGAGGTGGCACGCGGAGCGTGACGGAGGGGGAGGAAGCACGCCGATAATGGCTCGCCGTCCTCCCCCTCCGTCAGCCTACGGCTGACACCTCCCCCTGGCGGGGGAGGATTTGCATAGCCGTTCGTCCTATCGCAGCCCGCCGCTCGCGACGAGCTTCTCGCCCGTCAGCCAACGCGCGTCGTCCGAGGCCAGGAAGACCGCGATATCCGCGATATCGTCGGGCTGGCCGATCCGGCCGAGTGGAGTCTGCGCGACGAAGCCGCTCTCCAGCTCCGATCCGATGACGCCCGCGGTATGCGTGCCCTCGGTCTCCACCACGCCCGGGTTGATCGCGTTGACGCGGATCTTGCGGGGGCCGAGCTCGTTGGCCAGTACGCCGGTGATCGCGTCCACCGCGCCCTTGGTGCCGGTATAGACGGCGGAGTTCGGCATCAGCACGCTGGTGACCGCCGAAGAGATGTTGATCACGCTGCCGCGCTCGCCGAGATGCTTTGCGGCCGCGCCCGTGGTCAGCAGCAGGCCGAGCACATTGACGTCGAACATTTTGCGATAATGGTCCTCGGTCACCTCCTCGATCGCCGCGAAGTCGTAGACGCCCGAATTGTTGACCAGCACGTCCAGCCGGCCGAAGCTGCTCACCGCAGCATCGATCAGGCCCTGGGCCTGGTCCGCCTTCGACACGTCGGCCTGTACCGCGATCGCCTTCCCGCCCGCTGCGGTGATGTCCGCGACCAGCGCATCCGCTCCGGCCTTGCTCGATGCATAGTTCACCACGACTGCGGCGCCCGCGGCGGCCAGCGCCCGGGCGATGCCGGCGCCGATACCCTTGGATGCTCCGGTGACGACCGCGACCTTGCCTGCAAGTTTCGACATGACTTCAATTCCTCATGGGCCGGTCGCCGGAATGGCGCCTTACTCCCATAGTTCGGAAATCTGGAACTGTTGAACTCACCTTCAAGACCCCCTAACTAAAAAAACCATGCGGCCGCTGTTTCACCCTTCGATCGACGACGTGCCGGTGGAGGCGATCCTCCACGCGCTCTCCGATCCGGAGCGCGTAGCCATTTTTGCCCGGATCGCCGGGAACGGCTGCGCTCCGACCTGCTCGGCCTTCGCCAACATCGGTGACCGCGTGATCCCGAAGTCGTCGCTCTCCCACCATTTCAAGCTGCTGCGCGAGGCCGGGCTGATCCGGTCCGAGCGGCAGGGTGTCGAGGTACGCAACACCTCGCGCTGCACGGAGGTGGATGCGCGCTTTCCCGGCCTGATCTCCGCCATTCTCGCCGCTTATGCGAAGAATGATCCAATGGCGCAGGCGGGGTCCGAACCGACACGGGGCTGACGCACGCGCGCGCATTGGCTATGCGGCGCGCATCATGACCGATTTCCAGTCCGACCTGCTCCGCCTGCTCTCGACGCGCGGCTACATCCACCAGCTCACCGATGCCGAGGGCCTCGACGCCCTCGCCGCCAAGCAGGTGGTGCCGGGCTATATCGGCTTCGATCCCACCGCGCCGTCGCTGCATGTCGGCAGCCTCGTCCAGATCATGCTGCTGCGTCGTCTCCAGCAGACCGGGCACAAGCCGATCGTGCTGATGGGCGGCGGCACCGGCAAGATCGGCGACCCGAGCTTCAAGGACGAAGCGCGCAAGCTGATGACGGAGGAGGTGATCGCCGGAAACGTCGCCTCGATCCGCCGCATCTTCGAGCGATTCCTGACCTTCGCGCCTGAAGGGGAATCGGGGGGCCCGACCGACGCGATCATGGTCGACAATGCCGAATGGCTCGACCGGCTCGAATATATCCCCTTCCTGCGCGAGGTCGGGCAGCATTTCTCGATCAACCGGATGCTGAGCTTCGATTCGGTCAAGCTCCGGCTCGATCGCGAGCAATCGCTGAGCTTCCTCGAGTTCAACTACATGATCCTGCAGGCCTATGACTTCATGGAGCTGTCGCGGCGTGCCAGCTGCCGGCTGCAGATGGGCGGGTCGGACCAGTGGGGCAACATCGTCAACGGCATCGAGCTCGCCCGCCGCATGGACGGGACCGATGTCTATGGCGTCACCACGCCGCTCATCACCACCGCGGACGGCGGCAAGATGGGCAAGACCATGGCCGGCGCGGTGTGGCTGCACGAGGACCAGCTGCCGCACTTCGATTACTGGCAGTTCTGGCGCAACACCGACGACCGCGACGTCGGCCGTTTCCTTCGCCTGTTCACCGACCTGCCGCTCGACGAGATCGCCCGGCTGGAGGCGTTGGAAGGCGCCGAGATCAACGAGGCCAAGAAGATCCTCGCTACCGAAGCCACCGCCATGTGCCGCGGCCGCGCCGCCGCCGAGGAGGCGGCCGAGACGGCGCGCAAGACCTTCGAGGAAGGCGCTGCCGGCGACGCGCTGCCGAGTCTCACGGTTTCGGGCGACGGCATCGGCATCGTCGACGCGCTGGTGGGCCTCGGCTTCTGCGCGTCCAAGGGCGAGGCGCGGCGGCTGATCGCCGGCGGCGGCGCCCGGGTCGAGGGCGAGAAGGTCGCGGACGAAACATTCGTCGTCAGCGTCGGCAATGGCCAGGTCCGCATCTCGGCGGGCAAGAAGCACCACGGGCTGCTCGTCGCCGGCTAAAGGGGGGCGCAACACCTCGTTAAGTAGCTTTATTGCAGAGCTTTTCATGTCTGCCGGGCTAGATGGGCCCGCCAGCGGGGAAGCGGATATGACGATCGGGAACCTGGCCTATGCCGACGAACGGATGGTGGCCCGCGACGAGGTCCATCACCGCGCCCGCGCCGGCACCGCCGACGGCCGCTCGCTCCCGCTGCTGATCGTCAACATCTCGCCCCACGGCATGATGGCGCGCTGCGAGACCGAGATCGCCGTCGGTGAGCGGCTGCGGCTGGTGCTGCCGATGGTGGGGTCTGTGGTGAGCGAGGTCCGCTGGTCGCTCGGCGGCCGCATCGGCTGCCTGTTCGAGAGGCCGATCAGGGCCGCCGCCTATTACGAGCTGATCGCGGTGCTGGTGAAACAGAGCTGACCAAATCCTCCCCGGCACGGGGAGGGGGACCATGCGAAGCATGGTGGAGGGGGCTCGCCGCAAGCGAGTCCGGCGCCGAGGCCCCCCTCCACCACCGCCTTCGGCGGCGGTCCCCCTCCCCGTGCCGGGGAGGATTTGGTAGCTACCCTGCCCGCAGCAATCCCACCGCCGCGTCGCGCTCGAACAGATAGAGCGCGATCCGCGCCGCCTGGCCACGTTCGCCCTCGAGCCCGCCGTCGCGGTCGACCAGCAGGCGCGCGTCGCCGTTGGCCATGCCGATCAGCTCGGCGAACGTCTCCGGCGGGGCAAGGCGGAACTGCTGCTCGCCCGACTGGCGCGTTCCCAGCATCTCGCCGGCGCCGCGCAGCCTGAGGTCCTCCTCGGCAATCCGGAAACCGTCGTTGGTCTCCCGCATCAGCGCCAGCCGCGCCCGGGAAGTCTCGCCGAGCGGCCCCGCCGTCCGCAGCAGCAGGCACACCGACCGTCCGCCGCCCCGCCCCACGCGCCCGCGCAGCTGGTGGAGCTGCGCGAGTCCGAACCGGTCGGCATGCTCGATCACGATCAGTGTCGCGTTGGGCACGTCGACGCCGACCTCGATCACCGTCGTCGCCACCAGCACCGCGACCTGGCCCGCGGCGAAGCGCGCCATCACCGCGTCCTTCTCCGGCCCCTTCATCCGGCCGTGGACCAGCCCGACGCGATCGCCGAACCGCGCCTGCAAAGCCGCCGCCCGCGCTTCGGCGGCAGCGAGATCGCTCTTCTCGCTCTCCTCGACCAACGGACAAACCCAATAAGCCTGCCCTTCATTCGACAAGTGCCGCGCCAGCGCATCCACCACCTCGTCGAGCCGATCGTCCGAGATCACCCGCGTCTCGATCGGCTGGCGTCCCGGCGGCATCTCGTCGAGCCGGCTCACGTCCATCTCGCCGTACTGCGCCAGCGTCAGCGTGCGCGGGATCGGCGTCGCGGTCATCACCAGCAGGTGCGGCGGCCGCTCGGCCTTGGCCTGGAGCATCATCCGCTGGGCGACGCCGAAGCGATGCTGCTCGTCGACCACCACCAGCCCCAGCTTCCGGTAGCTCACCCCTTCCTGGAAGATCGCATGCGTGCCCACCAGGATGTCGATCGATCCGTCGGCGAGCCCCATCAGCGTCGCCTCCCGAGCCCGCCCCTTGTCGCGCCCGGTGAGGATCGCGACCGACACCGGCAGCCCGGCAAGCATCCGCTGCAACGTCTCGAAATGCTGCCGCGCGAGGATCTCGGTCGGCGCCAGCAACGCCCCCTGCGCCCCCGCCTCGGCCGCGATCAGCAGCGCCATCAGCGCCACCAGCGTCTTGCCCGATCCGACGTCGCCCTGCAGCAGCCGCAGCATCGGCTGCGCCTGCGCCATGTCCCCCTCGATCTCGGCGATCGTGCGGGCCTGTGCGCCGGTCGGGGCATAAGGCAGACGCAGCTGCTGCCTGAGACGCCCCTCGCCTACCAGCGGCACGCCGCGTTTCGAGCGCGCCTCGCCCCGCACCAGCAGCAGCGCAAGCTGGTTGGCGAACACCTCGTCATAGGCGAGCCGCTCGCGCGCCTTCGCATCGGCGGGATCGGCATGGATGCGCGCCAGCGCCTCCTTCCACCCGGGCCAGCCGCGCGTCGCCTTGAGGCTCGGCTCGATCCATTCGGGCAGATCCGGCGCCCGCTCCACCGCCTGTGCCGCCAGCGCCGCGAGCCGGCGCGAGGTCATGCCTTCGGTCAGCGGATAGATCGCCTCGCGCTCCCCCGCCGCCGGTGCTTCCTCGAGCGGCACGACATAGTCGGGATGGACGATCTGCAGCTCCTGGCCATAAGTCTCGAGCTTGCCCGACACCCGCCGGGGTTCATTGAGGGGCAGCAGCTTCTTCACCCACGCCGAGCTGCCGCCGAAATAGACGAGGCTCACGTAATTGCCCCCGGCGTCCACCGCCTGCACCCGCGCCGGGCTGCGCGCGCTGCCGCCCATGCGGTAGGAGACCGGGGTCAGCGTGATCGCGATCACCCGTCCGGCATCTGCGACATCCAGCTCCTCGCGCGGCAGCCGGTCGATCCACCCTGTCGGCAGGTGGAAGGCGACATCGACCACCCGCGCGATCCCCAGCCGTTCCAAGGGCTTGGCAAGCCCGGCCCCCACGCCCTTGAGGACGGTCACTTCGGCGAACAGCGGGTTGAGGATGGCGGGACGCATGGCTATCTCGCCATCTCTACCCATCGCCGACCGCTCCGACCAGCGCTGCCGGCCATTCGTCGTTGGAGTCTCATGGACCGCGAACACCGCCTCAAGCGCCTGCGCTTCCGCGCCTGGCACCGCGGCACCAAGGAAGCCGACCTGATGATCGGCGGCTTCTTCGACGCCCACGCCACCGGCTGGAGCGACGCCGACATCGCCTGGTTCGAGGCGTTCCTGGAGGAGCAGGACGTTGACATCATGGCCTGGGCGATGGGCACGCAGCCGGTCCCCGAGCGCTGGCAGGGGGAGATGATGACCGCACTCAAGACCCTCAGTTACGTTCCGATCGCGAGATAGCCAAAGCCCCTCCCCTTCAGGGGAGGGGTTGGGGTGGGGCCTGGCCGCAAGCCAATCGCCAGTTGCACCGCCCCACCTCTAACCCCTCCCCTGAAGGGAGGGGCGAAAGAAGTGAAATGTCCGACCTCAATAAAATCCTCTCCGCCAGATCCCCCCTCACCCTCGCCGGCGTGGCGACCGGGTTCCAGCCGGTGCTGCTCGCCGATCTCGCCCGCGCGGCCAAGGGCGGTGCGGTGTTCATCGTCCCCGACGAAGCGGCGATGCGCGAGGTCGCGGCAACCGCGCCCTTCTTCGCGCCGGAGCTGGAGATACTGACCTTCCCGGCCTGGGACTGCCTGCCCTACGACCGCGCCTCGCCGACGCTGAGGATGATGTCGGAGCGGCTGGCGACGCTCCACGCGCTCCAGCAGCCGGCGAAGGCGCCCCGCCTCCTCGTCACCACCGCCAACGCCGCCGCCCAGCGCACCCTCACCCCGTTCCGCATCCGCCAGCTCGTCGCCAGGCTTGCCCCAGGCGAACGCATCTCGCTCGACCGCCTGACCGCCCTCCTCCAGGCTAACGGCTATGTCCGCACCGAAACCGTCGCGGACGCGGGCGAGTTCGCCGTCCGCGGCGGCCTGGTCGACCTCTTCCCCTCGGGCGCCGAGCAGGGCCTGCGCCTCGATTTCTTCGGCGACGAGATCGAGACGGTGCGCACCTTCGATCCCGCCACGCAGCGCACCACCGGCACCGTCCCGGGCTTCACCCTCCTCCCCGCCTCCGAAGCGCTGCTCGACGAGGACTCGATCAAGCGCTTCCGCACCCGCTACCGCGAGAAGTTCGGCGCCACCGCCACCGGCGACCCGCTCTACGAGGCGGTGAGCGACGGCCGCCGCCTCGCCGGCATGGAGCATTGGCTGCCGCTGTTCGAGGAGCGGCTGGAGACGCTGTTCGATCATCTGCCGGACGGCGCCGTCGTGGTCCGCGACACCGGCGTTTCCGGCGCCGCCGAAGCGCGATTCGAGGCGATCGCCGATTATCATGCCAATCGTATGCGCGCCGCCGGCGCCGAGCCAGGCAGCTACCGCCCGCTCGCTCCCGACGCGCTGTACCTGACGTCGGAGGAATGGGCCGAGGCGCTGAAAGCCACGCCCGCGCATGTCGCCACCCCCTTCCACGAGCCCGAGAGCGCGACCGTCCTCGAATTCAACGTCGACGGCCCCCGCGACTTCGCGCCCGAGCGGTCGGGCGGCAAGAATGTCTACGAGGCGGTCGTCGCCCACCTCGCCAATGTGAAAGCGGCGGGCCGCAAGACGGTCCTCGCCAGCTATTCCCAGGGTTCGCGCGAGCGCCTCAAGGGGCTGCTTGAAGACCATGATCTCAAGGGCCTCCGCCTCGTCGACAGCTGGCAGGAAGCGCAGGCGGCGGGCGACAAGGGCACCGCCCTGATCGTCCTCCCGCTCGACCACGGCTTCACCGCGCCCGATGTCGCGCTACTCACCGAACAGGACATGCTCGGCGACCGCCTCGTCCGCCGGCAGAAGCGCCGCAAGTCGGCCGACGCCTTCCTCGCCGAGCTCGCCACGCTGTCGCCCGGCGACCTCGTCGTCCACGTCGACCATGGCATCGGCCGTTACGAAGGGCTGACGCAGATCCCGGTGCAACGGGCGCCGCACGATTGCGTCGCGCTCACCTATGCCGGCGGCGACAAGCTCTACGTGCCGGTCGAGAACCTCGAGGTGCTGAGCCGCTACGGCTCCAGCGAAGAAGGCGCCGCCCTCGACCGCCTCGGCGGCGAGGCGTGGCAGCGCCGCAAGGCGCGGATGAAGGAGCGCATCCGCGAGATCGCGGGCGAGCTCATCAAGACCGCCGCCGAACGCGCGCTGCGCCCCGCCGAGGTCGCCGAGCCCGACGCCACCGGCTTCGCGACCTTCGTCGACCGCTTCCCCTATCAGGAGACGGACGACCAGGACCGCGCCATCGCCGATGCGCTGGAAGACCTGTCCGCCGGCAAGCCGATGGACCGGCTGATCGTCGGCGACGTCGGCTTCGGCAAGACCGAGGTCGCGCTGCGCGCCGCCTTCGTCGCGGCGATGGCGGGAATGCAGGTGGCGGTGGTGTGCCCGACCACTTTGCTCGCCCGCCAGCACTACAACAACTTCCGCGAACGCTTCGAAGGCTTCCCGATCGAGATCGGCCGCCTCTCCCGCCTCGTCCCCGCCAATGAGGCCAAGGCGGTCAAGGAAGGACTCACCTCGGGCAAGATCGACATCGTCGTCGGCACCCATGCGCTCCTCGCCAAGGGCATCGAGTTCAAGCGGCTCGGTCTCGTCATCGTCGACGAGGAGCAGCGCTTCGGCGTCACCCACAAGGAACGGCTGAAGGCGCTCAAGACCGACGTCCACGTCCTGACCCTCACCGCCACCCCGATCCCGCGCACCCTGCAGATGGCGATGTCCGGCCTGCGTGAGCTGTCGGTGATCCAGACCCCGCCGGTCGATCGCCTCGCGGTGCGCACCTATGTCATGCCCTGGGACCCGGTCGTGCTGCGCGAGGCGCTGCTGCGCGAACATTATCGCGGCGGCCAGAGCTTCGTCGTCACCCCGCGCATCGCCGACCTGCCCGACATCGAGGAGTTCCTGCGCGAGGCGGTGCCTGAGGTCCGCTACGTCGTCGCCCATGGCCAGATGTCCCCGACCGAGGTCGAGGAGCGGATGTCGGCCTTCTACGACAAGAAGTTCGAGGTGCTGGTCTCGACCACCATCATCGAGAGCGGGATCGACATCCCCTCCGCCAACACGATGATCGTCAACCGTGCCGACCGCTTCGGCCTCGCCCAGCTCTATCAGCTCCGCGGCCGCGTCGGCCGGGCGAAAACGCGCGCCTACGCCTATCTCACCACGCCGCCCGAACGGCTGATGACCGAGGCGGCGGAAAAGCGGCTCAAGGTGCTCTCCGACCTCGAATCGCTCGGCGCCGGTTTCCAGCTCGCCAGCCACGATCTCGACATCCGCGGCGCCGGCAACCTGCTCGGCGACGAGCAGTCCGGCCATATCAAGGAGGTCGGCTACGAACTCTACCAGTCGATGCTGGAGGAGGCGATCCTCGAAGCCCGCGCCGGCGGAGCGCTCCAGCGCCCCACCGATTTCAGCCCCCAGATCACCATCGACGCGCCGATCCTGATTCCGGACGTCTACGTCCCCGATCTCGACCTGCGCATGGGCCTCTACCGCCGCCTCAACGAGATCGACGAGGTCGCCGGGCTGGAGGCGTTCGCCGCCGAGATGATCGACCGCTTCGGCAAACTCCCCGACGAGACCGAGAACCTGCTGCGCCTCATGGAGATCAAGCTCAACGCCAAGCACGCCTGCGTCGCCAAGATCGACGTCGGCCCCAAGGGCGCGCTGGTGAGCTTCCACGAGGACAGGTTCCCCAACATCGACGGCCTGCTCGCCTATGTCGCGCGCCTCGGCGACACCGCAAAGCTGCGCCCCGATCATCGCCTCGTTATCAACCGTGCCTGGGCCGACCCGAAGGCGCGGCTCAACGGCGCGCTCCAGCTCTCGCGCGGGCTGGCGAAGGCGGCGGGTTAGGCGGGGGGATTCAGAACCGCGGGGAAGGTGGCCTTCTTCAATCCTCCCCCGCCAGGGGGAGGTGGCACGCGAAGCGTGACGGAGGGGGAGGAAGCACATCGATAGCGGATCGCCGTCCTCCCCCTCCGTCAGCCTGTGGCTGACACCTCCCCCTGGCGGGGGAGGATTGACTGGCAGCACGGCCCTGGAACGGGCGGCCACGAACTCTTCGCCCTGGCTTGCAATGTAGGATTTCGCCTGCTTGGCTTACCGAGCCCGGTGCCGCTGCGGCACTGGCCTGCTCTTTGAGTTCGTAGATCCTGTCCAAGTCGCGTCGGCGCCGCGTCCCTGTCGCGTCCCTGTCGCGTCCCTGTCGCGTCCCTGTCGCGTCCCTGTCGCGTCCCTGTCGCGTCCCTGTCGCGTCCCTGTCGCGTCCCTGTCGCGTCCCTGTCGCGTCCCTGTCGCGTCCCTGTCGCGTCCCTGTCGCGTCCCTGTCGCGTCCCTGTCGCGTCCCTGTCGCGTCCCTGTCGCCTTCACACCGCATCTCCAGCGGAGTGGCTCGCACACACATGCGGCAAGTCAAGTTAGTCAACATTTTTGGTAGTGACGTAGTTTGGCGTGATATCCCAATCTTCGTCATTCCCGCGAAGGCGGGAATCCATTCTGGCTGGCGGTAGTGGCTCTCATCCGCTTCAGCGACAATGGATTCCCGCCTTCGCGAGAATGACGAAGGAGAGACGGATCACCGAAAGCGGTGGAGGGCTCCCGCGACAATATCGCCGCTCAGGCCCCGACCAGTTCCGCCAACCGCGCGCTGTCCACCGCGGGCGCACACAGATACCCCTGGTAGAGGTCGCACCCTTCCGCGATCACGCGGTCGAGCTGCTCCCGCGTCTCGACCCCCTCGGCCACCACCGACAGCCCCAGCGACCGCGCCATGCCGATCACCCCGCGCACCACGATCCGCTCGCGCGGCGAGCTCACCATCTGCTGCGTCATCCGCTTGTCGAGCTTCAACACGTCGAGCGGCAGCGCGTTGAGATAGGCGAGGCTCGAATAGCCCGTCCCGAAATCGTCGATCGCGATCAGGCATCCGGCGCCGCGCAGCATCTCCAGCGCCTCCGTGGCCGATTCGAGCGATTCGATCAGTCCGCTCTCCGTCACCTCGACCGTCACCCGCTCCGGCGCGATGCCGTGCGCGGCAATCCGCTCCAGCATCGTCGCCCCGAATCCCGGCGCTGCCAGATCCTCCGCCGTGACGTTGATCGACAGCTTGAGCCGCGCCAGCGCCCCCGCCCACCCGGCAGCGGCGCCGAGCGCGCGATTCTGGAGATAGCCCGACAGCACCGGCCCCTGCCCCGCCCGCGCCGCCGCCGCGATCAGCGCCTCCGCTCCGATCTCGCCCAGCCGGGGATGGTGCCAGCGCGCCAGCGCCTCCACCCCGACGATCTGCCCGGTCGCGCACACCACCTGCGGCTGGAACAGCACGTCGATCTCGTGCTCGGCAAAGGCACGCGGCAGTTCCTCCGCCAGCGTCGCCAGCGACCGCGAGCGGCGCGGGAACACGTCGCGCATCTCCGCGCTGGCATCGGGCGTCTCGCCCAACGGCTCGATCAGCGCATGGAGCCGTCCGGTACGCGGGTCGCGCTGGATGTGCTCGACCACCCGCCCCACGCCCGGCAAGTCGTGGGCGAAGGTCGCGCTCTCCCGCTGCTCCAGCCGCCGCAATGCTGCCGCGAGCAGCGGCCGATCCTCGCGCACCCGCCGCAGCATCTGGCTGACGCTCGCATCCGCCGGCGCCTCCAGGCTCGCCGCCAGCGCGGGCGAAAGCTGGAGCGAGCGGCGCGCATGATCGTAGCGCCAGGCCAGCGGCTCGCTCGGCTGCGTTTCCGTGATCCAGCCGCCGGAAGCGCGTTGGGCGTGGCGCTCGGCGAAGCGGATCGCTTCCTGCAGCTCGACCTCGCGCATCGGGCTCACCAGGAAATGCGTCGCCCCCGCCGCCCGGAACTCCGGCAATGCCGCCGCATCATTGTGCGACACGAGCACCAGCAGCGCCCGCCCGTCCGCGGCAACCGCCTCGCCCAGCATCCGCGTCGCGGCGAGCCCTTCGTCGAGGGCACCGCGCGCATCGATCACCGCCACCGCCGCGCCGCTCGCCACCAGCCGCCGCGCCGCACCTTCGCTCCGCCGCGCCGCCACCGGCCGCCAGCCGCCGCGCGTCGTCGCCGCCGCCAGCTCGTCGCGTTGGCGAAAGGACAGGATGAACAACGGCTTGCCGTGCGATTCGACCAAGAATACCCCCTCACGCGTCCTCCCCTGCGGAGAGGCGCAACGCTTCTCGCCGAAAGGAATGAAGAAAAACAGGGGTTCGTAAGAAATCTGCTGAGGCTTGTGACCGCGCCAACAAAGTCCTAGCTGCTGGGTATGGCCGCGTCCGCGCCCCTGATCGACCGCCACGGCCGCGCGATCTCTTATCTGCGCGTTTCCGTCACCGATCGCTGCGACCTGCGCTGCCGCTACTGCATGGCGGAGCAGATGACCTTCCTGCCGAAGGCGGCGATGATGGAGCTCGACGAGATCGCGACGATCGCCGAGCGCTTCATCGCCCGCGGCGTCCGCAAGGTCCGCCTGTCGGGCGGCGAGCCGCTCGTCCGCCGCGGCATCGCCGGTCTCGCCCGCCGGCTCGGCACGCATATCGGCGCCGGCCTCGATGAGCTCACCCTCACCACCAACGGCACCCGCCTCGCCGATCACGCGGCGACGCTGTTCGAGGCGGGCATCCGCCGCGTCAACGTCAGCCTCGACAGCCGCGATCCCGAGGCCTTCCGCTACATCACCCGCCACGGCGAGCTCGACCGCGTGCTCGCCGGCATCTTCGCCGCGCGCGACGCGGGGCTCGCGGTCAAGATCAACATGGTCGCGCTCGCCGGCCTCAACGAACATGAGATCGCGCCGATGCTCGCCTGGTGCGGCGAGCATGGCTTCGACCTCAGCCTGATCGAGACGATGCCGCTCGGCCATATCGACGAGGACCGCGCCGACCGCTTCGTCCCCCTCACCCGCGTGTTCGAGGCGCTGGCGGCCGAGATCGAGCTGGTCCGCGACGTCCACCGCAGCGGCGGCCCGGCGCGCTACTGGCGCACGCCCTGGGGCACGCGGCTGGGATTGATCTCCCCGCTCACCGCCAATTTCTGCGACGGCTGCAACCGCGTCCGCCTCACCACCGAGGGCAAGCTCTACATGTGCCTAGGCCATGACGATCAGGTCGACCTCAAGGCCGCGCTCCGGACCGGCGGCCTACCGGCGCTCGACGCGGCGATCGACGCCGCCCTCGCCGCCAAGCCGGCACGCCACGACTTCGCGATCCGCGCCGGCGCCGCGCCGGCCGTCGAGCGCCACATGAACGCCACCGGCGGATGACGCTCGCCAAGCGTGCCCTGCTCGCGTCGCCGACGCCGCCGGCCCAGGCCGCGGTGCAGGACCTGTCGCGCGCCTACGACTGGGTGCCGTTCGAGGAAGCCGACCTGGTGATCGCGCTCGGCGGCGACGGCTTCATGCTCCAGGTGCTCCACCAAATGCTGGAGGCGCATCGCAGCGTGCCGGTATTCGGGATGAACCTCGGCACCGTCGGTTTCCTGATGAACGACTGGCGCATCGCCGACCTCGAGCGCCGGCTCGAGCGCGCACGCCCTTTCAAGGTCTCTCCACTGACCATGACCGCCCGCACGATCGAGGGCGAGCTGCGCGAGCTTCCTGCCATCAACGAGGTATCGCTGCTGCGCGAAACCCGCCAGACCGCCAAGCTCGAAGTGACGGTGAACGACCGCGTCGTGCTGCCCGAGCTGGTGTGCGACGGCATTCTCGCAGCGACGCCGGCCGGTTCCACGGCCTATAACCTCTCCGCCAACGGTCCGATCCTGCCGCTGGGATCGGCGCTGATCGCGCTCACCCCGATCAGCGCCTTCCGCCCCCGCCGCTGGCGCGGCGCGATCCTGCCGGAGAAGGCGCGAATCAGCATCCGCGTGCTGGAGCCGGAGAAGCGCCCGGTGAGCGCCGTCGCCGACCAACGCGAGGTACGCGACGTCGCACAGGTCGACATCGCGATCGATCCGCTGCGCGACCTGACGCTGCTGTTCGACCCCGAGCACGCCCTCGACGACCGCATCACGATGGAGCAGTTCATCGCCTGAGACAGGTTGTGCGCGAGGGGCTTGCAAAGCCCGAAAGCACTGCTATTAGCCGCGCCTCCAAGCGCGTTCCCCGATAGCTCAGCGGTAGAGCTCTCGACTGTTAATCGAGCGGCCGTTGGTTCGAATCCAACTCGGGGAGCCAGCTACCTTCACGATTTCGATTTTTATCGGCTAGGGCACTCTGCGCGCATTCCGCTCAGCTCAGCAGCGGCTCAAGCGCTTCCCATTCACGTTCGACCGCCGCCCGCCCGGCGTCAATGGCCTTACGGATTTTCTTGGGATCGAACTCGAGCGTTTCGGAATATTCCTGCTCGGGCTCGATGATGCGGATCGGCGCGAACCGATAGCGGGCGATCTGGAGGTCGAGCGGGCGCAGGATAGTCGCCGCCGCCGCACCGGTTACGCCCGCCGACCGCAGTGCCCGCGCCTGCGCCTCGCGTGCGGCGATGATGTCGTTGATCAGTGTCGCATTGGCGGTGTCGTTCGCCGACACCTCCGACTGGAGGATATCGACGGCGCGCAGGCCGATCTTGATGAGGTTGGAATAGGTGCGCACCCTGCCCGGATGCGGCGGCGGCGAGGCACGCACGACGATCACGCCGCGCGGGTTGAGCTCCAGCGCTGCGTCCAAGGGCGTGACGTTGCGCACGCCCCCATCCACCCATTGCTCCTCGGTGCCGTCGCCGGCACGCGTCTTCAGCGGGTCGAAGAACACCGGCATCGCCGAGCTGGCATAGACCCAGTTGTGGATGCCGGGCACCGTCTCGTCGATGCTGCGATATTCGCCGGTGCCGAGATTGACCACGCCGATCCGGAGCTTGCGCCCGCTCGCCCTCAGCCTCGCGTCGTCGGCGAAATCCTTGAGCAGCCGGCGCAGCGGCGCGGCGTCGTAGAGTGCGTCCTCCCCCAGAATGCCGCCCACGATCCCCAGCAGCCGCTCCTCGTAGATGTCGCCGTTGCCCTTGATGTCGAGCCATCGCTGCAGCATCTCCGGCACATCGTCCTGCGCCACCCCCAGGGCCTGGATCGAGCCGGTCGAGACGCCGGCGACGATGTCGATCCTGACGCCGCGGTTGACGACGAGCTCATGCACGACGCCGACCTGAAAGGCGCCCTTGGCGCCTCCTCCGCTCAGCACGATCGCAAGGTCACCAGCCATATCGCTCTCCGCCGTCCGGAGTATATCACCGCTTGCTCGAATTGGTTGACGGAAACATCGCCGACGGGCCTCTTAGGATTCGAGGGAGAGAGGCGACGGAACGCGAGGCACTGGCCGAATGGGTGGGACGGGAGATCCTGCCGCACGAACGCGACCTGCGCAGGTGGCTGCAGCGTCGGCTCGTCGACGCGGGCGATGTGGAGGATGTCGTGCAGGAATGCTATTGCCGCCTCGCCCAGCTTCGCGACGTCAGCCATGTCACGATGCCGCGCGCCTATCTCTTCACGATGGCGCGCAATCTGGTGCAGCGGCAGCGCAAGCGTGCGCGGGTGGTCCGGCTCGAGGCGATGGCAGACCCGGTCGACGAGCAATGGGAGATCGAGCTGCTCTCCCCCGAGCGGATCGCCGCTGCCCGCCAGGAACTCGGCCGCGTGCAGGCGGCGCTCGCCACGGTCTCGGAGCGCGCCCGCCGGATCTTCCTCATGCGCAAGGTCGAAGGCCTGAGCCAGAAGGAGATCGCGCAGACGCTGGGAGTCACAGAGGCCGTCGTCGAGAATGAAGCGAGCCGCAGCCTGCGCGCGATCCTGAAGCTGTTGACCGAGCCCGAAGCCGGGCAGGACCTGTCGTCGACGGGAGGCGTTTCTCGTGCACGATCCCGCTGAGGAAGCCGCCGCCTGGGCACTTCGCCATCCGCTCGATGCAAGCGGCCATGCCGAGCTCGAGGCGTGGCTGGCCCAGGACTCTCGCCACGCCGGTGCGCTGCTGCGGGCGCAGGCCGGCCTCAGCGCGATCGGTGAGGCGTTGACGCATCAGGGCGCGGTCGATGCCTCCCCACGCCCGCTGCCGACCCGGCGATGGCTGCTGACCGGACTGGGCGGCGCCGCGGCAGCGGCGGCGGTCGCCGGCGTCGTCGGCTGGCCGTGGCTGATGGGCGAGCGCGTCACGACCGCGCGCGGCGAGATCCGGCGGCTGCCGCTCGCCGACGGATCGGTGGCGACGATCGATACCGGCAGCGAGCTGCGCGTCGTGATGGCGAGCGACAGCCGCCGCATCGCGCTCGGCAAGGGGCAGGCGTGGTTCCAGGTCGCCAAGGACCGCAAGCGGCCCTTCATCGTCGACGCCGGCATCGCCCAGGCGCGCGCTGTCGGCACCGCCTTCTCGGTGAGCCGTGCCGACGACGGCGTCCAGGTCGCCGTCACGGAGGGGATCGTCGCCGTCTGGGCCAGCGACGGCGGCGGAACGATGACGATCCTCAACGCCGGCCAGTACGCGACCTTTCGGCCGGGAGCGATGACGCCGGAGACGGGCACGGCCCCGGCCCGGATAGAGCGCGCGCTGGCCTGGCGCGCTGGCGAGATCTCGCTGGAGAACGAGACGCTAGGCAGCGCCGTCACCCAATTCAACCGCTACAACCAGCAGCAGCTCGTGGTTGCCGATCCGGAGCTCGCTCGAGAGCGGCTGGTGGGACTGTTCCAGATCGACCGCCCGGGCGACTTCGCCGCGACCGTGGCGGCCACGCTCGACGTCGAGGTCACCTCGACACCCTCCGAAATTCGTCTGTCGAGAAAAAAGTCCCCGCACCCCTGACGGAAATGCACCGTCACGGACTCGTGATGTCGAGAGCGCGCCCACGATAGGGCGCCCGATGATGCGGGGAGGATGGAATGACATACGCACGCCTTCACTTGCTCGGCACCGCCGCCGCGGTCGTCTGCGGCATGGCCGCGCCTGCCGGCGCGACCGCCCAGGTGCGGCGTTTCGACGTCCCAGCCCAGCCGGCGCGAACCGGCATTCCGTTGTTTGCGCATCAGGCCGGCATCCAGGTCCTTGCGTCCGGCCCCATCACTGACGGGGTGAGAGTCAACCGCGTCAAGGGATCGCTGGATGTCGCCACGGCGCTGCGGCTGCTGCTGGCGGGCACCGATCTCGTGCCCGTCACGATCGGCCGCGCGATCGTGCTGAAACGCCAGGAAACGGCGGCAGCACCGCGTCCGGTCGCCCTTGCGCAGGTCGGTCCCGCAATGCCGCCGCAGGGCCAAGCCAATGATGCAGTTCAGGAAGGCGCTGCGCCCCCGGCAGGTGACGAGGACATCGTCGTCACCGGCATCCGCGCCTCGCTCCAGGAATCGATCAACGTCAAGCGTGCCGCCGGCAACATTGTCGACGTCATCACCGCGCAAGACATCGGCAAGCTCCCCGACCAGAACGTCGCCGAGTCAATGAGCCGCATCACCGGCGTCCAGATCACACGGCGCGAGGGCGACGGATCGAACTTCACCGTGCGCGGCATCTCGCAGAACCGGCTCGAGATCAACGGCCGCACCTTCCTCGGCCCCGGCCCGGGCGGCAGCGCGTCGCTCGAATCGATCAGCCCGGAGATCATCTCGAGCATCGTCGTCGCCAAGTCGCCCTCGGCCGACATGCCCGAGGGCGCGCTGGGCGCCACCGTCAACCTCAAGACCAAGCGTCCGCTGGAGCTCGACGATTTCGTCGTCAGCGGCCGGTTGCAAGGCGCCTATACCGACCAGGCCGACCACCTCGGCTATCGCGGCTCGGCCCTGGTGTCGAAGAGCTTCAACGACAGCTTCGGCATCCTCGCCAGCGCCGCCTATTCGAACATCCACACACGCGGCTACTCCTTCGACTCTGGCGGCTGGACGCGGACCAACAATATCGACGGCAACGGCGACGGGGTGAACGATCCCGGGCTGTTCCGCCCCAACCGCTTCATGGCCCGCATCTACGACCGGCGGGAGGAGCGGCTGACCCTCAACAGCTCGGTCCAATATCGCCCCGCCGAGAATTGGGAGATCATTCTCGACGGCACCTACACGCGGCTGAAGCGCGAGCGGAACAGCGTCAACTATCAGGTGCTGTTCAACGACAACGACGTGAACGCGGTCGCCGACGAGAACGGCACCGTGCTCAGCGGCACCTTCAACGGCGTGACCCTGCGCCCGCTGATCTACGACGAGCCGACCGAGTTCAGGTCGACCAACCTTGGTCTCTCGACCAAATATGACGGCGACATCGTCAAGGTGTCGGCGGATGCCTCGTACAGCAAAGGCAAGGGCACTGACGGCGGTCCAGGCGCCTCCTTCACCTATGTCGTCGTCCCGCGCGCCGGCAACACGACCAACGCGAGCTACGACTTCTCCGCCGGCAACCCGGTGCCCGACCTCGCGCTCAGCACAAACTTCGACCGCGACGATCCCGGACAATATCAGCTCGCCTCGATCTTCGAGAACGACTTCCGGACCGACAACACCGGCTACGACGCCCGCCTCGACTTCGAGATCCGCACCGATTGGGGTCCGGTGAAGTCGGTCCAGCTCGGCTCGCGCTACGAGCGGATCGAATTTTATTCCGAAGCGCCCCAGAACATTCCCTCGGCGGCCAGCCTGCTCGGGGTCGGGGACAAGAACGGCGACGGCATCCTGACCGTCGACGAGCTGCCGGGTCTCAATTACGACAACAGCGTCGGCAGCTTCTTCCCCGGCGTGAACGGCAATTTTCCGCGCGATTTCCTGACCGGCACCACCGACAAGCAGGCGGCACGCGACGCCTTCGGCCTCCCGGTCCCGCGCGCCGACACCATTCCGTTCGGGCGCGTGTCGATCAAGGACGTCGATCAGGACACGATCGCTTTCTACGCCAAGGCCAATTTCGCCGGCCGCGTCGGATCGATGCCGCTCTCGGGCAATGCCGGCGTGCGCTACGTCACCATGGACCGCATCTCCTCCGGCTTCCTGTCGGATACCGAGCCGACGGCGTCGAAATCGCGCTTCGACTATTGGCTGCCCAGCGCCAACCTGGCGCTCGACCTGACTTCCAATCTGACCTTTCGCGCCGCCGCGGCAAAGGTGGTCGCGCGGCCGAGCCTCAGCGACGTCGGCGTCAGCTTCGTGCCGCTGATCGTGTCGCGGACCGGCTCGCGCGGCAACCCCAGGCTGCGCCCGTTCGAGGCTACTCAGTTCGATGCCACGCTCGAATGGTATTTCGCCCCGTCGAGCGCGCTCACCTTCGCCGCCTTCTACAAGAACGTCGATTCCTTCACGATCAACGTGACGCAGGCGGAATATGTCCCCGGCTTCTCCACCAGCCCCACCGATCTCTTTCAGATCACCCAGCCGATCAACGGCAGATCGGGCAAGATCAAGGGCTTCGAGGTCGCCTACCAGCACGCGCTGCGCTTCCTGCCGGCGCCGTTCGACAACCTCGGTATCCAGGCGAACTACACCTATGTCGACAGCGAGACGCCGCTGATCGACGAGGCGACCGGCGCCAGCCTGCCGCTGCCGGGCCTGTCGAAGCACAGCTACAACCTGATCGGCTATTACGAGGACGACGACTTCTCGCTGCGCGCCGCCTACATCTATCGCAGCGACTATCTCCAGGGGCAGGGCAGCGCGGCGAGCGGCGGCAGCTCTTATGCCGACGGGCGCGGGCAGCTCGACGTCTCGGCCCAGCTCAACCTCACCAAGAACGTGCGGCTGACGGTCGAGGCGATAAACCTGACGCGCGAGATCGATCGCCAGTATCTGCAGGACGAGCTGCGCCTGCTGAACACCACGCGCGAGGACCGGCGCGTCTTCTTCGGCGTGGCCGCCACCTTCTGATGAGGCATCGGTACCGCATTGCATTGGCGCTTGCCGCCGCGGCTTGCACCGCCGCAGCGAAGACGCCCCATCGCGCCGACATCGTCATCTACGGCTGCACCTCCGGCGGGGTCATCGCAGCCGTGGAGGCGCGCCGCCTCGGCCGGTCCGTGCTGCTCGTCTGCCGCGAGGACTATCTCGGCGGCATGTCGACCAACGGTCTCGGCTGGTCCGATACCGGCAACCATCGCGCGATCGGCGGCCTGTCGCTCGAATTCTACCGCAGGGTGAAGCGGTACTACGACGATCCGTCGGTGTGGACCCATGCGCCGCGACCGGCGCGGGGCGAGAACTTCGTCGACGGCGACGCGATGTGGCAGTTCGAGCCCAAGGTGGCCGAGCGCATCCTCGAGGACTGGGTGCGCGAGGCCGGCGTCACGGTGGTGCGCAACCAGCCGCTCGACCGATCGGAGGACGGCGTGGAGAAGGCAGGCGGCCGCGTCGTCGCCTTCCGCTCGACGGCCGGCGAACGGTTCGAAGGCCGCATGTTCATCGACGCCACCTATGAAGGCGACCTGATGGCCGGCGCCGGCGTCAGCTTCACTGTGGGGCGGGAGGCGAACGCGGCCTACGGCGAGACGCTGAACGGCGTCCAGCTCGCCAACACGACCAACCATCAGTTCACGCTGGACGTCGATCCCTATCGCACCCCCGGCGATCCCTCGAGCGGGCTGGTGCCGCGCATCAGCGCCGAGCGCCCCGCTCCCGACGGCACCGGCGACCGCAAGATCCAGGCCTATACCTATCGCATGTGCCTGACCGACGTGCCCGCCAACCGCGTGCCCTTCCCCAAGCCCGAGGGATATGACGCGAGCCAGTATACGCTGCTCAAGCGCTACATGGACGCCGGCTATCGCGACTTCTTCCGGAAGTTCGACCGCATCCCGAACGGCAAGACCGATACCAACAATTTCGGCGCCTTCTCGTTCGACAACATCGGGATGAACTATCGCTATCCCGAAGGCAGCGACGCCGAGCGGGCCGCGATCGCGCGCGAGCACACGACCTATCAGCAGGGCCTCCTCTGGTTCATGGCGAACGATCCCGGCGTGCCGGCGGAGACGCGCGCCGAGATGGCGAAATGGGGCCTCTGCAAGGACGAGTTCACCGGCAACGGCCACTGGCCGCGCGAGATGTACGTGCGCGAGGCGCGCCGCATGGTGTCCGACTTCGTGATGGCCGAACCGCACTTGCGCGGTACGAAACCCACGCCTCGACCGATCGGCATGGGCTCCTACAACATGGACTCCCACAACGTGCAGCGCATCGTCGACGCCCGCGGCTTCGCGCGCAACGAGGGCAATATAGAGGTCAGCCCCGGCCGCGCCTATCCGATCAGCTACGACGCGATCGTGCCGAGGAAGCGCGAAGCGGCCAACCTGCTGGTGCCCGTAGCCCTGTCGGCTTCGCACATCGCCTATGGCTCGATCAGGATGGAGCCGGTGTTCATGATCCTCGGCCAGTCCGCCGCAGCCGCGGCGTCGATCGCCATCGCGGAGGATGTCGCGGTCCAGGATGTCGACTATGCCAAGCTGCGGACGAAGCTGATGTCGGAACGGCAGATCCTGGAGCTCCCGCGCTGATCTGACGGCATCATTGGCCGACACCCGCCGCCTGGCTCGGCGACCGCCCGCCGCCGAACCGAGCATAGAGCGTCGGCAGCACGAACAACGTCAATAAGGTCGCCGAGAACAATCCGCCGATCACCACGGTCGCGAGCGGCTTCTGCACCTCCGCACCCGCGCCATGTCCGAGCGCCATCGGCAGAAAGCCGAGGCTCGCCACCAGCGCGGTCATCGCGACCGGGCGGAGGCGTGCCAACGCTCCCTCCCGGGCAGCGGATGCCGGATCACGGCCCTCCTCGACCAGCTTCTGGATCGAGGTGAGCATCACCAGCCCATTGAGCACCGCGATACCCGACAGCGCGATGAATCCGACCGCGGCCGAGATCGAGAAGGGCATGCCCCGCAGGAGCAGCGCGAGCGCACCGCCCACCAACGCCAGCGGCACGCCGGTGAACACGATCGCGGCATCCCGAATGTTTCGCAGCGCCCCGTAGAGCAGCAGCATGATCAGCGCGAAGCACGCCGGCACCACCACCGCGAGCCGGCCGCGTGCCGAGGCCAGATTCTCGAACTGGCCACCCCAGATCAGCCAGATGCCGGCGGGAAGCGGCACGTCGCGCGCGATCGCGGCGCGCGCCTCGGACACGACACTCGCGACGTCGCGCCCACGGACATTAACCTGGACGACGACGCGGCGCTTGCCGTTCTCGCGGCTGATCTGGTTGGGACCATCCACAATCCGGATGTCGGCGACGCTGGCCAGGGGCACGAACGCGCCGGCCGGGGTCGGCACCGGCGTCTGGCCGAGCGCCTCGAGATCGGCGCGTGTAGCATCGGCAAGGCGGATCACGATGGGAAAGCTGCGGTCGCCCTCGAAGATGCGGCCCGCCTCGCGCCCGCCGATCGCGGCGGCAACCGTATCTGCGACGTCCTGCGCCGCCACGCCGACCCGGCTCGCCCGATCCTGACTATAGGCGATGTCGAGCATGGGGAGGCCCTCGGTCTGCTCGACCTTGACGTCCTCTGCGCCCGGCACGCGGCGCAGCGCGGCGGCGATGCGGTTGGCGACCGCGTTCATCTCGGCGAAGTCTTCGCCGAACACCTTCACCGCGACGTCGGATCGCACGCCGGCGATGAGCTCGTTGAAGCGCATCTGGATCGGCTGCGTGACCTCATAGGCGTGGCCGGGCACCGTCGCCAGCCGCGCCTCGATCCGCTCGATGATCGCGGCCTTCGCCTCGGACGGGTTCGGCCATTGCTTGCGGTCCTTCAGCATGATGAAGGTGTCGGTCGCATTGGGCGGCATCGGGTCCGCCGCGATCTCCGCGGTGCCGGTGCGTGAGAAGACCGTGCGGATCTCGGGCATGCCCTGCAGCGCGCGCTCGATCTGCGCCTGCATCTTCTGGCTCTGCTCGACCGAAGTGCCCGGCACGCGAAAGGCCGAGACGAGGACGTCGCCCTCGTCGAGCTGCGGCAGGAATTCCTGGCCCAGGCTGGAGAAGGCGGCGGCGCCCAGCGCGACTGCGCCGATCGCCACGCCGATCATCGTCCGGGGCCGTGCGAGCGCGCGATCCAGGCCGGGTTCGTAGCGGCGGCGCAGCCAGCCGATAATGCGGCTCTCCTTCTCCCGGACCGGCCGCGACAGCCATATCGCGATCGCAGCGGGAACGAAGGTCAGCGACAGCACGAAGGCGAAGGCAAGCGCGATGATGACCGTGACCGCCATCGGCTCGAAGGTGCGGCCCTCGACGCCAGAGAGCGTCAGCAGCGGTACATAGACGAGCATGACGATCGCCTGACCGTACACCGACGGCCGGATCATCTCGCGCGCCGCCGCCGCGACCGTTTCCATCCGCTCGCCGAGGCCAAGCGACCGACCTTCGAGATACTGGCGATCGGCGATGCGGCGCAGCGCATTCTCGACGATGATCACCGCCCCGTCGACGATCAGGCCGAAATCGAGTGCGCCGAGGCTCATCAGATTGGCCGACACACCGACGCGCAGCATCCCAAAACCGGTGAGCAGCATGGTGATCGGGATGACCAGCGCTGCGATCAGCGCCGCGCGGAAGTTGCCGAGCAGCACGAACAGCACCGCGATCACCAGCAGCGCGCCTTCGGTGAGGTTGCGCGCCACGGTGCCGATCGTCGCGTCGACCAGTCGCGTGCGGTCGAGCACCGGCTCGATGACGACGTCGCGGGGCAGCGACGGCGCGATCGCCTTGAGCTTGGCATCGACACCGGAGGAAACGGTGCGGCTGTTCTCGCCGATCCGCATGATCGCGGTGCCGGTGATCACCTCACGGCCGTTCTCCGACGCCGCCCCCATGCGGATGCCCTGGCCCAGCCGCATCTCGGCGACTTGGCCGAGCGT
This sequence comes from Sphingomonas cannabina, assembly GCF_021391395.1. Taxonomy (NCBI): domain Bacteria; kingdom Pseudomonadati; phylum Pseudomonadota; class Alphaproteobacteria; order Sphingomonadales; family Sphingomonadaceae; genus Sphingomonas; species Sphingomonas cannabina. The sequence continues at coordinate 2,215,968 of NZ_CP090059.1, read as the reverse complement.
GATCGGCACGCCCTCGCGCGATGCGATCACGCGGTCGCGCAATTGCGCGAGGCTGAGGATGCGCGCATCGGCGCGGACCGCGAGACCCTCGCCGTTGCGGTCCACCGTGCCGCCGCCGGTGGCGACGTTGTTGCGCTCGAGCGCGGCGGCGAGATCGGCGAGGCTCAGCTTGAGCGCCGCCAGCTTCTGCAGGTCGGGAACGACCAGATATTCCTTCTCAAATCCGCCCAGTGAATCGATGCCGGCCACGCCGTCGACCGCCTTGACCTGCGGCGCGACGATCCAGTCCTGCACGGTGTGGAGATAGGTCGCCTTGTCGGCCTCGTTCGCAAGCCGATCGCCTTCCGGGGTGATGTAGCTGCCGTCGGGCTGCAACCCCGGCTCGCCCGGCCGATGCTGTTCATGCGCGTGTTCGGCATAGCGCAGCGTCCAGATATAGACCTCGCCCAGGCCGGTCGCGATCGGCCCCATTGCGGGCGTGATGCCAGCCGGCAACGTTTCCTTCGCCGCCGTCAGCCGCTCCTGCACCTGCTGCCGGGCGAAATAGATATCGGTGGAGTCGCTGAATACCGCGGTGATCTGCGCGAAGCCGTTGCGGCTGAGCGAGCGGGTGCTTTCCAGCCCCTTGATGCCGGCGAGCGCGGTTTCGATCGGAAAGGCGACCTGCTTCTCGATCAGCTCGGGAGAGAGCGCAGGTGCGAGGACGTTCACCTGCACCTGGTTGTTGGTGATGTCGGGCACCGCGTCGATCGGCAGGCGCGCGAGGCTGATGCCGCCGACGACGGCGGCGACGACGGTGAGGAGCAGGACGAGCCAGCGCCGCTCGACCGCCCAGGTGACGATGCGATCGATCATGGCTCAGTCCTCATGTCCGGCTTCGGCGGTGCCGAGCGCCGATTTGAGCGTGAAGCTGTTCTGCGCGGCGATCCGCTCGCGCCCGGTCAGCCCCTTGGTCACGACGACCATATCACCGTCCTGCCGCCCCAGCGCGACGGGAGCCGCGCGGAAGCCTTGCCCGGTCCGCACGAACACGACGGTTCGCCCCTCGATCGTCTGCACCGCGGTGGTCGGCACCCGGATGGTGCCGTCGCCGCCCCCGCCGAGCTGGATCGATGCGGTGACCGGCTCCCCCACGCGCCACTGGCCCGCGCGATTGTCGAGCTGCGCAAGCGCCGTCACGAGGCGGGTGTCGGGATCGAGTGCGGGCGACACGAAGGTGATGCGCGCACTCGCCTGACGTCCCGGCGCGATGACGATCACGGCAGTACCCGGGCGCAGGCGGCCCGCGTCCGCGGGCTGGAGCGCGAGGCTGAGCGAGACATTGTCGAGATCGGCAATGCGGTACAGCTCCGCGTCGGCGGCCACCGTCTGGCCGAGCGTCGCCGAGCGGGCGATCACCTGTCCGGCGATCGGCGCCGGAATGCCGATACGGTTGAGACCGCCGCCGCCGGCGCCCGCCGCGGAAAGCTGCTGACGCGCCAGCCGCAGCGCGATCCGCGCCTCGGTCGCTGCGGTGCGCGCGGCGATCAGGTCCTGCTCGGGCGACACGCGCTCGGCAAACAGGCGGCGCTCGCGCGCGTAATTCGATTCCGCAAGGGCAAGCCGCGCCTCGGTCGCCTCGATCTCGCCCTTGAGCTGCGCCGCCTCACGGCTCTCGATCACCGCGAGCGTCTCGCCGCGACCGACCGATTGCCCGAGATTGCGGGTGAGCGAGACCACGCGCCCACCGATCGACGCCGATACGACCTGCGTCGCCTGCGGATCGCCTTCGATCGTCGCCGGCAGCTCGATCGCGCCGGCGCTGCCGCCGATGGTCGGCGACACGAGCTCGATCCCTGCGGCGGCGATCTGCTGCGGCGTGAGGGTAACGACGCCTTCCTCGCCGTGGTCCGCGCCCTTCGGCGCGGCCTCGTTCGAGGTGGGGGTCCTCGGAGCACCGCAGCCAGCGAGCGACAAGGCGAGCGCGATCGGCAGCGCCGCGCCGGGCTTCAAAGGGATTCCGATCATCGATTGTCTCCCCTGGGCGCGCGAGCGGTCAGCCGTTCCAGCCGCGCCTTGGCGATGTGATAGGCAGTGAAGGCGTCGATCGCAGCGCTGCGCGTCTGGGCGAGCGTGCGCTCGGCATCGAGCAGGTCGAGCTGGCCGAACTTGCCTTCGCGATAGCCGATGCGGGCGATCCGAGCAGCTTCCTCCGCGGCAGCTAATGCGGGGCCCGCCGCACGGGCGCTGGTTGCCGCATTGTCGACGGCGGCCGATGCATCGGTGATCGTCTGCTCGACGTCGAGCTGAGTCACGCGCCGCTGCGCTTCGGCCCGCGCGCGTTCCGCCCGCGCCTGATCCACCGCCGCGGTACCGCGATTGAACAGCGGCATCGGGATCGAGATGCTGAAGATCGCCGCCATGTCGCTGGTCTGCTCGAGCCGGCGCAATCCCGGGCCGACGGTCAGGTCGGGCACCCGGTTGGCCCGCGCCAGTCGCACGCCCGCGTCGGCAAAGGCGAGGTCGGCATCCGCCGCCGCCTGAGCGAGCGTGCCCGCCGCGTTCGGTGGGACGACGGGGCCCTGCGTCGCCGGCGGAATGCGGTCGAGCAGCCCCAGATCGAGCGGCCCCGCCGGGATCGATCCGACCCGGCGCGCCAGATTCTCGCGCGCCGCCCGCGCGAGGCGCAGGTTGCGCTCGAGGTCGGCTTCCGCTTGAATGCGCGCCACGTCGGCGCGCTGCTCCTCGATCGGCGATGCACGCCCCGACTGCACCCGGACGCGCGCGGCGCGGAGCGCCTCGCCGGCGATCCGCAGCTGATCGCGGCCCAGCATGACGCGCTCCTCCGCGGCGATGGTCTCGACGTAGAGGCTGGTCACCTGCAGCCGGATGTCGGCCTGCGCGATCGCCGCCTGCAGCTCCGCCCGCGACAGCTGCGCGTCGGCAACGGCGATCCGGGCGCCGCGCTTGCCGCCCAGCTCGACGGGGATCGCCACGCCAACCGTCGTCTCCGCGCTGTCGAATCCGGAATATTGTCCCGAGCCGAGGACGTTCTCGACCTGGACTTGCACCTGCGGATTGGGGTGCAGGCCGGCGGCGGTGCGGCCGGCGCGCGCCGCCGCGACGCCCGCGGACGCCGCATCGGCGGCGGGAGAGGATGCGCCCGCGGCGCGCAAGGCGTCCTCCAACGTATAAACCGGCGTGGCGGACGTCCGGTCCGCTTGCGGCACGGTTGGTGCCTGCGCCACTGCCGCGCCCGACACCGCGACCATCACGGCCGCGCAATGAATCTTCATGGATTGCTCCCGACCGAGAGTTGCCGAGACCGGCGGACGCCGGTCCTGCGACCCGGTCAGGCGTTGGGCGGCCTCAGCGCAGGGTCGACCGGATGCGAGACCAAGGCCCTGCTTGCCGCGGCTGTCGGTCGTGCGCTTGCGACGAGCAGCACGCCCGGAGCGTCGTCCTTGGACGGAAGCGCCAGTGCGGGACCCTGGCATGTACCATGATGGTGCGGGAGCCCGTTGTCGGCGTCGCCGGTCGATTGATCGCGATCGTCCGCACTGTGCACCTCGCCGGTGCATTCGAGGGTCACCGGCACCTGAAGCTCGCGCGCGTGCACGACCGCCGTCGTCACGAGCGACGTCGCAAGCAGCAACAGAACCAGCATCCACGCACGGCGAACCATGAGCGCGATCCTATCGACCGAGCGCCGATCTGTCATTGCTCTATCTCGACGACGCCGGTTTGGCTCCGGCCATGCCGTGCCGTCGCGCCGACAGGCGCTCCCGGCTATCGCGTGGCCAGCCGCACCCAGTCTGCGGAGCCGAGACCCAGCCGTTTATAGCTTCCGTTAGGCGCGCCCGCGCATGAGGCGAGACATAAGCGGCAAGCAGCGGCGTCGCATATCGTTGCTTTCGCCGCCTCAGCTGCTGCCGTCCTGCAGCACGGGCTCCAGCACGGCCTCCATCGCGGCATAGCCTGCCTCGGTCGGGTGCACGCCGTCATTGGCCATGCCGGGCTTCATCGCACCCGAGGCGTCGGCAAGCGCCGGATGATAATCGACCCAGGTCGCGCCGATCTCGGCCGCATAACCCTTGAGCCAGCGGTTGAGCGAGGCGATCGGCGTCCTCACCTCCAGGCCGGGGCGCCAGGGAAAGGCACCGGCCGGCGGAATCGAGGCGAGGATCACATGGATGCCGTTCGCCTTCGCCAGCGTCGCCATCGCCCGGAAATTGTCGCGTGTCGCCTCCTCGGTCATCGGCCCGGTATTGCCGGCGATGTCGTTGGTCCCCGCCATAATGTGAACGCGCCGGGGCTTGAGGTCGATCACGTCGGGCTGGAAGCGCACCAGCATCTGCGGCGTCGTCTGGCCGCTGATGCCGCGGCCGACGCGCCCCGGGGTGAAGAAGCCGGGACGCTTGTCGCGCCAGCCCTCGGTGATCGAATCGCCCATGAACACGATGTCGACCGGCCTGCCCGAGGCGCGCACCGTCGCATCGTCGTCGCGATAGCGGAAGAGATGGCCGAAATCCTCGCGCAGCAGCCGCTGCCAGCGCTGGTCCCAGCTTTCCTCCTTCGGCGGCGCGGCGGTCTGGGCGCGCGCCGCATTCGCGACGAAGGGCAGCGCCAGGCCGCCCAGCAGCAGGTTTCTGCGATCGATGCTCATGGTCCCTCCGTCAGCTCATAAATTGGGTCCGGCCACGGCGACCTTCGCCTCCGTGGGGTTCCAGCCGCGCAGCGCGAGCCCGGGTCCGGCGCACCGCATCGGCCCCTCTCCGATCCGTTCACGCCTGCGCCGTGCGCGCAAGGAAATCGCCATGCGGCTCCGCATGCGCCAGCGTCGCGCCGATCGCAGCCTTCATCCGCGCGAGGCTGTCGGTGAGCTCGGCGACGGAGAACTGGTCGGCCAGCGGCGAATAGCGCGCGGGCAGGTCGTCGAAGCCCGCATACATGCTGAGCCAGCTCGGGTCCTGGAACGTGTCCCATTCGTTGCGCACGAACTCGCCGCCCGCGCGCCATGCGTCGAGCTTCACCTGCAGCCCGTCGGTCGGAACGATCGCGCGCATATAGTCCCAGAAGGGCTCGCCGTGGCGGCGGTTCGACCAATAATGGAGCAGCAGGAAATCGCGGATGCGCTCGAACTCGAGCACCGACTGGCGATTGTAGGTCGCGGCCAGCCGCGGGTCGAAGCCGCGGTCGGGGAACAGCGCGACGAAGCGTTCGAGCCCCGACTGGATCAGCGTGATGCTGGTCGATTCGAGCGGCTCGAGGAAACCGGAGGAAAGCCCCAGCCCCACCACATTCCTTTCCCAAAAACGTGCACGATGCCCGGTGGTGAAGCGCAGCCGATTGGGCGGCGCCAGCGGCTCGCCCTCGATCGAGGCGAGCAGCAGCGCCTCCGCCGCCTCATCGCTGGTGAAATCGGAGCAATAGACATGCCCGTTGCCGATGCGATGGCGCAGCGGGATATGCCACTGCCACCCGGCGGGCCGCGCGGTGGCCGTGGTCATCGGCCGGTGCGCCGGGACCGCCGCGCGGCACGGCACGGCGATGGCACGGTCGCACGGCAGCCAGCGGCGCCAGTCGACGAACGGCACCTCGAGCGCCTCGCCGAGCAGCAGGCTGCGGAAGCCCGAGCAGTCGATCCACAGATCGCCGGCGATGCGACGCCCGTCCGCCAGTTCCACCGCGGCGACATGGCCGCTCTCCGCCGCCAGCTCGACTTGGTCGATCCGCGCGTCGATGTGCGCGACGCCGTTGGCGAGCGCGAGCCGGCGCAGCAGCGCGGCGAATTTCGAGGCGTCGAAATGAACCGCGAAGTTGAAGACCCCGAGGTCATTCGCCGGCCGGTCGCCCGGCGGCAGGAACAGCCCGCGCTCGGCGAGCTGCGCGCACAGGCAATAGTCGGACAGCGGCCCGGTCGCCGCGCCGCTCGCGCGCAGCTTGAGCCAATAATGGTGGAAGGCGACGCCGCGCGCCGGCACGCCGTAGAGGCCGAACGGATGGAAGAAGCTGTACCCCGGCTCCGCCCAGTCGACGAAGCGGATGCCGTATTTGATCGTGCCCTCGGTCTCGCGCAGCACCTCGGGCTCGCCGAGCTCGACCGCGGCGAAGAAGTCGCGGATCGCGGGCACGGTCGCCTCGCCGACGCCGACGGTGCCGATCGCGCTGCTGTCGATCACGGTGATCGCGATCGGCAGGTGCCGCAGCCGCCGCGCGAGATAGGTTGCCGCCATCCAGCCGGCGGTGCCGCCGCCGACGATGACGATCGACCGGATCGGATCAGCCTGCATGACCTCGCCCTGCCGGAGCCTTCCCTTGCACGTTCCTAAAAGGCCCCGCCGCCCGCGCCAAGCGCGAGCGGCGGCAGTTCGGGGGTATCAGAATTTGGCGCGCACGCCCGCAATGAAGCGCCGTTCGTAGATGTTCTCGTTGAACACCTGATCCGGGAAGGTCAGGTAATAGCGCTCGGTCTCGCCGGTCAGGTTGGAGGCCTGGCCGTAGATGGTGAAGTTCGGCGTGATGTCGTAGGAGATCGACGCGTCGAGATACTGGGTCGGCTTCTGATATTGAGCGAGCCCGGTGATGCCGGCGTAATCGGACGCGACGAGGCGCTTCGAGCGGTAGTTATAGGCGATGCGTGCCTGCAGGCCGTACTGCTCGTACCATAGCGCGGCGTTGATCTGGTGCTTGGAATTGTCCTGGAACGGCTGATCGTTGCCGGCCAGGTCGACGCGCCCGGTATCGCCGAGCGAAAGCGTGTAGTTGGCGTCGACGCCGAAGCCGCGCAGGAAGCCGCCGACTCCATAATCCGCCAGCGATTGCCGCGCCGAGACCTCGATCCCTTTCAGCGTGCCGCCCTCGCCCTGCACCACCGTGTTCACCGGCACCACTCGGCGGATCACCCCGTCGTTGTCGGGGATGTCGTCGCGGTTGACCGTCGCGTTCTCGATGAAGCTGGCGACGTCGATGTAGAAGGCACCGACCGCGATCAGGCTCGACCGGCCGGTGTAATATTCCAGGCTCGCCTCGAGGTTGTCGGCGCGCCACGGCTCGAGCTGCGGGTTGCCACGCGCATTGGCCCCCGTCGCCGCGAAGATTGGCGGGTTGGTGGTGGTGTCGATCGCATAGTTGACGTTGAGGCCGCCGCCCCATTGCAGGAAATCGAGCAGCGTCATCGTCTTGGCGAAGGCCGCGCGCAGGCGCAGCTTGCCGGTGATGTCGAGCGCGACGTTGAACGCCGGCAGGAAATCGGTGAAATTGCGATGCGTGACGACGTCGCCGGCGTCGACGCCCGAAACGCCATAGGGCTGCGGCGCGCCGACGATGTTCTGCCGCACGTCGAAGCGCGTGTTGACGATGCGCACGCCGCCGTTGGCGCGGATCGGCATCCCCCACAGCTCGCTCTCGCCGCTCACCTCGACATAGCCCGAGATCTGCTGGAGATTCATGCTGAACGAGTCGGCCGGGTTCACATTGTTGATGCTGCCCGGATAGAAGCTGTTCTGGAACGCCTCCGAATTGTCGAGCGCCTTGGGATTGAGGACATAGAGGTCCGGCGTCCCTGCCGCCGGCAGCGCATATTGCTTCAATAGCCCCTGGAACCGCGGATCGGTGGCGAGGCGGGTATAGCCGGCGGTATAGGCGTTGCCCTGCGCGTCGCGAACCTGGCAGTTGGAATCGTTCAGGTTGACGTCGAACGCCTTCCATTTGACCAGACATCCCGCCGCCGGATTCTGCGGATTGTCGGTGTTGCCGGCATAGAAGGGAGAGATGCGCTCAAAGGTGAACTGGTCGACGCTGCGCTCGCCGTAGCGGGCGCCGAACCTCACCTTGACGCTCTCGCTTGGCGACCATTCGGCATCGCCGCGCAGCGCCCACAGGTCGCCGTCGCGATAGACGTTGTTCTCCGACGAGATCGTCTTCAGGCCATAGCGCGACGGGTCCTTGGTCTGCTCGAGAAAGGCCTGCGGGAAGGTGAAGACCGGCGCGCCGCTCGAATAATCGACGGTCGCCTGCTGGCTATAGACGCGGTAGCCGTTCGGATTGAAGCGCACGTCGCCGCCGAGCGACACGGGATAATTGCCCACGCCCTGATAGGCCCATTGATAGCCGTCGGTCAGGCTGAACTGGAGATAGGCCTGGTCGAGCTTGCGGCTGGCCTTGCCGTAGATGCCGCGGACCGTCGCCTTGAACGCGTCGCTGGGATTCCAGTCGAGCTGGAGGTTGTAGTTCTGCGACTTCGACCGGATGCGGAAGGTTTCCGCATAGCTGTCGAAGTTCGGCATGTCGTAGGCATAGGTCTGGACGGTGTTGAGGTGATAGCCGCCGACGATCGCGCCGGTATCGCGCGAGCTGGTGGGAAGGAACGGCGCGGACTGCCAGTCCACCGCCTGGAACTGGAACCCGGCGGTGCGGTCGTACTGCGTCTGCTTGGTGTAGAAACCGTCGGCGGTCAGGCGCAGCGTATCGTTGATCTCGAACTGCAGCGAGGCGTTGGCGCCGAAGCGCTCGCGGCTGGTGATGCGGTTCCAGGCGGTGTGCGACTGCGGCGTGATGAAGGCGTCGTTGGCATCGCCGTCGCCGTTGACGTCATAGCCAATGATCGTGCCCGCCCCGTCGCGCACCGGTGTACCCCGGCTGACGCCGTTGTTGCCGACCGCGAAGTCGCCGGGATTGGTCGCGCTGCCGCCTTCGTTGCGCAGCGCGACGCCGTAATCCTGGATGCCGCGGAAGCTGTTGGAGAGGTCGAGATCGCTGTAGGCGGCGGACACGAGGATGCCGAAGCGGCCCGAGTTGTACGAGACCAGCCCGTTGACCGACGGATTCCACTTCTTGGTCTTGTCGCCATATTGCGCCTCGGCCGCTGCCGAGACGGTCAGCCCCTGCTTGAGATCGAACGGACGGCGCGTCAGCAGGTCGACCGTGCCGGACAGGCCCGCCTGCTGGAGCGAGGCGGTCGGCGACTTGAACACGGTCGCGCCCGAGAAGAGCTGCGACGGGATGTCGGTGAAGTTCGGCTGGACGGTCGTGACCGAATTGGCGCCGAGGAACTCCTCACCGTTGAGCAGCGTGGTCACCTGCGGCAGGCCGCGGATATTGATCGCGCCGCCCTCACCCGCCTCGCGGCGGATCTGGACGCCCGGGATGCGTTGCAGCGAATCCGAGATGGTGACGTCGGGCAGCTTGCCGATGTCCTGCGCGCTGATCGCCTCGACCACGCTGTCGGCATTGCGCTTGATCTCGACCGAACGGGCCTGAGATGCGCGGATGCCCGTGACGACGATATCCTGCTCCGGCTGGTCGGCCTGCCCCGAAGCGGCGGAATCCTGCCCCGGAGCGGATGCGTCCGGCGAAGCGACCTGCGCTCCCGCCACGACCGGCGTGAAGGCGAATGCAACGAGCGCAAATGGCGCTGCCGTCGTCAGCAGCGAACGCGTCAACAGCGGATGCGAAGTGCCCATCGATCCCCTCTTTTCATTTCGAAGCGAATTCTTCCGCCTTTTATAACTAAATTACTTTATTGAACCTTTGTCATCGATGTCAAGAGTATAATGTGGTAGACTATCGCACAATGCGAACGTTGGGGCCTTGAGCATAGGCGTGGTGCGAGGTCTGAGATCGCCGTCTGACCGCACCGGCTCGCATCAGCCATGCCCGCAGAATCTCAGCGAGCTCGGCGGAGCATCGTATCGGCGAGAAGCTCGGTGTCCGGGTCTACCAGGATCTCGGCCGGCTACCTGGCGAGAGGCAAGGTGAAGGTCTGCGCCTTGCGGATCATCTCGACCTTGAGGGCATCTCCGCCTTCCCGAGGCGGGGATGGCCGTCGCCAGCTCGGCATAAGCCATTGCCGCGCAGGCACATACGACGCCGGCCATCAGGAAGCCCAGGATCACGGCTGGACCGGCACGTTCGGCGCCGACCCCCAGGGCAACGAGCTGAGGCCATCCCAGGCCGCAGGCCGGACGCCGCGGCGGTCCCGCGCGAGGTAGCGATCGGCTTGCGCCGGTTCCAGAACGACATGGCTCAGTGACTTGGTTTGGGTGCTGTGGCCGGCGCCTTGAGGGCCGCTTCGCGCCGAGCATCCTGGCGCAACACCCCGAGGCCTTCCTCGAAGATCGACTTGGTCGGGAGCGCTTGCCGATCGACGATGCGGCCGCCGAGCACGACCGTGTCGATATCCTCATAGTTCCTCGCATCTGCCAGCGGGTCCGCATTGAGGATCAGCAGGTCGGCGAGCTTGCCGGCTTCCAATGTACCGAGGTCTTTCCGGCCATAGCCCTCGGCGACGTTCCTGGTCGCCGCCATCAGCGCCTGCATCGGCGTCATGCCGTGTGCGACGGCCGAGCTCAGATACCAGGTCATGCCGTGGCGCCAGTCGGCGAAGAATTCGGGAGGCGCGCCGCCTTGCAGCGACGGCGTCGGCGGCTGGCCGTCGGTCGCCGCCATCATCTTCACGCCATGCGCGATGAGATTGGTGTTGTTCCGGTCCGCCACGTCGAAATCCAGCGTGGAGGCCCCTTTGAAGGCAGCCAGCCCCGCCCTCGTCTGGATCATGGCGGAGCAATCGCGCCGCGCGGTGGCGATCCTGGCCGCCAGGTCCTCGGGGATCGGATGGTCGGACGTGTGATTGCAATGGGTCAGGATATCGACCCCCGCATCGAACGCCATGCGCAGCGATTCGACCGTCGTGCTGTGCGCCTGAACGGTGAGCCCCGCCTTGTGCCCTGCCGCGACGATCGCCGCCTGCGCGGCCGGGGAGAAGACGATGAAGCGGGTATCGCGCTGCCCCGACGAGGCATATTTGATGAAATCGACCTTGCCGGCCGCGATGTATCTGCCGACGGCGGCGCCGACCTCGTCCGCAGTTCGGGTCATCAACTCGTCACCGCTGACGCCCTGCGTCCAGATCGCATTGATCCGGTCGATCGTCGCCTTGTCGAGCGGCGGGACCCGCCTGCTCCAGCCGGAAGGGGCGAAATCCTCCGAGAAGGGACCGTCGAAGCCGATGATATTGCCGCCGACGAAGATCCGGCTGCCGACCGCCTGCCCGGACCGGATGCGGTCGCGGACATTGACCAGCGGTCCGCGCGGCCCCCAGGTATCGAATACCGAGGTGATGCCGTACTTCAGCTTGAGCTGGGCGGCCTCCAATATGCCCTCTTCATACCTCCCCTCGAAGTGCAGCAGCAACGGCGCCTGGATCCAGGACCAGAGGTGGACATTGGCATCCATCAGGCCGGGCAGAATGTATTTGCCTTGCTTGCGGATGATCTTCGCGCCGGCGGGAATGCGCGTCGTCCGCCTGTTGCCGACCGCGACGATGCGGCCGTCTTCGACGACGAGGACGCCGTCCTCGATCGGCGCGCGCCCGGTCGCGTCGATGATCGTCGCGCCGGTGAAGGCGATGGGCTCGGCGGATGCCGTTGCGGCAGCGATACCGGCGGCCGCAGCCGCCACGACTGAGAAGAGCTTGGCCAGAACGTGCATCACGGGTCTTCCAACAAGAGCTGCTTGGCGGGGCCGGGCGATCAGAAGGCTTTGGCGAGGCTCATCCCGAAGATCCGCGGGCGGATGTAGGTCGCCGTCACCACCGGCGTCGTTCCGTTGCGATTGGCGAGGTTCAGCAACCCGCGCTCATCGGTGAGATTGCGGACGAAGAGGTTTACCGTCCAACCGGCCGTCTCGACCCCCAGGTTCAGATCGACCGTATCGTAGGCGGGCAGCACCAGGCGCGACTGCAGGGCGGGCGGCGCCGCGGTCGATGCGAACTGGCCTCGGCGCGAGCCGACATGGCTGTAGTTGACCGAGGCGGTCGCCTCCAGGCCCGGCGCCAGCGGCCACCGCTGCTCCGCGAAGAGATTGCCGGAGAACTTGGCGGCATAGGGAAGATCCTCACCGGGCCGCCCGACCGCCGACGTCCCGCCGGCGGGAGGGGGAGCGAACGCGCTGATCAGCTCCGCATCGGTCCAGGTCGAATTCGCCGCGATCGTCATTCCGCGCCACGGCGTGAGCTGGACCGACGCCTCCAGGCCCCGGCTGCGCGCGCTGCCGCCGTTGGTGTTGAAGCCGATGCCGGAGGCCTGGGTCGCCAGGATCTGGATATCGTCCCAGTCGATCTGGAACAGGGCGAGATCGAATGTCAGCCGCCGATCGAGAACGGTGCCCTTTGCGCCGAGCTCGTAGCTTATCACCGAATCCGATCCATAGGTGCGGGGAACACCGAGCGCGACGGGATTGGGGCCGCCCGGCCGATAGCCGCTCGCGACCCGGACATAGGCCATGAGGTCGCGGTCGAACTTGTATCGCGCGGAGACGAGCCAGGTTCCGACCGATTCCTTTGACTTGGAGCTGACGGTCGTGGAGGGGCCGAACAGAAACTGGGCGGCAGGATCGATGAGGGATTCCTGAGTGAAGGTCTGCCGGTTCTCGCTCCAGCGCCCGCCGACCTGGACGTCGAATTTGTCGGTCAGGCGATAGGTGAGATCGCCGAATACCGCCCATTCCTTGTAGCTTGAGGGGCTGAGGAACACGGCGACATCGGCGATCGCTCCGCCGGACGGGTCGTTGGCGATGAGGCCCTGTTCGGGGGCATTGCGTTCGTTGGTGTAGAAACCGCCGAAAATCCACTCCAGCGTACCCGTTCCCTTCGAGCTCCAACGAACCTCCTGCGAGAATTTGTCGGTGCGGTCGCGGCCGACGAGGCTGACGGTCGAACCGGTCGGGGAGTCCGGATAGAGGCCCAGCAGAAAGTCGAACGAGCTCGTCACGTCCTGCGTCACCGGCCGGTCGGATCGCGACCAGGCGCTGATCACGTTGATCTCGCTGCTGTCGAGATCATAGTTCGCCTTGGCCTGGAACATCCGGAATTCGGATTTCGCCGAGTCCAGCAGCGAGTTGATCGTGTTGTCGCCGTACCGCGGCCGATAGTCGGTGAGCGGTGCGGACGGCAGCGGGTTCAGCTCGATCGCTGCGGTCCCGGTTGTCCTGGTCCGCTGGTAGAGCGCGCTGAGGTCGATGGTCAGGCGGTCCGTCGCCGCGGCATAGAGGGCGGCGCGCCCGGTCAGCGTCCTGGATTGGTTGACATTCCTGCGGTTCACCGCCGGGTGGATGTCGTCGACATAGGCGGGGTCCTCGCGGTATCCCACGCTGGCCCTGACGGCGACGCGGTCGTCGATCACCGGCACGTTCACCGATCCGCGCACCGCATAGCCTTCGTCACCACCGCTCGCCTTGTTGCCGAGAATCTCGACCCTGCCCGAGAACCGGTTTGGATCCGGGCGTCTGGTGATCAGCTTGATCAACCCGCCCGTGCTCGAGGCGCCGTAGAGCGTACCCTGCGGCCCGCGCAGCACTTCGATCCGCTCCAGCTCGGCGGGATCGAGATCGGGAAACGGCGGCGAAGCGAGATAGCTGGTCGCGCCGAAGGGCGCGTCATCGATCATCACCGCCACGGTGGGGCTGGTGCCGTTGCCGCCGGTGGTGACGCCGCGCAGCGAGATGCCGCTGGTCGAGCTGCTCGATACCGACAGGCCGGGAATGCGTGAATAATAGTCCGCCAGGCCGACCGAATTCTGGCGGGCGAGCGCCTGACCGCTCGTCGACGAAACCGCGACCGGAACGTCGATCAGGCGTTCGCTGCGCTTCTGCGCCACGACCACGATATCGTCCGTGGGCGGGGTCTCGGCATCGCCCGGCTCCGCGCCGGCTTGCGGCGTAGCTGCGGAGGTCGTCCTGCCGGCGCGCACGATGGCGACCGCGCCGGAGCCATCGGCGTGGGCGGCGAAGCCGGTGTCGGCGAGGATCGCCTCCAGTACCCGCTCGGGCGAGGCCGCGCCGCGATAGCCTGGCGACCGGGCCGTCCGTACTTCGTCGGCCTTGTAGAGGATCGGCCGGCCTGCCTGACGGCCATAGGCGTCGAGTGCGGCCTTGAGCGGCCCGGCCGGAATGTTGAACTCGCGTACCTGCGCCTGGGCCGGCGCTACCAGTGCAACGGCGAAGACGCCGCTCCCCATGACGGCGACAAGATTCCCGAGCCCCATCCGTCCCTCCCGCTGGCCGCTCTTTTGCTGGCCTTCAAAGGTTGGAGACAATCGGGCGTCGCGGAACTGTAATGCTCAATTCGAGATTCTGATTTCCGATGCCGTCTCCTCGACCCTCAAGCCATAGGCCTCGCGCAGCAGCCGGGCGAAGGCCGCCGGCTTGGAGGCGGGAAAGATGCCGCCGATCCGTATGCCCGCGACCTCGGCATCGGTCACGACGAGCCGCTTCTGGTTATAGCGGTTGAACTCGGCCGCGATGCTGGCGAGCGGCTCCCGGTCGAAGCTCAGCATGCCCTGCCGCCATGCCAGCGTATCCTCCACCCGCTCTTCCGAACGGGCGGTGATCAGCGTTGCGGCGCCCTGGGCAAGCGCGATATCGCCGCCGGTGATATCGGTCGAGCGGACCGCCCGCGGGTCTTCGGCGTCGTCCACCCTGACCCGGCCTTCGAGCACCGATATGACGACCTTGCCGCCGTCGCGGCGGACCGCGAATTTGGTGCCCAGCACCGTGACCTGACGGCTGCCGGCATGAACGACGAATGGCCGCTCCTTGTTGTGGGCCACTTCGAAATAGGCCTCGCCCCGCTCGAGCCAGACCTCGCGTCGCGCGTCCGAGACCGCCGCCCGGACGCGCGACGCCGTATTCAGCTCGATCCTGCTGCCGTCGGCCAGATTCACCATCTTGCGGCCGCCGACCGGCGTTTGAAAGCTGGCCTGCACGGTGACCGGCTCCTCATGCGCCGACGGGACGAGCGTCATGAATCCAATGCCGATGACTACCGCGAGCGACGCGGCAATCGATGCGGGCACCCACCATTTCGGTCCCCGATAGCTGGTGGCGGTGGCGGTTGTGGCCTCGTTCTCGACTCCCGGGCCAAGGGCGCCGATCCGATCGGCCTCTTTCCAGCTGTGCTTCAGCCGCCAGTAGGCGGCCTTGTTGCCGTCGGACTCGGCGAGCCAGGCATCGAGCTCCGCCTGCTGCGCATCGCTCCAGGGACCATCCTCGCACGCGATGATGAACGCGGCCGCCTGGTCGTTCGCTTGGCGGGCGCGGCTCATTGCCCGGCCTCCCTGCGACGTCGGTCGAATTTCGGCCGCACGATCTTCCCCGACCCGCCCAGCATGTGATCGGCGAGCGCCTTCATTCCCATCATCACCTGGTGATTCACCGCGTCCTTGCCGATCCCCAGCCGCTCGGCGGTTTCGTCGACGCTGAGGCCGTCGACCTTGCGCAGCCTCACGATCTCCCGCACGCGCGGCGACAGCTTCTCGAGACCTTCATACACCCGGCGAAGCGCCTCGCGCGCACTCAAATGCCGCTCGGTCGCAAGCAGATCCACCTCCGGCTCGACGGCCTCCAGATCCGCAATCAGCTCAAATGAAACGATCCGCGCCCGTTTGGCACGGTTGATAAGGTGATTGCGCGCCACGGTGAACACATATGGCCCCGTGTTCAGCGGCAGCCCGCTCCGCGCACCGGCAATCGCGAGTTCGTAGATATCATGTCTGAGGTCGACTAGATCATCCGTGACCCTCCAGTTGCGCCGGATGAAGTGCGTCAAGGATCGTTCGAGAGGGAGCACCTCGCGGCAGAACCAATCCTCGATGGCTTTATCCTCGACCATGCGTACGTTGAGGTCTCGTTGTGCTTGAATCGGTTATACGTGCAAGACAAACGAGTTGCCGAATGATGTAATGTAAATCGTCGCTGCCGTTGGTGAAAAGCGATCGTACCGCCCGATCGGGACCCGAAATCGTGGAAATACAGGACGCAGCGCTCGAGGAATTGAGCATATCCGTCGAAGCTGTAATCGAAGCCATCGGGCGTCGCCCCTGAGATTCGACCGCGGTTAGAGGGTGCCGCCGGCACGAAACGGCCGCGGCCATCACAGATAGACCCCCTCAGGATCAGGACGATCGTTCAACTGGCGGCCAGTTCGACCAGCCAATCCCCCAGCTGCCGAGCAGCAGCGAGCCGTGGATGCGCGCGACTGTCTCGGTGATCCTGGTTTCCGGGTCGCGCCCGCCAAGCACCTTGCCCCGCGGCGAGACATAGATGTCGCGCTTGACGCCGCCCCGCGAGGCCGACGAGGCGTCGGTAGTCCGTGCGATCGCCGCAGTCGAGGTAGAGTGCTTGTCGGTAAAATTGCGACCCTCGACATTGAGCGACCAATGCCGGCCGGCATCGACCCGGCCGTGTTGGCATCGTCCGAAATAATGACACGGGGTTCCATTCGATGTTCGGGCCGACATAGACGCCGCTCGGATCTGGAGGCACCGCAGCCCGACTCGCATCTTGGCAGCTTCATTTCCCCGATGACCTTCTCCGGCGAATTCGTCAGCGATAGGTGTCGAGCCGAACCCTGAGCATGACGGGCTCGACGAAATTCAACCCGAAGTCGATCTGATCGCCATTCCACCGCCGGCGCATCGCCCATTTTCCGTCGATGAAACTGCCTTCCTCGACGCTGAGGAACTGCATGGTCCCGTCGGCAGCTGGTGCAAAGCGTATCCGTATCGAGGTGCCGGCCACGATGAACTCGTTCGGGCCCAGCTGCGCGACCACAGCGCCTCCTACGGGGCGTGCCGCATTCGGGTGAGGCTCGAGGCGCGGATCGGTACGGTCCTTCATCTGCCACAGGCCAAATTGTGCCGTGATCTTCCAGCGTCCCATGACGGTGGATTGGTCGCCTCCGTCCGAACCCTTGGCAACTCCCCAGGTCGGGTGCTCGAACGCGATGCGCGCCCAGTCGCGCGCCATCGGCGCGAACAGGCGGTATGGCGCGGCGAACGCGTCGATCGTCTCCCGGTCGAGCGTCTTCGCGCCGAGCGGGTAGTTCGAATAGCTGGTGCCGTCCATTCCGAACGGCGCGAAACCGATCGCGCCCTTGCCCAGCACCGGCCAGAAGTAGCGGGCGAAATCCATCGCATTGCCCGTCTCCGGCACCATCAGGGCGTTATCCGGACGAGCGTAGCGATCGAGGAAGGCGATATAATTCTCATGCTTGCGGTCATAGATGTCGGGCGCGACCAGATCGATGTGCGGCGCCGCCGCCTTCCAGATTGCGATGACGTTCCAGTTCGGCCCACCGACGGCCCCCTTGTCGGCATTCGCCTCGTCGAAGGGATTGGTCAGCGCCGCGTTACAGTACATCGGCAGGTCGAGCACCGCCTTGCCGGCCGCGGCGATCTCGTCGATGTAACGGGCCGTGTACCATGCGTTGAACGCCTGGTCGGCATGGGCGCCGAAGACCTGCGACCAGCTTCCCGACTGCCGCCCCAGCGCGCGCAGAAGCTGGGCGGGGACCGGGCCTTCGAACAGGCGTTGTGCCTCCGGGGCGAAGTCGCGCGGCTGGCCGCCGCTTCCCACTTCATTCTCGGGCTGCACCATGATGACGGTATGCTGCGGATCGATCTCGCGAATGTGCTGCATGAGCCGGACGAAAGCCCGACGATCCGCCTCGAGCGTGTTCCGGCCGTGCGGCGACAGGACGTAATGCGAGCTGCCGTCGCGCCTCTTCATGCGCGGGAAGCGCCTGGTGTCGGTCTTCACCCATTCCGGCGTGTAGGTCGGACCCGTGTTCTTCCAGGTCCCGAACCAGAGCAGCACCACCCGGACACCGTTCTCGCGCGCCTGTCGCACGAGCGCGTCGAGGAAGCTGAAATCGAATTGCCCCTCGACCGGCTCGACCTGCTCCCAGGCGACGGGAACCTCCACCGTATTGGCGTGGAGGGCCTTGATGGTGGGCCACACCAGCGGCAGCATTGCCTCATAGTTGCTGCTGTTATGCACCTGCGCGCCGAGCATGAGGAACGGCCGCCCATCGACGAGGAGCGCATGGCGCCCCTTCTCACTGACCAGACGGGGAAGCGGGGCGGCCTGCTGGGCTGACGCTGCCGGCGCCGAGCCCAGGATCAGCAGGAGGCCGAGAATAGCCCCGCGCAGGCCGGCAACGGACGGCAAGCGGCGGTCTTGAAAGAGCTTTATCACCATCCCTCCCGTTCGATCGATCGTGACCGTTATCGGCGTTCGCACACGCTAGTGCGTCGTTCCTTCCGAGGGCTCGCGCGACAGCATCACCCCGTCGAGGACCAGGCCGCTCTGCCTGGTCCGAAGCCGAACGCGATGTTCCCCAGGCGCAAGGTCCGCCGGCAACGGAACGAGGATCAGATTGTCGAGGACGCCTCGCGTCCACGTCTTGTCACCGGCCTGACGCGGCACGGTGATCGTGGAGGACGCCCCGCCGTCGACGGCGATGTCGAGCGCGAACCCCTCCTGCCCCTCGGTCGGGAAGGTCGGGACCAGGCCAAGCGCGGCGCGGCAGCCAGAGGGCAGGTCGAAGCCGATGTCCAACGCAGCACCGCTAGTCCTCGCCAAAAGCGCGCGGCCGCTTCTCCCCAGCCCCTGTTCGACCTGCCATCCCGCTGCGCCGGGCGGTCCCGCGATCATCCGGCTCGGACAGGTGTCGGCGGGCGGGGAAGGCTGCGGCGCATCCCGGAGAGCCGCGCGCAGCCCAGGGGCAGCGATCACCTGAGCGACCTGGCGATATTGCTGCCACTGGTTGTCCGCCGGCTCCTCCGCCATGATGAAGCGCCATTTGCCGCCCGCGACGTCGTTGTTGAACCGGCTGGTCAGCTGCTTGATGCGTTCGTCCGCACTAGCCGCGACGGCGGCTGCAGCACGGGCCTCTGCCGGATCGGAATCGATCAGGCCCGCATAACGCTCGTTGGCGAAGAAGCGGCGGTTGGCCTCGGCGGCGGCGCGGATGGGGTATTCGACCAGCTCGAAGAAGGCGTCGGCCTGTTCGCGCGGAACGTCGCTGCCGATCCGGTCGAGCGTGGCGGTGAGGGCGTCGAAACGCGCCAGCCGCGCCGCGACCTCCGCCGGCGACAGCGGCGAACGGCGCGGCTTCTCACCCGGCAGCCACCATTGCAGATGCTCGGTCCGCCGCTCGAAATTGAGCGCGTAATATTCGTCCAGCACCGCCCCGATCCGCGAGCCGAGGGTGCTGTCGAACGTACGCCCGGCCCAATCGTCGAGGAACGCGCGCTGGCCCTTGCCGCGCCAGCGCTCGATGTCCCATCCCATCTCCAGGAATTGGGTCATGCCGATCTCCGCCGGCTTGATGTCGCCGACATTGGCCACCCAGAGCGTGCGGATCCCGGCGTCCCAGGCGCGTGTCATCTCCTCCCTCACCAGCGCGGGCGAAGTCGAGGGAAGCCACAGATAGGACAGGGGCGCGCCGAGATAGGAGAGATGGTAGTAGATGCCTGCCCCGCCTGCGCGCTTGCGCTCATCGGCATTCGGGAACTGGCGGATGTAGCCGAAATTGTCGTCCGGCCAGACGATCGTCACGTCGTCGGGAACGCGCAGCCCGCCGCGATAGATGTCGAGCACCTCCTTGTAGGGCATGAAGAGCTGCGGAACGCGCGTGAGGTCGCGGTCGACATGCCTGGCGAGCATGGCGCGCTGGTCCGCGATCACGCGGTCGAGCAGCGCGACCTTGTCCTGGAGGGTGGCCGCGCCCAGCATCCCGCTATCGTGGATGCCGCGCATGCCGATCGTCCAGAGGCTCTCGTAGCGGGCGTTGGTCTCGGCCCGTTTCTCCCAATAGGCCTGCACGGCATCCCGGTTGACGGCGTAGTTGAACTCGCCCGGCCCATGCCATTCGCCGACATTGTTGCGCAGCATCGGCTCGGCATGGGACGAGCCCATCACGATCGCATATTCGTCGGCCAGCTTGGCATTCAGCGGATTATCGTTGAACGGGCGCGAGACGCGATGCATCGCGGGCCATAAGGTGTTGGCCTTGAGCCGCAGCAGCAGCTCGAAGACGCGGGTATAGGTCTTGGGGCCGATCCCGCCGGCTTCCGGCTCATAGGTGTTTGCGGCCCAGGGGTGGAGGCCCCAGTCCTCGTCGTTGATGAAGATGCCGCGGTATTTGACGGAGGGCGGACCGAAGCGGCGCGTTCCGGCCTTGATCCACAGGGCGTCGTGGCGCCTCGCCGGCACATCGGCCCACCACGTCCATGGCGAGACGCCGATCGCCTCGCTCAGCTCATAGACGCCAAACGCCGTGCCGCGCCGGTCGCTGCCGGCGATCACCAGCGCCGCCTCTAACCCCGGGGCGGGATTGCGCACGGTGGCGATGACGAAGCTCTCCCATGCGCCGCGCAGGCGGCTCACATCGATCCGCCCCTTCGCGGCCAGAGCATCGATCAGCCGGCTCTTGCCGAGGGTTCCGACGATGATCGCCCGACGCCCAGCCGGCGGTGCAGCGCTCGCCGTCAGCGTCGGCCTCACGCCCGTCACCGCGGCGATATCGCCGGCCAGGTCGGTCGCCGCATGGGCGACGACCGGCGCATCCTGCGGATCGTAGAGGATCGGCGTAGTCCGCCCGTCGGCGAAGACGGCAAACCCTCCCCGCGATGGCCTCTCCGACACCAGGGGCGAGGCGAACGCCGGCGACAGCGGCAGGATCAGGCCGATGATGATGGCCAGCACCAGCTTCGACAGGGCAGCCGCTCCACGAGACGAGCCTGCGGAGCGGCGACCGATGATGTCAGCCACGAACACCCCCCGATTACAGACGGAACCTGACTCCGACCTGGATGCGGCGATCTTGGATCAGGACCGCCTTGGGCCGGTACATATAGCCGTAATAGTCGATCCGGTCCGGCCTTGTCAGATTCTGACCCTCGAGCGTGAGCGTCACATTGGGCGTGACATCATAGTTCAACGACGCATCGAGCTGCGGCTGGGCATTGCTGTAGATCGGCAGGTTGCCCGCACCGCCGCCGCCGGTGGTGTTCACGAAGGCGGAGCGCCAGTTGTAAGCGACGCGCAGGCTGACGCCGTACTTCTCGTAGATGCCGACGAGATTGTAGCTGTTCTTCGACAGATTCTCGAGCGGGACGGTCTGGCCGACCACGGACGAGGGCGCCTTGCTGTCGACATAGGTATAGTTCGCCTGCACCCCCAGCCCGTCGAACGGCGCGGGCAGGAAATCGAAGAACTGCTGATAGCCGAGCTCGAAGCCCTTGATCTTGCCGTTGTCGCCGTTGCGCGGCCGGCTGATCAGGAAGGTCAGGCCTTCATGGACCTCATTCTCGTTCGAATTCTGGATGAAGCCGTCGACGTTCTTGATGAATCCGGCAGCATAGGCGAGCCCGCCGCCGGGCATGTACCATTCGAGCGACGCATCATATTGGTCCGCCCGCAGCGGTCGCAGCGACGGATTGCCTGCCGAGCCCGAGAGGAAGAGATAATCGAGCCTCAGTGCCGGATTGAGCTGCGAGAAGCCGGGCCGAGTGAGCGACTTGGACGCGGCCAGCCGCAGGAAGAGATTGTCGCGCAGCTTGGCGCGTACGTTGACGCTCGGCAACGCATCGACGTAGCGGTTCGACTGCGTCAGCGGGGCATAGCCGCCGCCCGGCAACGTGACGGCGCTGTTGCCGGTGGTGGTCGTCGCGATCACACGCATGCCGAGGTTGCCGTCCATCGGGATGGAGAACAGAGACCAGGCGAAGTCGGCCTTGACGTAGCCGGCGACGGTCTCCTCGTCGAAATCATAGGCATTGGTGGGAATGAGCGAAGGCAGGGCCGTCGTCCGGTAGCCGATCCGTTCGCGCAGCCCGACATAATCGCGCAGCAGATCGGAGCGTGCGGTCAGCCATTGCCGGATGGCGATGTCGCGGCCGGAGAACAGGTCATTGTCCGTCAGCCTCTGCGTATCGAGGAAAGGACCCGCGTCGATCGCATCGGCGCCCGTCGGATAGGTGTAATTATCCTCGATCCGTTCCGAGCCCGCCTTGCGCTTTGCATAGCGGAAGCCGAGCTTGAACGCGGTCATGCCGCGGTCGGCGATCTCGAAGCGGCTGTCGAGGCGCGCGGCGAACTGGTCACCCGTCGTCCGCGTCCGGAAGAAGGTGAGGCGATTGAGCGTGAAGCCGGCAATCTTCGTCGGGTCGAGGCCCGTCACCGCGATGACGGGCAGCGTCTGTGAGAGATCGAGATCATAGGTCGCCGCCTGACCGCGAATCACGAACTCGTTATAGGTATTCCAGGAAATACTGCGGCTGTAGCTGACATCGCCCGTGACCTGCACACCGTCCCGCTCATATTTGCCGCCCAGCGCGAATTGATATGTATCGGTCGTATCGTCCTGGGTGTAGGTGCTGGTGGTCAGGCCGGCATTGTTCCAGCGTCCCCGCTGGATAGTGAGCCCATCCTCCGCGAACTCGAAGGGCGGCACCGCCACCGCCGGTGAGGTGCGGATGCCGCTCGTGCCGGTGAGCGCATAAATGAGCTGGTTTTCCTCGTCGGAACGATAGCGCGTGTAGAGCCCGTCGAGGTGGAATTCGAGGCTGTCGCTCGGCGCCCATTGCAGCGAGCCGTTGATGCCGAGCTGCTTGCGGTTGCCATAGGTGTAGCGCTGGCCGACGTCGGTCGGCGACACGATCAGGTCGTCCGGATCGTTGGGGAACACGCCGTCGCCGTCGCGGTCGTAGAGGTCGCGGCGCTCGCTGAAGGTGCCCACCGCGTTGCGGTCGATGCGATAGGCGAAATTCTGGTAGCTTGCGCTCAGCAGAGCGCCGATGTCGCCGATGCCGGTCGACCAGCGGTTGCTGACCAGCGCGGACGCATAGGGCTTCACCTTGCCGAGCAGGTCGGTGTACTCGCCCTTGACGCTGGCGCCGATCTCCAGGCCCTTGAAGTCGAACGGCCGGCGCGTCCGGAGGTCCACCGTGCCGCCGAGGCCGCCCTCGATCTGGTCGGCCTGCGCCGTCTTGTAGACGTCGATGCCTCCGACCAACTCGGCCGGAACGTCCGATACCGTCAGCGAGCGGGACGCCGCGGAGAATATCTCGCGTCCGTCGAGCAGCGTCTGCACCTGACTCAGGCCGCGGATGGCGATGCCCCGCCCCTGCCCTTGGCTGCGCGTGACCTGAACACCGGTCACGCGCTGCAGCGCTTCGGCGACATTGTTGTCGGGCAGCTTGCCGATGTCCTGCGCGACGATCGAGTCGACGATCGCGCCTGCGTTGCGCTTGATGCCGACTGCGGAGCGAAGGCTCGCCCGCACCCCGGTGACGACGATGTCATCGGGCGCAGGTGCGTTACCGGTCTCCTGCTGCGGAGAGGCACCCGCATCGTCGCGGCGCGGATCGCCAGCACCGTTATCGCGAGCATCGGCACCAGTTTGCGCGGCTGCCTGCGGTGCCTGCTGCGCCCATGCCGGCTGCGTCGCCACGCTGAGCGCCACCAGGCTCACGCCCATCAGATGACCGGGAACCATCATCCGCCTCTCCCCTTTTGTATGATCAGTCATACATCCATATGTCTGCCATATTTGTCTGTCAACATGGCGGGCTACAGGTAGACACATTTTCGGGTATGATCGACTTGCAAGTCAGTGGAGAGCGGGGCACGCGGATCGGGCATGAAGGAACATCGCAACGACAAGCTATATCGGGCCGTATGCGACTCGGTCCTTTCGTGGATCCGCCAGGGACGTCATCCGAAGGGCGATCGCCTGCCAACGGAGCGCGAGCTGGCCGAACTGCACGGCGTGAGCCGGACGACGGTCCGCGAGGCGATGGTCGCGCTTGAAATGGCAGGGGTCGTCGAGATCAGGAAAGGCTCCGGCATCTATGTCGTCGGACTGGACCGCGTCTGGGCGCCGCTTCCGGAACTCGACATCGGCGCGTTCGAGCTGATCGAGGCGAGGAGGTTGTTCGAAGGCGAGGCCGCCGCCCTGGCTGCGGTGTCGATCAGCGACACGTTCCTGGCCGAGCTGGAAAGGCTGCTGGAAGCCATGCACGATCCGGACAGCTTGAAAGCCGAAGCTGCCGACCGGGAATTCCACCTGACGATCGCCCGGGCCACCGGGAACAGCGTGATCCAGCGCACTGTCGAGAGCCTGTGGGACATGCGCGACCGATCCCCGCTCGCACGGAACATCCTGACACGGGCCCGACATTGCGGCTTCAATTCCCGGATTTCGGAGCACGAGGAGATACTTGCCGCGCTTCGCCGGCGTGATTCCCGCGCCGCCCGCAAGACCATGCGTTCTCATCTCGAGCGCGTCATCGACCATCTTCTGCAGGTGACCGAAAATGATGCGGTGGAAGCCGCGCGCGAGCAAAGCGCCGAGTTGCGCAACCGCCTCCTTCAGCAGGATGCATGACATCGGCATAAATTTGTCCGACACATTTTGGGTCTGCCGAACGGGACGAGATTGAGGCCAGGTGCCGGTAGGCTGCGATGAATCGCCACGCCCGCCAGCCTGCCCGTGCCAGTCATCCGCTCGTCTGGAGTCGCCCGAGGAACTCCGTCAGCAGCTCCACCGTGCGAGCGCGCTTGTCGTGGTGCAGATTGTGTCCGGAGCCGTCGACATGCACCAGCTTGCCGTTCCTCATCACGCTCGCGGCTCTCAGATTGGCCTCGCGGACCTCAGGCGGCGCATCGGCCTTGAGGATGAGGGCCGGCGCGGTGATCCTCGCCAGAGCATCCTCGATCGCCATCGTTCCTCGCATGGCTTGCATCTGGGCCGCCGAATAGGGCCCGTGATACTGTTTCTTGGACAGTGCCCAATATTGGCAGTCCGTCGGGTCCCACATCCTGTTCTGCCGGCCGCACGCCGCGAGCAGATCCTCGAACGAGTCATTGTTCTGCGCGACCAGTGTTTCCGGCGTGCCGAACATGCTCACCGAGCCGGGGCGCCGTGCAGGCGCCGCGCCTCCGGCACTCGCGCCTGCCGGCCGTCCGGGAACGCCTGCCGGGAGACGGCCGAGCAAGGGATCGAGCATGATCACCGCGCGCGGCAGGTCCGGATACTCCGCGCCCAGCCGCATCACGGTGGCTGCGCCCATCGAATGGCCCATCAGGATAGGCTTGTCGAAGCTCATGGCACGCATGAAGCCCACCACGTCCTTGACGAGCGTATCGCCGGTGTCGGCGTCGGTGAACGGATCGGACAGCCCGTGCCCGCGCGCGTCCAGCATATAGATGTCGTAGGAGGCCTGAAGCTCTTCGGTCAGCGTGGTCCACGAAAGTCCGTTATCCGTGACTCCGTGAACCATGACGATGACCGGCTTTCCCGGTCGCGGAACCGCGCGATAGTAATGAATGCGGATTCCGTTCGCATACACGAACCCGTCCGACCATCCCTCCGGCACGCCCGGAGCCGAGGCCGCCAGCGCAGCGGATGCCAGCCAGGCACAAGCCACCGCAATCAAAAGTCTGATCACTCGCAAGTTCATGGTGCCACCCTCCGAATGCCCTTCAGATCCCGATCCCGGCTATCGCGTGGCTAGCCTCACCCGAAGGACCTGTGGAGCCGAGACGAAGTTGAGGCCCCAATCGGTCTCGTCCCCGTTCCAGATGCGGACGGGCTGGAAGCGTCCGTCGGCGAACTGCCCCTCCTCCACCCTCAGGAACTCCCAAGGGCGGCCGGCATCCTTGCCGGCGGGTTCGAACTCCAGCTTGGCGTAGAAGCCGGTGACGACGAACTCGTCCGGCCCGAGCTGCGCCACCAGCACGCGGCCGATCGGCGTATCGTTCCCCTTCGGATCGCCGCGCGGAGAGACCCCGAACCGGACCTTCGCCTTCCAGCGGCCCAGGGCGATTTCCGCAGGCGCCTTGTCTTCGGTCTCGATGGCAGCATGGACCCTGCCTTCGAACGCCCATTGCGCCATCTCGCGCATCATCGGTCCGATGGCGCGGTAGCTCATCGCCAGCTGCTGCAGGTCGGCCTCGCCGAGCCGCGACGCGCCGGGCGGATCGGCGGCGAGCACGGTATAGTCGACGCCGAAGGGGGCATAGCCGATCGCCCCCCTGGCGATCGCCGCATAGAAGAAGCGCGCATAAGGGGCGGCGGAGATCGTTTCCGGGATGAACAGCGGATTGTCCGGCCGGCGATACTGGTCCATCACCGGAAGCACCTTCGCCGGCGGCTGGTAGATGTCGGGTGCGAGCACGTCGAGCGACGGCGCCGCGGCCTTCCAGATGTGCAGCATGTTATGGGTCGGCCCGCCGAACTCGTAGCCGGGCGTGCGGCCGGTCTGCAGCGGATCCTTGAGCGCGGCGTTGGCATAGAGCGGCAGCGGGTAGATCGCCTTCCCCGCCGCGGCGACCTGCTCGATGTAGTGCGCCACGGACCAGGCGTGGAAGGTCTCGTCCGCGTCGTCGCCGAACACGGCCTGCCAGCTCTTTCCGCGGTCGGCGGTGCGGCCGATGGCGCGGAGCAGCGGCTCCGGCACCGCGGCCTGGAACAGCCGCTCCGCGGCCGGCGAGAAGTCGCGCACCGACCCCCAGCTGCCGGGCTCGTTCTGGACCTGAACCATGATCACGGTGCGTTGCGGGTCCGCCTGGCGCAGATGCCGCATGAAGGCGGAGAAAGCCTTGGTGTCGGCCTCCAGCGCTTCCTTCGAGTGAGGCGAAGGGGAATCGACCGCCTTGCCGTCGCGGCCGACGATGTTGGGAAAGCGCCGGGGCTCGCGCTTCATCCATTCGGGCCGGTAATGTGCGCTGCCGTTCTTCCACGTGCCGAACCACAGCAGCACCAGCCGGACGTCGTTCCGCCGCGCCTCGGCGATCAGCGTGTCGACCACGCCGAAATCGAACCGGCCGGGCTGCGGCTCGATCTGCTCCCAATAGACCGGCAGCTCGACCGTGTTGACGCCGAGATACTTCATCGCCGGCCACACCTTCGGCAGCATCCCCGGCCAGGCGCTCGAGTTGTGCGCCTGGGCGCCGATGATGAGGAACGGCTTGCCGTCGACGAGGAGGGCGTGACCGCCGTCCTGGGACACGATCTTCGGGATCGGCTGCACCTGCTGCGTCTGCGCCGGAGCCGGCGGTGCCGTCAGCGCGAGCAGCGACAGGATCAGGCACAGGATGGGATGCGGCCCCGTCGGCCGATGTCGAGCTTTCATGCGGCTTCCTGCTTTACGGCGGCACAATGGCGGGCGATGAAATCCTCGTGCGTCGGCATCGCCGCGGCGGTCCGGGCGATGACGTGGCGCAGGTGCTGCAGGAAACGCGCACTCTCCGCGACCGGCAGCGCGTGGACCAGCGGGTCGAAAGACTGGGGGATCACATTCTGCCCCATCAGCACCGCGATCCAGCTGTCCTCGGTGAACAGGTCGCCCTGCTCGCGGAAGATGCGCGCCTTGCCGCGCCACAGCTCGATCCGCTCCGCCAGGCTGTCGGGGATCGGCATCGTCCGGCAGTGGTTCCAGAAATCGGAATCGTCGCGCTCGGTGGCGTGATAGTGGAGGACGACGAAGTCGCGGACCTGCTCATATTCGCGGACCAGCCAGCGGTTGTATTCGTCGATCTCGCGCTGCGCGAAGCCGCTGTCGGGGAACAGCGCCATCAGGCGGGTGATGCCCGACTGGATGAGATGGATGCTGGTCGATTCCAGCGGCTCGATGAAGCCGGCGGCCAGCCCGATCGCGACGCAGTTCCGGTCCCACAGGCGCTCGCGCCGCCCAGCGACGAAGCGCAGCCGGCGCGGCTCGGCCATCGGCGCACCGTCCAGCCCTTCGAGCAACACCTGCTCCGCCTCAGCGTCGCTCAGATGCGCGCTCGAATAGACATGCCCGTTGCCCACGCGATGCTGCAGCGGAATGCGCCAGCGCCATCCGGCCTTGCCCGCCGTGGCCC
Organism: Sphingomonas cannabina; assembly: GCF_021391395.1. NCBI lineage: Bacteria > Pseudomonadati > Pseudomonadota > Alphaproteobacteria > Sphingomonadales > Sphingomonadaceae > Sphingomonas > Sphingomonas cannabina. Next base: position 2,188,275 of record NZ_CP090059.1, on the reverse strand, counting down.
GGGTATAGGGAGGAGCCGCGCCCGCACGCGCGCTCGGCACGGCGATGGCGCGGTCGCACGGCAGCCAGTGCTGCCAGCTGCGGTAGGGTACGCCCAGCGTTCCGCCGAGCAGCATCGACCGGAAGCCGCTGCAATCGACGAAGAGCTCGCCGCCGATCGCGCGGCCGTCCTCCAGCTTCACGGCGGTGATGAAGCCGCTGGCCGGGTCCTGCTCGACGGCGACGATCTTCCCTTCGATCCGCGTGACGCCGCCGTCCTCGGCGAAGCCGCGCAGGAAACGGGCATAAAGGCCGGCGTCGAAATGGAAGGCATAGCTGAGCGACGACAGCACCGCTGCGGGATCGGACGACGGGCGGGCGAACCTCCCCATCCGCGCCGCGACCGTCGCCAGCGAATAATCGCCGATCGGCCCGACGTCGCCGGCCGCGCCGGGCAAGCGCGACTGGCGCAGCCAGATCTGGTGGAACTCCACCCCCTCCGCATCGCGGCCGATCGTGCCGAACGGATGGATGTAGCGATCGCTCTCCCTGCCCCAGCCGACGAGCTCGATGCCCAGCTTGAACGTCGCCTGCGTCGCGCGGACGAACGCGTCCTCGTCGATCCCCAGGGAACGGTTGAAATCGAGCAGCGGCGGGATAGTGGCCTCGCCGACGCCGACCGTGCCGATCTCGTCGGATTCGACCAAAGTCACCGACACGCCGGCCGCAGTCAGCCGCGACAGCGCCGCCGCCGTCATCCAGCCGGCCGTGCCGCCGCCGACGATGACGACCCGGGTGATTGGCGGCGCCGGACTCTCGCCGGTCATGCCGCAGCGGCCCGCGGCCCGAAACCGCGCGTCCGGGCATAGTCGACGAGCTCGCGGTTCGACGGCAGGTTGGCGATCGCGAACTGCGCCTGGCGAGCGACTTCTGCGAAGGCGGCGCGCGCCTCGTCATGATAGCGGTAGAGTCCGGCGCGGTCGCTGAGGTCGGTCTTCCAGCCCATGCCGTAGAGCACATATTGCCAGCTCGGCTCGGTGAAGATGTCGATGTTGGTATCGACGTCGATCTCGGTCGGCGGACGGAAGCGCCAGCGGTCGAGCAGGTCGAGCAGGCTGTCGGGGATCGTCGCGGGATCGACATTGTCGCGCCAGAAGGCGGTGTCGCGGCGCTCGGAGATGCAATAGTGCAGCTTGATGAAGTCGAGCGCGCGCTCGTAGCGGCGACGCATGATCGCGTTGAACTGCCGCGCCGAGGTCTCATAGTCGCCGCCCCAGGGGAAGAGATTGGCGACCATCGCCGCCGCCACCTCGGACAGGATGATGCCCGTCGACTCGAGCGGCTCGAAGAAGCCGCTGGAGAGGCCGATCGCGACGCAGTTCCTGTGCCAGCTGGTCTCGCGATAGCCGGCGTCGAAACGGAACTTGCGGACCTCCAGCCCCTCCGCCGCGGGGCCGTTGTAGGCGCGCAGCAATGCTTCCGCCTGCGCGTCGTCGGTATGATCGGAGGAATAGACGTGGCCGGTGCCGCGGCGCTTGTCGAGGCCGATGTCCCAGGTCCAGCCGGCCTCCTGCGCGGTCGAAATGGTGTAGGAGGCGATCGGGTGATCCGGCCGCGGATAGGGCACCTGCATCGCGACCGCGCTGTCGCAGAACAGCACCTTGCGGCACGAGCGGTAGGGCATGCCGAGCGCCTTGCCGATCAGCTCGGCGCGAAAGCCCGTGCAGTCGATGTAGAGGTCGGCATCGAGCAGGCCGTTCGCCTCGGTCCGCACGCCGGCGATGCTCCCCTCCCCGTCCACCAGCACCTCGGTGACGGTGTCGACGAGATGCTGCACCCCGTTCGCGATCCCCTGGTCGCGCAACAGCTCCGCGAGCGTGACCGCGTCGAAGTGGAAGGCATAGTTGAGCGGCCCGACGAAATCGGGGTGCGACGGCAGCTTGGGCGCGCGATGCGCATCCGCCGCCTTCTTCTGCGGCGTGTTGACCTCGTCCCAGTTCTGGTCGCCCGCGACGCCGAGCAGCCAATAGGGAAGCAGGTCAAGCCCGTTATGGTTCTCCGTCACCTGGAAGGAATGAAGATAATGGTCCGGACCGCCCGCGCCGGGCGGACGGCGCCAGTGGACGAACTTGGCGCCCTGCTTGAAGGTCGCGCCGCACCGCCGCACCATCTCGGCCTCGTCGACGCCGATCGTAGCCAGCGTCCGGCGGATGGTCGGGAAGGTCCCCTCCCCGACCCCGAGGATGCCGATCGCCTGCGATTCGACCAGCCGGATCGAGACGCCGCCGGGCAGGTCGGCGCTCAGGCGCTTCGCCAGATAGCCGGCGGTCAGCCAGCCCGCGGTGCCGCCGCCTACGATCAGAACGCGTTTCGCCATCGCACCCGTGCCTCAGCGATATCCGGCCACCGGCAGGGGGACCTTCCGGTGGCCGGCCCCCTTTTCCTAGAACGCCAGGCTGATCCCGGTGCTGATGCGCCGATCGGCCTGGAACCAGCTGCGTCCCTTCAGCGCGCCGCCGGGATAGCCGCCCATCAAGGTGCGCTGCATCGAATTGGTCAGGTTGGTGCCCTGGACGTTGAACGAGAAGTTCTCCGTCACCCTGAACCTGACGCCGGCCTCCAGCTGCCCGTAGTTGGCGCCATAGATCGGCAACGCGATCTGGGTCGGCGTGGAAACGCCGGGCGCGGAATAATATTGATAGGTCGGGTTGGTGCCGTTGCTGTTGGTCGTCTGCAGGTAGCGCGAGCGCCAGGAGTAAGCGATACGGGCAGAGACGGCCTTGCGCTCGTACAACAGTACGGCATTGAAGTTGTGCTTCGATAGCCCCACCAGCGGCGCGTCGCTGTGGGTCACGCCGTTGATGTCGCGATACGTGTCTCCAGGATTCTTGCTGTCGACGTAGGTGTAGTTGCCCTCGAAGCCGAGCCCGCTGAGCAATCCCGGCAACATATCGAAGAAGATGCGCCCGCCGACCTCGACGCCCTTGACCGTCGCGGCCTTGGACGAATTGCTATAATCGGTGGCGGCGACGCTCGCGTTTTCGGTGGTTCCGTCCGCAAAGATGAATGTCACGTCACGCTGCGTCAGCGAATAGATCGGCAGGTTGGTCAGACGCTTGTAGAACGGCGCCAGATGGAACGACGTGCCGGCGCTGGGATAATATTCGAACGACAGGTCGAAATTGTTCGACAGGGCCGGCTTGAGGAGCGGGTTCCCCGTGTCGGCCGTGAAATTGGTGAAGATATTCGGCAGATTGCTTCCACCGGGATTGCCGATCGTCGCCGCGCCGATCGAGCCTGACGCGCGCAACGCCTGGAACGTCGGCAGGTCGAGCGTGATGTTGTAGCCGAAGCGAATCTTGGCGTTGTCGGCCAGCGCATAGTCGAAGTTGATCGACGGCAGGACGCGGGTGAACGACGCCTTGCCGCCGCGCGGGACCGCCACGTTGAGGAGCGTCTGCGTCTGGCCGTTGCGGATGAACGTTGCGGCATTCTGCTGGACGAAGCCGCTCCCCTCGTTCCTGATGTGAACGACGCGCGCGCCGACATTGCCCGAGAGGCGGATGGCATCGGATCCGAACCGCACGAGCGCATAGCCCGCGTAAGTCTTGGTCTCGTTGTCCACCCGATCGATCGGCAGCACGAAACCGATGGGGCGGATGCCTGCAAAACCGCCATAGCCGGTCTGTGGCAGCGGACCGGCTGCCGAACAGTCGTTCCATAGAGGATTCGGCGCCGTGTCGGTCGGCGGCGAACCGCAGAAACCCGCGGGCGGCGAGGCCGTCAGCTCCGCACGGTCGAAGCGGCGGACGAGCGCGTCGGTCGGGAACATCAGGTTCGCCGGCAGCGCCGCCTGGCCATGGAAGAAGTTCTTGAAGACGTGGAGCTCGACGTCGCCTGGTGCGGCGTTCGCATAGGTCAGCTGCGGATCGCCATTCCAGCCGCGGCCCAGCGCCGCCCAGTTATAGCCATTGTTGAAATCGCGCTCGGTCCGCTTGGCCGCGCGGCCGCCGACCTTGATCGATTTGAAGAAGCTGTCCTCGAACTTGTACTCGAGATCGAGGTTGGCCGAATCCAGCCGGCCGCTATTATCTTCCTGGTGCGGCATCGACGCCGCCCAGAAATAGCTGGCGGGATTGTCGAATCTCGCCTGTGAACCCGCGGGCATGGTGACGACCGGCAGATCGCCGCTCAGGTCGAACCCGAAGCCCGCCGGGAACTGGACGTCACGGAACACGTCCATGCGGTCGGAAATCTGGCTCGAATCGACGCGCTGAATGGCGCCCTTGATCGAAAGCGGGCTATCCGTCGGCGACCAGTCGAAGCTCAGCGAATAATCCTTGGTGGTCGTCTTACTGGCATAGGCGCCCTTGTTGCCGCCGGTCGTGATCAGGCCGGCCGGCAGGAACGTCGATTGATCGCGATTGAACAGCAGCGGGGTCGAGACCAACATGTTGTTCTCGTCGAACTCGCTGGTCGCCGGATCGACCGCCAGCGTCTGCGACGATACGAACGCCCCCCAGTCGCCCGACCGGTTCTTGTAGCGCGACTGGAAGAAGGTGCCAGTGAAGGTCAGCGCATCCGATGGCGCCCACTGCACGGCGCCGTAGATGCCTGTGCGGGTGCGCTGGAACTGCTCCTCGCCATAGGTATAGCCGCCCGGAATATAATAGTCGGCGCCCGAGATGCGCTGCCGGAAATAGGGCTCCACGCGGAAAAAGTGCGAATTGGAGCTGAGACGGCTGTACGCCAGATCGCCGAGGAAGCCGATGTCGCCGATCGGGGTCGACCAGCGCTTCGAGACCAGGATGGAGCCCGACGGATCGGCCTTGCGCGCGAGGTCGCCCATGCTGAGGTCACCGGTCGCGGCAACGTGGAAGCCCTCGTCGCGGTAATCGAAGGGCACCTTGGTGCGCAGGTCGATCTGGCCACCCGTGCCGCCCTCGATCAGGTCCGCGGTCGATGCCTTGTAGACGTCGACCGCCGCCATCAGCTCCGGCGTGACGTCGGCGAACTGCAGCGAGCGCCCGTTGTTCGCGCTGAAGATCTCGCGGCCGTTGAGCCGTGAGGCGACGCCGGTCAGACCGCGCACCTGGATGCCCGTTCCCTCGACCGAATAGTGATCGGGGTCGTTGAGCGCGGCGAAGCGCACGATGGTGACGCCGGAAACGCGCTGCAGCACCTCGGTGATCGAATTGTCCGGGAGCTTGCCGGCGTCGTCGGCGACGACCGAGTCGATGATGGTCTCGCTCCGGCGCTTGCGCTCGTCGGCGGCCTCCAGCGCCGCGCGGCGTCCCGTGACAACGATGTCATCACGAGGCGCGCTTTGGTCGCTCTGCGCCGAATCACCCGAATCACTCTGCGGTGGTGTCTGAGCCTGGCTCGCCGCGGCCGCTTCGTCCGAGACGGCGGCCCAGGCCGGCAATGCGATCCCCATTGCGGCCAAAGCGGCGAGTGAAACACCGCGCCTAACCGTCTGACGCGCCTTCTGCCGATGCGTAGATGTCATCTTTCGATCCCCTCTCCCGAATATGCGGACATGGCCTGTCCGCGTGGCCTCACACCTTCTACGTGTGTGAGCGCTCACACTGATCTTATTATTCCTACCGCCCGCGCCTGGCAATAGCGATATTGTCATGCAATTCCAGGCGTGGGCTGAGGAAGTCGTTGACTTATCGACTACATTTGTAGCCGAACTTTTGCCCACCGCACCCGGTGAACTGGTGGCCTCGTCGAGGTTATTAGCAACGCATGTGTTTACGCTAACCTATGGTCCGGACTCTGGCTTGGAATTTTCCGGCCAAGGCCGCAGGCCTGCCGAGCAACTACCGGCCGGGGCCCGCTCCCATGACCCGTACCAGCGAATCGACGCCCTGACCGGTCGGCAGCTTGCCGGAGCCGGTCAGCCGCTTCGCGCGCTCGTCCCACCTGAGGTCGGCGGACCGGCCGGCGCCCTTCCGATAGTCGTTCGTCACGCCGTCATCGTCGTAGATTGTGAAGGTCGCGTCCGCCCCCGGATAGACCCGGATCTCGCTGAGCGGCTGGCGCGCCGCGGTGTTCGGCACGTCGGCGCCGAGCGGCACGATCGATCCGGCGCGGACGAACAGCGGGATACGGTCGATCGGCGCCGCCGCATCGATCCACTGCCCGCCCGGATGCCGCTCGTTGGTCCACCAGTCGTACCAGTCGGTTCCGGCGGGCAGGTAGACGCGGCGGCTGGTCGCGCCCTGATCGAGCACCGGCGCGACCAGGAAGGCCGGGCCGAACATATATTGATCGGATATCGCCGCGACATTGGGATCGCCGGGGAAATCCATGAACAGCGCCCGCATGAACGGCGCGCCGGTGCGGTAGGTCCCGTATCCGAGCGAATAGAGATAGGGCATGAGCCGGTAGCGCAGCTTGAGGAAATCGGCGAGGATCGGCTCCGCCGCCTTGCCATATTCCCAGATCGCGGTCGCGGGGCGCTGCCCGTGGATGCGCAGCGTCGGCGTGAAGCTGTTGAGCTGGAACCAGCGGACGAACAGCTCGGGATAGTCGCGATAGGAAGGGGACATCGCCGTCGCCCCCGCCGGATCGACCAGCACCGGCCGCTGCGCCTCGGGTCCGTTCGGCCACTGCCACCCGCCCGTGTCGCTGCTGGTATAGGCGATGCCGCTCGCCGCCATGTTGAGGTTGGCGGGCACCTGCCGCCGCAATGCCTCCCAGGTGGACTGGACGTCGGAGGTCCAGAAGATCGCGCCCGACGCCTGCGCCCCGAGATAGGCCGCGCGGGCGAGGATCAGGTTGCGGAAGCCCGGCCGATCCTTCGCCGACCCTTCCGCCACGCCCGCGGTGTGGACCAGCGGATAGAGGTTGTAATAGCGGTCGCCCGAGCCGACCGAATAGAAATAGCCGGACGGGACAAGGTCGGGCTCGGTCTCGTCGAGCCAGAACCAGTCGAAGCCCTGGCTCGCCAGATTGTCGCGGATCTTCCCCCAGAACCAGCCGCGCGCCTCCGGGTTGGTGCTGTCGAGCAGCGCACCGGCGCGGTCGGAGCGTACCGCCAGGCCGTCGACCGGATCGCCGTCCTTGTCCTTGAGGAACCACCCGCGCGCGGCGAGCATGTTGTAATAGCGGCTCTCGCGCTCGAACCGGGGCCACACCGACAGGATCGAGTGCATCCCGGCATCGTGCAATTGCCGGTTCATCGCCGCGGGATCGGGGAAGGCATTGCGGTCGATGTCGAGCTGCCCCATCCGCGTCCAGGAGAACCAGTCGAGCACCATCACGTCGAGCGGATAGCCGCGCTTGCGATATCCCTCGGCAATGCCGAGCAGCTCGGCCTGGGTCTCGTAGCGCGCCTTCGACTGGATGAGCCCGAACGCCGCCTTGGGCGGCAGCGGCGTCGCGCCGGTCAGCTTGGCGTAGCCGGCATAGAGATCGTCGGCGGACTTGCCGGTGATGACGAAGAAGGAGACGCGCTCTCCCACCTCCGACTGGAAATGCGTGCGGTTGTGCAGGCCGGGGAAAACGGTGGTCACCGACGGGTTGTCCCACACGATCCCATAGCCCTTGTCCGTCACCAGGAACGGGACGCACACGGTCTCGCCGGCCGGGGCGTCGTAATAGTGGCGACAATCGATCGTGCGGCCGCGCAGGTCGAGGATGCCCTCCTGGTTCTGGCCGAGGCCGTAGTAATGCGTGCCGGGGGTATCGCCGAAGCTCGCGCCGACGCGGAACGTCGCCTCGCCGTTCACCTTGTGGGGCGCCATCTCCCAGCCCCCCATGCGGGTGACCTCGCGCCCGTCGGCGCCGCGGATCACGATCGAGACGGGCGGGAGCGACGGCGCGAAATAGCGCTCCATCTGCGTGGGCGGCTTGGGCCAGGGCTGCGCCGCGACCGTGACCGACAATGCCGGCGAGCTGTAGGTGTCGCCCTCGGCATCGGCGCGATGGGTCCACCCGCCCGCGTCTGGCTTCGCGCTGATGCCATAGCCCGCGCCCGCCGCGACCTCCTTGGGATCGAGCGCGATCGTCACATGCACGATGTTGGGCGCATAAGGCTCGACCGCGACGATGCTGCCGTTGCGATCGACCGTGCCCAGCGACTGCGCTGCGGCAGGGCTGGCAATCGCCAGGATCGTGCTGGCGACAAGAATGCGGCGCAACGTCATGACATCTCCCCTAGTCGGATCGCCGGAGCGCGACTTTGGTCGCAACGCCCCTTTCCTCTTTCGATGTGTTAGCGCTATCCTACCTGTCCGCGCACCGTCAAGGCGCGGCGGGCACCGGGAGAGGGAGAGGCGATGAAGGGGCGGTTTGCCTTCGCGGTTGGGGCGGGAATCCTGCTGGCCGTCACGGCCGTCCAAGCCTCGTCCGAGCCGGTCGAATCGGTGCCCTACAACTGGCGCAATGCGGTGGTCGGCGGCGGCGGCTTCGCGCCCGGGATCGTCTTCAGCCCCGTCGAAAGAGGATTGGCTTACCTCCGCACCGACATGGGCGGCGCCTATCGCTGGGATACCAGGGCCGGGCGCTGGATCCCCCTCCAGGACGATCAGGCAATCTCGAGCTACATGGGGATCGAGAGCATCGCCCCCGATCCCGTCGATCCCGACATCGTCTATCTCGCAGCGGGAATGAGCAAGCGCGGCGAGGCGGCAATCTTCCGCTCCGCAGATCGCGGCGCGCATTGGCGGATCGTGCCCGTGCCCTTCGCGATGGGCGGCAACGAGGACGGCCGCGGCCTCGGCGAGCGGCTCGCGATCGACCCGCATCGGCACGAGACCTTGCTCTTCGGATCGCGGCACGATGGATTGTGGCGCAGCGACGATTCGGGAGCGCGCTGGGAGCGAGTGGCGAGCTTCCCGCGACCGGGCCTCGGCAAGCCGGCCGAGCGCCGCGCGACCAATGGCGGACTCTCGTTCGTGCTGTTCGACCCCGCGCATCGCGGACGCCTGTTCGTCGCGAGCGCCGATCGCGGCGGCCCGCACCTGTTCCGCTCCGACGACGGCGGCGTCCGCTGGGCAGCGGTCGCGGGCGGCCCGACCGAGGACCTGCTGCCGGTCAAGGGCGCCATCGGCCGCGACGGCGTCCTCACCATCACCTATTCGAATGGCATCGGGCCGACCGGCATCACGCGCGGCGCCGTCTGGCGCTACGACCCCGCCGCCGATCGCTGGGCCAACGTGACGCCGGAGCGCGGCGCCGGTGCACCGCCGGGCGGCTACATGGGGGTAGCAGTATCGGCGCAGGACCCGAAGGTGATCGCGGTCAGCACGGTCAACCGCTACAAGCCGATCGATACCGTTTGGCGTTCGACCGACGCGGGGAAGCATTGGAACGAGCTGTGGCGCCGCAGCGAGCGCGACGTCCGGGCGACGCCGTTCCTCGATCTCGACGGCAAGGCCGATTTCGGACACTGGATCGCGGGGCTGGCGATCGATCCGTTCGACGACAGTCATGCCGCCTATGTCACCGGCGCGACGCTCTATGCGACGCACGGCTTCGGCGGCCGCGGGACAATGCTGTGGCGGCCGTGGACGAGGGGTATCGAGCAGACCGCGATCATCACGCTGACGAGTCCGACCGGCGGCGCGCCGCTCGTCTCGGGCTTCGGCGACATCGCGGGATTCCGCCACGACGACCTCACGGTCTCGCCGCCCCATGTGCACCGCAATCCCTATCTCACCAACACCAACACGCTCGATTATGCCGGGCTCGCGCCAGCGGTCATGGTGCGCAGCGGCAGCACGCACTCGCCGATCGTACCGGGCCCGTCGCTGGCCTGGTCCGCCGATGGCGGTACGAGCTGGACGCCGCTGGCCACGCCGCCCTCGCAGCCTCGCGCCGACGGCAGCCCCAGCCCCGAGCAGACCGGCGATGCGGCGATCACCGTCTCGGCCGACGGCGCGACCTTCGTCGTGGAAACCGACCGGCCGATGCTGACCGCCGATCGCGGCCGCACCTGGCAGGCGATCGAGGGTCTGCCGAGCCGCACCCGCGTCACCGCAGACAAGGCCGATGCGCGGCGCTTCTACGCGATCGATTTCGCCGCCAACCGGATGCTGCGCAGCGACGACGGCGGCCGCAGTTTCCACGCCGTCCGGGGCGAGGGACTGCCCGCCGACCTCTCGGGCGCGCGCGTCACCTGGCGCGAGGCGCAGAACCCGCTGGTCGCGACACCGGGCGCTGCGGGCAGGCTCTGGCTGCGGGTCGGCGGCGACCTCTACCGCTCGGTCGATGCGGGCGAGCATTGGACGCGGACGGGGATCGGCCTCGACTGCGCCTATTATGGGCTCGGCCATCCTGCGCCCGGCAGCGACCTGCCGGCGATCTACGCGATCGGCCGGCGAGGTGGGCTCTACGCGATCTGGCGCTCGCTCGACGGCGGCACCCGCTGGCAGCGGATCAACGACGACCGCCACCAATGGGGCCTGCGCTTTCGCGTGATCTCCGGCGACCCGCGCCGGTTCGGGCGGGTCTACATCGGCACCGACGGGCGCGGGATCATCTACGGCGATCCGATCGGGAGGAAAGGACAATGACGATCAACAAGCTGCTAACCCTTTCGCTGGCGCTGGGCCTCGCCCTCGCCGAGCCCGCAGCCGCGCAGTCTGCGGAGGCCACCCCGATCCCCCAGCTCGTCACACGGGGCGGCCGTCATGCGCTGCTCGTCGACGGGGCGCCGTTCCTGATCCTCGGCGCGCAGGTCAACAACTCCAGCAACTATCCCGAGCCGCTGAGCACCGCTTGGCCGCTGCTCGACCGCATCCACGCCAACACGGTGGAGGTCCCGATCGCCTGGCAGCAGGTCGAGCCGGAGGAGGGGCGGTTCGACCTCTCCTTCCTGCAGAATTTGCTCGACCAGGCGCGCGCCCACGACAAGCGCGTCGTGCTGCTCTGGTTCGGCACCTGGAAGAACACCGCGCCAGGCTACATGCCGGCCTGGGCCAAGCTCGACAACAAGCGCTTCCCCCGCATGAAGGACCGCGCCGGCAAGGACCATTATGTCCACACGCCGCTCGCCCGCACGACCCTGGAGGCGGACAAGCGCGCCTTCGTCAAGGTCATGGAGTATCTGCGCGACCATGATCCGCAGAACACGGTGATCATGGTGCAGCCGGAGAACGAGGTCGGCAGCTATCGCCTGCCGCGCGACTACAGCGCCGCCGCAAACCGCCTGTTCGCACAGCCGATCCCGCCGGCGCTGGCGAAACGGATCGGCAAGGCCGGGACTTGGACACAGGCGTTCGGCGCGCAGGCCGACCGCGCGTTCAACACCTGGCATGTCGCCGCCTACGTCAACGAGATCGCGGCGGCCGGCAAGGCGGTGAAGCCGCTGCCGATGTACGTCAACGCGGCGCTGGCCGGGCCGTCCAACGTGCCCGACCCGGCCGGTGTCGCCAGCGGCGGGCCGCAGCAGGACGTGCTCGACATCTGGAAGGCGGCGGCGCCCGCGATCGACTTCGGCGCGCCCGACATCTACGACCGCGCGAGCGGCAACGTCGTCCAGTATCTCGACAAATATGCGCGGCCCGACAATGCCCTGATGGTCCCCGAGATCGGCAACGCGCGGGAGTTCGCGCGCTTCTTCTACGGCGCGATCGGCCGCGGTGCGATCGGCTTCGCGCCGTTCGGCATCGACGGCACCGGCTATTACAACTACCCGCTCGGCGCGAAGCAGCTCGACGAGGCGACGCTGGACGCCTTCGCGCTGCCCTATGCCGCGCTGTCCTCGATCATGCGCGACTGGGCGCGGATCGCGGCGGAGCGGCCGACCTGGGGCACATTCAAGCCCGACGACAGCGCGCCGCAGTCGGCCACCATGGGCGCCTGGACCGTCACCGCGACCTGGGGCGAATGGCAGTTCGGACAGAAGGACTGGACCTGGCTCAAGTCCGAGCCGCCCTCGTGGGCGACCGAGCCGGTCGGCGGCGTCGCGGTCGCGCAGCTGTCCGATGACGAGTTCCTGGTGGTGGGCGATCATGTGCGGGTCAGCTTCGCCGCCGCGCCGGGCACCGCGCCGAATGGCATGGTGGTCAGCGTCGAGGAAGGGCGCTTCGACCGGGGACGCTGGGTCGCGAGCCGGGTCTGGAACGGCGACCAGACCGATTACGGGATCAACCTGCTCGACCGGCCCCAGGTGCTCAAGGTGACGATGGGGCGCTACCGCTGAACGCCCACCGCCATTGCGTCTTCGAAAAGTCTCAGCATGATCGGTGAAGGTTCCATGGGAGAATAGGGTAACCATGTCCGCTCGGCTCGCCGCTTGGCTCTTGCTCGTCTTGGCGCCGATGAGCACTCCGGCCGCGGCCGGCGAGCGCGCCTTCGAAAAGGCGCTGGCCGACTTCCGCGCCCTGCACCGCGACGAAATGCGGCGCGCGGGCATCGTCGGAAGCAGCTTCTATCTCGTGCGCGACGGTCGTGTCGTCGTCGCCGACCCTCTCGGCCTGCAGGACCTGGATTCCAAAATTCCCGTGGATGCGCAGACGATCTTCCACTGGGCGTCCATCACCAAGACGATGACGGGAATCGCGATCATGCAACTGCGCGATCGCGGATTGTTGCAGCTGGATGATCCGATCGTCCGCTACGTACCAGAGCTTGCTCAGGTGCATAACCCCTTCGGTGATACGGGCGCGATCACGATCCGTCAGCTGATGAGCCACAGCGCCGGCTTCGGCGGCGCGACCTGGCGGTGGCGGGACCGCGACTGGCAGCCGTTCGAGCCGCCGAGCTGGGCACAGCTGGCGGCGATGCTTCCCTATACCGAGGTGAAGTTCCGGCCCGGCACGCGGTTCAGCTATTCCAATCCGGGCATCGTCTATCTCGGCCAGGTGATCGAACGGCTCTCTGGCGAGGATTTCGAGGTCTATGTCGACAAGAACATCCTGAGACCGCTCGGCATGAACTCGAGCTATTTCGATCGTACGCCCCCCTATCTTCTGCCGCACCGCTCGCACAGCTATCACATCCGCGACGGCAAGCGGATCGAGGCGCCGTTCGACGTCGATACCGGCGTGACGGTGTCCAACGGCGGGCTCAACGCGCCGCTGCCCGACATGGCGAGATATGTGGCCTTCCTGCTCGGCGATCCGAAACGCCAGGCCGACTATGACCTGGTTCTCAAGCGATCCTCGCTCGAGGAGATGTGGCGGCCGCAGATCGCTGCGGGCGAGGACTTCACCCAGGGCCGGATGGCGCCGACCACCTGGAGCGGCCTGTCCTTCTTCCTGGACCGGACCGACGGCATCCGCATCATCGGCCATAATGGCGACCAGAACGGCTTCCGCGCCTATCTGAGCCTATGCCCCGATCAGCACATGGGCACCCTGCTCGCCTTCAACACCGAGACGCGCGGTGTCGAGAACGATGCGTCGAACCGGGACACGGCGGAATCGCGCATCGCGCTCGCGACCGACAACCTGTGCAAGGCGGTGAGTACGCCAGGCGGGTGACTAGCGGGCGCGGAGCAACCGTCCGGACCTGCCGATCCGCTTGCCGCCCTCGAACGCAGGCCGGCCGTTCACCATCACCAGGTCGAACCCCTCGGCCATCGCGAAGGGATCGACATAGGTCGAGCGCGCCCGGACCTTGGCGGGATCGAAGAGGACGAGATCGGCCCTCGCACCGGCGCGGATCACGCCGCGGTCGGCAAGGCGCAGGATCTGCGCGGGATAGCCGGTCGACTTGCGCACCATCTCCTCGATCGAGAGCTTCCTGTCCCGCACGACATACTCCTCGATCAGCTTGGCATAGGTGCCGGTCGCGCGGGGATGGCGCATGCCCGGGCGGCCATCGGTCGAGAACGCGACATGCGGATCGAGCAGCAGCGTGTCCTGCAGCGCCTTGTCCATGGTGAAATGCGCGCCCGAGGCGCCTTCCGGCCCCAGCTTGATCAGGAAGTCGGCGAAGTGAAGCCCGGCCTCCCCGGCCGCCTGAGCGACGGTCTTGCCCGCATAGGGCTTGGTTCCCAACAGCAGCGCCTCCGGGCCGCCGCGGCGGATCATGCGCTTCTCCAGATAGTCGCGCAGCTCCTGCCGCCGCCCGGCGACGACCGCGGCATAATCGGTCGGCGGCAGCGCCCATTGCGGGAACAGCAGCTCGATCCCGGTATAACCGGCCTCATAGGGATATTCGTCGGCGGTGAGGTCGATCCCCTGTCGGCGCTTCTCGGCGAGGAAATCGAGCAGGGCGCGCGCCCGCTGCTCGCCTTTCCCGAACACGACCTTGAGATGCGAGATGTGCGGGCGCGCGGGCAGCGAGGAGGTGATCAGCTCGTCGATCGAGGCCTCGATCTCGTCGTCGTTCTCCGAGCGCATGTGGCTCATGACGACGCCGCCGTAGCGGCTCACCACGCGGCCGAGGTTGGTGAGCTCGGGCGTCTCGGAATAGATGCCGGGCACATATTCCAGGCCATAGGACAGGCCGAACGCGCCGGCACGCAGCTCGGTGTCGAGCTGCGCCGCCATGCGCGCGAGCCCCGCGGCATCGGGACGGCGCACCGAGTCCGGCACGCCGGCCGCGCGCCTCAATGTGCCGTGGGCCGCAAGCAGCGCGACGTTCACGTCGACGGGCGCGCGATCGATCGCCTGCATCCAGCGCCTGGGGTCGAGGTCCTTCCCGATCCTGGGACCGCTGCCGTCCACCCCGAGCGTGATCGTGGTGACACCCATCGCGAGGAAGGATTCGTACGATTCCTTCAGCGGATCGCCGTGGCTGTGCAGGTCGATGAAGCCCGGCGCGAGGATGCGCCCTTCGCCCGCGACGATCCGCGCACCCGATCCGGCTTCTCCGGCGGCCGGCGAGGTGATCCCGACGATCCGATCCCCCGCGACGAGCACGTCCGCCAACCGCGGCGGGACGCCCGTCCCGTCGACCAGCCTGACCTCACGGAACAGGGTCGCGCGTTCGGCTGCGCGACCCGGCAGGCTAGCCAGCCCTCCGGCCGCGATCGCACCGCCTACGAGCTGCCGTCGTGTCAGCTGCTGAGACATCCCCCTCTCCTACCTGGCCGCCGACTCAATCTGCGGGCGCCAATACGGTCCGCGACACGGCATTCGCGTCGACCGCCGTCTTGCTGAACCACAAGGGCTGCATGTTTCCGGCGAGCCAGTCCGGATAGAAGTCGCGATAATGGGGAGACCGCGGGTCCGCGGACTGCCCCGGCAACAGCAGCACCCGCGAATTGTCCCAGGCCCCCACATCGGCGACGAGCAGATAGCTCGCCCCATGCGTGACGTTATAGCCGCGCGCCGGATTGACACCGCGGGCCATCACCGTGGTGCCGTCGCCGCCGGAGCGACCGCCATCGATCCTGGGAAAGGCGGCCGCGATCGCCGGCAGCTTCGACAGCGGGTGCGCGATCACCACCTGATGGAGATCGCCCCAGCGCCACCCGGCCGGATCGGGCCCACGCAGCTCGACCGCCTTGGCCCATCCCGCCGCCAGCGCCTTGTCGACCAGGGCATCGCGCGCAGCCACGGGATCGGCGCCCAGGCGCTTGTCGGGCGCGGCGAGCAGCCGCAGCATCTCCGACAGGTTCACCGAGGGGATGAGATCGCGGGCGGCGGGCGGGATGACCAGCTCGCGGAAGCCGGACGACAGTTCCGGCATCACCAGCTCGTAGAGCAGCGCGGCGGCGCTGTCGGCCTCGATCGCGCAATTCCAGCGCCGCAGCAGTTGGGCGGCCGGCGCCGCCGCGGGCGACGGTTTCGCGGGGAGCAGCTTCATCAGCGCGCGGGCCGGCAGCGACTGCACGTCGTGTTGCAGCGCGATGCTGTCCTCGATCCGGTGCCTGGGTTGCGCGCTCAGCACCTCGGCGACGCGATCGTGGCGGAAGGGATCGCTCCAGCTGAAGCTGATCTTGCGCTCCTTGTACGGATAGTCCGCCGGCAGGTTCATCTCATTCGCGGACGCGAACCAGCCCTGCTTCGGATTGTAGATGTTGGGCATCTCCTCGACCTTGAGGATGCCCGTCCAGTCGTAGCTGCCGTCGCCCGGCGCGGGGAACAGGCCGTCGTGCCGCGGCCGCTTGGGCACGAACCCTACCGTGTGCCAGCCGGTGTTACCGTCGACATCGGCGTAATGGATATTGGTGGGAGAGACGTGAATCTTGAACGCCTCGCGCAGCGATGCCCAGTCGCGCGCCAGATTGATCGCGATCATCGCGAACCGCATGTTCGCGCCTGACAGCAGCGACACGCTGGCGAAGGCGACCGCGCGGTGGCGCGCCGGGTCCTCCGACACGATCGGGCGCCCCTCCGCATAACGCAGCACGACGCGCTGCGGCGGCGCGCCCTTGACCGCGATCTCCTCCTCGACCGTCTCGAACCGCTTCCACTTGCCGTCGTGCCAATATTGCTGCGGATCGTCGTCGCGCGTCCGCAGGATGAATAGGTCCGTCTGATCGATGTGGAAGTTGGTGCGGCCGAAGGCGAAGCGGTCGGTATGTCCCTGCATGATGCCCGGCAGGCCCGGCTGGCCGCCGCCGATCACGTCGAGCCCCGGCGCGGTCAGATGCGAGATATGACGCGGGCTCGCGCCGCCGATCCCGAGGTGCGGATCATTGGCGAGGATCGGCCGCCCGGTCGCGGTGCGGGAGCCGGCCACGGTCCAGGCATTGCTGCCCTGCCCCGCCAGGTCGATCCGGTCCAGCTCGCGGTCATAGGAGGAGAAGGCAAGCTGACCGTCGTCGAACGGCAGCGGCCTCGCCGCGTCGAGCAGCACGCCGAGGTCGGCTTCGCTGACCGCGGCGCAATCCAGCCCCTCGGGTACGGTGAACTGCCACGCCGGCCGCAGCGGATCCATGAACTGGTCGAGATGAAGCAGGCCGCGCGCCTGGAGCTGTGCGCGCCGCACCTCGTCGTCGACATTGCCCATGCCGTCGCTGCGGACGCGGACGAGGTCGCGCACGTCCCAATGCAGTGGGGTGATGCCGAGGATGCGATATTCGAGCGGCAGCAGGGTGGGATCGGCCTCCAGCTCGGCGATGCGCGCGTTGACGCCGGCGACATAGCCCCGCGCACATTCGAGCACCTCCGCCGGCAATGCGCGAAGCTCGGCATCGATATCGCCGTGATACTGAAAGAGGCGCGCGGCACGATCCGCGGCGACGAAACGGGGCCCGAATACCTCCGCCATGCGGCCCAGCTCGCGGCGATAGGCGAAGTCGATCTGGAACAGCCGGTCGCGCGCGACCATGTAACCCTGGCCGAAGAAGGCGTCATGCTTGGACTTGGCGCGGATGTGCGGGATGCCCATCCGATCCTCGAGGATCTCGATCGGCGCGCGCGCGCCGGCGATGCGGAGCTTGCGTCCGGGGCCGATGTTGGCCTTGCCGATTGGCCGCGCGAGGCCGGTGCTTTCGAGGGTCAATATCGCTGCCGATGCCAGAAGGAACGCGCGGCGCTGGATCATCAAGCCTCCCCTCACGATGTCAATCCGACGGACATGAAGCCTATTGCACCGCGCCGAACGCAGTCGCATAGCAAGCCAACGGTTGCATATAACCATGAGCTATCGGCCATGACGAGGCCGCACCTGCCGACGCCCTGCGATTTCAGGCTGGACTATTCCGTCAGGTTATACCCAGGCAAAACCTAAGCATATCGGCCGTATTGACCGCTTTCCCCCACCCTGTAACCTCCTGTCTCGGAACTGACATGTTCCCGTATGGCGGAGGTAATTCTCCAAAGAAAACAGGGATGGCGGGAGGATGAAGCCCCAACGGCTCGCCCGGACAATCCCGATGAAGACGCAGGTGGGACGCATGTGCCGCTCAGCAGGCACATCGGTGAAGCTGGGGTTGTCAGGTCGCGCGGAAAGAGCGCGCAGCAAACGTCGGAAGTCGCCTTCCGCGCCGGCCTGATCCCAAGCCAAAGGGGATCTTCGAATGTCTATTCTCGGGCACATTCATCCGCGGATCGGCCGCCGCGGCGCGACGGGCATCGCCATGACCGCCCTCGCCCTCATCCACGCCGCGCCGGCAATGGCGCAGGATGCGCCGGCCGCGCAGCAGGACGCGCAGACGCCTCCCGGGGAGGATCGGAGCGACATCGTCGTCACCGGCTCGCGCATCCGACGCGACGGGTTCCAGGCCCCGACGCCGCTCATCGTGCTGACCCAGCAAGACATCCAGAACACCTCGCCAACGAACAACATCGCCGATTTCGTCAACCAGCTGCCCCAGCTCGCCGGCTCGACCAAGCCGGCCAATTCGCGCCTCAACCTGTCGAACGGATCGGCCGGTATCAACGCGCTCAACATGCGCAACCTCGGCGAAGGCCGCGTGCTGGTCCTGCTCGACGGCCGCCGCTCGGTCGGCTCGACGATCTATGGCTGGGTCGACATCAATACGCTCCCGCAGGCGCTGGTCGAGCGCGTCGAGGTCGTCACCGGCGGCGCCTCGTCCGCCTATGGCTCGGACGCGGTCTCGGGCGTGGTGAACTTCATCCTCAACAAGAAGTTCGAAGGGCTGAAGATCGAGGCCGATTCGGGCATCACCACCTATGGCGACGGCGGCAATTATTCGGGCAGCATCGCGGGCGGCAAATCGTTCGCCGGCGGCCGCGGCCATATCCTGCTCAGCGCCAACATCGCGCATCAGGACGGCATCTATGAAGTCGGTAACGAGCGCGAATGGAACCACACCGGCTATGTGCGGGTCGAGGATCCCAACTGGGTGGCCAATGTCAGCACGACGCCGCGCTACATCACCACCAAACGCCAGGTCGGCGCGTCCAACTCGACGCCGGGCGGCCTCATCACCGGCTCGGCGGGCGGCAGCGCGAATGCCCTGCGCGGGCTGTATTTCGGCCAAGGCGGAGCGGTGAACGTCTTCGACTATGGCACGTTCACCTTTCCGACATTCACGCGGGCACCCGGGTCCTCCGCACCGAGCGTCACCCAGGGCGGATCGTGGCAAGTCAACGATTCCGGCACCCGTATCGGCCTGATGCCGAAAGATGATCGCTGGGGCGTCTTCGGCCGGCTGAGCTACGAGGTCGTCGACGGAGTCGAACTCTTCGCCGAGGGATCGTACAACCGCCAGAAAGTCTTCTTCAACGCGGGTCCGAACCTTTCGACCGGCATCGCGATCAACACCACGGGCTGCACGACCGTTCCCGTTCCGGTGACCTGCAACGCCTTCGCGCTGCAGTCGCTCGGTGCGGCACGGCTTGCCAATGTCACCGGCATTACGCTGGCGACCACAGCGGCCGACCTGCCGTTCCGGGGGATCGACAACGAACGCAAGGTGCAGCGCTACGTCGTCGGCGCCGATGGCGATTTCGACGCGTTCGGCAAGCCCGGACATTGGGAAGTCTACGCCCAATATGGCCGTTCCGATCTGCGCGAGCAGCTTCGCGACATCATGAACCTGGCCAACATGACCAACGCGACCGCCGCGGCGTTCGCGCCGGCAGGCAATGCGCGCGGCTATGCGGTTGGCTCGATCCAGTGCTTGATCAACGTGAACGCCAGCACCACCGACGACGACCCGGCCTGCGTGCCGCTGAACCGGATGGGCGTGGGCGTCGCCAGCCAGGCAGCGATCGACTATGTGCTGGGGGACCCGTATCGCGACCAGGTGATGGAGCAGTACGTCGCCGGCACCAACTGGGCGATCACCCCGTTCGCCACCTGGGCGGGCGATGTCAGCATCTCCTTCGGCGGCGAGTACCGCAAGGAAAAGATCCGCGGCAGCGTGCCGGCGGAATTTCAGCCGATCGTGACGACCACCGGCACGACCAACCGATGGTCGGTGGGCAACTATCTGCCCTTCACCGGGGAGTATAGCGTCAAGGAAGCCTATCTCGAGACGGTGATCCCGCTCGGCCTCGGCCTCGAGTTCAACGGCGCTGTCCGCGCCACCGACTATTCGAACTCCGGCTATGTCACCACCTGGAAGCTGGGCGCGACCTGGGCACCGATCGAGGACATCCGCTTCCGCGTGACACGTTCGCGAGACATCCGCGCACCCAATCTCAACGAGCTCTATCAAGCCGGCACCGCCAACAGCGACTCGGTGCGCAATCCCAAATATACCTCGGATGGCGCGAATGGTCCGCAGACCTTCGGCTATTCGGGCCTCACCACCGGCAATCCGAACCTCAAGCCGGAAGTCGCCAATTCGTGGAACGTCGGCGCGGTGCTGTCGCCGCGCTTCCTGCCGGGCTTCACGGCATCGGTCGACTATTTCCGCATCAATCTTTCGGACGCGATCGACACGATCACCGCCCAGGAGATCGTCAATCGCTGTGCCGACGGCGTGGAGGAATATTGCGCTGCGATCACCGAGGATCCGATCCGCTCCACGCCGACCGCGCCGTATCTGCTGATCCGCAATCAGCCGTTCAACTTCGTGCGCAGGCTGGTGCGCGGCGTCGACTTCGAGGCAGCCTATCGCATTCCGCTGGGCACGGACAGCTTCACCTTGAGGGGCGTCGCGACGCGCTACATCGAGAACCTATCCGATACCGGCATCGCCGGAACCATTCCTGTGAACACGGTCGGCGCGAACGGCGGACAGTATAGCACGCCGACCTGGGTCTTCCGCGCCAACGCGATCTATGAGACGCCGACCTTCTCGGCGACGGTCACAGGCCGTGGCGTCAGCTCGGGCAAATATGTCGCCAACGGCATCGAGTGCACGACCGGCTGTCCAACCACGACCACGACATCGCCGTTCCAGACCTATGACAACAACCACGTCTCGGGGCTGTTCTACGTCGACGTCAACCTGACCCAGAAGATCGCGGTCAGCGACAAATCAGATGCGCAGTTCTTCATCAACGTCACGAACGTGTTCAACCGCTGGCCGCTGCTGGTGCCCGAGACCGGCCTTGCCGCCAACAGCACCTATTCGGACATGCTCGGCCGCACCTTCCGCGCGGGCGTGCGTTTCCAGCTGCGCTGAGAAGACGCTCACCCAAAGGCCGTAAAGCAGGTGTCGCACGGTTCCGCCAGCGCGGAAACACGGCGACACCCGCTTGGTAGGCGCCCCGCGCTCGGCTAGCCTCGTCCCATGAACCTCCGGCACATCGAGATCTTCCACGCGGTCTACACGAGCGGGTCGATCACCGGCGCGGCGCGCGCGCTCAACGTGTCGCAGCCCTCCGTGACCAAGACGCTGCGCCATGCCGAGCAGCTGCTCGGCTTCCCGCTCTTCCACCGCAGCGCCGGCGGGCTGATCCCGACCGAGGAGGCCCATGCGCTGTTCGCCGACGTCTCCGACATCCAGTCGCGCGTGGCCTCGCTGCGCCAGGCGAGCCGCAACATGCGGCGCGGCATGGGCGGCAGCCTGCGCATCTCGGCGCTGCCCTCGCTCGCCCTATCGGTGCTGCCGCGCACCGTCGCGCGCTTCCTCGGCCGGGCGCCAGGCGTGTTCTTCGACCTGCAGACCGTCCACCACGACGAGATCGCCCGCAGGCTCTACGAGCGCGAGACCGACATCGTCATCGCCTATCAGGTGCCGAGCGGCCTGCCGGCGAACGCGCGCTGGCTGGGCGAGGGCGAGCTCGGCCTGCTCTACCGCGAGGCGGACCTGCCCGACGCACCGGCGCGGATCGAGCTGGAGCGCGTCGCCGACCGCGACTTCATCAGCCTGGTGCAGAGCGGCCCGATCGGCGACCTGCTGCGCGGCGAGCTGACCCGCCTGAGCCTCGACTTCGCCGAGGTTGCGTCGGCGCGGACCTTCTACATCGCCTCGGCCCTGGTCCGCGAGGGCGTGGGCATGGCCGTGCTCGACAATTTCACCGCGCAGGCGGCGGTCGGCGACGGCGTCTCCTTCCGCCCGCTGCGGCCGTCGCTGACCTTCGACGTCTATGCGATGGCGCTGGAAAGCCGGCCGCTGTCGCGCCTGGCGAGCGACTTCCTCGACCTACTGGCCGAGACGATCGACACGCCATAAACCAGCGTTATGCGTCGCCCCAGAAACCCGACTCCGGCGGCGCTAGCACCCCTCGCTCGGCACGCACGCCGCCCGGCCGATCCTGCGAGAGCCACAGCGGCCCGTCGAGATCGACGAATCGCGATCGTGCGGCGATCACCAGCGCCGGCGCTATCGACAGCGAGCTCGAGATCATAGAGCCGGTCATCAGCCCCAACCCCGCCGCCTCCGCCGCGTCGGCCAGCGCCAGCGCACCGGTGAGCCCGCCGGTCTTGTCGAGCTTGATGTTCACCACCTGATAGCGCCCGGCAAGCAGCCCGACATCGCCCGCGACATGCGCCGATTCGTCGGCGGCCAAAGGCACCAGCGGCTCGAACCCTTCCAGTGCGCTGTCGGTGCCGGCCGGCAGCGGCTGCTCGAGCAGGTCGACGCTGAGCTCGGCCAGCTCGGCCTGCAACCCTGCGACCTGATCCATCGTCCAGCTCTCGTTGGGATCGACGATCATCCGCGGACGCGGCGCCGCCGCGCGCACCGCGCGGACCAGAGTGATCGGGTCGACGCTTCCCACCTTCACCTTGATCAACGACACGTCGGCGAGCCTGCCGGCAGCGGCAGCCATCGCCTCGGGCGCATCGAGGCTCACCGTGACCGCCGTCGCGGTGGCGCCGATCGGAGGACGGCCGAGCAGTGCCGTCACCGACGTGCCGAAGCGCTTCGCCTCCAGGTCCCAAAGTGCGCAATCGACGGCATTGCGCGCGGCCCCCGGCCGCATCAGCCGCTGGAGCTCCCCGCGATCGGCACCGTTCTCCACCGCGAGGCGCACCGCAGCGATCTCGTCGAGCGCGCCGGCGACACTCTCCCCATAGCGCGGATAGGGCACCCCCTCCCCGCGCCCGACATGGCCGCCTTCCGCGATCTCGACCGTCACCACCTCCGCGACGGTCTTGACCCCGCGCGAGATGCGGAACGGCGACGCTAGCGGGAAAGCGTCGCTGCGGGCTCGGAGGGTTCGAAGCATTCGATGATCCGATCGACGATGGAATCGACCCCCATCGCAAAGGGATCGGTACAGGGCAGGCCGAACCTGTCGGAGGTTTCGGCACATAGCCGCTCGGCCTCCTCGCGCGCGAGCTTCGAGGTGTTGAGGGCGATGCCGACGGCGCGAACATCGGCATTGGTCAGCCGCGCGGTCCTGAGGTTCGCCTCCAGCGTCTCGGCGAGATCGGGCAGGCCATAATGCGGTAGCCCGCGCATATGTTCGCGCGACGGGTCGTGGCAGAGCACCAGCGCATCGGGCTGCGCGCCGTGCAGCAGGCCGGTCGACACGCCGGCGAAGGATGGATGGAACAGCGATCCCTGCCCTTCGATCAGATCCCAGCCGCCGTCGTGACGCGCGGGCGACAATTGCTCGATCGCACCTGAGATGAAGTCGGCGACCACCGCATCGAGCGGCACGCCACTGCCGGCGATCAGGATGCCGGTCTGACCCGTCGCGCGGAAGTCGGCGGCGATCCCGCGCGCGCGCATCCCGCGCTCGAGGCACAGGGTCGCGTACATCTTGCCGACCGAACAGTCGGTGCCCACCGTCAGCAGCCGCCTGCCGGCGCGCGGCAGGCCGTTGCCGACCGGGATACCCGGTGCCGGATCGCGCACGTCGTGCAGCGTGCGGCCATGGCGGTGGGCGGCTTCCACCAGCGCCGGCTCGTCGCGGAGCCGGTGATGCAGGCCGGAGGCGACGTCGAGGCCGGCCTCGATCGCGGCGATCGCATCCTGCACCAGCTCCGGCGCCATTCGCCCGCCTGCGTTGGCGATGCCGAGCACCAGCGTCCGCGCGCCTGCAGCCACCGCCTCGGCGAAGGTCAGGCGCGGCAGCCCAAGCGTCAGCGGACAGGCATCGTGGCGAAACTCGCCGACGCAATCGTCACGCCGGAAGACGGCCAGCCCCCGCGACGTCTTGATGCCGACCTCGTCATCGGATCGTCCGAGATAGAGGAGATAAGGACTGGCGATCATGAAGCATCCCGCACCGATAGCTATGCCCCGATATGCGAAGGAATGAACGGCCGCGCCCATATTGAGCAGGGCCCCAGGCATAACTGTGAGTTATGACCGCGCAGGATTTACGGCCAATCGACATTTGAGGTTGCAGGTCTTCCGTAGCCCGGTTCCCAATCGTCACCCCGGACTTGTTCCGGGGTCCACTGAGCCTCGCATACCGCGCTCAAGCCTCTTGCCCGGTCCTTGCCTCCCGGTGGCCCCCGGAACAAGTCCGGGGTGACGCTGAGGAGGGGTGAGATGTCAGTCCTCAAATGCCGATCCGTCCTAACGGCGACAATGCTCTCAAGCCGGCGTGGCGAACAGGCTGAAACTCGCCGGCAGGCGCTTCGGCGTCGCGCCCTCCAGCACTCGCTCGATCGCATCGATCGCCGCGATGAGATCGCGGGGCGCATAGGGCTTGGCCAGACATCCCGCCGCCAGCGCGCGCGCCGCGCTCGGGCAATCGCCCGTCACGAACAGCACCGGCACGCCGCGCTCGCTCGCCACCCGCGCCACCTCGATCCCGCTGCCGTCCGCCAGCGTAAGGTCGGCCAGCACCAGGTCGATCGGCACGCCCTGATCGATCAGCGCGACCGCCTCCGTCACCCGATCGACGGTGGCGACGATCTCGAAACCTCCCTCCCTCAGGTGGTGCTCGGTATCGAACGCGACGAGAGGCTCGTCCTCGGCGATCAGGATGCGGGTGATCCGGCGCGGTTTCCTGGCGAACAACATGACTGCCTCCCGCCCTGCTTAACGTAGCCGCCGACGGCGTGCCGCAAAGAATTTTTGTCCTCTGCCGTATCTCCGCGCTAAGGCGCCTCATGGCCAGGACCACCGGCAAGGACACCCAACGCATCGCCAAGCTGCTCGCCCGCGCGGGCGTGGCGTCGCGGCGCGAGATCGAACGGATGATCGGCGAGGGCCGAATCGCCCTGAACGGCGTGGCCGTGGAGACCCCGGCGACGCTGCTCCCGTCGCTGCGCGGCGTCACCGTCGACGGCCAGCCGGTGAAGGAACCCACGCCCGCCCGCCTGTTCCTGTTCCACAAGCCCGTCGGCCTTCTCACCGCCGCCCGCGATCCGCGGGGCCGCCCGACCATCTATGACCGGCTGCCCAAGGGCCTGCCGCGCCTGATGCCGGTCGGCCGGCTCGACCTCAACACGGAAGGGCTGCTGCTCCTCACCACCGACGGCGAGCTGAAGCGGCAGCTCGAGCTCCCCTCGACCGGCGTCGAGCGCAGCTACCGCGCCCGCGCCTACGGCCAGGTCAGCCAGGAACAGCTCGAGGAGCTGATCGAAGGTGTCGAGATCGACGGCATCCGCTATGGCGCGATCGATGCCAATCTCGAGCGCCGCACCGGCGCCAACGTCTGGATCGAGCTGACGCTGACGGAGGGCAAGAACCGCGAGGTCCGCCGCGTGCTCGAGCATCTGGGGCTCAAGGTCGGCCGCCTGATCCGCACCCGCTATGGGCCATTCGTGCTCGGCGACCTCCCCGCGGGTGCGGTCGGCGAGGTGCGTCAGCACGACCTCGTAGCCTTCCGGCAGTCACTGACGAAGGGCAAGGGCAAGGATCAGGCAGCCGTCATGGTCGAGCCGATCATACCGGCCGCTCCTGAGACGGCCGGAAACGACGCCAAGCCCGATGCCGGACGAAAGCCTACGGCAAGGCCCCGCCCGCGCCCAACTCCCGACCGTAATCCCTCGCCCAAACCGCGAAGGACCGCGAAGCCAGCCAAAATGGAGTCCCGCCCGCACGGGAATGACGAGAGCAAGGACGCGCAGGTCGAACACTCCACGCGCTCCCCTCGCCCGCCCAGGCGCAAGGCCGGCTGGGCCAAGCCCAAGCCCAAGTCCGGGCCCAAAGCCGGTCCGCGCCGCAAATGAGGATCATCGCCGGCCAGTGGCGCGGCCGCCCGCTGGCGGCGCCCCCGGGCGACGCCACCCGCCCCACCGCCGACCGCACGCGCGAGGCGCTGTTCTCGATGCTGGCGAGCCGCCTCGGCAGCTTCGACGGGCTCGCGGTCGCCGACCTGTTCGCCGGCTCGGGCGCGCTGGGACTGGAAGCGCTGTCGCGCGGCGCCGCGACCTGCCTGTTCGTGGAGCAGGACCGCAAAGCGCTCGACACGCTCAAGGCAAACATCGCCAAGCTCGGCGCCAAGGGGGCCGACGTCCGCGCCACCTCGGTCCTGTCGCTCGGCCCCGCCCCTGCGCCGCTCGACCTGATCCTGATGGACCCGCCCTATGCGAGCGGCGCCGGCAACGTCGCGCTCGATAAGCTCGCCCGCCTCGGCTGGACCGGCCCCGCCACTTGGATCAGCATCGAGACGGCACGCGAGGAGACGGTCTCCGTCGCCGGGTTCGCGGTCGATGCCGAGCGGGTGCATGGCAAGGCGAAGCTGACGTTGTTGAAGGCAGAAGAAGTATGACCGGTCGCAGGCCTGCATTGTGAAGCGCCCGCTTCCAGGTACAGGCTGTATCGCCGGTTTGGCTGTCATGCTGGCGTTGCTTACGCTGGCTATGTGCAATGGCATCTTCATGCACGGCGATCCGATCGCGAACACTGCCGCAAAGGATCGCTGATCGTCCGTCCCGCGCAGCGCCCCCTCAGATCTCCAGCACCACCGCTTCCGCGTCGCGCCGCGTGCGCAACACCAGCAGCGCCCCGAGGCTCAGCAGCGATGCCGCCGCCAGATACAGCCCGACCAACGTCAGCCCGCCGTGCTCGGCCAGCGCCTGCGCCACCACCGGCGTCAGCCCGCCGCCGATGATGCCGGCCAGGTTGAAGGCCAGGCTCACCCCCGTATAGCGTACCCGCGCCGGATAGAGGCTCGGCAGCCACGCCCCCAGCGGCCCGTAGACGAACCCCATCACGAACAGCGAGAAGGCGAGCGCGGCGAAGATCAGCCCCAGCGACCCCGATCCCAGTCCCGGCGCGAGCAGCAATCCCGCGACCACCGCGCCGACGCAGCCCCAGGTCAGCACATTGTTGGGGCTGGTACGATCCGCCCAGATCCCCGACAGCACAATACCGACGCCCATGAACAGGATAGCGCCGAGCTGCAGTCCCAGGAACACCTGCCGGTCGATGTGCAGCGTGGTGGTCGCGTATCCGAGCGCGAAGGCGGTCGCGAGATAATAGACGGCGAAGCAGGCGACCGCGCCGAGCGTCCCGCCGACCGCCTTCCCCCAATGGTCGCGCAGCAGCTCGCCGATCGGCACGGCGGGGGGCGGTCCCTGCTCGAGCACCTTGGCGAAGGCCGGCGTCTCGGCGATCTTGAGCCGCACCCACAGGCCGAGTCCCACCAGCACCACCGAGAGCAGGAACGGCACGCGCCAGCCCCAGGCCATGAAGTCCTCGGGCGTCATCCACAGCCCCAGCAGCAGGAACAGCCCGTTGGCAGCGATGAAGCCGATCGGCGCCCCGATCTGCGGCACCATGCCGTAGCGCCCGCGCCAGCCCGGCGGCGCATATTCGACCGCGAGCAGCGCCGCCCCGCCCCATTCGCCGCCGAGCCCGAAGCCCTGGCCGAACCGCAGGACGCACAGCAGCACCGGCGCCAGCCATCCCGCGGTCTGATAGGTCGGCAGGAAGGCGATCGCCAGCGTCGACCCGCCCATCAGCATCAGGCTGGCGACCAAGGTCGACTTGCGCCCGATGCGGTCGCCGTAGTGGCCGAACGCCCACGCCCCCACCGGCCGCGCGAGGAAGGCGACCGCCAGGCTCGCATAGGACGAGAGGAGCTGGATCGAGGGATCGCCGGCCGGGAAGAACAGCGGCCCGAACACCAGCGCCGCCGCGGTGGCGTAGATGTAGAAGTCGTAGAACTCGACCGACGTGCCGACCAGGCTCGCCAGCAGCACCCGGCGGTGCGCACCCATCCCCCGCAGACTCATGCCCGCACCGTTCGTCGCATCCGGGCGGGCCGTCAAGGCGTCCGTTCATTCGCCGGTCAGGCGCGATGCGTCACCACCTCCGCAGCGCCGCAAAGGGAGGACGACATGCGCGATCGCAACCGCATCCTGCTCGCCACCGCGGCGGCGCTCGTCGCGGGCGCGCTTGCCTATGCCAATCCGGCGCGCAGCCTCGAACACCGCGTCGCCAGGAACGAGAAGGCGGCGAAGAAGGACATCCGCGCCCTCTTCGCCGATTGCCCGATCGACTGGGATCAGGCGCCGGTCGCCCGGGCGATGCTCAGCATCAGCCAGTAGAGGAAGCCCGACAGCGCCATCGCCGCCGGCAGGGTGAGCAGCCAGGCCAGCGCCAGGTTGCGGATCGTCCGCGCCTGCAGCCCCGCGCCGCTCGCCACCGACGCACCCGCCACGCCCGAGGAGAGGATGTGCGTGGTCGACACCGGCAGCCCGAACCGGTCGGCGGCCAGGATCGTCCCCGCCGCAACCATCTCGGCGGCCGCGCCCATGCCATAGGTCATGTGCTGCTTGCCGATCTTCTCGCCGACGGTGACCACGATCCGCTTCCAGCCGACCATCGTCCCGAGCCCGAGCGCGATCGCCACCGTGATCTTCACCCACAGCGGGATGAAGCGCGTGCCGTTCTCCAACGACGTCTGATAATCCTTGACCGCCTTGAGCTGCGGCTCGCCGCCGAAGCCGGCCGCGTCGCCGCTCTTGGTCGCGAGCTTGCTGGTGTCGAGCACCAGGTACATGTCGTTCCGAAGGTTCGGCGTCGCGCTCGCCGGCACCGCGCGGATCGAGCCATAGCCCTGGACCCGCTCGGCGATGTCGCGCGTCGTCGCCGCCAGCGCGGCGAAGGTCTCCGGCGAATCGACCTTCCGCTGCTGCAGCGCATGGGTCATCACCGCCCGCGCCTGCTCGACCGGCACGTGCACGCCGTTCGCGCGCGCGTCGAACACGGCGGCGGCGCGGTTCGCAGTCGCGACGAAGGCCGGCGTCGCGCTCGTCGGCAGCGTGCGGTTGAGCGCATAGGCGGTGGGCGCACAGCCGATCAGGATCAGCATGATCAGCCCCATGCCCTTCTGCCCGTCGTTCGATCCATGCGCGAAGCTGACCGCGGTGCAGGTGAAGATCAGCAGCCCGCGGATGCCCTTCGGCGGCGGCGTGTTGGGCATCGGCGCCTTGTAGAGCCTCGGGTTGCGCAGCACCGCGCGCATCACCAGCAGGAGGAGCAGCGCCGCGCCGAAGCCGATCAGCGGCGCCATCCACAAGCCGGTGAGCACCTTGTACGCCTGGCTCCAGTCGACCCCGGCGGTGCCGCCCTTGGATCCGGCGGCGAGCAGCTGGTTGGCGACGCCCACGCCCAGCACCGACCCGATCAGCGTATGGCTCGACGAATTGGGCAGGCCGACATACCAGGTCGCGAGGTTCCAGATCACCGCCGCCAGCAGCAGCGCGAAGATCATCGCGAAGCCGGAGCTCGATCCCACGTTGAGGATCAGATCGACCGGCAGCAGCGTGATGATCGAATAGGCGACCGCGCCCGACGACACCATCACGCCCAGGAAGTTGAAGAAGCCCGACCACACCACCGCCAGATGCGCCGGCATCGAATTGGTGTAGATGACCGTCGCGACCGCGTTGGCGGTGTCGTGGAAGCCGTTCACGAACTCGAAGCCGAGCGCGATCAGCAGCGCCAGCGCCAGGAAGGCGAACACGCCGATCGCCAGCGTCTCGCCGACGCCCGCGGTGTCGGTCATCACGCTCCAGCCGGCATAGACGAAGCCGCCGACGAGCATGAGGGCGAAGATCCACTTCGCCGCCGGATGCGACGGACTGTCGAGCCGCGGCCGTGGCGGCGCGACTTCACCCGACTCATCGGGCGCGAGAGCGATGCTGGTCATGATCGATCCCGCCATTCGCCGACTTGTGTGACAGTAGGATGACAAGTGACACTGCCCCCCACTGTCCCTCTCCTTTTGGGAGAGGGAAGGAGCAGCGAAGCTGCGGGAGGGTGAGGGTGACTACCGCCGGCGTTGGTCACCCTCACCCTCCCACTCGGCTGCGCCGAGCGGGCCCCTCCCTCTCCCAGAGGGAGAGGGGTCTATTCGGCTTGCCCGCACGCGCGCCGTTCCCTAACTGTTCACCGATGTCCGTCTCCGCCCCTTCGCCCCAGGACCCGCCCTATCTCCAGGGCCTCAACGCCCCTCAGCGCGAGGCGGTGCTGACCACCGACGGCCCCGTACTCGTCCTCGCTGGCGCCGGCACGGGCAAGACCGCCGCGCTCACCGCCCGGCTCGCGCACCTGCTCTACACGCGCAAGGCCTACCCATCCGAGATCCTCGCCGTCACCTTCACCAACAAGGCGGCGCGTGAGATGCGCGAGCGCGTCCGCAACCTGGTCGGCGACGCGGTCGAGGGGATGCCGTGGCTCGGCACCTTCCACGCGATCGGCGCGAAGATGCTCCGCCGCCACGCCGAGCTGGTCGGCCTGCAATCCAACTTCACCATCCTCGATACCGACGACCAGCTCCGCCTGCTCAAGGCGCTGATCACCGCCGCCGGCATTGACGAGAAGCGCTGGCCCGCCCGCGCGCTCGCCGGCCACATCGACGCCTGGAAGAACAAAGGGCTGCTGCCGAAGGACGTCGACGCCGGCGAATCCGAGCTCTACGCCAACGGCAAGGGCGCCCAGATGTACGCCGCCTATCAGGAGCGGCTGCGCGCACTCAATGCCTGCGACTTCGGCGACCTGCTGCTCCACATGCTGACGATCCTCAAGACCGACCGCGAGGTGCTGACCCATTACCAGCAGCGCTTCCGCTACATCATGGTCGACGAGTATCAGGACACCAATTCCAGCCAGTATCTCTGGCTCCGCCTGCTCGCGCAGGAGCGCAAGAACATCTGCTGCGTCGGCGACGACGACCAGTCGATCTATTCGTGGCGCGGCGCGCAGGTCGAGAACATCCTGAAGTTCGAGCGCGACTTCCCAGGCGCCAAGGTGATCCGGCTCGAGCAGAACTACCGCTCGACCCCGCACATCCTCGCCGCGGCGAGCGGAGTGATCGCCAACAACGGCGGCCGCCTCGGCAAGACGCTGTGGACCGAGGCGAGCGAAGGCGAGCAGGTCCGCGTGATAGGCGTGTGGGACGGCCCCGAGGAGGCCCGCCGCGTCGGCGACGAGATCGAGGCGGCGGCGCGCGCCGGCACCTCGCTCAACGACATCGCCATCCTGGTCCGCGCCCAGCACCAGACCCGCGAGTTCGAGGACCGCTTCATCGCGATCGGCATGGGCTACCGCATCGTCGGCGGCTTCCGCTTCTACGAGCGCGCCGAGATCCGCGACGCGCTCGCCTACCTCCGCGTCGTCGCCCAGCCGGCGGACGACCTCGCCTTCGAGCGCATCGTCAACGTCCCCAAGCGCGGCCTCGGCGACAAGGCGGTCGCCCGCCTCCACCAGCTCGCCCGCGCCGAACGCGTTCCGCTCTCCATCGCCGCCGCGCGCATCCTGGACACCGACGAGATGACGGGCGCCGCCCGCAAGTCGCTCGGCAACCTGGTCGGCGATTTCGCCCGCTGGCGCGAGAAGGTGGAGCAGCTCCCCCACCCCGAGCTCGCCCGCCAGATCCTCGACGAGAGCGGTTACACCGCGATGTGGCAGGCCGACCGCTCGGCCGAGGCCGCCGGCCGCCTGGAGAACCTCAACGAGCTCATCCGTGCGATGGAGGAGTATGAGAGCCTCGGCGCCTTCCTCGAACACGTCAGCCTGGTGATGGACAACGATGCCGCCGACGAGGGGGCAAAGGTCACGATCATGACCATCCACGCCGCCAAGGGTCTGGAGTTCGACACCGTCTTCCTCGCCGGCTGGGAGGAGGGGCTGTTCCCCTCGCAGCGCGCGCTCGACGAGGGCGGGCTCGCATCGCTGGAGGAGGAGCGCCGCCTCGCCTATGTCGCGATCACCCGCGCGCGCCGCCGCGCGGTGATCCTCCACGCCGCCAACCGCCGCATCTACGGCCAGTGGACCAGCTCGATCCCGAGCCGCTTCATTGGCGAGCTGCCCAAGGCGCATGTCGCCGAGGAGACCACCATGTCCGGCGGCGAGAGCCTGTGGCGCGCCAACTGGAGCGAGCGCGGCGATCCCTTTGCCGACGTGGGCCGGGGCACCGGCCGCGGCCCCGGCTGGCAGCGCGCCGCGGGTACGCTCGGCAGCAAGCCCGGCGGCGACTGGACCAGCCGCACCTTCACCCGCGAGCCGGTCCGCGTCCGCGAGGCTACATCGAGCGCGGTCAGCCTCGGCAACAAGGGGCGCGACGACCTGTCATTGGGCCAGCGCGTGTTCCACCAGAAGTTCGGCTACGGCACCATTGCCGAGATCGAGGGCAACAAGCTGGAGATCGATTTCGAGATGGCCGGGCGGAAGCGGGTGATGGACAGCTTCGTGACGGCGAGCTGACGACGAGCGCTCACCGCGAACCGCCTGCTCGATCTGGGGTGACTGACATCTCAACCCTCTTCACCGTCACCCCGGACTTGTTCCGGGGTCCACCGGGAGGCAAGGACCGGACAAAGGTTTGAGCGCGGCCTGCGAGGCCCTGTGGACCCCGGAACAAGTCCGGGGTGACGGCTGGGAACCGGACTAAGGAAGACCTCAGCCCAAATGTCGACCCGCCCCAGACCATAGAAAGGGGCCGCCGGAAACCGACGGCCCCCGAATTCTACGACGCTAACCGATCAGTTGCTGTCGGAATCGTCGTCGTCGGTGGTGAGTGCAAGCACAACCGCGCCGGCACCGACCGCGAGCGCGGCGACCACACCGATCCAGGCGCTGCCGGTGAGACGGCTCTTGCCGTCGACGTTCGACGACGCACGCACCTGCGGCGAATTGGCAACCGACAGACGCGCCGCCGGATTGGCAAGCACGGGCGTGGCAACGAGGGACAGCGCAATCGCTGCAGAAGTCAAAAGTCTAATACGCATAAAGACCCCTTCGACAGTTGAACCTCAGCAATGTGTAACGCGCTCCACTGCCTTGGTTACCCGGCGGTCCCATCCGGAAACAGATATTTGCACGCTACAATTCAGACATAACCCGAACAGGACCTGACCACAAGCATGTCGGCGGCTCCCTCCGACAAGCACCTTGGCGATCGTCAACTCGCCGATTGCGCGATCGGTTCCACCTTCATCAAGGTCACGCCGGCATATTTCTCCAGCTCGGAATCGAACAGGCCGCTGAGCTCGAACGGCCGCTCCGTCACCCGCAGCCCGCCCAGACCGGTCAGCTTGAACGTGGCGAGCTTGGGCTCACGCACCATCACCATGTTGCGGGAGATGGTCACCGCATCGACATAGAGCTCGCCGTGCCGCGTATAGAGAACGTGCGGCGCGACGACGATGTCCGCACGATTATAGGTCGCCGCCAGGCAGCGCTGGCGGACGATCGCTTCCAGGATCGGCGCAGTCGGATTGACGGGCGCGGTCGCAGCAGGAGAGGCGTCGGTCAGGTACATAGCCAATATGTAACCGCTATGCTGCGTTGCAGCAATAGTTTGTACGATTATTTCCTCGATCGCCAAGCCGCCCGATCGCCGCGACAGCCGCCGATTGCATCGTGCTTGCCGCCAAGATCGTTCAGCAATCATCTTGGTTTCGGCTATTATCCTCACCGCCGTACCCGGGCGTCCGGGCACCGAAGAGGATATGAGACCCATGCGCATGATCCACGCCGCCCTGCTCGCCGCCACTGCCGCCGCGGGCACGGCTCTCGCCACTCCAGCCGCCGCGCAGACCGCCGCCGAGCAACAGCGCTTCGATCAGGCGCAGGAGCGGTTCGACCGCGAATATCAGGCCTATCGCGATGCGGTGGACCGCTATGTCGCCGCGCGTCAGCGCGACGGCGGCTACCCGCCTCCGAGCGATGGCTATCGCCGCGCACCCGATCCCTATGCCGACGACCGCGACGAAGGCGGCTATGATCCCGCCCGCTACTATCGCCCCGGCACCGAGGAACGCGTGCTGCGTCCCGAGGACCGCGTCTACGCCGGCGAGGACGGCCGCTATTACTGCAAGCGCTCCGACGGCACGACCGGCCTGATCGTCGGCGGCGCGGCCGGCGGCATCCTCGGCAACGTCATCGACGGCGGCCATTCGCGCACCGTCGGCACGCTGCTCGGCGGCGCGATCGGCGCGCTCGCCGGCCGCTCGATCGACCAGCAGCAGAGCCAGGTCCGCTGCCGCTGATTCGCCTCCTTTCAATCCTCCCCTGCCAGGGGGAGGTGGCACGCGAAGCGTGACGGAGGGGGACCGATAGTTTGTCGCTGTCCTCCCCCTCCGTCAGTCCCCGCCTTCGCGGGGACTGACACCTCCCCCTGGCGGGGAGGATTGAATGTCGATCTGCTCCGTTCAGAAGAACAGCCGCCCGAGGATCACGAAGATCACCGCGCTCTGGATCATCCCGACGGTCGCCATCCCGAAGCCGCGCACGATCGACACGTCCAGCTTCGCCGCGAACCAGCGCGCCTGGACGGTGCCGTACCACAGGAAATCGAGCACGATCAGCAACCATCCCAGCATCACGACCTCGGCCCAGGCTGACGGCAACCGGGTCAGGATCGACGCGATCCCCATCGTCAGCGCAAACGGCGCGGCGAGGTAGCACTGGCTGTAGAAGGGCTGCCGCAACGTGTCGCGGGTCAGGCCGGTCTTCTGCGCCCGCACCAGCCGCACTGCCATGATAAGCGGTGGCAGGCTGAACAGCAGTAGGCGGAGGATCAGCAGGCTGGTGTCGTCATGCACCAGCTCGGACAATCCCTTGGTATCCTCGATGAGCGGATTCTGCCCGACCAGCGCCAGCTCGATCGCATGCGAGAGGAGCAAGGTCAGCAGCAGGAACAAGGGCGGCGGCAGCGTGTCGGCATATTGCTGCTCCGACCGGTCCCCGAGCTCGGCGTTGGCATAGTTCATCATCCGCAGCGGACCTGCGACCGTCCGCCACAACGTGATCACATAGAAGACCAGCCACGACATCACCTCGTAGAGGATTTCGTCGAGTGTCCTCAGCAACTGCATGAAATGCATGGGGCGCCCCCGTCATCACGCCGATGCTGCGATTGTGCCTGCAATCCCGCCGCCTGACCAGAAGGATGAAACCCATCGTTGCCGCATTTGCACGCGCAAGGGTCGTTGCCGTCGCGTAATAGAGCCGCGGGATTCACCCCTGCGAACCGGAGACCTGCCATGCCCTACATCACCACCAGCGACGGCACCGAGATCTTCTACAAGGACTGGGGGACCGGCCCGGTCATCACCTTCAGCCACGGCTGGCCGCTCACCGCCGACGACTGGGACACGCAGATGCTGTTCTTCTACCGGAAGGGCTATCGCGTCATCGCCCATGACCGCCGCGGCCACGGCCGTTCGTCGCAACCGGCGCAGGGCAACGACATGGACACCTATGCCGACGACCTGGCGGCACTGTTCGACAAGCTCGACGTCCGAGACGCGGTGATGGTCGGCCACTCGACCGGCGGCGGCGAGGTCGCCCATTACATCGGCCGCCACGGCACCTCGCGGGTCAAGAAGGCGGTGCTGATCGGCGCCGTCCCGCCGCTGATGCTCAAGACCCCCTCGAACCCGGAGGGCACGCCGCTCGAGGTGTTCGACGGCTTCCGCGCCCAGCTCGCCGCCAACCGCGCGCAGCAGTACAAGGACATCCCCTATCCCTTCTACGGCTACAACCGCGATGGCGCCGAAGTCAGCCAAGGGGTCATGGACCATTGGTGGCGCCAGGGGATGCAGGGCTCGATCCTGGCCCATTACGAGTGCATCAAGCAGTTCTCCGAGGTCGACTATACCGAGGACCTCAAGAAGATCGACGTGCCCTGCCTGATCATGCACGGCGACGACGACCAGATCGTCCCCATCGCCGCGGCGGCCGAGAAGGCGATCAAGCTGGTGCCCAACGGCACACTCAAGGTCTATCCAGGCTTCCCGCACGGCATGGCGACCACCCATGCCGACGTGATCAACGCCGACCTGCTCGCCTTCATCGAGAGCTGAAGGCGGCGGCTCGTACGCCGCACCGCAACACAATCGTCATCCGGTCCCCCTAGGGCGCTCCCACGTCAAAGGGGGACCGACATGCGAATCACTGCCCTGCTTCTCACCGCGAGCACGCTCGCCCTCGCCGCACCGGCCTTCGCGCAGGAAGCGCCGGCGGCGGCGGATGATATCGTCGTCACCGCCCAGCTCGTCGAGCAGCGCCCGATCGAGGTGCCGTTCGCGCTCACCGCCTACACCGGCGGCTTCCTCGACGATCAGGGCATCGAGGATTTCGAGCGGCTCGCGCAGTACGTCCCCGGCTTCAACGTCCAGAACCAGTCGCCCAACAACCCGGCGCTGTCGATCCGCGGCATCACCTCGGATTCGGGCGAGAGCTTCACCGAGCCGCGCGTGTCGGTGTTTCAGGACGGCGTGTCGATCTCGCGCTCGCGCGGCGCCTATGTCGAGCTGTTCGACCTCGAGCGAGTCGAGGTGTCGAAGGGCCCGCAGTCGACGCTCTACGGCCGCGGCGCGCTGATCGGCGCGGTCAACATCGTCCAGGCCAAGGCCGATCCGGATGCCGCCTACGGCTATGGCTATGGGCAATATACCAACTTGGGCGGCTACCGCCTCGATGGAACAATGAACGTACCGCTCAGCGATACGTTGGCGGTGCGCATCGCCGGCCGCGTCAAGAAACGCGACGGTTATGTCGACAATCTCCTCGGCGCCCGCGACTTCAACTCGCAGGACACCGAAGCCGTCCGCGGCTCGATCCGCTTCGCGCCGGAGAGGCTGACGATCGACGTCATCGCCAATTACCAGCACGACGCGCCGGCCGGCACCGCGTTCAAGTCGATCGCCTACAACCCGACCGATCCGGTCACCGGCCAGGTGATCGGCGACCGCGGCCGCAACTCGGGCGCCGCGCTGATGGCACCTGCCAGCTTCGTCGCCCGCGAGGGCCAGGATCTGGGGCTGGAGCGCGACGTCGGCGGCATCACCGGCCTGGTCAACTACGAGCTGACCGATGCCCTGTCGCTGAACGGCGTGGTCGGCTGGCGCCGCTTCCACTCGAAGGAGGTGTTCGACGCCGACGGCATCTCGCTGCCGATCCTCACCGCCGCCGAGGATGCCGAGGGCAAGCAGACCCAGGCGACGCTGCGCCTAACCTACGACAATGACGGCGCCTTCACCGGCTTCGTCGGCGCGACCTGGTTCAAGGAAAGCGGCCAGACCCGCGTGCCGCTCCAGTTCGACGAGCGCGTCGCGTTGGCGCGGCTGGCGGGCGTGCTGAACGGCCCGATCCCCGGCCGGGCGACGACCGACCCGGCGCCGCTGGCGGCATTCGCCAACACCCAGTTCACCGGCGCGCTGCTCCAGGGCGTCCTCGCCAACCTCGCCGGCATTACTCCGGCCCAGGCCGCTGCCCTGCTGCCAACCGCGCAGGCCCGGGCGATCGCCGCCAATCTCGGTACCGGCTTCGTCGAGAGCACGACCAACTACAACGAGACCGAGAGCTTCGACGTCTTCGCGGACGGCAAGCTCAAGCTCGGCGACAGGTTCGAGATCGGTGGCGGCATCCGCTACACCCACGACAGCAAGACCACGGGGATCGCCAGCGCTGTCCTCAACGGCCGCTCGATCCTCGGCGGCTTTATCGGCGCGCTGAGCCAGCCGGCGGCGGTGCGCACGCAGCTCCTCCAGGCGCTGGCGGTGCCCGGC
The DNA here is from genome assembly GCF_021391395.1 of Sphingomonas cannabina. Lineage (NCBI taxonomy): Bacteria > Pseudomonadati > Pseudomonadota > Alphaproteobacteria > Sphingomonadales > Sphingomonadaceae > Sphingomonas > Sphingomonas cannabina. The sequence goes on along the minus strand of NZ_CP090059.1, from coordinate 2,150,701 downwards.
GCAGCCAATATCCCGCAGTCCGCGCAGTACCCGGTGCCGATGTTCGCCATCTCCGGCCAGCCGACCGCCGGCAACGGCGCGATCGTCAGCCAGGATCTCAAGACCGACGGCCTCACCTGGCGCGCCACCGCCCGCTATATGCCGAGCGAGGACGCCAGCCTCTACTTCACCTACGCCCGCGGCCGCCGGCCCGAGCTGCTGAGCCCACGGCCGCCCTCGGCCCCGTTCGCCGCACCGGTGTTCACCAAGGTCGACGCCGAGACCGTCGACAGCTTCGAGGGCGGCGTGAAGACCGCGCTGCTCGACCGCAAGCTGTCGCTCGACGCGGCGGTATTCTACTACAAGTACAACAACTTCCAGACCACCGAGCAGGTCGGCACCGCCTTCGTCGTCACCAACGCGGGCAAGGCCGAGAGCTACGGCTTCGAGGGACAGTTCCGCTGGGCGGCGGCCGGCTGGGTCGACCTGTTCGGCACCTACGCCTACAACCACGGCCGCCTGAAATCCGGCATCTACGACGGCAACCACTTCCGCCTGTCGCCCGACCACGCCGCCTCGTTCGGCATCGAGGTCAAGGCGCCGGTCGGCCCGGTCCGCGTCGATTTCAGCCCGAGCGTGACCTATCAGAGCAAGGTCTTCTTCGACGACAACAACGACATCCCCGCGCTCCAGCAGCCGCCCCGCGCGCTGGTCGCCGACAATATCCAGGACGAGTTCCAGGACGGCTACGCCCTCGTCAACGCCCGCATCGGCATCGAGCGGCCGGAAGCCGGCTGGCGGATCGAGGCGTTCGCGACCAACCTGTTCGGCAAGGACTACATCAAGGACGCCGGCAACTCCGGCGACAACCTTGGCCTGCCGACCTTCATCGCCGGCGAGCCGCGCATCTACGGCGTCGCGCTCAGCATCAAGACCGGCCGGCGCTGATTGGACGGAGAGAGACGCCCGAGCTAGGCCGAAGATCCTCCCCGGCACGGGGAGGGGGACCATTTGCGGAGCAAATGGTGGAGGGGGCCCGCCGCAGGCGACTCGCTCGTGGCCTGCCCCCCTCCACCACGACGCTTCGCGTCGCGGTCCCCCTCCCCGTGCCGGGGAGGATTTTTGGAGAAAGCCATGCCGACCGCCCCGGACCTCATCGCCACCCTCGACCTCACGCCGCATCCCGAAGGCGGCTGGTACCGGGAGACCATCCGCGAGCCTTCGCCCGACGGCGGCCGCGATCGGGTGACGGCGATCTACTTCCTGCTCGACGCCGGCCAGCGCTCGCACTGGCATCGCGTCGACGCGGCTGAGATCTGGCTGTGGCACGCCGGTGCGCCGCTGACGCTCAAGATTGACGAAACCGAGTACCGCCTCGGCCCCGACGTCCTCGCCGGAGAGGCACCGCAGCTGCTGGTCCCGCCGCACGCCTGGCAGTCTGCCGAGGCAGGCGACGGCTGGACGCTGGTGAGCTGCATCGTCGCGCCGGGATTCGACTTCGCCGGCTTCGAGCTCGCGCCGGAAGGCTGGACGCCGGACTTGCCGACTCGGGAGCCGCGTTCCTAAAGCATCCGGCGATGGTCGATCGCTTCCCTCCTCCGACCGGCACCGACGCCGACGATCCGGAGGAGAGGCAAACCGCCCTGCCCCTTCCCCTGCCCCACGACGGCCTTCCCAAGCCGCGCCGCTATGTCGCGATGGTGGCGGTATCGTTCGGCACCGCGCTGGTGGTGATCGACGGCGCGATCGCCGCGGTCGCGCTGCCGACGATCGCCCGTTCGCTCCACGTCGACAATTCCGCGGTGGTCGCGGTCGTCACCGTCTACCAGCTCATGCTGGTGATGCTGCTGCTGCCCTTCGCCGGCCTCGCCGAGCGGATCGGCATCAAGCGCGTCTATCAGGGCGGCCAGCTCGTCTTCACCATCGCCACCATCCTCTGCTTCTTCGCCAAGAGCCTGCCGTTCCTGCTGATCGTGCGCGCGGTGCAGGCGATCGGCGCGGCGGGCGCGCTCAGCGTCACCTCGGCGATGGTGCGCGCCATCTATCCGCGTTCGATGCTCGGCCGCGGCCTCGGCCTCAACGCGGTGATCGTGTCGAGCTCGGCCGCGGCGGCGCCGACGGTCGGCGGCCTGATCCTCGGCATTGCGCCCTGGCCCTGGGTGTTCGCGAGCGCCGTGCCCTTCGCCATCGTCTCGCTGCTGCTCGGCCGCGCGCTGCCCGACCTTCCCCGGCGCAGCGAGCCGTTCGACGTGATCGGCGGCATCATGTGCGCCGCCACCTTCGGGCTGGTGATCGGCGGCCTCGAGACCGCCGTCCACGGCGACAGCCCGGTGGTGTCGGGAGCGATCGTCGCAGTCGGACTGATCATCGGCTGGTTTTTCGTCCGGCGCGAGATGCACGACACCAAGCCGATCCTGCCGATCGACCTGCTCGCGCGGCCGGTGATCGCGCTGTCGGCGATAGGCGCCTTCACCGCCTTCCTCGCCAGCCAGACCCTGCTGCTGTCGGTCCCGTTCCGCCTCCAGCACGCCTATGGCTTCGCCCCCTCGGAGGTCGGCGCGATGATCGCGCCCTGGCCGCTCACCACCTTGTTCGTCGCGCCCGCCGCCGGCGCCCTCTCCGACAAGATCCCCGCCGGCCTGCTCGGCGGGGTCGGCATGACGCTGGCGGTGACGGCGCTGCTGCTGCTCGCCAACCTGCCGCCGCATCCGGACTATTTCGACGTCGCCTGGCGGATGTCGCTGTGCGGCGCCGGCTTCGGCATGTTCCTGTCGCCCAACGCCCGACTGGTGGTGGGCTCCGCCCCGCGCGACCGCGCGACGGCTGCGGGCGGTCTGGTCTCGACGATCCGCATGGTCGGCCAGACCTCCGGCGCGACGATGGTCGCGGCGCTGCTGGCAATCGGCGTCGGCGCGGGCGCGGTACCGCCATATACCGCCGCCGCGCTCGCGCTGATCGCGGGCCTGTGCAGCATCGCGCGGCTGCGCCCCTCGATCCGCAATCCCCAATTCGGGGAGTCCGGAGGGACGCAGCCGGCGAGCCAGATCCGCTAGAAGACCGCCTTCGCCTCCCCGCCCATCATCGCCTTGCGCACCAGCGGGATCGGCGGGCCGCCGTAGCTCAGGAACTGGTCGTGGAACGCCTTCCACGCCCCACGTCCGCCGCGCGTTGCGGTCCAATCGTCGCGAAGCTTGCGGATCAGGAGCTTGCCCATCGTGTAGTTGAGGTACGACGGGTCATAGGTCCCCCGCGCCGCCTGCTGCCGGGCGGTGCCCTCGTCCTGGTAGCATTGCTCCTGGAACAGCTTCTGGCTGTCCGCCTGCGTCATCCCGCGCGCGTGGAGCCCGATCGCCGACAGATAGCGGCAGTCGCGCAGCAGCGCGTTGGAGATCTGGCCGATGTGCGTCTCCGGTGTGCCGCGCAGGCCCGCGTCCCACATCATCTCCTCGGCATAATGCGCCCAGCCCTCGGCGAAGGCATAGCCGACATAGGCGCGTCCGAAGACCGACTTCGACCGGTTGCTGTGCAGGAACTGGAGGAAATGTCCCGGCATGATCTCATGCACCGTGGTGAACAAGAGGTCCGCCTCGCCCGGCACGAACGCCGCCTGCACCGCCGGCGACCATGAAGGGTCCGGCGGCGAGATATAGTAGACCGAGGCGACGCCCTTCTCGAACGGCCCCGCGGGATCGATGTAGGCCGAGTTCTGCCGGTTGTAGGGCGGACTCTCGCGCACCAGCGCCTGTTCGGTGCCGGGGATGGTGACGATGTCGTGCTTGATCACGAACTCGCGCAGCTCCGGGATCTGCGCGGTGGCGGCGGCGACCGGGCCGCCCTTGGGCTTGTCCGCGTTCATTTTGGCGATGCACGCGGGAATGGTCGCGCCCGGCGCGAACTCCGCGCAAGCAGCCTTGAGCGCGTCCTGGTTGCGCTTGAGGTCGGCGCGCCCGACCGCTTCCAGCTCATCGAGGCTGACGTCGACGCCCTCCGTGTCCCTGACCATCTTGGCGAACTTTTCGGGCCCGAGCGCGAAATCCTGCGTCGCAGTCTTGCCATTGTCGTCGAACCATTTCGCCAGGTCGCGCATCGCCTGGCTGGCGGCCGCCGCCGCGGTGTCGAACTCCTTCTGGAGCACCGGGTCGTTGACGCCGGCGAACGCCTTCTTGGCATCGCCGCCATAATAGTCGGCGAACCCGCCGAACCCGGCCTTGCCGTAATAGACGAAACTCGCCGGCATCGGCATCCTGAGGTTGGCGCGGATGTTCGCCGCCGCGGCCGGCACGCCTTTCAGGAAGGCGATCATCGCCTTCATCCGCGTCGGCGCATCGGCATAGTCGCGCGCGATATAGACGTTGGGATCGAGCCCGCCGCCCACATAGAAGGCCGGATTGCGATGCGGCTGGTCGGCGTCGGCGAGCCAGAACAGCTTGCCCTTCATCACCTGCACCACATAGTCGCGCTCGAACGCCTGATCGGCGTCGAGGCCCTGGAACGCCTGCGCCTTCTCGATCGTGCGGCGATAGAAGTCGGCCGTCGCTTTCAGCCCAGCCTCGCTCCAGTCGGGCAGCTTGCCGTCGAAATCGTGCCGCCCCTGATAGACCGCAAAGGCGGGATCGAGCCGGAAATGCTCCTCCATCGTCGCGTCGACGAACGCCTTCCAGTCCTTCGCCTGCGGCGCACCGCCGTTCGAGGGCGTGCAGCCCATCAGCGCCGCGGCGGCAACCGCCGCGAACCAGAGTCCCTTCAAATCCTGCCTCCCTGAACAATCGTCCGAGCTCATGCTGGCATTGTGCCGGGAAGAGCACCAGAGCCGTTGCAACGAACGGCAACCCACGCCTATGAGCGGCCACGCATGGCCGCCGCTGCCCCTTCCCCTCCCCATCCCTTCACGATCCCTAATTTCCGCGCCTATTGGCTGTCGCGCTTCGCCGGCACGATCGCCATGACCGCGATGGCGATCGTCATCGGCTGGCAGGTCTACAGCATCGCGCGCGAGACGATGGGCATCAAGGAAGCCGCGTTCATGCTCGGCATGATCGGCGCGGCCCAGTTCGTGCCGCTGTTCCTGCTGACCCCCATCGTCGGCCTGGTCGCCGACACCATCGACCGGCGTTGGATCGTGCGCGGCACCGTGACGCTGATGGTGTGCGTCACCGCGGGGCTGGGCCTCCTCACCTATTTCGACGCGCTCAGCCTGCCGGCGCTGTTCGGCGCGGCGGTGCTGACCGGCATCAACCGCGCCTTCTCCGGCCCCGCCTATTCAGCGCTCGCGCCCAACCTGGTTCCCCGCGAGAGCCTGCCGACGGCGATCGCGGTCAGCTCGATTGCCTGGCAGGTCGGCTCGATCGCCGGCCCCAGCGTCGGCGGGCTGCTGTTCGCGATCCATCCCGACGTCGCCTATGCCACCATCACCGCCCTGATGCTGGTCGCGCTGGCGATGATCTTCCTGATCGGCAAGGTCCCGCAGCCGCCGGTCCAGCCCGACCACCGTCCGCTCGCGCGCATCGCCGAGGGTTTCGCCTATGTCCGCCACAACCGGCTGGTGCTGGCGACGATCACGCTCGACCTGTTCGCGGTGCTGCTCGCCGGCGCGACCGCGCTGCTGCCGGTGTTCGCGCGCGACATCCTCCACGTCGGCTCGCAGGGGCTGGGCCTGCTCGCCGCCGGCATGGGTATCGGCGCGGCGAGCACCGCCGTCTTCTTCTCGATCCGGCCGATGAAGGCGAACGTCGGGCTCAAGATGCTGATCGCGGTCGTCGTGTTCGGCCTGGCGATCCTGACCTTCGGCCTGTCGCGCTGGTTCTGGCTGAGCCTGGGCGCGCTGATCGTTGCCGGCGGTGCCGACATGGTCTCGGTCTACGTCCGCCAGTCGCTGATCCAGCTCCACACGCCGGATGCCATGCGCGGCCGGGTGAGCGCGGTGTCGCAGCTCACCATCTCCGCATCGAACGAGCTGGGCGAGGCCGAGAGCGGTCTGCTCGCCTCGCTGCTGGGGCCGGTCGGCGCGGTTGTGTTCGGCGGCGTCGGCGCGATCGTGGTAACCCTGATTTGGTCGCGCTTGTTTCCCGAGCTCAGGCTTGCGAAGAGCTTCGATCCGCCCGAAATGCTTTCCGTCCCCCCTGACCATGGAGTTGCCCAGCCATGAAGGCCAACACCATCCTCGAGACGATCGGCAATACGCCTCACATCCGCATCCAGCGCCTGTTCCCGGGCGCGGAGGTGTGGATCAAGTCCGAACGCTCCAACCCCGGCGGCTCGATCAAGGACCGCATCGCATTGTCGATGGTCGAGGCGGCCGAGGCGTCGGGCGACCTCAAGCCAGGCGGCACGATCGTCGAGCCGACCAGCGGCAACACCGGCGTCGGCTTGGCGATGGTCGCGGCGGTGAAGGGCTACAAGCTGATCCTGGTGATGCCGGAGAGCATGTCGGTCGAACGCCGCCGCCTGATGCTCGCCTATGGCGCGACCTTCGACCTCACCCCGCGCGAGAAGGGCATGAAGGGCTCGATCGAGCGTGCCATGCAGATCGTCGAGGAAACGCCCGGCGCCTGGATGCCGCAGCAGTTTGAAAACCCTGCGAACGTCGACGTCCATGTCCGTACGACAGCGAAGGAAATCCTCGACGATTTCCGCGACAGCCCGATCGACGTGATCATCACCGGCGTCGGCACCGGCGGCCACATCACCGGTGTGGCCGAGACGCTCAAGAAGGAGTGGCCCAACCTCAAGGTGTTCGCGGTCGAGCCCGAGCTGTCGCCGGTGATCTCGGGCGGCCAGCCCGGCCCGCACCCGATCCAGGGCATCGGCGCCGGCTTCATCCCGCGCAACCTCCACACCCAGGCGATCGACGGCGTGATCAAGGTCGACGCCGCCGTCGCCAAGGACATGGCCCGCCGCGCCGCCAGCGAGGAAGGGATGCTGGTCGGCATCAGCTCGGGCGCGACGCTGGCCGCGATCCTGCAGAAGCTGCCCGACCTGCCGGACGGCGTGCGCGTGCTCGGTTTCAACTACGATACCGGCGAGCGTTACCTGTCGGTTCCGGATTTCCTGCCGGAAAGCTGAAAGCGACTCGCAAAATTCATTGATTCACCATAGGAAACCCCCGGAACCCGAATCGCGATCGTTTCCGGGGGGAACCGTGCGTAACGCGATGATCTGTGCCGGCGCGATGCTGGCGACTGTCCTGGTCTGGCCGATGGCCTTCGGCGGCGGCGCGAATCCCGCTGTCGCCGCGGCACCGGCGGCGCATCATGCCGGCGGCGAGACGATGCTGGTTCCGCCGTCGGCCAAGCCGACTCCGCAGCCGGTCAGCTACGACACCAGGCCGGCCTCCCGCCCAGGCGCGCCGGAAACCTGCTCTCAACGCTACGCCCGCGTCGCCCCCATCTGCACCAGCGAAGGCTGCCGCAACCGCGCGCTCGACGCGCTCGACATCTGCCAAGGCACCGGCTTCTGGCCGGATTAGGGCTTAAGTTTTCGTCCCAATCAGATTGGATCGTGCTCCTGCGAAGGCAGGAGCCCAGGCCGCAGCGGCACATCTATGATCCAGGGCTCCTGCCTTCGCAGGAGCACTGCGCTGCTTCGATCCGGCCGCATCCCCCTCACCACCCACCGTCCTGCTCTTCCGCCAACGAAACGATTGCGCTATGGCCGCGCGTCCCGTTGAACCGGAGGTGCAGCCCAGATGTTGGCGCGCCCATATCAGCTCCACAGAGACAGCGTCCTCATCCACGATCGCATGACGTTATCTGCCACCAATCCCCTGCCGCGCTGGCTGCTCGGCGTGCTGGCGCTGCTTGCGGTCGCGGCGATCGCCGTGCCCGTCTGGCTGGTGACCCACGCCCCGAAACTTCCGCCCGCCGCGGCCAAGGTCGTGCGCCCGCGGCATGTCGTCCCTCAGGCCGAGCTGCCGCCGGTCGAACCGATCGAGTTCCAGAATCTCGCGCCCGAGGATGCCCGCGAGTATAACGCCACCATCCCCTTCTCCACCGCGCCCAATCCGGCTGCGCGGCCGTTCCGCATCTTCGGCGCGCCGGAGGATCAGGCGCGCGCGATCGACTGTCTCGCCGCCGCGGTGATCTATGAAGCGGGCGACGATGCCTCCGGCGAGAAGGCGGTGGCGCAGGTCGTGCTGAACCGCGTCCGCCACCCCGCCTTCCCGCACAGTGTGTGCGGCGTGGTGTTCCAGGGCGCCGAGCGGCGCACCGGCTGCCAGTTCACCTTCACCTGCGACGGCGCGATCCTGCGCACCATACGCCCCGCCGCCTGGGAGCGCGCGCGAGAGATCGCCAGGGCCGCGCTCAACGGCACGGTCGACAGGCGCGTCGGCCACGCGACCCACTATCATACCGACTGGGTGGTGCCGTACTGGAGCGCGAGCCTCGACAAGATCACCGAGGTGCACACCCATCTCTTCTTCCGCTGGACCGGCTGGTGGGGCACGCCGCCGGCCTTTGCCAGCCGCTACACCGGGGCCGAGCCGAACATCCCGCAGCTCGCGCGGCTCTCGACCGCCCATCACCTGCCGGGGGATGACGTCGCCACGCTTGCGGCAGACGCCGCGAACGTGCTGCTGCCGGAGGGTCTCGCCGTGCCCCAGAGCCTGGCGCAGGACGCGAACACCTTCCTCGTCACGCTCGACCCCAAGCTCGGCCCGGAGATGTACCCGGTGCTCGCGCTGAAGGCATGCGGCGACCGGCCCTTCTGCAAGTTCATGGCCTGGACCGACAAGGCCGCCACGCCGGCCGCGCTGCCGATCACGCCGGTGCAGCAGCGGATGATGTCGTTCAGCTACCTCCGCGATCGCGCCTTCAATTTCGAGAAGACGCTGTGGAACTGCGCCGAGTTCAAGAACACCCAGCCGACTCAGTGCATGAAGGCGCAGGTCTCGATGACGATGGTCCCGCCGGCCGCGGCGGCGGCCGCCTCCGGCGCGAACCCGAACTTCGACCTGCGCGGCGTCGGCGGCGGGGTCTCGGGGACCATCGCGCCTCCGCCGGTGGTGCCGACGAGACCCGTCGGCCTCGACCCGCTTGCCGGCATCCGCCGCAAGGCAGCGCCCGCAGCGGTTCCAGCCGCCCCCCGCCCCCAGTCCGACATCGGCGAAACCGGCCCCGAAAGCCGGCGAGGATTAAGCAGTTAAGCCCCTCCCCTTCAGGGGAGGGGTTGGGGTGGTGGCTCGCCCCAAGCGACAAAGCCTGCCGCACTTCCCCACCCCCAACCCCTCCCCTGAAGGGGAGGGGCTTAAGAGATAGCCGTGCGATCTGCTTGAATGTCGCTCAGCCTCAGGCCGCGACGAACAGTTCCGGATCGAGCGCCATAACGCTCTCCGCCCCGCCTTCGATCTTCCGCCTCAGCGCACCCGCATCGGGCATGATCCGCTCGGCGAAGAAGCGAGCGGTGACGAGCTTCGCCTCGAGGAAACCGGCATCGCCTCCACCCGCCGCCAGCCCGGCCGCCGCCGCGCGCGCCATGCGCAGCCACATCAGGCCGGTCGCGACGATGCCCATCAGCTGCATATAGCTATAGGCGCCCGCGCCGACCTGGTTGGGATTCTGCATCCCGTTCGCCATGAACCACATCGTCGCCGCCTGGAGCTCGCCCAGCGCCTTCTCCAGCCGTCCGGCGAAATCGGCGACCTTCTCGTCGCCCTTCGCCGCCGCGCATTCCTCGCCGACCAGCTTGAAGAACGCCTGCACCGCCCGACCGCCGTTCTGCGCGAGCTTGCGGCCGACGAGGTCCATCGCCTGCACGCCGTTGGTGCCCTCGTAGATCATCGAGATGCGGGCATCGCGGACATATTGCTCCATCCCCCATTCGGCGATGTAGCCATGCCCGCCATAGACCTGCTGGCTGTCGGTCGCGATGCGATAGCCGGCGTCGGTGCCGCAACCCTTGATCACCGGCGTCAACAGCCCGATCAGGTCGGCGGCGAGCTGCCGCTCCTCCTCCCCCTGCGCCGCGTGCTCGAGATCGACCTGGAGCGCGCCCCACAGGCACAGCGCACGCAGCCCCTCGTTCCACGCCTTGGCCTCCATCAGCATCCGCCGCACGTCGGGATGGACGAACAGCGGATCGGCCTTCTCCTCCGGGTCCTTGGGCCCGGTCAGCGCGCGGCCCTGGCGGCGGTCCTTGGCGTATTGCACCGCGTTCTGGAACGCGACCTCGCCCACCGCGAGGCCTTGCAGCCCCACGCCGAGCCGCGCCGCGTTCATCATGATGAACATCGCGGCGAGCCCCTTCATCTCCTCGCCGACCAGCCAGCCCTTCGCTCCGTCATAGTTCATCACGCAGGTCGAGTTGGCATGGATACCCATCTTGTGCTCGATCGACCCGCAGGTGACCGCATTGCGCTCACCCAGCGATCCGTCGTCATTGACCAGAAACTTCGGCACCACGAACAGCGAGATGCCCTTGGTGCTGTCCGGCGCCCCCGGCGTCTTGGCGAGGACGAGGTGGATGATGTTCTCGGTCAGGTCATGCTCGCCCGACGAGATGAAGATCTTGGTCCCCGTGATCGCATAGCTCCCGTCCGCCTGCGGCTCGGCGCGGGTGCGGATCAGGCCCAGGTCGGTGCCGCACTGGGGCTCGGTCAGGTTCATCGTCCCGCCCCACTCGCCCGACACCATCTTCGGGACGTATTTCTCCTGCTGCTCGGGCGATCCCTTGGCGAGCAGCGCCGCGATCGCGCCGTGTGTCAGCCCCGGATACATGGCGAAGGCCATGTTCGCGGAGATCATATATTCCTGGAACGCCGTGGCGACGACGTGCGGCATCCCCTGCCCGCCGAACTGCTCGGGCGCGGACAGCGTCGCCCAGCCGCTCTCGACGAACTGGCGATAGGCCTCCTTGAAGCCCTTGGGCGTGGTGACGCTGCCGTCCGGATGGCGGGTGCAGCCCTCCGCATCGCCGGTCTGGTTGAGCGGGAACAGCACCTCGGCGACGAACCTGCCGCCCTCTTCCAGCACCGCCTCGACCACGTCGGGCGACGCGGCGGCGAAACCCGGCAGGTTGGCATAGCGGTCGAGCGCGATCACCTGATCCAGGATGAATCGGGTATCGCGGACGGGCGGCTGATATTGCGGCATGGTCTCTCCTCAGTATTCCTTGAGCAGCGCCACGAAATCCTCCAGCTCGGCGATCGCGGCGTCGATATCCACTTTCTGGCGCTTCAGGAGCGCGATCCGGTCCAGGCAACGCTCGAGCGTCACCTGGCGCTGCACCTTGCGTCCGTCGCCGATGTCGTAGAGATCGATCATCTCGCGGATCTCGGCCAGGCTGAAGCCGACGCGCTTGCCGCGCAGGATCCAGGCGAGCCGGGCGCGGTCGCGGTGCGAATAGATGCGCTGCAACCCGCGCCGCTCGGGCGAGATCAGCCCCTCGTCCTCATAGAAGCGCAGCGCGCGGGCAGTGACGCCGAACTCGGCCGACAGGTCCGAGATCGAGAAGCTCTCCCGATCGGTCCGTGTCTCGATCGGGGCCAAGGCGGGCGAAAGCGACATGGCTCGTTTATGCCTTCCCTTTACGTGAACGTCAACGTGTCGTGCAGGGCAATCGTCCGCGCGCATCGCGCATCGCCGCCGCCTCGGACAATGATTCGCTGAGCCGCGTCACCTCTAGCCCCGCCAGCGACGCGCGCTGCGTGCACAGCGCCGCGCAGGCGTCGGGCAATCGTCCCGGGAAGGTGATGCGGTCGCCGTCGAAGCGCGCGTCGAAGCTGCACTTGCCGTCCCCGAGCCGCACCCGCAGCGTCTCTCCCGAACGGGTGACGCTGCCCGCGGCATTGCAGGTGATCCCCTCGCCATAGTCGACGAACGCGCCGATGCGGTAATCGAGCCCCTTGGGCACGATGCAGACGCGGTCGGTGTCGCGCGCATAGAGGCCGGTCGGCTCGGTATCGCGCGGATCGCGGACGATGCCGCGCGCGATGGCCGCGGTCTCCAGGTCGGGGGCCCCGCTCGTCTCCGCGGCGTCATGCGGCCGCGGCGGGCAGCTCGCGAGCAGCAGCACCGGCAGCAGCGCCGCCCAACGGATCATTCGACGCGAACCAGCCCGCCGCCCTCGATCCGGCGGTAGAAGCAGCTCCTCTCGCCGGTGTGGCAGGCCGGCCCCGCCGGCTCGACGCGCAGCCACACCGCGTCCTGGTCACAGTCGATCCGCGCCTCGACGACACGCAGCACATGGCCGGACGTCTCGCCCTTCTTCCACAGCCTGCCGCGGCTGCGCGACCAGAAATGCGCCTCGCCGGTCGCGACCGTCTTCTCCAGCGCCTCGGCGTTCATGTGCGCGACCATCAGCACCTCGCCGGTGGCGGCGTCGGTGGCGACGGCGGTCACCAGTCCGGCGGCGTCGTACTTGGGGTCGAGAGAGAGGCCGGTTTCGCGAGGGTCAGTCATGACGGCGATGTAGCGCGTTTCGGGGAAGCGGGAATAGCGGAAGTGCCAAGCCATGGACCTCAACCCTGCCCGCCTATATCAAGCCCTTCATGACGAAGCGGCAAGCTGCAGAGGACACCGCAGACGCCGCCGTCCGTATCATCTCCTGGCGGCTGCTCCCGCTCCTCGGCCTCGTCTACCTGATCGCCTATATCGATCGCCAGAACGTCTCGTTCGCGAAGCTCCAGATGGCGCAGGATCTGGGCCTCAGCGAAGCGGCGTTCGGACTTGGCGCCTCACTGTTCTTCATCGGCTATTTCCTGTTCGAGGTACCGAGCAACCTCATACTCGCCCGGGTCGGCGCAGGGGCATGGTTCGCCCGCATCATGGCGAGTTGGGGCGCCGTCACGGTTCTCCTCGCCTTCACGTCCAGCGGCTGGGTCTTCTACCTGCTGCGCTTTCTGCTCGGAGCAGCCGAGGCCGGGCTGTTTCCCGGCGTGCTCTATGCCCTCACGCTCTGGTTTCCCGCTCGCTATCGCGGGCGAGCGATCGGCATGTTCATGATCGCCAGCGCGGTCGCCAACGCGGTGGGGGCGGCACTCGGAGGAGTCCTTCTCGATCTCGACGGCGTCGCGGGCCTGCGGGGATGGCAATGGGTCTTCATCGTGACCGGCCTGCCGGCGATCGCCTTGGCCCCGGCCGTCTATTTGATCCTGCCCAGCCACCCCGAACGGGCACGGTGGCTGAGCGGACGACACAAGGCCTGGCTGGCCGCGGAACTGGCGGCGGAACACGCCAAGGTGCCGACCGGCAAGCACGCCCATGGACTTGCCTCGCTCGCCGACCGCCGCGTGGCGATGCTCTGCATCACCTTCTTCGGCCTTCCGCTCGCGGCCTATGGGCTGAGCTACTGGTTGCCGACGATCGTCCGCGATTTCGGGGTCTCCAATACGGCGAACGGCCTTCTCAACGCGCTGCTGTGGATCGTGGTCGGCGCAGCGCTCTGGCTGGTTCCCCGACATGCCGCCCGGCACTCGGATCAGCGCTGGCACATCATCGTGCCGCCGCTGATCGGCGCGCTCGCGCTCGTCCTGTGCGTCCTGCTCCCCGGCTTCGTACTCAAGTTCGCAATGCTCTGCGTCGCCGCGGCGGCGATCTTCGCCGGCCAGCCGATCTTCTGGACCCTCCCGCCACGCTTCCTCACGGGAGCCGGGGCAGCCGCAGGTTTCGCCGCGATCAACTCGGTCGGAAATCTGGGCGGTTTCGCCGCACAGGCATTGGTTCCGGCCATTGCGACCGCAAGCGATAGCAAGCTGGTACCGATGCTGTTCCTAGCCGGCGCATTGGTGGCGGTCGCGGGCGGCGTGATGTTCGTCGAGCGACGACTGCCCGCCGCGCATGGCGATCCATCATGAGAATGCGGCTACGCCGTCGACAAGCGATTCGCTGCTGCCGGGAGGCGACGATCCGCTCGCCCGCGTCCCGCCTTCGTCCGCCGGTCAGTGGTTGCGGATCGCGTCGATCAGCTCCTTCTTGTCCATCTTCGACCGGCCTTCGATGCCGATCTCCTTGGCCTCGTCGTAGAGGTCCTCCTTGCTGCGGTCCTCGAGGTGGGTCGACCGGTGGTCGAGCGAATGGCCGGCCTTCGCATTGGCGATGCGCGCCGCCTTCTCCTTCGATTCGCCCTCGCTGCGCAGCTTCTCGTAAAGCTTGTCGTCCTTGATCTGCGATCCGTGGTCCTTGCCTGGCATGTCCGATCTCCTTCGATGCCCAGCAAAAACGCCCGTGCGCCGGCCCTGGTTCAGCAAATGATGACAAACAGGCGACAAACCGCAACGGCCACCCTATATGGCGTTCCGAACACAGCCCGCGCGGGAAATGATGCTCACCACGCACCCATTCGATGACGACCACCTCCGTGAGGAGTGTGGGATTTTTGGCGTTTCCGGAGCCGACGGCGCAGCCGCGCTGGTCGCGCTCGGCCTCCATGCGCTCCAGCACCGCGGCCAGGAGGCCGCCGGCATCACCAGCTTTGACGGTCACGGCTTCCATACCCATCGCGCGATGGGGCATGTCGCCGGCAACTTCGACCGTGACGAGGTGATGCGGGCGCTGCCGGGCGGCGTCGCCTGCGGCCATGTCCGCTACTCGACCACCGGCGAAACGGCGCTAAGGAACGTCCAGCCGCTCTATGCCGAGCTCCAGAGCGGCGGCTTCGCGGTGGCGCACAACGGCAACATCTCCAACGCGATGCGCCTGAGGCGCGATCTCGTCCGCAGCGGATCGATCTTCCAGTCGACCTCGGATACCGAGGTGATCATCCACCTCGTCGCCACCTCCAGCTACCGCACGCTGATCGACCGGTTCATCGACGCGCTGAAGCAGCTCGAGGGCGCCTATTCGCTGATCTGCATGACCGCCGAGGGCATGATCGCCTGCCGCGATCCGCTCGGCATCCGCCCGCTGGTGATGGGCAAGCTCGGCGACACCGTGATCTTCGCGTCGGAGACGGTCGCGCTCGACGTGGTCGGCGCCGAGTTCGTCCGCGCCGTGGAGCCGGGCGAGCTGGTGATCGTCAAGGGCAGCGAGATCGCCTCGCATCGTCCCTTCGCCCCGCTCGCGGCGCGGCCGTGCATCTTCGAATGGGTCTATTTCTCGCGGCCCGATTCGATCGCCGAGGACCGTTCGGTCTACGACGTGCGCAAGGCGATCGGCGCGCAGCTCGCGATCGAGAATCCGGTCGATGCCGACCTCGTCATCCCGGTGCCCGATTCGGGCGTGCCCGCGGCGATCGGCTATGCCCAGCAGTCGGGCATCCCTTTCGAGCTCGGCATCATCCGCTCGCACTATGTCGGCCGCACGTTCATCCAGCCGGGCGACCAGATCCGCCACCTCGGCGTCAAGCTCAAGCACAATGCCAACCGCGCGCTGATCCAGGGCAAGCGCATCGTCCTCATCGACGATTCGATCGTGCGGGGCACGACCAGCCTCAAGATCGTGCAGATGATGCGCGATGCCGGCGCCGCCGAGGTGCACATGCGCATCGCCTCGCCGCCGACCCGGCACAGCTGCTTCTACGGGGTCGACACGCCGGAACGCTCGAAGCTGCTCGCCGCGACCCACGATCTCGAGGCGATGCGGACCTACATCCACGCCGACAGCCTCGCCTTCGTCAGCATCGACGGGCTCTACAAGGCGCTGGGGCAAGACGGCCGGCCGCGGGTCCATCCCGGCTATTGCGACGCCTGCTTCACGGGCGACTATCCCACCACCCTCACCGACCAAGACGAAAGCGCCCCGATCGACCAGTTCGCGCTGCTCGAGGAGCGGGTGGGCTAGTCCCACTATCACGCCATGACCAACACACCGCTTCAGGAGCGCGTCGCGCTCGTCACTGGCGCGAGCCGCGGCATCGGCGCCGCCACCGCGATCGCGCTCGCCCGGGCCGGCGCCCATGTCATCCTCACCGCCCGCACCGCCGGCGGGCTGGAGGAAGTCGAGGAGGCGATCGACGCCGCAGGCGGCACCGCCACCATCGCGCCGCTCGACCTCACCGAAAGCGACGGCATCCCCCGCCTCGCCGCCGCGATCCGCGAGCGCTGGCCGGCGCTCAACATCCTCGTGCTGAATGCGGCGGCGCTGGGGACGCTGGGCCCCGTCCCCGCCTTCGATCCCAAGGAATTCGCCAAGGTGATGACGCTCAACGTCAGCGCCCAGGCGGCGCTGCTCGGCGCGTTCGACCCGCTGCTCAAGGCGTCGAAGCAGGGCCGCGTGATCGGCCTCACCTCCACCGTCGGCCGCGAGCCGCGCGCCTATTGGGGCCTGTACGGCGCCTCCAAGGCCGCGTTCGAAAACCTGCTGCTGAGCTACGGCGAGGAGGTCCGCCACCTCTCGTCGACCCGTGTCGCACTGGTCAATCCCGGCGCCACCCGCACCAAGATGCGCGCCCGCGCCTATCCCGGCGAGGACCCGGCGAGCGTGAAGGAGCCCGAGGTGGTGGCGAACCGGATCGTCGCCCTGCTGGTCGCGGACTTCGAGACCGGCGCGTTCATTCGAGTCGACTAACCCCTTCCGTTCGTTCCGAGCGAAGTCGAGGGACAATGTGTCTCGACTTCGCTCGACACGAACGGAGGCTTACCGGCTGGCCACCGCGATCAGCCTGGCCTGGAACGCCGCCCGCGCCGCCGACAGATCCTTGCCGGTCGCCTGCGGCCAGGCGGAAAGCTGGACGATCACCAGCTTCTTCGCCGGATCGATCGTGATCGACTGCCCGAAGATGCCGACCGCCCCGAACCGCCCCTCGGGATAGGTCCACCATTGATATCCATAGCCATAGCCAGGGCCGCGCCCGATGTCGGCATGGCTGGCAGTCGCGTCGGCGAACCAGGCGGGAGGCACCGCCCCGTGCCCGCCCTCCAGCACGAACTGCCCCATCCGCGCATAGTCGCGCAGCGACACCGACAGGCAGCAGCCGCTCACCTCGTGCCCGCTCTGGTCGACCATCCAGAAGGCGTCGCGCTCCATCCCGTAGCGCCGCCACACCTTCTCCGAGAGATAGGCGGCGAGCGGCTTGCCCACGGCGCGGGCGACGACCACGCCGATCAGGTTGGTCTCTCCGGTCTTGTAGATCCATTTCGTCCCCGGCGGATCGGCGCGCGGCAGCGTGCGCATATAGGCGACGGTCGGATCGGTGCCCGCCGGCACGTCGAGCGTGAACATGCGGGCGACGTCGGACTTGGGGTCGGTGTAATCCTCGTTCCAGCGCACGCCGGAGGTCATCGTCAGCAGCTGCTTGACCGTGACCCCATCATAGCCGCTGCCGGCAAGTTCGGGGACATAGCGGGTCACCGGATCGTCGAGCGACCTGATCTTGCCGTCCTTGAGCGCCGCACCGACCAGGGTCGAGGTGAAGGACTTGGCGACCGAGAAACTGGTCCAGCGCCCCTCGGGCGTGAGCCCACGGGCATAGCGCTCCAGGCGCACCTTGCCGTCCTGGAGCACGATCAGACCGGCGACGTTCTGCGCGGCGATATAGGCGTCGACCTCGGCGGCCGGGATCGCCAGCGGCGTGCCGGCGGGGAGCGGATGGACCTTGCGCCCGGCTTTCACGACATGGCCGGGGAACAGCTTCTCCATCGCCGGGAAATTGGCGTCGCGCTCGGCCTGGCTCCAGAACAGCACCGCGGCGCCGACCTTGCGCAGGCCGGCGGCATTGCCCGCGGTGACGGCGGGGCCGGCGCTCTCGACCTGCGCCGCCTGCGTGGTCGCGCAGCCGGCCAACGCCAGCAGCGCTGCGGCAATTATCCGGCGCATCATCCCCCCTCCTTCACCAATGTCACCTGCGCGACGTCGATCCCGCCCCCCCGGAAGCCGCCTTCGCAATACATGAGGTAATAGCGCCACAGGTCGAGGAAGCGGTCGTCGAACTCGGCCGGCAGCCGCCCCTCCGCCGCCGCGCGGTCGAACCGCTCGCGCCACAGCCGCAGCGTCTCGGCATAGCTCAGACCGAAACCCTGGCGGTCGCGCCACGCCAAGCCGACGCTCTCGGCGATGCCGCGGAACTCGGGCTCGCAGATCAGCAGGCCGCCGGGGAAGATATAGGTCTGGATGAAATCGACGTTGCGGGCGTAGTTCTCGAAGATCGCCTCATCCATCGAGATGAGCTGGATCGCGGCGCGCCCACCCGGCTTCAGCGCACGGGCGATGGCGGCGAGATAGTCACGCCAATATTCGCGCCCGACCGCCTCGACCATCTCGATGCTGGCCACCGCGTCATAGGTGCCGGCGACGTCGCGATAGTCGGTGAGGGTGAAGCGGGTGTCCGGGAAGCCCGCCAGCCGCGCCTCGGCATAGTCGCGCTGCTCGGTCGAGAGGGTGATGCCGTGCACCTTGACACCATGCCGCGCCGCAAGCTCGGCGAAGGAACCCCAGCCCGAGCCGATCTCGAGGATCGTATCGCCGGGCCTGGTGCCCGTGCGGGCAAAGACCGACTCCAGCTTCGCCGCCTGCGCCTCTTCCAACGTCATGCCGGGGGAGGTGAACAGCGCGCTCGAATAGGTCATGCTCGCGTCGAGCCAGGGCGTATAGAAGTCGTTTCCCAGGTCGTAGTGGTAGGCGATATTGCGGCGCGATCCGGCGCGGTCGTTGCGGCGGAGGCGGTGGGCCATCCGGCGGAGCCATTTGCTCCAGCCCGACGCGCGCCCCGCCTCCCCCAGCGTGTGCCGGTTGAGCATGAACAGCGTGAACAGCGGCACCGGATCGGGGCTCGACCATTCGGCGGCAGCCCAGGCCTCGTACCAGCCTGCCGAGCCGCCGGTGGCGAGGCGCGACAAGGCGTTCCAGCTGGCGATCGCAACCACAGCCACCGGCCCCGCGCCGCGTCCGCCGAGCAGGCGGCGGCTGCCGTCGGGCAGGGTCGCCTCGATCGCGCCCTGCGTCAGGCCGGCGTCGATGCGGTCGAGCAGCTTGTGGAACAGCGGCGTGAACGGCGCGAGCCATCCGCCGCCGGCGCCGCCCACGGCCGTCCGGCGTGGTCCGCCGGGCCGTCGGCCCCTGTTCCGCACCGGCGCGTCCATCATGCCTTCAATGCACGTCGGCGGCCGTTACGCAAGCGTTCTCAGAGCGGATGCGGTTCCTTCTCGACCATCCATGTCTGGCCTTGCGAGAGCAGCTTCTGGAGATCGGCGGTCTTGCCTTCGCTGGCCTGGCGGTTCTGGGCGACCACCGCGCTCTCGAAGGTCGGCGCGGGATCGTCGTAGAGCACGCCGAGCGCCATCGGGAACGGCCCGAACGGCATCTCGACCAGCAGATGCGCGATCATGCGGCTGGTCTGGTCGTGGACCAGCACCTCCGACACGTCGCCATCCACCACGTCGACCACCTTGAGCGCCAGCCGCTCGCGGTCGAGCGCCAGCCCCTTGGTGCCGCCGGCGAACAGCAAAGGCTTGCCGTGTTCGACCCACAGCTGGCTGCCGGCCGCATTGGCCTTCTCGGTGAAGGGCGCGAAGACGTCGTCGTTGTAGACGATGCAGTTCTGGAAGATCTCGACGAACGCCGCGCCCTTGTGGGCATGGGCGGCCTTCAGCACCGCCGGCAGGTTCTTGTGGACGTCGATGCCGCGCGCGATGAACCGCGCACCCGATCCGAGCGCGAAGGCGCAGGGGCTCGCCGGACGGTCGACCGAGCCGAACGGGGTCGAGGGGCTGCGGGTGCCGACCCGCGACGTCGGCGAATATTGACCCTTGGTCAGACCGTAGATCTCGTTGTTGAACAGCAGCAGCTGGCAGTCGAGGTTGCGGCGCAGCAGGTGCATCGTGTGGTTGCCGCCGATCGATAGCGCGTCGCCATCGCCGGTGATGATCCACACGTCGAGGTCCGGGTTCGCCAGCTTCACTCCCGTCGCCACGGCGCAGGCGCGGCCGTGGATGGTGTGGAAGCCGTAAGTCTCCATGTAATAGGGAAAGCGGCTGGAGCAGCCGATGCCGGAGACGAACACGGTGTTCTCGGGCTTCACGCCCAGCTCCGGCATGGTGCGCTGGACCGCCTTCAGGATCGCATAGTCGCCACAGCCGGGGCACCAGCGGACCTCCTGGTCGCTCTCCCAGTCCTTGGGGGAGCTCTTCGCGATCGGGGTCATGTCGTTCATCGGACTTGCTTTCCTGTTGCGCGCCAATGGACGCGCGCATCGGTCAAGGACATCTGGTTCGCACCCGACATCCGCGGATGTTCGATCTGCGAAGGGTCATTTTCCCAACCGCAGACATCGCAGATGGCGTAGTCGCCGTCCTCCAACGCGGTCTTTCCGCAAACCGGGCAGCTGATTTCAGCCAAGAGCAGCATCGATCGCGGCCTCGATCTCGGCGATGCGGAAGGGCTGGCCGGAGACCTTGTTGAGCGGACGGGCATCGACGAGATACTGGTCGCGGAGCACGGTCTTGAGCTGGCCGGTGTTCATTTCCGGCACCAGGACCTTCTCGTAACCCTTCAGCAGATCGCCGAGATTCTTCGGCATCGGCCAGATGTGGCGCAGATGGACGTGGCTGACGTCGAGCCCCTTCTTCCGCGCCCGCCGCACCGCCTGGTGGATCGGGCCGAAGGTCGAGCCCCAGCCGACCACGGCAAGCTTGCCGCCCGCCTCGCCGAGCGTCACCTCCTGGTCGGGCACGCGGATGCCGGCGACCTTGTCGCGGCGGAGCTCGGTCATCTGCTGATGGTTGGCGGGCGAGTAATCGATGTTGCCGGTGCCCGCCTTCTTCTCGATGCCGCCGATGCGGTGGAGCAGACCCGGCGTGCCGGGCTTGACCCACGGCCGCGCGAGCTTGTCGTCGCGGGCGTAGGGCTGGAAGCCTTCCGCCGGCGCCTCTTCCAAGAAGGTTACCGGAAATGCCTCGAACGCGCTGATATCGGGGACTTTCCACGGCTCGGCGGCATTGGCGATATAGCCGTCGGTGAGCAGCATCACCGGCGTCATATACTGCGTCGCGATGCGGCACGCCTCGATCGCGCACTCGAAGGCGTCGGCGGGCGAGCGCGCCGCGATCACCGGCATCGGCGCGTCGCCGTTGCGGCCATAGACCGCCTGGTAGAGGTCCGACTGCTCGGTCTTGGTCGGCAGGCCGGTCGAAGGGCCGCCGCGCTGCGAGTTGACGATCACCAGCGGCAGCTCGGTCATGATCGCGAGGCCGATCGCCTCGCCTTTGAGCGCGATGCCCGGCCCCGAGGAGGAGGTGACGCCAAGCTGGCCGGCATAGGACGCGCCTAGCGACGCGGCGACCGCGGCGATCTCGTCCTCGGCCTGGAAGGTGGTGACGCCATATTCCTTGAGGCGCGACAGGTGATGCAGGATCGCCGAGGCCGGGGTGATCGGATAGCCGCCGAAGAACATCGGCAGTCCCGCGAGCTGCGTCCCCGCCACCAGGCCGAGCGAGATCGCCTCGGCGCCGGTCACGGTGCGGTAGAGGCCGGGCTCGGCCGGTGCCGCCGGGACGTGGAGCTGGCCCATCTGCCCGCCGAGCTCGGCGGTCTCGCCATAGGCGTGGCCGGCGTTGAGCGCGGCGATGTTCGCCTCGGCGAGCTCCGGCGCCTTGGCGAACTTGGCCTTGAGCCAATCGACGATCGGCTGACGGTCGCGGTCGAACATCCACAGCGCCAGGCCGAGCGTCCACATGTTCTTGCAGCGCAGCGCCTCCTTGTTGCCGAGGCCGAACGGCTTCACGGCGTCGAGGGTGAGCTGCGAGATGTTGAGCTTCAGCAGCTGCCACTTGGCGAGGCTGTCGTCCTCGAGCGGATTGGCGTCGTACTTGGCCTTGGCGAGGTTGCGCTCGTTGAACTCGCCCTCGTCCGCGATGATCAGCCCGCCGGGCTTGAGGTCGTTGACGTTCACGTGCAGCGCCGCCGGGTTCATCGCCACCAGCACGTCGGGGGCGTCGCCCGCGGTCTCGATCGAGGCCGAGCCGAAGTTGATCTGGAATGCCGACACGCCGAACAGCGTGCCCTGCGGCGCGCGAATCTCGGCGGGGAAATCCGGGAAGGTGGCAAGATCGTTGCCGGCGAGCGCGGTCGACAGGGTGAACTGCCCGCCGGTGAGCTGCATCCCGTCACCGCTGTCGCCGGCGAAACGGACGACGATCGCCTCGGGCGGCGGGTTCGCCGACGCCTCCTCGGGCGTCAGCAGATGGGCGGCTGTGGCCATGTAAACGAATGTCCTGCGGTAACTGCCTTGCGCGGGCCTTCTATGCTCCTGCGTTCCGACCATCCAAGGTAGAATGATGGGTAGCGGTTGCAACCAGTTCTTTTGGCTGGGGGAAGAGTCATCGCTCCATGGCGGGGCTTGGTTCCTCCCCGGCACGGGGAGGGGGACCGCCGGCCGCAAGCCGGTGGTGGAGGGGGCCCTCAACTCGGTGCATCGCTCGTGGCGGAGCCCCCTCCACCATTCGCTGACGCGAATGGTCCCCCTCCCCGTGCCGGGGAGGAGCTTTTCCGTACTCCCCACCCAACGCCAGGATCGACGCGACGTGGCGTTCGGCGACTTCCATCGCGTCCTCGCCGTAGCCGCCGCCGAGCGCGCTCGCGAGGGGCAGGCGGCGGTCGCGGAACAGGCGGGCGATCCAGCGGTCGCGGCGGACCAGGCCCTCGCGCGTCAGGCCGAGGCGGCCGAGGCGGTCGCCTTCCCACGGATCGACGCCGGCCTGGTAGAGCACGATATCCGGTCCGAATGCGTCGACCAGCGGCGGCAGCGTCTCGGCGAGGGCATCCAGATAAGCCTCGTCACCCGTCCCGTCCGGCAATCCCACGTCGAGCGTCGAACGCGCCTTGCGCACCGGGAAATTCTTCTCGGCGTGGATCGAATAGGTGGCGACGTCGTGCCGCCCCGCCATCAGCGCGGCGGTGCCGTCGCCCTGGTGGACGTCGCAGTCGACGATCAGGACGCGATGCCCCTCCTCCGCCAACCGGGCCGCGGCGATGGCGAGATCGTTGAAGATACAGAAGCCGGCCCCGGTATTGGCGAGCGCATGATGGCTGCCGCCGGCGCTGTTGGCGGCATAGCCCCGCTCCATCGCCAGCCGGGCCGCGAGATAGGTGCCCCCCGGCACCACCACCGCCCGCCGCGCCACCTCCGGCGTGACCTGGAAGCCGATGCGGCGTTCCTTGTCGCGGGGCACGCGCGCTTCGACCACCTCGGCGACGTAATCGGGATCGTGCACCGCCTCGATCCAGGCGCGCGGCATCGGATCGGGAGCGAACCACTCGATCGCGTCGCCCTCGGCACGAAGCAGGTCGCGGACCAGGCCGTTCTTGTTCCACTGATAGGTGGAGCGCGGCGGCGCGGGCGCGACATAGCGCGGGTGATGGACGATCGCGATCATCCGGCATAACCTAGTTTCGAAAAGCCGCCGATCCAAGGAGAGCCGCATCGTGACCGAAATCTTTACCCGCCCGGACGTCGCGCAGTTCCTGACCTATCTCAACAACCTGCCGGGCCCGAAGATGCACGAGGTCGGCGCGCCGGCGGCGCGGCAGCTGTTCGTCGCGATGAAGGACGTCACCGATCCGCCGGTGGGCGAGCTCGCCGTGATCAAGGACCTCGGCATCCCGGGACCGGCTGGCGACATTCCCGCCCGCCTGTTCGATGCGCGCGCGAGCCGAGAGCCTGGGCCGGCGGTAGTGTTCTTCCACGGCGGCGGGTTCACCATCGGCGACCTCGACACCCACGCCAGCTTCTGCGCAGAGATCGCGCGCACGCTCGACCTGCCGGTGGTGGCGGTCGACTATCGGCTGGGGCCCGAGCATCCCTGGCCGGCGGCACCCGACGATGCCGAGGCGGCGGCGCGCTGGGTGGCGGGGAGCCCGGCCGAGCTCGGCCGCGCCGTCACCGGGCTGGTGCTGTGCGGCGACAGCGCCGGCGGCAACCTCACCATCGTCGTCGCGCTCGATCTGCGCGATAGGCCCGCGGCGGTGCCGGTGATCGCGCAGCTGCCGATCTATCCGGCGACGGATTATACGCGCGACTATCCCTCCTATGCGGCGTTCAGCGAAGGCCGGCTGCTGACGCATGAGTCGATGACCTGGTTCACCGAGAGCTACGCGCCCGATGCGGGGCATCATCGCGCCTCGCCGCTCAACGCCGAGCTCGCCGGCCTGCCGCCGGCGGTGGTGATGACTGCCGGCCTCGATCCGATCCGCGACCAGGGCCGTGCTTATGCCGCCAGGCTGGTCGAGGCGGGGGTGCCCGTGGTGTTTCGCGAGGCTGCAGGAAATATCCATGGCTTCGTGACGCTCAGGAAGGTGATTCCGTCGAGCCAGGGGGACGTGGCGGGGTTCCTGGCGGCGGCGAAGGCGGTGATCGTCGAAGCCGAGGGACAGCGGGTGATGGCGGAGGCGGCTTAATCGCCACCGTCACCCCGGCCTTGTGCCGGGGTCCACCATGCCGCAACTACCGGTCAAGAGGTTTTAGCATTGCCATTGAGGAGCAGTGGACCCCGGCACAAGGCGGGGGTGACGGTGGTGCGTGTCGACGTGATGCGTTCACTTGGATGCCGGATCATCCTAAGGCGGCGACCATGACCGATCCCAAATCCCTCCCTTACCGTCCATGCGCGGGCGTGATGCTGGTCAACCGCGACGGCAAGGTGTTCGTCGGACAGCGGCTCGATTCGACGCTCGAGGCCTGGCAGATGCCTCAGGGCGGAATCGACCCCGGCGAGGACGCGCTGGCCGCGGCGATCCGCGAGGTCGGCGAGGAAACGGGAATCGCACCCGAGCATCTCCAGCTGATCGCCGAGGCGCCCGAGGAGTTGCAGTACGACCTGCCCGACGACCTGATCGGCAAGATCTGGAAGGGCAAATGGCGCGGCCAGCGGCAGCGCTGGTTCCTGTTCGCCTTCACCGGCGAGGATGCGGACGTGAACATCGCCACCGCCCATCCCGAATTCCGCGCCTGGAAATGGGCCGATCCCGCCGACCTGCCCGCGATGATCGTGCCGTTCAAGAAGGCGCTCTACGAGTCCGTGCTCGAGGCCTTCGCCGATCCGCTGACGCGGCACGGCGGCCGTGTGGACGGCTCATCGCACCAGGGGGTGACGTCGAGCGCCCGCTGACGCTATGGGCGGGACGATGCGAAGCGTGCTCCTCCCCCTCGCGGCGCTGCTGATGCTCGGCAATGCGCCTGATGCGCCGGCACCTGGCGTCCTCGACAGCGACGATATCCCGCCGGTGATCCGCGCGATGCTCCAGGCCGCGATGGAATCGGGCAATGAGAGCGAGGTCGCGACGGTCGAGAAATATGCACGCAACGCCTCTCCGGAGAATGCGCGCGAAATCGCGGAGATCACCTCGAAATGGCGCACGGCGCGGCGCGAGGCGGCGACCGAGAAGCTGCGCACGTCCGATTTCCTGACGCTGCTCAAGGGGCGGATCGAGGTCGGCGGCTTCTATTCCACCGGCAATTCCAACAACGGCGGCGTCACCGTGAACGCCAACCTGACGCGTGAGGGCTATCGCTGGCGCCACCGGCTCGCGCTGCTCGCCGAGTATCAGGAGAGCAACGGCGTCAAGAGCCGCGAACATTACCTCGCGGCGTTCGAGCCCAACTATAAGATCGACGACCGCGCCTACATCTACGGCGCGGCGCAGTTCGAGAGCGACCGCTACCTCGGCTATTTCGAGCGCTATTCGGCCTCGGTCGGTGCCGGCTACAGCGCGATCAAGTCGTCCAGCGTCAGCCTCGATCTCGAGCTCGGCCCCGCCTATCGCTACACGCGCTTCACCGACGAGACGCTGGAGAGCAACCTCGCCGCGCGCGGGACGGCGCGGTTCGGCTGGACGTTTGCGCCCGGGGTACGGCTGACGCAGGACGCGGCCGCCTATCTCCAGAGCGCGAACAGCACGTTCACCGGCCGCACCGCGCTGTCGGCGCGGCTGTTCGGACCGGTGTCGGCGCAGCTGTCCTATGACATCGCGTACGAAAGCAAGCCGCCGGAGGGACAAGCCAGCACCGGCACCACCAGCCGCGCCTCGCTGGTCTATTCGTTTTGAGCGCGCCGGGCGCCCGCGAGCGTGACGCGATCGCGCATGTTCGCGAGGCACCGATGCTGGCGAACACGCTCGCCTGGGCGGGAGTGAACAGCGGGACGGGCAACCTTGCGGGGCTCGCCGAGATGGCGGAGCGGCTTGTCGGCGCTTTTGGCGCACTGCCGGGGACGTGCCGGTTGATCGATCCGGCGCCGGCCGAGCGGGTGACCGCAGGCGGCCGCGTCGAGCCGATCGCGCACGGGCGGCACCTCCATCTCATCGTGCGGCCCGAGGCGCCGGTGCAGATGCTGTTCACCGGTCACATGGATACGGTCTATCCGATCGATCATCCGTTCCAGGCGGTGACCGAGCTTCCCGACGGGCGGATCAACGGGCCGGGCGTCGCCGACATGAAGGGCGGGCTGGCGCTGTTGCTCGCCGCGCTCGAGGCGGTCGAAGCAGTGGGAACGCCACGGCTCGGCTATGAGGTGGTGATCAATTCGGACGAGGAAACTGGGAGCTTCTCCTCCGCCGCCCTCATCACCGCGGCGGCGCAGGGGAAGGTGGCGGCGCTCACCTATGAGCCGGCGCTGGCCGACGGGACGCTGGCCGGCGCGCGCGGCGGGACCGGCAATTTCTCGATCGTGGTGCGTGGGCGGAGCGCCCATGCCGGGCGCAATCCCGAGGACGGGCGCAATGCGATCGTCGCGGCCTCCGACCTGGCGGTCAGGCTGGCAGCGGCGAAGGGGCCGGGGTTGGCGGTCAATCCGGCGCGGATCGACGGCGGCGGGCCGAACAACGTCGTGCCGGAGCTGGCCGTGCTGCGGGTCAATTTCCGCCCTGCCTCGCGCGAGGAGATCGCGCGGGCGCAGGCGGTGATCGATGCCGCGGTGTCCGCGGTGGCGCGCGAGCACGACGTGCGGATCGAGGTGCACGGCAGCTTCAACCGACCGCCGAAGCCGGTCGATGCGGGCGCGGAGCGACTGTTCGCGCTGGTGCGGGAGGTCGGCGCCGATCTGGGGCTCGCCATCGGCTGGAAGGCGACCGGCGGCGTGTGCGACGGCAACAACATCGCCGCCTGCGGGGTGCCGGTGGTCGATACGATGGGCGTGCGCGGCGGCGCGATCCATTCCGCCGACGAGTTCCTGATTCCCGAGAGCCTGGCCGAGCGGGCGGCGCTGTCGGCGTTGACCATTTTGCGGATCGCCGACAAAGGTCGTCCATGACCTTCCGCATCCGCGCGGCCCGCGACGAGGATATCGAGCCGCTCTACGAAATGGCGAAGCTGACCGGGGGCGGCTTCACCAACCTGCCGCCGGACCGCGGTGCGCTCACCGCCAAGCTGGAGCGCAGCCATGCCGCCTTCGCGCGCGAGGACGACGGCCTCGCCGACGAGCTGTTCGTGCTCGTGCTCGAGAACGTCGCGACCGGCGAGGTGCGCGGGACGTGCCAGATCTTCACCCAGGTCGGGCAGCGCTGGCCCTTCTACAGCTATCGCATCGGCACGCTGACCAAGCACAGCGAAGAGCTGGGACGCACCTTCCGCTCGGAGATATTGAACCTCGTCAACGACCTCGAAGGCGCGAGCGAGGTGGGCGGGCTGTTCCTTCACCCGAGCGAGCGCGCGGGCGGGCTCGGGCTGCTGCTGGCGCGCAGCCGCTACCTGTTCATCCGCGCGCACCGTGCCCGCTTCGCCGACCGGCTGCTGGCGGAGTTGCGCGGCATCATCGACGAGGCGGGCGGTTCGCCGTTCTGGGACGGGGTGGCGGGGCGCTTCTTCGGGATGAACTTCCAGGACGCCGATGCCTTCAATGCGGTGCACGGCAACCAGTTCATCGCCGATCTGATGCCGCGCCACCCGATCTACACCGCAATGCTGTCCGAGAGCGCACGCGGCGTGATCGGCCTCCCCCACCCCTCCGGCCGCGCGGCGATGCGGATGCTGGAGAACGAGGGATTCGCGTTCGAGAACTATATCGACATCTTCGACGGCGGACCGACGATGACCGTGCGGACGGACAATGTGCGCACGATCCGCGAAGCGGTGGACATGGAGGTGCGGGAGGTCGCGGCCGGCGGAAAGGCATCGCTGATCGCGACCGGACGACTGGCGGGATTCCGCGCGTGCCTGGGCCATGCCGGCGACGGGACGATCGACGCGGAGAGCGCGGAGGCGCTGGAGGTCGGGCCGGGCGCGGTGGTGAGCCATGTCGGGCGGGTTTGACCACACCCGTCATGCCGGACTTGTTCCGGCATCCACCGAGCCGCACTTGCATCGGCCGATTGGCTCGCTGAACCGTGGATGCCGGAACAAGTCCGGCATGACGGAGGAAGACTGATGGCGATCGTCGAGATCAACTTCGACGGGATCGTCGGGCCCAGCCACAACTACGCCGGCCTCAGCCCCGGCAATCTCGCGGCGACCAGGAATGCAGGCGCGACCTCCCACCCGCGTGCCGCAGCGCTCCAGGGTATCGCCAAGATGCGCGCCAATCTCGCGCTCGGGCTGGCGCAGGGCATCCTGCTGCCGCACGCACGGCCGGACCATCGCTGGCTGGAGAACCTCGCCACCGACTATGCCCGCGCCGCGCCGCACCTTCAGGCGCAGGCGCTGTCGGCTTCGGCGATGTGGGCGGCCAATGCGGCGACCGTCTCGCCCGCGCCTGATACCGCCGACGGGCGCTGCCATCTGACCGTCGCCAACCTCACGACGATGCCGCATCGCAGCCATGAATGGCCGGACACGCTGGCGCAGCTCCGGCTCGCCTTCGCCGATCCTGCCTTCGCGGTGCATCCGCCGGTGCCACCGCCGTTCGGCGACGAAGGTGCGGCCAATCACATGCGGCTCACCCGCGGCCATGCCGAGACGGGGGTCGAGGTATTCGTCTACGGCCTGTCGGGCGGCCCCTTCCCTGCCCGCCAGCACCGCGAGGCGAGCGAGGCGGTGGCGCGGCGGCATGGGGTCGAGGCGCTGTTCGTGCAACAGAGCGAGGAAGCGATCGCCGCCGGCGCCTTCCACAACGACGTCGTCGCGGTCGCCAACGAGACGGTGCTGTTCGCGCACGAGCTGGCCTTCGCCGACAAGGAACGCTTCTACGCGGAGCTGCGCGCGCGCCTGCCGGAGGTCGAGATCGTCGAGGTGCCGGCGAGCCGGGTGAGCCTGGCCGATGCGATCGCCTCCTATCTGTTCAACGCACAGCTGGTGACGCTGCCCGCGGGCGGCATGGCGCTGATCCTGCCCTCGGAAGCCCGCGAGACGCCGAGCGTCTGGGCGTGGCTGCAGGAGATGATCGCCGGCAATGGGCCGATTCGCCGCCTGGAGGTGGTGGACGTCCGCGAATCGATGGCGAACGGCGGCGGACCGGCGTGCCTGCGCCTGCGCGTCGTGGCCGATCCGGCGACGGTCGACCAGCGGTTCCTGGTCGACCCGGCGAAGCTCGACCGCATCGCCGCCGTGGTGGAAACGCATTGGCCCGAGGCGATTCCCTACGACCGGATCGGCGATCCGGGGCTGATTCGTGAGATCGAGAGCGCGCGGACGGCATTGTTGGACGCGTTGGGGCTCGCCGGCGAACTGCCCTAGCTCCGGCGACGGCTCGCCGCATGATGATCGGGAGGATGTGGATGAACGACACCTACCAAGCCATCGCGGTGAACGAGGCCGATAAGCGAGTGAAGATACGGCTGACGCGCGCAGGTCTCGCGCTGGCCTTGGCTGCCTTTCTTCTTGCCCCTCTCGACCCAGGGACCGGACAGACAGCCCCATCCGCCACGACGCAGGCGCGCGACGGGAGCCATGATTTCGATTGGGAGATCGGAAGCTGGACAACCCAGTTACGATATTTGCCGGAACCGCTGACCGGATCGACCCGATGGATCGAGTATCGCGGCACGAGCGAGGTCCGGGCGGTCCTGGGTGGCCGCGCCAACCTTGTCGAGCTTTCGGTGGAAGGCGCCGCCGGAAAGATCGAGGGCACGTCGCTTCGGCTCTACAACCCGAAGGCGCGTCAATGGACGCTCAACTTCGCGAACGTCCGCAGCGGCATCCTCACGCCGCCGGTTACCGGCTCGTTCGACGCAAAGGGGCGAGGAATCTTCTATGGCGTGGATACCGTCGACGACCGCACGGTCCTCGTCCGTTTCGTGATCTCCGACGTCACGCCGAACTCCGCGCGCTTCGAACAGGCCTATTCGGCCGACGGCGGGGCGACCTGGGAAACCAACTGGATCGCCGTCGACAGCCGGCGCTGATCCCGTGCGCCCCCAGCAGCCTGTCGGATGAATTGACAGGTAACCATAAGCCTTAACCCGCAATCGCGCATTTCCGCCGCTGGCCCGGAGCTTGCTTAACCATCGCTCATGTGGCGCCGGATCAAGAACCTGTTCACGATCAAGACCAAGTTCGAGGCGTTCCTGGTGATCTACGGCCTCGGCACCGGCGCAGTGGAGCGCGGCATCCACTATCTCCACCAATATCCGGGGCCCGGCGGATGGCTGTTGTTCGCCGTCTGTCCCATCGCTGTGTTCATGGCGGGCGCGCGCATCCTCGATTCGCTCGAACATTCGCGGCGCTGACGGTTTCAAAACGCCCCCTTGCGCGTTAGGATCGCCGCCATGGCCAATCCTCTCCACCGCTGGTTCGTCGAGCACCCGCAAAGTGTCGGCGAGACTTACACCGAGCATTTCGGCGTCGCGTCGCGCTTCGGGCTGACGATGGTCGCAGGCGGGCTCGCCTGCTTCGTCCATGCGCTGGTACCGGCGCTGTTCACGCGCACGGGCAGCGGCGCGATCAAGCGGCTCTATTCGGAGATGGTGTCGCGTCAGCCGGGGGTGCGCCGCCCGGCCTATGAAGAGCCGACCTGGCGCCCCGAATACGAAATCTGACCGTATCGCCACCCAGTGATCGAGCATGTCGTCATCATCGGCGCGGGCTTTTCCGGCTCGCTGCAGGCGATCAACCTGTTGCGCCATGACGGGCCGCGCGCGACGCTGATCGAGCGGGGGCCGAGCGCGGGCAAGGGATTGGCCTATGGCGCCGCCCATCCCAGCCATGTGCTGAACGTACGCGCCGGTAACATGAGCGCGCTGCCCGACGATCCCCAACATTTCGTGCGCTGGCTCGCGGGGCGCGGCGTGGAGAATCCCGAGACCGCCTTCATCTCGCGCGTCACCTACGGCGAATATTTGAGCGAGCAGCTCGCCGCCGCCCGAGCCGCCGCGCCCGACCGGCTCACCATCATCCATGGCGACGTCACCGACCTGCGCCACAACGGCCGCGCGACGGCGGTGATGGCCGACGGCCGGCGGATCGAGGCCCATGCCGCGGTGCTCGCGGTCGGCAACCTGCCGCCGCACCATCCGCCAGGGCTCGATCCCGACGCGCTGCCGGGCAACCGCTATATCGGCGATCCATGGGACCCGCGCGTGCCGGGCGGGCTCACCAAGGACGATACGGTGCTGATCGTCGGCACCGGCCTGACCATGGTCGACGTCGCGCTGCTGCTGGAGGCGAACGGCTTCGAGGGGAAGATCGTCGCCATCTCGCGCCGCGGGCTGCTGCCGCGGCCGCACGAGGGGCCGGGCGCCAGCTGGAAGCGGATCGACGAGCGGCCCAAGCTCGCCGCCTCCGCGCTGCTGCACGAGGTGCGCGCGCGGGGCGAGGCGATCGGCTGGCGCAACGCGGTCGACGAGCTCAGGCCCTTCACCCAGGACATGTGGGCCAATGCCAGCGTCGAGGAGCGCGGACGGTTCCTGCGGCACCTGAGGCCCTGGTGGGACGTCCATCGCCATCGGCTCGCGCCCGAAGTCCATGCCCGTCTCCAGGCGATGATCGCGCGAGGACAGCTCACCGTCCATGCCGGCAAACCGAGCGCCTTCGCCGCGAGCGAGGGCGGCGTCGACGTCACCTGGCGCCCGCGCGGCGGCGACCGGCAGGAGGTGCTGCACGTCCGCCGCATCGTCAATGCGATCGGGCCGCAGGGCGACCTCACCCGCACTGGGGAGCCGCTGCTGCGCAAGCTGCTCCAGCGCGGGCTGATCCGGCCCGACGCGGCAAAGCTCGGCATCGACGTCGACGCGACCGCCGCGGTGATCGGCGCGGACGGACAGCCGAGCGAATGGCTCCATGCGCTGGGGCCGATGACGCGCGGCGCCTTCTGGGAGATCGTCGCGGTGCCCGATATCCGCACCCAGACCTGGGCGCTGGCACGCCGCCTGTCCAACGCGCATTGGGTGGGCGGTGAAGGTTTGTGATGTCTTTGGCCGGTTTGGGGTTGCGCTCCGGCAACGACCCCTCTATCTGGCCGCTTCCCAGGCGCCCGTAGCTCAGCTGGATAGAGCATCAGACTACGAATCTGAGGGTCGGACGTTCGAATCGTTCCGGGCGCGCCATTTTCTCCAGGGTCGAGCGGGAGGCCGCCCGATGCGCCGTCTCGCTCCCCTGTTTCTTCTTCTCGTCTCCGGATGCAGCGGCCTCACCAATCAGGGGCCGTCACTGCAGCCGCGCCCGATCGAGAGCCGCAGCAATGCCGAGCCCGAAGTCGTGCCGGTGCCGATCGCGCCCGATCCAGCGCTCGACGGCAAGATCGCCGAGCGCGTCAAGGCGATAGACGCGGCGGTGGAGGCTTTCACCGAGGTAGAGCGCCGCGCCGGGACGCTTGCCAATCGTGCCGCCAAGGCGCCGGCGGGGAGCGACGCTTGGCTCGATGCGCAGACAGCGGTCAGCGAGTTAGGTACTGCGCGGGGAACGACCGAAGCCGCCGTCGCGGACCTCGAGGCGCTGGCGATCGCCCATGCCGAAGGTGGTGCGCCCGCTTATCCCGCGCTCGATGCGGCGCTGGCCAAGGCCAGTGCTGAGGCTGAGCGCGAGAACGAGGTGGCGGCGCGGCTGTCGGCGTTGCTGGAGCGGTAAACCACCCGTCATCCCGGCGGAAGCCGGGATCTCATGCCGCAAACCGTTCGCCTGCCGATGGAGATCCCGGCTTTCGCCGGGATGACGGTCTGGCTTAATCCGCCCCCGCCGTGCGGAAACCGCGCAGCAGCGGCAGGATCGTCGCATAATCATCCGTCCATGGCCGGAAGCTCTTGCGCGGCCGTACCGGTTCCCATTGGCCGCCCTGCTCCAGCAGGCGCGCCAGCGTCGTGGGGTCGCGGGTGAGCGCGATCCAGTCGGAGATGGTGGCCTGCTCGCCCTCGCTCGGATCGGGATGATAGTTGAGCCGCGCCGCGAACCAATGGCCGCTCGCCCCGGCCGCCGCGACCACGGGCTCGAGATCGAGGAAACGGTTCGAGATGTGGACGAGCAGCAACCCCTTGGGGCTGAGGACCCGGCCATAGGTGGCGAAGGCCTCCTCGGTCATCAGGTGCATCGGGATCGCGTCCGACGAGAAGGCATCCAGCGCGAGCAGGTCGAGGCTGCCGGGCGGCTGCTCGGCAAGCCGCATGCGCGCATCGCCGATCTCGATCGTCGGGTGCGGCAAACAATTGGCGAGGAAGCGGAAGTGGCCGCGCGCGATGCGGACGACAGTCGGGTCGATCTCGAAGAAGCGCCATTGCTGGCCGGGCTGTGCGTAACAAGCGAGCGTGCCTGTGCCGAGCCCGACTACGCCGATCCGCGCATTCGGCCCATAGAGCACCGGCGCCGCCTGCATCGCCTGTCCGACGCCCGAGCCGGGGATATAGTAGCTGGTCGGCCAGCGCTCACGCTCGGATGAGCCGGTGAGCTCGATGCCGTGGAGCGTCGTGCCGTGCGCGAGCGTACGCCACTCGGGATAATCGCGGACGGTATAGACGCCGAAGTAGCTGCGCGTGCGCGCGTCGCCCTCGAGCGTCGTCAGGATCGCGCGATAGCCGCCGTAGAGGAAGATCGCGCCGAACAGCACGACGACATAGGGAATGCGCATCCCGATCACGAACAGGCCGAGCGCGGCGAGAGCCAGGAACATGATGTTCTCGCCCATCCCGCCGAAGATGTGCCCTGGATCGGTGAGACCGAGCCCCACCAGCACCGCGACGAGTACGGCGACCGCGATCGTGCGGATCGTCAGGCCGCGCCGGTCGGTATTCCACAGCCAGCCGAACACCGGCAGCAGGAACTGCTGCGGCGCGAGCATCCCCGCGGCAAGGATCAACAGCGGATATTCATAGGTCCAGTCGAACATCACCGGCGCGAGCAGGCCCGCGAAGACGCCGCCGAGCGCCCCTCCCACCGCCATCGCCAGATAGAAGCCGGTGAGCCGGTCTGGTGCCGGCCGCAACGCATAGAGGCGGCTGTGCAGCGCCACGGAAGCCATGAACAGCAGCACCAGTGCCATCAGCGTGTTGAGATAGGGATATTGCTGCGCGCCCCCGATCATCACGCCGCCGAACATCAGGATGGTGATCGGGGCGAAGCGGGTGATCACGTCGGCGAGCGTACGCCTGACGGCGAAGGCGACGGTGAAGCTGAGGAGATAGAGGCCGAGCGGCAGCACCCAGAGCAGCGGCACCGCGACGATATCGGTGGTGATGAAGGTCGAGGTCGCGAGCATCAGCCCCGACGGCACGAAAGCGAGCGCTATCCACATCACGACCCGGCGTGCGTCCGGCGGTGTGCTGGTGAAGGCGTGATGCGCTTCCCCTTCCCCACTCCGGCGCGGCAACAGCAGCGCACAGGCGGCGACGAGGACGAACAGCAGCGCATAGCCGGCGCTCCAGATCAGGCTCTGCTCGCGCAGGGCCAGCATCGGCTCGACGAGGAGCGGATAGGCGATGAGGCCACCGAAGCTGCCGACGTTGGACGCGGCGTAGAGCGCATAGGGGTCGCGGCCCGGCTCGGCGGTGGCATACCAGCGCTGCATCAGCGGCGCCTGGGCAGAGACGGCCAGGAACAAGGGGCCGATCGAGGCACCGAGCAGCCAGGGCACCCATAGCGCGGGCTCGGCATCGGCGGGCATCGCGAAGGCGAACAGGCCGATCGGCAGCCATAGCGCGGCGAGCGCGAGCAGGCCCAGGTGGACGATGGCGCCGGTGCGGAGCCTGAGGCGTCCCAACCAATGCGCATAGGCATAGCCGCCGAGCAGCAGCGCCTGATAGACCAGCATCGCCGAGTTCCACACGGCCGGCGCGCCGCCGAGCCTCGGCAGCGCCATGCGGGCGACCATCGGCTGGACGAGGAACAGCAGGAACGAGCCGACCAGGATCGTCGCGACAAACAGCGCGCGGGGGCCACGTCCTGCGGCAGCCGCCCCGCTTGCGATCGTATCGCTCACGCCGGCCGGGCGATCGAATAGGTGATGTGGCGCTTGAGCGGGCTGCCGTCGGGCACCGCTGGATGATCGAAATCGCCGTCCGCCACGCGTTGCATCCCCAGCCGCTCCATCAGGCCCCAGCTCCGCACATTGGCGGGCACGGTGATCGCGAGGATATGGTCGAAACCGCCGCTCGCCCAGCCCCAATAGAGGCTCGCCTCCGCCGCCTCGCGCGCATAGCCCTGCCCCCAGGCATCGCGCCGCAGCCGCCACCCGATTTCCGGCCTGCCGGCGATCGGGGTGCCGTCGGGGCCTGGCTTGATGCCGCAGAAGCCGAGGAAGGCGCCGTCGGCGCGGCGCTCCATCGCCCAGAAGCAATAGCCGACGCGATCAAAATATCCGTTGTGCCGCGCGATCGCCGCCTCGACATCGGCGGCGGTCAACGGCGGGCCGAGGTAGCGCATCACCTCGGGATCGTTGCCCATCGCCAGGAACGGCGCATGGTCGCGCGGCTCCCAGCGGCGGAGCAGGAGGCGGTCTGTCTCGATCAAGACAATTGTTCCCCGGCGAAGGCCGGGGCCCAGTTGCGAGCGGTTCGATCCTGGGCCCCGG